>NZ_LNYE01000001.1 GCF_001467695.1 Legionella gratiana
GTAGAGTCCTCTGTCGATGCGACCCAAGCGACCATCGAGCGTATATCAGCAGATATCAACGACAGCACTTTAATCGCTCCCTGTGATGGACGTATCCAGTTTCGGGTTGCGCAACCAGGAGAAGTGCTCAGCGCAGGAGGCAGAGTATTGAACATGGTTGACTTAAGTGATGTGTATATGGTTTTTTTTCTTCCAACAGAGCAAGCAGGTAAAGTACAAATCGGCGCACCAGTTCATTTAATTCTTGATGCGGCACCCAACTATGTGATACCGGCTAAGGTGACTTTTGTCGCCAGTGTGGCGCAATTCACACCTAAAGCCGTAGAAACGGCCAGTGAACGAGAAAAACTGATGTTCCGTGTTAAAGCCCGTATTGCACCTGAATTGCTGAAAAAATATATCGCCTTAGTCAAGACAGGGCTGCCAGGGATGGCTTATGTTCAATTAGATCCCAAAAGCAAATGGCCCGCGGCGTTGGAAGTTAAAATAAATGTCAAATAACAAGGCCTCCAATAATGGGGTTGAAAAACCGGTTTGTGAAATCAATAACCTGAGTTTGTGGTATGGTAAAACTTGTGCCCTGGATAACATTACTCTTAAACTGCCTTCTGGTTGTATTGTTGGCTTCATTGGGCCAGATGGTGTTGGAAAATCCAGTCTGTTTTCACTCATTGCTGGAGCCCGCGTCATTCAACGCGGACAAATTTTTGTTCTTGGTGGCAATATGGCGAGTAGCTCTCATCGTGAAGCCCTCTGCACGCGCATTGCTTATATGCCTCAAGGCTTGGGGAAAAATCTGTATCCTACCCTTTCAGTATTTGAAAACATCGATTTCTTTGGGAGTCTTTTTGGCCATAGCCGTGAAGTGCGACAATACTACATTACCCGTTTGTTGGATAGAACAGGGTTATTCCCTTTTCGAGACAGGCCAGCAGGTAAGCTGTCTGGAGGGATGAAGCAGAAACTTGGATTATGTTGTGCTCTGATTCACACTCCCGATCTGTTAATTCTGGATGAGCCTACGACAGGAGTGGATCCCCTTTCAAGGCGTCAATTCTGGGAGCTCATTGAGACGTTGCGTGCTGAAATGCCGAAAATGAGTGTTCTGGTGGCCACTGCATACATGGAGGAAGCGGCGTGTTTTGATTGGCTGGTTGCAATGAATGCTGGAAAAGTCTTGGCTTCAGGGACTATGAGTGACCTGTTGAGGCAAAGTCGTACTCATTCTCTGGAAGAAGCGTTTGTTGCCCTCTTACCCGAGCAGCAGCGACAAATGCACCCCATGGTAATAGAACCCCGCTCATCCACTCAAAAATCGGAAGTAGCTATTGAAGCAACCGGTTTGACCAAACGCTTTGGTGATTTTGTCGCAGTAGACCACGTCAATTTTTGTATAGAGCGTGGCGAAATTTTTGGGTTTCTTGGCTCGAATGGTTGTGGCAAAACAACGGTTATGAAAATATTAACCGGTCTGCTTCCTGCCAGCGAGGGTCAAGCTTCGCTATTTGGACAATCTGTTGATTCAAACGATCTGATGATACGTCAACGCATTGGCTATATGTCCCAATCTTTTTCGCTGTACACGGAATTAACGGTTCATCAAAATCTCATGTTGCATGCCAAATTGTTTCGTTTGCCCGCCCATAGCATTCCCAAACGCATCAAACAATTGCTCGAAAAATTCTCTTTGTCTGACTATGAAAATGAACGGCCTGACTCATTACCACTAGGTCTTCGTCAAAGGCTTTCTCTTGCTGTAGCCATTATCCATCAACCCGATATACTCATTCTTGATGAACCGACTTCTGGTGTTGATCCGGTTGCTCGCGATATATTTTGGCAATTAATGCTTGATTTATCCCGACAGGATAAAGTAACCATTTTTATTTCTACCCATTTCATGAATGAGGCAGAACGTTGCGATCGCATTTCGCTGATGCATGCCGGTAAAGTATTGGTTAGTGAAAATCCAGTCAAACTCATCCAACAAAGACAAGCCTCTTCGCTAGAAGAAGCCTTTATCAGCTATCTAGAAGAGGCCATGAAGAAGAAGGAGGTGAATCCTTCAGGGCAACATCCTGCAAAACCAATCATGAGCTCTTTATCTGAACACCCCAAAATCATTCCTGCAAAAAAATATTTCAACATCAGACGCATGTTCAGCTACAGCCGTCGTGAAGCGCTCGAACTGATACGCGATCCAATTCGTGCAACTCTTGCGCTTTTGGGAAGCATTCTACTGATGATCATTATGAGTTATGGAGTTACTCTGGATATCGAACAGTTAACCTTTGCAGTTCTTGATCGGGATCAAACGAATGCCAGCCACGCTTATGTTCTTAATATAGCCAGCTCGCACTATTTTAAAGAACTCCCTCCCATCTTGGATTATAAAGAAATGGATCAACGTATGCGAAGCGGAAAATTAAGCTTGGCATTGGAAATCCCAAGTGGGTTTGCCCGTGACATCAATAAAGAGACTCCCGTACAAGTTGGGGCATGGATTGATGGAGCAATGCCTACCCGTGCAGAAACCATTCAGAGTTATGTGTATGGAATGCATCAGCATTGGTTAGTGAATAGTTGGCCTTATTTGACTCATCAAAAATCGGAGGAGTTCTTCAATATTGAGCCTCGTTTTCGTTATAACCCGGATGTGAAAAGTTTACCTGCCATGGTTCCAGCCGTCATTCCTATCCTATTGATGTTAATCCCGGCGATGTTGATGGCACTTTCTGTGGTGCGAGAAAAAGAGCTGGGATCCATCGTTAATTTATACGTGACGCCCATTACTAAACTTGAGTTTCTTTTGGGAAAATTGATACCTTATGTGATTTTGGCCGTATTTAATTTTCTATTGCTAATCGCCTTGTCCATTTATTTATTTGATGTACCGATCAAAGGAAGTTTTTCCATCCTTTTCTTTAGTGCTTTAATCTACGTTACTCTTTCCACTTCGATGGGATTTCTAATCTCCACTTTTATGAAAAGCCAAGTGGCGGCATTGTTTGGAACTGCAATACTGACGCTTCTTCCAGCCACCCAGTTTTCTGGCATGATAGAGCCGGTATCCTCTTTGGAAGGATTGGGAGCAATGATAGGCCAAATCTATCCGGTAACGCATTTTCTTACGATTTCGCGAGGTACTTTTTCCAAGGCACTGAGTTTTCAAGATTTGCTCCATCCTTTTTTATATTTACTCATCACCTTGCCGGTATTGCTTGGGTGTTGTCTTTTATTTTTAAAAAAACAGGAGCGCTAAGTGACAATAAGTAATATTGTGCAACTTGGGTTTAAGGAATATCGAAGTTTGCTTCGTGACCCAATTATGATAGCACTGATCGTCTTTGCATTTACTGTACAAATCTATACAACAGCCACAGCCATGCCCGAAATGCTGCACAAAGCACCGATTGTCATTGTTGATCTCGATCAATCCGCTGTTTCACAACGTATCAGGGATGCTTTTTATCCCCCACAATTTATAAAATACGTGACCACCTCACAAGCAAAGATGGATTCGGGCATGGATGAAGGCTTATATACCTTTGGTTTAAATATCCCGCCTGATTTTCAACGGAATCTTTTGTCCGGGCGAAAGCCAACCCTTCAACTGAATATTGATGCTACACGCATGAGTCAGGCGTTCACAGGAACAGCCTACATTCAAACTATTATTGAGAGGGAGATCAATGAATTTGTCGAACATTATCGTTCTGTGGAAACTCCGCCTGTTGATCTTGCAGTCCGCGTTCGATTTAACCCGACATTAACTAAGATCTGGTTTGGTGCCTTAATGGAGTTGATTAATAATGTAACGATGTTATCCATTGTGCTAACGGGTGCCGCATTACTTCGGGAGCGCGAACATGGAACAATTGAACATTTATTAGTGATGCCAGTCACGCCATTTGAAATCATGGCCAGCAAAATTTGGGCAATGGCTTCCATTGTACTCATCGTTTGTGCTGTTTCGCTTATTACAGTGGTACAAGGGTTACTCTCTGCCCCCATTGAGGGTTCAATTCTTCTGTTTTTGCTTGGTGCGGCAATCAATTTGTTCGCTACAACGTCAATAGGTATTTTTATGGGAACCATCACCCGCTCCATGCCTCAATTTGGTATCTTATTGATTCTGGTACTTCTCCCGCTAGAAATGCTTTCAGGTGGATTGACCCCTCGTGAGAGCATGCCTGAATTTGTCCAGACCATGATGCTGGTTGCGCCTAACACTCACTTTGTGATGCTTGCTCAATCGATTTTATTTAGAGGGGCAGGGTTTGGTATCGTGTGGCCGCAATTTCTGACGCTTGCAATAATAGGCTCTATTTTTTTCATGACCACATTAATGTATTTTCGCAAAAGGATTGTCCTTCTTTCTACATGAAATAACATTGCATTTTTTCCAATAAAAATTTGGGTTAATGCCATGTCCTAAGGACAATCCGCGCTTGCGCGCCATGGTTATTGGTCCATGATTGCCTTCTTTGAAATAACAATCAATGAAATTTGATAATTCGATTTTTTACATCTCCTGACATACAGCTGTATCAATACTACCTGTTCCGATGGTAACTAAAGCAACTTACTCGTCCATTTCTTCCTACTTGATTATTTCAAATGATAAAAAATAGATTTATTCACCACAAGGCTTGAATATTTTCATGTCTATTGGCCAATTAGAAACCCTGAGACAAACACCTGCTAACCAAATCAAATATAATGTTACAGGCGAAACTCGACTTGAAGCTAACCAAAGATTCCCTCAAGAATTACAAAGAAACGGGTATAATGTTGAGTTAATATCACTACCAAGTGGGCATAATGAATTATCAACAATTCATGTTATAACTAACCAGGCACTTCCATTTGTTTGCGCTGATAAACCATACAATAAAGATGAGCAAAGTCAGTTGTCATCGGTTACACTGCAACCATCAGAGGAAGAATTATTAGCAGCACGTGAAAGAATGCAAAATTTTAAAACAACAATGCGACATAACGCTCTTGATCTTACTGCAAATCAGGAGGAAATGAAAAAAGATGATAGTTCTACCCCATTGACAATCACACCAAAGCCACCATGGGAGCAGTAATAGTTTACTCTAATTTTTATCTTAAAAACCATTTCTATGGCAAAAGGCTACAACCCATACACGGCAAGGGTTATGGGTCTCTATAAAAATGAAGTGACCCATTTTGCACACGTATCCTGACTTACCCCATACTGCATTCTCAATCAATCTGCGAGCTCTTGACTGGTTTGTTAAACCGCCGATTCCTTGACGAATATCTGATTAAACAAATAGGACAAGCAAAACGTATCAAAACATCTCAACGAGCACCCCAACTAGGCTATAATTTATAATAAGATTTTGCTTAAAAGAAGGTCTTTCAAGATGAAATTGTGAAATGGATTTATTGAGCAATATCTTGAATGGAGAATGAGATATGAATCAACAATATACCGCACGAATTTATTCCAATGAGAAAATAATACAATATAAGTCTGGCGATGATATTGAGAAATTATATATTTGGATGTTAGCCGAAGTTAGTGATACACCCGGCGACATTAGAGGCGAAATAATTGACAATGCGACGACAAAGGTAGTTCGACATTTTAAAAAAGCACCCGTAGAATAATGAACAAATGCCTATAGTCGCCTCAAAATACGCCACATTTGATCTTTCCTCGAAAAAACAGGACACCAACATTATGCAACCAACCCAAAGTCATTCGGGGTCTGAAACCCTAAAGTTGAATGGATGCGCTGACGATTGTAAAACACTTCAATGTAATCGAATAGAGCTAATCGAGCATCCTTTCTAGTTTTATATTGTTCCCCATAAATCATTTCGACTTTCAAAGTATGATAGAAACTTTCCATAACTGCATTGTCATAACAGTTACCCGAGCCACTCATGGAGCAAATAAAATCATGTTCTTTGAGAAGCGATTGATAAGCATTACTGCAATATTGAGATCCTATATCAGAATGATGAATAACGCCATTAGGTGGGTTATTGCGGTGAATCGCCATGATAAGAGCATCTTCAATAAGGCTTGTAACCAACCGAGTTCCCATGCTCCAACCGACAATCTGTCGATTGAATAAATCTATGCTAGATAAAGCCAGCCCTCATCAGTTTGAATGTAGGTTATATCAGACGCCCAAACGGTGTTAATAGCAACAGGATTAAATGGTCTTCCCAAGATATTTTCGGCCACATGCTTTGAGTGGCGACTATCTGTTGTCACTTTAAAACGCCTTGCCGCTTTAGGTTTGAGTTCTTCCTGCTGCATTAAGCGTTTGATCCTCGCTTTCCCATGATATTTACCCAACTTACGCAATGCCTGTTGTAATCGCTACTGGATACGCCTAATGCCTAACAAAGCTTTTGTACACGATGAAAAGCCGATTGTTCTTTTATTACCGCATATTTCGCTGGCCTTCCTTGGCGAAAAACGCTGCCGCCTTTTTTAAGATTTCTCGCTCTTCTTCCAGCTCCGCTACACGCGCTTTCAATCGCTTTAATTCTAAGTCTTTTTCATTTAATTGAGATTGATTTGGGAATACTTTCTCTTGTTTGAGAAGGTATTGTTTGCGCCAGTTATATAGGTTATTTTCTGCTACAACAAGCTCTCTGGCTACTTGTCTTAAGGGCTTATTACTTGATTCCAGTAGTTCAATAGCTTTAATTTTGAACTCTTTTGTATAAACTTGTCTTACCATGATTACTCCTTGTTGATGAGATTATATCTCTTAAACAAGGTGTCCGGCTATTCGAGAGAAGATCACTTTCACTCTTAGTGATCATAACATTCACTCAGAAGTACAAGCATATTAAAAATAAATCAGGGGCTTCTAAAATATCAATATGATGTGGGAAGTTATTTAGAAGTCCTTAAAAATAAGTTCATAAAATAATTTAAATTTTTTAATATTATTTGTATATCGTATTAGATATCACATGGAAAATAAAAAGAACTTATTGGCCTTCGCATAATTAATTCTGCAACAGTTAATAAATAAAAATCTCTCAAATACATCAATAAATATAAGAAAAGTAAGGTAATTGAGTTTCTTGTTCTTTTCTGATGATGTTTTCTTTGAGATTTGTTGATTTCTAGATCAATAAGGAAGAAAGGATAATTTCTCTTTATAAGGAAATTCTTATGAGCAATACAAATCATGCAATCATTGAACGCATTGGCAATGAAAAAAAATAAATGTCAATTTTCTAAATAAAAACCAAGACGTCGATGAAAAAAGCAAATATATGTATACTGCACTGGAAGAAGAGGAGTATGATGTAATCCGCTCAAGGTGTTGCCCTGTTAGCTACAGGGCCAATAGACTACGCTTTTTCTACTTTGATATCACGAGTACTTTTTTTAGCCTCTTCTTTTTTCGGCAACTCAATGCAAAGTGTTCCTTTTTTAAAAGTTGCCTTAGCCTTATCAACATCTATTGTTGAAGGCAATGAAATAGAACGCTCATACTTCCCATAGCTAATTTCTCGAGAAAGATATTTTTTGTCTTCATTCTTTTTAGAAGTCGACTTTTCACCAGAAATGGTCAATATATTATCCGCTAAAGAAACCTTGATATCTTTTTCATCCATACCGGGCATCTCAAGCTCAATACTGTAATGATCTTTATCTTCCACAACATCCATTGATGGGGCAAGATTTAGATTATCAAATTCCCAATTGAATCGAGAGGGCGAAAAAAAATCATTAAAATCATGAAATACACGATCTATTTCATTTTGAAGTCTTAAGAACGGATTATGTGTATGCTCAATGGCAATCGGGGTTTCTTTTTTCCATTTTATTAATTTACTCATCGTTTCACTCCTTAAATTGATACGTTTGTCATTTCTGACTGATTATAAAGTTGGACTCACAACCTCATTTTGTCAAGTCAATTACATTACAAAACAATCATCTGCAAAATCGATATGTGGCGTTACAACGCTTAAAATCTCAATCCCTTAGAGTATTGAAGATGTCGAAAGTGATTTTTTAAATGTCACAATTAAATTTGAATCTTTCACTTTTGAGCTCATAGAATTGGGATCATAGCCCTGTGGTAATTGGAATGTTTGACTGTAATTACTCTGAGAATAGCTTACACTTTTACTATTATCCTGTTCACGAGTGATTTTTTGCGTTATATTTGAACTAACCACTAATTGTCCCTCTTTAACAGAAACATCAACTTTACTATCCCCACCTTTAGGTAATTTTATTTTATAAACAAGCTCATTTTTACTTTCTTTAATTTCAACATTATTTGTATTACCAAAGAGCATTTGATTGGGTTGTTTTAGAAGGTTAGTGTGCATTTGTGAGAATTGACTCTTCATAAACTGGTCCATAGCCTGTTGCATTTTTTCCATTTGCTTCAAAACATCATAAGGTGATTGAAAAAAGGGATCGTTATCAAATGGATCTAAGGCTAATAAATCTTTACTCTTTTGTACTTGATTATTTTGTTTCGCTTCAAGTGCTATGGCTCCTGCTGACATCATAGTGATAAGAGGAACAGAGATTAAAATAGGAAGTAGTTTCTTTTTCATCTAAATCTCCTTTCAAGATTGGCTTATCAAAAACTCTAGTCACCGTTTTACACAAAGTTTCATAGCTCTAATTTTATTACTTAATAGCCAATATCGGGGCAAATTACGCAGTTTTCAAGGCGCTTCGCTCAGAGCCAAATGCGTTGGCAGGGGTAAAGAAGCATTGGAGTTCTAATCATCATAAGACCGTAAATTATTATTCATCTCTCAGCGCAATAAAATCCTTCTTTAGAATTCATTACAAAATGACATTATAAAACTGTTCATACAAAGGATGCTTTTTAATTGCTTCATTGAACTCATCAGGATCAATAAACCCACATAATCCGATGTTTACGAGCCGTCTTATTTTTTCATGACAACATTAGCTTGTGACTTGCAAACGCCCTATAGAATCATAACCAGTCCAGGTATAAGATGCAAAGTCATCACCAAAGTCTATTTTACATATGGAGCAGCGCCCTTGATTTTTTGCATGGAGTTTATCGATTTGCTTTTGTGGTTTCTTTTGAGTCTTCATTATAGAGCGATTAAGGATAGATAGATGAATGATTATATCAGGATAATTTATTAAGAGGTTGGCCTTTGTAAATGCTTTATGCTGTAAGTAAAAAAGAGTTGGACTGCGAACAAAAGAGAAGCCTGAAGGACTTGTTGCTCAAAGATAACTCCTGGTATCACTATTTCCAGAAGTATAAAGACACGCTACGCCATGAGGTTTTGGAAACAATCTCGAACATTTTAAGTTGCGGGAGCACCTTGCGAGGATTTTCCTGTTATGACTGCCCCAACCCTAAATGCACTCATAGCAAAAAAGTTGCGTTTACCTGCCATAATCGGTTTTGCTCGAAGTGTGGGAAGAAAGCCACCGAGAATTGGATAAGCAAACAAATTCATCTGTTACCCAGTTGTGACTGGCAGCATATTACGTTTACGATGCCACGGGAATTATGGAGGTTTTTCAAAGAAAACTGGATTTTGTTAGGTTGGCTGCTGCCAGTAGCAGCTTCTATTTTGCTGCGGTTAGCGAGTCATAAAGGAGTCTTACCCGGAATGTTTGCAGCGCTTCATAGCTTTGGCTGAGATTTAAAGTTCAATCCGCACGTGCATATCTCGACTACCCAAGGAGGGATAAATGATAAAGAGACACGTTTTGTCACGTTCTACTTCAAAAAGAAAGTGATTATGGAGATGTGGCGTTATCGTGTGATACAGATGTTGAAAAAAGCCTATAGAGAAGGAGTTCTTGTTCTTCCTGAAGTATTAAATGCCCTATGCCCGACACAGGGTCATTTTAGCGCTTGGCTCAATCGTAGACTCAACAAACCGTGGATAGTTCATGTGGCCAAACCACAAAAAAACCCACAGGCGTCAATTAATTATCTTGGGCGTTATATTCGTAGGCCACCGATTGGCCACAGCAGGTTACGGCATTACAATGGCCAAAATGTAACCTTTAACTTCCTGAATCATAAGACGAATCAACACGAAGATTTTCACTGCTCTACGGAGGAGTTTATCCGTAGACTGGTACAACATATCCCTAAAAAGCATTTCAGGATGTTGCGCTATTATGGATTTCTTGTAAATAGAGTACGGAGAGAGAAATTACCATTAGTTCGTGCTTTATTGGGGTAAGAACCTGAGCCCAAAACCTACAATCTCAAATACCCATAGTTGATGCAAAAGACCTTTGGGATTAATCCTAAGGAATGCATTCTATGTCATAGCGAAATGGAACTTGCTTATCGCAAAATTGGTGCTAACGCTGCGTTTTTTATGAAAATCACGAGAAACTGGCACAAAGAAAAAGGCTGGTTGCATAGGCGTTCCCAGGATAGATCTATCTAAAATTTGGAATTATTTTATAACTTTAAGCGTATTGACTTAATTTAATCCGACATAGTGTGTCTCGAAATAGCATCCAGTGTCACCTTAGCACCTTGGTTGTTTATATTTTACCAACACTCCTGTCCCGATTTAACATTGAGATTCCTAAGTATGAACAACAATTTGATTTTGTCTTATTCAATACAGTATTGTGTTTTTTGAATTTACCTTTAGTAGCACTTCTTGAAGCAAAACGGGTTTTAAAGCCCAATGGTAAGCTTATTATTGGTATGATTGATAAACATTCGATGATTGGACAGCAATATGAGGCCACCAAGCAAGATAATCTGTTTTATCGATACGCTCATTTTTATTCGGTACAGGAGGTCTTTGAATTGCTTCATGAAATTAATTTTAAAGAAGAAGCAATTTATCAAACTTTATTCTCTCCTGTTGATACTATATTAACGCCAGAGGAGAGTAAACCAGGCTATGGGGAAGGAGGGTTTGTTGTTCTTTCTGCTTATGTTAAACCCAATCGATTTTCCTATTTAGATTTTATTTGATAGACGTTCTAGTTAAATCAAGTAAGCCGATAATTGAGCAAACTATTTAAAATTTAATTACTCTGTATATTAAGATTGATTTTCTTAACAGTTACACTAGGAAAACTCTAATTTGCAGTGGCGTTGAGATAAATTACCTATTTTTTAAATTGCCTGATTGCTTGATGAGTTCTCCCGACTTGCTATCAATTTTTCTTGGATTCAAGATGTGCTTTATGAGTTTCACCCAGAATTTCAAATGTTTCTTTTATTACATACAGAGCACCTTTCTATCTGCTCCGATAGCAGCTTGATAGCATTCGCAACCCATGTCATTTCCTTTTAAGTGGTTGCTTAGAATCCTTATCAGTCTCTCTGGTATTGGTGCAAGGTTATTTTATGAGTTCATGACAGAATAACGGCGTAACATTAAAGGTTTGGAGTAGATTAAGTTTTAATCAAAGGCATAAAACTTGTCGTAACCCATCATCCAAGGCATTTAAATCTTTATCTGAAAGGTTTCCTGCCACTTTTTTTAAACGACTTTTATCAATCGTTCTTATTTGATCACAAACTGCGGTAACTTGTTTGCCAAGACAAGAAACAGTGATGGTAATTGGTGGTCTGGCTGTAGCAGAGCTTGAAAGAGGAACGACGACAACAGTGCGTCTTGCTTGATTAATCGGTGTTGCTCCAACTAAAACGCAAGGTCTGAGTTTGTTGATTTCAGAGCCTGTAGTAGGGTCGAGGTTTACCCAATATACATCACCACGATTCATCAGTTAATCCATCTTGAACCGTTATATCCCAATCGTTCATTTCATTTTGTAAACCATGATCATTTTCAACAGCTAAAGCGCATTCATAGAGCGCTTTTTCACGTCGTTCAATTTCTTTTTCAATAAGATGAGCAATCACCTTGCTGCGTTGTCGCTGAGGTATTGCTGCTCTCATTCTAGAAGCGATTTGATCGGGTATTGATATTAAAACTTTATTCATCATTATCTCCATCTATATATAATATAATATATCCTATATCTAAAGACAAATTATTCTGATTGTGGAAAATAATTATTCTCTTTTTTTATAATTGGAAGGTGGTACTCGTTAAAAAATAAGCAGCATTTGCTGAGAGTCCTGAGATTGGGATTGAATGGTTGAGTTTTGATTCAGCAATGATCGAACTTGCTTTTTCCGAGGTCTCTTTTTCATAGGTGCTGGATCCTCCATAAAGCAGGCCCATGGTAGTATTTGTTGGTATAGAACATCATGGGTTTGATAAGAGATCAGATAATAACCGCGTTGGTTTCGTTCTTTCACCATGACGCAAAAGTGCTTCAAGGCATCAGAAAAACTTGCAAAGGCAATAATATGGCTTTGCCCAAATCTGGACTTGATACGTCCATTGGATGCGCAGAGTGTCCAGTCACCCAATAAATCCTGTTCCAGGCGAATGACGTAATAGCGCGTTGCCTTTTCAAAACGGACGGCATGATAACATTCCTTGGGTTTAAAATTAAGGTAATGAACCCATGGCAGGGTGGTGAACCAGGGGAATCATCACCAAGATTTACCGGTTGCAGGTTCCGTGATACTCATTTCTGTAAATCCATTGCGACAGCCGGCAATCGATTCGGCTTCATGCATTAAGTCATAGATAGTTTCATCCAGATCCTTATCACTGGTATAGGGAATTTTAAGACTGTATTCCCATCCATCCTTGTCTTTTTTCACCATATCAAAGGCTGAAAAGCAGTATTGCTCGATTTGCCGCCTGGATTCATTTTTTCCACGCACAAACTTATTGTTGTTTTCTACGCGCAGCCAAACTTCAACCACGGCAATTTTTTGAGTTCCCTGGCTGCCTGGAATTGATTTTTCTGGATTATCCTGTCGTTGGGTTTTAAGAATACGATAAACACTGGCAATACCCATATTAAGTTTTTTAGCAATAGCGGTGCGTGTGTATCCCTGATTGATTAACTCCATGACCTCATTAGTTTTTGAGCGTGCTGTGGGTTTTCTCCCTTTGTATTTGCCTTCGCGTTTTGCGCGCTCAATACCTTCCAGTTGCCGCTCACGGCGAAGGTTGGTTTCAAACTCAGCAAAGACACCCAGCATATCCAAAAAGAATTTACCTGAGGCATTAGAGGTATCCACAGGTTGCTCCAATGCTTTTAGGTGGATCTCTTTCTCTTTTAAATAATGCAGTAAAGTCTGTAAATCCAGAATACTGCGGGTTAAGCGGTCAATTCGTGTAACTACCAAGGTATCGCCTTCACGAATATACTCCATGCATTCATCCAGTGCGGTTCGGTTTTTTTTTGAAGTACCACTTTTTTTCTCGGAAAAGATCTTTTTACATCCAGCGCATTTTAAAGCATCAAGTTGAATGTCCAAATTTTGGTCAATTGTAGATACGCGGGCATAACCAACAAGCGCCATGAATTTTCCTATCAATAATATTTAAAATTAGTGATAGTACATTATCATAAATAAAAATCAGATTCTATTGATATGAAAAACAAGGGATTTAAAGGCAAGGCAAAATTTATCACAAGGGTGTACTTTATTGATAGCCCATATAAAATAGAAAAATTGAAAATGTAATGCATTTGTTATACAATTAAAATATCAGTATTTTGGGAGTTACTAAGATGAATAAGGCGGCAACAATTAATGCTCGTATTGAGCCTGCTCTTAAAATGCAGGCAGAAGCGATTTTGCATAAGGTAGGCTTATCTACAGCCGAGGCGATTCGACTGTTCTATAGCCAGGTCTGTCTCCAAAATGGCCTGCCTTTTGAGGTAAAAATACCGAACAAAGAGACAAGAGAGGCCATGGCAGAGCTGGAATCAGGAAAAGGCGAGCGATTTAAAACAATGAAGGATGTATGGGATTCTGTAGATAATGCTTGAATTAGAGTTGGCGACACAGTTTAAGCGTGATTTGAAAAAGATTACGAAGCAAGGGAAAAGAAGGACGCTCTTAGACTCTATTGTAGAGCAATTGCAAAAGGAAGAACCCCTGGATCCAAAGCATAAGGATCACAGTCTTTCCGTAAATTGGGATGGTTATCGTGAATGTCACATTACCCCCGATTGGTTATTAATTTATAAGACCATTAAAGATGATCGCATACAATTGCTGCGATTATCACGAACAGGATCACATAGTGATTTGTTTGGGTGAGTTCTAAAGGTGTTACTCTCTGTCGCAATACCGATCTCTATGGAATACGAATTAATCGAGATGATCTTTATTTTGAGATAAGCCGATACTTGTTCAACCAATTCAAAGGTTAGTAAAATAATCCCAACAAGTATTCTATCGAAATGCTGATTTTTATCTTTTTACCTAGTATGTAGTGCTCAGGTTTTTTTTGTTTTAAAAGCAGTTGTATAGTTGGCGATAATATCATTAGCCTCTAACTTGTATTGTGCCAGATGTTGTTTGACAGCTTGACTGTCTTCAAACTTATTTTCAGTGGCTATAGATCGTATAAATTTACGGGCGTTATTAACTAGCTTTTCTAATAAGCTCTTATTTATTATTTTTATATTGTTACTTGGAGGACACGCATACTCAAAACAAGTAGATAAATGAATCATAATAGGTACACATTTAGCACCATTGCCATAATTATTATTAAACCAAATTTCAGAACCATTCAGCTGATTACAATCGTGTTTGCAAATAAAATCGGTGGTTGCACCATTTTTACATTCAATAACTAAAAATTTTAAATCATCCAACAGCCAGAGATTATCTGGTCCTTTTCCATAATCATTTTCGGGGCGTTGGCCTATAAAGCCAAGAAGGTATGCTAACTCGTTAAAAGCATCCTCAAATATATTTGCAGTACCTTCACTAAATATAAGTTTTGAAAATACTCCCTCTGTATAGATAATAAGTTTGTTTCCATCTTTAAATTTGTCTTTTAAATAGGTAGAACATCGTATTGCTTGTGATCCTGTATGGGTTTTTAATGGTTTATAACTGATGCCTTCGATTGGTTTAAGAACTCTCAAATTATCAGAAATAGCGGATAGTTGGGTTTTTTGCGATTCCACCTTATCGTACTTGTTTATATACTCCGACATGTATTGTTTTAATACGCCTTTTAATAAAAGATCATCGGTTGAGTTATTGATTTCATGTAAAATTCTGTTTGCTGCTTCTTGTGGTTTCCCTGAGCGATCTAAATCGTAAGCTTCTCTTAAAGCGATTTTTATTGAGTCAGATGTATTTTTATTGGAGTAATTTAGGTTAGCCATAATACCTCTACTTAACTCAACCCATTGCGGGTCTCTTTTTAGACAGTAGTTTATTACGGATCTAATTTCCTCAACTCCTTTATCTTTTATTTGATCTGCTACCCTTTCTGACAATTCTAGTTGAGCCTTTGTCGCCGGTGAAAATAGTTCTAAAGTTTCGCCCGTATAAAGCTGAGAAGTAAGATCTTTTCCCATAAGAAAAATGACGCAATAATCATCATTAGATCTAACACCTCTCCCCATCCCCTGTTCTACTTTATGAACGATTTGATTTACTTTGTTCGAACTACCCGCAAGCTCGCTCTGGCGAATTTTATCAATATTATTTCGAGCGGCTGGTAATCCATCTATAACTAACAATCGACAAGCATTTTCGGGCAAATCAATCCCATCATATTTGTTAACTAAAATTGTTAAGCCAATATGAGTTGTTTTAAGTTGTTCAACTCCTTGAAGGATAGTGTCTTTTTTTAAAATGAGATCAGCTGCATCCTCCCAAAACTCCAATCGTTTGTTAGATGGGACAATAACTACCACGTTATATTCTTTGGATAATTTCAAACATAATTCTTTAACATCACTATCAAACATATTTGTGTTGAGAGCTTGTGGTAATAGGATTAATCGATCACCTACATCTCCCGCTGAATCTGGAGTGATAGGGTTATTAAGATATTGAGAGCTAACACCAAAATGGGTCGTTAAGACGCTATCGTCTGATAATGTCGCGGTCATAAATATTTTTCTTGATGCATTACTAATAGAAGGAATCACATCAATTGGAATACAATTACTAGTAATTTCAATGGAATGCTTACTAATAACGCAACTGCATCGCTCTAAATTTTCTTTTATTAATGGCCATTTAAATTTTATGTCTTCATGATTTTTGTTTTCAATTAAAACCTGCATTACCTTACTTAGATTTTCTTGCCAGTTCCAATATGGGATCAGAATGTAAGCAAAGGGGTCTCCCGCTTCAATCTCCAAATATTTTGCTTCCGACTGCCTTTTCATTGCTTCTTCAAAAAGACTAAATAATTTTTTATATGCTGGGTTAGATGATGACACGTTCAAAGTGAATTGTTCTTCGACTGTGTTTACGCACGCATGAGCATCATCAATAAGGAGTGTCTTAATGGGTATTTTTGCTCCCTCATCGCCAACACCAAATACTGATTTCCCGTTAATTAATTTATATATATTAGTTACTAGAATTGCTTTTCCTTTTAAAAAACTCTCATTTTCAGGGTTATCAACGGCATTTAATCCAAGATCTTTGGCTTCGGATAACACTTGTTCTACTAAAAAATTATCTGGAACTATATAAACTACAGGCCCTTTCTTCTCATTCAAGCAACTTTTTAAAATTAAAAGGCCAACCACTGTTTTACCGCCACCAGTATTCATTTTTATAACCAGGTTGCGTTCTTCTTTGCGGTCAAACCATTTGCTCCATACTTGAGATTGCACATCGCGGGGGTAATGGAATTTGTTTGGTTTTTTATTTGGTAAGGCGCTAAAAATTTCTCTTGGCTTTAAGACTGTATCAACAGTTTGTCCTGTACTCAGTTTGGAAAAATCTAATGCCATTTTATATCCTTTAAAAAGTACTGTTATTTGATGTTGGCCAAATGTTTATTAGGCTTGTAATTGCAATTTTAAGTGCATGTTGAGCGCATCAGCGACCTTTACCAACGTTTCTAATGAGGGAATAAAGGAGCTATTGCCGCTTTCAAGACGAGAAATAACCGATTGCTTGGTTCCAATTTTATTGGCCAACTCGGATTGAGTCATATGCCGCTTTTTACGGGCATTCACAATCATGACGGCAATGTTATTAATGATTTGCTCACGCTCATAGTGCTTGGCAAATTCTTCGTCCTTATTGATTTTGTCGTCAATAAACTCATTTAAGGTAAGTGCTTTCATGGTCGTATACCTCCATCATTCGTTTTTCAGCCAGTTCAATTTCTTGCTTTGGCGCTTTTTGTGACTGCTTTTTGTAAGCATGTAAAAGAACAATGATTTCCTTTTGAATACACACATAAAAAAAACGATAACCACTGCGTGATGTTTTAATCTTAATTTCCCAAAGCGAGCCTTTTATTTGCCTGAATTGTACCCTTGGGCTATCAAAACCAAGCTCTTCAACATTCTTTAAACAACCGGCAAGTCGCGCGATTTCATCGGATGGCAAATCATTTAGGAATTCCGCCACAGGGTTTTTGCCTGATTGTTTTTGGTAAAATTTTATTCTCATAGTAATTTATAGCATAAATGTGATATTTTGGAAAGTCTTTAACTAAAGTCTGTCATGGAATTTAGTTTGCTGCTTAACATTTCGGAGTTATTCAAAGACCCTAATTTATCGAGTAATTCCTTGATTGGCCTATTATTTTTTAGTGAAGGAGTCGCCCACAAAAACAAGATATCGTTATCAGATAATATTTTTTGCACAATATCTGGTTTTTCTTCCAGTAAAATCTCTATGGCACAAGATACTAACCATTTGGAGGTTGATAAATCACCTTTTGCGATTTCTTCAATGGTTTTCGGAGAAATACTTTTATCTTTATTAAAAAGGACTATGGATTTTTGGTGCAGTTTTTCTGATTTATTATGAATGGACAATAATTCAGAGAATACCGCTTGTATTTTTAAGGAAACATCCGATTTTACATTTTCAGATAGTCCGAGTTGATTAAGGAGCATCAGGGCTTGCTGCTTTTTGTCATCAGGAAGGCTTGCTGTCTTGATTTTAAGCTGCCCAATGGCTGCACTAATCATGGCATCATAAACATTTAAGTTGATGTCTTCCTCAGAGCATAGCTTGCTTATTTCATCTATAGTACCTATAAAACTGTTGGGTAATTTGATTCTAAAATCTTTTTGTTCGGACAGAGCCTTTGTAGAAAAGTAATGCTCAATAGCCGACATATTGTTCATATAATGCTTTAATTCAATGGTTTCTTCTGGGCTTAATTTATTCCAGGCATCAAATTCATCACAGTTATTGGCTTGAAATGAACCATAGGTTGTTTTTTTATCTGCTGATTGCACATGAACTCTAGGGGGTTTATTCATGTTTGCCTTAACGGCAAATGATAATTTTTTCATTAAATCACCTCAAATGATTTCTAGCCCCCAGCGATTGGAGGCTGGATAAGGTTTAATATTTATAGTTTGGTATTCTTTCGATTATATTATCAATGAACTCAACGAGTTGATCGCAATAAACCCCTTCTATCGCCTCATATGCAGAAACAGGATGCTTAAGCATCTCTGGAACTGTTTTATTTGAATAAAAAGTAATGTTATACAAATCATGTGCCTCATCCAATGTGATGCATACAAACCCATTGAGGCGGTGTGCATGAACTCGTATTGCAAGCATTGTATTGGATACTTTATACCATTTGGACACACCCCACGACCAGACGATCGCTTTATTTGTGTGCAGTAATTGGCGTTGGATAATTTCTGGAATAGTCATGCTGTTCTCCTATGTTTTTACTATTGGTCACTAAGACAAGAACAGTATAACAAGTGCATCTTAAAATATCAACATTTGTAATAAATAAAGTTTATAAAGAAAATTTATAAATAATTTTGACCTTGGGTCGGTTTTTTGCGATACTGTATTTGTTCCTTGAGAACAATAGTAAAAACATAGGAGAACAACATGTTACCAGTATTATCAAAAGATAAATTATTCAAATTAGCGCCATCCATATTCACACAAGCCAGCTCTTATAAAACGAGTACCAAGTACTCGCCCATTTCAACCGAGCAAATCATTGATAAATTAATGTCAGAAGGTTTTTTCCCCACTTGGGCAACCCAGACCAAAAGCCAGAACCAAGAAGCGAAAGTATTTGCAAAACACATGCTCCGTTTTCAACGCCATGATGTCCTGCAAAATAATCAGGGGCTTTATCCCGAATTGGTTCTTATTAACTCTCATGATGGTTTGTCTTCTTATCGCTTAATGGCGGGTCTTTTTCGGGTTGTGTGCAGTAATGGAATGATCGCTGGACAAGCGTATAACGAAATTAGAATTAAACATCAGGGGGATGTTCTTGGGAATGTCATTGAAGGCACCTACAAAGTGATTGAGACAGCAAATAACATGCTTGATGTATCCGATGATATGGCTTCCATTCACTTGAATGACGATGAAAAAATGATTTTTGCAGAAGCTGCTCACTCACTAAAATTCTCTGATACAGAGGGGGGTATTATCGTTAATCCTAAGAGTTTATTGCAACCAAGGCGTTATGTAGATCAAAAAGATAATGATTTGTTTACCGTGTTTAATGTCCTGCAAGAAAACTTAATTAAAGGTGGGATCCGTGGCCATCGTTTAAATAAATACGGTTACACCACTCGAACCAAAACCAGAGAAGTAAAAGCCATTGATCAAAATGTGAAATTAAATCGTGCGTTATGGACTCTTACTGAAAAAATGATGGAAATAAAAAGATAAGCAGGCATTGATGAGCAAAGGAGTATTCCTTTGTTCATCATTCTACGGATGACAAGCAAATCAATCAATTTTAAAGGACAATTATGAAATTAAGATTATATCATGGACGCAATACCCCAGAACAAGAAATGGATGATTGGGGATTTGAAGGCGCAACCCTTAATGATGTTGATGTGATTATATGGACTTATGGAGTACCAAGGATCTTTTTTGTTACTGAGAGCGCATTGAAGGAGGCCATGGATTTAACGGGGTGGGATGAATTAGGGAATGGTTTAGAAATGTGCGTTTATGAGGATTTAATCAAAACCAAAGAGGGATACTTTGGAGATTGGGAATTACTTTGAATTGCAAGAGGTGTTTTTTGCTAGTCTTTATGCCTCATCTTGTTAGTTTTATACCTTGAATATGCTTTGATAATTAATAGAATGTTGATTGATAAGATCACCAAATAATAAAAAATTTGGTGATCTAAAATAAGAACATCCAATTTGTTAATGATTACAGTTAAAGAGCTCTTTATGTAAGAAAAAATAGCTTTACTATTTATCAGAAAAACAATGAATAAAAGAAACGCCAACTTCCGTTTAATTAAAGAAAAACATAAGACTATAGAATGTGCTTTTATTTGAAGAGATCGAATATTCATTTTTAGGATAATACCCTACCTGACACAAGTGCGACTGCTTCTAAAGGTATGATTTTCGACTCATCATCAGCACACTTTATCTCGCTAATTTTTGCGACTATTTTCCCTGATTTATAATCAGTTTTTAAAATGGAATCAGAGATTGCGGTGCACGAAATGGGGTTGATATTTATTTTAAACTGTAATTGATTAGGACTATCAGAATCATGAAAGGGAGCGATGACAAATGCACTAAAAATTTTGCCCATAGGTATGGATTTTGATTCCTTAATCTCCGGTGTTGAAAATTTAAATTTTTTGATGACTACAACTTCCCCCATCTTGCTTGATGGCACATAAATTTTTTTTGATTCTGAGGTAATTTCTTTTTTATGTTCAGACAGTAATTTGAGATATTCATTCTTATTAATAAAAGCGACAGGGATGAGCCAATCCATAATAGCAATTACTGCCTTATCCAGAAAAGTTGGCTCAACACCTCGATTTTTCGCGGCAAGTTCGGATAACTCTTTTATAGTAATATAGGTTTGTTTTTCTTTCTGCTCTAGTTTTGATTGGACTGAATAAGAGTGAAAAACAAATATGCTAATAATAGCTATGGGTACTATGTATTTACACGTTTTTTTAATACTGTTTTTCACTTGAATATCCTTTTTTAAATTGATTATGCTAAAGTTAATTTTTTCTCTTTTCTGTATTGCTTCCATTCTTTGTCTTTAGAGAAAATCATCGTAGATGATTCTTCAAAAAAATGGCTAATGTTATCAATACCAGCCCATAAGCAGTATTCTTTTATTTCTGAGTAAATATCTTTACTGATTTCGATCTTAATTTTTTCAGTTTCAGGTGCTTTTCTTGCGCTGATTAAAGCCATAATAAATCCTCAATTTAATATAAAAATTAGTGTCTTTTAATAACGATTGTTAAATGGATCATAATTGCTGCTATTGTACGTTGAATAATGATGATAATCATTATTCCAATAATTGTCTCTATCGGATGCACTGGAACCAAAAGAATTTCCCATGCTGTCTAAAGCTCCAATCATTGGTAATCCTGTAGCAGGATTAATTTCTGTATTATTTGATTTGGAGCAAGAACGAAAAGAATTCTGTTTAGCATACTTTGCTTTTTCATTTTCAGTCCATTCGCTATATGGTCGAAAATGAATGATTTTAGCAATTTTTTTCAGAATTTTTTTTAATATGCCCATGATATAAATATCCCTGTTCAGTGACACGATTATAGATAAGAGAATCCGTGAATCACAAGTACGCAATTATTATGCGCTTCCCAAAATATTAATTTAAATAAACTATACTAAAATGGCCAGTGAAACACACACAAAAAAAGCAAAACCAAATAAAAAAGAACACACCCCTCGCAATGTTTATTGCTTAAAACATTTTATTATTATTCAGTAGCTTACGTGCGGATTGGCATTTTAAGATCTGCTAACACCCCTATTTTATATAGGTGTGCATCCACTCTTTAATAATAATCAATAAGTTATAAAATATCAACACCTAATCCACACCTATTGAATGAGTAAAAAATATCTATTGAACGAATATACACACCTATTCGACACCCATTATTAAATGATACAATTATTCTAAACCAGGTAAAAACAATGCACAGAACCTGCATTATAAATTTAAAAGAGGATTGTATGCCCAAGGCTTATTGTTATCTAAATCAAAGAATCATTGATCAGCTCGAAACAATTAAAAAAGATGAAGGACATGATTCATCATCCCAAACCATGAAAGAAATGATCGAATTAGGAATTAAGGTATACCTACACAATAAAGATAATCCAGTAATCAGCGAAGATGAAAAAAGACGCTTAGAAAAAGAGGAGGAATTGAATCGTCAACACACGACTCATCTTTTAAGATTACTGGGAATAAGTGCTGATATTTTTCGCTGTGTTTATGATAAAAATAAACTTTCAGGTGAATCAAATAATGCCGAAGAACATATCGCAGAACTTAAGAAGAAAGTAGATAATTTCATTGAAGGATATATCAATAATTAAGTTAGTATTAATGGTATTTACCAGTTAAATTTAAAAATAATATGGCTTATTTTAAGCTTCAAATTTTACTCTGAATAAGTCATTAATTGTTTCATCTGGAAATATGTTGTCAATCCAATTAAAGCAAATGCCACTAATGAAATAGCCAAACTACCATAATAAAATAGTTCATTCCCTTTAGGAAAATGAACTATTCGATCAATGTATATGATAAACATAAAATACAAGAACCAGATTAAAAATAAACATAAAGTCAATCCATTTTTTACATTAAAATAATAGCAATGAATACGACTTAATATTGCTAAAACCATAAAAATTGGAAACGATATAAAGTAAAAAATCATTTGCATTCCAGATGGCTCATAAGCAACCTGAAGCAGGTTATTCACTTTGGTGGAGCACGCTATTGAAACATAGAGATAAATGAGGTAGACCGATGATCCATTTATCAATAAAAGAGAAATTACTCCAAACATTTTTTTCATATAAAATTCCTAGATGCACTGCGTTCAAGTAATTAATATATTTCCATTTCTCCTCGCTGCAGGGTTTTCAGTTTCTCAATTGGATTATTTTTATTTTCAGGAAGTTCGAGATTCATTTGTCGAGAAATGCTCTCAAGACACTTCTTAATTTGATCTTGATTCATATCTATTTTATTAGGGCAGCCAATAAATTTATCGACATTCGTTGCTTTATTTAATATATCTACCACTCCTTGAACCCCACTGCTTTTATTCACATCATTAAAGTCTTTTTGATGTAACGGAATGGCAATTTCTACAGTTTTTCCATGCTGTTTTAATCGTTCAATGGTTTGAATGATTACCTTATCTTCTTTAATTGATTTGCCATCATTATCCATACAAATGACTATTTTATCTGTAAGTAATGCCATATCGATATTTACAAAATTTTCTTTCCCAAGAGTCGCTATAACCCGTTCATTTTGAACTGCATCTCTAACGCTTAATCCGGTTTCCACCCCTTCTGTAATGTAGGTGACACTTTCATGTCCTTTACCCTCGCTTAAAACGACGCCAACGCCTGCTTTTGAGCCATAAGATTTCTTGGGTTTTATCTTCATTATTGCTTTATTTGCTGTTTCATTATCCAGGTATACCACTTCAACGCAGGCCACTTTATTGTCTTTGTCTCGTGCAATATTTAACAGTGCTGGCCTGTAGCGTACTTCCTCAGTATCTTTGGTATAGACATTAGGATGAAATCGAATATTTTCCCCAGATACATTATGTATCTTTCTAATTTCTTTTAAATACCTTTCTGCTATAGTGCCTGATATAGGTTTGGATTCTCGCACCAATTGCAAACCATAATCTGATGTTTTTCTTTTCTTATCAGTGTCTTTCACTTGAAAATTATTGGGGTTTTTGTTTGCTATTTTAATACGTTCCTTTAGGTCATCACCTGTTAATTTGGCGGCATATTCAAGGCTTTCTTTAAAATTTAGATTCAATGTTTTTTGGATCAAATGAAGCATGTTTCCTTTTTCTTGTGTTTCAAAGTTATGCCAAACTCCTCTTTTTTCTCCGCTTAAACAGAGGCTTAAGCTGCCGTGAGTACCATATCGATATTCTGTTTTGGAAGAAAGCGCTTGATTAGGCTGCCCTAGCAATGATTCTATTACCAGCTCTGCCTGCTCGGATAAGTGTTGTGACAGCATATTCGCATCATAACGAGGCTCCTGGTTCTTCATTATGGGCATTCTTTGCGCTGCTTTGAGTGATGTTGATGGTGCATTGGGTATTGGGGGCTTTGTTTGGACATTCAGATGGTTAAGTGATTCCAATGCAGAAGTTTTCTCAGGAGTAACGCGAAGTTGTTTTTGCAGCTTTTTATGATCGTCTGTATAAATCATTGCCTGCAAGGAGCCTCGCGTTACCATAATATAAAACGACCGCAGGTGATTTACTTGCGCATTTTTAGTCTCAGCAACCCCAATAACAAATGGGGATGAAGCTCCTTGAATTGAATAGCTGGTAGCCGTATAACTATAATCCCAATGGGAGTCGCTCATCAATTTTTTTTGCAGCACGTGTTCCACACCACTACTGTCTTTTACGGTAAATGACTCATTATTTACCGCCGTCACCTGTACCCTTTCATTAGCGAATCGACCTAGAGTCTTATCGGATTTTTTAAAATGAATTTTTTCACCAACTGAAACCCTTCCTGGCATCGATTGAAACAATTCAATTTTCCAGTCTTTATTTTCTTTTTCAGGAACAAAGAGGCATTTATTTCCTTTCGCATCGTTTAATACTACCACTTTCGCTGATTCATCTACTGAAACCACTTTGAAATAGTGCTCCGCTTTCTTTAAAAAATACTCCTCTTGCTTTTTTAAGCAATCCCGATATGTTTCGCAATAATAAAGCTCTGCAGTAGTGTAATTAGTGCTTAACAGTCTCGGAAATTCTTTGTTTTCGGAGCCTAAAGTAGATTCTTTCATAAGGGCATCTCTTATCAAACCATTTGCAACTTCCCGTTTTTTATTTTCATGAATGATAACAATCGTGTTATCACGGCATGATGGTGTACGAGATAAATAATCTCCTACAGCCATTTCGATGGGGTTCTTTTGCTTTAATTCTTCCTGGAATGGATCTATTGATTGCTGTTGTGTGTTTTCCAGTTGCAGGTAGTCTTTGGTCGAATCGCCTGTTTCAATAATTGAAGAGGTAATGCTATGGTAAGGACTATCCGCTTTAGTGCGGGTGATTGAGTCTAAGGGTTGATTGGCTAACTGAGCTAAGGCCTTGTCAATATCACCGGCGATTAATGTTTCGATTGCTTTTTTGTATTCGATAACTTGTTGTCTTACCAAATCATCCATACAGGCCACCCTGATGCTTCCCTCTTGAATTAATATCTTACTTGGCTTACCGCTTTCAATACTTTGATGTTGGCTAATATCGCCAAGCATTGCACAACGAGCGCCAGAATGATGAATTTTTTGCATGAGGTTTGCGCAATCTCGATTAGAGACCATGGATGATTCATCGATAAGAACAAGTGTTTTTTTGCTTAATGTCGATTCCTGTTCTTGTTCAATAAGGAAACTCTTTAATGTTTGGGCTTCAATTCCCAGAGCCCTCATTTCTTTTACAGCCTGGTGAGTGGGCGCAACCGCAATTAGTTCAACCTCTTCATGAGTCATTGATTGGGCATGCTTGATGGTATCAATAGCACTGCGAGTCATGGTTGTTTTTCCAGTTCCTGCATACCCCTGAATCATAATAAACTGATCGGATGTAGTCGTGATTAACTCACAAGCTTCTTTTTGGCCTTTGGTAAGATCTGTCAGTTCTAGTTGTTTTTGCGCTTCATCACTGCTCATCAATGGCTTAAGAATGTTAATACCCGCTTTAACATTCTTTATAATCGATTCTTCAAATGCCACCGCTTCTTTGGTGGTCAAAAACTCGTTCCCTCCAGATATTAAGTCGCCACTGTTTATGGCATTACCCAGGACGTTATCTATTTCATTAAGACCTGCTTTTCCAATAGCCTGATGAACGGCCACTTCAAGTAAATCTGATCGAGTAAAGGCTGCCTCTCGTTCTGAAAGGTGAGCAATTGCAAAGTGCAGCGCTTTTTCCGCATCACTTTTTTGGGGTTTTTTAGCGGTTAATAGGGTTAAGGCCTGCTCTAGTGAACTGAGTAGATCACTCGTGGTTCTATGGTCAATAATCTGTGCACCATGATTTGTTTTGGCGGCATCCAAAGTCAGCGATATCGCGGAGGATTTTGTCGCACTTTTCATGGCAAATCGATTTGCCTTGTCCACATTATCCGTAATAATCATTACGTTTTCTTTACTGGATTCGCATAAAAGCGACATGGTATTTTGTTTGAGCGCATAGGCTGGCAGTGTCATAATGGTTTGTTTCACGGGTTTAAGATCATCGGAATACATGGTTTTGGCATAGGCATGGCTCAATGGGAAATGCTTTTCGTTACTCGTGATAAGATGAATGCTTCTTTTCCCATCTCTTATTTTTATTCCATGTCGGGTAAATGCAGTAACCTCATATTGGTTTCCTATTTTTAATCCTTCAAAGGATAAACTGGCAGTGGCCACTAATTGATCCCCGATTCCTACCGATAAAGGTGTTTGTTCATAAATCTGCATGGAATCTGTAATATTTTTAGCAGCAAGTAGTGATCTTGCCCCATTGGAATTACGAACAATCAATTGATTGTCTTTTTCATTAATACCGAGTACCGTGAATTTTTTTGATTCCGTACGGGTGTTATGGATTAATATCCAATTGGACTGATAACTTTTAGCCAGTTTTTTTTCACTGAGGGTCAAGGGAATACGGGTTAATGTATTTATAGTCTTTTCATCTGATGAAATCTCTCCCTGCTCTTTTAACTGAGTACGGATTGCTTCATTGACTTCTTTAGCTTCGAGCTTTGAGACAGTAAAGACTTTTGTATTTTGCCTCTGGATTACTGGCAAGTTACAGTACATTTGCGCTGTTTTAAGAATACGTCCCTCAACGGTTTGGGCTTCTATAAGATTGATGCTGGTGGCCGGCACCTTTCTGTCATCAACCTCAAATGATTTTATACAGGCTTTATCAAGCAAGTCGGGAATATCGGATTTAAAGCCAGACAGAGATTGTGATTTTTCCAGAAAAATGACCTTGGCACATCGCTTATCGGCAATAGATAATAAAGTATTCATCTCGTCAGGAGCCAGGCGCTGTGCTTCATCCACAATCAGTACTTCGCGCTCCTTTTTACTATGAAAAAAGGGCAATTTATGTTCTGAACCATGACGATAATTAAAGCCTGCTACTGTTTCACACAAATCCTGTTTCCCAATAGATAAAATCCATTGCCACAGTGTAGGCGCTGATTTGGCCATATCCTTATTGATTGTATTGGCAGAAAAAGCAGAGGGACAAAGGATACGAATTATTTTGGAATCCTGTGAATAATCAATTAAAGTACTTAAAAGCTCACGCGAGGTAGCGCTTTGCTGCTTGATGCGTACAACTCCATCTTTATTAAATAAGGCTTGAGTTACTGCCTTTTGAATGGACTCATTATCGGTGAGTTTGCACACTTTATCCATATTTCGTTCGATGCCTTTTTTTTGGTGTGTGAAGTTCACGATTTTTTTTATGAGCTCTTGTTCTTTGTTAATGAGCTTACTCGTTGTAAAAGAGGAGTTTTCTGCATTAAGAGCAATCAGATTTTGTGCATCAATTTCTTGATCAATCCGTGACATCAGCGCTTCAAAGCCCTGTTCACCTAAGGAAAAATAGAGACTTGTCTGTAACACTTCCTGATAGGTAAATGTAAGTTTTTTCTCTTCTAAATGCGCAATTGCATCAAGAACACTTCTATCGAGTTCTTGATTATTGGACATGGCTTCTTTAGGCGTATGCGATTCTTTGGTTTTATCCTTTAAAGTGGCCAGATAGGTGGCAGGATTTACTCCCAGCGCTTCACTTTCTGCTTTCCATCGCATGCGTAATTCCTCTGGGGAAACCACTTCCTTTGACTTTCTTGAATCCAGAGTTGCTCTGTCATATGCTTTTAACGAATTTGAGTGCATCCCTTTAATGTGTTCTTCAACCTGGGTACGGCGTTTAGACATTCGTTCCAGCAATGTCTTATCAAAATGTTTGATTTCAAATAAACCATGGGCATCGCCTGTATGTTCTATTTCGAGCCCCATTTCTTTTAAACCAAGAGCAATTTCAGACCGGTACACAAGCCCTAAAAAGATTTGGTTGTCCATAATCCATTCCATAGTGCCGTGATTACGACTGATATCAGAGGCTAAAGCACGCCACTTGCCATCAAGACGTTCAGTAAAATTCATCAAAAGTGCATGCACATGGAGCTGAGGATCAAGCTCTCGGGAGGTGTCATGGAGGATGGTCGCAAAACACAGATTGCCAGTCTTTTCATACTCCATACCCTCTTTTCCTGATTTGCGTGCTTCGGCAGCTTCCTTCTCAATGAGTTTTAATACCGTTTTTACGGCATTTAAATGCAAATCAATAAACTCTTTATGGCCACAAACCAAACCAAGATAGGACACCGATTTAGGCGCGGAGAAGGTCAGATCATATCCGCCACGATGCTTGATTTCGCCGGATTGGGTTTTGAGGCCAATGACATCGCCGCTCGGTAATGCACCACGAACAACGGCCTCAAGGGATAGTACGTTAACCTCTCCAGAAAGGTTTTGTCGCTCAGCACTTAACCCCACCCATTCGGTGGTCAATTGATTTGAAAAGTAATAATTTTCCTTATCAAAATAATAACCTGGCATTTTAATCGGTTTAACTCGCAGACTTAACATAATTTATTCCTCTATCAAAAAATAGATTCAATCTCGTATTCACCTTGGAAACGCTTGGAATTAGTCGACTCTTGCGCATTAAAGCGACTGTCTGAGGACTCATTAACAACAGGCACATGTTTAATGCTGGTATTAGAAACAGGAAGAGACGGTATGGCACGAGGTAGAAAACCTGAAGCCTTCGCGCTTCTTTTTTGATAATGAAGCTCCAATTTTGTTATAGGATATTGACCTGGCAATCGCAGATAACAAGTAAGCGGATCAAGCCCCATAATTTCAGGATAAGTCACCAAGGGTCGTGTAATACGGTTTTTTCCTAAGGAAATCCCATCACGAATGGAGTTAGCTCCATAAGAATAATTTTCTCGGGTATCATCAATTTCCTCATCCCCAAGTTCCTTACTGACAAGTTGCGCCATTTCATGACTTGGACTTGCAAAAAAGGCTCGGGTATTCAGCAAGTCAAAAATTTCAGCCGCCCCACTACGCCCATATACCTTCTCCAATTGACTAAAGCTCTGCATTCCCAGCAGAAAACAGCCGCCAAATTTCCTGACTTCAGCAATGGTTTCACCCAATAAGGGTAATTTGTGCAGGCTTGGTAATTCATCACAAATAAACCAAATTCGCCTGTTCGCATCTTCTGGCAAGCTCAAAAGTGTCAGGGATGCCATGGCAATCCACATCGAAATCAATGGTTTTAAAGATTTATGCTGTTCCCCATTGCTTGATATAAAAAGCCAGCCCTCCAAATCTTTATTTAACAGATAATCACGAATGGAAAAGGAAGGCTTACCAGATTCATCAAGCCCACTTAACGACTGCATTGATTTAAGGTAGGTTGTGATGACGGAGCGAATGGAGATGGCTGTTTTTTCTATTTTATTACTGACCAAAGTCGCTGCAGCCGTGCCGTTGAGATAAGGTTCCAACTCACTAAACTCGCCCGTTACCAGTAACCCTAACAGCTTGGATAGGGAACGTTCCTTATCCTCACGCATTTGACTTGCAAGACAGGCAAACACGGTGCGTGCTGCATTAACCCAAAATGGATCGTTTTCTCCATGCATGGGGATGAGGCTTTCTGCCATGTTTTCCAGTAATTCATCTTTTGGGGCTTCCAGCCATAAATCCCAATTAGCACAGCGTGCATCAAAAGGATTAAGTAAAACATCATGATCTTCCTGAAAATAAGCCTGAGTAAACGTGCATCCCTTGTCATAGACAATGACTCGGTCGCCTCGTGCACGTAAACAATCCATCAATTTCATAATGAACTGACTTTTCCCCATCCCAACCGTGCCATGAACCAATAAATGCTGCACCTCTGCACCTTGCAACAGGGGAAATCCATCAAGATGTAAATCAGATGCTTTTCTTTGCTTTATGATCTGTTTTTTAAGTGTTTCTGATGGGACTAAACTAGCCCCTCGTATAAATTGGTTTTGTGTTTGTACCTTTCCTCGATAAATGAAATATCGGCTCACCAAAAGTGCCACAATCAACGATAGGGGAAAACTCCATAGAGTTGACTGTAACAGGAGTGTCAGTAAACGATCGGAGGTAGCAGAAAAATAGTGATTGTGGAGAAGCTGTTCGACAGTTTGTGATGCATACCCCCCTTTAACAGGGATAGAAAATACATGTGGCACCCCTGCCAGGTGATAAAAATGAGCCGCATGATAGGACACAGTCTGTCTTATCATTCCATGTGGCGCAAAGATACAGGTCATTACAATGCTTAACCCTGCCCAAATGAATAAGTAAACATGAAAGAGCGCTTTGTTAATCTGAAACCACATCCGCAGATTATGGAATGAGATCTGGCCGCCCCGTGTATAATGTTTGTAATTGGATTCATGGCGCATTATATCTTCCTCCAGCTTGTTTTGGGCAAAGCAGCGGCTTCCACTGCTTGTATTTGTGGTTAAAAATTATTCTTTTTGATGTGTTTTGTTTATTTTAAGGGTATTGCCGCACTGGCATTTTTGTCCTTATCAAAATAATTCTTTATGAGAGTAAACAGCACGCTGATGCCTATCCTATTGAGCTCCATTTCAACAAGGATGCTCGTTAAAATCCCGCTGATGAAAAACGCGCCAAAGGATATGAAGAAGGCAGCACTGGGAAACAAGAACAGTGAAGGAATCAAAACAATCCCCGCAAATATTCGATAGGCTATAGTTCCAGCCCTTCTTATTTGTTTTACAATCAATGAGCCTGTTCTTAGTTTGTGTTTCAATTGATAGTCAATCAAAATGTATTGATTTAATGTGCTGTAAATGAATAGAAAAACAAAAAGGCATAGTCCTAGAGCCATTAATGGCAGCCAGAAAAACATGTAGATGAGCTCGTGCGTTGAAATCTCCACCATCAATACGTTCCAATAAAAAGGGAGTGGAAGTAAAAATCCTAGAAGTATTGTTCCATATAGTTTAAAAAAAACATGCAAAAACAAACGCCTGTTCGCCTGGTAATACTCCTTGGCCGGCATAATATCCACGTCCAATGTTTTTAATGTTTCTATATCCAAGGCGATGGCCTCTTTTAATTCTTGTGAATTCATTTCTTCATTATTCATGGATAAGCTCCTTCTTTGGGGCTGATTTATCATGATGATCAACCCATTTAGTAAAATAGGCGAGGTATAACTGCGTTGACGTTACTTTGCCCCAGTTTTTTCCCCTCGCCTACATCGTTGTTCGTTGTTTCAACCGCTTGCTGGTATTGACTCTTTAAACGCCCTCCTCCACTGCTTGTTTTATTTACCGCCGCATCGACCTGATTATTAATTTTTTGCTGCATGCTTTCGGCTCTTGATGCATCCATGCCAACTCCCAGAGTCCTTCCAGAATCCTCCAATGCATTACTGTTTTTGTGGTAGTCCGCTCTCATTTGTGACTCTTTGGTACTTAATGGATTTGCTGCATCCTGATAAAAGGAGTCAATCCGAGCATTTTTAGAAGCATTGCCGTATCGTGCGATTAAACCTTCTCGTTGTTCACTGATAAACTCATTAGCTAGCATTTGTAATTGTTTTAATGAAGCCAGATCTGAAGGATTAGAATACAATTCATCTCGTGCCTTTTCTCCAATGCGGTGTGCCACAAAGCCAGGAAATGCCTGATTAAGATCGGTTGTAATCTGATCGGAGTTTGATTCCACATAACTCCTGGCCGTGCTAATGCGAGCGGCTTTAGACATCGAGGCATCGTAGTTTTGACTTGCCGTTTGTGCTTCCCGCAAGTCAGTACCCATTTGATTCGAAAGGCTTGCCCCTTCCGAATGGCTGTTATCAAAATGATGGTTTTGTGCAAACTGGCTCACGTAATTAAGCGCCTGATTAAAGTCTTCTGCTTCCTTCGCTGACATGCTGCTGTCCGTACCCTCATGGTAACGATCACTACTCGTTGATGACCTATCGAACTTGGCATGACTATCAGCACCTCCTGTTGCTCCAAAAGCAAATCGCCCAATACTTCCCAGCATACTTTTTTCACTTGCGACTCCGACGTGGGCATTTAATCCAGCTGAGGTCATATGAGCCAGCGCATCCTCTTGGCTTATCCCTTCGCGCTTAGCTACATCCGAGGCAATATGCGTCATGGTCGATAAGGCCTGGCTGTATTGACCGGATTCGCTTTCAGATACTCCATCGCCTAAACGCATATCATGTCCCTGCATTTTCGATAATTGTACGGCACTGTGCGCAAAACTGGATAAGGACGTTTGATAATGCTGGCTTTCATTGGCTGCAGCCTGCCTGGATTCCTCAAAAGCCTGATTTAAAGAGCCACTTAAGGCCTTTGTATCTGAAATGTGTACGGGTCCTCGTGACATCCCAGGACTTACATCAAAAACAGCATCTCCATGGCCTGTGGTCGTCTTAAGCACTCCACTTCCCAATTGTTCCGTGTGCATCCCATGCATGTTCGTCCAATTGGTATCGTGCTTGTTAGCCGAAACATTATTGGCGCTGGTATTTTCATAGTTCATATTCCAACCGCTGTAACTTGCCATTGAGATGTTACCTGCAGCTGCAGATTGTGCTTCACTGACTGACAAAGATTGTGCCATACCACCAAAATGCTGGGAGGAGGTACTTAAAATCTGTCCCAATCCTTTCGTGATGTACAGGGCAATAACAGGAACACTTGCCGCCAATGCGCCTGCCGTATAGGCGAAATTACTGTGCATGCTCGCTAATGAATCGATATTAGAGAAGGTCACACCTCCGGTTTTTTGACCAAACAAAGTAATGGTAGTACTTGAGGCCATAGAAACAAACCAATGAAAAATAATAAACATCGGCGGCCATGACCAAAGGTAGATTTGAGATTGTACCCACAAGAAATAAGCGTTACTCAGGGTCGGGAAAAATGAAATTAAAACAACTAATGGAAAAATACACAGCGTTAGCATCCACATCACGGTCATATAGTAAGGCAGGCGAAATCCTGCAAGCCAAAAGCTATTGGCTTCGGCAATGTGCATTTTTTGAGTGCTGTCCGTATTGGTGTAATTCATGAGTGCCGCATCAGCTCCTGAAAAAGCAAAAGCATCGGCAGCAGCATCTCGGGTCGCATTAATTAAGATATTCTGCGTAAGTGTTTCAGCCGCATCTTCGGTAATGTTCATGTAATATTTGTGAGCAGCTTGCAGCCGGTCACCAAAAGTCTTTTCGCCTGGTAAAGAACTGCTGTCCGTGTTGCGTGATCCTAAAGCACCTGTGGTTACCAGATGATTAAGACGCTCCAACTCTAATTTGGCTGCAACGGGCAATCGAGTTTTTAAATTGGCTGCTGCATCAGCACAACTTAAATTGTCTCCATTGTGCAGAATCACCCGATAAATAGGCGATGGGCTCTCAAAATAGGTTTTAGATAGATGAGCACTTTGGGTAAGCTCCTGAGGGCTTAATTGGTGACTTGCCAAAAGTTTTGCCGTAAACACGCATTGACGGATATAGGACGATAGGTCTTGTGCCAAATCAGGCGACATGGAGAGCCTTGTCTGGGTTGCCGCAAGCCAGGTTCTTGCACCAAAAATCATTCCGGTTTTGTTGTACTCCAGGCTATCTGGCATGTGAAATACATCACTAAAAGCAGTTGTTATTCCGTACCCCATGCCACTAATGACTGCTGCAGGTAATGCAACACCTAAAGGCACATGATCAACTGTTAAGGCCTCTCCTGCTCCTTCGGCTGTCTGCATGTCAATTATAGCCACAGGCACTTTAATGCCTAGCACGCAATACATGACTAAAAAGGTGGTCAGCACAAAGCGAGTTAATGATTCGAGCTTTTTCCCCATCACGTACTGATAACCGACCATACCAACGGATAGAATCATGATAATGTCACACGCCGTACTAAAGGTAGATTCAGTAAGCAAAGCGGCCATACCATCAAGCAACTCTTTTAAATAAATCCCATTTTGTGGGGTGTAGATTAATAATGGGCTCATTGTGCCCCTCCGGTATATGATTTTCTTAAGATGGGATTAAGGGCATTAAGCGCCTGCTTCACGTTGTTTTGAACCAATTGATTGGTGGTCAGTGCGGCATTAAAACGTGCTCGTGATTCGCTATTAAAATTATCTACAAATTGTTGGGCTACCTGCAGGTTTTTAAATAATTTCTCTTCATGATCACTACCTAAATCACGCCCTGCAAGGGATGCTCGAATCACTTCAAGTGAATTTGCAAGATACTGGGCAAGCAAATCCGTTGCTACACTCTGAGCAAGTTCATAACTGCTTTGTATGCCGATATTCTGTTGTGCACTGGCTGAAATGAGCTGAAATACAGACGGCTGGGTTAGTTCAATTAACCCTTTTTGTTGTGGCGTTAAGGCCGTCCCTGATTTGATATTCTCATAAACTCCCTGCAGGATGGCTTGTACCTGAGAAACCAGAGCATCTTTGCTGCTGATCTCCTGGCTTCCTTTCACATTGATGGCAACACATTTTATGGGTTTGTTTGAATCAGTGCACTTATAGCTGGGTAATTTGCCTCCATAGAGCAAGGCTTTTACAAAATCCTGATTAGTCGCTAAAGAGGGATACGTTTGCATCCCTCCTTTGGCATCAAATACCAGTGTTCCTGAAATCGACATATAGACTTCTGAAATTTCTGTATCTGATTTGATGAATTCATTCAGTTGTAATGCATCCCAAACTACGTTGGTATTCAAAAGAGCCCTGTCTTTATATTCTGAATCGTTTTTTGCCTGTTCCAATCGCTTTTCAATCTCCCCTCCTGTCGAACATTTATGTCGGGCTTCTGCCCAATCGGTGTATACATTACGATTACGCCCGATGTCCTCACACAAACGCTGATGTGCCGCTCTATTTTTGGGATAAAGCGCTGCAGTCAGGTTTTCTCCCATCTCACACGAATTAAAATTTGTCCCATTAATGTCATTTGCCAGCTTTTGCATGTATTGCATGGCATGAGCAATTTCAGGCAGCTCGGTCTCCAGTGCAAGGTTCATTGCATAGCCTGCCCCGTTACTTAAAATATTCTGCATGAAGGAAACAATCTGCTCTGATTTAATAAAGGAAAAACCACCTGCAAAAATATCAATTCCGCCACATCCTGAGCGAAACCCAGGTACATCAACGTGAGCTATCTGAATGGAACGCACCTGATTTCTGGCATAGACAGAGCCTAATGATGCAAATCCTGCTGCCTGTGATTCATAGGAATGGCTACCCGTGACATTCGCAGAATAACCAAGATTATTAAAAAAATGATTTAAATCGGCACTGGCTGATGCATGAACACCATTTCCTGTCACGCAAGTAAAAGACGCAACAACGGTTAGCACAAGAGCTCTAATCATTAAATTTCTCCTCAATGTGTTGCTTTAATTCATGTACTCTTTGTGCCAGCTGATAAGGAGTTGCTTCTCCAAACAAGACAGCGTAGGCCTCCAGGGTATGTCGATTGACTAAAAACAAGGCGGGAACCGTAGGCTTATACCCTCCTGATACATAGAATGTTTGAAAAAGCTCAGGTGTTAATGGTGTGGTATCGAGTCCATCCAGGGACTCTCCATCCAGGCTAAAAGCACGAACCTTAATATGGAATGTTTCTGAAAAATCCTTTAAAACAGGGGAGAATTTTTTACAATGTGGGCAGGTGCTTCGATAAATAAATGCAAAATAATAATTTTGGGATAAATCTTTAGCTTCAGCTGATTCCTTCTGTGCAAAAGCTTTAGGGGCTTGCTTTTTCAATAACAGTGCATTGAGTTCTTCAACTGCCACATTGGCGTGCAATGGATTAATTACAGAACAAAGCAGTAAAAAAATGATGCGGACAATCATGCTTCAAACCCCTCATAGCTGTATCGTTTGTAATGAGTCGCCACATCCAGCAGGCGTTCTTTTAACTCGGTTGTGGAGACGAAACCATAAGATAAAGGCGACATTTTTTGTGTTTTTAAATCAACAAGAAACAGTGCGGGCATGTAGCGTGACTGTAAATTCATTGTTTTTTGTATTTCATGAAGAGGTATGTTTTTAGGATTAGGCAAACCTTCAATGGGTTGTCCATCTGTTGTGACCGAAATCATTGAAAAGTGGGTCTGATTGACGAATGGCACAAGATGAGTGATGAATTTTTGCGAAATGGAACTGTTCCCTTTGTAAAAAAGGATTAATCCATAACGTTTAGCCCCTTCTCGGACTACCCTCTCCATTAAAAGATTCATTGAATCATTGCGAATGGCCACAGCCGTATTGTCAGTTGGAAAATTTAAGGAATGATCCAGCTCAGGATGAGACAACAGCACCTGTTGCCAGTACTGGACAAATTTCTGATTGTTTTTGGCATACACCTGCTGGGCTTTCATGTACTCATAGGTTGCATCAAATGATGGGGCAATTAATGCCGTTGCGAGCTTATTCATGGTGGCTTTGCGGACTTCCATGAGCTCTTCATATGGAGTCAGCGCAGGCTTTGACACCTTTGGAATTTGAACAGGTTTCATCTGAGGTTCTTTGTTTTCTGTACTGTACCAATGAAACCCATGAGCAGGTGGACTTACTAAATCAGCCATGGCCGGCATGGAAAGTAACATTAAAATAATAGTAAATAATCTCATTTTTGTTCTGCCTTTTTCTGGACTCGCCGTTTGATTTCATCCATTGCTTTTGAAGCGTCGGGGCTATTTAAAACGACATCGCCTACAATTCCTGCTTCTTTTGTTGGTTGTCCTTGGGGAAATGGATAGACAGGGTTTAAAAAATCGATGCGCCCCATGTCAAGGCTTTGTAATTCATTCACACTGAGCCCCGCGCAGCGTGTATGCTCCGCATCTCCTAAAGCATTGGGATTTAATTGTCTTAAACGTCCTTCGGCCTGGATAATGCGCGCCATTTTGCTGTCAAAGACACAATAGGTGCGTTTGTGCTCCAGACAGGTGCCAAAAATGGGATCTTTCTGACTGCAGAATTCGCCTACGTAATGAGCCAGATAATTGAGTTTGGCTTTGCCTAAAGCCTTATCTTCTTCACGACACAAATCGATATGGAGTTTGTCAGCCCAGCCTTCATTCGAACAACAATCAATAATGTCCCAAACCCAGATTTTGCACTGAACGGGATGGCCTGAAAATAAGGTGGCCTGCGTTTTACCAAACTCAGCGCCAGCAGCTCCTGCAACGGCCATGGGTGCCATGGCCTCTCCAAAACCATCATTCTGAGTCGCAGCATGTTCCGTGCAGTCTCCATCGGCACAAAAGAGATCACGCACACAAGCCACAGGCTGTGGGCAGACTGTCTCATCGCAACGATATACCTGCTCATAGAGTGAACAGGCATTATTGTTCATTAATGTACAGCGCGAGCTTGCCTGTAAGCATCCTTTTTCACGTTGCGTTTTACATTCATCAGCTGCAGCGGATGCGCATTGATATCGTGCATTAAGCTCCCAGCAATCGCGGGTGACGGGCAGGCCATTAATGACACGGGTTGGATTGGAATCAGTACACTGCTCTTGTGTTTTTTGACATAGGTTGTTTGTCTCAAGAGCAGCGCATTCATTATCCCAGTGCTCTTCTTCCACATAGGATTTAGAATGAGCATTAATCGTCAATGCCACTTGAATTGGGTAACAGCGACTGAACTTATCTGAAATATACAGGGTGATTACTCCTCCATTCTGGCAGGTTGGAAGTCCCACAACACGCACCCAATGAGCAGAACCACCATTATTTAGAATGGAGTGTACTGTGGCTTTCATCTCCTCGCAGGGATGATTTAATTTAACAGGATTGGTTAAATGTCCTCCTGCGCTATTGGTCATCGCACCCGTTATAAGATTAACCGCTATGAGTCCAGTCCATTTTTTATGAACCCATACCTCAAAGTCAGCTCTTTGACTCCATCGTTCTGTGTTCACGGTTACTTTGCGTTTTTTTAAACACTGTTGTTCTGGTAATTGCCTTGATGTATGACAGATTTCCTCATGCGACTTAATCTCACAAGCCTGTGGCTTTTCATCGCATTTAATCCGCTCATTAGATTGTCCATGGGTAATCGCATAACTTTCTTCTTCAATTAATTTGGCGTTTTTAATCGCTTCATTTTTAGTATTGATTTCAAACTGGCGCTGACCAAAATGCTCGGTCACAGTATGTCCACCGGCATCATTTTTTAAGGCATTCGCAGCCAAGGTACTTAAATCCGTTTTTTCAGTTTCAACCCCCTGATAATGAAGCGATTGCGAGGGATTTTCCGTATAGTCTTTGAAGGTATTCTGGGGCTTAAATTCATTCATGGCGCTCAGTGGCTGATTCCCCAAAGATTTTGCGTATTCTTTTAATTTCTGAAAGTCCTGCGCTGTTGTATTGGCAGCTGAGAACGTGCCAAATCCAAAAATACAGACGATGGCCAACATGCATCTAAACATGGCCTTTCTCCAATATGGTGGCCGCTAATGTGGCTCCTGCATCTCCTTTCTGGGCGATGAGCTCCAGTCCTTTTTTTATGCTTGCATTGCCATAGACTACATCAAAGGGTTGATTGGCACAGAACTGCCCTGAACCGCAAGACTTGGAGGGCTCTGTGACTACAAGCGCTGGAACCGTTGTAATGTGGAATTGACTAAACCAGACCGGATCAATAGAAATTCCCTTAAAGTTTAAATGCTGCTTTTGAGCTTCGCTATTAAGGCGTTTAAATGTTTCTATGGTTTGTTTAAAATCACCATCCACTAAGCCATTAATGACCACGGGAATATGAAACCGTGCTGCTTCATCGCTCAATGCAAATAGAAGTGAGTCGGGCATGGAAAAGGATACAAATAAAATGGCACCTTCTACTCTCTGCGGTTTTTGATTGCTTTGTAAACCGTCCGCGCTGCGTTGCATGAGTGTATCAATCAATGATTGGTGCTCTGATTGATTCCGTGAGGACGTACGATTTAGCATTTCGATTGTCTTACTCGAAATGGTTGATACTTGGTGAGCCCCCTCCTCTTGATACTGCCTTAATTCATCATTAGTGTTTGCAAAACATCCGCCAATCCCGGTCAGAAACAGGATAATGATTTTAATGTAGTGCGCCATTAAAGGCCTCCTTATAAAAAACAACAATTTCTCTTGCGCCAAATCATGAAGCCAAAATTATCCCCATCTCCAGGGTAGGTATGTCCGGCCTCCCAGGTAATGACTGAACGGCCAAAGGGCTGGCAGCGTTTCGCATCAGGTAATGTATTGACTAACTGGTAGCGATACCGGCTTTTAGGCAAAATGGAAGAGTGATAGGTGCGACAAAGTGCAGGCCAATCTTTACCGACCGAATCTTTAATTGCTCCAAGGCGATGAAGCTTAAAGTCGGTGCGTTCTGCCAGGAGCGTTGCGGCACTGATGGGACTTGCCTGATTTGCCACAAAACCATTGAGCGGATAGGTAGATCCTTGAGCGCCCTGGCACCAGAATAGAGAATCCATGGCCGTTCCTGCCAATGCTTTGGTTGCATCTGCTGCACAAGACGCCCGTACTGGCGATGTGGTAAATAAGGTGGCCTCTGGATTAAGAACAAAAGCAAACTCAGAGTCATTCCATGTTGGATCAAGTTCACTCAAATACATCACATCAAAATCTTCTGTCTCCATACAGCCGATGGATGTAAGTACCTGCAGCCAATACATCAGAGGGTATTTGTACCAATGCACGTAATAAAATGCGCCTCGCCCATCCGTATCGGGCATTTGTGAACCACCAAGACCCTGGTCTTTAATATGTAGTTGCACCCCAAGATTCACCATGCAATATGGCTTTCGTGTCACATCGACTAACGCAAAGGGTTCCCAATAACCTATAGTAACTCCTAAAAGTTGTAATTTGTTTGGGCAGGAACAGATAGGGTTCCCAGGATTTTTAGTATCAGGATACTGGCTTTTTACTACTTCGGAGGAACCAATGGTTAAAGGGAACAAACAATCCCAGCAAATGTCGGTAATAGGATTGACAAAATGCCCTTTACACTGCGATGCGTGCAATGAACAGATGAAGAATAAGCCTGCAGCAATTGAACAGAAAAGTCGTTTATTCATCATTCACTCCAATTTCTTTAATTTGCCAATCAAGACCTACCTGACTGACTATGCTTGGAACGTGTTGAAGCTGCAGCCGAGATGAAATGATGCCGTTCACATCAAAATAAATTCGACCAAAAAGCTCTGCAGCAACTCGAACATCACCACCGGTTAAAATGAACTTAACGTGCTTAAAATCGGTGTAATGGTTCTTAACCCAGGCAACCTGTCTTGCATCATCCGCATTAAAGAAAATCAGGGTTTTGAGGAAGTGAACGCGCTCAAATGGGTTTATCCGCGTTCCTGCTTTTGCAATTAAATACCCATCAGGAGTCCAGATATCATGAGATACAGTCACTGCCGGTGAGATGCGAAACGTCTTAGGCGTGCGAGTCGTGCTCAATGCCAAAGGGTGTGGTCTCATCGCCTGACGCGCTGCTTTCTGCTCTAAATCACGCTGAACATGCTCTAAATCACCACTTTGCTGTAATGCATTGAGTTTGTTCATAATGACTTTTCTTATATCCTCTTCTCTAACAGGGAATGTCTGGCCATACTGACCAATATTTTTTGCATGACTTACAGGCTCTAATAAGAAGGCCAGACCAAGAATCAGGGCTAAAAACCGTTTGTTAGTGCGCTTCATGCTTTATCCTTGCTATGGTCAAAGCAATGAGCTCGTCTGTTACATCCACTTGGGAGGGTTTGTAACCAGTCAATACAGGTGCACTGACTAAGGTTACCCGGTGAGACCTTCCATAGTCCTTGATGACTTCTGGAAGGGCTCGTGAAAAGCGATCCATAATGTTTAATTGTTCTTCATGAGTCAGTTTAGAACGGGCAAGCAGCACCGAAGGTGCCTCTATGGCACGATTCATATCAACCACCAAAAGAGGTAACGGCTTAGGCCACATCATAAACATACCCGCCAGGACTCCAATGAACCCACAAACTCCTGCAATGACCCAATATGTGGTGTTTAAGCGATTAAATGGCATAACCCCTCCCATAATGCAGTTCTGCGACATGCGATACCGCATCAAGAAATGCAATCCCTTGTGCCACATAATTAATGACCGCCTGATAATCATCTCCATCAGAAGATAAAAGCACGCGAGTAAATGGATCAACGAACAAGCGATGAAAGGAGGAAATACCGTTGGCGCGCAACAAAACTTGCGAAAAACCAGCTTCTTTCGCTATTGGGAATGATTTCAGAATAGTCATCTCGTAGTCCGAAAAAGTCTCATGCTTTTTTTGATGCTCTAAAAGCGGTGATTCTTCTTGTAAAAAAACAAGCTTTAAAGCGGAGTTCTCCCATGCGGCACGAGCTTCTGAAAATTCAAAATAATCCTCAATCCCCTGAGTAATCGTGACAAATGATGCTTTATGCCGCCGACCAGTACGAAAGCCTTTGGTAATAAAGTTCACTGCAATTAAATCCCCTGTAAAAAAAGACCAGGCTTCATCAATGATGCACATCTTTTGTTTGTTCCTGTCCGAGTTGAACATACGTCTTTGAAACTGAGAAATAACGGACAGGAGAACCGGTGCGCGAATGCTTTGATTGTCTTCAATTTCCTTCAAATCAACTACAATTATGCGGGCATCAGGCGATAACTGGGATGGTTCATTAAACGCCTTTCCATGCTCTGAGGCAGAACAGTAACGCTGAAGGTTTTTAGACAAAATGCGCGCTGTAGGATAGGTTTCGCGGTCGTGCTCGTACAATGACAATAAGACTCCTGCAACCTCATCAATGCGCGTTTGATTCTGAGTTGTTCCAAAAGCGGTTAAAATGGCTTCTCTTAAAGTGCCTCTGTCGTCATCTGTAGCACCGCTGGTCGGGCAAGTTAATAATTCAAACAAGGCAATAATGTCATCAATCTCTCGTAAAATGTCCGTAACATGGGTAAAGGGATTCATCGCCAAATTGCTGTATTCAAGATAAGTCCCACCAAGCGCCTCACACAGTTTTCTGTAGCTTCCACCTACATCAATAATAAAAATATCCCCGCCATTAAATAAAATATTGAGCATCAGCATCTGAATGAAAAAACTTTTACCACCGCCCGATGTTCCGGTTACAGCCATATTGTAATTGCTGCCAAATGCACCCGAGAAAGGATCGATGCAGGCAAACTGATCGCGCATGGTGGGCAACAAAATACCCTTGCCCACCCCGCGCCAGTCAGAAAGAATTGGCATGTATTGGGTTGCATTCCATGAAGAAATTGGCCACATCATGGTTGGAAGAGAAAAATCCTTAGCCAGATTTCCTGTGAAAAAAAACGGCATCGAGACTAAAAAATACGGACATTGCATACGTTTACACAATGCCAATTTAATGTCATTGAACGCAAATACCGTGCGAGCAGCCTCCACATCACGCTCTTTTTCATGAGGTCTTGAAAAAAGAACCACGTTATAAAGCATCTTTACAGAACGAGTCTTCTGTGAGGATAAATCATCTCGAAAAGTACGCCATACTCTTGCCTGCTCCTCAGTTCCCGCTACATTCAAGGCATAATCACTTTTAGATTTTTTATCCAAATCACGGGTCTTGCGGTTCGCTCTACCCTGAGCACGTCCCTGCTCTTCAACCAGATAGATGACCGAGATGATGTGATTACAGGATATTCTTTTATCAGGATGAAAAATGTTGCTGGTATTATTGATGTTCTCCCATAAACAATACTGACGAGGGAGGCGATCAATGGTCAGAACAGATACAGCTGTTTCATAAGCATGTCCAGTTTCATTAGCCCCTTGAATTACTACTTCATTGTTTTTAATTTCAATATCAAAGTCATGAGACAGTGCCTGCTCTTTAAGTAATTTGGTTTTGTCGTATATAACAGGGCGTGGGGTAATTGCATCAGGGCAATTATCCAGATAAAACTGAAGCAAATGCAAAAAATCAGTCGCATCTGCTTGCTTAAATCCAATTTTTGCAGCACTTAAGGATGCTTCAAATGAAACGCGAAACTGGCCAAAACAGGCTTTTAAATCGTTCTCAGATTCTTTTTTGATTTTATCAATGACGATATAGCAATCCGTATGCGTTAATCGAGGTGCAAGCATCGTGTTGGTTTTAAAACCGTGTATGGCGGCTTTTTGATAAAATGCCTTAAGGTTCTCTCCTAACAGGCTTAAATTTTCAAATTCGCTTTTTGTGAACTGCGAAGTAAATGCCTCAATATCTTTCCCTACCTGATTGTGTTTGACGCAAATCAACTGCAAGGTGAACTCATGAGACACTTTAGATTGAAGCAGCGCATCCAGCTGCTCTGCTATGTGTTCATTCGCACCCGTTAAAGGGACAATGCGATAAATTAAACCCGCATTGTGTTCATTAAAAAACAGCTTCGATTCCTCATCAAAATATTGATAAGGTAATAGCTCCTCAGTAAAAGAAGGATATTGATGCGCCTTGAGGTCAAAAGCGGCTCCGTTATCGGCTAGCCCTTTGTCATTCCAGGTCTCCTTTAGCAACTGATAAGTATCTTGAACCCATTCTATAGCGTTTGTAAGCATTGCTTCTCTCCTGTATTCGTGCCAGCGCCTATTTATAATCTGAATACAGATCTTGAATTCTTGCCTGCTGCACGAATTGACCATCGGGTGTATAGCGTTTTTCCTGCACCATACGATTCACCATTTCCATACTTTGACAACCACCCCTGTCAGAAAAAGGACATCTTGCATCCTGATTGTCGAGGATGGATTTCGAGCAGGCACATAACTGCGACACTAAGAAAAGGGTACTCAATAAAAATAGAGGTTTAGTCATGAAGTGGCTCCTCATTTTGTACGGTTGAAAATAATGGGGTAGAGGGTTGTCCTGGTTGATTTAAGAGGGGATTCTCAACAGGATTAACGGTTTGAACCATGGGCTCTTGATTATTGGACTGCATCAATGAAGCGCCATTCACAGGGTGTGTATTTAATTCATAGGCACGGCTTACAGTGGTTGTAACCCCAGACTCGTTTTGGGCATGTCCTTCATTGATAGCGCGTCCTGACTCGTACACCTGATGTTCTTTGTCTATCCAAAAGCCTTTAGTAAATAAAACGGACACACGACGACCAGCACGTGCCACAACCAGTGGATGATAAATATCAGCAATGCGCATTACATAGTCTGAAATACGATTGGCAGGATTACTAAGCGCACCACCAGCAGCCGATTGAGCAAGGGTTGATGCCTGCCCGTAGGTCGTAATGGTGCCAGCCCCCGGATTGATTGTTTGAGCGGTATTTAAATTCTTTAAGCCATCACCAAATCCTGCCAGCATGCCTGCCGCTGCCGAATAGGTTAAGAGCGGCTTTGTTTTTAGAATGGATGTTCCGCGTAAATCCTGCATGGCATCCAAATCAAATACAGAGCCGTAGGCCTTTTGTTCAAAATTGATGTTGTTTCCTGCGCAAGACAGTGTTTCTAAATGCATCACCACGGAACTTCCTGATAAATCACCATAAGTGGATACCAGGGCGACACAGTCTTCCAGATGAGAACGCTGATTGTTGGGCATGATTCCTCCGCTGGTAAGGCGGATTAAAGCAGTTCCCATGTTTTTTGAGCCGTTTATTCCTGCATCACCTAAAACCCCAGTCAGCAACACCCCTTCAACAAAGGTTCCCGCCCAAACATAATTTTTAGAGGTTCGCACTTCCTTGTTTTTTTTCTTCCGGTTGTTAAATTGCACTGTTTCCAGTCCTGATTTTGCGAGCAGTTCGCGCTCTGCCTGATGCTTTTTCTTTTGCTGTGCTTCCATTTCTTCACGAGTTGGCGGCCTAACGGTGACCAGGCTTGCCTGACGGGTAGAAACCAGTGCAACCTGTAATTGTTCGTTCATTTTTTTATTTTCTTCTTCAAGGTGTGAAAGCTGTTCTTTCATGGCCTGGATCAAAGCTTTTGTTTCCGAATTTTCTGTTTTCACAGGTGCTGCTTCCTGCTGTTTTTTATGATGTTCTGCCACTAACTCTTTTAAAGAATCAATTTGTTGCTGCTGTTGCAGAAGGAGTGCTTCGTCACTGCCCTGATTAAAAGTACTTTCAAAAATACTCTCGAACGGAGCTTCTTCCTGGTGGACTGGTTTTTTTTTCTCAGCTGATGAGTAACAATAAAATCCATAGGATGCCCCACCCACCAGTAATAAAATGGCTGCGTGCTTCAATTGTTCCTTTTTGGCCAGTTTATTGGCGTTTTGAGGTTTTAGCGTCAACCATTGTTTTATTTTTTTAAACATTACCTACTCTCCTTCCAACTCATTTTAAGCAGCTTCTGGTTTATCCCTGATTGCTGTATAACCCATATAAATAAGCGATTTTTTTAGGTGGGAGCGCCTCATCACTTAATGACAGGGATTCTGCGTCCTTATGGGCAAATAAGGCGGTTGTAAGCGCCAGCTCATGATTTGATGTATTTTCTAACCGATAGATAAAGCCGGTGAAACGCTTCCCCTGATATTGTTTTTCAAGAGTTACCTTAATGTTTTTTTTAATGTAAAAAGAACGTGGAGTAATTCGTTTCTCATTAAATTCTTTGGGGGTCTCCCCTGCTTTCATGGCAGCGATTGCCTCATCTACTTCACTGGCATCAGGGGTATCCAGTTTCACAAATTTCAATTTTGTTTGAGCGCGCGGCACAAGCCTTAAGGTTTTTCCAACCGATTCATCAGGTGTCAGGGTAAGTGATACGTGATGTCCTTTATCTGTAGTTAGGAACAGGGTAATGGGAACTTGAAAATTGGGCTTTATATACACCGAAGAATCCGTGCTTTCAGGGTTATCCATCTCACTTTTATCTACTGTAATAGCATGCTCTGGGTAACTTAATTTAGTGATCGATTCCCCTTCAACAAACACACGATTAAAGTTAATACTCGATAAGGTCAGATTAAACTGCTCTCCTTCTTCAAAAGCGATGACCGAAGGAGCTGTGCTTGCACAAACAATTCCTGAGCACAAACAACTTATAAGAAGAATGTTTTTTTTAACTTGATCATAAATTGAGTTAGTCATGGTGTATCTCCTGAATGGACACAAGATTTAAAAGGCCTGATTGATGTGAAAACTGCACTCGATACATTTTGTGTTGTGGCTTTAATTGAAGCCCATGGCTTGTGCGATACAATTGCCCTTCGATTTGACCTTGATTTTTAGAGACATCCACGGATACTTTTTCAACATAAAAAACTGAGCTTACATTTTTTTCATGTACTGTTTTTCGCTCGGCATCCAATAGTTTGGAAAACGATTCCTGGTATTTCGCTGGAATCAGATGAGACAGCATGGTGTAGCGTGCATCAATGGTCTCAGGATTGTAGGTCAGGCGTAAGTCAGCAGCTTTCTGCGTCATTTCTTTCAGGTATTCGGGTGAATAGCCTTTATCACCAATGCTAAACTCTAGACCAGTACACACTGGAAGCCAGTGAACCTGCTTATGCAGTAAGGTATAAAAATTTAAGGCGCAAAGGACAATAATTGCAAACGTACTCGATAGCGCCCAAATCAGTGTCAGCTTGAATAACAGTCTGTTTTTTGCAATCGCATTATCACGAAATGAAGTATCCATTAAATCACCTGATATAAATTCGGTTGGCAGAATCGGGAAAAGCTCGAAATACAAGGGACGTTAACCTGTGAGGCAGCGACCAGTATACGATGGCAAACAGACTCCGCAGAGGCAGTCCTCCATACTTGATATGCATCGCAACGCTTAGGGCTGCGCCTATCATAAAAAGCTGATAGGCAAGTCCTGTTAAAAGCCCAATTCCCGTGAGTAAAAAAATGGGCAGGCCTGTGGTAACAGGAATACCCGCAATTTTAGGCTCATCAGAGAGCATAAAGGTTTGGTAGTTGCGAGCCATTATTTCAATGCCCAGTGAGTAAACACCATCAATACAGGAACACCCGCAAGGACTGCGATATTTTTGGTTTTGATGTAGGCATAAGCCCCTGCAAGCCCTTCTGCTAACAAAAGAAAATAAGGGAGATCTGAATCCGCTCCAAAGGTTGCCTTTACTTCCTCTTTTAATCCAGAAAGCCGATTCTCAGCAGCAAAACAGGAGTCTGGCATCAAACACAACAGTGCCAAACCAATCATTAAAAAAGGGAGCAGCTGCCTGGCATACAGATATCCTTTAATGCTCAAATCGTTCATTGCTGTTCTATAGTTCATCACATTCTCCTTTTTTGGTTAAAAAAATCCCCCTGAGCCCCAATTTGTGCTCATTTTTTATTCTTTTTATTTAATGAATCGTGTTTTTGTGGTTTTATAAAGAGCGCTTATCCATCCATGGTTACTCCTTTATCAAGCATGCTTTGACTTAATAGGTGGTTGTTCTTTTTAAGTTCAACTAAAATTTGCGTCAGTAGGTGATTTGCAGAATCCAGTTTTTTGAACAAAGCCACATACTCAACTGCTTTTGCTATGTCAGGAACCTCCTTATCCATTGCTAGCAAAAGCGTAAAAAGCGCTCCACTGGAAAGAATGTGTTTAAAATATTCGACATCCTGTTCATCATTTTCAGTTGAAACGGCAGTCAGATTCTGATTAATCTTAAAATTGTTTTCAGGCAGTGTTGTGGGCTCTGCATGAATAACTCCACTCACAACGATGAGGGTCATCGACAGCATGAGTGTTTTAATTGGGTTCATTGAGCGCTCCTTTTATTTTTGTTATGAACTTAAGCTTTTAAAATTAGTCCGATGTTTGGTCTGTTTCTGGTATGTTGATGTTCTCAAGTTCACTTTTCATCACAATAACTCGTGCAAGATAGGGTTTTACCTTCGGTGATAAATGTGTACAGTAGCTTCTTACATTGCTGATTGCTTTTAATTCATTGTATCCATAAGCCATAGAAACAACTGCACTGTCTTTTTTATGATGCTGCAATTGGGCTCCTGCTGATTCCAGGTAGGCTGCAGCAATTGCGACATCTCCAGAACATAAATCGGAATTGTTTTCTTTGGCAATCTGGTTGAGTTGATAAGACGTATCAAAAATTGGTCTTTCTAAATCGTAGTGATTCGAACTGGTTGCAACAGCACAGGGTGAACCCAGTGCGGTGATGATAAGTCCTGCTATTACATTGATTCTCATTACTATTCCCTCTTTAACTCATTATTGTTTTTTAAATCCTATGCACTTTTTTCATGAAGCTCTAATCAGGCTGCATCAAAAAATGCCCGCTAATGTTTTTACCAGACCTTGTTCCAATGCGGGTCGTGCTTCTGCAAAACTCAGATTGACTTTATCGGCATTGGATACCACCCGCGTTCTATAGCGTTGGTAATCACTGTGTTTGCTCAATGTCTGTGTGGTTCCAGATGCAGTGCCATTTTGAAGGTTGGAATTAAACTGCTCATGAACAGTACCTTTTCCAACGCGCTCAGAAATTTGTACATCGGTAATCATCGTGTAATTCACTGCCTTGACTAGAGAATCTGCAGCCAAACCAATAATTCCCCCACCAATACCTGCACCAATCATGGTGCTTGAATGACCGCTTAATGCACCCAGTGCAGTTCCTGTTGCTGCCCCTGCCAATGCACTGCCATACCCGCCACCTAGCGCGGATTGGCTTGCAGACGCGCTCATTTTTCCCACCTTAAGAATATTGGCCTGCAGCAGGTAATGGGCTTTGGATGGATTTCCAACCACTTTATAGCCATGTTCTTCTAATGCCTGCTTTAGTGACTTATCAATGGATAATGACTCTTGAGAAGTATTCTTAATTGTGATGTAAATCGTTTTTTGACTTTGAGCCACAGGATCAAGAAAAATCGTTTGGCTGAGTTTTGTATCTGTTTCTAAGTTACGATGTTCGATCACTGTTGATGTTGCAGCACAGCTCACCAACAGGGCAAAAGATCCAGTTAAAGCTAAAGTGGTAATTGCCTTTTGTATCTGGTTAATGCATGGTTTCATATTATTCCCTTAACTCGTTAGTATGGTGATTTGAATGGTTAATGAGTCTGTACGCCCCGTGCTTCCTTCCACTGACCAGGCTTATTTAAAAACAGAGATTGTTCTTTTTTAATTTTTTGATGTATTTCCTGACGATGAATAATTACATCTTGTGGTGCATCGAACCCTAAGCGGACTTGATTACCCTTAACACCGAGCACGGTGATATAAATGTCATCATTGATTAGTACGGTTTCGCCTATTCTACGTGTAAGTATTAACATGCTGTGTTCCTTTTATTGGTTAGTGAATTGAATATTCTTTTTTTTGTGAATCAATCTCGAATCGAAGCGCTTCGCATGCCAATCGTGCCTCCATTGCAATGTGCCAGAAATCGCATTCAGGGATTTCCTGATAGGCCAGAGCTAATGACTCAGAGCAGGCGTTTAAAAGACAGTACAGCTCTTCCTTTGTAAACAGTTTTAAACATGGAATTTGTTTCATCATGCAACTCCCAATAACTGGCGAATTTTCGCAAGGTGTGTTGTTGCAATGTCTTTTGATTGAGGCAAAGTGCACAGCACCTTCTCTTTAATTTCCGGGATCTGGTGTCCTTGTCTCATTAAATGACATACCCGTTCATATGCCTCTTTAAATACTGCAAAAGAATGGCCTTCATTATCAATTTCCAGAAATTTAAGCCCCAGTCTTTTGGCAGTAAATTTAACCACTGCATGACTCCAGTTTGGGTTCGTTGAATAAGCGCTGTTTAAAACCTCCCTATGCGCCTCGGCAGCAGAAGGCAGGCGCAAATCACTATAAAAGCCAAGACACAAAGCTCGAAACTGCAGGCAATTGGGTGGAAATTCACAAAACTTGTCGCCTTTACTCAATGTCATTAATCGCTCCACACCACTGTCTAATGCTTTTGGAGTTAAATCTTTAAGTGCAGCAAACCAAACTCCTGTATCATTCACTCCATGCTTACTGATAAAAAGTTGCCCGTATATTGCAGTCAGCTTCATCCAGAGGCTGGACAAGTGTTCCTTCGATAAATGAACCGGAGTTGAGTTCATTGCCTGAGGTGTCCCAGAGTGAGTCGATTGAAATGCCATGATGTTCGCTGACTCGCTCAAGTGCTGTTTGGTTAAGAGTGCTTTGATTTGTACCACGCTCATTGTGATGACTCCTTAATTGTCCTTGTGCCTTTTGTAGTTGTTTTTGCATGTATTGGGCATCTCGCTCAAGCCAGTTAATGAATACTGGATTAAAGTCAGCCCATAGAGTGTTTTGTTTTTTGTTGTGCTTGATAAACGCCTGAATTTCTTCTTTGTCAGTTACTTTGGTTAGTCCCATGGAAAATGCCATTTCGATGGTTTTTGTGTTTGGGTAAAAGTCATCGCAAATTGGTTTTTTGCTGCAACAAAAATCATTGCTCGCAATTTCAGTTTGTTTGTTTGAGTTAGTTATATTAAATATATTAATATTCTTTGCAGAGCTCTTTAGTGTGTTAGCTTCTCTGTTAACTTCTATGTTAGATTTTCCCTCTGAATCTCCTTCTCTATCAGAATCTATAAGGGATTTAGGTGAATTAAGATCTGTGTTAACTTCTTTCTTTATAATCAATTGATTATAGATCTTAGGGACCTCTGGGAATATAAATTTTAAATTTTGCCCTTCAGTTATAACTTGAAAGTATTCGCTACACTCATGTTCTATAGACTTTATGAAATTTCTGATGGTTTGCTTAGATGGAACACCACTGTTGATTCGACCTGGAGCGGTTTTAATCTCTAAGGATCTTGATAGATCACGATAACTAATGTCAGATACAATTCCCGTAAGAGGATTTGCAAGATTTAATAGTTCATAAATAATTAATCTAGGACCATAGGGTAATAATTGAAACTTTTTTTCTATTTGTTTCCTAGCATTAATGTATAACTCAACATCAAACTTCATCAACAAATCCTTTTATTTATCTAATTTATTAGATAAGACTATCAGCCAATGGTAAAAATTACAATAATTTTTTTACCATTAAGGTAAATTTATAATGATTTGTCATACCTAATATGCTATAACGCATTGTATTTTGATGTTTTTTATACTATTTTTTTGGTAAATTCTTACGAAGATTTATTAACCATTTTGGTATATCATAGAATAAACATGCACCTGACTGAATTATTTAAATATGAGCAATCCTGTAATAGACAATGTTTCATCCCCCGAGTCTCGGGGCAAGAGAATAAGATTCATACGCGAGCATCTCCTGTCTTTTACACGAGAAGATTTTTGTCGCGATTCTAATTTTACTGCTCAATCATTAAAAGGATGGGAATTAGCATGGGGAGGAGGTTTATCCCAGCAGGGGGCTGTAAAAATCGTTAAACGAGCTAAAGAGTTAAATATTTATTGCACAGAATCATGGTTAATGCATGGCATTGGTAAAAATGCCACAAAAATCACAAAAGATTTAGATATCCAAGAGGGTGACGAAAGCCACATAGCTAAAGAATTACTACTATTCAGAGAACTACAACACTCTATTGACACCGTTATAAAAGATGATGGCATGATCCCTCTCTTATACCCTGGGAATTATGTTGGCGGTATAATAGTCAACAACATTGAGAGTGCCATTGGCAAAGATTGTATTATTATTGCGGACAATGATGAAGTATTTGTCAGGATCTTAAGGCATGGACAAGAACCAGCTCGCTATGACTTAGTTTGTTTAAATGAAAAAACTACATTAGTGAAAAAAGAAATAAAAAATACCGCCATTAAATTTGCAGCCCCAATTGTATGGATCCGCAGAATATTTCGAGAAAATAATTACTAATGAAAGCTTACAAAAAAGATATTTTGCCACATCAAGAATTTTATATAATCAGATTTACTAAAAGCTCGAGTCTACCTTATGCTCTTTTCATTCATGGTGGCCCTGGTCTCAATTGTGGAACCATAGAGTATCTTATTGATCATCATAATTTATTTAATTCTCTCCAGTGCAATATTATTCTGTATGATCAACGAAATTGCGGTAAATCTAATAAAATTAAAAAGTTAGTATTACAGCAAGATAATATAAATGATTTGCAAAAAATAATTCTATACCTTGATGACCATTTTAATCTTAACATCCATGCTTTGATTGGACATAGTTATGGTGCAAAACTTCTTTTTGATTACTACAAAAATTATGAGTCGACCATCCCTGGTGTTTTTGTTTCTACCGCTCAATCAATACTAACACCTCGTTTGAATAATTTAATGCTAGACCTATCCTATCTGAAAAAAAGTAATTTAGAGTTATATAACAAAATATTAAATGAAATTAATAATCTTGACCTTAATAAAATCTGGGAACTATCAGAACAATTAACTCCAGTTTTCCAAGAAAATAAAGACAGACCTTATTTATATTGGGCCAATTTAGAATATTATAATTTGGTTCAAAATGCACAGAAAAAGATCAATCTACCATTGGATATGAACACGTTTATCAGTGTAAGAAAAGATCTTTATTCAAAAGAAGCCAATTTTTCTGTTAATATTAATGAGCTTAAAATACGTAAATTATGGATAAATGGTTTTCACGATTTTGTCATGAACGGACACCAAATAGCATTGTCGAACATTCATGAAATTATAACTTTCAATAAATCGTCTCACTACCCACATCTAGAAGAGAATGATCGTTTTAGTGAGCTTTTAAATGAATTTATTAAATAGCTCTAAGGCAATCATCTTATTGTTTTCTATACTAATATCCCCTGTTGTTCACGCACAATCTAAAATTAAAATATGTTTGACCGGTAGGATTGTAGAAAATTTAAAATCATATGGTCAGTCTTTTTTAAATGCAGCATATCTTGCCAAAGAAGAAAATGATCTCTCTAACAAAGTTGTGATTAAGAGTTATTTTTATAATAACAGACCATTGGAGCCAATGCATATTTATAATCAAATGGTAAATGACTCTTGCTCTGCAATTATTGGGTTTGAATATCTATCAGACTTGTTATTAGCTGTAAAAGAACAGAAAAATGACACCATTCCTATTTTTACTTCCTACGCTAGCACCACCAACTCTGATCAATTACCTAAGAATATTTTTATCTTTATGCCAAGCTATAATTACCAAGCTGAAAAAATGATGAGCTACTTACATGAGCGCTATAAAAATATAAACAACGTGTTGCTTATAACGGAAATTAACCGTGATGAGATGCTAAAGTATAAGGAAGTGTATTCCAGCATTCTAAAAAAGGAACACGTACAATATTCTACATTTGATTTTCTAGAAAATGACAGCGATATAGAGGGAAAATTGAGCATTTTTTTGAATGAACGAAAATATCAATATGTTTTTTTATTGTCAGGTGCAATAGCATCAGCAAAAATTGCCAATATTATGAATAACCATAGCACTGTTTTTATTGGCACAGAAAACTTTGGTTCTTCAGTTAGTCAAACATTTTTTATGCGACTAAATGATAAAGTAATTCACTCTCATTTTATCCGCAATTTAGATTTTATACAGCCCTATGATGCTTTAACTAAATTTGAAAATATTTATATTCAAAAATTCCATGAAAAACCCACTGTATTGGCAGCATACACTTATGATTCGATGAAGATTATTTTGAAAGCATTGAATAGAACCGGTATCGTCAATACAAACAGCATATTAAGTACTGATTATATTGGCATTACCGGGGCTTATTTAAATAATGGTCAATTTTATCGATCGACCAATTACGTTATTTTATCAGTTAATAGCAATGGATATGCTTATGAAAAATAAAAGCTCTTCAATCAAAGCAATTTTTATCAAGAAAATGGCATATTCTGCTCTAATCCAATTTATTATTTTTGGATTTATACTCATGCTTGCAAAAGATTATTTTCATAATCAGATGAGTGTCTTTTCCAGAAATTTAATTATTAATGACTCATTTACCACTGATGAAATTGGTAGATATCAGCTTCTTAATAATAAGGATGCTCTTGATTTAGTCCTATACAATTTAGGTAATGAACGCAAACTAGACTCAATAAAATTTGTTCCTTTAAAAAATAAAATTGAAGATGTAGGTACTTGCGAAGAAAACAGCAAAAATAATTACCTTCTATGCAAAAAAGATAATGGGCAAATTTCCGGTATAACATTAATTAAAAATGATGAAAAGATATTGGGCTCGGTGGTTGCAAGTAAGCAATATAATTCTATCTATACTTTGCCAGTGTCCTATGGGCTTTTGTTAATTTTATTGATCGTACTTGGAATATTTCTTTTTAATTTCTTATTTCTATTCCTTTCTATGAGAAAAAAAATAGCAAACAATACCGAATACTTGCTTGATTTTATTTCATCACATCAAAGTAATAATGCTGTTGATTTTGCAAAAGTTGAAATTAATGAATATAGACAAATTGCTAATAAATTTATTGATGAACATCGAGAAATAATCAATTTACAGAAAGAAAAAGCCTATTACGAGGTAAGAAAAAATATTGCTGAGCTTGTTGCTCACGATATCCGATCACCATTAGCGGCAATAAACACCGCACTATCAGATGTAACATCGATTCCTGAAAATAAACGCATTATGATCAGAAATGCAGCTAAAAGAATCAATGATATTGCTAATAACCTACTCTTACAATCTAAAAATAATTTGCTTGACTGTAAAAGTAGTGAAATATATATGAATAATTCTCCAGAATTAATATTTGTAGTTTTAGATAATATCGTTGCAGAAAAAAGATATGAATATTACGCAACCAAAATCCAAATCAACTTACTTGGGTCCGACCACTCATATAATTGTTTTTCTAAGATACACCCTGATTCTTTTAAGCGCGTTCTATCTAATCTCATTAATAATGGTATTGAGGCAGTTAATTCTAATGGCTCTATTATTATCTCTCTAACATGCAATACTACGCATGTCGAAATTATTATTGAAGATAATGGCTGCGGCATTCCTCCCGATATCTTGCCAAAGGTTACAGAGCAAGGATTTAGCTTTAATAAGAAAACTGGTGCTGGTTTTGGTTTATCTTATGCTAAACAATATTTAGAGCAGATCAATGGTTCAATGCATATTCACTCTGAAGAAAAAGTTGGGACAAAAATTCATATCACTCTAATTAGGTCTAACCCCCCTAGTTGGTTCTGTGACTCAATGAATATTAGGTATGGTACTAATATTGTCGTATTAGATGACGATATATCCATCCATGACGCATGGAATGAACGGTTTTCAAATATTTCACACGTTAAAATGTTTCATTTTTATAACGCGATCGACTTAGTTCAGTATAAAGTTGATCCAAAAACTCCAATATTATATTTAGTGGATTATGAGTTGCTCGCTGATATTAAAAATGGTTTAGATGTGATTGAAGAGCTTAATTTAAATGGTAAAGCTATTTTAGTTACCAGTTGCTTTGAAGATATTGCTATACGAAATCGATGTGAAAATATTGGCGTTAAAATCATACCAAAATCTTATGTACCTTATATTAAAATTATTGAGACTCCAGAGAAAGAACTTATAAATACGGTGGTTTTTATTGATGATGATGAAATGATGCGAATGACTTGGATCTTTGCGGCTGAAGAGGCTGGACAAAGTATTTCAACCTATTCGTCATTTGATGAGTTCGTAAATGAAATAAATAATTATTGTAAGAATACTCTTATTTATATTGACTCAGATCTAGGAAACAATGTTAGAGGCGAGGATTGCGCAAAACTCCTTTTTGATAAGGGGTTTATTGACGTTCATCTTGCCACTGGCCATTCGCGAGATCGATTTCGCCAAGTGCCATGGATTAAAACAATTGTTGGTAAAGAGCCACCTTTTCAATTTGCACACGGGAATTCAACATGAACTCTACGGATAAAGATAAATTAAAACACGATTTTTTAAACTCAATTGTTATCATCAACAGCATGACAAAATCTGCTTCGAGTTTCATGAATACAATTTCACAGTCAATGGATACCGTCGATATTAACCAAAAGCAGATGGAAAAATTTTTATATTCTATGAGCGCTATACGTGAGCAAACTTCAAAGATTGAAAATTATTTTTTATCTCTTTTTAATGAATAATTGTGACAAATTATCTCTCTGCTAGATATGAGGAATATGAAACCACCCTTCCCCAATCTATAGAATCAGTTAAATGATCTTTGGTAATACTGTAGTAGTAATTGTTATCTAGCTTTTGCGCATCAAATAAATAGTTAATCCACTCAGCTATTGGTTTTTTATATTCTTTTTCTGATAACAAGAATAATATTTTCTCTTTTTTTGTAACAGCGGCCATGGTCTGTTCGGGTAGCTCATATCCCCGCATTAAATCTAATTGATCTGACAGCTCTTTTACGTGTCTAAGGATAAGCCATGTAGGTTTGGCGTCTTTGTCAAGAAATAAAAAACTACCTGAGTTATCAACTAGATAATACTCAACAGCCTGTGCTTGTATTAGAACACTAGCAAATAATTTTTGATATAATTCATTATCAAATAAATTATTAATGGAGTTTTCATACGCATTAACTATATTTTTTGTTAACTCTCTGAAATAGCGCTGAGTTAGGTCATCCACAGCTAATGTAATTTCTGGATATAGATTTTCACTTGTCTTGAGTATAAATTTATCAATTAAACCGTGATTGAAAGCTTTTATCGCAGTATCTTTATCTGCTTCAGCCGTTAGCATAATTTTAAAGATTTTTTTCTCTTTAATTTTTTTGCAAAATTCAATTCCGTTAATACCGGGCATTTGATAGTCCACAACTAACAATGGTGCATTCTCAAACCTTGCTTTATGATAAAGCTGATTTAACATGTTACTAACATCAAAGCCAATAACTCGATCATTAGTAGTATCTAAATTCACATCATTCATTAATTTGAAAATTGATTGGGTGATATCTTGACAATCGTTATCAATAAGATGAAAAGCCATATCTGAGCTTGTAAGTGTTAGTATATTAAACTTTTGGCCAAATTCTAAATCTAACGCATCCAAAAATGCTCTGTTATCATCTAAAAAAATGACTTTTATCGGATGATAAAAACAGGTAGGTCTTGCATCAATAATAGTCATATAGTAATTCCTCTACGTTACAGCCACAATTGCATCACCCATGATAAGTTGCCAATATTTCAGACCTTTAATTATAATGTATTGCTGTTAAGAAAAAATAATTAACATGGATGTCGCCCTGTATAATAAATGATTCTTCAAGTTTTTTCCTCCCAAATTTTATATTTAATCACTTAAGTTATTGAGATTTATGTTTTTCCGATTAAGTTAGAATCCTTTCTTGTTAATCTTCTTCAATTTACTCTAGAATTTTCTTTCTCATAAATCTACACCATTCCACAACCGTTAATTAAAGAATTAATTATATTTTTATTATTTATAATCAATGAGTTAACGATATTATCCCCCGGGGACAATTTATTAAATCGATAATCCATAACAGTGGTCCCGTGAAATTTAAAGTGCCATTAAAACAGATCCAGGATTAAATTTAATAAAATTCAAACGGCCCAAAACAAAAAAATATCAAAGACAATTAAGAGCATCACAAACCCTTTAAAATTTAGCACACTAAAGCCTCACGTTACGATTGAACTGCTTTTTCTAGGATTAATGTAATAGCCATTGCTTCAACATTAAAAAGCCTGATTAAATTAGGAGAATAAATTTAGTAGAGAAATCCATCTATTCCATCAAAATAAAAGATTTAATATAATGCCCTGAGAGATATAGGACTATTGTTAAATAGGTTATTGAAAAATAACAAACGACACAACCATTTATCTTGATAATAAGCGCATAGCTATAAAAAAGATTTGTCCACTTAATCAAAAACACAAATCTCAGCCAAACAATATATTCTTCGCCATGGGTAAAGATAGATAAAACAGATAACTCTATACGAAGACTAATATTACCAACATATATTGCTTAACAATCAATATTCTAAATATGAATTAATCATATACACTGGCGCAGATGGGAAAACAGTTCTTTTATTTTTGACATTTAGCTTACTAAAGGAGCCGTCATTCATCAGATAATGAGATGCTCTATTTATAGAAAGTAATTTATTACAATTAAAAATGATATCTAAAACATGAAAATAACATTATCTTATATCCATTCTCGAATTTAGGATATTATCAAAATAAGTCAATAACTTACTCGTAAAAATGCAAAAAGTATAATTTAATGTAACTTTTGCAATATTACTCTGTCTTCAAGATAAACACATCTATTTGATAGTTGGGCGGTTAGTATAAACGCGCACAAAACGCTGGAATAATTATTTTACAAAAATTCACAATGCGAGATACTAATCAAAATTTTAAAGGTACTAGAGTAAAAATCCAGTATCTGTCAGAAGTTTCCGACATTAGAAAATGTGGATAAAAGCTAAAAACACCCCATAAAGCTACACCATTACCATATACCTACACCATGACCTCCCATAAAGCCACACATGAAATTTTAAGTCCCATTAATCCCCATATTACTACACACAAAAACTCATAAACCTACACTATCAATCCCAAATAAATACACAATAGCTCTTATATAAATCATTTAAAATCATATGGTTATGATGTTTTTATTTGATGAACTTATGAATAGAAGAAAAAAGATATATATTTTCCTTTTTTTAGAATTAAGATGAATAGTACAAATTACCGCTTGCAAATTTGTTTCAATAAAGTTAGTCTAAAAAAATAGTACAAAGCACCTTATTGCAAAGGGGGATGGATGAAAGTAATTACAACAGCCGGAAACAAAGGAGGGATTGGCAAATCAACTATTGCTCTCACTCTTGCACAATATCTAGCTAAATGTAAAAACATGAAAGGGGCCTTTATCGATTTAGACCCACAAGGCAACTCTTCATCTAGCTTAATTCCGACTACAAGAGATCCAGCTCACCCAACTGGTTACATGCCTAAAGCACATCCAGAGTGGGATCCAAACAACTTACCAGAAGATGATCCTCATTGGGATGGAGTTAGTAGTATTGCAGATATATTCATAGGTAAATCTATTTATCCATATCCAACATGGGTTGACAATTTACATTGTTTTCCTTCTTTTGCTTCATTATTGGAAGATGCACAACGTGTTCTAAAAGTTGATGTAAAAGAAAAGGTTATAAATCGTCTTAAAGAATTTACCGAAATGCTATCAACCCACAGTGATTACCAATTTGTTATTATTGATACGAATCCACAGTTTGGCCCACTAACAATGGCAGGGTTGCGAGCAGCAACTCATGGACTATTGCCAACTGAACTTGAACAATATGGTATTAATGGAACCATAGGCATGATCCAAGCAATTTCACAAGAGCAACTTAGAAGAGTGAAAGACGATACTATTAAAATAGCGGGAATTTTACCTAACCAAGTTCGTAAAACAGCAGTACATACTAAGTTCCTTAATGATTTGCGTTCAATAGAAAAATCAGAAGAATGGTTATTACCTCCTATAGCCCAAAGAACCATTTATTCAGAATTGGTAGTAGAGGATGCAAAACCTAATTGTGTATTTAACTTACCACAAACACATCTCGCTAGAATTGAAAGTGAGAAATGGTGCTCTTATGTATATGACAGGGTATTTCATAATGTATACAACAAAATAGAAGAAAAGGAGGCTTCCTATGGTTAGTAAATTCAAACTGAATTCAGTTAAAACTGGAGAGACAAAGGATGCCATATCAAGAACACTGGCAATTGCCAATGATTATGCTGGGGAACTGTCAATAGAAGTATTGTCCTTAGATAAAATAGAACTTGATCCGGAAAACAATCGTGAACTAGCACTAACACTTCATGATGCAATAAATGGAATAGATCCCTCTGATCCTGAATATACAAAAAAGAAAAATGATTGGAAATCGCTTGAGTCATTAGCAAAAACTATACTAGATGATCAGTTAATTAACCCCATATTTGTATACAGATTTGGGAACAAATGTCGTTTAATCGCTGGTGAACGTAGAACCTTGGCCTCAGCGATTGCCGGTAAAAAGGAAATTATAGCAAGAATTGCAAGTCAACGACCTGTTGGTTCAAAGTTAAGAGTTCTACAGTGGATTGAGAATAATGAGCGTGTAGACTTATCTCTGGCTGAAAGAGTTGCGAGTATTGAGGCTATTGTTAAAGAGTATTTAAACGAAAATAAAGAAAAAAGTGATAGCGAGAAAATAACATCAAAAGTATTAAGTGATTTAACGGGAATGTCTATAACACAATCTCGAAGATATATTCTGATTTTGCAAGCTAGTCCAGAGATAAAGCAGGCGATTGCTGAAGGAAAAATAGAGAATGTAAAATTAATTGAATTAATTATTTCAGTTGAAAACGCAGAACATCAACAAGTTCTCTTAAAGGCAGCCATAGAAAATCTATCCTTTGATGCAATTGTAAAGCTAAAAAAAGAACTTGAATTTTCGTTAGTTACAAAAAAAGAAATAAGAGGACGTAAACAATTAAATGTTAGTTTAGGTAAGGTAAAACCCAATATTGCCAAAATTATCTTTGATGCCTTAGTTTCAAGCAACATTCTACACGAGAGCATCGTCGAGCAAATGAATATGTTAAGCAATAATGTCCAATGGAATAATGGTAAGTCAGTTGAGGAGTGCTTTAAAAAAATAATTCCTCTAATTGCTCAGGAAGTGTGATTAAAATGAATAAGCTGAAACTCAATAATAATGAAGACGATAAGAAAATTATTACATTTACTATTAATAAAGAAATTAAAGAGTCACTCAGAGAAATTCTGTTAAATTCTGAAAAATATAATTTAAAAAAGAAAACTGATTGGGTAAACGAAGCCATCATAATGTTAAAGGAAAATCCTGATTACAAAGAAATGGTACTCAATGCAGAAGGGAATAGTGAAAATTTCGTATTTGATAAAATTTATATGACATTTAAGCAACGATGTTTTTTTTCTGATATGAGAAATGAAGTTGTAAAGGAATATCCTGATATAAGAGGCCCTCAAACTGCCATAATACGCGCTGCTATTTTGAGTAGAATGATGAGGAAAAAATAAGAAAAAAGGCCAAACGGAATGGGTAATGTTCGCTGAAAAAACAATACGTAAACATGTAACAATTATTCATGCATACTCTTTAATGAGTGTATTGCAACGGAAAATTGTCAATGTGCTTTTGTATGAAGCAATAAAAGGAGATGGTCGCATAAATAACCATCAAAATTCGGTCGCTGTCGAATGTAATATGCCTTTTTCTAAGCTGTTAAAAGCAGTCAAGTTTAATAGTAATAATACCCAATATCTAAAAGAGTCCATTGATGGGTTGGCATCATTAAAAATAGAATGGAATTTATTGAAAGATAAGGTACCTACAGATATCTCGTTTTTAAATTTACGAGTTTTACATGGTGCGCCTACGTTCTATCAAGATAATACCATCAATTTTTCTTTTCATAAAATCATGCTTGATTTACTAGTTAATCCATCTATATACGGTACAATCGACGTTGATCTGCAATCTGAATTTGAATCGAAATATGGTCATGCTCTTTATGAAAATAGTACACGGTTTATTAACTTACAAAAAAATAAAATTATTTCATTAGATACATTTAGAAAAATTTTAGGAGTTCCTGAAGATAAATATCCAAGTATGCGGGAACTTACAAGAAATGTCATTTCGCCCTCATTAGAAGAGGTTAATGATCGAGCTAATTTTGCTGTTAGCTTGGATCCAATAAGAGTTGGTAGAAAAATTACTGGATTTGAGGTTCTAGTTAAGAACAAAAAAAATACAATAATATCAGAAGTCAGCTGTATTGATCGTGAAAATGAGCAGATACATAAAGAAATAAAATCAACTTTTGGCATATTAAATGAGTCAATATTAGAAAATATTATAAATAACTACTCAGAAGAGTATATTCAAGAGAAGATTAACTATACCAAGAAATATGCAAAAAAAGAGCGGACAGGTTTTTATCCTATCCCATATTTTATTAGCGCCTTAAAACACGATTATAAATTTAAGGAAGAACCTAAGCCAGAAGTTTCTCAAGAAAAAGCATCTAATGATGAAGCTGAGTGGGAAAAGAAATTATTCGCTTTACAGGCAGAACTCAATCATTGGGAAAAACTATCAGGATATACTAAAGCTGGAGATAACCAAGAGCATGTTAAAAACATGCAGAAATTTGTTCTAGAAGCCCAAGAAAAATTAAAGCAACATTATTTAGAGAAGCCAATTAAAATGGAGGCGGTTTAATATGAAATTTCCGGCCTTTGAACCAATCAATCTAAAGAATGAGCTCCAGTCCTTGGAAGCAATTGATCTGTGTTTATCAAAAATTTATCCAGATCAAAATCAGGCTAGAAAGTTTTTTAGCGATGCTTCACTAGAAGAATTGGCTTCATCAATTCGGCAGCATGGGATTATACAGCCTATTCTTGTCAAAGAAATAGATCATAATAGGAATGAATATCAAATTATTGCAGGTGAACGGCGTTGGCGCGCAGCTAAAATAGTTGGATTAGAAAAAATCCCTGCAATCATTAGAAAATACAATAAAGCAAATGGGATGGCAGTATCTTTAATTGAAAATATTCAAAGAGAAGATTTAAACCCATTGGAAGAAGCGCAAGCTATACAGCGATTAATAGAAGAGTGTTACATGACGCATGGTGAAGTTGCTGAAACTTTAGGTAGATCTCGAACAACGGTTACTAATCTTCTTAGATTGCTTACTCTCACAGATGAAGTAAAAGAAATGTTAAAAACGGGATTATTAGAAATGGGACATGCTAGAGCTTTATTAAGTTTGTCGAATGTACAACAAGTAGAAACAGCAAAAATAATTACTAGTAAGTCTTTATCTGTTAGGGAAACTGAAAAATTGGTTCAGCGCTTAAATAGGCCAGAAGATAAACAGGAGTTTTTTCTAAATCATCAATTTGAACAAAAAACGAAAGATTGGATGGCACAATTGTCGAAAAAACTTTCATCAAAAGTTAACATGCATTTTAATGATGGAGGAAAAGGTAGGGTGGTGATAAGTTTTGACTCTTTAGAGGAAGCAGATTGGTTAATGGCCCATCTTAAGGTGGAAGGGTAGGGCTATTTTTTATTCACAAAATTAGTGGATAACTATGTGGAAAAATTGGAAGTTGTTTGCCTTGAGCCTGTAGTTATAATTTTACTGGTATACCGGAAAAAAACGACCTCCAAATTTTACTTTCAAGAGACGATTGGACTACGTCGAATGGTAAAGTGTGGCAAAAGATCATCTTCTTTCTAATCACTATTAAAGCGTGCTTAAATCGATCTGATTATTTAATAACCACTTTTCTTTTAGAAATTAAAAAGTAAGTCAAGTTGGAATGCTGTTGTATGAGATAAGTTGTTGTGAACAGTCGTGGAGCAATTATTTTGACTCAATTCGGACCTTGGTTTTTTCTTCCTTTTGGTATTGGTTTTATTAGTATATTTTTGTGATATTAAAAGAAACAGCATATTGTGAAGGGAAAAAATATTTTCACTATACAAAGTTTTAAGTCGATAATTATGCTGATAACGGATTTTTATCATGCTTAAGAATTGAGCAAACGCATTTGTGTACGTTGAAAAAGCTAATGTTCTTCTTTGTCCCAACTTAGATTTTATTCTTCCATTAATGGCGGTGATTGTCCAATCATCCAGTAAATCTTTCTCTAGACGAAGCACATAATAGCGTTTGTCTTTCTCAAAGCGTGCCTCATGGTAGACTTCTTTGTAGGTAAAATCCAAATAGTGTAACCAGGGTAAAGTAATAAACCAGAGCGTCATTTAGAAAATAGCCAAATTAGCAATGCGTTTTAGGCGATCAGGATTGTCTTCAACATAAATTGCGGTAGTCACAATGTTAGCATGACCTGCAAGACGTGAGACTGCTTTAATATCCGCGCCTTGTTCAATTAATCGGGTAATGAAAGTACGTCGACCAGAATGGGAGCTTGCCCCAATGATTCCTGCTTTATCATAAAGTGACTTGAACCATTTTTGCAAACTATTGGGTGTAAAGCGACTTTTACGTTGGGTCTGAAATAAGGGTTTGTCTCGTGCAACATGTTTTAGGGTATCGAGATGTGCTTGGAGTGCTTTGCGGATTTTTTCATTGGCAAGATAAGCGTAACGTTGCTTTTCACCTTTGGTCATTGAGCGCTTCAAACAAATCTCTTCAAGTAATTGATAGTTGTAATCGGCTACATCTGCAATAGTGAGAGAGGCGATTTCTTTCACTCGCAATCCAAGACCAAAAGAACAATACACAAGGGCGCTATTTCTTATAGCGAATTGCCCATCTTTGGCAACAATAAGCAGTCGCTTAAACTCCGCTTCACTTAAGACTCTGGCCTTTCCTTCTTTTGGCATAAAAGACTCAATATTTTCCTGTTATAATGGTATTCTAAATAAATCAGGCTGTCTTGGCAAAAGCAAAAATAAAATTGTGGTTTATAGTAGAACTTTAGTATGAATACACTCATCGATGCAGCAATAAAATATCTTTCGAATCATTATTGCAGTGAAATAGAACTCATAAGGCAATTGGAGAGGGATTTTTCGCATGTGCCCGAGTTAGATGCTCAGATTCATGCAACCCTAGCTCGCCTTCGGGAATTACATTTAATTAATGATAATCGTTTGGCTGAATCATTAAGTGCCCGTTATATCCATAAAGGAAACCGTTTTATTCAAGAAATATTAAAACAGAAGGGCGTTAAAGAAGAAGTGATTGAGCAAGTCTTAGAACATATTGAACTGGAAGATGTTCGCGCCCTGGATGAAGCTCGGAAAAAAATGCGTGGATTTAAGAATGAGACAGATGAGGCAATAAATACAAAATTGGCTCGTTTCTTAAGTGGTCGAGGTTTTTCTCATGCCACGATAAAAACTGTACTTAAACAGTTAAGTGAAGAACAGACTACTTAACGTTTTAGATAGTGTAGCGGATGAATACAACAATCATTTGCATCTATAAGAAAAGAAAACTGTAAATTAAACTCTGAATGAAATGATAAAGTTACAACGTATCATGATTATTGGTAGACCAGGAAGTGGCAAGTCCACTTTTTCTGTTATGTTGCAAAAGAGTCTAAATATTCCATTGTTCCATTTAGATAAATATTTTTTTATTGCCGATTGGGTGCCACGAGAATATGAGAATTTTTTGTCACTCCAAAAAGAATTAGCTGCTAAGCCTTGCTGGATTATTGATGGTAATTCCAGCAAATCATTTGAGATACGTTATCGCGAAGCCGATATGTGCTTGTACTTTAATTTACCCAAGTGGCTATGTTATTGGCGGGTATTTAAGCGCTTGTTTTATAAGGCTTCAGAAATTGATGATAGAGCCGCTGGTTGCAATGAAACGGTCCGATGGTCGCTATTAAGTTATATGTGGAACTATGAACAACGGATTAACCCTTTATTAAATGTCTTAAAGAACCAATATCCAAAAGTGAAATTCATTGAACTCCGTAGCCCATATGATGTGGCGCACTTGATGCGTGTGCTTAAACATAAAGAAGAGTAAAGTATTGTGACAGGATTTTAATAAATGATGCCGACGAATATGATAATACTCTTGATGGGTATTGCAGGTACCGGTAAAAAAACCATAGGCGAGGCAATTACAACGCTGGCCCCTCAGTTTCGATTAGCGCATCACCATGCTTGGATCGATCCGGTTCTAAAACTTTTAGGTAACGATGCTCAAGTATTTTGGTCTCTTGATGATAAAGGATGGGCAGCGCTTAACAAAGCTCGTGATGTGATTTTTGATACGATGACTGCGGTTTGCTCTAAAGAAGCGAGCTTTGTTATTACCTATGAGCTCTTAGCGAATAATTCTTGGCATCAGGAATTTTTTAATCAAGTACAAACCGTTGCTCAAAAACGGGGAGCTGTGTTTGTTCCTATCCGACTGATTTGTAATGGTGCAGAGCTTGTTAAACGCTTAAAAGACTCAGATAGAAAAGGCTATTTTAAAACACAAGATGAGGCGCTTATTACAAAAAGATTGTTTGAAGAAGACGTTTATTTTAGCAAAGAGCCGTATGAAATGACTCTAGATGTGAGCCTCCTTTCAGCAGAGGAGTCAGCGCGTTGTATTTTGGATTGGACTTCCTTAGTTTATGGGAGTAAAAATCAGAATCTGGAATTTAAACCATTGAGTCAAAAAGATTTGAACTTAATGACCCAATGGTTTGCAGAGCCTACAGTGAAACAAGGGTATGCACGAAATCAACAGTTTTCTTTGGAAGATATTAGGGCAAAGTACTTACCCCGCATTGAAGGCATGGATCCAGTCCCGAGTTTTATTATTTATTTGGATCAAAAACCAATTGGTTTTATTCAATATTACTGTCTTGCCGACCATTTACCCGAAGGAATTTCAGGACATAATGCTTCCTTGTTTGACAAGGCTACACCTGAACAATTGGCTGGTATCGACCTTTTTATTGCAGAGCCATCGTGTCGTGGAGTAGGGTTGGGTAGACAAATTATAAGGCATTTTATTGCAAAACAACTCTACAGATTTAAAGCCGTTGTCGTTGATCCTCAAATTGGAAACGAACAAGCCATAGCGTGCTATCAAAAGGCTGGTTTTGTTCCCACGCAATACAGTGAAGATCCCAATTACCTACTCATGATAAACATGCTTACTTATAGAGGGTCCCATGAATATTCTTGAAACTCCCCGTCTGATTTTACGAACATGGCAGGAAGCTGATCTTGATCCTATGGCACTTATTGATCAAGACAAAAAAGTATGCCAATTTTTACCAGGAATAGGGAGTAAGAGTGCTACAAAAGCAGGCATTGAGCGGATTATTGCACATTATAAAGAGAAGGGATTTTCTTTGTATGCTGTTGAACTGAAAAGTACAGGGGAAATGATAGGATTTTTAGGGTTAATGACCCCTTCTTTTGAAGCGGACTTTACTCCCTCTGTTGAAATCGGCTGGAGACTTTCCTCAACACATTGGAATCAGGGTTATGCTACGGAAGGAGCAAAAGCAGTTTTGCATTATGCCTTTACCTCTTTAAATATTCCCGAAGTAGTTTCATTTACAACAGTGAATAATCTAGCTTCAAGACGTGTTATGGAAAAAATTGGTTTACATCACAATACCAAGGATGATTTTGACCATCCCAAATTGGAGCCTAATAGTCCCTTGAGACGACATGTGCTTTATCGATTATCCAGGGCTGATTATCTAAACAACAAAGGTATTCAAGCATGATTTGGGAGATCACGTTAAAAAAAATTACGGATACAACAGCGAACCATGCGGCGCAAAAATGGGTAAAAAACCCTACCCATCTTAAGCTTATCAATAATCAAATTAACTGTGTTTATCGATTTGAATCTAATGGACAAGGATTTTACCTACGCATGACGCATGAAAAAATACGAAAAGCTCGCGAACTTTTGAGTGCCATTGATTTTCAGAAGTATTTATTTTTGTGTGGTACGCCTATTTGTGAACCGGTGGTATCTCAAGAAGGAAATGATGTTGAAACTGTGCACCAAGAGGATTTGGAATTTTTTGTTCATGTTTGCCGGGAGGTACCAGGGCAAATCATGCATTTTGATTATTCAGATAAAAAAGCTTATCTAACATGGGGAAGGGCTCTAGGGCTATTGCATCAAGCCTCGCAAAGTTATGTTGCAGAGAAACATCACTTTTTAACTTGGGAAGATTTGTGGCGTGAGACTTTGGATTATGCGCGTCAAGAAGAGTCCTTGATTCAGGATTTATATGAAACGATTACGACACGCTTCAAAACTTTTTCAATCGACTCATCTAATTTTGGCCTAACCCATGGGGACCATCGTCCTGGAAATGTGCTTTATGATGGTGAGAGCGTTCATCTGATTGATTTTGATGAGCCAGTATATCATTGGTATCTTGCCGATATTGCCAAACCTTTTTTGGACTTATGCAATAAACCATGGCCTCTCTGGCAACCACTGTTTGAATGGTTTATAGAAGGATATAGGCAAATCCGGCCATTGAGCTCAGAAGAATTAAAAGAAGTGAATCATTTTTCGCAAATGAAAAGCTTAGATATCTACCTCTGGTGTAAATACAACTGGTTTGAAGAAACAGCTCCAGGAGGAAAGCCAGGGGATGAATGGCTTCATGACTTAAAAACTATGGCATTAACCCCTTTGTTTTATGTGCCATAACCGATTAAGGGAACTCCTATTGAGGTGGGTAATGAATAATATCATGGATGCGCGATAGCTCATTGGTTGGATTTCGGTAGCCATGCGGTTGATTGGCATTAAAACGCAGTCCTTCTCCTTTGGAAAGTGATTTCCAGAACCTACCTAACAAAATTTCAATGGTTCCATCCACAACAATGACATGCTCAATGACTCCATGTTTATGAGGAGGTGAAAGATGTTCGCATCCGGGCAATAACTCAATAACAAACAATTCAAAATGTAGCTGTTCATCAAAAGGAAACAGAGGAAGTACTCGTATTTTTTCATCATCTGGATGCAAAGTTTCAGCATGCCCTGTTCTATAAATAGGATTGGTTGAATCATCCAGACTGTCTTCAATAAACGATGAAAAGGAGGTTTGAAAGCCGCTCGCAATTTTCCATAGGGTAGAAATCGTTGGGCTTGACTCTTCGCGTTCAATTTGCCCAAGCATCGCTTTAGAAACGCCCGTTTCAAGCGCTGTTTTATCTAAGCTCCAACCTCGATCTTGTCTTAATGATTTTAGTATTTTTGCAATGCGGTTTGAAATTTCTTGCATTATGTCCCTTATTAAAAAAAGCTTGTGCGTTTTAGCGCACAAGTATATACTGGTTTATTATGCGTTATAACGCACGAATTGTGAAGTAGATTGTGGAGGATTGTATGGTTGAACACCCTTTTAAAAACAAACTGGTTGCAGTGCTTAACAAACGTATCGAGCCTGGCAAAGTAATGAATGCACTTGCTCATATGTGTATTGGTTTAGGCGCTGTGATTGGTACAGAAGAACTGCGTTTAACCGATTATCGAGATGCAGACGGAGGCTCTCACCCGTATATTTCAGAAATCCCTTTTATAATTCTTTGTGAGAATTCCAACAAAATTAGAACATTACGCCAGAATGCTTTAGCAAAAAATGTTCTCTTTAATGATTTTACCGATACGATGACTGTTGGGTCCTATCAAGAGCAAATTGAAAGAACGGCACAGGTTAAAGAGAACGATCTGATTTATTATGGCATTGTCTTGTTTGGGGATTGGGACGTAGTGACAGAGCTCACTAGAAAGTGTTCTTTGTGGCGATGATGGGATGGTGATAAGCGATGAATAAAGAGAAAAAGTTAAGTAAACGCGCGCAAATCATACAAGATTTTTTATCTCAAAAAGGGATATCGTGTGAGGTCAAAGAACTTGATTCGAGCACTCGCACGGCAAAAGATGCTGCTGATACTTTAAGATGTGGTGTTGCTCAAATTGTGAAGTCATTACTATTTTGCACAGAAAAAACCAACAAGCCAGTATTAGTATTAGCAAGTGGTGTTAATCGTGTGAATGAGAGCTTGATTGTTAGTCTCATCAATGAACCTATTGGGAAAGCTGATGCAGATTTTACACGAGAAATCACTGGTTTTGCGATTGGTGGAGTTCCTCCCGTTGGCCATAAAAACGTTATTGATACGGTTCTTATTGATGAAGATTTGTTATGCCATGAAGTTCTTTGGGCTGCAGCAGGAACGCCCAATGCAGTGTTTTCATTATCTCCTGAAACATTGAAACAGCTAACAAATGGGATGGTGGTAAAGATTAGAGAGTAAGTCATGCAAAAAATATTCTGGGATAATCCCTATCAACGCCAATTAATGACTAAAGTGGTGTCAGTCAATGAGAATCGACTACTTTTTGCAGAGACTATTGGTTTTTCGTTTTCCGGTGGTCAGGAAAGTGATACAGTCCGCGTGAACGGCCTGATAGTCACTCATTCTGAAATAGAAGATCACTTGATTTATTATACATTACCTGCGGAGCATGGACTTTCTAAAGGCGATGTTGTCCTTATGGAAATTGACTTTGTTCGTCGTTATAAATTGATGCGCCTTCATTTTGCTGCTGAATTAATCTTAGAGCTTGTCCAAAGAATGCTGCCCGTTGAAAAAATAGGTGCTCATATTGCTGAGCATAAGGCTAGAATTGATTTTAGCTATCAGCACAATATTTCGGATATCTTTGACTCTCTTTTGTTTGAATACAATCAAATTATTGCAAAAGATATGCTTATTCACACTGGATTTTCTGATGAGAAGAGTCAAATGCGTTATTGGGAAATCGAAGGATTTTCTAAGGTTTCTTGTGGTGGAACACATGTAAAATCAACCGCTGAAGTGGGTTATATTACGTTAAAAAGGTCGAATGTGGGTAAAGGTAAAGAACGAATTGAAATTTATCTGGTACAATAAATTCAGCTTAAACATAAAGTGTCTTAATCAAAAAAGTAGCTTAATACTACGGGAGTTATGAGTGAATGCAGAAGAAATTACAGTTTTAAATGATTTAAAAAACGATATAAATCAATTGCTGGGATTTCATGAAGAAACACCAAGGATTAATTATGGTCCTTGTGGCGCGTTTGCTAAATTATTTTTTGATGCTTGGAATGACCGCTTTCAGGATAAAGTGCATATTGTTTTTGTGATGATGAAATCCCATGAAGAGTGCTGGCACATTGCATTGCGCATGCCTTCAGGAGAACTTTATGATGGAGGAGTTGGCCTTCATTGTGAAGAAACTTATGGAGAAGATTACTTGTTTGAAGACATGATCGAATATGATCATGAACGTTTGGAAAAATGGTCTTATGGTCTTGAACGTGATTATCCACGTTTTTGTCCTGATTTTAATAAACAAGTGGTGAATTCATTGATTATTCATCATCTAGATCGATTGCGATCTCAAGAAAGTTGACTTAATGCGTTATTTACCTCAATAAGCAATTCAAAAATTAAGTAAAGAGCATTACTCAAAACCGCGTTTTGTTTTTTTGGACTGGCTCTGTTTCTCGATGGTGAATAACACAAGCCCAGATATTTGATGAGGATATCGCTATGAAACAAGAACACCAACTGATTTATGAGCTAGAGACTTCTCTTTTAAATCCGAAAACGAGAAAATCGATTACCCAACTGAAGCTACTGATTGCTGATAAATTTATCGAGTATGGGGCCTCTGGTTCAATTTACAATAAGAACGACCTACTTGATTCTCTTCCAGAAGAAGAGTCACGAAGTTATATGGTTAATGACTTTTCAGTATTAGAGGTGTCGCCCGAAGTCATGTTGGCAACTTATAAGGTTACTGTTGCCTCAAAAAGTTCCTTACGTTCTTCGCTCTGGCAATACAAACACAACCGTTGGCAAATGGTGTTTCATCAAGGCACGCCTTGCCAAGAGGAATAATTCATTTTTACAGGTATTAAGATGATAACGATAGCCTATCTAAAACATCACTCCGATTGCATTCCAGAGCTTGCTAAGATTTGGCATGAAGTATTAGGAAAAATTTGGGTTCCTGATGTGCCCACTTCGCGTGTAGAAGAAAATTTACGAAATCATTTAAACATCGAGCAGTTACCGCTCACTGTTGTTGCTTTTGATGAAGATAAACCTGTTGGGATGTGCTCTTTACGCGTGAATGATGGGATCCGTCCTGAACTAACTCCCTGGCTAGGCTCGTTAGTGGTAGCGCCAGGCCATCAAAAACAAGGTATTGCAAGACAGCTTATTCTTCGAGTAAAAGAAGAAGCCCAAACATTAGGGTTTAAAAATCTTTATCTTTTTGCTTTTGATCCTACCATTCCAGAATATTACAGTCGTCTTGGTTGGCGCACGATTGGCATGGATGAATTTAAAGGACATCCTGTCACCGTCATGGAGATAATATTGTGAAGATTAGACAATTGTTTGATGCGGATTGGAATATATGGAAAGAAATACGTTTAGAGGCTCTGGCCAACTCACCAGAAAGCTTTGGCTCTTCTTATGACGAGGAAGCGTTAATGTCCGATACTGATTTTCAAAATGGATTAAGTAAAGGATACGTATTAGGTGCCTTTGTTGATGATTTATTAGTGTCTTGTGCTGGATTCTATAAGCTTAATTCACTTAAAACCAAACACCGTGGTGTACTTTGGGGTATGTATACTCGTCTTGAATACAGAGGGAAAGGTATTGCAACAGCATTAATTCAGACCCTGATACAACATGCAAAAACCTGCGTTACTCAATTGCACTTAACCTGTGTTACGAGCAATTTTGTGGCCCGCGCTTTTTATCAAAAGCAAGGGTTTCGAATTTATGGTACTGAACCTAAAGCACTTAAAATTAATGATACCTTCTATGATGAATATTTAATGGTATTGGATTTTAAAGAGGAACCCATGAAAAAACTAGATACCTATCAGAGCCTGTGTACTGAAGTATATGATTTAAGTAAACCCAATGTGCCACAAGATGCGTACTCTTTTTACCGAAGCTATGCTGTAGAGGCTAAAGGCACCATTTTAGAGCCTATGTGTGGTACGGGTCGATTTTTATTGCCTTTGGCTGAAGAAGGATTTGATGTTCAGGGCTTTGATGCAAGTCAACCGATGCTTGAGCGACTGCATGCAAAAGCAAGGAGCAAAAATCTTAATCCAAAAGTCTGGTATGGTTTTATTGAAGATTTAAATCAATCTGAGAAGTACTCTTTGATTTTTATACCCAGTGGTTCATTTTGTCTCATTACTGAAAAGGCGGATATCCAAAAAGCCTTAAAAATCATTTATGAGCACCTAGAAGATAAAGGACTTTTTGTATTTGAAGTAGAAACACGCTATGCAGTTCCTAATGAATTAGGTATATGGAGAGGCTCAAGATGGCCCAAAGAAGATGGAACTCTCATCGTATTAAGTCAATTAGCCATGCTCAATGAAGAGGTTTGTTACTCTATCGGCAAATACGAGTTGATTGAAAACAACCGTGTGATTCAAACAGAGGTAGAGGAATATAAAATTCGCATTTATCAAAACTCTTCTTTCTTGCACAATTTGCTTACTGAGGTTGGTTTTAGCAATGTACGGATGGTTAAAGGATTTGACCGAAACGCGCCACCTGATGAAAAAGACGAAAGTATTGTTTTTGAATGCAGAAAATAATTGAGGTAATAAATGAAGATTCTATGTCCAGCACCACTGCAAAAAGGAGATATCGTAGGGCTTATTTCACCGTCGAGCCCTATTATGGAACAGGATATAGAAGCGGGAGTTCATTTATTAAAGTTGAATGGATTTAAGGTAAAGTATGCAAAGCATATGTTTGCATCAGAACGATTTTTAGCGGGAAAAGACAGTGAACGTGCCAATGATGTGATGGATTTCTTTAAAGATTCTGAAGTGAAAGCAATTATTGCAACCCGAGGCGGACAAGGTTCACAACGTATTTTACCTTTTTTAGACTATGAATTAATTAAGAGAAACCCAAAACAATTATTCGGGTTTAGTGATACCACCGCGTTGCAATTAGGCCTATTTAAAAACAGTGGCTTAGTAAGTTATACAGGATTTACTTTGACTATTCATTTGAGTACCCAGGTTAAAAAAACATTACTTTCTTCTTTATTAGGCCAAGAATACATAATTTCCAAAGGAATAAAGGTTCATGCAGGTGTTAGTCGAGGCCCTTTACTTGGTGGAAATTTAACTCTGATGACTAATTTAATGGGCACACCTTATCTGCCTAGTTTTAAAGAAAGTATTTTGTTGGTAGAAGACGTTGGTGTCGAGCCCTATAATATTGATGGCATGCTCTCCCAACTAGATTTAGCAGGAATTTTTGATGAAGTTTCTGGCGTTATTTTTGGTACATTTGAACACTGTAAAAGTAAGAACTCGCATCAGCATGATGGTACGGTAGAAGATGTAATCAATGAATGGGCTTCAAAATTAAAAGTACCTTGCATTAAAGAGTTTCCCTATGGGCACGGTAAGCAAAATTGCATTCTTCCAATTGGCAAAGTGGTTACTTTAGATGCAGATAATGCTTGCGTTACAATTCAAATTTAAAAAAAGAAATAACCACTACTGATGAGAACATTGTTTTAATAGAGGCATAAATGAATACACAAGAAATACCCAAAGAGTATCAACATATCTCTCCAGCAGGTGCTGAAGTTCGATTGCTGATGAATAATCATTTAGGTGGAATGGCTCACTGTACTTTGAAAGCAGGAACAATTTCCAAAGCAGTTCGTCATAAAACTGTATCTGAATTTTGGCATGTCCTTTCTGGTGACGGTGCAATTTGGCGTAAATTGAACGATGAAGAGAGTATTACGCCTTTAACACCTGGAGTCAGCATCGATATTCCCTTGGGAACACATTTTCAATATCGAAGTGATGCAGCAGATTTAGTGTTTATTTGCGTTACTATGCCACCTTGGTCAGGCAGTGATGAGGCAAGTTATGTGGAGCATGGTGCCTGGTCTCCTACAGTGGGATAAATTAAATGACTTTAAAGTTATCGTTTTTAGAAAATCCAAACCCTGATGATGTTCAAATATTAACAAATGGGATTAAGGCGTATGCCAAACAACAAAGAGGCTTCGAATCTTTAGATTTCTTTGCATGCTTTATTCGTGATGCAGACAATAGCATTGTGGGTGGTTGTAGTGGCGGAACACTCTATGGAGGTCTTCATGTCGATAATCTTTGGGTGAGTGAATCCATCAGACATCAAGGATGGGGAACAAAACTCATGCAAAAGGCATTGAAGTATGGTAGTGAGAAAGGCTGCGCTTTTGCAACAGTTAACACTATGGATTGGGAGGCAATAGAATTTTATAAAAAATTAGGGTTCAAACTTGAATTTGAGCGGCATGGATTTCAAAAAAATTCTATTTTTTATTTTTTGCGTAAAGAATTTCAAGAAACAACAGACATCGGGCTCTTAAATGGTGATTCAGTCTCCGGCTTAAGTCAAAGCCTAAAATCGCATGTATTAGAATCTGTAGTGAGAGAAGAGGCTGTCTCAATAAACAATGCACTCCATTTTAAATGGGGACAAGGTTGCGATGGATGGTGGTTAAAAAATGAGGGGCAGTTTAGTGTTATTTATGAAACGATGCCTGCTGGAAGTTGTGAGATAAAGCATTATCATCAGAAAACAGAACAATTTTTTTATTGTTTACAAGGACAATTGGTTATTGAGTTTGAAAATTATGAACAGGTGTTGCAGGAACAGGAAGGAATAACTATTAAAGCATGGGCAGCTCATAAAGTGAAAAACAGTTCCGGAAATTTGGTTTCTTTTTTGGTGATTTCATCTCCTAATCTATCCGGGGATAGAGTGAATCTGGAGTCCTAAAATGTCTGTTGAATTGATTATCCGCAAAGCAGTAATTGATGATGCTCAACATCTTCACCCTTTAATGGAGCAATTGGGCTATCCGCAATCGCCTGATGAGTTGCAAAGAAGACTTGAGCTATTTACTAATGAACTGCATTACGGTGTTCTTCTTGCGGAAATTGCTGGAAAAGTTGTTGGTTGGATTGCTTGGTCTAAGAGCTATCTTTTTGTTTCAGAAACAACAAGATTTCATATTGAAGGCCTTGTGGTCGACCAAGGATATCGTAATCAAGGAATAGGTAAAAAGCTTATGATTACTGTTGAGGAATTTGCCAGGCAGTTTAGTCCCTGTATCATTGATTTGACATCGGGACTTAGGCGAGCCAAAGAGGGCTCTCATGATTTTTACAAATCGCTTGGTTATCAGAATGAAGGTCATATGGCAAAACTGTATTTAAGGAAAGTGCTGTGAACATCAAAGAATTACAATCTGCTTTAAAAATTGAGACAGCAACATTAGATGATTATCCTATCATCCAAAATATGGCACGATTTTATGTATATGAACTCTCTCGTGACTGCGGTTTTATTTCAGAGGATTGGGCTTTGCCTCCCGATGGCCTTTATGAAAGCTTCGATTTTAAAAAATACTTTGAAGAGCCGACAAGAAAAGCCTTTCTGATTAAAGTAGGTAATGAATTAGCAGGTTTTGCCCTATTAAATCAAGAAGGAATTTACCCAGATACTATGTGGAATATGGGCGAGTTTTTCATTACTGCAAAGTTTCAAGGCAAAGGTTTAGGTTTTTTGGTTTCCTCTGAACTTTGGAACATGCATCCAGGCTTATGGGAAATTTCTGTGATTCCGGAAAATAAGCCAGCGCTTAACTTTTGGCGCAAAACTATTGCAAAAATTACAATGGGTAATTTCCAGGAAGAAATTAAAACAGTCAATTATGATCCACATCAGCCTCAGCGAGTTATTTTTCGTTTTGATAGTAATGTACAGAATGTAGGGGAACCTTTAGAAAGCAAGAAAGAATATCAAATCCAATTTGTTGATGAGCTTGATGAGACAACAGAAAACCGAATGACAAAGGGATTTGTTGCCTATGAGGCTCAGCATGGTATCGACGTCAATTATCGATGTTTTTCAGTGACTATTTCTTCTGCCCAAGGAGAAGTTTTTGGGGTGATTAATGCCTATACAGCATTTTCTGAAATTTATGTGGATGATATTTGGGTAGATAGCGCTTATCGTGGTAAAGGGTATGGTAAGCAGTTATTGCTTGCTCTAGAACATCATTTCAAAGGTCAGGGCTTTAATAATATCAATTTAGTGACTAGTGCATTTCAAGCGCCAGAATTTTATAAGAAATGCGGTTTTACAGCAGAATTTACGAGAATCAATAAAAAAAATCCCAAGTTAAGCAAAACATTTTTTGTTAAATTTTTTAATGAAGAGTTAGAAACACAAGGCATTCTTAAGGCGGTTCATAGTGAATAGAAGTCAGCTAGAAACAATCTGTAAAAAATTAAAGATAAACCAACCTTGTGACTTGCCTCAAAGAGTCTATGGCGGTCTTTTACATAAAATGTGGTATCTGGAGTGCAATGGCTCGCAGTTTGCTGTAAAACAACTCAATAGCAGGATCCAATTGACTGAAGAAGTTAAATCCCAATATGAATTGACAGAAGAGATAGCCTTCCTATTTTCCAAGCATACGATACCTGCAATCCATGCTCTAAAAATAGAAAATAATTATTTAATCCTTTCGGAAGATGAAGCTTTTCTTGTTTATCCTTGGATAGCAGCAAAAGCATTAAATAAAGACGCTATATCTGAGGTGCATGCACTTAAAATAGCTGCCTTTTTGGCAAAAATTCATTGTATTAATCTTAATGTCCCTGAACTAAGCACTCAAGAATTTGATATTCATACCAATGAAAAAATTAGTGTGTTAATAGACCAGTCAGCAAGCCAAAATTTGGTGTTTAAAGAGCAATTAAAAAGTAATCAACGAATTATAATTGAGCTTAATGAGCTCTATCAAAAAGTAATACCTATTTTACAAAGTAGTAGTGTAGTAACCCATGGCGATCTGGATCAAAAAAATGTTTTATGGGATAAAAATGATACTCCATTTCTCATCGATTGGGAGTCTGCGCGAAAACTTAATCCTACCTATGAAATAGTCAATTGTGCTCTTGATTGGAGTGGAATTACTACCCCATTTTTTCATAAATCTTTATTTATAAAAATGCTAAAAATATATGCATCATCTGGATTAACTATAAATCAGGATCATTTAGAGGCCGCCTTTTATGGTGTTCTTGGTAATTGGATCAATTGGCTGGTGTATAATATAGAGCGTTCTTTTAGCTCTGATAGCGAGCAGCAGAATATTGGTGTTGAACAGGTTCTTCAGGTTTTGCCTACTATTATTCAAGTCAAGGCGAGTATTACAGAATTAACTCAATTAGTAACACGTGAATTAAGAATAAACTGTTAACTTTATTCAACTTTGATTACCATATCGCACGAAATTAACTTAAGTTTCAAGGAATGCTTCATGATGAATACTAAAGCGCTATTTCCTCGTTTTGTTCCCATTCAATCGGATTTTACCCGCAATAGTGATATTGAACAGGTTGCAAAAATTATTAATGAATCTGATATACCGCTTCATCTTTTAGTTCATAATGCAGGAATGAAAAGCCCTCCACGTCCGTTAACTGAATATGATTGTGACAGTATTGACGCAGTGTTCCAGGTTAATTTATTAGCTCCCATGAAACTAACAGCACTTCTCGCGGTAGGGATGCCTGAGAAGTCTCGGATTTTATTTGTTACATCAAGGGCAGCCACTTTGAAACTTAAAGAAAGTTCAACATACTGTGCCAGTAAAGCAGGTTTGGATGAAGTAACGGCTATTGTGAGAAAAGAGTTAGCCGAGAAAAATATCGGTGTGTTTTGTGTTATTCCAGGGGAAGTGGATACAAGAATTCAAAAAATTTTAAGAGAAACAACTTCATTTCATTTGCATAAAATGTTTGATGAGGCTTATCAGTCCGGTCACTTAATAAGTCCAGAAACTTGCGGGGAATTCCTTAAATGGATTCTTTGCGGCTTATCTTTTGATGAATTTAAGCAAAGCAATATGCCAGTTTCTATCTATGAAGAATGGCATCATCCATTCTGGCTTAGAGATAAGAGTCAGCTACCTCCCTTTCCTTTCTAATTCATTTATGAATTTTTACGATCAGTTCCAATAAAAGATCAACTTCGGAAAATAGATGCTTCGTTTGTTCTGTTCTTTTTCAAGGTATATTTCTTTTATGGGGGATATGCCTTTACTCTTTCTTCAATTGTTTTCTCAAATAGATCCGATCATGTCCTTCTAGGTATTTGTTAATTGTTCCTAAATGCTGATAGCCTTGTTTTAAATAAAACCCTTCTGCCTGAAAAGAAAAAGTATCTAATGTTGATGCTGGAATCCCTCGTTTAATTGCTTCGACTTCAACGTTGCGTAATATCTCAGCACCAATACCAAGACCACGGTATTCTTCATTAACCCAGAGGACATCAACGTATATTGAGCTTTTATGAGCATATACAATAGCACCGCCAATAATAGTACCTTCGTTATCTTTCACATAGATTGAGTAACGCTCTGGTTTGGTTCCCGTAAAAGGAGCATTAAAATTTACTATCCCATCACGAATAATTTTATCTTGCTGTTCTAGTAGCTTGGGGTCTATAACAAGCTCTAGTTGGTAATTTGCGGCTTGATTCATGAGTTATATCTTCTAAAATTAGTTTGAATACAATAAATCATCGATAACTTCCATAGTAATTTCGGGTAGTTTTTGCGTTTGATCAATACTCTCTTGAATGGTTATAAGCGCTTTTTTAATGTCATCAGGTAACATCTCAGATGGTGCATTGTCGCCTGGCCAAGAAGCATCTCGAGTCGCTTTATCTGGCCAACGAGAATAGGCAAGCCACATACCATCGTTAGTTTTATGCAGGCAAGAACCTAACGCTCCGCGATATTGCACAAAATAGGAAGCGACCTGATGCCAGGCCTTTTGATACTCCATCTCAAGCCCAGGCTTAATAAAGGCTCGGTAAATAACAGCAAAACATTTTTTTGAAAGTCGTTTAAATTGTTCTAGTGCTTCTTCAGGTGTTAAATCTTGGTTCCCTAAAACCTCTTCTGCTTTGAATATGTTTATCCTTTTGGGAATTGAAAACTGGGAAGTAAAGTACATCTGATCAAGGCCTATTCCAAAAGCACAATGCTTATAACCGAGAACACGAAAGTAATTAATTGGTTGCTGGTTCTTATTAGCTAAGACGTAGTTTCTGAATTTGGGATTATAAAACCCATAAGTCATGTAATAATGAATACCTTGGCTTTCAAGATAGTGAACGATGTGAACCAAATTTTGGTGCAGTTTTTCAGGTGAATAAAGTTCAGTATACATCCCAGCTTTTTCAAACGTTGAGTGCTCATTCTCTGGATAAGGAGGATTCAGCGCCACAAAATCACCAGGTGTCGCGATCGAAATCACGTCCATAAAATCACCACTTCTGAATGAAACTTGATTTACATTAAGAAGGTTAGATACTCGGTCAATCTCACACAAGAACATTTCCAACGACAAATTTGCATGTTCAAGAAATCGATTGGCGTTTTTTCCTTCAAATAATTCACCTTCGCGATAGATAATATTCAGTTCTTTATCATAAAAAAGAATTCCTCCCCATGAATGATTGATGATAAAGGGGAGCAATAATGGTTTTTCCTCATCAGTTGTCTGGTTGTAATTCTCAATCACTTTAAGGAAAAAATCTTTCTTCGATAGGGAAACATCATATTTTTCTATTAACGCAGCATAAGAGGTTTTAACAAGCGTAGGATTGTCTCTAATTAATTGAAGTATATTAATCAGAACTTTATTGCTGTCATTGACAATATATTCTTCTGCAAGGCCAACCTCCATTGCAGCCAAGCTCCAAGAAGCAGAACCTGAAAAAGGCTCAATAGCTTTCTTGTATTTTTGGCCTTTATTATTCGCCAATAATACAGAGAAATGTTCATTCAACCAGCTGGTATCAGGGGACATATGTCCTGTTAAATCTGGAAGAGTGAGGTACCTATTTCCGAGGTAGTGGAGTGGTCCCCCATGATTTTGATTTAATTGAATAGTATTTGGGCTCATAATAACCACTATGCAGTAAATATAACTATGAAGCGGCACATCTTAACATGAAACAAACAATTTTTTTATTCTCTTGAATAAAATGACTATTGACCCTCACGTTGCGTGATAGCTTAGAATCATCAATTAAGGAGATGATGCTTATGAAATATTATCAAATTAAAGAAATCAGCCAAATGACCTCTCTTTCAATTCGGTCATTGCAATACTATGATGAAGTAGGTTTGTTAAAACCAACAAAGCGCTCTGATTCTGGCTATCGTTTGTATTCTGAAACTGATTTACTTATTTTACAACAAATTATCACCTTAAAATTCCTTGGATTCTCTTTATCTACTATTAAAGAAATCCTTGCGAATCCAAACTTTAATCTGGCCGCATCAATGAGCCTTCAAGCCCGCGAATTGAGTGAAAAGGCTAATAAAATAAATGAAGCAGCCTCTTTGTTAACGTATATTGCCAGTCAACTGGAAATAAACCAGCCAATCAATTGGCAAAGTAGTGCAAAAATTATTGAAATATTGGAGTTAAATACTATGAGCGATGCTGTATTAAAAAAATATCAATCCGTTAATGAATCAGAGTTAGGTAAAAAATCAGACTATGATTCCACCTATAATCCCAATCGACTCTATCCTATTCCCAGAGCAGGTAAGCGACAAGAAATTGGCATTGATCCTGCCCCCATCCTCCTTTTGTGGGTTTTGACTGCTGGAATCATTATGAAGTCTCTTGGCTCAACGAAAAAGGTAAACCGATGGTTGGGATTGGTGAAATTTTTTATGATTGTAACTCGCCCAAACTCATCGAATCCAAGTCATTAAAACTTTATTTTAATTCATTCAATAATACCAAAATAAAAAGTATTAGTGAGTTAGAAAATACAATAAAAAATGATTTAGAAGCACGTATAGAAGCTCCAGTTTCAGTTAAAATTTATCTTTTGGAACAAGCAAAACACTACGCTGTATCACAAATACCGAAAGGTGAGTGCATTGACCATCTCGATGTTGAATGCTCTGTCTATTTGGTTGAGCCATCATTTCTTAGTGTTCAAAACGAGTTAGTGGAAGAAAGATTGTATTCTAACCTATTAAAATCAAATTGCTTGGTGACTAATCAACCCGATTGGGGAAGCATACAAATTGCGTATAAAGGAAAAAAGATTAATCAAGAAGGCTTATTAAAATACCTTGTTTCCTTTAGAAATCATAACGAGTTTCATGAACAATGTATTGAACGGATTTTTGTGGATATTATGAACTGTTGCAAACCGGAAATATTATCAATCTATGGACGTTATACTCGGCGAGGAGGATTGGATATTAACCCCTATCGCTCCACAGAAAATAGTCCTTTTGGTAGAGAAAATATCCGGTTGGTCCGTCAATAATAGCGCTTTATTGTTCTATCCAAGCTCTTAATTTTCCAGCAAATCGGCCTTGTCGACACAGTGTTATTGATGCGATGGGGTCGATGCTTTTAATTAGGCGATACTCGCCCAACACCGCATGTATAGCCCAACATTGTTCAATAATTGCAATGATCTCAAGCAAATGCGCAGAGGACTCTATCGAGAGCCAGTTTTTAAAACAATCCTCCTGTAATTTCTTATATTGACTGCTTGGTAGTTTTAAATGTTCTGTTGCACGATACAAACAATTAACGAATGAGAAAAAAGGATGAGTAATAACAACTTCCCCTAAATCAATCAGCGTGGTTTGATGAGTATTGAGATTCACTAAGATATTTTTATCATGAAAATCGGCATGGCCAAAAGTATCAGGCACTTTGAAACTGGCTAATTGGTCACAAAGAATTTGTAATTTACTCTCTAAATTTTTTAATTGTTTTAATTCTTTTTGAGTTAATCCATCGCCAATTAATAACTCTTCTTCATTCATTAATTGGTTATAAAGTCTTGGCAATTGTTGCAGGCGCCAATCAGGGACGCCTAAATCAAGAAGGAGGTTTATTTTATCTGCTGAGTCTATCTGCAGCTTTGTGTAATGATGAATGGCATCAATTAAAAGGTTAGGTCTAAATTCCTGTTTAAAGACATCATGTAAAGGAATGCCAGCATCTTGCATTAAAAAACAGTTTAGTTCCTGATTATGAGCCAAGATTTGCGGAACAGGAGCATTGAATTGTTGCTGCAATAGCTGAATGACGTTGGTTTCTAATGACAATGCAGAAGGAACCTTCTTCAAATAAACCAATCCAAAGTTCGTTTGAAAGCGACACACTTCTGACCAAGCTGTATCGAGAATTATTTCGGGCTTGGTGGGTTCAATTTGAAATCCTAAATTGTTTAAGGCACTAAGTGCCCATTCTATGTGAGGATTCTTCATGATAGTTTCCTATGATCCTCGATCACTTCATGAATTGTGCGCAATGCTCTTTTTGCTTCAAAATTCATCTCTGTTTGTTGATTCACAAGGTACATCATTGATTTCCATAAAGCCCAGGCACGTCCTCGTTCCCAAGTCTTTGAGTCAAGTTCTAGTGTTTCTAAAAAAATGCTCCGACTTTTTCCTTCAAATAGTGTCCAGGCAATAGCAAGATCGCAAGCAGGATCGCCGATTGCGAGTTGGCCAAAATCGATAACCGCACTTAATTTTCCTTGAGAAAGCAATAAATTGCCAACACTCACATCACCATGGACCCATACTGGTGGATTTTGCCATGAGGTGGAGAGTGCTTTTTCCCAAACTTGTGTTGCAGAATGAAAATCTATATTGTCCTTCAAATTTTCGATGGCTTTGTGTGTCTCTGAATCATAAACTGCTAAATCACCACCACGATAAAAACTCTGGGGCCCAGCAAGAGGACCGCCTATTGAATTGATGCTCTGGAGCGCTTTAAGAAATAGAGCTAAATCATGTGCAAATTCAGGTAAATCATTAATGGGAGTAACCGCTGCTGTTTCTCCAGGAAGCCAATGATTAATGGACCACTTCCAAGGATACAGGGTACTGGGTTTTCCCATCGCAAGCGGTGCGGGTATCGGAAGAGGAAGATGTGGGGCCAATTGGGGTAACCATGCTTGCTCTTTTTCCACTTGTCCTGCGTATTCGGCGCTGCTTGGCATACGAATGAGCATTTCTGTACCTAGGTGAAAGGTTCTATTGTCCCAACCGCTATTGTTTACAGCTTGAATAGGCAGATGACTCCACTGTGGAAATTGCTGAGCAATGAGCTCGCGCACTAAGCTTTCAGTAATATTCATGGGTTGTGTATTTGTCATTGGTACACCATAAAATCGATATTCTACTTCATCAAGCAACTTGCCTGATTCACTTGTTTTGATGTATTCATCTTGAATGATGCCACCCATTTTTTCGGCAAGTTTGCGACTTGGGATATTATGTCTTACAACTGGATATTTTAGATAATCATAAACAAGATTAGTTTCAGCCCATGTTTTTAATAAATTAATTGTTTCAAAACCATAGTGAAATCCATGAGCACTTTTCTTTAACCAAATACCTAATTCGGGTGTTTTCGTATTCGCTTGGTGCAGGCAGGCATATCCTAAAAAAGCTTGGTTTTCTTCGTTTAAAATGACTAATGCGATTTCAGTGCCTTCCTGCATTTTGATTTGTTGTTCAGAAATATGCTGGTTAATTTCTTCTTGAGTTTTCGGAGCACTTGGCCACATATGTTCTGTAATTTCAGCGGTAAATTCTTTGCACAACTCTTCGGCATAGTTTAGTGAAATAGGGATTAACTGAAGTCGTTCGGATTTCAGGGCGAGATGCAGATAGTTGGGCATAGAATATTTACTCATAGAAATTGTTAGCAATGTTTTGCTTGTTATCTTATCAATCAGTGTACTCTCAAGTGAATGCTTGGAAGAAAAAAATACTGCTATTTTTCCCAAAATTAATTTTTCTGTTAGATTAGAATAATAATCCTATACTCAATACTCACGTAGTTCTACGTATTGATGCATCTTATGGTCTATTTGTATAATTATTACATCATTTAGTTTTAGGAGATAGTAAGAATGAATCAACCTCAACGAATTTTTATTGTTGGTCATCATGGTGCGGGTAAAGGATTATTAGCAAAGTCTGTGTCTCAATCATTAGGGTGGCGATTTGTCGATGCGGATTTGGGGTTAGAGTTCCATGTTGGACGACATGTGTGGGAAATACTTGGAGGCCCTGGGAGTGATGCTTTTTATGAATGTCAGTTTGATATATTAACTTCCCTTTGCACCCAAGAGCATATCATTGTGACAACGGATTCCAGCGTTGTTTTGTCATTAAAAAATCGTCAGTTATTGCACGATGAAATGACTGTATTTTTGGATGTGAGTACTCCGGTCCAAATCGATCGTACTGCACGCAATACTACAAGTTTATTGCCTATACCAAGTTTGAGCGATTTTTTTGAGCAACTACATGATGAGCGAGATAATTTATATAAAGAGGTTGCTACACTCACTATGCATGGTGATGATGGGAAATTAGAGGAGCATACACGTTGTATTGTGACGGCTGTGGTGGGGAATGAAGAAATGTTACCCCAAAAAAACCTAACATCAATTTTGGAGAAAAAAGATTTTACTTTATACCATAAGGAATTTCACACGAAAGTTGAGCTAACTGAACAACAAGCCATATACCTGAAGTTGTTGGCACAAGGAAAAACAGCTAAAGAAATTGCGCGTGAAACTCATGTTTCTTACAGAACAGTTGAAGGAATGATTGCTAAATTGATGGAGTCCTTAGGATGTTCTTCCAGTAAAGAACTAATTGCTTTATTTCATGAACAACCATGATTCTAAATGCATTCGATTGGCTTAGCTAATAAATAACTTTTTCGCGTTATTGGCATCAATCGTTCAATGGCGTAGCGCAGCATGGTTCTTGGCATTCGATAAGCATGGCTATCTAAAAATTCGATGAGGATAGCTTGGTTACGTTTTCCTACTTCTCGTAACATCCAGCCTACGGCCTTATGAATTAAATCATGATCGTCGCATAGCAGTTTTTCTGCAAGTTTAAGAGTGCAATCAAAATGATTATTTCGAATAAAATACCAAGTGGCGACAATGGCGATACGTTTTTCCCAAAGGTTAGTGCTTTCTGCAAGGGTGAAGAGGAGTGTTTTGTCCTTATCTAATAAATGCGCCCCAACAATCCAATGGGCTGAAGCGTCAACCAAATTCCAGTTATTAATCTGATTGATATGAGTTAAATAAAATTGAAAAATCGTTTGCTTGAGGTCTATATCTCCTTTTTGATAATGAGTTACTAACATTAATAGCGCTAATAAGCGTTCTTCATTAATAGATGAATACAACAACTCTTGTAACAAAGAAAAGGGTAATACGGTTTGATAACGTTTGGCGACTTTTCTTAATTCAGGGACGCTTACACCTATAAATTGGTCATGCTCTGCATAATCTCCCGGCCCCGTTTTATAATAGATTGTTTTTGGCTGCGAATAAGGCTTTTTAAGTAACTCGAGCTCGCTTCTAAGTGTTTTGAGTGACTCCATCATTTCGGTTTTATTTAGAGTTGTTGTCATAGTTAATATCTTATGTTAGTTATTTTATGCCTATGTATACTGCACTTTCATGAGGCGTTTTATAGAGCTCAAAATCAGTGAGGTAGATTCTTTCGTATTTTGGCTTTTCATTAAAATAGCTCCAAATAGTTTGCCAGGCATTAATGATTGCTGAGGGATTAGGCCCAATTGCTTTAAAAACCAGATAGTTGCCCGCGTTTATAGTGACTCTATCCAAGTGCGTAGCTTTGGATTCATTCACAATTCCTATCCCAGCAGTAACTGTATAGTACCCTGATGAGTCGGACTCATAATGGTGATACACGCCATAAACGGGGCTATCTTGTTGTGTTTTGATTTTTGAATCAAGAAATTGCTCCCAAAGATGAGGTATTCGTGCAGTTTTGGGATTAAAATCCTCTTCATTTTTTGTTCTTACACTCATTCCAGTTACTTTAAATTCTTGAATCTGGGTCAATTGGGGTATAATAACAGTCATATAAGGCTCCAAAGTAGAAGTTTTTAATTAATATAAGCCTGCATGGCATTGGCAATGATGCGTTTATCCGCTTCACTGATTTTTAATAGGCCAAAACGAAATGGGTATCCCCAATTCTTGGTATTTTTTGTCAATTCGAGCGATTCAATAAGCGTGTGTATCGAAACATCAATCTTTTTATTGGCCCAAAGTACATTTCGTCGAAATGGATGAAAACCATTACCCATATCCACTTGATAGGGCTCACCTGGTAGAACGATTCTAATTGCCGTAAATGCTTGCAGTTTTTCAATGCCTTTAAAGTGCAGCGTCGGCGAGTAATAAATGATGCAATCGTCCGCTTTTATTCTCTTTAGAGGTGCAAGTTTACCGTAGCAAACTTGCATAAACCCTCCTTCCACTCCAATTTGCACGTGGGACGCGCAGGCGACAGCCAGCCAGTTTTGGTTCATGATCCGTTCTTTGAAAAAAAGCGAATTCGATGACCATCTGGGTCGCAGGTTACAAACGTATAACCAAAATCCATCGGTGTTGGTTCTTGTATCATTTTAAAATTCTTAGTTTGATAATTTCTAAAAAGTTCATCAACGGCTTGCTCATCGGGAACCAAAATAGCGAGTTCGCTACCGCCACCTAATGCAGTTGGTGCAGGTAACGCAGAATTTTGAGACCATAATCCCAATCGCAAACCGGATTTTAATAAAAACATGGCGTAATCAGGCTCAGTGTGGATAGGCTGAGCATTGAGCAATTCTGAGTAAAAATGAGTACTGTTTTCTATATTGCTCACATAAAATAGAACTAAATTGGGGTCGAATGTCATGATTTTTCCTGTTTTTTATTTCGCTAAATTCATTGGAGAATATAAAACATACGGATGACAGTTTTTGTCAGCATCATTCAATAGGATTGGGGAATGTTATGTAGGGTGCGCCACTTCTTTAAAAGGGATTGTCGGCGTTCGGAATATTTTTGTTCTTTAATGGATAATTGAATAATTCTATCGGTTCTGAAGTGACGGAAGTCCTGCCTTAGTTCACACCAACCCACCATGAGATGCACTTCATCAAAAAAGCCGAGCGCGATAGGCCAGAGTATTCGTGTCGAATGATTGTTTTGGAGATCTTGATATTCTAATTCGATTTTTCGTTCTAAACGTATCGCTTTGCGAATGAGAATAAGATCACTATCTTTACTTTCGGCACATTTTCCTGGGGGAACTAAGAGTCCTGAAGTTTCTAGTTGGTGTTTTAATTCAGTAGGAAGGACTGCTGAAATTTTTGCAAGCACATTTTGAGCTGCGATTTTAAGTTGAGTATCCGCTCGTTGTGCAACCCAACTTGACCCTAGCACCATTGCCTCAATTTCATCATCTGAAAACATCAAAGGAGGCAACATAAAACCAGATTTAAGCACATAACCAACACCGGGCTCACCTTCAATGGGCGCGCCTAAGGATTGTAAGGTTATTATATCTCGGTACAGAGTGCGTAGGCTTACGCCTAATTCTTCTGAAAGTTTTTTGCCACTCACGGGTAATCGGTGACGTCGTAATAATTGAATTAAATCAAACAAACGTTCAGTTCGGGACAAGATACTGCTGCCAAATTATGCCAGTAGTATATCATGAATACTTATAGAACTAATAAGCTGCTTATTATGATTATTTCTAATAGTAACTTAATTTTTGGGACTAATGGATGCCTTCAAGAAGTGCTTTAAAACCACCTGCTATCGGACTAGGTTGATTGGGATAATAGGCCTTGTAGGCCTGGCGATCCACACTGAGCATAAACTGGTTAGATGCGAGTATATTCCAAAATAGCCGGATCTGTTTGGCAACAATGAATGCATTTAACAGTTGTTTTTCTGTCGCTAATCCTAGCCAATTTTCGAAGCAAGCATCTTGAAATTTCAGGTAGGTTGAATCACCTTCTGTTACTCCATGGTGAGTAATCGATTGTTCTAAACAGGTCTGTAACGAAAAAAATGGATGAAGGATAGCGGTCTCGCCCCAATCAACAAAAGTCATTCTTTTAGTAATTGGGGTCGTGTGGAATAACCACCAAAAGTGTTAATTCTGAGTTCTTCTCTTACTAATTTCAGGAAAGCCTCTGCTCCTCCTTGAGCTCGCAATGACTATAATTAATTCATATATTCAATGGGTGTGAAACTATCAGTATTATATTGGCTATCTTCATTGCTGTCATTTTGTGGCAATGGGAAAAAACCGAGACCAGAACACGAATGATTCAGGTTTGTACCTTCTGAATAAGAAAATTCATCATCTTCTTCACTATCAGACGTATTTTCATGATACAAATTTAGTTCTTTCATAAAGATTGCAGGATTTGCCAAACTAAAATCTTGATCAAGATTTTTTTCAAGTGCTAATAATTGCCATCCCTCATGCCTCTTTTTTAATAATTTTATTAGAGACTCTATGTCATATTCACTAGCTTCTATTTTAGAAAAATTATTCTTCATTGAAAGAATTTCCTCTTCATCTTCAACTAGAGCAAGACATTTATCTAACATTTTTTGTTGGTGTGTGTATAAATCCGATGTTATCGTAGTACGAATGATATCTTCAAAAAATGAAAAGGGAGTGTTTGCAATTAACTTTATCATGGCTATTTTTTCATTTTGAAAACTTTCAGAGCTGACATAGCTTTGAGGTAAAGAACTTTGATCCACACCATGATAATGCTGTTCAACTATATAGGGGATTTTTTGTAACGATGATAATGTAAGCGTAGTTCGTAACATTTCATAGTCCAAAGACTCGGCCATATCTATCCTAAATGCTCTTTTTTCATCTCCTATATCCTGCAAGCCAAAATTACCAGAATGCATATCAGTTTCACAAAGGAAATAGCAAATTATAAACATTGCCGCTAAACCTTTAATATTTTGAAATTGATTTTGCTCTTTGAGATCTGGACAACCTTCTCTAAAATTTTTTATCCTCCTACTCGCAATATAAAATTCATTGTTTTCTTTAATAATTTCCAATTCAGGGCCATAATCCATAAGACCTTTAAATATTTTAGAGCAAGCTAATTCAATTTGAGCAGCATATTCACTTCGTCTGAATAAAAGAAAATAATCATCATCGAAAGAAGGGCTTTGATCTGGCTGGAGATGTGGAGTACAAGTATAACCATAATTTAAACCTTCTTTGGGACTACCAAATAATAGTTTAATGTTATGAAAAGATGAGAAATCTCTATAAGGCATAGTAAGCTCAATTACAAAAAAAGATTAAATTATACACGAAATGGTTTTTAATTTGCACTCAAAATAACTCAATAGAATTGGTTTCAATTTTTATGTTTTTTCGCCAATACAAACATTTCGGTGCCGCAGGTATAAATATAGAGTGGTCTTGGAAATATCCAGTTGCTCAGCAATTTTTTTTACAGGAATAGTCCCATTTTTATAAAGTGCTTCTGCAATAGCTGCTTTTTCCATAGCTTCTTTTGACATCCCTTTGGGTCTACCACCTTTACGTCCACGAGCTCGCGCTGAATTTAATCCGGCTTGGGTCCTTTCACGAATTAATTCGCGCTCAAATTCAGCTAACGTAGCGAAAATACCAAAAACCATCCGTCCCTGCGCAGTTGAGGTATCAATTGGATCGTTCAAACTGATTAGGCCAACTTTTTTCTCAATCAATTTATTGGTTAAGTGGATAAGATGAGCCAGATTTCTGCCGAGCCTATCTAGCTTCCAAACAAGCAAGACGTCATCTTCGCGAATATTTCGCATAATTTCTTCAAGCATAGGCCTTGCCGTTTTTGCACCACTAGCAATTTCTTCATAAATTACATTACAACCGGCTTTTTTAAGTGCATCAACTTGCATAGACAAAGATTGATCTTTTGTTGAAACACGCGCATATCCAATTTTCATATACAATAGTCCACTTTACTACCCGAAAAATTATATTTTGAACTAAGATTTACTGAACCGCTTTATCTTACTAAAAATCAGCGTACAATGCGATTTTTTTTGACTGGCAAATCAGTCCATCCAAACCTCCGTTTTTTTGAACCCAAATATGTCCCTGAAAAATCGGTTGCAATTACTTACCGACGCAGAAATCGAAGATCTTTATGCTCGCCCAGAGTTTAATGCTGGCGAACGTGAGTTGTATTTTTCATTGAGTAACGAAGAGCTCACTGCGTTGAGTCAATATTCAACAACAAAAACACGGGCTGCCTTTATTCTGCAACTTGCTTATTTTAAGGCCAAACATCAATTTTTTACATTTACCTTTGACGATGTTCGAGCGGATGTGGATTATGTCCTTGAAAGGTATTACAAAATCAAAAATGCTGTTTTACCAAGCAACATTACCAGGCAAAGTCTCAATCAGCAAAAAAACGTCATTCTAAACTTTTTTGGTTATCAAGATTGGTCATCAAGGCAAGCTGATTTAGTTGAGGCTCATCTCTGTGAATTGTTACGATATTACCCAAAAGGCCACGATACATTTCGGCAATTACTCGTTTACTTTGATAATCAAAAAATACTGTTACCGACTTATCGCAGCTTGCAAGATCTCTTTACGTCAGCATTTTCCAAAGAAAATGAACGGATTAGCAAACTAATGCTAGCAATACCTCAGGCGCAACAAGACCAATTATCAAATTTGATTAATCGAGCAGATGGAATCACTAAACTCAACGTCATTCGTGCCGATCAGAAAAGTTTTAAATATATCCCCATCAAAGAAGAAGCAGCCAAAGCAGCAGAAATCGCGGAATTATATGAATTTGCAAAGGGATTTATACCCTCTCTTCAATTATCCAAAAATGCCATTCGATATTATGCTGATTTGGCAGAACAGTATGCTGCTTCCAGATTGCGACGACTTAATAAACCGCTGCAATGGTTGCAAGCATTGTGTTTTGTTTACCACCGTTATCAACAAATCATGGATAATTTGATAACAAGTTTTATGTTTCATACCAGAGCTATACTGGCTGATGCTACAAAACATGTCGATAAAGCACTAGCAGAATATAATGCAAGCCTGGTTGTTGATCTACCCAAATTAGCTCGTTTTATGAAATGGTTTCCCAATCGCAAGTATGGCCTTAGCCATGAAGAATTAAATCATGAAGCCTATAAAATTTTACCGGAAAAGCAGTTTCCCATCATTGCAGAGTATTTAGTAGGTAGTACTTTTGATAAAAAAGCTGCCAGGCGAGATTTTTATTTGGAATCATCCCGTCTCTTTGCCCTTTATCTGCGCCCTGTATTACTCAACACTTCGTTCGCTTATTATAAAGAAGACAGCGACATCATGGACTTTATCACATTATTGAAAAACCATTACAGCCGTAAAAAAGGCCCTGCGTCCTTTAAATTACCCAAAGAGATTGAGGATTCTATTTCAAAAACCGCGCTGCCTTATTTGAAAAAGAATGTAGAGGATGAACATGTAGATCCCCATTTGTTTGAGTTTTTTGTGTATCAAAAGATGTATCGGCGTTTGGATAAAGGGTTACTCTGCTGCAATGACAGTGTGTCCTACTGTGATATTGATCATGATTTGGTTAGCGAAAACCTGGTGGATGACGCCGAAAAAATTGCTAATGAGTTTGGATATCTGAAAATTCCAATCTATTGTGACCAGCGATTAGATGATGCAGTAAATGAGCTAAACAGTGCATGGAATAAGACTACTGGTCGTATTCATCGTGGTGAGAATTTAGCATTCAACATTAAAGAAACCAAATCGGGAGAACAAGAATGGAGTTTGAGTTATGACAGTGTTGAAAAACTTGACGACAGTTTTTTCAAGGCACTGCCTCAAGTTGAAATTCCAGATATTATGATGCATATGGGAGATCGTACCGATATGTGGTCTGTATTTACCCACATGAAAACACGATATAATGTAAAAATAAAACCTGCTAAAACTGCTGTTAATGCATGTATCTTATCGAATGCTTTTGGTATTAGCACTGAAAAAATGGCTGAAATGTCCGATCTGAAGTTTAGTCTTTTACGTTCAACTCAAGAAGATTATATTCGTATTGATACGATGTGTCCTGCAAATGATAAGGCAAGCAACCTTGTACATTCTCTACCTATTTTTAAGGTATGGGATTTAATCGATAATAAAATATTGGGGGATGCTGATGGACAAAAACTGGCAACTAGCGAAAGCACCATTCAATCAAGGTATTCAAAAAAATACCTTGGGAAGGCACCCGGCATTTCTGTTTATACATTAATAGCGAATTTTGTTGCGGTTAATGCTAAAAATATTGGGTTAAATGAGTATGAAGGGCATTCACTTTATGATCTAATCAATGGAAATAAAACAGACATCAATATTGATATGGTAACTGGCGATAATCATTCTCTGAATCAGCTCAATTTTGTGATCTTGGATTCCATAGACGTTGATTATGTACCAAGCATCAAAGATATAAAAGAAGCGGCTCGTGATTTGTATTCTGTTAAACCGGTTAGTGATTACCCTGGGATTATTCGTCCAAGGGGTGTTATTAACATACCCTTGATCAAATCTCAGAAGCGAGGCATCTTACGGGTTCTTCTATCATTACTGTTACAGGAAAATACCCAAAGTACCCTTGTTAAAAAGATAAATTCATCTGCGCGTTACTCCAGTCTAAAGAAAGCGCTATTTGAGTATAACAAGCTCTTAAAAAGCATCCATGTCCTTAATTTAATTGACAACATGGCGCTAAGAAAAGCTATACGAACGGCAAGAAACCGAACAGAGGCCTATCATCAATTACAGGGACTCATTAGAAAAATATACCGTGGTGTTTTCAAAGGGAAGAAAATAGTCGCTAATCGCATCAGTGCTCATGCTGTACGGCTTGTTGCAAATTGTATCATTGCGTACAACAGCGTTATTTTGAACATGGTATATGAACAGATGCTTGCAGATGGTGTGAGTCAAGATATTATTGATCAATTTGCAAGAATATCTCCCATTGCGTGGGCACACATCGCCTTTACTGGTAAGTACAGTTTTAAAAAGAGTAATGGTGAAATTGACATAAAAGCTATGGTAAGTGCGCTTGAAAAGCATTTAAAGGAATATTTTTGGAAAGAGGATTAATTCAGAATTAACACTTTTGGTGGTTATTCCAGTGCGCTAGGCAAAGCTGCACATAACTTGCGGGTGAAAGTCCTGTCGCAGAAGA
>NZ_LNYE01000002.1 GCF_001467695.1 Legionella gratiana
GAGCCGGATGCGGTAGTTCCGCAAGTCCGGTTCTGAGGAGGGTTCGGTCGGAGTGATCTGGCCGTTCTACTCACCCACGACCCCTAATTGGATCAAGAAGAACATTTTTATCATGAAAATCGTGATAACCAATGGTTTCAGGAATCTTAAAGCTTGCTAATAATTTGCACTGTGCTGAAAATTTCGGGCTTAGGGCGTGTAGTGTTTGTAATTCTTTATCGGTGAGTCCCTCTGCTTTTAAAAAAGTAGTTTGCTTTAAGATGTGATCATAAAGAAAGGGTAATTGATTTAATCGCCAATCGGGTACACCAAGTTTGAGAAACGTAGCGATACACTCTTCAGATCTGCGTTGAATTGTGGCATATTGTTTTATTGCTTGGCATAATAGCTCTGGCTTGAAGTTGGTTTTAAGCGTTTGACGCAAAGAAATACCCGCATCCCTCATTAGAAAACAATGTAAATCCTCATTAATTTCAATTATATCGGGCACATTGGCATGGAATTGGGATGACAATACTCGAATGATTTTGGGCTCATTAGATAGAAAAAAAGATGGTGGTGTTTGTTTTAAATAAAAATTCTCTGTTGATGTTGCAAATCGGATCACATGAGACCACGGTGTTGACAATACAATTTCTGGCGAGCGCTCTATTGAGTAGCCATTAGAAACCAGGTAATCGGTTCCCCATTTGAAAAGTGGTAGTAGATTATTCATTTTTGGAAGTTAAAATGCATAAAAAATGACGAGAAAAATATAAGTCTTACTTAACATAAAAAACTTCCCTTTAAATAGTTACCCAGAGAATATTATACATAAAAAAGCGAGTCTCAATAGAATAGTAAAAGCAGGATAAAATAATGGAACAGCAAGATGATTTACCTATATCCGGGGTATAAACAAAAGGATAATGGATTAATTCTTAGTTTGCTTATTCAACCCGGCGCCAAATGCAATCAAGTAGTAGGTGCTGTTGGAGGGGAACTCAAGATAAAAATCGCGGCACCTTCTATTGAAGATAAAGCCAACATGGAATTAGTGCGATACCTGTCTGTCTTATTCAAAGTCCCTAAAAGTCAAATTTAAATAAAGAGAGGCCTTCAGTCTCGACACAAGATCATTGAAGTCATTGGTTGTGGTGTTGATGCTCTCCAGTGGTGTAAAATTTAAAGAATGATTTTAAATAATGAGCCTAAATGCTGGATACAACAATAATTGAGAGCAATTGGCGCTCTCGTGGCTTTAGTTTTGAGCTTTGGGAAGATCCCCCAGGTCAAATTTGGAAGGATTTTAACCATGGGCAATAAAACGTTAAAACCTGCTATTGGAGAAGAAGTATTGATTCCAGCAGGAGTAGATCATACGGTTCAAACCAGTTCCACCACAGGGAGCCGTTGGTATTATGGTTACAAAGTAAGAAGGTAAGGAAATGACACAAAAGAAAATATCATTAGAAAATGATGCTGTTCTGCAATTCATTGTTGATGAATTAATATCTTTACATCATTGCCATACAATTATTTTATATGGCTCGCGCGCACGAGGAGACTTCACAGTAACCAGTGATTATGATGTTGCAGGGATTAGGGAAAAAGGAGATAAGCAACGAATTGCACGCTTTGATGAAGCACATCAAGTTTATCATGATATTTTTGTTTATCCAGAGAATGCTTTTGATTCAATTTCTGATGAACATTTATGTATGTCAGATGGCATCGTTGTTGTTGAAAAAGCTTATTTTGGCACAGAGTTATTAAAAAAACTCTCTGCTTTTTTAATATTGCCTGAGTCCCTCCCTCCTGATGAAATTACAGCACGTAGAGTGTGGTATCAAAAAATGCTGGCAAGGGCGTATACTAGAGATTTAGAAGGGAAATATCGCCATATTTGGTCAATCTTCACAATTCTAGAGGATTATTTTGTATTCAAAGAATTGCGTTATCAAGGTCCAAAAAAAGCATTCAAGTATTTAGAAACACACGATCCAGAGACTTTATCATTATTTGATGAGGCCATAACGAATATCGATAATTTGAATGCCTTAAATAGGCTAATTACAAGAGTTATAAAGAGTGACAAAACGTAGGATAATTATGCCAGAATTAGATATTGAAATTATCAAAGATAATCCAGAGTATTTCTTGTGAAAAGGCATCTATTATTCTTATTTAGAGTGCATAGTAATGAAATTTAATATTTATATTAAAATTTTGACTGCGTTCTTCGTGATTTTTTTAATTCTTGTTTTGGCATTTTTTAAATATTTAAAGTCAGTTGAGACAAAGATAATTGTTAATGCAGGACAAACGATGTCACAAGGACTTTTAATTAGTTTAGAAAAAGAGTTAATTAATAATCCGAAATCAAACTGGGATGCAATAATAAAGAAAAAAACAGATAATCTTATTCATCTTATAGTAATCGACAGTCTAAAACTCACCCTGAAGCAGAATAATCAATTAAATAATGGTGAAATCATTTTTTTATCAGGTACAACCTATCAATTTCTAAACGAGGTAATTGTAGAACATACTGCGTATAAAAAAATTGGTAATACCCCGTATGCATTAGCTTACAATTTTTCAGATCCTGGCGAAATTATTTTTAATTATATGAATCCTGTTTTAATACAAATCGTTCAACATTTATTATCAAAATCAAAAAATACATGGAGTAATGAACTATTACAGTTAGAAAAAATATATGGTTTTCCTCTTCATGTTTATAAAACTAAAAGTAAACACTTACCAGGTAATATAATTAATTCTTTATCAACAAAGCGTTTAGTATTTGAAACCAATAAAAACTCGTCACAAATTGTTATTCTCTATTATAGTTTTAGTGGTGGAATACTCAAAATTGGCCCACTAAGCTATCTGCCCGTTATGGCAAGAATCAGTGATGTTATGTATTATTTTATAGGGACTTTCTTTTTTTTATCCCTTTGTCTTATTGCCTTTTTTTCATTGCTTTTTGTTAGAAATATGAAAAAGGTGTATCAGATAACTAAAAATTTCAGTCAAGGGAACTTTGATTTTCATCGGAAAATAGGTACCACCTCTATTTTGTATGGGCTGTATGTAAATATCATCCACATGGGTGAGCAATTAAAAGAACTGATTGAATCACATAAACAATTGTGCCGGTTTGTCGCGCATGAAATTAGGACCCCTTTGTCAACCATACAAATGGCGACGGATAGTATCAAAAGGAAAAATGCTGAAGATGTATTACTCAATAAACAGCTAAACAGCATACAAGAAGATATTGCAGATATGAATCGCCTCGTCAGCACTTTTTTGATTTACTCAAAAATGCATTCAAACGAATTGAAATTAAAACAGTCTGAGACCGATATAATAGTATGGTTAAGAAAGCTATTAGAGTCTTATTCTTCATCGACATTTGAAATTACATTTCATACTAATGAGTTAAATTCTTTGAAAGCATACATAGATGAAAATAATTTAAAACATGCTGTTACCAATTTGATTACAAATGCTATGAAATTTGCAGAGCACACTATTTCTTTAACCATTTCGCTGGATAATAGTCATATTTTAATTCACGTAGACGATGATGGCTCAGGCTTGCCGGATGATGGTGCGGATGACATTTTTTCTGAATATACAATTGCCGAAAACTCCGGAATTGGAGATAAACATATTGGGTTAGGATTAGCTATTGTTAAAAAAGTTGTTAATCTCCACGGAGGAAAGGTCATGGCTACACAATCACCGATATTAAAAGGTGCTCGATTCACCATAGTACTTCCAAGATATTCTTAGCGATTAAGATTTTAGTTTTGGAAGTTGGCCCCAACTTTAGCATCTTTTGAAGTATCGATCTCTTGTTTCATCTCAACCAGTGCGTCCATAACCGCTGTTAACTGGAGTTTTGCATTTTCAAAACGTTTAGGGATGAATTCATCTTCCTCGCCATCAACCACTTCTCCAGTTCCAATACCTTTTTCAAGAGCACTGATAACCATACTAAGCTCTGATTCAAACGCCGATAATAGTTCATTATTCCCCTTTGCAGATTGCAAGATTCCATGCAATTTTTCCACTACATCTCCAGGAATATAAAGAGTGCCTTCACTACATTTGCTATATTCACGTTTCGCAATAGGTAATGAAAGTAGTTCATCAGCCTTGTGTTGACTCATCTGAAATATTTGTCTAACAGATTGTTTTAGTTCTAAGGGAGTTGGTGGCGAATTGCTAGATTTCAAAGATGCGAGAAGCTTATCACTAGCAGTCACTCGTCCATCTTTGCTATGTTCTTGCGCTGTCTCGATAGGAGTCTGTCCTTTTTCATTTCGCACTTCAAGACTAGCACCACACTCTATTAACTTTTTAATGAGATGTAAGGGCTCTTTTCTATAATTATAAAAATTCTGTACCGCATAGTGCAAAGCCGTCATGCTTTTTTTATCAGTACTATTAATATCAGCGCCATGTTTTAATAATAAAGCAATGACGCCATCATTACTTGGGCCACCAATAAGGACTTTTCCACAACTTACCATTGCCAGGTTTAACAAAGCTTTATTAGCTAGAATTGACTCGAGCAAGTCTTCATGACCTTTAAATACAGAAGGTTCTTTTAAACCTAAGAGAAGTTCTAGTACATCTCTATGTGTCAGTTGTTCTATAGGATCCGCCCGACCTAAGATATCACGGACACGGTTTAAATAATTTTCTTGTTCTTTACCTAATATTTGGTTTTCCTGTTCAACAAACTTTGCAACATCTTCTCCTTCAAATCGCAATTCTGGAAAACTATCAATTTTCTTTAAATCTTGAATGCTTAGAATATCTCGATTTAAAGCGATTTTTGCTATCAGTTCATCGGCTTCGTCTTTACCTAGAATTGCACGGGCATATTCTAGGGTGTTAACTTTTAATTCTTTAGCTGTTTGTGTTGAGGCAAATAAAGATTTTCGAACGGCAACTTGATATTCACCATGATGAAAAATAACACTGTTTCCAGCCTTCCAAATATTTCCTGCCATCGATGTGATAGGGGATGCCGGCGAAAGGGATCGGAAGCCGGTCTGTACATCTTGCGCATCCCATGGTCCAGTTCCACCAAACGTGATTTCTGGATGTTTCACTGACACTCTTTCTAAAAATGTTTTTTCCTGTGAGTTTGCTGCAGCATTAAGTTGATTGTCTGTATTACAACCTTCTAAAGTCACAAAAACTTCACCATGATGTGCGGGCAATGCTCGTTTAAAACCATGTAATAAATTATCAAAATTATCATCATATAACTGCTCACTTGGGCCATGGCAATTACCCATACCATATTCGCCACCACCAGCATGGCCCATAATAAATAATTTTGGGTTTTTCTCAAATATATTGTCTAGTTCTTCCGGTAAGTCTCGTTTGAGTTCATCCAAACTACTATAGATTTTTGGGGATTTATCACACTGATCGAAAAAATAATACTTCAAATCAGGGCCTTCTAAATAGACGCCAATTGGAACAAATTGCTTGAACCGTTGTTTTAAGTGAGGATTTATCACCACACCCCTCTGATTTTCAGGCAGTGGATGATCTGGATCTGGTTTATATATTAAGATTTCTATTGCAGCGTCTTTCATGGCTCATCTCGACTATTACTTAAAATAATAGGTTGATTTTATCAAAAACACTCGGCTCATATGTATATATATTGTACAAGCGTTCTAAAATGATACTTTTGTCGAGGGTAAATGATTATAGATTTGCGATATATTGGGTGAAGCTTTCATAACTGGACGAAAAATCCCAAGGTCGAGGCAAAAGAATTTTTCACTATTTTTGATAAGTCTTACATAAGATTGGTGGCTGAGATCTATATTTATTCCCAAGCCGCTGATACAAATATATATCCTTTTTTATGAATTGTTTTTATACGATAGGGCTTTTTATTATTATCATTCAATGCCTTTCTTAAACGTGATATTTTTAAATCGATACCTCTATCAACCCCATCATATTCATGCCCAGAAAGAGCATACATAATGCTATCTCGACTCAGCAACCTATCATGGTTCTTAACCAACAAAGCAAGCATTTCAAAATCACTGGTACTTATTGAAATTTCTTCATCAAAGAGCTGAACACTCTTAGTACTAAAATTGATAGAAAAATTGCCAAAGTGAAATTGATTTTGATTATTAACTAAATTGGGTCGACGTAACAATGCCTCTATTCTTGCTTTCAAAACCTCGTCTGCAACAGGTTTAGTTAAGTAGTCATCTGCTCCTAAATTTAAAGAGGATACTTCACTTTCAATATCATTAATTGCTGTTAGCATGAGTATTTTCCCCAAATACTCATCTCTAATGGTATGGCATATTTGATCTCCATTCATGCCAGGAAGCATTATATCTAATATTACTAGGCAAGGTTGCTCACGAATGATGCGATAGACCGATCTATCACCACGTTTTTCAATAGAAACATCATAACCTGCTTCTTGTAAGCTTTCTTTGAGGTAATTTGCTAACTTAACGTTATCTTCTACAAGCAATATTGATTTATCTTTCATTCGTTCTGTCTAAGCCTCTTTAAATAAGAAAACTCTCTAAACAAATTTAGTCTGAATTGATTTTTAAGTTCAGTGTTACATAGATATCAGTAGGTAAGCAAACACACGGCGCATCCGTACATTTTATATACAATTGATCTGTTTTAACTCGATATAATGATAGCTAATGGGCGAATCTGTGGAGATAAATTATGAGCGCTTATGTTAAAAATTTTGATGAACATAAAGAAATCAAATCTTCACGTGACATTTGCAAATCATTAAAACCTGTTCCCACAGCGTATATGGACAATAAACATTGTGAGCATTGCTATCCCGAAAAACGTTCTCATTTTCGAAGAAAATTTTTTAATTTATTCCATTATTTTATATTCAATCCATTTATCTATCTTTTATCTAAACTCTTTCTCCTATCAGAGCAGGATTTTTTACGATTCAATAACCTATTAAATCAGTTGGTCATTAATATTTTCCAAAAAATAAAACTATATACCAAGACTCAGACCATTGATAGGAAACAATTCAATAACAGTGTCCTTGCATTTTGGGATGAAGCACAAAAAAGAGGGCTAGAGCTGTATAATTTTAAGGAATCTAACTTGCATACTCTGTATTTTAAGTTGGTCTACAATAGGAAAAAATATTATTTCATACAGACTCCAATCTCTCTTATTTCTCAAAAAAATACACGCTTTGATGAGGATACTAAATATGATAATAAATGGAGCCTCAAGAAAAAATTATTAGATAGCCAAATTCCCTGCCCCTTAGGGAGGGTTTTTATTTCCAGCAAAAACGCCTACAACTATGGTATCTCATTGGGATTTCCTCTTGTGGTTAAGCCACTATCTGAATCTCTAAGTATTCATACTTCATGTACTATTCAAACTCCAAATGAATTAAAAGAAGCGATAAAAATAGTAAAGCAGGTTGATTTTCGCGTGCTGGTTGAAAAACACATTCCTGGTGATGTTTATCGGTCATTAATTATTAATGATTCATTAATCGCTTGTGTGAGACGACAACCTGAGAGCATTGTTGGCGATGGTGTAACTACACTTCAAGAGTTAATTGATAAAAAAAATAAAGTTACGTGGAAAGAAGGACATGGTGAATATCCCTACAAAATTACTCGAAATAGCAACTTAATGAAAATTTTGGCAGCCCAAGGAGTTGCTCTTAATACGGTAATAAACAAAGGACAACAAATCTTTATTGCCAAAAAAGTTACTATGAGTAGTGGTGCAAAAATCAGTACTGTTATCGACCTGATACATCCTGAGAATAAACTGTTATTGGAAAAAGTACATAAAATACTCAATATACCGCTTACAGGTCTTGATTTTATTTGTCAGGACATTTCTCTTCCATGGCATAAGCAACAATTTGGAATTATTGAAAATAATAGCTTCCCTTACATTGAATTACATCTCAATCCATCTGATGGGAAAGGAATTAATGTAGCAGGTAAAATTTGGGATTATGTACTCGATGTTTTAAGTCGAAGAAACGAGCAACCCAATTAATGTACATTATATATACAATTGGGTTTTTTTAACTCGGTATAATAACAGATAAGTAAATCTTTATTCGGATGAAACCATTATGAACTTGCACTGGAGTATTCTCATGAAAAAAGACAAAGAACAACATCAGCCTGTCCTTGAATCCATAACGGCAGATGAACCCAAAACCTCCTCTATAGCATTAGCTTTACAACAATTTAGAAAGGAAGCAGAAAAAAAAGAGGCTGCTGAGGAAGGTGCAAAAGTACGCTGCGGGACTTGTTTTAAAGAAATCGCACCTAAGCGCCTTTGTTCCGGACATGGCGCAGGTGGTAGCGGAGGTGATAGTGCCACCTCTGATAAGAAGACATCTGAGGAAAAAGCGAGTCCTGGTGAAGTTAAATTCCTAACTAAACCTGGCAAAGCAGTTGGGTCTGAAGATGAATTGGTAGGCGTGTTTGGTTCAGAAGAACTTGATTTAGAGTCTGGTTTTGACCCAGAAATAATTGCGGAATTGATCGCCAAAGGATTATTGCTGGTTGATAGTGATCGCGTATCAATGACTCTTTCAATTAAATTACAATGTGAACCTAGTAAATTAACTGAAGAACAAAGAGAAGAATTAAAAAAATTCATGGAAGCGATTATAAAAGAATTCAATGAATTTAAAGAAGAAAATCATCTTTCTGATGATTGCATACAAATCCTTCAAGATGAGGAGGGAAGCATATGTTCTCTTCGCATTACCATGCCCACATTAGCTTTATACGATGCATTTATTCAACAGCTAGCAAATAATTTAGTGCCCGTACCCAGTCCGAAAGCACAAGAAAGAGATGAGGTAACGAAAGAGCAAGGCCTTACTGCAAGTCCACTTTCAAGAGAACCAAGACCGTCTAATAAAAATCAACTCTCCAAACAAGAAGCTAATGAGGAGATACATAATACATCTGAGGATGGGGAACAAGAAATTTTTAACCCATCTCCTTTTAATATGAAGCCATGGTAATAGAAGTAGGTGTTTATTGATTTTTGAAAAGAACTTTAATTTCAAGGCCCCATTTTATTTCCAATAAGACAATTACGTAATTGGGAAATACCATTTCATGCTTTCTCAAGACTGAGCCCTTAAGTTTCGATATCTACAAGATCATTGAGGTCATTGGTTGCGTGTTAAACTGATACAGTGGATAGTTGATTTATAACGGATATTTCTTTTTATGGTTTTCTTATTTATCTGATTGAATGGTGTAGCTTTTTAGGCTATGATTGAAGCTTAGTTGGCTTCAACATAAAAATCATGTTTGATACTTCAATATTGTTTTCTGAATATCGGCGGCGTGTGCTGGCACTTTTATTGCTGCATCCTGATGAGCGTTATCATGTCCGAGAGATTGCGCGGTTAACGAATACCACAGCGGGTACACTTCATCGAGAACTATCCAAACTTGCTAAATCCAAAGTACTTCTGCGCGAGCAGAGCGGTAATCAAGTTTATTACCAAGCAAATCGAAATTTTCCTATTTATACGGAGCTTTCAAGCATTTTAAAGAAAACGTCTGGTTTGGTGGATGTGTTGTTTGATTTTTTAACTCCATTAGCTGAAAAAATTGAAGTAGCTTTTGTTTTTGGCTCGGTGGCCAAAGGAACCGAAAACCTTGGAAGTGATATTGATGTGCTTATTATTGGTGAGGTTGATTTTACAGAAGCAGTTGCAGCTCTTTATGCTGCCCAAGCGAGTTTAGGGAGAGAAATTAACCCCAAAATATATTCCAGGGAACAATGGAAGTCATCTTTACAAAAACAAGATCTTTTCATTCAGGAGGTTTTAAATAATCCCAAGCTATTTATTATGGGAGCTGAACATGACCTTGGATAATTTAATTGGCATCAGCCTGGAAAAAATACCACCTCACCCAGATACCATAAATCGGCTTTTGCATGCTGCTGAACGTAATATTGTGGATTCAAAAATTGACTTGGTTAGCGCGGAGAATCGCTTTGATGCTGCCTATAAAGCAATTATGCAAATAGCAAATGCAGCACTTCAATCTCATGGATATCGAACCTTGACTTCTAAACCAGGACATCATCAAACGATGATTCAGTTATTGCCTCAGACTTTAGGTATTGATAAAAAAACAGTGATTATATTGGATGCTATGCGTAAACAACGCAATATTGCAGATTATTCTGGCGATATTATTCCTGAGAGTGCAGTAATAACTTGTATTGCTCAAGCAGAAGCATTGTTAAAGGATTTTAAAAAATGGCTGAGTGTTAATGATGGAAAACAACAGTGATGTAAAGCAACAACTCAATGAATGTCTTGAGGTACTAACAAAGATTTTAGGCGCAGAGCTTTTGGGAGTTATCTTTATGGTTCTTATCTTATAGGTGGTTTGCAAAAATACAGTGACATTGATTTATTTGTTGTAACAAATCGTACCACAACGTCAAAAGAAAAGATGGAGTTGACTAACCATCTACTCCAAATATCAGGCATTTACATGAAAAGTACGAAGCCACCTATAGAAATGACCCTTGTGGAAAGGGTCGCAATTAATCCTTGGATTTATCCACCCCTTTTTGATTTCCAATATGGCGAATGGCTTCGCTCATCATTTGAAATGGGAAATTTTGAACCATGGTCTGATCGTGCAATGCCGGATCTTGCGCTGATTATCACGCAGGTCTTATTGAAGAGTCATACATTGATGGGGGAAAGCCCTAAGCAACTATTAGACCCGGTCCCATATAGCGACTTTATAAACGCGATGCTTCATGATCTTGATAGACTTTCAGCGGAACTTGAACAGGACACTCGAAATGTATTACTAACCTATGCACGGATTTGGAGTACATTAGAAACTAATGAGATTCGATCGAAACCTATAGCAGCAGATTGGGTGATTGATCGTCTACCTAAAATGTATCAGCCCGTGATGAACAGAGCGAAACACATATGCATTGGTTTGGAAGATGAATATTGGGATGATATTAATGTGCTTGTAAAACCCTGTGCTGATTTTATATTAAGTAGAATTATCGATCAAAAGTTATCAATAAATCTAAAAGATCCTTGCGCCTTAATAAGGCTAACCTAGATAGCGGGGCAGGAGATTATATTTGCCATTAGTATTATTTCAGTAAGGTTCATTCAGTCATTTCCAGGTATTCTGCTACATTGCTACACGATCATCAAATCATTCAAACCATCCAGATGAAATTATCTATGAAATCATAGAGTAATGCATTTTTTCTGTTACAAATTCGATCAATTATTTGTAGCAAAAAATTGCTACTATATTGCTACGCCATGCTACATTTCAAATGCTGAAAAAACACATCCCGAAATATACAAAAGAGGATGTCATGAGGAGTGGTCTGAGTTATCTGGTGTTGCTTATTTTTGTACGCCGCCATTTTTTGTAAAGAGTTCCTAATTTAAAATATTCTTATATAAAAAAGGAAAATGATAAAAAATGAAATAGCACGTGCATTTTATTTTTGGTTGCAATATGTAGCAAATAGTAGTGTCTATGTAGCATGGTTATTGCTACATATTTGTGGGGTATCTTGATGCAGGGATAGTGATATAATCCTTTTACACAGGCAACTTACAAGGCAATATAGATCTTTCATCAATAAGATGTAGCAAATGTAGCGATATATGGAAACCTCTCAGAGGTGATGCGCGATCAGCTAAATATTGAGTATCCATCAAAAGGGACATTGATAAACTAAGAAAAATTATTGATATCAGGATTATGAGTGAGAAAAAACATAAATTATTTAGGTTACAATAAAAATATATTCATCTTAATAATTGTATTGAGAAAAGAAAATACTATTCATTAATAGAACATGAAAGTTATCTGATAACAGAATGTAACTTAAAATTTATATGGTCAATAGCATGTCAACTAAGATTGAAACAGCTCGAATGATTTTGCGTTTAATTAACGAAGATGATTTAAAAGAGGTTGCTGAACTTAATTCTGATCCAGAAGTAAGGAAATTTTTTCCTGATGGAGTCCAAGACACAGATCAAACTGCGAAAAGAATAAAAGAATTCGTTAGTTTTTATAAAGAAAAAGGACTTCCTTGTTTTGTTATTTTTGATAATTCTTTAAAAGAGTTCATAGGACGTTGTGGATTTGGTCCAATTGAAACCGGAGAAATAGAAGTAGGTTATCTGTTGCATAAAAAATTTTGGGGGAAAGGATATGCTTCAGAGGCCTTGGAAGCACTATTGAAATGGGCTAGTACAAATATCGACTCAGAATATATTATTGCTTTTGCACCAGAAGGTCATATTGCGTCACAACGTGTTATGGAAAAGTGTGGTATGGAATATTACAAAGATGGGTATGGCCATGGTGTTATGTGCAAATTCTATCGTATGAAAAATAAATAGCATTATGCAGTACAAGAAATTGAGATTTACCAATAAGAGTTGATAGTTTATAGAACCTTATGGAATGTAAAAATATTGGATTCCTTCCTGCTAAAAGGTGGGGAAATGAAGAATAAAAATCGCAATGTAATTAAGGTATAATTTAATGGAATTAACACAGCAAAAACGGCTTCTATCGCATGTAATTTCTCCAGAAAAAATGGAACATATAATTCAAAAAATTACTGAGAGAATCAAATGCGAAGGAGATAAACCCTCGTTTTTGTTACTGAATTAATGTTTCATAAAAGAAGTAACAAAATGTCATTACAATAATAAATATGTATTTTTAAAAAATGACAAAAATTGATGTAATTACTAGTAGTTATGGGGAGTTATTCAAAAATGGCGTTTAGAATTAGGAATTTTATTGTTGGAGATGAAGTAGAAATTTATAAACTATTTCATGATGCAGTTCATTCTATTAACTCTAAAGATTATGATGAAGTGCAGCTAAATACATGGGCTCCGAAGGAAGCTGATTTGGAAAAATGGAGAGAGTCTTTAGAAAGAAATTATACTCTTGTGGCTGTAGAAGAACAAACAAACGTGATTGTTGGCTTTGCTGATTTAGAGAAAAATGGACATATTGACCGTGGATATGTTAATAAAGATTATCAAGCAAGAGGTGTTGGTCTTGCTCTTCTCAAAGCATTAGAACAAAAAGCTATTGAGTTAGGGATGAAAGAGCTATATGCGGATGTGAGCATCACGGCAAAGAAATTCTTGGAATTCAAAGGATATGTCACTGAAAAAGAACAAACTGTCTCTATAAACGGCGTAAAGTTTATTAATTATTTAATGAGGAAAAAACTATAAGCAAGTGATGGAAAAATGCAGATTCTTACCACCGCCGATGAGAGAAAAAAATATTTTTATTAATATTAATACTGACATGGTTAATTAAACTGAGATTTGATAACTTTTTACCAGGATCGGGGCCGTACCCCAACTTTAACCGATCATGTACGTAGTAGGTGTGGCGAAGTCAGAACACTTGGTGTTTCACCTCATTATAGAGGACAGGGTATTGGAAAGATCTTACTTCCCTATAGCTTAAATTATTTTTCAGATAAAAACTACCAAAACTGTTATCGGACTGTTGCGACACAAAATAATAGCGCGCTTCGTATCTATCAAAACCTTGGTTTTTCAATTGCAAAGCATTTTCAAGTTTACTGTTGGAAATTTCTTAACAATAGTTAAACCTCAGGTTTGGGGCTAGTCTAGCGAATTGTAAAAAGACCTAAAGAGAAATAGAAGTTTTTTAGTAAGTAATCGTTCATCATTGTTTATATCATCTCAACCCGAAACGCTTGATAAGAGGGTGATTCATAGGGATGAGCTTTCTTTAAGGCTGCAACAGCAGCTTTGATTTGCTCTTCAGTACAGATAATTTCTACTTTATATTCAGGCACTCTCTCAAGTTGATTGATTGTTCCAATAAAAGCATGGCTGCCAGGTAATGGCATAAACTGCCCCTCGCCTAATGTTTGCCACGCACAATGCTGATAATGATCCACACTTCCTGCCCCTGTATCAAAAATAGCATTTTTAACAATTTCTAAATGTGTTTCTGGAACACAAAAACAAAGCATGTACATGATATCACCTATGGGGAAATTAATTCTGTTTTCCAAGAGTTGCTTATCTTCGTATAACGAATTACCTCAGAAAAAGAAATGGAGCCGACTGTGTAAAAAATCCATGTTTTTGGGATGAAGCGGAAGCCAAAATAATCCTCACTCATAGGGATAGAAAGGCTTGCAAATTGATCACTCAATTCTTTTTTCCTTGTTTCCAATTGGCCTAAATCTTTAATGACAAGACCTGAAGTAGGGGCATAAGCAGAAAATCTTAATTGGCGTTCACGAGGAAGAGTTCTCCAAAAAGCTTCATTTTCTTCTTGGGAAATGGGTATTGCTGTTCCTTCTAAAATAACTTGTCGGCTCTGCATTGCAAATAAAAAATTTAAACAGGATTTAGGGTTATTTAATAATTCAGCAACCTTGCGTGTTTTTTGTTGAGTAAAAAATAATAGACTCTCGGTTTCAATTTCGCGAATGGCCACCACTCGACTATGAGGATCACCTAAGCTGCTACAAGTGCTTAAAACAGCACAGAAAGGATCCTCAATCCCTCGTTCTTTTTCCTTGTTCAACCATTCTTTTAGCATGTCAAAGGGCACAAATTTCTCCTGTTAATTGGTGTACTATGGTTAATGTATCAAGTTGAACTTATACTTTGAATGCACGAGGGTTCACTTCCACCATCGTTTTTGAACCTGATTTTACAATGCGTATTTGATTGTGTTCCACTAATAATTCAACTGCATGGTCGCGTTTTATTTTATCTCGCAACGGACTTAATTGTTGAATGGTTCGTAACGTTGTTGAACTAATATTCTTTTCAATAAACCAGCCCATAAGTTTTAGGGCATCGGAAAACTGCAAAGAAACGGTTTCGGTAGGCATAATTCGCCGTGCTTCTTGCAAATGCCAATTAATTATTTCAATAGCATTTTCGGTATGCTCTACACTAATATCCCCATCGCGTCCTTCAAAGAGATGAAAAAGTGCTGCAAGCCGCGCTGTATTTTCAGCCGCTTTTGATGCGAAATCAACGATATCGACCCACTGGCCTTGAGGTTTTAACCCTGCTTCTACCGCATTAAAAAATAAAATCCATTGTTGTTTTGCGGCCATACTCATTTTCAACAATGGAAGTTGAATACAACCTTGATGGCTTAATTGTTCTGACTGATTTAAGCAGGCAGTGACGCGTTGGTCATAATAGGTTAGAGAATGCAAAGAAGCAGGCGGTTCTTGGTAAAATCGATTTCCCATACTATTGGCAGGATAAGCCATGAGACAACGAGCTAAAAAACCGCTTTGTCGACTGATACCCGAAGCTTGCTTGGTAAGTTGTTGTAAGATAAGCGGTTGCATCATCAAGTTAAGTGTTAAGCGCCGATTTTCAATGGTAAATCCTTGCGTTGTTTTACGATGCGCGGTGAATGTCTTACCGTCCCACAAACGATTAAGCAAAGCTACAAAACGAGTCGGATTACCTTGCATGCTATGGCTACCTAAGATGATGCCTGCCTCATCAGACCAAAGGGAAGCGGAAGGCCAACCTTGAGCCAAATGAATGGCCAGTGCCTCTTGGGTCGCATCTTCAAAATAAAGAGTGGGTTGCAAAGGAATTTCCGGCTCTTGATGAATTAATTCATCAAGCATTTCTTTGGCATAATCAGAATCTTCCCCCGTATAAGTTGCACGTTTGATTTGAGAGAATAAACTATCTTTTTCCATTTGCCATACTTGATGTTGCGTTAGTGCTGATAACACTTCAGGCTCGCGCCTTTTACGAATCAATGTCTCCCAGTGACGCGCTGCTTTCGAAAAAACATTATCTGCAGCAGTTTTTCGGGTGCCAGAGCCGCTGGCAATTAAAAAATAAAGTGATACTGGACTAATTAAATAGTTGTCTCGCGCCACATTAGCAAGTGATTGGCATGATAGTGACATATTAGCCAAGGCGCTGCATGCAATCAAAGGCAGGGGTTGCTGTCCATATTGTTGATAGTCGATTACGGCTTTTCTTACAATTGGGGGAAGTGCCTCAACTGGATAAGGACAGTCAGGGGCTAAGATTGGAGAAAGTGGAATAGGTTGTCCCCATCCGACATTTTGGTGGACATTATTTTTGATCTCTAATTCATTCTGTTCAATAGTCATTGTGTTAGAAGATGAAGTTTTGGTTTCTGATTTTACCAGTAGCGTCTGTATGATGTAAAATTAGTGGCCTGGAATACAATATAGATGTCCTTTTATTATTGAGCATGAGATTTGAAGACGCTTTGATAAGTTTCTTTCCATTTTATCCTGGACAAAGTCGATTTTTTTGAGCAACCCAAACCGTTGCTTCTCCACACTCTGGGCCCCTAACGTTATGTACAAGGATTTTAAAATGGCACTCTAGAAGGATTTGAGTATATTCTTCGGAAGAAAGGGAGGCATGATATAAATCATATCCTCCATTATCACCCCAAACTTCTCCATACTCCGGTCCGGAAGTAAATATTAATAAACCATTTTGCTCCACTAAAGAGGCAAGGGATTTTAATGTTTTTCGTTGATCGTCATGAGGTAAGTGAAAGAAACTATGCCAGGCAATGACTGCATCGAATTTCTCTTGCAAATCTAAAGCCCTCATATCAGCAAGTAGCCATTTTGCATTTGGGAATCTTTTTTTGCATTGCTCAATCATTTTTTTACTTGCATCAATGCCTGTTACTTTATACCCTTGTTTCATTAAAAATTGGGCTATGGGTTCGCCCGTGCCACAGCCAACATCTAAAATAGTTCCTTTGGATGGAATCTGATTTTGTAGTAGTTCCAAATAAAATTGCTCCATTTTGAGCTCTTTATTGCGGTGACTATCAAACCACTCAGAAATTTCATCATAAATAAGGTAGACGTTGTTTTTATTTCTTTTCTTGATTGAGGGATTAGTTCGATATTTCAATTGAACAAAGCCACCGCCAATACATTTAGTTTCAATATGCTCCAGTTCGATGTCTTGTGCCAAAGGTCCAAATAACGAACGCCCAGAGCCGAGCAACACTGGTGCAATGGTTATTGTTAATTCATGTATTAAATGCGCGGCTATAAAATTCTGGACAGTTATACCGCCATCAATATAAAGATGTTTAAACCCTTCATCAGTTAAGCGCTTCACGAGCTCAATAGGTGTTTCGGAGGAGGTTGAAACATGTTTTAAATGAACAGGAATTTTTATGGGTTTGCTGCTCATCACTACAACTGGAAGCTCACCATAAGGCCAAGGATTAAATGATAATACTTTCTCAAAAGAATGCCTACCCATAATGAGTCCATCGACCGTAGATATGAACTCTTTATAACCACCATCCTCACCAGATGGCACAAGCTCATTTGCTTTGGTTAGCCAATCAATAGAACCATCATCTCTTGCAATAAAACCATTAAGACTTGTAGCAATAAAAACAGAACACTTAGCAAGCATAATCGTTTATCCTTTGTATACAGACTTATTGATTGAGTTCAGAGTCGATTCTTTTTGAAGTCAGATGAAGACTCTAGAAGTCCTAAACTTAAAGCTCCTGGAAAAACAGTATCATGATCCATATTATTTAGAACATTAAAAGCAGTGCTTAAATTCCTGTGAGGCTTGCTCATGATGGTTTCATTCAATAACTTTAAATCATCTATCATTTGGTAATCGCCTTTATTTTCTTGGTCGCCGATAATAAAGCAAACACGAGTATTTTCTTCAAGATTAAAATTTTGCTTTTTTTGAGCTGCTTTTAGCACCAAATGATTATCATACCAGAGAGAGGGGCTAACGATAATGTAACGATTAAATATTCCAGGATGGTGGACTAATAAATATACCCCAAATAATCCACCGTAAGAATGACCGACAAAAGTAGCGGTTTTATTAACTCTATATGTCTGGTGAAGATATGGAATAAGTTCTGAATGAATAAATCGATAAAATGATTCGGCACCACCCGAGTATTTTTGATATTCAGCTCCATATCCTCCTGATCCAACATAACTTGGTGTGTAATCTCTGGTTCTATTTTTCTTATACTCATTAGGATTTGCATAAGCTATCCCAACAATAATGGAGTCGTTGATTCTATTTCGGTCAGATAAATGCTCACTAATTTGTTTGGCTAATGCAAAGCTGTAATCAGCATCTAATAAGTAAATAGTTGGATAGTCTTTTTTGTTAGAATCATATTCTTTGGGGAGACTAATATATAAGTTATATTTGATTCCATTGATCTTTGAAGGAAACTCTTTGGTTAACGTATGATGTAAGCTAAATGTATTCGTGTATTTTTCCTCTAGCGGATTACTTTGTATCTTCGTCGATATGCTGGCTGCTGCCATAAGGCTTAAGGAAGATATTAAAATGAACAAGGTGAACATTTTTTTCATAAACTAGCCTCGCAAAGACTTTAAAATAAGAGCATTCATTTGTTTCTGAATTACCTCAGGCCCACGGTCACATAAATCAATATGTTTGGCTTCAGGTAGTGGAATAATTGTTATGGCTAATTGTTTTAACGACTCTTGAGAAGGCAGTACGCCTTCATCTGCCTTAGTATCATTTCCACGCAGCGATAAAATAGGTGTTAGCCCGGTACGTGGAAAAGGCATGCGCAAGCTATCCAATGATATAATTTTTTTCACAAATTGAGGATGGTTTCTTGCAAACAACATGGCAATATCACCACCATTCGAATGACCAATTAATGTCACTTTAGACAAGTTTAAACTGGGGTTGATCCGGCTAAGCTCTTTGATTACGTAAAGTATATTGGTACTTCCTCGTTCCCATAAGGGTTTGCGTCGCTCAAATAAATTGCCAGTTTGAGCTAATGGGGGATCTGATTTTAGATCATGCTGGATGCTTACAACAAAATAACCGTTTGCAGCAAGTGCATTGGCTAAGAATGAATATTCAGTATCGCGTACAGTGTATCCATGATTAATGATGGCAACGGGTAGTTTAATAATACCAGCATTTGCTTTCCCCTGTGATTCATTACTCACATAAATTTTAACTGGAATAAGTCGTTTGCGATCTTTATCATAAAATTTAATGGTCTTAGTTGAGATAAATGGATTGTTATCAGGCTCTGGATCCTGAGACCAATCAACCACTTTCCCGCGGGTAAAATCCCATCTATAAAGCCAAGAAACCCCAAAATGGGCATAGTAAGAATCAGCGGATAGATAGGCTTTATCCTGTAGTGCATCATCTAGGCTGATAAAATGATAACCGTATTCTTGGGCTATAGTTAAGAGTGATTCAATGGCTAATGAATTAACAAGATTGGCATGAAGTAGCCAAATCTGATTAATATTTCTACCAAACATTTGTTTAGATGCGCTTTCATAAAAGGCAAATTTAGCACGTGTATGTTTCAAGTAACTTTGAATGATTTTGTCTTTATTTTGAGGAAACTCATGTAATTGTTGGTTAAATTTCCAATCGTCAGTGTCTATAGTAACTGGAGCAACTAGGTATCCTTCATGTTTTAAAAACGACTCAAATTGAGAGCGAATCTTGAATGTTTCACCTGTATCAAGGTAGGGGTGCCTAAAGTAACGGTACTCTCTACCTGCACTTTGCATTAATTGTTTGGATATTTTAGAGCCATTAGTCACTTCGGCTTTAAATTGCTTGGTTGTGATGCTACTTAAGGACAGATGCGAATAAGTATGATTTCCCAAATCAAATCCGTTATCCACCCATAATTTTAGGAGATTTATTTTTTCTTGAGTTTCATTAGTGCGGTAGAGTTTCCCTTCATTCACAAATCCAATTGCAGGTACTCTATATTTGATAAGCGCATTTACTATTTGCTGATTTATTTGAGCTTGTTCCTCTATAGATTCTTCGATTGAAGCAGGTAAATCATCAAAAGTAATTGCTATTTCACTGGCGTAACCAAAAGCTTGATAGCAAAATAGGAATAGAGCTTGTGCTATTAATAAAGAAATGTTGGATTTCATGTATTATTTTTCCAATTCATTAATTAAGTAAAATAATTGATTCAGGGTCTCATTTTTCGCTCTGAAACTGGCGAAGGTTACATGTTTTTTACTATCTGCAATGTGTTTCGTAAAGGTAATCACACGACCATCTTTCTCAATCCAGCCGATGAACCATCCGTGTTGTAGTGATAGTTTTTGGCTTTTGTCTTTTGTTAACTGTCGACCATTCCCTGTTTTTCCATACAGTTTCCAACCACCCGCTAATTCTTGAATATATAGAATGTCTTTAGTCATAGTGAAAGCTTTGGGATTCACGGATAGTTTTTTATTGACTATTTTTTGCAGAAACTGAATTTGCTCACTTGGTGAGATGGCAAGCGAGCTTGATAGCCAGGAATGGGTTAATCCATTATTCTGACCTTTGTCGCCGGAAATATCCTGATTGCCATAGTGAAATGCATCAACATAATTCTTAAATCGAGTCATACCTAATTGTTGTGTTAGAACTTGTGAATACCAAACACAGGAATCTCTTATCCAGGTACGTGGATTATGAGGATATTTCCAAACATTAAGATAAAGTTCATATTCTTTTTTGTACGGCCATTCCGGATTGAGTGTGTCTTTTAATATTCCTGAATCAAAACCCATAAGACTCAAAGCAATTTTAAAGGTTGATTCTGGCGCAAAACGCTTATTGCAATCTTTACCCTCGTGCTTTAGCACAGTTTGATTTTCCTGTACCAAAAAGCAAGTACTTTGGGCCCAAATAGTTCCGCAATAAAATAGTGTCAACCATAGAAGTACGCTTAGTTTCTTCATAACAACTCCAACATCATGTGAATTTATATCGATATGGGTACGAGCTACACTGCTGTACCCACAGGTGATTTATAGCGTGGTATTACTTAGGCTATTTAGAGCAACCTTACGAAATACTGGAGCAGCCAATTCTCCACCGGAGGTTAAAGTCTTACCATTTTTTCTTGAATGACCGTCTTCTATTACAACCACCATGGCATAACGTGGCGCATCAACCGGTACAAAACCTGCAAACAAGGCAATATGCTCGCCTTCTGCAACATTAATATTTTCTGTAACAGTTCCTGTTTTACCCGCGACATGAACACCAGGAATCGCAGCAAGTTTTCCTGTGCCATTTATAACAACGTTCTCGAGGATATGATTTATTGAATTGGTTGTTGCTGCTGAAATGATAGGAGCCTCTTCTCCTTTGAATGGACGTCCAAAGTTTGCAAGAATGGCGTAGGATTTTGTTAATGAATCAATTGTGACCGGTATATTCTCCCCAAGAGAAACCATTGCAAGTTGCAAGTCATCACTTTGATTTGCTTGCCACCAAGTATTAATATCAAAACCAAATTCAGTGAGTTTTTTACGAATTACAGGTAGTCCAGTTTCTTGGGCGACTTTAATCATGCATACATTACTTGATCTTGCAACCGCTTGGGTCAATGAAGTAGGGCCTTGACTTACATAGTAATCTGTAAATGTTTTACCTTCTACGGAGTAAGGTGAGCGACAATCATATTTTTTGGTTTCAGAACTATTCCCAGCATCAATTGCTGCCGCCGCAATAAACGGTTTTATCGTAGAGCCAGGTGAAAAAACACGTGATTTCCAGCTATTCTGATTTTCATCATTACCGGACTCAGCAAAGGCAATGAGATTACCAGTTTGTGCATTGACGATTGCAATAACCCCCGATTTTGCATGATAGTTTTTTACCGCCATTTTAATTTCTTGCGCGGCAATTTGTTGCATTTTAGGATCTAAATGAGAGGTATCGATTTCTTGTGCCTTAGAACCGGTCAATGAACCGACTGCTGAATAGGCGACACAGATTGGTGCCAAAATAGAAACCCCCATAAATCCAACTGCTAACCATAATGATTTAGATGGTTTAAGTGGATAAGCTGATAACATTGAAATTCTCCTGATGATAAAAGTACAGTCTTCATTGTCTTTGCCCAAGGCCATACCTACCGTGCATGCAATTTCTAGGTCTGATGACAGAGAACATTGAGACACTGTCTGCACTACATGAAACAGACAGCTGCCATAGTCATGTGCCGAAATTTTTGGCTGGCCAACCAATACTTCATCACATGAACATTCTTGTAATTCGCTTAAAATACGACCCCATCGAATAACACCTGGATTACCCCAGAAAAGAATGCGCAGGGCTTCAATAAAATAGGCCCATAGACAATCACCATTACGATGATGTTGGCCCTCATGAGCAATGGCAATCTTCACATTTTTGGAGGAAGAAAATAGGGATACGGGTAATACGATATAAGCTTTGTTAAATAAAACGACGGAGAAAGGAATATGACAACGTCGAGAAACTTTAATGACCAATTTACCGGAAGTTCGATATGGAATTGCTTCAGCTAATAGTGCTCTTAAACTGCCCAAACTCAACAATACTTTATAACTGCGAAATAAGACGAGCAAACAAAATACGATATAAAAAATATGAAAATAACTCGTATTGCTTATTGAAAAAGAGGTTGCTGATTCAGGAGTCTCTTGGGAGTGTTTAGACTTTAAAATAGGTTGATTCACATACTCTTGCAAAGCATCAATGGATGCATAGTGATGCCGCTCCAATTTTTGATTGGTTTTAATACAATGAACCATTAATGGAGAAATCACACAGCTAATTAATAAAAAGCGAGCCAATTTGAGTTTAAATGATGGCTGATTTGAGAGCCAACGACCGCCAATAAACCATGAACTGACTAAAAGCAAGCAATGAATGCTCAATAAAATTTCCAGGAATAACATAATCATGCCTCTATTTTTTGTTCAGAGGTTACTAATTGTTTTAGTGCTTCCTCAATTGCTTGAATGTCATCATGTTGTAGCTTTTTGGCCATCAAGAGTCTTTGCACCAGTGCTACAGGTTCACCATCAAAAACATTAGTGACCATATGCTCAATGCACGTGCTTTCGTACTCAGCCTTGGTAACAATTGGGAGAAAAACATGGGCATAAGTATTTTTTTGGCATCCCAAAAATCCTTTTTGTTCAAGTACTTTTACTACAGTTGCCACAGTGGTATAAGCTAAAGGTCTTTCTTTGGGCAAATGTGAAACAATATCTTTAATGGTTACTTTATTAAGGCTCCAAATAATATTCATTAATTCAAGCTCTACCTCTGTAAGGAGGCGATCATGAGCAAAAGTGTTTTCCCCTCTTTTTATTGACATTTTTTCTCCAGAAACTAAGTAAAACATAATCTACTATATTTTTAGTAGATACTACTATAAAAATAGTAGCCTTGAAATAGTTTTGAAAGAAAATAAATTTGTTGAAGTTTTATTTAGTTAAGACATCTTATAGGGGCTCTGGGTGCAAACCCCAGAGCTCCTACTTAATGATCGACAAATTAAACGTATGCTGAACTATTGAATTGTGGTGGTTTGTACAAAACGCTGCGGTGCTTAGAACAGCCCTAAGTCAAAATGCTTTTGCTCTACCTCTTGTTGCCCTTTAGTAGCAACGCCTGTCGTTTTAATTTGTGTCTGCTCTTGTAAACGTGGGTTCATTTCTTGGGTGGGATTTTCTTTTAAACGCATATCAAGAGGCAATTCTTCTCGTATTGATAACCATTGCCCAATAGCACTTAGATCACCAACGATAGGCTCTGCAATTTCTCGAAAAACAGCGGGTCCATTCTCGCTATTAGTGAGACAAACAACTGCTTCATCAGTAGTAAGGTTGATCGCTGCTAAATTGCGTCCAGTTCCATTATCACCCCAATGAAAAGCGATACGGGTTCCATCGGTATTTTTCTGAATCCCAATTCCTAGACCCCAAGAGATTTGATCTAAAGTATCAGTAGAGACTCCTTGCTTCATTGCTTTAGTATCTTTATCTTTCAACGATGAAACAACCGGTTTAAACATTTCCCATCTAATATAGGGATCGTTAATACAGGCTTTTAGAAATTTTGCATAGTCAGAAGTCGTTGTATACAAGGATCCTGCCGGGTGAACCATATAAAATTTTTGCTTACGATTTACTGAGCCATCTTGATCATGGCCAATTGCTATTGTTGCAGCATGTTCTGGAGGATGACCAATAATTGTAGTCACAAGGGGTAACTCCCTTGCTTCAACAGGTATTGGCTTTGACCAAAAAAATGGTGGTATTTGAGCAAAGCGAGCTTTGATTTCTTGTAGGCTTTTTTCTTCAAGTTGGTTGGAATTTTTTTCAGTCATTTGTACGCTGCCGTCTACTGCCCTTTCAGCAACAAATAATTTATCCTTTTGTAGGATAATACTTAATTGACCATGTACATCTAAAGTATCTTTTAATAATTTTTTAATGCGTTCAGGAGTTGGTTCTTCCTCTTCATCTGGCAGTTTAATAAGACTGCAACCCGTTGGTGGCATGAAACTACTATCAGTCATACCTATCTTAGCAAACTCTTCTTGAGCTAAAGCTTCCAGTGATTTTGCAGTAATGTGTTCCACAATTTCACCTAGAAATTGATAAGCTACTCCTGAATAATCAAATTGTTTTCCTACTTCAGAGACATACTTTAGAGATTCTGGTGATGAAAATTCGTTAGGTAAGCCTGCTTGATGGGATAGGATCATACGGGCAGTTAATTTTTTATAATTTTTATCAGTTCGCATCTGTGGAGGACCAAAATCGCCGTATTCATGGAGTGGTTTGTCTAAATCAATGAGATCTTTTTGCGCTAGTTTCAATACAATATAAGCAAATACAGGTTTACTCAATGAAGCGGCTTCAAAAACAGTCGAACTAGTAACTTCTTCAGGTTTGCTGACATTAGTCACACCTACCTCTTCTGTAGTAACAACTCCGCGGTCAGAAATAATTGCTGTGGCAATACTTGGGATACTAGTTCTTTTTTGCAATTCACTTAAAGAACTTGTCCGTTCTTTAGATGGATTGGGTCTTGGAAGTGGATTGATGCCCCAATTATTAGTTTTACCCCCTAGCTCATCAATAGTTCTAGCAAAACCCCATTTTGGAAAAAAATAGTTCGAAGCCAGTTCTATTTGAATTGTCGAAGGGACAATTTGTTCCGCAAGAATATGTCCATTATGTGAATTAGCGAAAAATACCATGGCACTCTTATCCTTTAAATTGATTGCAACCCACGCTCTGCAATCATTCATGTCACCCGAATGATAGGCGGTAACAACCTCTTCTTTTTCATTGGTTTGTAACCCCCAACCTAAACCCCATGCAACATGGCTTAAAATGGAATCGCGTATCTTGTCTCTAGCAATTCCAATTGCTCCCGCCAAACCTCTATCGTGCGTCATGAAGGCATGCGGAATAAAAGGATTTTCAATCGAGCTGTCATGGCTTAGATGTTTGACAAACTGTGCATAATCTGATGCCGTAGTTCTTAGTGTATTGGCGGCACATGGTTTGGGTTCTTTACATCCATATTGTGAGACTACAGCTCCAATCAGCTCCGGATTGTTTGAAAGTTTACCTTTATCAGGTAACTGTTCAAGAATGCTTGAAACTACTCTTTCCGGAAAGGAGCGATTGACTATTTTTCCATTATCTAACCAATATGCTGTTAGTTGCTCATCTTCTTTTAGTATGACAATCTGACCAGGTTTCATTTCATCAAACAAGGGTTCTTTTTCAGCATGCAAAAGCGAGTGATAGGCCTTTAATGGCTCATAAGTGCTATGAGTCATGTCACAACGATCAAATACATGGTTTTTGGCCAATGTTTCTAGATTTGCTTCAGTCAATTTTTCAATCACTTGTTGTAAGTACACGATACCAACATTTGAGTATCCATGCATTTTTTCTTTAGAATCTTTTTCTTTAGGGTTAGGAATGAACTGAAACTTCATTTCACCATGAGCAAGGCCTGTTGTATGTGATAACACCATCCTTGCAGTGAGTGCTTTAGCACAGACAACAGCAGATTTGTCAGACATATCAAATTTCATTCCATCTATCTCAAATTCTTCTAATGGTAGAATATGAAAAAGAGGAGTATCTAAATCAAATTGACTCAGGTTGAATTTATCCAAATTAAATTTACCTGTCCCGCGCTTTGCTTGATTCGCCGCATTGGACTGCATCAATTTTTGTACTAAATAGGCAAATACGGGTTTGCTTAGCGAGGCTGCTCCAAAAACGGTTTCTGGTTGCACTTTTGTAGGTGGTGCAAGGCCTGTTAGAGTAGTTATTAATTCAGATTCTTGAGAATTGGCCAATTTATAAGTATCAGTACAACTTTCTCGTAACTTTTGATATGAGGATTGATTACTTTCATTTAACTGTATTTGATGAACGCTTTGTGTTGTTTGATTCACATAATAAAGTGTGTCGTCAAATAGAACTACAGCATCTTTAGTTCCTAATCCCAACTTATGAAAGGGATATTTGAGTGGATCAACAGGTATTGCAAAAAGGCCGCAACCATCTGTAAGCCCTTTTTCTTGAGTAGATATGATTCCATCACTGCTTATAAAGGCAATAGAAATTCCTGGAATTTGTGCTTTAGACATGACATCCAGCAAAAGTAATTCCGCCATTTTTGCATAAGACATACAATTGATCATAATAAAAACAAGTAAGTTAATTATACCCTATGCCGTAAAATTTATTCTCAATCAGTATTTTTTTACAAATTTTTAACATTGTCGGATGTTTAGATTAGCCGTTTTCTAGACGGAAAGAAGAACCTAAAATGGATTCCGTTGAGATTGGATCGGTAAAAACAAGACCGATCCAAAATTTATAGCTATTTTTTTACATGTTGTAAGCATCTACGATACTTTTGAGCCAAGTCTTTGCTTCTGGACTGACCTTTTCATCCTTCAAAGCAATATCACAAACAGCATATTTTCGTGAAGTTTCTTCGCCATACATATCATCTAATGCCTTATTCCAAAGCGTTAATATGTTGGAGTCTGGCGTTTTGCCTACTTGTTCAAGAATACCATAAAGCCTATGCTTCCAATAAGCGTCTAAAGCCTTCTCTAACCATGTCATAATCTCTGGTGTTAAACCAATTTCATCAAGACCTTTTCCTTCTCCAAATCCTTTTTCCCATTTTTTGGTTCTCAGATGGGCATATTTTTTACCGTATACGCTATTAACCCATTCCATGTAGTTTTTCCCTGTTTGGATACCTATAGTGGAATCAGGATCGTGTTTCATACTTTGTTTCAATTCATCTAAAAGTTGATGCCATTGTTTTTCAAACTCAGCCTTGTTATTTGTTTTCATTTCCTTTTCAAATGCTACGTATTGTTTGAGCTCATCAGGAGTAAATATTTCCTTAACCCAATCATGTTCAAGATGCTCTGCCATTTTATATACCTCAATCAGTTGTATAATGGTTTCCCATGGAATGGATTGATTGACATCAACAGAGTCTATAATGCTTCTTAAGGTTTTAGCTCCGGAAGTACATGCCAATGCTTTTTGTTCTAACACTTGAGCTTGGGCTTCAAAATGGTTTAGCGCGTGACGTTCTTCAGAGAGCAAGGTTTTGATTTGTGATAGCTCAAAACCAAAAAACTTTAAAGCAATAATCTGTTGTAATTTCAATAAATCCTTCTCGGAGTAAATACGATACCCATTGGACTGTCGTAATGAAGGTTTAAGTAAACCAATGCGATCATAATGATGCAATGTTTGCACCGAAACACCAGTTAATTTGCTTAAGTCTTTTACGAACCATTGAGTCATAGTATTACCTCCTTAAGAACAAAGGTAAGATATATAGTAACAATAGGGTCAAGCGGTTTTTTCATAAAATTGATATTTATTTTTTTATGCCTAACGTTTCAAGAACAAATTCACAGCGCTCTGTAATCGTTTTTTTAGGCATGAGCATGATTTCAAAACCAAACTCTTTATATACATCTATGTGAATTTGCTCAAAAATAAGGGCGTCTTCATAACTGATTTTGCGAGCTGAAGTTGGTTCAATAAACCCCAAGTTCTCAAAAAAGAATACTTTGCGTTGATAAATACTAGCTTTTAGGCAGTGGTCAACTTCAGCTAATAAGATAGGTGAGGGTGTAAAATCATTTTTATGCCAATGAGCGGAATAACGCCCCAATGCATAAGCACAAAATGGCGATCGGTCATAAAATTGCAACGCACCTTGAGCATTCAATTGCCTTAATTTTTGTGTTAAAACAATCTTATCTACAAAATCAGTCTCTTCCCATGGACGCATAATTCCCTTTGCCTGTTCCTCTGCAATGACATCTGTTGCAGACTCAGGAATCACTACATACCCTAATCTTTTCAATGCCAAAATAACAGAAGTTTTTCCACTGCCTGGGGTGCCAGTAAAGATAAAACGATTTGCTTGTTCTAATTTATTCATGTAATTCAAATCTTTTTTGGAGCTCACCATTTATCTCAATGTTTTCAAGGAACATTTTGAGAGGTCGAACCCATAGTTCAAAATCGCCGTAAAGCGCTCTGTAAACCACCATATCTTCTAAGCTTTCCGAATGCCTGGCAATATCAATCACTTCATACAGATTGCCTTTATAATGACGGTATATTCCTTTTTTAATAAAACTCATAGCACCTTCTTCATATAATAACGCTGATGACCTTTTGGACAGTCATCCAGAACCCCAAACTCTTCATAACCATGTTTGAGATAAAAATCTTTTGCTTGAAAATCAAAGGTATCGAGGTGAATTAAACTGACTCCTAATTCTTTTGCTTTCTCCTCAACTTTATTGAGTAAAAGGGTACCCAAACCTTGGTTCCGATATTTTTCCTCAACAAAAAAGACACTGATGTACAGGATATTCCATGTATAAACCTCCGAACAAATACCCGCTATTACCTCATCACCGTTTTTAATCGTAACGTTTATATCAATTAATTCCGGTTGTTGTGTTGCAGAGACACACAATTTATTAAACTCAAACAACTTTTGATCGATAATTTTAAATGAATCTTTGGCATTGAACTCCAATTTATATTTTGTGTTTGGTACATATACATCGCAGCTATCAGTTGTTTTTTTAGTTACAGTATCTCTTTCTACATGCAAATGTTTGGTTACTTTTTTGGTAAACCACAAAATTAAATCATCATCCAAGGGATATGTTTCCCCAGGAATGGTTGGTTTATAATGATAAGTTACCCCTAAACCATCAGGAATATAACCTCGGTTAGCATAAAGTCGTTGAGCTTGTCCATATCCGCCATCAGGACCACCATATAATCCAACACCAATTCCTACAACATCACACTGACTGGCTGCATTTTCTTCAGCAATAGTGAGCAAAGCACTGCCTATTCCACGCTTGCGGAAAGCAGGCAATACATTTAAGTCCATAATTTCTGGGATTCCTTTATGAGAAAAAGGTTTATAGTGTGAGGTCCATTTTAGAGTAACATAGCCCGCGATTTGGTCTTGAACATAGGCCACCCAAACGACTCGCTCAGACTGTTCTTGTTCTTGATAGTACCCTTCAAACAAAACGTAAGGTTTTTGCCAATTTGCTTTTTGAAACGCATCGACCAAAACGGGGATATCGCATAATTCTAGTGGCTTAATGGCAATTGACGATTGGTTTTCTGCTAAAGCTTCAAGCTGTTTCATCATGTACACCATATTCCACTCATATCCTGCTGGTTTTAAATCCAAAAGAGGGTTAAAACCAACGGACTGATAGAATCGGTAGGTTTTAAGGTAATTCTCTTCCAATTCAGAGGGGCTTAGGGTTTCAACGGTTATAGTTTTAGCACCTTGTGTTGCAGCAAAATGGCAAGCCGTTTTGATTAATTGCTTTCCTACACCTTGACGATGATAATCACGTTTTACAGCCATCCAGTAAATATTAGCATTATCAGGATAGGGAAAATCAATTGAAACAAGGCCAAACGTATTATCCCCATCTTTTGCCGCAAAATTAGTGCGTGTGGTCACACCTATTGCGTAGTGCTCGTTCGCTTCTGGCAAACCAAAGTATTCTGGCAAATCCTTTGTAATGGTTCGACATAAGGATTGAGCTAAATCTCCCGTTATTTTTTCGATTTGAATCATAGTATTTTCCCTACTGCAGTATCTCTCGCATCACCTTCATAGCCATCTGGATCATCAAATGGCATGTCGATGTAATCATTATTTCTATAAAATCTTAGCGCATCCGGTGAAGACTCCACGTGCAAGCTTTGATAGCCTTGTGTTTTTAGCCACTTTTCACATAACGCCAAGAATTGGCCACCATATTGGTGGTTTCTTTTTTCCTCATCAATCACAATGATGCGCAAAGCTGCTCTTTTGTGAGGCCATAATTGCAGATGGGCATAACCAATGATGTCGCTTCCTTGAGATAAAACAAAATGAACATGAGCTTCATGCTCAAAAGTCCAAGTATATGGATCAGAAAGCCCTGCCTTATCAAAAAAATAGAATTGTCTAAAATGGCGTACTTTATCCCATTCACGAGGTGTTAATGCCTTAACCACTCTTAATCCATTAAATCCTGCTTTTCTATCAATAGCTGCGATAAAATCCTCTTTACCCACGCAATAGGCAGTAATGTCATAGGGATGTTGATGTGCTAACTCTTGTTTTAAACGAGCATAGGCTACTCTATCTTCTGGATTTGCTCTCATCCAGTCCCTAAATTTTAAATGGCGCTCGATTTCTGGGTTTCCAAACTCAAAAATATGAGCATGATGAGTTCTTTGGTTATCTCCCTTTTGAAAATAGCGGCGAAATGGAATTCCGTATTCTCCTTTTGCTTCATAGCCCAGGGCTTTCATGGCAGCATTGGCACTATCTACTTTGCTTAGTTCCAAAACAACTGGAATCATATCGATGATTGGTTTTGCAGCCAAACCAGGTACTGAAGTGGAACCGATATGATGAATTTCAATGCAATTACTACCTAATGCTTTTTTAATTCGCTCTGCTTCCTGTTCAAATTGCATAGGCCAATTAGCATCATAAGAAACTACTTCGATAAGCCGTTGTTGTTGGTTGACTTCCATCATCTATTCTCTCTCTTGAATATGCTGAACCATTTCATCCACAAATGCGGTGACTTCTTGATAGGTTTCTTCGGTCAAGATATCGCTTGCATGATCTAGTTCCGCTTTAGTTAATGCTCGTTGAATTAAAGCTCGCCATTTTGGGAATTGATTTTTAGCCCACACTCCAGCTTTTAACTTAGAGCCTTGTTCCTGATGGTGGAGCACGTACAAAGCCCTGCACAGTGTTAATACAGCATAATATTGGTACCCTAAAGAATTTCTGGTATGAATAACCCAATCTTGCCATTCAATGCTCTGCTTTTTGACATGCTCTATAAACTCACTGCTTGATACAGGAGCAACAATCGACTTTGCTGATGGACCATATAGAATGAGGCTATTTGTTTGCAATAAATAATAATTAATAAGCCAGTCAGTTCCCGCCTGTTTGAGGTGAAACGGTTCTCCTGGGCTAATGACAGCAATTTGACCTTGCTCTGTCTTAAAATGTTGTAACATTCTATACGATGCATAAGCTACTTCAATTCGGTCATACCAATCTGGAAAATGCTGAACCAGATTGGTATGCAAATAATCTAAAGCCGCGAATTCTTCTGATGTCATTTCTTGGTTTAATGCCACAAGAACATCAATGTCGCTGGTTGTTTCATCAAAATCACCCCAGACGAATGAACCATACACGTAAACGCCCAGCAAATGTTCCTTTAAAATTGATTGCAAGCCGGACAGTAAGTCATTAAGCAAATGATTCACTTCCGAAAATTCTGTATGTAATTTACTCATCTAATACCCCGTTATTAACTGACTCTTCAGATTCTTCTTTTCGCTCATCAGGCAAGAATCCACCTACTTGCGCGTCCCACAGGGTTTTATACAAACCACCAAGATTCAACAGTTCAGTATGTGTGCCATCTTCAACAATATGGCCTTTATCAAATACTAAAATTCGGTCCATATGCAGCAGAGTCGATAAGCGATGCGCAACGACCAGGGTTGTTTTTCCCTGCATCAACTCCCAAAGACTGTCTTGAATGTTGGATTCTGTAATGGAGTCCAGCTGGGACGTGGCTTCGTCCAACATTAAAATGGGTGCATTTTTTAAAATCGCACGAGCAATGGCAATACGCTGGCGTTGCCCGCCTGAAAGCTTCACACCACGCTCACCGACCAATGTCTCATAGCCTTCTGGCAAAAGACTGATAAACTCATGCGCATGAGCCTTCTTGGAGGCTAAAATGACTTCCTCATCCGAGGCTTTTGTCCTACCATAACGAATATTATCCATTAAGCTTCGATGAAAAAGTGTAGGGTCTTGAGGAATCATAGCAATGGCTTGTCTTAAACTCTCTTGAGTCACTTCAGATAGGTTTTGATCATCGATTAGAATTTGTCCATCCACTACCTCATAAAGTCGCAAAATCAAATTAACAAAAGTGGACTTGCCGCTGCCTGAATAGCCCACTAACCCCACTTTTTGACCTGCTTCAATGGTTACCGACTTATTCTGGAACAAGGAGTAACCACCTTGGTAATGAAATTTTACCTTTGAAAATTCAATTTGCCCTTGCGTAACAATTAATTGGGATGCATTTTTTTTATCCTGTATCTCATGGGGGATGACCAATGCATTTAAACTTTGTCTTGCCTTGCCTAAGGCTTGGTTAAATTGGTCCACTTGGTACATGGTGTACCACATCATATGCCCCAATTCCATGGAAAGCCCAAGAATCAAAGCAAAATCACCAATGCTCACCAGTCCCTTGCCATACAAGTGAATTAAGGTAATCGATGCCAAACCCATCATTACCGCAATCATTCCACCTTGGGCGCAGCATAACAAAACAATAAACAGCTCTTTTCTTTGGAAAGCCCGTTGTACCGAGCGAAAAAAAGTATTCATACGCTCTACTTCAAAGCCTTTACGTGAAAAAATACGAATATTGGATTGATTCGCCAGGCTATCTACTAATTGCCCAGAAAGCTGCGATTCAGAATTTGCATGGTCATCCGATAACTGAACCAATCGCGCCGACATCCAAATACTAAATGAGGCAAAGGCAATGAACCATAAGAATAAAATATAAAAGAACAGGACATTAACAAAATAGGCTGTAATAAAGGAAACCAGCAACAATGAAGCACCACGTAGAAAATCGACAGATACGCGATGCAAAATAATCTCAAGATTATCAGCAAGAGTCGTAATTTGTGTGGCAATTCGCCCTGATAGGTTATCCTGAAAAAATTGCGTACTACTTCCCAACACATACTCAAACATTTGGCTAATAATTTGGTTTTTAATCACCGCTTCGTATTTATAGTTCAAGTACCCGATTGTTCGCCAGGTGATATTGTCAAAGATAATAAAGTTCAATACCAATAATCCAGCGATCCAATACAAAGCGGAGAGGTCTGTATTTGTCTTTGCCACTAAGGTATTAATGAAGGACTTAATCAATAAACTATTAAACGGTCCCCAAAATCCAGCCATTAAAGCAAGCAGGATAAATAAAAAAACCATGCGACGATACGGTTTTAAAAAATGCCACATAAAAGAGCTTATGTGGTTAGGCAAACGACTAGTCATGATGAACACCCTCTGCTTGTTCCCCATTGAAATGATGTATCTTCCCTTGATGAATGTGATACCTGGTTTCAATGTGAATGGATTCTAAAAAATCATGATCGTGAGAAATAACCAGTATCGCACCTGGAAATTCACGTAATACTCCGATGATATGATCGCGTGTTTCCAGATCTACATTGTTGGTTACCTCATCTAAAACAAGTAGTTTAGGCGGATTGGCAGCAATCAAGGCTAAAGAAAGCCTTGCCTTTTCACCACCAGAAAGATCTTTGACCTTTATTTCTACCTCTTCATTTTTGCGAAATAAAAAGTCATTTAAATGGGCACGAAGTTCAGCATGAGAAGCATGGGGCATCTGACTTTTCATCAAATCCAGAACTGTTTCGTCACAATCCAGATGTTGATAATGCTGATCGAGATACCCAACTGTATTGTACTGAGGAAGAGTCCACTCACCTGTTCTCTTAATGTGACTATCCTCCAAAATCGCTTTGGCAAAGGTGGACTTCCCTGATGCGTTGTCCCCATACAATGCCACTCGTTCGCAGCCATTTAAGTGAAAATGAATGTCTTCCAGAATCACAGCTCCTGATTCATAGGCAATAGAAGTGTCTTGAATCCTGATTAAGGGCTTATGGTGGTCAAGACCGTTTAATTTAAATTTGGGCTTAATCGTTTGCGGAAGGTTTAGAGAAGAAAGCTCTTCAAGCAAGTGTTCTTTTTTATGATTAATCTGACTTAATCGTTTATTTCCTGTTGTCATTGCATTGGCGAGCTTTGTATGAGACCGAATCGTTGGCCATTTGCGTTGGGCTATCTTTTTTTCACCTGAAACACGAGAACGTTTATTACGTTCTTGTTCTCTCATTAGAGCAAGATGTGATTCTTTCTTCTCACGTGCAATCCGTGATAATTCCTGTTCAATCGATGCTTTCTTGTTTTCAAGCATCTGCTGATACTCAAAATAAGCCCCTCTAAATAGAGTGAGCCTACCCAAATCAATATGCCATAGAGTATCTGCGACGGTATTGATGAGCTCCGTATCATGAGAAGCAATGACCAACGTCCCCGGATAATGCTCGAGCATCCGCATTAAAGAACGACGATTGCGTCTGTCCAGATGATTTGTGGGTTCATCTAACAACAAAACATTCGGATCTTCAGACAATATTTTGGTTAACGCCTGGTTTAATCGTTGACCACCACTTAAATCAGGACATTCTTCAATCAATTGGGGTAAGTAACCAAAACGAACATCCTGTGGCATTTGAATTTCGCCAGCAGAGGCTGAACAAAAACCAGCAAGCATTTTAAGTAAGGTAGATTTTCCCGAGCCATTTCTGCCAATCAGTGCAATACGCTCACCAAAATGGATTTCACCACTGAAGTTTTGAAAACAGATTTTATGCGAATAGATAAGACCTAGGTCTTTAAATTGAATCGGTTTATGGTGCATGATTTACTCTTAAGCATGTCTTTTAGGACAATAAAAAATAGAAAATCAACAATGATTTCCTCTATTCGCCCTATTAGATGGGCGTACTTAAGATGTAATTTTCATGGCGTTATAAACCTACGTTTTACGGTTTTTCATATTATTTCAAATTTTAATGCAAAATAGTTGCTGATGTCAATCTTTGTTTCGCTCTTTGGCCGCAAACCGAGTATTTAGAGTCTTTAAATCTTAAGCTAGAGAAAAAAGTTCATGAGCGAACACGAGCGCTTCATCGGGTTAATGAAACTTTTGAAGAAAGCGAAAAACGATTTCGTGCGGCTTTTGATTATGCAGACATCGGTATGGCTTTAGTTTCATTGGAAGGACGCTGGCTTAAGGTGAATAAATCGCTGTGCCAAATAACAGGTTACACAGAAGAAGAACTATTACAAATCGATTTTCAGCGGATAACCTATCCTGATGATTTGCAAACCGATTTAAATTATGTGCGCCAATTATTGAACGGCACAATAAGCTCCTACCAAATGGAAAAACGTTATATTTGTAAAAATGGCGCCATCGTTTGGATTTTATTGAGTGGTTCGTTAATTAGGGATGCACATAGTGCCCCGCTGTATTTTATTGCTCAAATTCAAAATATTGATGCTCAAAAAAAGGCTGAACATGAGTTGGTTAGGATGGCCTACCATGATGCATTGACAGGATTGGCAAACCGCAAGCAATTGGAGCAATCGTTTCTATTATTTATGGCGTATGCAAAGCGCCATCAATGCAGTATCGCCGTGCTGTTTATGGACTTGGATTACTTTAAGAAGATTAACGGTACGTTTGGCCATGATGCCGGTGATTTGTTATTAATAGAGGTTGCATCACGTCTAACAGCATCGGTGCGCTCTTCAGATATTGTGGGACGACAAGGTGGGGACGAATTCTTAATTATTCTTTCAGATATTGTTCATGAGGAAGAGGTACATACCGTGATTAATCATTTGTTTCATGCTATCCAACAGCCTATTCTTATAAAAGAACAGACCATTTCGATTTCGTTGAGTATCGGTGTGAGCCTTTATCCTCAAGATGGTTCTGATTTGGATACGTTGATTCAACATGCGGATGCCGCTTTATATCAAGTGAAATCCACAGGAAGAAATAATTTTAAGTTTTATACGCCTTTCCATTGAGTTGGGCTGTGATGGGTGAAATACTCTTATTTCACCTGAGTATTAGTGACAAGGAAACAAGGGATAGGTCATGGCAGCATTTACTAGTGTTACTCAAAACGAACTGCAGCAAATTATTTCACAACTAGAGCAAGCAATTTATAATCATCAACAATGGCACAATTCATTGATTAGAACCTTGATTTGCCGACTGCCTGGAGATAACAACGATTTGCAGCCTGACGCTCATACGCGTTGCCGATTTGGGCAATGGTATTACAGTGGCATCCCAAAAGAAATTCAAGAACATCCTGGAATCATTAATATAGGCGTGTCACACCAACGCATGCATCAATTAACCGCGCAGTTATTACAAAAGGCAAGTATGCCAGAAGGGATAGCCCCTATTGACTACAATCATTTTGCCAATGCCTTGGAGCAGATGCGACTTGAGCTCTCCGCTCTTAAAATGAGTTGGAATATCTGATTCACAGCCGAGATGCGTTGACTGGGGCACTGTCTCGCGTGACGATGCTGTCGACTTTGCGAGAGCAACAAGAAATTATTAAGCGCCAAGGGCAAAGTTGTTGCTTGGTTATGGTGGATTTAGATTACTTTAAAGAGATTAATGATCGGCACGGCCATCAGATGGGAGATCGTGTTTTGGCAACAGCTGTTCGTCTGTTTATTGAGAATCTAAGGGCCTATGATAAAGTTTTTCGTTATGGTGGTGAAGAATTTTTACTGTGTTTGCCATTTACCGATTTGGATATGGGGTTCGCAATGAGTGAACGTCTTCGGAAAGTGCTTGAGGCCATTACCATCGATGATGGCAAGGAGCACTTGATTCAAGTAACTGCCTCTTTTGGTCTGGCGCTGCTTGAGCCTAATAAACCGATAGAGGAGTCTATTGAACATGCAGACAAGGCATTGTATTTGGCTAAGTCCGAAGGACGAAACCGGGTGCGCGTTTGGAAATAGGTAATCCACTGGTTTTATTGAATTACTTAATGGAGAGCGTTAGGTTTAAAAGTTCCTTCCGGGTCACTTAAATCAACTCCATTTGGCATGGTTGCGCGTGGATTTTCAAGATGCAGGGCTTCTTTAATGACCATCGGATACCGTGGGGACATTAATGTATCAATTTATCTTTGGGGTTTTCAATTTAGCTTAATGTGCTTTCCAGATAATGGATAATTATTATCGCTTTTTCTTCACTGAATGGTTTTCTAAAACTACACAAGTGAGGGCTTCCCATTTCATTTTTTATCGGTGGATGTTCGCAGATTAGTGCAATCACTGGAGCTGTAGTAAATGGGTGGTGTTTTTTTATCAATGCAGTCCAATCATAGTCACCTTGTGAATAGTACAAGTAGCTATCAATTAAAAGCATATCATAGCTTTTAGATGTAATTTGCATCAGAGTGTCTTCAATTGAGGGAACGATATCCACGTGTTGTCCAAGCTGCATTAATTGATTTCGGATAATAATGCGAGCAGGAAAAGATGCTTCTGCAACAAGAAAACGAAAAGAATAATTCATTAGTCCTCTGTTCTTTGTTCAAATCCTATTAAAAAGTATAGTGTGTCCAAGGGGATGTTGCGATAATACAAGAAAAACAAGCCGCGTAGCGTCTTTACAAAGCGATTCAATACTTTTTTAGTGGGTCTTCACGCTCAATCTGCTGATTGGTCGATGCAAGACTTGCTAATAAACCTTCAATAAGAAAAGGGAGACATGCCGGCGGATAGTGCAATGAACCCGCCTTCTCCATAACCTGGTTTGCTCTCTTCTGCTGTTATGATGGTATCAATAGGAGCAAATAGTGTTTGATTAATTGCCTCTTCTGTAAAATGAATTTCATGAAGCAATTCAAGAATCTCGGATACTGAATAAAAGTGAGCATATTGAGAAAATGGGTTGTCTTGTTTTGTGGCTTCGTACTGCTGTCCAAGCATCGAATGTTTATCAATCATGCCTATGATAATCTTCCCATTAGGTTTTAAGACTCGTTTTGCTTCGAGAAGTGCTACTAACGGCAAGTCAACATAACATAACGCCGTATTGAATAAGACAAAATCAAATTGCTGTTCCTGGAAAGGCAATGATTCAGCAACCCCTTCGAATACATCAATACCTCTTAATTTAGCGAAATGACTTAATTGAACAGAAGGATCGATGCCTGTTTTTATACCCAATGCGGCAGCAAATCGTCCAGAACCAACGCCCACCTCAAGTCCTTCTCCTGATTGAGGGGTGACTTTCTTTAAGGCTTCAAGTTCCGATTGAAAAACACCTGGATGACTATCAAACCAACCATCATAATCTTCAGCCAATTGGTTAAACATTTTAACTGATTCAATTCCCATATTGACCCAATATTTTATGTTCACTCACGGTGTTGTTGCCCATCAAAAAACGTAAATCGTATGATTTACCTTATGAGCATAGCATTGACAAATAAATACGCAACACCAATATAAAATTTTTTTATTTGGACAGGAGGCAATCGATTGGTTGCTATGAAAAACACAGAACTCTATTTATAAAAAATCATGAAAATTCCGGAGGATATGAATGACCATGCATCACCAGAATCCTGATTAAAGAAAATGTTCTGCAGAATTGTATCGAACGACAACACCAAGTACACTTGGTTTTTAGTCACTTATACAATCAATTGATGAATAAATCGGATTCCTTTTATAACCTGGAAACTCTTGGTGGTATCCTATTATTTATTGCTGCAGTGCTTGCGATAATCGTTGCCAATTCCCCTTATCGTATTGGTTATGAGCATTTTTTGCATATTAATGGCAGTGTTTCTGTTGGGAATCTTTCCATAAAAAAACCGCTAATTCTATGGATCAATGATGGATTAATGGCTGTATATTTCTTATTGATTGGCCTTGAAATTAAACGGGAAATCAATCGGGGAATTTTGAGTAATAAAACCAATCTACTGGCTCCAGCCCTTACGGCATTAAGTGGCTTGCTCTTTCCCGCTTTAATCTTTGCTTTCTTTAATGCTCATAATCCAGTCTATCTAAAAGGATGGGCAATCCCTACCGCTACCGATATTGCATTTACTCTAGGAATCGTCTCTCTTTTAGGCTCACGTGTACCTTTTTCACTCAAAATTTTACTCACTGCCATCGCCATTTTTGATGATATGGCAGCCATTGTTATTATTGCGCTGTTTTATACTGCAAAGTTATCGCTTTTTTCTTTTTCACTGGCATTATTGTTTACCCTGATTTTGATTGGCTTAAATTATTTTAAATGTCGCCGCATTTCAGTATTCATGCTTTTTGGGGTAGCTCTGTGGATCGCCGTATTAAAATCTGGCGTTCATGCAACCCTTGCCGGGATTGTGATTGCCATGACCATCCCTGATGTAGGCAAGGAATCGATGCTGACGCGCCTAGAAGACGGTTTGCATCATTGGGTTGTCTTTTTCATTCTTCCCTTGTTTGCCTTTGCTAATGCAGGGATCACTTTTATAGGGCTTGATTTCTCAATATTTACCCACCCAGTGGTTTTAGGCGTTGGGCTAGGATTGTTTCTTGGAAAACAATTGGGTATTTTCTTATCTTTGGGCTATTTTGTTAAGTTCAAAAAACTTCTTAAGACAGATAAGGTGAATCTTGCTCAAGTTTATGGCATTGCACTTATTTGCGGCGTTGGCTTTACCATGAGTTTGTTTATTGGTTCTTTGGCTTACCAAAACAATGATTCAAGCTTAATGCCCATGGTTAAAATGGGCGTAGTGCTTGGTTCGTTTATATCAGGACTCACTGGATTTTTAATGTTAAAAATGGCCTCAATCAAACGATAACAAAGTATTTTTCTATAGGGACAAACCAATTTAATTAAGGAGAATAATCATGGAGAAAAAGATAGCAATTGTTACTGGTGGTACAGGAGGTATTGGTAGCGCTATTTGTCAACGATTAGCAACAGACTATTCTGTGATTGCCTGCTACTTCAAAAACGGCAATCATGAAGAAGCAATTCAATGGCAAAAAGAGCAACAACAAGCAGGATTTGAAATTGATATACTGTATGCGGATATTGCGCGGTTTAATGATTGTGAACAGCTGGTATCACTGGTTATGGAACGCTACGGTCGTATTGACGTATTGGTTAACAATGCAGGTGTGACTCAGGATTCCAGTTTAAAAAAGATGTCGCCAGAGCAATGGAAAAGTGTAGTGAATGCGAACCTCACCAGTGTATTTAACATGACGCGAAATACACTACCTGCCATGCTTGAGAAAGGGTATGGACGTATTATCTCTATTTCCTCAATTAATGGACGTAAGGGTCAGTTTGGGCAATGCAATTACGCAGCAACCAAGGCCGCATTGTTTGGCTTTACCAAAAGCCTGGCGCTTGAAGTAGCCAGCAAAGGCATTACGGTGAATACTATTTCGCCAGGCTATATTGAAACGCCCATGATTCGCAAAATGCGAGAAGACGTTTTAAATACTATAATTTCAGTCATACCGGTAGGGCGCTTGGGACTTCCGCAAGATGTTGCAGAGGCCGTTGCTTTTTTGGCATCCCCTGCATCGAGTTTTATCACTGGAGCTAATCTGGATGTCAATGGCGGCCAATACATGTAAAAAGCAAGGAGCAATTGCGGTTCAAATACGATTTTGAAACATTGCTCCAGCCCTTTCAAGGAGGAATAAGTAATGCACCGATTTCATAACATTTTATTCGTTAGCCATGGAATTAAGAACGAAACAGAAGCCTTACAGCTGGCGTTAAAATTAGCTTCTAAAAACGAGGCACAGCTTCATATTTTAATTACCTGCCCTCCTTTTCCTGATACGCTTAGTGAGTACAAAACTTCTTATGAAGCATCATTGATTGACAAAATGAACAAAGCCATTCAATTGGCCAAATCAGGGCTTGGGGTATCTAAAAAGAAAATTCCCATCGATATTGAAGTGGATTGTGGCACAACGGGTTTGGGGAGCAATGGAACAGCCAACCGACTTAAGGACTATATTGGTCTTTTAATATCTATAATTCGGTATGTTTCATTTTATAGGATTGTAAACTGTGAAGTTGTTCAAGTATTTTCATTGAATACAGATAGATAACCAATTTTTTTCATCATTAGTAATTAAGTTTTCAAATTACCTATAATAGAACAAATAGTTTTATTGTTTTATTCAATATCTATGATGAATTCTTTAAAAACCTTTATTTTTAGGTAACAATGACGCTTTAACATTACGGCTCTGAAGAAAACTATGAATAAGGGGTATAAATAAATGGGCTGCTCCACTTGTCCTTCTCACAAAGAACCAATGCCCAAACTGTGGCATAATCCTAAAGTCATTACGGCAGCAATAGCCGGTATATTATTAACTATTGGTTTTGTAGGCTCATATTTGACACTACCAAGGATAATTGCTAACGGGTTTTACATAGGCGCGGTGTTAATTGGTGGATATTATTTCGCACGGGAAGCTATAGAAGAATTTTTCAAAGAACATGAAATCGGTATTGAGTTTTTGATGTCTACCGCTGCTATTGTTGCTGGTGTGATGGGACAATGGGCAGAATCGGCAACACTGGTTTTTTTATATTCTATTTCTGAAGCAGCAGAGGGTTATGCTGGTGAAAGGGCGCGACATGCTATCAGAGTATTGATGGAACTTGCCCCAAAATCCGCATTAGTCCGACGTAATAATAGCGAGTTCCTAATACCTTTAGAAGACATTCAAATTGGAGATGAGTTTATTGTTCGTCCTGGTGAAAGCATCGCTACAGATGGAGAGGTCATATCTGGACATTCTAGTGTAAACCAAGCGCCTATCACGGGTGAATCAATTCCTGTTGAGAAATTTGTGGGAAATAAAGTATTTTCTGCAACTATTAACGGCGAGGGGACTCTTACTATTCGCGCTACCAAAAAATTTGCTGAGAACACGTTATCTCGTATTATTTTTCTTGTTGAAAAAGCACAGGATAAAAAAGGTCGCAGTCAACGATTTATAGAGCGTTTTGGCAATCTCTACAGTCCATTCGTTCTTTTAGCAGGGGTACTAATAGCTACCCTACCTCCTCTATTTGGGCTGCATTGGCAAGAATGGGTGCTACGTGCAACGGTGTTTATTGTTGCAGCTGCACCATGTGCTTTAGTAATTTCTATCCCAATTACCCTTGTAGCTGCTCTTGGTACAGCCAGTCGAAACGGAATATTACTTAAGGGTGGGATATATTTAGAAAAATTGGTTCAAATAAAGGTTATTGCGCTTGATAAAACAGGAACCTTAACACAAGGACAACCCAAGGTCACCGATATCATTTCGTTAAATAATTATACTCAGAACCAAATATTAAATGTAGCTGCCACCCTTGAATCGCGTTCCCAGCATCCACTGGCACATGCCATTTTACAACAAGCAAAGGCAGAAAGTGTTGCATATAAACCTGTTGAACATTTTAAGTCATTGACTGGTTCAGGGGTTCAGGGTTTTATAAATGGAGAACAATTTTATATTGGCAATCCAAAATTATTTATTGATATGGGTCTATTGGTAGAAACTGTAATTCAAGAAATAAATAAATTACAGACCGTTGGAAAGACTGTCGTATTAGTAGGAACAGATAAGGAAATTCTCGGTTTAATTGCAATTACTGATCCTCTAAGATCTACAGCAAGGCAGATGGTATCGTCCCTAAAATTGATGGGTATTGAGCGTGTTGTTATGCTCACTGGAGATAACTCGATAACTGCCGCGTCAATTGGAGTTCAAGCAGGTGTAGATGAAGTATTCTCTGATTTATCACCAGAAGATAAGACACGAAAAATTGAGGAACTGGAAAGACGTTACGGTAAGGTAATGATGGTTGGCGATGGAGTAAATGATGCTCCAGCACTTGCAGCAGCACATGTAGGAGTTGCAATGGGCGCCGCTGGAACCGATGTTGCATTAGAAACTGCGGATGTAGCATTAATGGGTGATAATTTATTAAAATTACCTTATCTCATCGAGTTTAGTCATCGAACCTGGAATATAATTTTACAAAATTTAGGACTATCTATAATTGTTATTAGCTCTCTTATTGTCGGGGCGGTAACTGGCTATTTTACGTTGCCAATAGCAGTTTTAGCCCATGAAATAAGTGAGCTTATTGTTATTGCAAGTGGTCTTCGCATGTTAAAATCTTAACTGTAGATGAGCGCATTACAATGCGCTTAATACTCTCTCCAGTTTTTGTCTTACTTCTCCAGCGACCAGATTGATCTCAGGATTGCCGACCAATTCTAATACTGATTTTGGATCCATAAATTCAATATGCACTTTGCCTATATCATCCTGGCGTACAACCACATTACATGGTAGAAGCAAACCTATAGATGGCTCCTTTTCTAAAGCATGATGGGCAAATTGCGGATTGCATGCACCAAGAATTTGATAGGGAGGCATATCTTTATTTAATTTTTTTTTCAAAGTTGCTGACACATCTATATTTGTAAGAACTCCAAATCCCTCTTTTTGCAGTTCTTCAGTAACTTTTTTAATTGCATCATCAAATGAATACAATACTTCTTTTCCAAATCCATATTTTATATTGATCATTCTTTATCCATAAAAATTAACTCAAACCATACCAGATGTTATCATTAATAAATAATTCTTAATATTAAGAATACCATAGGATTGGGGATCTGTAGTGAATTATTCTTGTTGTAAACGATAAATTGTTGCTTTATGGACATTAAACGTTTTTGCAATCTCACTTACCGATTTATCTTCTTGCAAAAGCCGCTTGGCCAATGACTTTTGTTCTTTATTCATTTTTTCAGGTCGTCCAAAACGAACTCCACGTTGCTTTGCAGCTGCGCGACCCGCACCAGTACGTTCACGAATTAAGTCACGCTCAAATTCTGCAATACCTGCGAATACGGTCATGATCATTTTACCGGCATGAGAAGTGGTATCTGCCCAAGGCTCGGAAAGCGAACAAAAGGAAGCCTCTGTTGTTCTTATGCAGTCTATTAATTCTAATAAATGCTGGGTTGAACGCGCCAATCTATCCAATTTCCAAACAACGACTACATCTTCAGGTCGAAGCTGATCAAGTAATCGTTGTAATTCTGGACGATCTCTTTTTGCACCAGAAATTTTTTCCTGATAGATACGTTTACAACCAGCTTCTTTTAGTGCAACTAATTGCAACTCTAAATTTTGATCCGTGGTTGAAACGCGAGCATACCCAATTTTCATAACTAATCCCTAATATTTTATTTGCAAATCATATCGCAAAACAATAGACTTTTGCATCTGATTTTTGCAACGAATTTAAACCTTTAAATAAAGGCATTCAAATTCCGTTGCAAAACTTCTAAGTTTAGCAACAACACCTATTGATTTTGGATAAACATGCCTGTTAGTTTTCTCTCCCCAGTACAATGTGACAATTACGCTAAATATCCTACTGACCTACCACCAGATATCGTAGATAGCCTTTTTTTCCTCGATGATCAGGATATGGAGTGGATTGCAAACAAGCGTGGTGACTTCAGCAGGTTAGGTTATGCATTACAGCTGACAACAGTTCGATTTATTGGAGCTTTTATTTCCGACTTGAATCAGATTCCTCGTGTGGTAATTGAGCGAGTTGCTATTCAAATCAAGGTTAATGATCCTGAAAGTTGCATATCAATGTACATGAAAAGTGAGCAGCGTTGGCGTCATGCTGTTGAAATTCGAGCGCGTTATGGCTATATAGAATTTGCTGAAAAAGGTAGTCGTTATCGTCTTGGTCGCATATTATGTGCACTATGCTGGACTGGTACTGACAGACCTGGAGTGCTTTTTGATCATGCAGTGGGTTGGCTATCGACCAACAAAATATTGTTACCAGGTATTACAGTTCTTGAGCGTTTTGTTGCAGAAATTCGCTCCAGGATGGAGTCTCGCTTATGGCGAATGTTGATTAAAAATTTAAGCGCATCACAACAGGAAAAACTGAATGACCTCTTGGTGGTAGAGGATGACGAACATCTGTCATTGCTTGATAAACTGCGTAAAGGTCCGGTTAGCATCAGTAGCACAGCTCTTGTGCAAGCATTAAAACGGGTTGAGTCTGCCCGCAACATTAGTGTTGAATTACCACTGTACCGCATCCCCGCCTGTAAAATAGCAACACTTGCACGCTTTGCTAATACGGCAAAAATTACAGCCATCAACCGCTTGCCGTTTGAGCGTAAAATGGCGACGCTCGTTGCTTTTGCGAATCATTTTGAGTCAGACTCCCAAGATGATTCTCTGGACGTGCTCAGTATGGTATTGCGTGATTTATTCTCAAAGGCCAAGCAAGAAAATAAAAATACACGACTGCGAACTCTTAAAGATCTCGATCAAGCTACAGCCACATTGGTCGATGCATGTAAATTACTACTGAATACAGAATTATGTGATCATGAAATTCGGGACACAATTTATACAACAGTAGGTCATGAAGCGCTTGTATCTGCAGTTGAAAATGCCACTGCCTTAATCAGGCCGCCAAGTAATGTGTTTTATCATGAGCTTGAACAAAAGGAAAAAACAGTTCAGAAATTTTTACCTTCGCTCCTTCGAGTAATAAATTTTGATAGTAATCAAGCGGGAAAACCTCTTCTTGCCAGTCTTGAATGGTTAAAGGGAAAACAAACGGATGAACCGCCAATGGAGATTATTGGAACATCATGGAAACGTAATATTGTTATTAAAAATGAATGTAGCGTTATCAATTGGCCACAAGACGAACCACGACCCACTTATCGCGTCATAAAGAAACTTGTAAAAACCCAAGATGGTATCATTTTGCATAACGATAAACTTTTATATGCTGACCTTATCAATAAAAAAATTAAGGAAATCGTTGTACCAGAGAAAAAACAATCTCAAGTTGAGAAATTGAAAAAATCCATTTTAAACATGAAGGAAGTTCAAAAAAACGCAAATAATAAAGAGCTTGCATTAATAACATCAATAACTGGCCGGGATAGCAATAGAACTACAATTGACCGAACAGCATATATATTTTGTGTTCTTGATAAATTGCAATCGGCACTGAAACATAGGGATGTGTTCATAAGTCCGAGTTGGCGGTATGCTGATCCAAGAGCCAATCTTTATTCTGGCTCAGAGTGGGAGGCAATACGTCCTATGATTTGCCGCTCATTAAATTTAACAATTGACCCAATGTTAGCCATAACAAGCCTTACAGATGAACTACATCAAGTGTATCGGTTAGTTGCTGCAAATATTGATAATAACCCTGCTGTTCGATTTGAAACAGTTAAGGGTAATGAGGAGCTGATTCTAACTCAGCTTGATGCACTTGATGAGCCTCCATCATTAAAAGCATTGAGAGCTGCTGTAAAAGCCAAATTACCACGTGTCGATTTACCCGAGATGGTACTTGAGATAGCCACACGTACTGGATTTGCGGATGGATTTACCCACATCAATGAAGGAAGTGCGCGTGCTGAGGATCTATTAATCAGTTTATGTGCTGAATTGCTAGCAGACGCTTGCAATACTGGACGAGAACCGTTTGTTCGTGAGGACATACCTGCTTTAAAAAGAGATAGATTGGTATGGGTTGATCAAAATTATATTCGAAATGAAACGATAATGGCGGTCAATGCCATTTTAGTTTCTGCTCAAAATCAAATTCCATTAGCTAAGAAATGGGGCGGAGGCGATATTGCATCGGCTGATGGCATGCGCTTCGTTGTACCGGTTAGAACAGTGCACGCTGCTCCAAATCCAAAATATTTTAAATCAGGTCGTGGTGTCACTTGGTACAATCTAATCTCTAATCAACGAACTGGCTTAAATGCTGTAACAGTACCTGGCACTTTACGTGATAGCCTAATATTGTTAGGCGTTGTTCTTGAGCAACAGACGGAATTACAGCCAACGCGGATCATGACAGATGCAGGCGCATACAGTGATATTGTATTTGGACTGTTTCGTTTGTTGGGACTTCGTTTCAGTCCGCGATTGGCTGATATGGGTGGTGCTAGATTCTGGCGGATTGATCCGTTGGCTGATTATGGAAAGCTCAATGTACTTGCAAAAAGTCGTATAAATATAAATCTTGTTCCTCCTGAGTGGGATGATATTTTACGTTTATTGGCTTCATTAAAACTCGGGAGAGTTCCCGCAGAAGGCATTATGCGCACTCTTCAAGTTGCTGATAAACCAACTCGTTTAGCCAAAGCAATTGCCGAAATTGGGCGAATTGACAAAACTATCCACATGCTCAATTATCTTCATGATGAGTCATTCCGTCGTCAGACTTTGGTACAACTAAATTTGGGCGAAGGCAGACACAGTTTAGGTCGTTCTGTTTTTCATGGTAAGCGAGGAGAACTTCATCAGCGGTATCGTGCAGGGCAAGAAGATCAGTTAGGTGCCCTTGGACTGGTTTTAAATATCATTACACTTTGGAACACTATTTACATGGATGCTGCCATTAATCAATTACGACAAGAAGGCTTCCCCGTATACGATGAAGATGTAGCCAGACTGTCCGCATATGGATATGGTCATATTAATATGCTCGGACGATATTCCTTTGCCATGCCAGATGAGGTAAAACGTGGTGAGTTAAGGCCATTAAGAACAACAGAAAAGCCTTAAGTCGGTTGGCTGTTCCATTGCTCCCCAAGCCCGCACAACACCTGACATCCGAATCATTCGCCATGTCCTTAAAAATTCACATGATCTTCTCATCAAAGAAGCGGAAACACGAGAAGGTATGAAAGGCTTTAAAGCACTGGACATGGAACTATTGCGCAAATGCCCCTGTGCCTTGTTTCTTTATCGTCCGCTTAAGCACACGCAACAGGATATTCGCATTGCAGTGGCTATTGATCCCAAAGATGAAGAAGCAGAAGCCCTGGACCTTTCGCTTCGCTTATTAGAAGTTGCTCATTCATTAAACGTCCGTTATCAGGGTAAATTAAGTATTATTTCCTGTTGGGAATTTGCGCTGGAAAGTTACTTACGGGATAGTGTGTGGTTAAAAATATCTAAAGAAGAATTAGATAGAATAGTCGCTGAAGAAAAACATGTTCATGGATTGCTCTTGCAAGAGCTCATTAAACGGTCTCAAATTTCTGGAGCATACCAAATTGACCATCTGAAAGGACAACCAGAAGAGGTTATCCCCGCCATCATAACCCATAAAAGAATCGATATTTTGGTGATGGGCACCGTCGCACGCACCGGGATATCTGGATTTATGATTGGCAATACTGCGGAAAACATCTTGCAAGACATTGATTGCTCGTTACTGGCATTAAAACCACAAGGTTTTGTATCCCCAGTAAAAGCCTATTAATCAGGGAAAAGAGGACCATGGTGGAATCAAAAAACAACATCCCAGAGCTCTGCTGGCATGAGCAGTCAGCAGAAGCAATTCTCGCGACATTAAATACTACATCAGAATTCGGTTTAAGCGAGGACGAATCGAAAAACAGATTAAAACGTTATGACCTCAATTGTTTACCGGAACCTCAAAGAAAAAATGTTTATTTTCGCTTCTTGCTCCAGTTTCATAACATCCTCATCTATGTGTTACTAGGGGCTGCTCTGGTGACTTTACTCTTGCAACATTGGATAGATACTGGCGTTATTTTAGCAGTCGTCATCATCAATGCCCTAATCGGTTTTATCCAGGAAGGAAAAGCAGAAAAAGCACTGGACGCGATTCGGAAAATGCTGTCCCCTACGGCTACCGTATTACGGGATGGCGAACGACGGCGTATTGCTGGTGAGGAGCTTGTGCCAGGCGATATTGTTTTGCTGGAAGCAGGAGATAAAGTTCCTGCCGATGTACGCTTAATAAAATCTCATGGACTCACCATCCAGGAGGCCATCTTAACTGGTGAATCCATTCCGGTTGAAAAACACATTCATTCAGTCCCAAGAAATGCCGTATTAGGTGACAGGACTTGTATGGCATTTAGTGGGACCCTGGTAACCAATGGTCAGGGCAAAGGCATTGTGGTGGCCACAGGCTCATCCACTCAAATTGGACATATTAGTGGGCTATTGTCAAAAGTAGAGTCTTTAACCACACCCTTAGTCCTACAAATGGGGCTGTTTGCAAAATGGCTGACTTTGTTCATTTTATTGATTGCGGCACTCCTTCTTGCGTATGGGTATTTTGTTCAACATCACCCGTTTGTTGAATTGTTTATGGTCGTGGTTGGTTTATCGGTTGCGGCTATCCCGGAAGGTCTTCCTGCCGTTCTTTCAATTACCTTAGCTATTGGTGTGCAGGCTATGGCGCGACGACATACCATTGTACGTCGACTACCTGCCATTGAAACCTTAGGCGCGGTATCGGTTATCTGTACGGATAAAACAGGTACCCTCACTCTAAATGAGATGACCGTGTCTTCGGTTATAACCAGCAGCCACCTATTTACTCTCGACAGCACCGGTTACGAGCCGGTCGGTGCCCTGATGTTGAATGAACAAATCATTGATCATAACGAGCACCCTGTACTGAAAAAACTGGCCCATGCAGCAATTCTTTGCAATGACGCCATGCTTCGTGAACATGAAGGATGTTGGTCTGTGGATGGGGACCCTATGGAGGGCGCTTTGTTAACCTTTGCAGGTAAGACGGGACTTGTCCTTAAAGAGGAAAACGAATCCTGGAGGCGTACCGATATCATTCCTTTTGATGCCAAGCATCGCTTCATGGCAACTCTTCACCACGACCATTTCAATCATGCGATGGTCATGGTGAAGGGAGCTCCTGAGCAGATTTTGGGTATGTGTCAAGTTCAACAAACAGACTGGGGTGGAACAGAGCCATTAAATGAGTCTTACTGGAAAGAGCAGATGGAAATGATTGCAGCAAGTGGACAGCGCATCCTCGCTTTTGCTGTCAGAAAAATAAAGCCAGAACATATCGTTTTGGAGTTCGCTGATGTTGAAGGGAATCTCACGTTACTTGGGATGGTTGGACTGATTGATCCGCCCAGACCTGAAGCCATTGCAGCAGTGGCAGAATGCCATACAGCGGGCATTCAAGTAAAAATGATCACAGGCGATCATGCCAGTACAGCGGTTGCTATTGGCCGGCAAATAGGACTTAAAAATTTGGATAAGGTATTAACAGACATTGATTTGGATAACATGGATGACGCCGTACTCAGAAATGCTGTATTGCTAACCGATATTTTTGCCCGAACAAGTCCTGAACATAAACTAAGGCTGGTGATGGCATTGCAATCACATGGAATGACTGTGGCCATGACCGGCGATGGGGTCAATGATGCGCCTGCGTTAAAACGAGCAGATGCAGGAATTGCTATGGGGAGAAAAGGCAGTGAAGTCGCCAAAGAGGCGGCTGAATTTGTACTGGTGGATGATAATTTTGCTTCCATTGTAGCCGCTGTACGTGAAGGCCGTACTGTTTATGATAATCTTAAAAAAGTGATTAGCTGGACTTTACCCACCAATGCGGGTGAGTCAATGACGATTATCCTGGCTCTGCTGTTAGGTCTAAGCTTGCCGGTAACGCCGATTCAAATTTTATGGATCAACCTGATTACCGCAGTGACTCTTGGCATTGCCCTGGCCTTTGAGCCGACCGAAGAAGGGACCATGCAAAGACCACCACGCCCTCGAAACGAGCCTTTACTGACCGGCAGCTTGGTATGGCATATGCTTCTGGTTTCTATTCTCTTTATTTGTGGCGTCTTTGGACTCTATTTTTATGCGCTCGATCGCGGTTACTCGCTTGAGTTGGCACGCACAATCGCATTAAACACACTGGTTGTTCTTGAGATTTTTCATTTGTTTTATATTCGCAATATTTATGGAACATCACTCACATGGAACGCAGTACAAGGGACCAAAGTGGTTTGGATGGCGGTCATTGTGATTACTGTGGCACAGTTTGCAATCACCTATTTCGCTCCTTTACAAACCATATTTGTTACTGAAAGTATCCCCTTTGGGGATGGCGTACTCGTCGTTCTAACCGGCGCACTGTTTTTTGCTGTGCTTGAAATTGAAAAGCAACTGCGGTTAAAGCTGATTGCTGTTCGCAAGAGTTAGACTTAAAGAAAATCCATATGACTCATTTGCTTTTCTACAATATTTAATACATTAATAGTTGCTTTGATGTATTGACCATCGAGAAATGTTTTGTGTGCTTTATTAAAATCTGCAACAAACTCTCTTCCAAGACTTTTACATTCATCAAAGTTTGTTCGATTCATTGTCGCAGTTATTGTGCTATTAAAATCTTCTACATTATGACTAATGTATTTTTTGGTTAATTCTGCACATGCCGTGGAAATGTGAATAAAAATGAGTAAAGAAATAGTTAATATTCTGTCCATAGTGATCGTTATATACCCGAGTCATAACAGGGCGTGAATTATATACGAAGATGAACTGAATTCAGAGTATATTAAAGATTAAATATCCTTTACAGCGCATTCAACGGACTTTAGTAAAGCATGTTTCAATTCATTGGCGCAGATTGGGTTAATTTGTAGATGGCGGTAATAAATCATAGGTGACGTGGTCAAATCTATGAAACTACGTCATTTTTTATACATAATTTGCTTTAAAAAAGAGGATATTGAATGTCTACGGTGCCTATTTCGTTAATTAAATTATAATAGTTTTCATTTGTAGAGTATGTTAGCGTCAAGAAAGATGTATCTTGTTTGTGGTCTAAGCTAATTGTGGTATGTTCAAATCCTCCTGGAAATACAATTGAAGGTGTGTCTTTTTTTGTAAGTTTAGTATCGATTTCAAATCCAAGAAAAAGATAATAATTTTCATTTCCTTTTATAAAGGCATTTTCTATCATGACTCCCTTCAAGTCGGTGTCATTGTTTCTTTTAAAAAACATAACTGGTTCGCCTTTGGAATTGTATTCTCTTAAGTGTTGTTTTAAATAAGTATCATTGTACCAATATGCCGTAAACTTTAAATTTAAAAATTCAGGTATTTGGATGTCATAGAAAGTTTTTTTATCATTTGCATTGTGTGTGTCGATTGGTTTTTCTTAACTACGTGGGTATCAAGTACAGACTTATTATTTTAATCTAACAGAAGAATTAATTTTGGGAAAAATAGATGGTTTGGATTACATCTTAAGCAAATCAGCAACCCGCAATTCCTGCAAGTGGGGTTCGCCTATTGCCTCATAAGTGAATGTTACCGAAGGGTCTTTCGAATATCTAATTTTGAATATCTCATTTTATTAATATATTTTAAAATGGGCTATAATTGATTATTCGAAAGTTAAATTGAAATGACATTAGTATAATGAAAATTCAATCTTTTCAATACATCCAAAATCTGGGATGGAGCATTCAGAAATTTCCTGAACTGGACTCCGAAAGTACATTCGTTTTAGTTTTTGCCAGTCCAAACTTTAGAAATAATGCAAAACCAATTGAACAATTAGCCCAAGCTTATAAAAAATCAAAAATCATAGGTTGTTCCACCGCAGGGGAAATTTTGGGGCCTAATATTTTTGATAACAGTATTTCCGTTGCTGTGGTTCAATTTGAATCCACAAAACTACAGCTCGCAAAGGCTGAAGTAAAAAGAACTGAAGATTCTTACGAGGCCGGTGCCCAATTGGCAAAATTATTGCATCAACATCAGAAACCCAAGGGTATTTTTATTTTGTCTGACGGCTTACATGTTAATGGTTCCGAATTAATCAAGGGCTTAAACAAACACTCAGCTAAAGAAGTCATTATTACTGGAGGACTTGCTGGTGACGGTGCTGATTTTAAAAATACCTGGCTTATCTATGAAGGACAAATCGTTGACCACTGCATTGCAGCCATAGGGTTTTATGGCGAGCAAATCCACATAGGATATGGGTCGCAAGGCGGTTGGGATATTTTTGGTCCAGAAAGATTCATTACCCACTCTAAAGGAAATATTCTTTATGAATTAGACCATCAACCGGCATTAAAACTCTATAAAGCTTATCTTGGTGAGAGGGCTTCTGAATTACCGGCTTCTGGTTTGCTTTACCCACTTGCTATCCGTAATTATTTTGATCCAGATTCTCAGTATATTGTACGCACTATTTTGGGTATTGATGAAAACAGCCAATCCTTAGTTTTTGCTGGAGACGTACCTCAAGGATACCATGCTCGATTAATGCGTGCCAATTTTGATAGACTCATTGAAAGTGCGAATGATGCAAGTGAAAGCGCTAATAATCTTCTTTTTGAAAATAGGGACTTAAAAGAAGAGCCCGTTTTGGCAATTGATATTAGTTGTGTTGGCAGAAGACTACTATTAGGTGAGCGCACTGAGGAAGAAACAGAAACTACATTGCAATCAATGCCCAAGGGATCAACTCAAATTGGCTTTTACTCTTATGGTGAATTGTCACCATTGACCGTTGGCAATTGTGAATTACATAACCAAACAATGACCATTACTCTTTTATTAGAGAACCATAGGTAATGGACTATAAAAATATGTATCCAATTCCGCTTTTCAAAGCCATTTTGTTTGCTCACAATCAACGAAAGAGAAATGAGCCGCCTCACTCGCTGACAATAGAGGTAGCTGGCGAATTATTTTGTTTCAACAATAATACAAAAGGTAACATAATCAGAAAACTCCACATGATAAACGCGAATGTATTGATATAAGAGAGCATTAGCGATTGTTTACCTAGCTCATTCAATAATAAGGCAGCGGCTTGTGGATCCGTGGCTTTAAGATGCCAGGGGCGTAGGTATTCCATTAATGCTGGATTGTAGGGTTGAATTGAGCCTGCGATTTGATTCCAGGCCATTTGAGTGTGGCGACTTAAGAAGGTGATAGTAATGGAAATCCCTACAGAAGAGCCTATGGTACGTAATAGGCTGTACAGTCCAGCCGCTTCGGCACGAGAAGAAACCGGTAAGGTTGAAAATGCTACAGAGGATAATGGAACGAAAATCAAGCCCAATCCAAATCCTTGGAGTATTAATGGCCAAATGAGCCAGGCTAGACTAACCTCTTGGGAGTAATGAGTCGTGATATAAATCCCGGAAGCACTGAGTAACACTCCTATCGAAATTAACCAGCGAGGTTGAACTTGATTAATTAATTTACCAACAATCATCATGCTGAACATACTGGCAATCCCGCGGGGCGCCATGATTAATCCTGCGATTAAAACGGGATAATTCAGTAAACCTTGTAGCATTTGGGGTTGGATAACCATTGTTCCATACATACCCAATCCCAAGATGGCCAGTAATAGACTGGAAAGAACAAAATTACGATCTTGAAAAATAGAAAGGTCAAAGAGGGCATTGGATTTGTTTTTGATGCTGTACGCTATGAATCCACATAAACTGATGAGACCTAAAAATGTGGCAGTGCGAATATCCAAGGCGGCAAACCAATCCATTTGATTGCCGCGATCAAGAACATATTGAATGGAGCCTACTGCCAACGCAATGAGTATCATGCCAATCCAATCCATCTTGCGTTCCTTTTTAAGAGTATCCGGAACAAAATGGAATACCATCAGTGTTGCCGCAATCCCAAATGGAATATTGACATAAAATGTCCATCGCCAACTGGCAATGTCAGTAAGATACCCACCCAGCGACGGACCTAAGATAGGGCCTACCATGACGCCCATACCCCAAATGGCCATGGCTTTACCGCGTTCATTATCTGGAAAAATGTCAGTCAAAATGGCTTGGGATAAAGGAACCAACCCAGCACCAAAAATGCCTTGAAGCAATCTAAATACCACCATTTGTACGATAGAGGTTGCTGCACCACACAAAGCGGAGGTAAGGGTAAACCCTATAATTGATAAAAGAAGGTAGGCTTTTCGGCCAAACCTATCTGTAAAATAACCGGTTAAAGGCATGAAAATGGCAGAAGCTACTAAATAACTGGTTAAGGTCCAGGTTATTTCATCGGGGCTTGCGCCTAATGAACCCTGCATATGAGGCAGTGCGACATTAACTATGGTCGTGTCCAATACTTGCATCAGGGTAGCTGCCATGATGGCTACGGTAATTATCCAGCGTTGTGAGGCGGATAAAGAGTCCGAAGGATTATTCATGAGGTTTTACTCACTTGCTTGGACTGTAAATCGATGGATACCTTGGCTGAAGTGCCCAGGCGCAAAGGATATTGGGAGTCCGGTTTGATGATTTGCACGCGGACAGGGACGCGTTGTGTTACTTTGACCCAGTTTCCAGTGGCATTTTGTGGTGGCATTAATGAAAACGCCGTGCCGCTTCCACCGCTAATGCTGTTGACCACCCCAATGAATTGTTTATGGGGATACATGTCGATTTTAATGGTTGCTCGTTGATTTGGTTGGATGTGTTCCAGTTCTGTTTCTTTAAAATTAGCATCCACCCAAAAGGTGGTGTCATCAATCATCGCAAACAGGGGCTGGTTTTCTGAAACGACATTGCCCACCCTGAGAGACAGGTTGCTCACCCAACCACTTGTTGGAGCGAGCACACGGGCATAGGATAGTCTCAATTTGGCTTCTTTGAGTTTGGCTTCTGAAAGTCTCAAAGCTGCTTTGGCGCTTTTAAGTTTTGCTTTAACATCATCTCCGGCTTGACGAGACATCACTTCGCTTTTGACTAACTCTCGGGTTCGAATGGAAGTGGCTTCGGCATGTTGCAGATTGGTCTTATCAATGAGATATTGGGCCTCAGCTTGTTCCACTGCGACTTCAAAAGGCGTGCGGTCTAACTCAAACAGCAGTTGCCCTTTTTCAACAAATTGATTGTTCTCCACATAGAGGTGTTTTACCGGGCCGGTTACTCGGGATGCAATTTGGACTACATTTCCATTAATATAGGCATCTTCTGTACTGACATACCGTTGAGCAAGAGTCCAGAAATAAATGCTGGCTAAGGTGATTAATGTGAGACTTAAGACGATTAGAAAACGTTTCCATGAATGCGTTTTATTGCGCCACTTGTGCAGGATTGATTTCTTCAGAAGGGTTGGGTTATTCATAAGATTCCTCGGCGGTTTTCTTAATTTTTTGTAGTGTGGCAATACATGCTTCTAATTCTGCTTCAGATAAAGGAGCAAGTAATTCCTTAGAAAGTTCCTCTGCGGTATTTTGTATCTGGTCAAGAGTCAATGTGGCTTTTTCAGTAAGGCAGATGACTTTGACGCGGCGATCGTAGTCTGCATCTTGTCGAATCACCCATCCTTCTTTAGTGAGGCGATCGATTAAACCGACAATAGTCGGCGCCTCAATGCCTAGCTTTTTAGCAAGTTGGATTTGTGTCAATGGGTATTTCGTCATGGAGAGAAGGAGCAATGCCCGCCATTTTGCCTGGCTAAGGCCTAATGGTTTTAAGCGTTTATCAAGTAAATTTCGCCAAGTGGCTGCGGTTTCATATAATACCATAGGGAACGCGTTCATATTGTATAGCCCGTTGTTAACTAATGATTTGTAACTCATTTCATTTAATTCTAAAATTTTCTCTGACTTAGTTAAAAAAGGAAAAAGTATTTCAATTCATTCACAGAGCGAATGACCCCCATTTTTTGCACATTCCTTATTTTTGCTAGTTCATTAATCCACCTCATTGATTCCTAATAAACAAGGTGCACGAGGTTTAAGGATAGAGCCCTCCACCTAAAGCAAGATACAGTTGAATGGTGTCTTGATACCTTTGTGCTTGAGCATTGACATAGCCCAAACGCGATTGAGCATACAATCGTTCCGCATCAAGCACTTCTAAAACGCCAACCACGCCTGCAGTAAAGCTCAATCTGGCCACACGTAGAGACTCTTTGGCGGTCAGCACCGCTTTTTTCTGTAATGCAAGTTCCTCTGCATCGTGTTTTAAGGCATACAACAGGTCGCTCACTTGATAAAATGCTTTAAGTACTATGTGTTGGTATTGAGCCAAAACCGATTGGTAGGCATGGATGGAGGCTCGGCGTTGTGCACGCAATGTCCCTCCAGAAAAAACAGGAGTTGTTAAATTACTCAAAAGACTCCATGCATTAGGAGAAATACTTGATAGAGCGCTGGGAATTACTCCCTCCTGTAAGAGTGTGGCAGAAAGGGTGATGTTGGGATAAAGACGTGCCGTAGCGATTCCAACATCCGCACTGGCTGCATGCAAACTCGCTTCCGCAGCGAGGATATCCGGCCTTTTATGAGCAAGCGTTGATGGCAGTTCTAATGGCAGTTTTTTAGGCAAAGTAAAGTCTTTTAACTGAAAAACTAAATCCTTCTGTGAACGCGGTGGCAGTGTACCTAAAAGAACATTGAGTGTGTTTTGTGCAACACGAAGTTGTTGATAGAGAGAGGGCAATAAAGTTTCATCATTGGTTAACTGGCTTTGCGCGCTTAAAACATCACTTCGAGAAGACGAACCCACACTAAAGGATTTTTGAATCAGCTGTAGATTTTTCTTGTCATCCTGGATAATGTCCTTAAGTACATCGATGCGTGCTTTTATTGTCGCAAGGGTTAAAGACGTTGTGGCGATGTTACCGGTTAATGTCAAAAATGCGGCATCCAGCTCATGTTGTTGATATAAAGCTAATGCCTTTTGCTTTTCAATGGTGCGACGTGTTCCACCAAAGACATCGAGCGTATAAGAAGCATTAGGACCTATTTGATAATAGGAAAAGGGTTCAATTCGGAGATTAACGGGTCCAAATGTGGCAGGACCATATTGTTGCCTTCCGACGGTCGCATTGAGCCCGGCTTGAGGCCATAACTGGCCTTGGGAGGCCGCAACCAACTCTTTGGCTTGTGCCAAGGATTCTCGCATGGCCGCCAGAGAATAATTATGCTGGATGCCTTGCTCCATCAGGTGATTGAGCGCTGGGGAATGAAATTCTTTCCACCAGGTTCGTGACGTTTTATTCTTCAGTGCTACGTGTTGATTGCCCAATTGATATGTTGATTTAGAGGTGTAGGCTTGGTTTCTTAATGGTGAGGGTCTTACAAAATCAGGCCCAACAGTGCATGAGCATAAAGCCATTGCCCCTGTTAACCCAATCAACTTGTGGTAAGCGGATTTCATATGCTTCTCCATTTCAATCTGGAGGACACAGGGTGGATAGGGATTCTCTTACAATCAAGGGATGTTGCCCCAGCAGGTTTTAAGTACGATTTATTCATGACCTGCCCTACTCTGAGTCGCTTAATTGACGTCTCAAAGAGGGTAGGATGCTGCGTAAGGAGCAATGGATTTTTTACCCTTAAGAAGGGGAATAGCCAGGCTCGATGGGCCTGACCAAAATTCAACTGTTTTGAGATTGTATCGAGCAAATAGAGCCAACCAAGGCTAATTTCATGCACTAACAGAGTGAAGCGCCTCATTTCCAAAAACCAATTAACAAACTAATAATTAGCATGCTAACATAAATTAAAATCAAGCGATAGAGGATAAGCGCTTAAAATATTATCTCAATTAGTGAATTAGAGCGGATGGCTTCTTCTTTCTCCGCAAAGCTTTATTTATTTGGATTAAGTAAGCTATGATGCAAGGTGGCTGCGATTAGAGAATTTATTCACAAGTTGCAGTGATAGAACAAGAATTAACTCTTTATTTTCTCGAAAAGGCAACACCTAATTCCATTGCTGGAGCAACAAATTGAATATTTTTCTGGCCATAGGGCTCTTTATCATAGGACTTCTATTGGTGATTTGTTTTGCTGAGAAACTGGTGAAAGGAGCCGTGGGAACTTCGGCCAGTTTTGGAGTTTCTACTTTTTTCATCAGCGTTGTTTTTATTGGTTTCGACCCAGAAAACTTAGCCATTGGAGCCGTCGGTGCGTTTAACGAAATGGCAGGCATTGCCTTAGGTTCAATCATCGGTGCCACCATGGTCGCGATTGCACTAGCCTTTGGCATCACCGCATTAATTGCACCGATGACATTTAAGCAAACACCAAAACGTATTCTTATTTTACCTAACCTAGCTATTCTTCTATGGGGGCTATTCGCATTAGATGGGGAACTTTCGAGAATCGATGGCTTGATTTTATTTGTAAGCTTTATCCTTTCAGTCTTTTACCTCTTATGGCTCCATAAAAAAGGGTATGACATCAAGCCATCTCATGAACTTTCTGAAACCATAGACTCGGTCAAAAAAGAAGAACGGTGGAAATCTTTAGGATTACTTCTCTTCTCTCTAGTAGCCATTCTTGTGGGGAGTGAGCTCATCGTTATGGCATCTAAAACCATGATTCGATATTTTGGACTTTCCGGCACCTTTTTCGGAATGATTATTCTTGCTTTTTTAGTCAGTATTGAGGAAATAGCCAGGGAATTGCCTGCAGCACTTAAAGGAAGAGCGGAAATTAGTTTTGGTAATGTGGTCGGTTCAATTTTTGCATTTTTTTTATTTAATGCAGGTATTATTGCCATGATAAAACCCGTGAAGGTCAATCAGCAAACATTAATTTTCTATCTGCCTTTTTGCTTGTTCACCATGGTCATAATCTCTCTTTTTATGTTAACACAGCGGATATCACGATGGATGGGCGGCGTCTTGGTTTTTTTATATCTCATCTTCGCTGTAGGAGGATATTTTCTTTTTTAAATTTCTACTTGATTATTAATCAATGTTATTTGTCATGGGTTATCAGTCAAGAAATGAAGAGGTCATGTTGTCATCGACCCAAATGGTATTGCCATGATTTTTTTTAGCCTTGTAGCAGGCGTCGTCCGCTTTTTTTAGCACGCTATTGATGGATAACGAGTTCTTGGTTAATTGGGTGATGCCCACAGAACAACCAAGTGATGAATGATTAGGGAGTTTTTCTTTGGTAATCCGAGAAGTCGTTTGAATGATTTTCTGTCCGATAGACTTGGCTTTAGTTAAGGGGATGTTTTCAACCAATACCACAAATTCATCGCCACCATAGCGGGCAATGATGTCTTCTTCTCGAAGTTGTTGTTTTAATAATTGACCAAAGCGCTGTAAGATTTGGTCCCCGAAATCATGGCCATATTCATCATTGATTTTCTTAAACCCATCTAAATCAACAAACATGACCGTTAACTGTCCAGTGTTTAATTTGATTTTTCTAAAGCGATTGTCCAAAATTTCCATTAAATAATGACGATTGAAGCATCCGGTGAGTTTATCGTGTTCTGCATTATAACGAATTTTTTCATATTCTAACTTCAAATTATCCATGGTTTTGATTTTTTCAATCGTTTTTGAACTCAAATAACTCATCCAAAACACATAAAAACCCCCTAATAAAAAAAGGGTGGCGTAAAAATAATTCGTAAAAAACTCATTAATCAAAAGGGTGTAGACAATGACAAAAAGAAAACTGCCTATAAAAAAACAAATAAGCACAAGATTGGCTATCCATTGGTAATGATAATACGATGCTTTTTTGATAAGCGGCCAAACCACGATGGCTCCTCCTAAAAGGAAAAAAATCCCTATAATAATCATAATGAGTGTAAAATACATTTGTCTTAAATCATTAAGTGAATTAATTTTAATATAGCAAAAATAACTTAAATCAGTTTTATGCCAAACAACGTGCGGACTTTGGAATGCACCTCATACCGGTACATTAAAAGAGATTATTGAAAATAAGGATGAACATGGCCGTCGGAAGGAAACAAAAATGGTTATGGGGAATTGTTATTGGCGGTTTATGCCTTATGCTAATACCCATTTTTTGGTATTATTATCACCCCAATCCAATGGGAGAAGGTTTTGCCAGTGGTAATGGGCGTATTGAAGCCGTAGAGATTGATATTGCAACCAAAATTCCTGGACGAATAGAAACCATCCTGGTGGATGAAGGTGACTTTGTAAAATCAGGTCAAGTTCTGGCTAAAATGGATACGGAAGTATTAGAAGCACAGCTTAGAGAAGCCAAAGCACAGAATAAAGAAGCCAAGAGCAAAGTCATTAGTGCCAAAAATCAGGTCATTCAACGAAAAAGTGAAAAAGAAGCCGCATTAGCTACCGTTGCTCAACGCGAAGCAGAGCTCGATTTGGCGCAAAAACGCCTTTCCCGTACTGAAAAATTGGTCACTAAAGGGGCTGCGTCACTGGATAGTCTTGATGAGGCCCGTGCTCATTTCTATAGCGCACAAGCCACTCTCCATGCTGCCAAAGCGCATGTTGCTTCCGCT
>NZ_LNYE01000003.1:0-71317 GCF_001467695.1 Legionella gratiana
GAATGGGAATTTGCAGCCAACATTCAAGTAAATGAAACTAAAAGGGGCATATTTATAGATAGGCTTGCTGTTTCTAATGAACAAGATGTTATTCCCAGATTTTTAAAAATGTATCAGGAGGCTAAGAATTCAGAAATTCGGGATCTACACCAATTAAGCTGTCTCTTGATCCTATCTCATCAAGAGACAGCTGCTTGCGCAGAGGGGGAGGGACTTCTCAATACCGTCGCCTTCCGCAAAAGCGGAAGGTCTAAAAGTAACCAATCTTTGCTCTAAACTAAACTTCACCTTGCAGTCATACGCTTACGAGACCCCCTGCTTACGCAGAGGGTGACGATGCTCTCAATACCGTTTCCTTCTGCAAAAGAAATAATTGGATCCTGTTTTATTTGCGTGAGAGTTTTATTATCTGGATGTGCAACAGCCATTAGTTTTTGTATTGAAAGATTCTGAAATGTCCATCACGCGAGGTTATTTTAGCCACGATTGAGAGGTATATACAGAAGTCTCATAATATTAAACAATCCTTGAGTCCTGCTTTTATTTAGCAAAAATATTTTGGAACTTACTCGAATTATGGTTCCAACCTTGTTACCAGAACCCACGTCTTTTATTACTTCTTTCAGATTACTATCTATAACTGCTTTTGAGGAACTATGTTTTTTAACTTCTTATTTTCCAGTCAAATTCTATGATTTTTGCTTAAGAATTCAATAGAATTATGCTTCGATCAATTAAGAGAAAAGTCATACCAAGTATGAATAAAAACCAATTACTGTTCTCGTCGACAGGGCGATAATAATTTCCTATTCTCCATTTAGAGATAAACTCGATGGACGCAATGTTTTTTCTCTGACCCGACAATATCTCTTTGTTCTAAAATGCCACCACTAAACAATTTATAGATTAAGGCGGCTTCTTAGAGTTTCCAGTGAATCTTTTGCACTTTCGATATCTTTGTCATCTATTGCTTGTGCTAGCATTTCTTATTTTGAGCAATTTATGCTCTATTCCTCTGGAATATCTGCCCGAAATTATTCGAGGTGTTTTTATTATATTGGCTGCTGTAGTCACGGCTGTGTTTGCAAATCACAAGTATCAGAGTGAACAAAGAATACTCCGTCTTCAAAAAATATATTTTGAAGATACTTTGCTAGGCCAAGCAAAATCAATTGAAGGAATGGGGTCACAAACACACAAAAACATGTTACTTACTGAAAATTTATATAATTCAACAATTAATATATTAAACCAACAAAAGGTTGAGCTAGAAACTATAAAAGCCGAATTAATAGCAACATTTGACAATACGTTAACACGTAGTGGATTGGATTTTTTTACTACAGACTTCAAGAAAGAAACCATTATTACAAGATTCAGGAATTAAAAGGAATGTTCTTCCTACTTGAATAAGTCATTTTGAAGTAGATAGTTATCGGTTTTATGCTTTTTTACAAGACCAAATCCTAGTATTGAGAAGGCAAGTAAATAGATTGACCGAATCTAACAAAGAGGATTATTTAAGAGAGACACACAAAATACTAGGGAGCTACATACAACAAAATTATTTCCTAGTTGAGCGACATGTCTTATTGTTTAATTTGTTTCAGAAGTTGTATTGGAGTTTTCATCAGAGGATTATACTTCTCCCTCAAAAATATTTGAGGCATTTAAGAAAAAAAGAATGAAAAAAATACTAGAACTATTCAACATAAGCTATGAGGACACAATAAATAATTTTCAGTCTATTGATATTGGTAATATTAAAAAAGAAGGCGCAATAAGATTAGACGAAAAAATTAAATGTACTCGTGAGAAAATAAGTAAAGAGCTCTATAACAATTAGTAATAATCTGTCTTCATTACGTCTATATGAGATTCGGTGGAAAATTTCTGCGTTTCCGCACAATAATGGAGTGATGCTGAAACTAGATACACATATTGAACTTTGATTTATCTAAATAAACATGCTACCTTGACGAACAAAAATTATTATTATTTTTAATAACTTAAAAATGGATATAAGTTATGTACCACTTAAACAAATATTCCAATACCTTAATCATCACGTATATTGCCGCATTTGTGGTGATGCAAATTGGATCGCAAAGCAGCATTATTGAAGGGCTAGTTAGTTTACCTATTATCTTATTCGTTGTGTTTTGGTCAGAGAGAATTACTGATGCTTTGAAAGATAGTCGTCTTCTTTTAGAGCAAACCTCATTTAAGCGAGACATGTTTCTCATCTCTTATAGTTGTTTAATAGCATTTATTACTGCTTTAATTTTTCAAGTGAATAATGTTGATGCCAAGGGGTGGTGGCCCTTAATTATTATTTTGAGCGGGGTATATGCAATAATAGGGGGCTTGCTTTTTTCTTTATTGGCCTTGTTATTAGATAAAAACCATTCGTTCTACACAAGTATATTTGCAACTACATTTTTTTTAGGATATGTTGTTCTAAGTTTGTTACCCACTTATTTTAATTTAACTTATTTCAGTCAAAATCAATTATTTATCTATTTTATCATTATCCTATTTACTGTCCATTTATTAATTTGCCTCGGGTACCAACTAAGAAAAAGACTTAATTCTTAATTCTTTCTTTTATTTAAAAGGTATATAAGATATGAAAAAAATTCTTTTATTCATGTTGGCTGCTATTTCTTTTGCCAATCAGGTAGAGGCTAGAAAACCTCTTGCTTCGGGTGATGTATTAGGTCGTGATCTTTTAATTCCGGGTGCCGGATGGATTGGGCATGTTGGTCTAGGTACTGGCGATGATGTGGGATATCCCACTCAAATCATAATAGAAGTTTTAAATGAAAATCGAGTAATCCAATTTAATTCCTTCACAAACTTTACTTCTCGCTCAAAATATTGGGGTAGTCGTTCTGGGGTAGGCGATTATTCTACTGGAACTTATAAAGCATTGGCAGAAGGTTACCACCAGAGTTGGTGGTGCCCTACATATAGCTCTTCAACGGCATATATAATTGGTCAAGGAAATCTTCAAAATCGGCGTCCAACTAAATGCGGTATGTGGCGATGCGATACCTTTATAGCATGGGATTTTTACAGTGCTGGCTTCTCGCAGATAATGGATAATAAAATAATGCTGCCCATTAAGGTCTTTTATACCTTTCCCTATGCTAATGGTGATGCATTAAGCCCTAGTAATTCGGAAAATATTACTCAACCACCTCTTATTGATATTAAAGATAAACAATTTAGTGATCTTTCTGCTGATGAGCTAAATAATTTACCTTATGAGAAGTTTGTGGAGCTCGCTGATATTCCTATGAAGGACGAAACTCCAACTCATATTTCAAAGGAATGGGAATTTGCAGCCAACATTCAAGTAAATGAAACTAAAAGGGGCATATTTATAGATAGGCTTGCTGTTTCTAATGAACAAAATGTTATTCCCAGATTTTTAAAAATGTATCAGGAGGCTAAGAGTTCAGAAATTCGTTCTAAACTAATTCAAGGGTTGATGATTTATTATCAAAATCATAGTGATTCCTTAGATAAAAACTATGATGCTGAAGTATTAAGAGAGTTTTATTCGAAGATGCTGTACCAGAATTTGGAGCGCAATGATGCTGATAAAATTATTAGGGGTTATATTGATTTTCATTCTGCTCAACAAATTATTAATAGAAGAAGTCAGATTGAACAGCAAATGGTTGGGATTGAGCCACGGCTCATTTTAGGTTTAAAACTTGAACTTGCCTATAAATCCTTAGAACTGGAGAAAATTTATATACCTGCTGTGATCGAAATGCTTAGAAAATATCAACGCTCTGATTTGGATGGGATGTTCTTTGGTATAACTAAATTATGGCATGAGAGTTTAAAAGATAAGCATTCAATAACGGCGATTAAATCTTATTTGGACTTTACAGAGAAGAAATACGTGAGGTCTAGCGCAAATACAGAGGACTTATATTTTGGAGTTGCTAAAAATTCTTTCAAAGAATTAAAAAATTCCCTGTAACTAATTTATCTAAGAGGCTAATTTGTGTTAAGCAGATGGCATAATGATCTGACTAAATGGTAATCATTACTTATCCTTAAAGTTATGAAAATAGCTATGCTTATTTGATCTAATGAGAACTCTTAGCTGAATCGAGTAAAAATAATGATTTTTTATTTTGTTTGGGGTGAGTTTAGTGGCAATGGAATTCTTATTTTATAAATCTCTCCACCATTTACTAAAATAAACGCCTGTCCCTTAGGTAAGCATAGGTCATCAGAAGTTGAACTAGTCGGCTAATATAAAAAGCAATTGATTGGTATGTTATATGGGGTGTTTCATTTCTTCCAAACAAATAGCTACGATATTGACGTATTTCCAGGCAAAGGCTGCGAATTGTTTTCCTTCACCCTCTGCTGCTATGGCATCGGCGATGCGGGTTGCTACTTCGCTTACTTGATCCTAGTTTTTTAGAGGGTTATAGCGTTCTGATTGGTGGGGGAATCCTAAATGTACGATATTTTGGGCATCTGAGTCGCTTTTTGCATGGTAAAAAACAGCTTGATTAACCCAAAATAACGTATTGCCTGTACTTAACTTATTGCGAGCCATCTTAATATCATTTCGGACTTCCTCGGGTTTTAGACTTGTACCGACTATTCCTTTTTCAAGCTGAGAAAGAGGTGCATCTAAATTGGCATCATGGCTAAATACTACTTGAATGGTATAGATACTTCCTTCGGGCAAAGTATCTAAAAGCGCTCTGCTGGGACTGGGAAGTAAAGATACCATCTTATCTCATTTACTGGTATTTATTATACCTGGAACGTTAGGTTACGTGCTGAAGGTGTAAGTTTTGAAGATAGGCAGGATTTATTGGGCTATCGTTCAGGGCGAATCACAACACACTATTCTTCAGCCGAGTTGCAGAATTTGTATGAGGCGGCAAATAAAGTTTGCTCAAAGAAACAAAGTGGAGTTGTATTAACTTTGATTCGAAAGGGAAGTCATAATAAAATAGATAGAAGTATTCAAAAAGGAAAACTGATAGTTCTTTAATTTTGAAAGCTTCTACTAGGTTACGCAAAAGTCACGCACATGATTTTTGCTAATTTTGGTAAAACGATTGGAACTTATTGATTAAATTCGGGTTCTCATGGTGGCCAGAGGCAGAATCGAACTGCCGACACGAGGATTTTCAGTCCTTTAAAATACCTTTTTAACACCTTTCAACTATTTTTAAATTTCTTTATTATCCCTTTAAAATCAAGTACATTAGAGCATATTTAGATTTTTTAACTTTTATTATGTTTTAAATAATCTGTCTACATGGTGTCTACATGGTGTCTACATGGAATTTAAAACGTAATTTTTTCTAAGGTGTTTTATGGAAAATATCAAAGCTATCAAACTCACCAAAACGGTGGTTGATAAAATCAAACCAGTGGAAGGAAAAGATCAAACGTTTTATCGAGATGAGCAGTTAAAAGGCTTTGCACTTCGGGTGACTTCAAGCGGAGTAAAAAGCTTTGTGGTAGAAACCCGTGTCGCTAATAAGGTGAAACGCATTACCTTGGGTAAATATGGCCAGATAACTGCCGAGGAAGCACGCAAGCAAGCGAAGCATTTATTGGGTCAGATTGCGAAAGGGGATAATCCGATCGCTGAAAAAAAGATAAACAAAATAAAATCGATAACTTTGAAGGAAGCGTTTCATGATTATCTTAAAGCCCGCAAAGACTTGAAGATACTGACTATTAAAGATTATCAATCGATTCTAAAGCAAGTGATTTCTGATTGGTTTGATAAGCCTCTAATGAATATCACAAGAGAAATGATTGCCAAACGTCACGCACAATATGGTCAAACAAACAGTAAAGCACGAGCTAATTATGCCATGCGTGTATTGCGGGCTGTTTTTAACTTTGCAGCACATGAATATCAGCTTGAAGATGGTCAACCCATCATTGCCATTAACCCTGTAGAATATTTGTCTCATACTCGAAGTTGGTACAGAGTAGATCGTAAAAATACCATGATCAAAAGTCACCAGCTGGCAGCATGGCATGAAGGTTTAACAAGACTCGGTGAACAAGAAGATTATTCCCAGGCTATGATGTGGAAAGACTATTTCTTACTGGTTCTCTTCACTGGTTTAAGGAGAACAGAAGCAGCATCCTTATGTTGGAAGGATGTTGATTTTAAAGACAAGACTTTCACTGTACAGGATACCAAAAATAGGGAGGTTCATACTTTGCCTATGTCTGATTTTCTCTATGAATTATTCTTACGAAGAAAACAATTTAAGATGAATGAATTTGTATTCCCGTCACCTAGTAAAACAGGTCATGTCATAGATCCCAGAAAAGCTATGCTCAAAGTGGCCGAATTATCTGGCGTCTCTTTTACTGTTCATGATTTAAGGCGAACCTTTGCTACGACTGCAGAAAGTCTGGATTTACCAGCGTATGCTTTAAAACGACTGTTAAATCATAAAATGAATAATGACGTAACTGCAGGTTATATTATGCGAGATGTGGAACGCTTACGAAAACCGATGCAGAGGATTACTGATTTTTTGATCAGGCAGATGGCCGGTAGTGTAGAAAATATTGTAGCGTTAAATTAAATGTCCAACTTCATGAATCTTTTGAAGAAGGAGAATATTATATTTGACGGACATGATAATTCTTAGTACAATTATAGTACTACTTCCCCTAGGACTTTTCCCCTAGGGCACAGAGCCTCTTCGGAGGCTCTTGTTTTTTCTAGTGTACAATAATGAATAATAAACGCACTACCATATACATTGATGGCTTTAATCTCTATTACGGGTGCTTAAAAAGAACCTCTTATAAATGGTTAGATTTAAAAGCTCTTTTTATAAATCTATTAGAATCATCTCATAATATTCAAAAAATTAAATATTATACTGCTCCAATATCTAGTAGAGACGGGAATGAAGCCTCTCGATTTCGTCAGAAATATTATCTTCAGGCTTTAGAAAGTTATATACCTGAAATCGAAATTTATTATGGCCATTACCTAACTCATGAAGTAAGTGCTAAAGTTGTTAACCCACCACCAGACTTCATTAAAATTTATAAAACTGAGGAAAAAGGCTCGGATGTTAATCTGGCATTACATGTCCTAAATGATGCATGGTTAGATGCTTATGATTGTGCTGTGATTGTTTCAAATGACAGTGACTTAGCGGAATCTCTTCGGTTAGTCAAAAGTCAAACCAATAAATTGATAGGTGTTGTGTTTCCTAATACTGATCATAAAAGAAGACCATCAAGAGAATTAGCTAAATATGCTGACTTTATAAAACCTATCAGGAAAAACGTATTAAAAAACTCACAACTTCCAGATAAAATTCCTGGAACTGAAATACATAAACCTGAAACTTGGTAAGTTAATCAACAACAGTTTTCCGGAGTTCACAATCAGCTAAGACTTAACTCTACTGTTTATTTCTTGTAAGTTACTGAGAGATTTGATTTCTATAACCTGAGAAATCCAGAGAGATAACCCGAGAAATCCAATAGTAAAACCCGAATTATCCAAGATAATAACCCGAAAAATCCACGATGATATTCCGAAAAATCCACGATGATATTCCGAAAAATCCACGATGATATTCCGAAAAATCCATATAGGATATGAGATATTTAAAATTATATTCTTAAATGAATTCTTATGGTTGAGCTTAAAATTTAGATTAAATTTTATTTAAAGCACTTTATAAAAATTAGGTGGGACAATAGGGACAAGTGGGACAGTCGCATAAACGCTAGGTTTAGATGTCCCAATGCAAAAAAATCAATTGGGACACATGGGACAAGTCCTGCCATAAAAATTTTTTTAGTATCATTCAATCTCATTTAATATCAATCAGATCACAAGCCCTGAAAGCGCTTGACACCCTTTTAAATTACACGCAATACTTCTCGTGAGCTGTGCGCTTTTACGGGTCTACGGTACTGTAAAAGTAAAGGAAAATGAAATATCAAGACTTTATCCCTAACAAGGGGAACCGGCCGGACAGTCAACTGGTATTCATCGTGCAGGACGCAAACCGTCGGCATTAAGCTGAATGAATAATCATTTGATGAGGTTCCATATGAATAAAAAAATATCACGTTTACAATTACTTAATGAATTTGAATCTGCACCCAATTCTGCATTGTTTAATCAACAGACTTTGGCGGCTGTTTTGGATTGTTCTACCCAACTTTTGGAACGTAATCGCTGGGAAGGAAAGGGTGTTCCCTATCTTAAAATAGGCCGTAAGGTTTTGTATCGCAAAAGTGACGTATTGTCTTTTCTCCAACAACAGAAAATCTATCGATCTACCTGTGACGAAGGGCAAGTCCTTTCAGTAGCCAACCAATAAAACAGATAGAAATAGATTGTTCAAAGAGAGATAGGGGTTCTATCTTTCTGAACTCTGCTGGAGAAAAGTGATGCAGCAAAAACAAATTATTACGTTAAAAAATAAAATAGAGCCTGTTGTTTGTGAATACGCTGGTGGTTATTTTAAATTAAATGAGCAGGGCGTGTCTTTCCTTGGAAAAGACAAAGACGGTAATCCCATGGCACCCCGCTGGATTTGTTCCCCTTTGTATGTGGTGGCTAAAACGCGAGATGCCAAAAGTGGGGAGTGGGGTCGGTTACTTGAATGGCAGGATGACGATGGGGTCATTCATCAATGGGCAATGCCTTTAGCCTTGTTACAAGGAGATGCCTCTGAAGTTAGAAGAGAATTGGCTAGTCTTGGTTTAACCATTTCACCCCATAAAATTTCCCGGGATTTGCTGACCACTTATTTGCAGGTCTTTCCAGTAGAGGACAGAGCTCGTTGTGTCGAGAAATTGGGTTGGCATGAAAACCTCTTTGTTACTCCCTCACAAATCATTGGACATTCCTGTGAGAAAATTGTTTTTCAAAATAGCCATGCGATTGAATCTGCTATGTCAGTATCGGGTACTGTAGACGATTGGCAAGAATCAATAGGCCGCCTTGCTTCTGGCAATTCCCGGTTGATTTTTGCCATATCCGCTGCTTTTGCTCCTGCTTTGGCAAAAATTGCTGGTGAAGATTCAGGTGGGTTTCACTTCAGAGGCGCTTCTTCTAGTGGTAAAAGTACCGCTTTAAAAGTAGCGGCTTCGGTTTGGGGTAATCCGCAGGCTTATTGCCGATTATGGCGTAGCACCACCAATGGGCTTGAAGGATTAGCTGCTTTGCATAACGATGGCCTGCTGATTTTGGATGAGTTAAGTCAGATGGAGCCTAAAGAAGCAGGGGAGGCGGCTTATTTACTGGCTAATGGTCAAGGCAAAACACGAGCCTCGCGTCATGGAACAGCCAAGCCATCTTCTCGATGGTCCTTATTCTTTCTCTCGGCTGGGGAGGAATCCTTAATGTCTTTGATGGCGAGAGCAGGCCAAAAAACCAATGCAGGACAAGAAATACGGTTAGCGGATATTGAAGCCGATGCGGGATTTAACATGGGACTATTTGAGAAAACTCACAATCAACTCAGCCCAGCGACCATGGCCTTATCCTTAAAGGAATATTCCAGCAAGTATTATGGTGCTGTGGGTATGGCATGGCTGCAACAGGTGGTGACAAACCAACCAAGTATTGCAATTGACATTGCTGATGCAATGCAGGAATTTGTGAACAGTGCTGTCTTACCGGATTCAACAGGGCAAATTATCCGTGTAGCCCGGCGGTTTGCTTTAGTTGCTGTCGCGGGTGAATTAGCCACCCAATACGGATTGACTGGATGGAATGAGGGAGAGTCCACCGATGCCGCGTACAAATGTTACAGAGCATGGCTCGAACATTTTGGCATGGAGGGCAACAAGGAGGACAGGGCGATATTAGCTCAAGTCAGGGCCTTTTTTGAATCTCATGGTGCCAGCCGCTTTGATAATATCAGAACGCCAAACAATGAGCGGATTCAAAATCGTGCCGGATTTTTTTATACCGATGACGCGGGTTTTCGTGTGTATATGGTATTAACGGAAGTCTTTAAAAAAGAGCTGTGTCAGGGATTTGAGTCTAGAACAGTAGTTCGTGTGTTACTGAATGAAGGCTGGTTAAAGCCGGCAACAGATGGAATGCCTACTCATAAGCCAAGAATCAAAGGAGTAGGAACACCCAGGGTCTATGTGTTTACCAATAAAATCTGGGGAGGGGAATAAGACCCTGGAAATTTGTCCCATTATTTTTAAGTGATGGGACAAATTGGGACGGCTCGAACCCAGTGTTTATGCGCTGTCCCGCTTGTCCCAAATGTCCCGCTAATTTTTGAGATATAACCACAGAGTATTCCGCGATTTTATTCCCATCTCATCACGTATCAGCCAACAAGCCTTGTAATTTCCATAGTCAGGTAGAAGGTGAGAGTACATTTGTTTGGCATACAAATAACGCCAGCTTTTGCTACTGGATAAACGGTGCTTGGCTAATGCACTGCGCCAGATGATGCGGATTTCTTCATAAGATTTTAATTGAAGCAGATTACCGTATTGTTTTGTGAGCCAGTTAAAAAGATTGAGTACCGCTTTCTGGTTTTCAGTTCGTATCGGTATGCTTCGGTCGGTGGAATTAAAAGCTATGTCTCGGGTTATCCCGATAGAACATTCACGGACTTGAATACGTGGTTTAATCAGAATCGCTTCTTTGAAAGTGAGTCCAAATTCTGTTTGTAATCCCATAATGACTCGGGCTATTGGGTCGTGAAGTGACTTCAAAATATCAGGTGGGATTGTTTTCTTTCTCTTTTTTCTTGTTTTAGGTCTTGAGAGCTCAAGCGATTGGTTATCGATGTTAGTAACAGGGCAATCGTTCATCTGTAAAAACCGGCGGATAATGGTCATGTATCGCATGATGGTGACTGGATTAATATTCTGTTTTTTCCAGTAGCGTACCAGCTTGTGAACCTGCTCAGATTGCAAAGCCTGCCATGAAGGAGGTGCTTGTCTGATAACAAACAAGTCATCAATCATCTTATGGATGACGTAGGCACGGTGCTTACGATACAGGTATTTGCCTTGCCTATCCTGTTTGATTTGTCGATTAGCGAACTGTCTTAAGGATTGTGTACGCATCTTCCTATCCGCAAAAGTTAATTGAAAAAAAGAATTTGCCCTGTGTATTGTTTAGTGTTGGTCGAGCGGTTCACTCTCTGTTGAAACCCGGCAAAAGCCGTAAAGCTCGAAGAAGGGGGCAAATCAATCGTTATAAGGCAAACGATCTCGCCTGTACTGCTATGGTTTTCTGGTGGTTTTTCTCCTTAATCAAATAAATAAATGCAAGTGATAAAGCAGGGCTTTATCTCTAATCCATGGTCAATTGAAATGACTTAGAGTTCCGAAGAACTCCCTTTACCGAACGGTAAAGGTTCCTGAGGGGTTCCCGACTATACGTCCAGCCACAAGGTTAGGGAATGAGAGTGGCTTAGCATAAGACGCCCAAGCGTTTCATCGGATTTCCACCGATTCATCAGTCATGCTTCATTTAGAAAATAGCAAAGTGCAGATCTGGGGACAAGAGCATTATAAGGAATATTTTGTCCCATCTTATCTGGTGCGTCAGGACAAATGGGGTTTTAAGGTATAGTGTTGGAGGGTTAGTGATGTCGAATATTCCTGCGTCACTGCTGGAAAATGGCAGTGACGCAGGAAAAATTATAAACCTATTGTACCCATGAATTACTAGTTTATGAAATATATCATCCTGTGATGAAGAAGTAGTTTTTTTGAATAAATTCATTTTAATTATCATCAGGAGGATTATTTATTTTCTTTTACGCTAATGATCTTTATGCCTAGACTAGATATCTTAGAATAATCAATTACTAATTTGTCCACATCTATTCTATAAAATCTTTCTGAAAATTCTTTGTATAATTTTTCCTCATCATTTTTTAATTTCCTTCTATAGGGTCGTTTCAAAATAATATAATCAAGCTCATCTCGTTTAGTTTGAAAGTTATCTAATGTGCCTATATATAAATAAATTTCCTTACCTACTTCTATTGTCAATGTAATAATAGCGTCTATATCCTCTTTCTTACTCTCAGCAAATAATGTATTCCAATATGTAACAGGAGTTAAGTATTCATAAAAAATTTCATTGTCAGATAAGTATTTGCCTGTCGTTGCTGAATATAAACTGATCCCCTTTGCCGACTGAAAATTGATCCCCCTACTATAGTTTTCTTCAGGAGAATGAATTCTGGAGGAGGGAATGATTCAATTAGAGGAGTCAAAAATGATTCATATTTTGTACAAGCAGGGATACAGTAAAAAAGCGATTGCTAGAAAATTGGGTATGTCGATAAATACTGTTCGAAAATATCTTAAAAGTGGTTCAGAGCCTTATTACAAAAGGCGTGATAAAAAGCCATTAAAGCTTGACCCCTATAAAGCATATATTCAAAAAAGATTAAAAGATGCAACACCTCATTGGGTACCAGCTACTGTGATTTATCGAGAGATTAAATTGTTTGGTTATGATGGATGCAGCTCTCAATTAAGAGCATATATGCATACTTTAAGGTCAAAAAAAGAAGAGGTTATTGTTCGGTTTGAAACAGAGCCTGGACAGCAGATGCAGGTGGATTGGGCTCAATTCCGAAGAGGAAAGGATAGATTAAGTGCTTTTATTGCAACCATGGGATATTCCAGAGCATCTTATGTAGAGTTTGTCAGCGATGAAACCTTGGAAACGCTTATTGCATGCCATAAAAATGCATTCGAATATTTTGGTGGAGTTCCTTATACGATCCTATATGACAATATGAAAACAGTCATTATTGAACGAAATGGATATGGCCCAAGCCAACATCGATTTCAAGCTGGTTTTTGGGATTTTGCAAAACATACTGGATTTCGTCCTAAAGTGTGTCAACCTTATAGGGCACAAACAAAAGGCAAAGTTGAACGCTTTATTCATTATTTAAAATACAGTTTTTATTTTCCTTTAGTTGGGCAATTGAAGGCACTTGGCTTAAGTTTAGATAAAGAGACAGCCAATATGCATGTTTTAAAATGGCTAAATGAAATTGCTAATCAACGAGTACATGCTACAACAGGAGCAATTCCATTCGAACGACTTCTTGATGAACAAGCAAAACTACAACCATTGTCATCTACCTATTCTGGTAAATTATTTTCTCATTTGGAAAATAAGGAGGTTCACTATTTTGCCTTTCAATTATTAGACAACACTGCAATGCAACATGAATTGTCAATTTATCAGAAACTACTCGAGCGCACAGAGGAGGCTGCATGAATATTCAACATGAGCGTATTTTATCACTATGTGAACGCTTGAATTTATCAGCGATAGCGACAAATTACTCTTATCTAGCTCAAGAGGCAGCAATTCATAATCAAGGATATAGTGATTTTTTAGAAAGTGTATTGACTGTGGAGTTACAGGAAAAACAATATCGAAGTCGAACCCTGCTCACTAAAATGGCTGGTTTTCCAATGATTAAAACAATAGATGATTTTGATTTTAAATTTGCTTCTGGTGTACCAAAAAATAAAATCCGAGAACTGACTTCTTTGGCTTTCATTGAACGACAGGAAAACATTTTATTACTTGGTCCTAGTGGATTAGGCAAGACTCATTTAGCGATTGCTCTGGGTTATTTAGCAGTTCAAGCAAACATTAAAACAAAATTTATTAGCGCAGCAGATTTGATGTTATTGCTTGAAACAGCTCATCGCCAAGGGCGATATAAAGATATTATGCGACGGGTTATTAATAATGCTCGACTGCTCATTATTGATGAAATTGGATATTTACCAATGAACCGAGATCAGGCAAATCATTTCTTCCAAGTTATTGCAAATCGCTATGAAAAAGGTTCTATTATTGCCACCTCCAATCTCGCTTTTGGTCAATGGGACAATACTTTCGCCGGCGATAAAGTATTAACAGCAGCTATGCTCGACAGGTTGCTCCATCATGCTCATGTCATTCAATGCAGAGGCGACAGTTATAGATTAAAAGACAAATTTAAGGCCGGTTTAATTCAAAATCAGAAGGAGGAGCAAAATAATATAACTGATTAATTTTTTTACCAGGAGGGATCAATTTTCATCTGGCAAAAGGATCAATTTTCAATCGGCATTGACATTTGCCAGCAAGAATTGCAATAATGAATGTAGAGAAGTATATGAGTAGAGTTAAAAAATTAATATTTGTATTACCTCTTATGTATTCAAATTCATGATGTAAAGTAGAATTTAGTACTATGGATAGACCATAAAAAATAAGAAGAAGGAAAGTTGTATAAATTATCGCTAGGACTGTGTGTAATGAAATTAACTTATAATCTTCTGCCTTAGAGTACTCTTTAATTCCTTTTAAGTAAAAAGTTGAAAAGCATAGTCCAGGAGCTAATAATAAAATAATAGTTAATGTGCTATTTATCATCTTTTTCTTTTTCAGAAATATTTAATGATTCTTTGAATGAGATGATAAACTCATTATTTTCATGATTCTTAAAACTAAACTGAGTCTTATCTGAAGTATTATCTAAAATATCTGCGTAGAGTTTCTCTGTATCATCTTTATTTTGCAAAATCTTTGATAAATTTTTACTTATAAACGAAGACATTATTTATTCTCCTAAATTCCTAAGTTAATTATAGAAGAAAAAAACAAGTAAGCGAATCGGGACACTAGCTCAACAAGATGTAGCTTAGTTTTAGAATATCGTTGGATAAATTAAAGGGATAAATTAAAGCAAAATCTTATTTAATGAGCTGGAAGGGATTGATTAAAAAGTAATCGAGAGGTATTTATTTTTTGGATATTAATTATATGGGTGGCTTTTGATTGATTAATTTTTGTTGTAATTCCTTAATTTGAACATTATTTGCATCAAATTTTTTTCTAAGTTTTTTTATATCAGCTAAAATAGTTTGCTCAAATAAAGCCTGCTTTTCATTAAAATCTTTTTCGTATCTAGCGTATATATTGTTATATACACAGAGTTGTTCGTTACCAGAAATACTTAAACCAATACCCATTAAAAAAATGGTACTAGTAATTAAGAATAGATGCCAAGGGAAAAATTTCATTTGTTTAGAAACTTCTTCTCGCCAGGATCGCCCAATATAATCCAAAATAAAAATGAAAAATAATAAAGAAGATAAAGTTATTAAGCTTAGACCTGTTATTTTCTCAAAGCTGCAAGTGTTTTTTAATATTTGAATTTCAATAGATGTAAATGTAACAATAGATGCAAATATACCAAAAACTGTGAATAATGGGCTCTACACCAATTAAGGGGGCACTTTAATCAAATTAGTCTAGACTAAATCCTTGATTTTGCGATCAAAAAGGAGATTAAAGTGCCTAGGAAGAATCTTATCCTAAATTTACCTGGATTTTCTATAGTAAAAGTGAGTGGATACCAGCCGTTGTTATTAGATGTTTCTTATAATCGATTAGCGCGTTGTGGTCATTGTCAAAGTAAGAAGGTACGCAAGAAATCATCGTATCTGCGAGAAGTACATCATGAGTTGATAGGTCATAGGCGAAGTATCTTAAGGTTTAAAGCTTATAAGTTATATTGTCATGATTGTGGTCGATATGGGAATCAACAGTTTCCCGGCATTAATAAGCATCAACGTGCTACATGGCGTGCGCAGTCAGCAGTATTTCATGAGCATAGTCGAGGAGTATCACAAAAAGACCTGTCGGAACGTTATAAGAAAGGGAAAGCGACAATAGAACGCTGGTATCAACGGCATTATGAAGAGCAAAATAGGGAATTACTCAATCGTCCATGCCCGATAGTACTCGGTATTGATGAGCATTTCTTTAGTAAAAAAGAAGGCTTTGCTACAACGTTCTGTGACCTAAGAAAACATAAGGTATTTGATGTGGTTCGTGGCCGTCGTGAGAAAGAATTAAAAGAATATCTCCAGCAATTACCTGGAAAAGAGCGTGTTAAAGTGATTTGTATGGACTTAAGTAGTACGTACCGTTCCTTAGTAAAGAAGTACTTTCCAAATGCGATGATAGTGGCTGATAGGTTTCATGTAATCCGTTTAATTCAACACCAGTGTATGATGACCTGTCGAGAACTCTCCAGTGAAATTAAAAACAATAGAGGTATCTTAGCCTTATTGAGAACGAGACCTGATAACTTAAGTGATGAGAAGAAAGTCAAAAGAGATACATTTTTCACTGAAAATCCGGCAATAGAATCCATTTATCAATTTCAGCAACAACTGCACTCACTATTAATGAAAAGGGCGTTAACGCAGCATGAGTGTCGTAAAGTAATACCTACTTTTTTAGATATGCTTTCTGAGTTAAAGCAAAGTGGATTTAAAGCGTTAGCCTCATTAGGCAGAACGCTCTGTGCTTGGAAAGATGAGGTCGCCAGAATGTGGCGGTTTAGTAAATCTAATGGAATAACTGAAGGCTTTCATCGCAAAATGAAACTCATTCAGCGAAGGGCTTATGGTTTTAGAAATTTTGAAAATTATAGAGTTCGTGTTAGGGTGCTCTGCGGGTGATTAAAGACTGCCCCCTTAAATGGGAAAGAGCCGAATAATGTTGCTTTGTCATGGGCTATTTCCTCATTCACTTTTTTTTCTACAATTTCTTTGATTAGCTGTGGAAGCTCTTTGGAGCTAGAAATAACCTCAGTTTTAGTTGATTCTACTTTAAAGTTAGGATCTGGATTTGATGACATAAGTTATATACCTATGCTAGGAAGCAAAGCTTTTAGAGCAAAATAATAAATTCTTCCACTATTATTTCCTACAACTGCTACCATAGGGATAGTAGGACCCCCGATAACTATATTTCCTGACAATTCTTGCTGAATAGGTTGGTTTATAAAACCATCTATTAAACTTACAGGCTCATTAATTCCCAAAAAAACTTTTTTATTGTTAAGTTCTTGTATGATTTTTTCCCTGTAATCAGTAAATTTAATATTCATAGGAAATAGAATGACCCGATAATAAGTTGTCTACATTGCGTCTACATGGAAAATTTGAATTTTTTGGATTTTTACGTAACCTATTGATTCTAATGGTGGCCAGAGGCAGAATCGAACTGCCGACACGAGGATTTTCAGTCCTCTGCTCTACCGACTGAGCTATCTGGCCCCGAGGGTTGCTATTAGACTCCGAGATGCGTTCTGAGTCAAGTGTTGATTACTGTTTTTTTTAAAAAAAGTTCATTATTTTTTATTTCATTAAAAAATCACTTTGCAATTTTCTAATACCTGTTCAAAAATAACGTATTTATTTCTAATTCACAAAAAATTTCAATTTATTAATAGTTAATATTTCCTTAAGCTAGTCTGCATATAATTTGAACTTATTTTTTAGGCTTTGGGAGTATCGTATGCCTTTGCAACAAACACGTAACTTAATGAAAAAATATGGTAAATCGCTAACAGATGGTACAATTTCGGATCAAATGTTGGATGATTTGCTTCATCCAGACACTTTTAAACGATCTCCAGGAATAGCCTACGTTGATCCAAATAAACCAATTACTGATTCTAACCATACGCAAATGGATGCAATCAAAGATTTTGTCGAAACAATTGGTGAAGAATTAAGTCCAGCAGTTTTGCATACATTAACTGGCCGTATAATTCAAAGAGCGCCAGACAGAGGTGAGAACACCTTCATGCGTAATTCAACATTAGAGAAAGCATTTCTTGCTTATGAAATGGTTCGATGTCCTGAATTAGCTGCAAGTCATTTTGATTCTCTTCGAATTAAAACGACATTTCCTAGAGAAACTGATATTTCTAATCTTAAAACAGTCATCTTAAGTCCGTTGATAGAATTCTTTTCATCTACCTCACCTTTAGTGCACTATAAGAAAGCATTACAAAAATTAAAAGAACAGTTACAACAAGATGATTTGAACGCTCAAATTAAAGAACATGCACAGAAAGTCATGAGTCATATCGAAGCATTAAAAGCTGAAGGTAACGAATCAATTATCGATCTAACCAAAGTTTTAAAGGATACTCAATCGTTACTGAAAGGTGAAATGTCAGTCAAGGATTATCAAACAGAAGCTAAAACTGTACAAGGAAAGCCTTCTGCCGGGATGAAAATTCTCGGTGGTTTGATGATTGCGTTAGGATTAGCCGCTGTTGCTGCGGGTATCGCCTTGGCTGTGACAGGGGTAGGTTTGGTTGCAGGCGCTGTTACTGCAGGGGTTGGTGTAGGTGTTTTGGCTACCGGGATAGGTCTTTTTGCTAAAGGAAGACACTCGGGTTTATCCAAAGCGATGAACGATCTGGCAATAACCAAGGAACATCAAACTATAATCGCCACACATTAATCCTTCATATTGAATTCGGCATAGAAGATAATTAAATGTTCTATGCCGTACAAATATATCTATAAATCTAATATGCACTAAAAAACTTGTTTTGTTTTTTAGATTTAGTACTATTCTTGGATAAATTTGTAGCTCTGAATGCAGTAAAGCGATTCAGGATTTATTAAAACTCAATAGATCCATTTTCTTTTTATTGCAATTTGCAGATCATTGGCAAAACCTACAGTGTATCGTTTATCTATGCTTAATGTGATTAATCTTGATTTTGATTATCAAGATCAACTTTTGTTAAATAATGTTTCTTTTCACTTGCCATCTGGAGGATTGCTGCACTTACGTGGGGCAAATGGAGCAGGAAAAACGACTTTATTAAAATTAATCGCGGGTTTATATCCTCCTTTGAATGGTGAAATTCATTTTTTTGGACAAAATATAGAAAACGATCGACCGGCTTATCAACATCAGTTGTGTTTTGTTGGTCATAAAACAGGCATTAATCCTAATCTAACTTTAAGAGAAAATTGTTATTTTGATCTTCATGCAATCGCGTTGTCGTTCTGCAAAATTGAAGAAATTGAGGAATTAGTCACAATTTTTAAACTAGAACATTATCTTGATTTTCCATGTGGTCTATTATCAGCTGGACAACGCAGGCAAGTAGGTTTGCTGCGTTTATGGATGTCCGATGCCAAATTATGGCTTCTTGATGAACCTTTAGTTGCTTTGGATGATAGAGCAATTGATGTGATTATGACTAAAATAGAAGTTCATCGAAAGAAAGGTGGGGCTGTTTTATTAACGTCACATCAGCAATTACCTCTCAATCGCTCTGACTATCAGGAGTATTGCTTGTGAATTTTACCTTCTCCTTGTTTTTGAAACAATGTCAGCGTGAATTACTGATTCAAGTACGCCAGCCGCGTTTCTTGGTTAATTCGTGTTTGTTTTTCTTAATTTTCCTTCTTATGTTTCCGCTTACTATAAAACCAGAGATAGCGTTATTACGCACTATAGCTCCTGGCTTAGTCTGGATGGCAATCCTCTTATCTTCATTGCTTTCTGCGGAACGTTTATTTCAACAGGATTATGAGCACGGTGTTATTGAACAATGGCTTGTTTCAGGTCGTTCGTTACCCTTGCTCGTTAGTGCAAAAGTAGTTGCACATTGGTTATTTCATCTATTGCCGCTACTTGTTTTATGTCCCGTAGTCGCTGTATTGTTTTCTTTAAGCGTATGGGAAACCTGGGTATTAGTATTGACTATTATTTGTGGGACTCCAGCTTTATTGTTTCTTTGTGCTATGGTTGCTGCTTTTGGCGTTGGCAATCAAAAAGGTATTTTAATGGCGTTAATTTTATTGCCGCTCACTTTACCTTTATTGATTTTTGCAAGTGGCACGTTAACTATCGCGATGCAAGGTATGCCTATTAGTGCTTATTTGGCTTTGTTATTAGCCATGTCGGTGATTGCCATTGGTTTTTTACCTTATGCAATTGCTGGGGTAATGCGTATTAGTTACGTCGAATAATTTATCCATCGTGTTTTGAGAAAATCACGATACATGATAAAATCCGGTTTTTTTGATTTCAATTATTCCTATGTGGAAATTTTTATACCAGCTAGCATCACCAAAATTTTTTTATACATTTTCTGGACGGATCACGCCAAGTTTAGCTGTGGGTTCCATAGTGATACTCATCGTAGGTGCTGTCTGGGGATTAGCATTTGCTCCACCTGATTACCAACAAGGAGATGCTTTTCGTATTATTTATGTTCATGTTCCCAGTGCATTTTTATCTATGGCACTTTATGTGTGGATGGGATTTTTAGCTGTATTACTTTTAGTTTGGCGTATTAAAATCGCAGGTCTTCTAATTCATATTGTCGCTCAAGTAGGTCTTTATATGGCTTTTCTAGCTTTGGCCACAGGAAGTATTTGGGGAAAACCCATGTGGGGTGCTTGGTGGGTTTGGGATGCCCGTTTGACGTCTGAACTCGTTCTTTTTTTGCTTTATGCTGCGATTTTGGCCACTTATCAAGCGGCAAAAAATAAAGAGGATGGTGATAAAATTATTGCCATCTTGACCTTAGTAGGCATTATTGACTTACCGATTATTCATTACTCAGTTTATTGGTGGAATACCTTGCATCAAGGATCTACTTTATCCATTTTTGCAAAACCTAAGATTGATGGCAGTATGTTATATCCTTTGTTGTTTACCTTGGTTGGATTTTTTCTCTATTGCTTGTGGATTATTTTAGAGAGAGCACGCCAAGAGTTATTGTTTCGCGAAAAAAGGCAGTCTTGGGTCAGGATTCAATTTGAGGGAGAATTTAAGTGAATCAATTTTTAGAATGGCTTACTATGGGCGGGTACTCCATTTATGTTTGGTCAGCTTATGGCTTAGTGAGTGTTGTTTTAGTCATGAATTTATTAGGGATGAAATGGAAGAGAAAACAAACACGTCAAAAATTACAACAATGGTTTAAGCGATAGAAATGGTTTCAGCACGCAGACGTAAGTTAATAATTTTACTCGTTGCTCTAGGCATTTTATCTATAGCTGCAGCCTTGGTTTTATATGCTCTAAGACAAAATATCAGCCTATTTTACACACCAACTCAGGCTATCGCCGGTGAAGCCCCACAACACCATGCGATTCGCATAGGCGGTATGGTAGAGAAAGGTTCGATTACTCGTGCGCAGCAAGGTTTAGAGGTACAATTTAAGGTAACCGATTTTAATCAAACCATTACTATAACTTATACAGGTATTTTGCCTGATTTATTTAGAGAAGGGCAGGGTATAGTGGCTGAGGGACAACTCATTGATAATCAACATTTTCGTGCCACACAAGTTCTGGCGAAACATGATGCCAATTATATGCCGCCTGAAGTAAAAGCTGCTTTGTCTCAAAAGGTGCGTTCATGATTGCAGAATTAGGATTGTTTTCTTTGATTTTGGCTTTGATTGCTTCGGTTATGCAAGCAGTGATTCCTTTAGTTGGTGTGCAATTGAATCGTCATGATTGGATGAATGCCGCCCAGGTATATGCAGTTTGTCAATTTTTCTTTATTGCTTTGGCTTATTTATTGCTTACCCTTTGCTTTTTGCAGGATGATTTTTCGGTGATCTATGTGGTAAGTAATTCCAGTATTTCCTTACCTTGGTTTTATAAACTCTGTGCTGTATGGGGTGGACATGAAGGATCGATGTTATTGTGGGTTGCAATCCTTAGTTTTTGGACTTTATTGGTAGCCTTTTGTAGTTCGGGACTTGAGCCGGAGATGCGCACCCGCGTTTTAGTAGTTTTAGGTTGGTTGAGTATTGGATTTATTCTTTTTTTATTAACCACATCCAATCCTTTTTTACGCCAATTTCAAGTGTTGAATACACAAGGGCGTGATTTAAATCCATTATTACAGGATCCTGGTTTTTTGTTTCATCCCCCTATGTTGTATATGGGATATGTTGGTTTTTCGGTGGCATTTGCATTTGCAATTGCTGCACTTTGGGCTGGCAAAGTAGAAACCGGTTGGTCAAAATGGACAAGACCTTGGACATTAGCCGCATGGTGTTGTTTAACAGCTGGAATTACTTTAGGGAGTTGGTGGGCTTATCGAGAGTTAGGCTGGGGTGGATGGTGGTTTTGGGATCCTGTTGAAAATGCTTCTTTTATGCCTTGGTTAGTGGGTACAGCATTATTGCATTCTCTAGCGGTAACAGAACAACGACAACAATTTAAAGCATGGACAATGTTACTGGCGATTACTGCTTTTTCTTTAAGCCTTATTGGTACTTTTTTAGTGCGTTCGGGTGTTCTAACTTCGGTGCATGCATTCGCTGTAGATCCCCAACGAGGATTATATATTTTAGGATTTTTACTCTTTGTTATTGGAGGCTCCTTAATATTATTTCTTTTTAGAGCACAAACACTACATTCAGCCAATAATCCCAGTCCTTTTTCTCGGGATAGTGCTTTATTATTAAATAATGTCTTTTTAGTGGTTATGATGCTGACTGTTTTAATGGGTACAGTTTATCCACTTCTTGTCGAGGGTTTAGGGTTAGGTAAATTATCAGTAGGTGCTCCTTATTTTAATTCTGTATTTATTCCGTTGATGGTTCCTATGTTGTTATTAATGGGAATTGGCATACATTTAAAATGGAACAAAGATAATTGGCAAATAGTATTAAAAAAGCTCTGGGGAACGGCTGCGCTGAGTTTATTACTTCCATTGGTCTTATTAATAGTTACTAAAAAATTTGACTCTTCAGCGTTTATGGGATTGTGTCTGGCTTTTTGGGTGATTTTAAGTACTGTTCAAGCAGCATATAAACGAGTCAATGAACGTGGTTTATCTCATATAGGACAAGCTTATTGGGGCATGATTTCGGCTCATTTGGGTGTTGCTGCTACGGTAATTGGCATCGCAGTTTCTACCGCTTATGGAGTACAAGATGATGTGCAGATGGAGCCAGGTAAACAAGTGGATTTGCTTGGCTATTCTATAGAATTTCTACATCAAGAACCGCTGTCTGGTCCTAATTACAAAGGAACTAGGGCTCAATTTAAAATAAGCTATAACGACAAAGTGCGATTTATTTATCCTGAAAAAAGACTATATACTGTAGGTCAAATGGCTATGACAGAATCGGCAATTGATGTTACGCCCTTTAGGGATATTTATGTAGCTTTAGGAGAGCCTTTAACTAATGATTCCTGGTCGGTACGGCTCTATTATAAACCGTGTATTCGCTGGATTTGGTTTGGTGGTTTTATGATTTTGGGAGGTGGTTTTCTTGCCCTGACTGATAAACGATATTATCAAAGACGACGTTCAGTTGTAGTGGGCACCGAGGAGCTTAACGCATGAGAAAAGTGTTCTGGAAAGCAATTCCTATCCTTCTTTTTTTGTTGCTCAGTATTTTCCTTTGGCGAGGGTTGTCGCTTAATCCTCATGAGTTACCTTCCGCTCAGATCGGAAAATCCTTACCTGATTTTCGCCTGCCTCAATTGCAAAACCCGGAATTTTTCTTTAATTCCAGTCAGCTTCGCGACCAAGTTGTTTTGTTAAATGTTTGGGCTAGTTGGTGTGCAGCTTGTGTGGATGAGCAGGTTTTTATGTTGCAATTAGCACGTCAAGGAATTCCCATTTATGGATTAAATTATAAAGACAAATCCGCTAATGCATTGCAATGGTTGTCACAATGGGGAAATCCCTATAAGCTGGTTTTTCAAGATAGAAATGGAAAAGTTGCTATCGATTTAGGTGTTTATGGAGCACCCGAAACTTTTGTGATTGATAAAAAGGGTGTCATTCGTTATCGCCACGCAGGCATTATAAACCAAGAAATTTGGTTAAAAGAAATTGCTCCTTTAATGAAGCAACTGGAGCAGGCTTGATGAGTAAACTCTTTACCCAACTTATTTTTTGGAGCTTTTTTCTTTTTTTAAGTTCGTTCACTTGGGCAAACAGTAGTTATCCTTTTGATTCAGTAAAAAAAGAGGTCCAATTTAATTATCTTCTAAAAGATTTACGTTGCTTAGTTTGTCAAAATCAAGACTTAGCAGATTCCAATGCGGAGTTAGCTAAAGATTTACGTGATCAAGTTTATCAAATGGTTAAAGAGGGTAAAAGTGATAGTGAAATAAGTGATTATCTGACCGCACGTTATGGTGATTTTATTTTATTTAAACCACCAGTAAAATCGATTACCCTTTTATTATGGTTTGGTCCTTTTTTATTTCTATTGCTGGGATTTGTTATTTTTTGGCGAACTTGTCTTGCGACTCGAGAAAATAAGCAAGTGTAACCTGCTTGTGATTGGATGTGTGCGTCGCTTGAGCCAGGCTATTATAAAGTGAGTTATTTATGAATGAGTGGGGGTTACTGAGTTTACTAGTTGGGTTAACTGTATTAGCGAGTATCTTCATAGTTTATCCTTTTAGACGTCGTTTCATTGCCATCTTTGTGTTGATTCCTGTTATTTTTGTAACAGCATTCACAGGTTATTTTTATTGGGGCGATTTTGGTTCATGGCAACAATATGTTCATCTCCTCGATACACAAAAAAAAGCGAATGACGTGTTAAAGACCATTAAAAGTCCACAAGAGTTAATTGAGAAACTACGTGCAAAACTGGATGATACTCCAAAGAGTGCTAAAGGTTGGTATCTTTTGGGTCGTTTGTACAGTAGCCAGAATGAAAAGCAGAATGCGGTTGCTGCTTTTGCAAAAGCGTATCAGTTTCATCCAGAGGACGAACAATATGCAGTGAATTATGCTCATAGTTTGTGGGTGTTCAATAATTATCAATTTACTGTACAGACTACAGAGATCTTAAGTCGGATCTTGAAAGCCAATCCAAATCAACCTGATGCATTGTCTATGCTGGCCATGGATGCATTTACCAGTCATGCTTATGAAGATGCAATAGATTATTGGCAACGTTTGCTAAATATAGTGCCTGCACAATCAGAAGAAGCTCAGTCAATTCAAAAGGCAATTGCTAAGGCAGAAGAGCATATTAGGTTGAAAAATAAAAATAGTGATTAAGTAAATAGACCCAAGTTTAAGAAAATAAAAATTGAACCATGTACTCTCGCTAAGTCTCGATTTATAATGCAATTAATTTTAAATCTGCTAGTCTTTAAATAATTATAAGAATTTTAAGGAGAACATGATGTATAAGAGGGTATTGTTTGCTACTGACTTTGATGAGGTTGGTATTATAGCAGCACATAAGGCAAAAAAAATTGCCGATGAAAATGGTGCTGATCTAATACTTGTGCATGTCGTAGAGCCTATTCCAGCTTATGCTTACCCTGGTTTTGCTGGATTTGCAGAAGTTGAAATGTCTATCCGAGAACAAGCTGAAAAAGAGCTTAATGATTTAGGCGAAAAATTAGGGGTGGATGCAAAACATAGATTCATCGAATTTGGTTCTACCAAAAATGAAATATTAAGAGTAGCACAAGAACGAAGTATTGATTTAATAGTTACAGGGAGTCATGGAAAACACGGTCTTTCTTTACTATTAGGTTCGACAGCAAACTCCATTTTGCATGGTGCTGAATGTGATGTGTTGATTGTTCGATCTGTTCCCCCAGAAAAGCATACATAAGTATATTATCACTTGGCAAAGAGAGGCTAAGGATTTCTTTGGTGAAAAGGGGCCTTAGTTTCCTAGGTTTATGATTTTTCTTAATTAGACTTCGTTCCAAACTCTACTGTAGTGGAGAGTTGCTACGTTGATAAGGTGTTCGAATCCTCATGTACTGGCGTGTACACTCCCGTTCTGTGCTCTGTTTCTCCTCGCACTTCCCTCACTACAGCGAGTTTGGAACGAAGTCTATTGAGTTTGACTTCATTGTATTTCTCAAGAGGCTAGAAAACCGGTATACTATCTAATTCCGGTTTATATTATGAATCTACTTATGAAATTGTTGCGTGGCGTTCAACATTTTTCTGCTTTTAATAAAGGTGTGGTAGCAACTATAGGTAATTTTGATGGAGTGCACTTAGGTCATCAAAGTCTTATTAAGACTTTAAGATCTAAGGCAAATCACTTAAAATTGCCTTTGGTTCTTGTTCTATTTGAACCGCAACCTAGGGAATATTTCCAGAAAGAGAAAGCACCAGCAAGACTCTCGAGTTTAAGGGAGAAACTAGACGTATTGCGCTGTTGTCAGATTGATTATATTTATTGTTTTAAATTTAATAATAACTTAGCTCAAACATCTGCAACAGATTTTGCTCGGCATTATTTGTTTTCTAGGTTAAATGTGAAGCATCTTCTTGTAGGTGAGGATTTTCGCTTTGGAAAAAATAGAGAAGGTGATATCTATTTACTTAAAGAACTCAGTAAAGAATATGCCTGCGATGTACATGTTTATTCTAATTTTTGTATTAATGAAGACCGAATTAGTTCAACAAAGATTAGAATTGCTTTACAGCAGGGAGATTTGAATACTGCAGCAAAATTTCTAGGCAGAACTTACAATATATGTGGACGTATATTGCATGGTGATGGACGTGGGCGTCAGTGGGGTATTCCTACAGCAAATCTTGCTCTTCATCGTTACTCTTTGCCTTTACATGGAGTGTTTGTTGTTCAGGTTCGTGTTGCTTCTAAAATAGTATATGGAGTAGCAAATGTGGGACGTCGTCCTACAGTAGATGGTAGTAAAAACATTCTGGAAGTGCATTTGTTTGATTTTGATCAATCGATCTATGGTGAGTTAATGCAGGTGTTTTTCTTGCACAAATTACGTGATGAGGTTAAATTCATTTCAGTGGATGCTTTGCTCGCGCAGATTCATAGGGATATTGAAGCGGCGAAAGCATATCTTAGGATTTATAGCAATTCACCACAAAATTTTAGTGAGCGGTCAGCTGCTCCATAATTCCAGGTAAATTAACGATTTCGCAGAGTGAGCTCTTATGGCAGAATATAAAGATACATTAAATCTTCCTAATACTTCATTTCCAATGAAAGCTAGTTTGGCAACTCGAGAGCCAGAGGTCTTAGCTGATTGGCAGGCAAAAAAAGTATATGAAAAAATTCGTAAAGCTCGTGCAGGGGGTAAAAAATTCATTTTACATGATGGACCTCCTTATGCGAACGGTCATTTGCACTGTGGCCACGCGTTAAATAAAATTCTTAAAGATATTATTGTTAAATCCAAATCATTAAGTGGATATGATGCATCGTTTGTTCCTGGCTGGGACTGTCATGGATTACCCATAGAATTAAATGTAGAAAAAAAAATAGGACGGGTTGGCGATAAAGTATCGGCTCGAGATTTTCGAGCAAAATGCCGTGAATATGCAGCGAGTCAAATTGATATTCAACGTGATGAGTTTCAACGACTTGGTGTTTTTGGTGACTGGTATAACCCATATGTTACTATGGATTTTCGTTATGAAGCCAATATAGTTCGTGCGTTAGGTTTGATTATCAAAAATGGTCATTTGCAACAGGGTTTCAAACCAGTACATTGGTGTGTTGATTGTGGTTCAGCGCTGGCTGAAGCAGAAGTTGATTATGATGAAAAAGTGTCACCCTCTATAGATGTTGCTTTTTTTGCCGTAAAACCAGAAGAATTTATTCATTCTTTTCAATTAAAATTGGAAGTTAAACCCGTTAGTCTTCCTATTTGGACAACCACTCCTTGGACTTTACCTGCTAATGAAGCCGTGTGTTTACATCCTGTAATCGATTATTCTTTAGTAGATAGTGGTGAGTTTTATTTAATTCTTGCTACAGATTTAGTTGAATCAGCGATGGCACGTTATGGCATAAGCCAATACTCGATTCTTGGTTCTGCAAAAGGAAATGTTTTTGAGCATTTAAAATTAAACCATCCCCTTTACGAACGCATTGTTCCTGTAGTTTTAGGAGAACATGTGACTACTGAATCAGGTACTGGAAGTGTGCATACAGCACCTGCCCATGGACCAGACGATTATTTAGTGGGTAAAGCGTACAATTTACCCTTGGTAAATCCTGTTAAAACAAACGGCCGTTTTGCCGAAGACGTTGCGCTATTTGCTGGGTTACCGGTGTTAAAGGCTAACGACAGCATTCTAACTGCTTTAGCAGAAAAAGGTGTACTTTTAGCTAAGGAGAATATAAAACACAGTTATCCCCATTGTTGGCGGCATAAATCTCCGATGATTTTTCTTGCTACGCCGCAATGGTTTATTTCTATGGATAAAAATCAATTAAGACAAAACATTATCAGGGAAATTGAGAAGGTCAACTGGGTTCCTGATTGGGGTAAAGCTCGCATCTATAATATGGTTGAAAATAGGCCGGATTGGTGTGTTTCAAGACAAAGGGCTTGGGGAACTCCTATGCCTTTATTTGTACATCATAAAACACGTGAATTGCATCCCAATACGCTTGAATTGATTGAAAAAATTGCTTTATTAATTGAAAAATCGGGGATCGATGTTTGGTTTGAAACGGATGCAAAAGAGCTATTGGGTAACGATGCTGAATTTTACGACAAGATCAGTGATACTCTGGATGTATGGTTTGACTCAGGAGTCACTCATTTCTGTGTATTACAACAAAATAAGGATTTGGCATTTCCTGCAGATATTTATTTTGAAGGCTCCGATCAACATCGAGGTTGGTTTAACTCTTCGTTAACTACTTCGGTGGCAATGTATGATGTAGCACCCTACAAAACTGTATTAACGCATGGTTATACTGTAGATGCTGAGGGTAAAAAGTTATCTAAATCTAAAGGAAATTATGTTGCATTAGATCAGCTCGTTAATCAGTATGGGGCTGATATTTTACGTTTATGGGTAGCATCTACGGATTATCGTCATGAAGTGAGTATTTCGGATGAAATTATCAAGCGTAATGCGGATGCTTATCGACGTATTCGTAATACTGCTCGTTTTTTATTAGCTAATTTATTCGATTTTGATCCTGCTGTAGATTGTGTAGAAGCAAACGATCTTTTGGAGCTTGATAAATGGGCTTTAACACGTTGCCAGCTTCTTCAAGAAGAAATTATCGAAGCTTATGACAATTATCAATTTCATGTTATCTATCAGAAGATTCATAATTTTTGCGCGGTAGACATGGGTAGCTTTTATCTTGATTTGATTAAAGACAGGCAATATACCTCCGCAAAACACAGTAGGGCGAGGCGCTCTTGTCAAACAGCAATGTACCATATGATTCGAGCATTTACTCTTTGGTTGGCACCGATACTGTCATTTACTGCTGAAGAAATAGGACGTTATATACCGGGTTATAAACAAGAATCGATTTTTACTGAGCTTTGGTATGATGCATGGCCAAGAGTTGATTCAGTACATATGGAAGATTGGGATGAATTGCATTTAATTCGTGATGAAGTGAATAAAGCTTTAGAGGAAACACGACAAAAAGGAGAGATTGGTTCTGCTTTGGCTGCAGAGGTTACTTTATATGCAGACAATAAAACATTGCCCAAATTAACTCGTTTGGGTGAGGAGTTGCGCTTTTTATTAATTACTTCAGAAGCAAAAGTGCATCCTATGCATTTAGCTCCAATTGGATTAGCAACTACCGAATGCGGTATTTCAATTGCAGTTGCTGCAAGTCAATATGAAAAATGCGCGCGCTGTTGGCATAGGCGTCCTGATGTGGGCCAAAATGAGCAGCATCCAGAGTTGTGTTTACGCTGTGTAGGAAACATTCAAGGCCAAGAAGAAACGAGGCAATTTATATGAAAAAATGGCATTGGTTTATGCTGAGCTTAGCTGTGATCGTTTGTGATCAGCTAAGCAAATATTTAGTGGGTATATTTTTAACTCCTTATCACCCATTACCAGTGTTCCCAATGTTTAATCTTACTTTGGCTTATAATACTGGTGCTGCGTTTAGTTTTTTAAGTGGTGCAGGAGATTGGCATAGGTGGTTTTTTGCAGCTTTTAGTTTCATCGTAAGCATTATTCTTGCCATTTGGTTGTATCGATCTGAAAATCAAACACGCTTACTTTCAGCTGGCATTAGTCTTATTTTGGGTGGAGCTATTGGTAATTTATTGGATAGAGCGCTTCATGGCTATGTAATTGATTTTATTGATTTGTACTACAAACATCATCATTTTGCTACATTTAATATAGCCGATAGTGCCATTTGTATTGGTGCAGGACTTTTTGTTTTAGATGCTTTGATTACTAAAAGTAGTGATTAACTCCAGCACAAAAGAAAGCTATCAATTATGCTTTGCATTTTCTTAGTGTTATCTATCATGATCAACCAGAGATTTGGACCTAAATATTCAGCCTTTACTCAAATGAATAAAGGCATTTTAAGACAACAAATAAAGAATGACTATTGAGGATGAGGTGAAGTGACCTCGTTGGATGATGAAACATAAGAATCTGTAAACGATTTAAATATATTTAATCGATGAGATTTAGTCCCGTTGTTTAACAGAGAAAAATTGAGCAAAGAACTACCTAGATCCTTATTTTTATTCTCAGCTAAGGTTTCTTTCGCATCTTGCACTAACAAGTGAAACCCAAAAGAAGCGTCAATATTATCCACTTTATTACACGAATTAATAAAAGATTGAGCAGTTTCTAATGTGCCGTGCTTTTTTAAAATAGATCTTAATTGATTAAAGTTAATATCAACTCTATGATCTAAACTTGCGAAAGTAGTCATTTCTAATTGATTGAGAAGTTTAATTCTCGAAGTTCCATGCTGATTTATATTTAAAAATCGTAGAATTCTATCTAAAGTTGGAACAAAATCCGCATTCCAAATGGCTAAATCATTACTAGATTTAATATAGAGCAGAGTAAGTCCCAAAAGATGTCTTGAAAACTCAGTTAAACTCACTGAACCAGGTTCTTTATCCCCAAATTTTAGAAAAGATTTATCAATGAGACCTAAAAAAAACTCTATTTCAGGCTTGTTATCTACATCTTTAATGCACAAAAAAAGTTCATTTAAAAATAATTTTCCCTCTTTTCTTTTTTCTTCTGGAAGTTTTTCCAATAATTCGCTCATTATCTTGAAATACCACATATTTGATCGCCATGAAATTAAAAGAGACAAATAATAACAAAAATAAATTAAGTGAATATTAATTAATCATAATCGGTATGGAATTAATCATACGGACTGCACTTTTAGCTTAGCTTTTATATCAAACTCTATTTAACAGGTCTAGGATATAACAGTCAGTGCAGTTATAATGCCATCCTCTCAAATCGTGTATCATTTTTTAAATAGGTTAATTACCCAGTGTATTATTTAGGGGGAAGAATGAGTAGAAATAGAAGCTGCCATAAATGGTCATCTATGATTTATCCTTGGGTGCTTTGGACAATTGCCGCGAGCTTTTTCTTTTATAAATATTTGATCCAAGTTTCTCCAAGTGTCATGACCTTTGATCTCATGAAAGTTTTTGAGGTGAATGGAGCTGGGCTTGGGAATCTTTCAGCGTTTTACTTCTATGCTTATTTAGTGATGCAAATACCAGTAGGAATTTTGCTTGACAAATATAGTCCACGGTTACTTACTACTGGTGCTATTTTTTTGTGCAGTATAAGTACATTTATATTTGCACAAACAACGACACTATGGTTGGCTTGTATCGCGAGAGCATTTATGGGTGCTGGGGCTGCTTTTGCAGCGGTTTCTTGTTTTAAACTGGCTTCATTATGGTTTCCTTCAAAACGCTTTGCATTAGTTTCAGGAATGTTTATGACTGCTGCTATGTTGGGGGCTGTTGGGGGGCAAATGCCATTGTCTCTTTTAGTACAACACGCAGGTTGGAGGATGGCTCTTGTTATAGTCAGCTTCGCGGGAATTCTTTTAGGGATTCTTTATTTTATTATCGTTAGAGATAAATCAATAAGGACTGCATCAACGATAAAGCATGAGGATGAATCAAGCTATTCATTCGCAACTATTATACGAAATAAGCAAACGTGGTTTTTATCTTTATATAGTGGTCTTGCTTTCGCACCGGTATCCGTTTTCGGAGGATTATGGGGAGTTCCATTTTTAGAAACGGCCTATCATTTGTCACGAACAGATGCCGCTTTCGCAGTCTCCACTATTTTTATAGGATTTGCTGTGGGTGCACCTATTTGGGGTTGGTTGTCAGATTTTATAGGACAAAGAAAACCAATTCTTTTTTTTGGGACTGTTCTTGCTTTAATGTGTTTATCCATAGTGATTTACAGCACAACGCTTCAATCATTCTCTTTGATCGCTTTATTATTTTCTTTTGGATTTGGTACAAGTGGCTTTTTTACAAGTTTTGCAATGATTCGTGAACTATTTTCACTGACTCTAGCGGCCACGGTGCTTGGCTTTATGAACACATTTGATTCTTTATGTGAAGCCTTATATGAACCTTTAGTCGGTGCATTTTTGGATTGGACTTGGGATGGGAAAATAATGAATGGGATTCATCAATTTTCACTATATGGATACCATGTATCTCTAATTTTATTACCTCTTTCTCTCGTTTTAGCACTCGCAATTTTATTTTTTATTCAAGAAACATATTGTCGAACTAAAGATGAGAATTTGGCAAAACCATAATACATCCTATTCAAAATCAATTTTGATCTATTTCTGATTTTTTGTTAATCCTCAGATAAAATATATCTTATATTTGATCTAATTGACGTTTTATCTAACAATAAATTCTATAATGAAGGTAATAGGCTGTACTGGAGAGTAAAATGGGTAGAAATATTGTTATTGATTTTTCAAATTTAGATCAGGATTATCAGAGCTACATTCGGAATTATCAAGCAAAATTTATCACACAACTGGAACATTTAGCGGATATTATTAAAGAGAATAATCCAAGAAGCATAATTGCTAAAGATAAAATTATAAATCCAGATAACTGGTCACTTAAACATATCATTCCAGATACAGGGCGCAGTTCGCCGGATATTTCTTTACGCTTACCAAATCGAGATGAAGTTTCAGCTGCTAGCTTTAAAGAGAAGATAATACCAACGGAGGAAAGTGAGAGTTTATTTGATTTTTTGAAAACTAAACTTAGTGAAGCAAGAAAAGTTGCTACTAAAGATCATAAGAGGTTAAAACAACTAGAGGGTTATATTGATTTGTTAAATCTTCAGGTTAGATCGGTTATCGCTGAAGTGGGCGCTCTTAACTATTTATCTAAATTTGAGCGACATTTTAAAGAAATATATAGTAATCCTGATGCAAATGCTGATGCTCAAATATTATTTGATCAGACTATCCATTGTGTTAATCAGTTAAAAGATGCTTTAAAAAGATATTCCCTCGATTTTCTGACGAGTAATGCGATATTAGATAAACATACTTCTAAAGATGCAGGTAGATTAAGAAGTAATGTTTTTGACCTCTATAAAGAGATAAAAGAACATATTGATGAGCTTGCTAAAAATCAATTTTTAATGAGTGGATATATTGAAAAAATAAAGACCGAACTGGAATCGGCAATAGGATGTTTTGAACACAAAAATAATATTAATTTTGCCTTGCCTACTGCTGGTCAAACAAAAACGCAGAAGATACGTAAACTTACTCAATTAGGTCTCGGATTAACTACCGTAGGCTGCGGGGTATTAGCTTCTGGTTGTGCAATTGCAAGTTTTGTAAATCCAACAGGTCCTTTAGTCACAGGACCTGTTGCTCTTATGTTGACTGGTGGGGCTATTTCTTGCGGTCTTGCCGCTTCATTCATTTCTATTATAAATGGAGCTGAGAATTATTTAAAATTTCATATCCCACCTTCCACCGAGGAAAAAATAACATTGGTACTTCTCACATCTTCAATGTTAGTCGGTGGAGCTAATGCAATGTTGGGCTCTACTTTACCCGTTATTACTACAGTTGCTTCCGGTGCAAACAATGCGGTAAAAATAACCTATGGAGCTACAGGAATTGGAACATCCGTGTTTGAGGCTAGTACTCAAAAAAAGATGAAGAGCGAATTAACAGGAAAGACAGAGGATCCAAGTCCTCTATCACCTGGTCAAAAAACTCCTAACTCTTAGGATAATGAGTTAGAGATAAGGATTTTATTTTTAATGTGTTTTACTTTGGACAAGCATTTTGTTCGTTAAAGCAATTGCTAAAGCAGAAATGAGTAAGGTTAAATGAATGATTACCTGCCACATTACCGAGTAATTGCTGAGTTTATTGGGATCAATAAATGTTCTTAACAAATGAATAGACGAGATACCAATTAGTGAAAGAGCCAGTTTAATTTTCATAGCACCGGCATCGAGATGATCAAGCCATTCAGGCTGATCGGGATGTGACTCTAATGCGAGGTGAGAGACAAATGTTTCATATCCTCCCATGACTACCATAATCAGGAGATTAGCGATCATGACTACATCAATGAGATCTAACACTCCTAACATGATGAGTGTATCATCAAAACTGTTGAGATGAATGATTAAATGAAATAATTCATATACAAAGCGATAAACATAAACAGCCAAGATCAAAATAAGGCCTAAATATAATGGAAGTTGCAACCATCTTCCCATAAAAATAAACTGACTAATGCCTTTTTTTAGATTACTCATAAGTACACCTTTTACTCATTAAAAAATTTTTGTTATTCAACCGCATTTAATATGTTGATACCTTAATTTATCAAGTAGATATTTAAAATATTTTTTACCTCAGGTAGATTAAAAGCGATTAAGACTTTTATTCTAAGTAGAAATCAGAATTTATTGCTGTGATATTTTAGAAAAAACTATCTGCTCTGCGAAAGTACGGATTAAGATCAGGCTTTCGCGAAGAGCACTATCTAGAGACAAAAAATCAAGGTGTTCTGTTGGGGATTTGTTCCTGTTGATTTTCATTTTGTTTCATTAATGTAGTTGTTGATTGTTGAAACAACGGAAGTGAATGTACCGGTTCTAGTGCTACTACCCCATTATTATTTTTTTCAGATGAATTATTTTCATTTTCATCTCTTAATTTTTCGTACAATATTGCATGAGAGGCTGGGACTTCTTTTTCAACAATATGGGTTTCCTCTTTCGGAGTAATGATCCAACGAAAGAAAGGGAGTTGGCTGAGAAAATTAGCAAAAGAAAGTTGTCCTGCCCACCAAGCGCGAAGATTGGGAAATAAAATTCCTTCATCGCGCCATGCAGCACGGATATCAGCAAGAAACCCTCTGATCAAACTAGGATTTTTTACAATCTGTACGCTACCAGCTGCAGTAGGATCATAGTGTTCCAAGACACGAACTTTTTGAACGTCTTGAACAATTACAGATTCTTCTTTTATTTGCTGCAATTCTTTTAGCCAACGCTTCAAAAGCTTGGGTGTATTCAGGTCTTTAATTGGTATGCTTTGCTCTATATTTTTTTTGTCTTTGGGTAATTGCTCCGTAAATGTACGCCAAAGCTCTTGAGCTTTTAGATTATGTTGTTTCAGTTGTTCATTAATGATGTTGATGTTTGGATTTTTATGTTCCAGTTGCGCTTCAATCACTTGAAGAGTGAGGTCTTTGCTGTGATTATACTGCTCTAAAAATTCACTCCAAGCCATTGTTAAATCGTTATCTTCAGTTTGGAGTGCTGTATAACGATCTGAAAAATAAGATAAATAGTTATCGTAAGCACGATGAAATAGACGGCGAAGTTCTTTCGTATGGGTTGCAAAGATTTGCAATTTTCTAATAAAGTCTTCAGGATTAAGATAGAAGTCCGTATTAAGTTGGTTGATACCAAAATCTTCCCTAAGCGAATCGAGATTCAAAACCATTTGAGTTTCACCAATAGCGCCATATCGCCCAGATCGGCCAATAATTTGACCATAATCTCGTTCTCCATGAGGAAGATAGGTAAGTAAAACTTTAAGCCCAGCTTTATGAGCTTTTCCTTTTAGCTCAATATCAACACCTCTTCCTTCCATTTCGGTGGTAATAGTGACTTGGCCAGGTTTTCCAGCTTCATTTTTAATGTAGCTTGCCTCAGAAATAGATCCATCATAATCGACTCCGGCATGGATACGAGTCAGCTTGGGTAAGCCTTCTTTATTGCGTTTTTCTTTTAATCGTTCTTCCAATTTATCATGAAGTATTTTAGATTCATTATCATTTTTACAAATCAAAAGAATGGGTTGATTTTTTGCTCTTGATTCTAAGATATGCTCTACTAATGCATCTAATTGTTTTGTTTCATTTTGCGTAATGCGAGTAGGGCGATCAAAACGACGTATTCCTTTATGTCTTGGTACGTAGATAAATTGCGTTCCAAATTCAAATTGGGCTTCTCTTTGTTCCATTTTGGAACCAATAGTTCCAGTTACTGCATGCAAACTACCTTGGCTATAGGCTTTAAGTAAGGTATTAGAAGAGCTACTAAAGGTAATCTTTCTTATAGGATCAATGTTAAAAACACGCTTCTTGCTTTTACATTGCTCAAGTGCCTCTTTGAGATAGGGATCTTCTATAGTAGGATTTTGTGCTTTTATGAGGCGATTGAGTTCGGCATGCAAGCATTGATGCACCCCATCGTCAAAATTAGAGTTTTTGCTGATACGTGAACCGATAAGGCACATCGCAGCAGCTACTTTTTTATCTCCAAGCGGGGTTGGAGAGGTTGCATCAGATACAACAGTATAATCAACATTATATTCCAGATGTCGAGCAGTATAAGCTGAGTCTTGCCATTTTTCCAGTTGTAAGATAGGCATTGATTTAATGATTTGGAATACACTGGGATTTCTTGCCTCAACAAAGGCGAGTAGTTGTTCATTGCAACGTTGTTTGTTTTCTAAGTATGTTTTTTCAGTATCGCTTTGTGCAAAAAAATCCATTAGTAATGGAAAAAGTGGTATCAAATCGATATTTTTCTTAGGTATCGTGGAAGAGTAATTGTATTTTAAATTTGCGACATCAAAATAGGTTACATCCGCTTCATCCAGTGATAAAGCTCGTTTTTCAGGATCTTTATTGAGTACTTGGTCCGATTTATTTTGGCTGAAAGCTTTATTACGAAACAAGCATAGATTTTCGGGATCAGAGACATTGATCCCTCCCATTTTATAGTCTTCAATTTTAGATGAAGAGGTAATGAAATTAACTTCAGCGCCCAAAGAATTGAAAAAAGGCAGTGACTCAAGGTAATCCCGTTCAGCAAGAGCCAAGTTGCTGGTCAAAAAATCAACAGTTTTACCTTTAAGGAATTGGCAGGCATTCAAAATCATCATGATCCGAGTTTTCCCTTCACCGGTTCCTATTTCAGCTGTGACTTTATTGCCTGTTTCCAAAAGGGAAAGAATGGCTATAATTTGTGTGGTATTCAGTTCATAGGATCGTCCGGGTATTTGATCTTTACCCACAAATTCCGGAGGACGTCCTTTACAACGGTGTAATAATTCAGCGGTCAACATGACCATTTTAATATGATTTGCAGGCGGTCTATTTTTAAATTCTTTAAGTTGATTCAATATTTGTTGCGTTGATAAGCTTTTTGCTTTTTCCTCTTCGTTTTCTATTTCATTGAGATATTTTTGTGTAAATATTTTTTGGACTTCAGGCATCTGTTTCAGCGTTTTTTTAGCGAGATCGAGCTTGAATCCATTGTCTTTTTCGCGCCCATCATGTTCGTTTGTAGCACAAGGGTGTTTGTCGAAGTATTGGTATTTTCCGTCAACTTTTCTTACAGATATTCCTGTTCCAGATCGCGCCGCATCAATCCAATCCATGAAGGTAGATAAAGGGGGAAATGGAGCATGTTGGTAGTAATCGTGAAGGTATTGAGTGATCGAAGTGTTTTCTTTATTTTCATGGATAAATTTGAGAAAGGTATGTACATCTGCTTTGCTGCATTTCACTGAATTATTCATTTGAGTGATTACGGCATTAATAAAATCTTTTTGCAGATTTTGAGGTAATTCATTGTATTCTTTGGAGTTAAACAATTCGATTAGATCGTTAACATCACGATCTGGAAGACCCCCTGAATAGTGATACATCAGACTTAAAACAAGATTTTGATGATCAAGAGCAACTAACTTATCGATGAGCTGGCATACATCATTATGATTTTTGCTTACATCATGTGACGACCCCTTAAGGGCCATGCTAATAAAGTGATTTGCACGGGTTGCAAGATTACTGTATTTTTGAATTAATTCTCTTTTTTTCGCATGGAGATGGAGAACAACGTTTTGGAAACTGTGGCTCTCTTTATTTCTAATTCCTTGGAGCTCTTTGTATGTATTTGATTCCTTCTCTACCAGCTCTGGAAGGCCAAGTGATTCTAAACTATCTAGTTCTTCCTCAGTTGCATCATCCGTGTTAGAAGAGGTATTCCAGAAATAGTTTAAAACATTTTGAAATAAGGTTTTACTTTTTTGTTGGATAGCGCGCTCTTCTACTGCTTTAATTATTTCAGTAATGCGAGTGCTGATTGCTTGGCAGTCTTTAAAATATTCTTTGTTATTCGCTGAAAGCATTAAAATTGCATCAATATCTTGTTGAATTTTCTTTAATTTATCGATTGCTTTAATGCCAGAGTCAGTGTTGTATATCAAATCAGAAATGGAATTTCTTAACTCGCTTAATTCGTGCGGATAATCCATAGGTTCAGGAATTTTTGCTTTCTCATGACATTCATAGAGTGCGTTCGGTAAACTGAGAGAGACTAGCTCCGCTGAAAAGTTAAATGCCTCCTTACGAACGACTTGTTGTTTCATGAGTTGGGGATACAGAATATCCAATAAATAGCTGCATTTTGCCAAGGAGTTAGTTACATCACCCTTATTTGCTCGGTGCTCCTGGGCAAGATTCATATACTGTTCAAACTCGTCAAAGGAATTATTTTTTGTAATGCCATCAACAAGAGACTTAAATTGAGTTAAATAACTGGGTGGACCAGGATGTAGGTTTCGTGACAGCAACCCATTCGTTTTAAATGCTTCTTGACAGTATTCAAAAAATCGTATTTTTTGAGCGGGGGTTAATATTTTTATGAGACTTACTAAACTTCTTACAAGAACTTCGTGCTGATCTTTTTCTTCTTCATTATCAAAGTTACTGACTAGTTCCTCAATAAATGAACATGTTTCTTTTTGGGTACACTCGAGCTCTCTTAAAAGTGTACTAAAATTAACTGCGTCTTTAAGATCGAGTAAAGTTGTTCCACTAAAATGCTTACCATAGTTTTCATGCATCCATTCCCGAATTTCTTTTTTAGTCGTTGGTTTTGAGCGGCAAATCAGACTCATTAAATCATTTTGGATTTTATTGAGTGTTGTATGATTCAGCTTGTTAGGCTGGTCTCTATTTTGGATTAATTGTAATAAAGATAAGCCATAGGGTAATAAGTTTTGAATTTTCTCTTGGTACTGAGCATTGTTTGGATTAGTGAGTCTTCTTTTATAGGGTTCGATGATATCATTGACTAATCGTGTTTTATTTTCATATTCTAAATGAAAGGTAGTAAGTAGTGGCAACAAGACTTTTTGTGGATTTAATTCAGGAGGATTCACTGTATTGATGTTCGAATCGGTCAATGCTTCACAAGCACTAATAAATTGTTCTAGCAGAGTTATATCTTGGGGTTCAGGGAAATATTGGCCATCTTTGTTTGCTTTTATAGTTTCTGTTTTAATCAGACGAATTGCATGCATCATGCTCTCAGGATAATCTTTATAGAGTGAAGCAGCTTTATCCATTTTTTTCATCATGTCTGCTTGAACCGATTGTAAATCTAATAGACTCAGTTTTGGATCGAGGAATTTATATTCAGAAAGTTTTAATAGCTTGTTTAAATAACTCATGGGTGGAGTAACAGGCATGTCCATAATAGGTTTTAGTGTTTGAATACGTACGGCTGGGGTCCCTCCTTGTGCATCGATACCTTTTGAGAATAATGCTCTTCCCATGGCGCTACGATTCGCTTTAAGTCGTTCCAGAGAATCAAGATTTATCATCCTAGTTTGAAAGCTTTCCCATTCCTCAAGTACTGCTTTGGGGTCAAAACCTGTTTTGGCATTCGTGCTTGTTGATTTAGCTAAAATATATAGCATGCGTATTTTAGCTTCATTATTCATCTCTTGATTTGAAAACAATTCATCAATAATTTTTCTATATTGTTCCAGAGGTAAATGTTGCTCTTGAGTAGCTAGATAACGATAAAAAGCGGGTTTAACCAGTTCTGGGTTACTGTTTTTATTTTGTACTAATAGCCTTTTTATCCATTCAAGCTCTCCTCTCTCTCCTAAATTAGTTTCCACCTGCATTTCTGGAATAATAAAGTGGAAATTATTAGGATTGGAAATGATGATGTTATTGATACACTGCCATTGAACTGCTTGATCTTGTGGGCGACATTTATTTAAAAGATCCACGAAACCAGCAAGTGTAGATGGGAATTCTTTTTCATCTTTAATAGTCTTAATTTCGTGAAAGGTTAAGCCCATTTGTTCTATGGTATTGACTGTGTCAGTAAATTGTCTGAATAAACTCGATAAATCACTATAGCCAATTTTACGGCCATGGTTTTGGATAAGAGCCATCCACCAACTACGATGCTCCTTACTTAGGTTGGCAATTTTAGAAAGAGTCTCTTGGAATTCTTTATTGTCAATAAAGGGTAAAAAAGAGGGCATGTATTTCAATAATGAAGCATACGTGTCTAGGAACGCGGGGCCTTTGTAAGGATCATTAGTATACTCTTCCCATGTTCTAAATAACTGGTTTAGCCCAGGTGCTCCATATTGGCCATAAACATCAAGAAGCGCATTGTATTGTTCTTTCTCAAATTTAAGTTTTGTACTCCATGTTGTCAAAGCTTGGGATAATTCTCTATTGTTTTTTATGAGTTCAGGTAATGGATGGTTTGCTTTATTAAATTGAAGGCCTAAATCTTTTTTAAATTTTCGTGCTTCATTGCGATTCGTAAGGTCGTTCCATTTGGACAGATTTGTTCTTTGAGAGGGTAATGACAAAATGTCAGTAACAATCTGAGTGGCAATTGGTGATCGATCCAACTTTGGTAAATCATTCGTGAGTTTTAGAGTAGATGTGTTTTCTACATCGGCCACGGATTCGGGTTGAGTTTCTGTACTCAGCTCTTCATGCAGAGTAATTTCAATTCGAGGTATTATTTTTCCTTTAGGAAGTATTCTTCCTTCCGGTTTTTTTGATGGAGACTGAGTTGCGTGTGGAAGATTGTTTTCTAACTTTTGTTTGTTCTTTTCCAAACAATGATTGGAAATAAGATTATCTAATTCAATTTGTATTTTGGTGTTTTCCAAATGTTCTGGAAGATTAATATTTAGGGTGATTTGTGGGTGGTTTTTTAGGAAATCAAGTATTTTTTGTGCTTGAAGGGCGGTCATTTCACTACCCTGGATTATTAAACTTTTTGCAGGGTTGTTGATCAGAGTTGTTAATGCTTGAGTGATTTGAGTATTTATATTAGATGGAGGAGTTGTGTTTAAGTCGAGCAGAGCATCATCATTTTGGTATTTAAGAATATCATGATTTTGTTTCTCAAGCATACATACTCCTATTGAACTAGGTAATGATCAATACATAGCCATTATAGTTTTTATTTATTAACAGAGTCTTAACATTGGCAATCTAACTAATGATTCGTCCCTATAAATTTTCATTGAAAATTTATAGGGACTGAGCTATTTAAATTTTGAATCTGAGAGTAAACCAGATTCTTCTTTTTCATCACCTAAGATTTCTTGTTTAAATTGGTCTAAAGCACGAGACTCATCAGTTTGATTAAGAGTAAAGAACGTATTTGCAAATTTTTGACGATGCTCTGATTTAGCCAAACCTTGACCAACTAAGGAGCCTAGAACCATACCAATACCAGCAAATAAACCAGCTACAGCCTTAATTAACACCTCAGCGATGCGATATAGCCAACCATGCCCCATAATCTTATCTGCAATTTCAATGTTTTCTTTACACGATTTACGAAAATCAGCAATTGTGGTTTTTAATTCCTTTGCAGTTGCGTTCGAAGTCAATGCTTTGAAAAATTGTTCTTGATTTTTAAATAAAGTACTATGTAATCGTTTTCCCTCTGCTTTAGAGGGGGTATCATTATGAGTAAGTTTTTTGAGTTTCGACTCTAGGGTTGTTAAGTTGACTATAAATTGCCTTTGAATCTCCATTTTCTTGTTCTCGAAATCAGCAATGTTTTTTTGAATCTCGTCAGAACTTTGAGTTAATGTTACGTTTAGAGTCGACACAACATCTTCCTTTTTAGTAATAACTTGCTCATAAATTGCCTTAAAGCGATTCTGCAAATCACTTTCAACTAGCCCAAAACGTAAACAAAATTGTTCTTTGGCACAAGGAGGGTAACTGTCAGGATTGGTTGCAACTTTTTGTATCATTGCTCTAAAAATGTCCTGGAATTTATAATTCTTACCGCCAATCATATGTACGGTATCTTGCTCAAGGGCTGCATCAATATGAGCCCTGTCATAAAAAAGATGAATAACACCGCCATTTAGCATTGCTTCAGGACTATTTAAGAATTTTTCACAAAAACTATCTAATGTTTCTTTTTCAAGATCTTGAGTTTTAATAATCTGACATAATCTTTGAAATCCCCATCCCACCTGATCACGCATATCTTGTGGAGTATAACCGGGAACTGATAAAAGAGTATCTGATTGGGCTTGTTCCTTTAATAAATTAACTGCTTTAATAATGCGCTCATATTGTTCTATGAGGCCATTTGGATTTAATTTCTGCTCAGATTCTATTTCCTCAACACCAGCTGCCTGACTTATGTTGACAACAATTTGCATTGTGTTTGTAGAAAATTTTTGTTGTTGTTCCTCATAAGCACTTGGACCATATTGAGATTCATTATTAGGCATTCTATGAATAACATGTAAGCCTTCTTTTAAACCATAATAAATCGCATCTTTAAGATTAATTTCACCGCCAGAAGACGTATTACGTCTTATTTTAGTTTGAGGTGTTGGATCATTACTAAAAATAAACTTTAATACTTCTGGGGTTAGGAGTATTGCTATTTGGGGATCTAATAGCATTAGTCGATTAAGTGCCGCATTTCCATAAAAAGATTGATTAGAATATTTAGAATCACAAATTCTTTTAATTTCTTTTAAAGATTCTTCAATCTTATTAGTGAGTGGTGTTTTAGGATTTTGTTTTAGCTTATCAAGAATTTCAATTGTCGTAGGCATAATAGCAACTCAACTTTGATTAAATTGTGCTCATATTAACATAAATATATTAAGTTATTCTTAAGTAAAGCAATAACCATATGTTTCGCCACCGCCTACGCACTTCAATTTTTGACCAAGCTGAGCAAATGTTCTAAAAAAGAATTATCCCATCCTCCATAAAAATTTTTATTTTTTCGCTCAAGCGACCATTAGAGACCTCCTTTTTAATCGTTTTCAAGTCAGACAAGAGCATCAAATCAAAAATCATATATGATTTGACAATTTGGAATATATGCGTCTGGATAACTAATCTTCCAATTGGTATGACATACAGAAAAATTTATTTTTAGACGTTATTCGAAACTTTATTACGAGTCCAGAAAAATTTCAGGCAGTCAATGCGCCTATTCATGAAAAAATGGAATAAGTTGATTTCCTAAATTTTATGAAAAGAAAAGAATTCATTAATCAATTTAAACTAATATTTACACTGATTAAACATAGGGTTAGCGGTTTTAATAGCTCTTATGTATTCATTCATAGTTTTGTTTTTCTTTCTGTAATCACTATCAACAAAATGAGTCTTGCTGATAATAAATTACTTTTTATTTATCGATCTAATCAATACATTTACGAGGAATTACAATGTTAAAAAAAAAATCCGCATCTCTAGAGTTTGCTGTCGAAATCAACAAGGACGAACGATTGGAATATATTAAAAGTCATCTTAATGAACGCTTAAAAAAGCCTTATGTTTCTGACGATTTCACTGAAGAAGCAAAACAAAATTTATATACAGGAATGGAAATTGCGCTATTAAATGCTGAGAAAAAACTTACAGCAGAGCACATCATTGACGTTTTTAATGCGATGAACCCTGAAATACGTACCAATATGAAATTTCCTCTTCGAAGACATTCTGTCGCATTTAATACATCTAATAGTGTTGTAAGTGAGCAAGGAGTGTTGGAGCTACTCGTATGGGCTGAAAAAAATGCTACAGGTTATGGTCCTAGATTTGAATTACTAGATCAGTATGGTAGTCCTAAGCATTTTAAGACAGTGCAAGAAATGAGCGCTTCTTTTGGATGTGAATCGAATGAGAGGTTGGCCAAAAAGCTCTTTAACCATTTAAAAAAAGAAAATCCTCCAACTCTAAGGTATGTCCCTCCCTTTGATAGCATCAATCCTTTTATTGATTTAAACGAACTTACAGCAAAACAGGCGAAAGAACTAGAACGATATAAACCTCAGTTTAAGAATTATCAAGATTATGATGCTATTCAACCGAAATTTGAAAATTTAATTACCGAATTCAATAAGATTAGCCAACCTTCTTTGATCGATATTGCGAGTTTTATTAAATCAATGCTTTTATTACATCCTTTCCCGGATGGAAATACAAGAACCTTTAGTTTAGGTATCCTGAATCAGCTATTGCTGAAGAATAAATGGGGTATTTGTTTGGATCTCGATCCTCGCATTGTATTATTGTCTTCTGCAGAGATTGCTACAGCAATAGAAAACAAATTAATCAAATTAAAACAGATTGGTGCTGATAAACTCCCAACTGTTATTCAGATGTCCTCTAATGAATTACACGCCCTCAATTCTTGTAAATTAGATGAAGTTGTATCTCAGGATAAAGAGAAACGGGAACAAAAAGCAGGCCTTAATATAATCGAGAAAACAGCCGATGCCAATTTTAAACTTAATGCAGCTCTTAATACTATCGTAGATTTTGCTAATGAAAATAGAAACTTACGAATAAGTCTATTTACACAAGAAGGGTTTTACGCATTTCGCTTTAATCTTCGTTCCACTGGTGCTACTACTAATGGAAATTATAAACAGCCAACATTCTCTGATTTACAAAAAGAAGTAACTAAGTATGATCTAAGCAGTTTTCCATTCAAGAAGATTGAGTTTCGGTTGTCCGATAGTGGTCCAAACTTGGCTGACCTTAGTTATAAGAACGGTCAATTTACATTGGTTTTTGATGATTCTTATCGTCGTGATCCACGAGTTGAAACATTTTGTCGCAAGCTTAATGAAACGTTAGCAATTAGCTCGTCCTTAGAGACTGACAAGCCGCTTCAAAAAAAGGAAACACTCGATTCATTATTAAATAATAAAAAAGAGCAATTAGAGTCTATACTTTCGCCGGTTGGTGAGCAGTTGGTAAGTCAAAGATTATCTAAAAGGATTCAATCTCCTGCTGAGGATACTAGCACATTAGATAAATTAATTCTTCGACTCGATAGACTGAATAAGCCTAGCTCTTTAAACGAAATAGACATTCCTGACAGTTTGGAGCAAATAGCGCTGGATTTAAATAAAATTTATAGGACTTCTGTTGTTCCTGAAACTGTTGTAAAGAAACAACAAAATTTAGTGAATAAAATAATAGAGCAAGCGCAAACTGGGGATGAACTCTACGCACTTAGTTTACTAGCTGCGACTTATTCAAACGGTTATAAAGAACCAAGATATCATTTTCTACAAAAAGCCGCAGAAAAGGGTCATTTAAAGAGCTTAACCTATATGACTACTGCTGTATTTGCAGGATATTGCAAACCATTGGAAGAATCAATTAAGTGGGGCTTAAATTGCTTACGTTATTTAGAGGAAATAGCGATCCCTAAACTCAAGAAGGCAGACCCCAATTCAGAACAGTTGGCGCATATCCAAGAGTCGTTAGCAGAACTTAGAGAGCGACGTAAAGATATTTTGCCTAAAACGATACCTAGAAATACCATAGATTTTAATGAGTTAGTCATTAAAGTAGTTAAATATAGGATGGAGCGGGGTGGGGATAGCATTACGAGTTTTAATATTAGTCCAGATTCGATTGAGCAATTAGAAAAGAATCAATCAACAATACCAAAATCCCTTACTGATGCAGTTGAATCAAGCCAATCTGATCCAAAATTTAATGAACATGATAAGATGGAAATTGATAGCATCAAAGAGAATACCTCTCAACTTGAAAAGAAAGAAACTATAGAAAATAACTTAAGAACGGTGGCTGAATCTGCAGTAATAGGGCTTACAACAGATACTCCAGCTCTTTCTAATGAAAAAAAGCAATCTTTATTAACAAATATATTTAATAACAAAGCAATCATTGAAGGTTTAAAAACTAGAGTTAAAGGCAAACCTGGAAGCATTGACTATATAATTAATCAATTATGTCAAAAGCGCTATGATTCAAGAGATGAGGCAGAAGAAAAGTTCCTGCATGTAGATAGAGGATATGATATATCTGGATATACTCCGATGCTGCAAGTGATAAATTTTGTAGAGCAAAATTTAGACGAACCGTTTACACCAGCAATTCTTGCAAAAATACTGGATGCTGAATATGGTAATAACTACTATACATATAGCATACGTAGTACAATGTCTTCTTCAGCTGAAACGTCATGTGCTTTCCTGTATTTTAGTCTCATTGGTCCTCGATGTGCATTGTCGGAAAAAAAATTAAACTCAATCACGAATTTGAATGATGGTCGAAATTTATCAGGCGAAATTGGTTCTTTTCTTGCTGTTGTTTTAAATGGAAAACCAGCTCTTCGCCCTGATGTATTAGTTGATGCATTAATAGGGGAGGTCGATTTGCCGAGCGGGCTCGATAATATACCTCTTATTTTTGCATTTCTTCATCATAAGGATGCAATGAATTTAATTATGGATAAATTAAAATTAGCCCCACAAGAATTACAACGATTAACTCATTTCATACGAGACAATCAAACATCACCCTATTTAGAAACAATTAAAAAAGAGCAATCAGAGTCTACTCCTTCCCTTGTTGGTATACAGCTAGCAACTCATGGTCTATTTAAAAGTACAAAACCTGTTGAGATACAGAAGCCAGTACAAAATACGGAATGTGATTCTGAGAGTACACAAAAAACAGAACAGGATGAGAAGATGGAACTCTCAGAACAACATGAGGATCAGGGGTATTTTTGCAGTATACAATAAGTGCATAAGAGATTTAGCTTTACTATGTATTCTTTCAAGGATTCGGTTTTTTAGTGACATGTTAAATCCTAATATTTTGTCCGATAATTGTATGCATATTTCGGACTGATTTGAAGAAAATACTCGATGATTTTATTCTTGCGATATAAATGCACTAAATTATAGGCAGCCTTTGCTTATTTGTAACTATGCCTCTCGATTAGAATGGGGCTTGTGAGAATCGCCATATATGGTTCTAATGATGTATTTAATCATTAGAACCATAATGGTGAAATTAGGCAGCGGTCAAATTAGAAAAATAACCCTAATATCAAAAGCAGGTATATTAAATGGGAGTGATATTTTAATGTTTTCTCGTTTTTTTTCCGTGCTGTTTTTAATTATTATTATAAATAGTTCGTTCAGGAGGGAAGTCTGCTGCTCTTGGCTAATGCCAAAAAAATTATTAATCGAGCTTTGGATATAGGTTGGCATCGAGACCATATTTTGACTATGACCTAGCTTAAAATCGATATTTCGTATTTGAGCTTGAAAAAAAAAGAATAAGGTCTGCTAAAACAATGACGAATGTAACCACTGAAATAAGCGAAGCCAAAAGACGAGGAACCTTAAATTTTTCAAGAAATGTCGCAAATGGTTTTAAAGACAAAGCTAAAATAAGCGCTGCGAGTAAAGGGTTAAATAAAGGAGCTGAGATAACCAGTATGTAACCTGTAAGTAGGATATTTGCAATAAAATAAAAATACTTTTGTGAGAATGGAGTCATCATTTTTTAACTTCTCCAAGAGCAGTTATTTGCTCAGCCTATACCTATTAAAATATACTCATAATCAAAAGGATAAAAGCCATTAAAGCCATCCCTATATCTTCCGTAAGTGTGACTGTAGATAAAGGCACATCTAGAACAGTACCCATACAAGGACAATTGATATCAAGCCCTTGTTGCAATCCCTTGATCACGCCAATGGCACCAATGATTAAAATAATAATCGTGATGAGGTAGGTTAGTATTGGTAAAAAAAACGAGAAGTAAGCGAGGCCCAAAAGTAATTCAATCAAAGGATAGCAATAAGCATAAATTCGAGAGCGCTTGGCGATTATATCGTACATCTCGAAGCCATCGGCAAAATCTAGGGGATGAAATAGTTTTAAAGCACTGAAAATTACAAGAAAAATACCCATAAAATAATGCATCCAAACAAGCATGTCGCCACCAACTTGCCAATTTATGCTAAGTGCTGCTAGTAATGAAATGATAATCAAAGAAATTAAAGGCCAGTATTTTTTTAATGATGGTTGATTGGATTGATTTTCTAATTTTCCCTTTACTAAACTCTGATACTTTGGATGCTTCTTAATATAACTTCTAACATAAGGACAGCTGGGAACCACTTGATAATTGTTATCTTTTGCATATTGTAAAGCATAATCAGTGATATTATCAGCAATCCCTTGATTTCTTAGATTTTCAGGTACAAAAGTAGCATAATAATCCAAAGTTTGCTCATCAAGTTTTTTATATTTTAAATTGCTCTCTTCATTATTTTTCTTAACGTAGAATTTTTGATTTTGTTTATCGTGTCTTATATTTAATTCCATTTCTCTCTTCCTTGATGGTTAATTCGAGACATCGAGTTTAGCTACAACAAAACGATATTTTTCTAATTGCAATCCATTCAATCTATAATTAATTTATTTGTAAGTGTGTGGTTAAACTTAGCAGTCATACCGATTTTTAGCAAATAGCATGTATTAAAGTTTTGTGTTCTTGATTAGTGCTCAGGTTGGCTAGTAAGTTTACAATTTTTGAAGTATAAATCATCTTATGTTACATATTTGCTACAAAACCAGATCTTCGGTAGAACGGCTTTTTGGTTAACTTATTGAAATAAATTGATGAACGTGTTCCGTGGATTTGAACCATGCCCGAAATAGATAATCTTCGCCCGCATCCAAAATATTTTGAATAAAAGGAGCTGTAGCATAAAGGCTGTCTGCGAGCCAAATGAAGGACATGCGAGGATGTCGTGACCTTATTGACGGGAGAAGGCGGTAAGCCGCATTGATCTCACAATCTTGATTCTCTGTACCATCTGTATTTTTAATTACTTCTGGCATTAACGGAAGTATATGCTTCTTGTCGGGCTGACAGATAATCGGTCAAGCGGTTTGCAACTCAGGTGCTTTTTGATCTTCATTTTTTTAGTACAACGATATGAGTAATTAAGATGAAAAGTATCTTAAATTTATCGCCATTTTCATAGAAAAATATCCAAAACAGTGCGAAATAATTTTTATAACCCCCCTTATAATAAAGGGCTAGAGACCTGAATGAGATGTGTTGGGCATAACTACGACCTCAATACGGCTGACCTGAACTTTGTTTAAAATTTTCGACCCGATTACACACGCCATATTTAATGAACTCCACTTATTCCACGGATACTTTGTTGTTGTTCTTGTTGTTCCTCAGATATTTTTGTATCGTCCTTATCAGGGGGTTTTTCCATTTTTATCTTTTGAATATTCTGACTCCCTGTGTCCTGAGGAGAAATAGCGCTATCTGGAGGTGAGCTCATTACATTAGCAACCTGATTTTTATCTTGTGCTACAAAATTCTGTGTGGCTTTTTGAGCCAGATCCTCACTTTTTGTATTTTGTGCGACATTATTTATCAATTTACAAATATTCGGATATTTCGCCAATTCATTTCGAATCTTATCCCCTTGCGGACCATTAAGTTGATCATTCAGTGCATCTCGCACTTCAGGGCTATCTAAATAAGGCTTAAGCGCGCTTTTCGCTTGTTTTTCTGCCAGAGAACTTGCCCCTGGTATACCCAGTAAGGTATTGATAGTGCTTAGTTTGCTCGCGTTTTTTTCTAAATGATCCCCCAAATTTTTTTGATTATTAATATGGTCGGCTACTTCTTTATTTGTTGGTGGTGGCCCATCACCCATTTTTAAGCCAAAAATTGATAAAAGTAACTCAAAGATCTTTTTCACTATATTAGCAAGAAACCCTGAATTTTTATTCTCATCTGTATTTTTTGTGCTAGAATTATGCTCACGTTCTTGCATCATTCATCCCCACATCTATATCACGCATTTTCTTAATATTTAAATTATAGTCAATATTGGGGTTTAATTACAGGAACAGTCTCTTCCAATACAAAATGAATATCCTAGCCTCTTCAGGTCAAATTTCTGGTAAGAACTGTTTTTAAGATAAAATCACTGGCGATATGTTTGAGTTGTAAAAGCCGATAAGTCATTAGTGCTTCGAGCCAGAAAATGAGTATGGTTGGGAATTTTTGATGATCGTTATGTGCTGGTCTTTTTTTGTAAAGAGTTCCTTATTTATAATAATTTTATATAATATAGGAAAGTATTAAAAAACGAATTTGTGCGAGCATTTTATTTTAAGGTGCAATGTGTAGCAATAAGTAGCATCAATGTAGCGTAGTTATTGCGGGGGGTATTTTGATATAGAGATGGCGCGGCAATCCTTTTGTAAACGCTATTATTAGGTAAATAAAGATTCGTCATTGAGAAAGTGTCAGCACATCTCATTCAGGTCTCTAGCCCTTTATTATAAGGGAGGTTATAAAAATTATTTCAATTTATTATCATTAACATGATAAACCAATCGATATCCAGATTGGCGCAGTTTTATTTTATAACATTCTTTAAGGTTTCCTCTAAGATTCGCTGAAGCGACATGAGGATTTTCAAGACGCTGCTTTAGTACTTTTTTAAATTGCTCCTGTAAAGGTATCTGTAAATGAAAATTACTTATTCTTAATTGAAGAATGTAACTAATACTTTTAGATAATTAATAAGATATTAAAATGATTTCAATATAAATTATTATTTGGCAATTCAACATGATGATCGATATAGATCATATTGAAGAACTTGAAAGAGCAGTGGAGATCAAGTTTCCGGTTTCCTATACAGTCGATATCAAATCTATCAAAACAATTCTTCTGGATTTGGCAAATAAAGATAAAGAGATTATGGAAAAACCTTCTCCTGAAGTAACTATAAGCGACTTTTCCGACTTTTCTATTGATTTAGGCTTAAAGTTTTGGACTCATACTCATAAAGCAAATGCAGTTAAAAATCGATTGCAAGAAGCGATTAAACAAGAATTTGAGAAAAAAGAAATCGAAGTTTCATAGAATAAAGATCACAGTATGTCATGAATGACAATAGCTGGGGTTTAGCTGTAAACACCCACATTTTTACAGCCTGTTCAGTGTTTCTCAAGCCGGCGAGAAATCGTCGATTTTCTGTGGTTCATTGCTCCCTAAAACGACTATGATCAGATCAAATTTGAACTACAAGTAGTTCGAAGTCAAAACATAAGCTAGTCAAATTATTAAAATTCAAGCACTTCCTTTGACTCATCTGATGAATCAAGGAAACCTTGCTCTGTTAATGTATCACATACAATCTCGATTAAGCTATTTACTAAGAATTGATGAGAGATGGGCTAGCCCTGAAATAATTAGAGCTAGAGAAGTCATTCATGAGTTTTATCTTGATGCTAAAAAAAGATAGCCTCATTATGAAAATCACCAAATAAAACCCGTCATTGCTCAAGCTATTAGAGATTTAAATGACGATGAAACCCAAATAGAAAAATTTATAAAATTATTAAATTTACCTAATCCTTTTGGGTCTAAAGTGTTACCTATGTCTCCGGTATAATTTGTAACGGCAAATTCGGAATAGACCTTGATTTAATGGCGCGCCCGGAAGGATTCGAACCTCCGACCCCCTGGTTCGTAGCCACGTGATCAAGAAAATTATTTAATAAAATCAGCGTGTTGTGATGTAACAAAATTAGCAACTGCTGCCTAAAACTGCTTGGAACAACTATGGTTATACTACAGTTGGTTACAATTTTGCTACATGTAGATTCTAGGCAAAATGGAATTACGTGATAAAAACGCCTTGTGAAATTTTTAAAAATGAACGATAATAGTGCTAAGAAAACCCGTCAAGGCTATGCTCAATTGAGTATCCTCAAACCGACGGGTTACTTTTTTATAAGAAGGTAAAAATGGAATTTACTCAGCCATTCCTTACTATCCAAGAACAATTAGAATTACTGTCTGATCGCGGTTTAATTATTGATGATGCTGCGGAACACTACCTCCAACATTTAAATTATTATCGTTTATCAGGTTATTGGCTTCCATTTTATGAGGATGATTCTTCAAACAACTTTAAAAGTGATACAAAATTTTCTGATATTTTAAATCTATATATTTTTGATCGTGAATTGCGTTTATTACTTTTGGACGGCATTGAGCGTATTGAGGTTTCAGTTAGGACTCAGTGGGCATACCATTTATCTCAGTATCATGGAGCATATGCCTATATGGATTGTAATTTAAGTAATAATTCGTTTTGGCATACTCAAAATTTAATTGCTTTAGAAAAGGAAATCAAGCGTAGCGATGAACTTTTTATTTCTCATTTTAAAAAAAATAATATTGCACCTCCAATATGGGCTATCTGTGAAGTTCAGTCCTTTGGATTATTATCAAGATGGTTAAAATGTATGAAACCTACGCAACCACGTAATAAAATAGCAGAAACATACCATGTTGATTATCAGGTGCTTGTTAGCTTCATTGAGCATTTATCTTATGCTCGTAATTTATGTGCGCATCATAGTCGTGTTTGGAATAAAAAGATGACCAAGACGATGAAAATACCGCAATCCAAGCCGGCTGATTTAGTTAGCAATTTTAATAGTGACACATCTTCTATTCGTAAAATATATACAATACCTTGGTGTTAATGCTTTATATTCTGAATTTAATAAGCCCTAATAATCATTTCAAAAGAAGATTAATTACTTTAATAAATGATCATAAAATAAATCCCGTTTTAATGGGATTTCCTTTAGACTGGAAAGATAGGAATATTTGGAATTGATTAGTGTTGGTATCTGGAGATTGTTTCATCTTTTAGTAATTGTTCCACATCTTCCATTCTGTTTTTAAAATCTTTGGGTATCCAATAGACTTTCACTTGATCTTTATACATTATACTTCTAGCTAAATCATGTTTGATTTTATCTTTATTAAACTCTTTTGAAAATTCTCTTCTCATTTAATAGCTACCAATTTAAGATTACGATCTTAACTGCCCAAATTTATAATCGCAATTAAGAATGTTACCAAAAATTAAGGAAACTACCTCAACACTGGATCAATATGTATTAACCTTAAGAGATAAGTGCAATTAAACAAAACAGCATTATTCATAAATCAAAATAAATTGTTTTTATAAAAACTTAGGGAGTTTTGTTCTTTCAATTTAGAATGATCATTTATTTCTTCTCCTATAACTGACCGCTTCAAATTTTTTTCCGTTTTATTTTTACAACTTTCTAATTTTTTTAAATTGATTAACGATAAATCTAGGTGCGAATCATCTTTAGATTTTGAAAATCCTATTTTTGTGTTGGCTAGAGTATCATTGACGAGCTTATATGAATTTTTATTTAAAAGGTATACCTCATTGGGTAAATGCGAATCATCTCTAGATTGATGAAATTTTTTTTCTGTATTATCAATTGCACTGTTTGACTCCTCAACCTCATTAGCTTGTGTATTTGATGTCCTATATAACAAAATTTTTGCTAAATATTTAGGAAAAGATACAAAAGCACTCAAAAAAGTTAAAACGCCCTCTTTAATAGTATTAATCGTAGATCTTACCAAAGAAAATACATTATTGGACTTTTATCAAGTAATAAAAGATATAAAGTTATCTAAAGAACTTGAAAAAGAAGCTCAAAGATTAAATATTCCAGTTCTTTATCATGTTAAATCATTCGACGAATTAAAGAATAGTATTTTACTGAATGAGTGGAGAAATTTACCTGCACAGGTGGACATACCAGCTAACTCACAAATTTTTGGACAATTAGTTTATTCATCCGGAGTAGAAGGAATTTTATATCCTTCCAAAATGTCCTCAGTAAAAAAATGTTTAGCTATTTTCCCTAGGAATTTTGCAAATTCATCTTCAACAATAAAAATACAGGATAAAGATTTACCTGAAACTTTAAAAAATATGGAATTAAACTGTGAAACCTATATTCATCTTTAGTTCTTGATTGGGATAGTGTAATTAATCATTGTCGAAGAGATAAAACCTCTCATTGATTCCTAGTAATCGTTGGACCACATACATATTCGGCAATGTAATATTAAAACACGGAGAAGGGCGTTAGATCGCGCAGGAATGGAAAATTTTGTAAGCACCTAATTAACACCACCTAGACCATCTCAAATAAGCTGTAGATAATTGCTTCCATTGAACCAACGGGAGCAAAGCAATGAAAATACAGTCACGACCTCATAAAATTTGGCAAGATCATATAAAGGGTTGGGAACAGAGTGGTTTAAGCCAAAAGGCCTATTGAGGCCCGCTGTTATTTGGCGAAAAAAATATTTTGGAACTCGCTCGGATTATGGTTCTGACTTCGTTGCCAGAACCATGTCTCTTATTACTTCTTGCAGATTACAAGCGATAAGTGCTTTTGAGGTGTGTTCTCAGATTTTAACTTCTTATTTTTCCGGGCAAAAATCTTTGATTTTTGCTAGTCCCACCGGACCTTGTGTCTTATGGTTAAAAGTAGGTGGAACTCCAGAGGGAGTCTATCAGTATATTTCGATTTTAAAAGACCACAGCCCAGGAGTTTTTAAACATACAATATCTGATGAAAAATTTTGCTCTTTATCCCATGATTTATTTTATAGTGAGGTATTTGGCCGCTTTTTCCCTCCACTTTGTATCACTACAACGTGCACTCCAAACAGCGATACAACAATAACTTTCTCAGATTGTGGAGAAAGTTCATTAAGGAATTTTATTAACATATTAATCAAGAATAATGACGAATTCATCCTGGATTCAAGCTATTTGGAAAAAACGAACCTTAATATAGATGCAAGAGTCATTAAATTTTATAAAGACAATAATAGTATTTTAGATATTAAGAAAATAGACAATCATAATCAATGGGCTCAAATTGTCTCTGAATTAAACACATTGGATCCTTCAATTAAATAGTTATCACCCAGGAATAAATCATATTGTGAGCTCGCTGCTGGGGGCCATAACATGCTTAAAGTGCTGAAAATTCTTTTGGGTACCGATGATGTTGTTAAAATTTGTGAGGAAATTTCGTTAACTTCTAATAAAAGAATCGACTGTGATTTATCTCAATTTTATCCTGAAAATGACAATATTTCTGACTATGAAAATTTCATTAAAATTACAATTAATAAGACGTATGTTTTTTATTGGTATTTTTTAAAACAACATTTCAGGTGCAAAACTACCGATTTAAATAATGAAGAAAATGAATTAAAAATTAATAGATTGCATGAAATACATAAATGGTTTATAAGTAAACAGATTGATTTCAATTCTTATAGAAATATTATTAGTTTTATTACTAAAGAGATGCATATTAGGGATGTATTAGATTTGTGTAATAATCTCGATATTGGGCAAAATCAAAAGTTAGAGCTAGTATTTACTGCTAAATTAAACTCAATAGACTCTATGTTTGATTTTTGTATGGCAGTACTCAGCAGAGACGAATTTATTTGCGAGAGTACTTTGATTATTATCACTCGCATCATCGATAAAATTACAGATCATCCTGTTATTAAGGAACAAACTAGGGCATTAGTACAATTAGTTAAGAAACGCCAGATTGAACCTCTTTATCCAGTTCTGAAACGCTGGTGCACCAATTAACTAATTCTCTTTGCAGAATTGTACATGGAGTATATTGTGAATAAGAAGCTCTCTCTTTTTGTAATCATATCCTCATCATTAATAACCTTAATGACGAGTGATATTTTTTTGCCTAGTATGCCGCAAATAGCGGAGTATTTTGCTGTAGACAACTCTAAGGCTCAGCTTTCAATATCATTGTTTTTAGGTGGACAAATACTTTCCACACTTTTTTGGGGTCCCTTATCCGATAACATTGGAAGAAAAAAATCTTTTTCAATGGGAATGTATTTATTTTTTTCAGGCACAATAATTTGTATTTTACCTACTAATATTTATACATTTTTATTGGGTAGAATAATACAAGGTATTGGAGGTGTTGTTGCTCCTGTAGTTGGATGGGCTTTGATTCAAGACATGTACCCTAAAGATAAAAGTGCCGGAATTATGTCCTGGATAGGAAGTATTATTGCTCTAGGACCAATGATTGCTCCAGCACTAGGTGGACAAATCACAAATTACTTTCACTGGAAGGGCGATTTTTATTTTATTGCGTTCATTACTGGCATTATCTTGATAGGGCTATCCGCGCTACCACAGAGCCGCTTAACGACAAAAAAAATGGGTTCAACGAAACATGCTATAAAACAATATTCAAAGATTTTAACGAATAAATTATTTGTAAGTTATGTTTCTTTATTTGCTCTATTAGCATGCGGCCAATGGTGTTTCTTAACTATGGCTCCATTTTTATATGAAAATACAATGCATTTATCTGCTGATAAAGTTGGTTTTTTAATGGCGTTAAGCGCATCTTTTTTCATTATGGGCACAACATTAGCGTCTCGTCTGCTGAATAAATTGGGAATTGATAGACTTCTTAGTATTGGCACTAAATTATCAACCTTTAGTGGAGCAATATTACTAGGATTTCATTTTACGGGCATTTATAACCCGATTCTTACCTCATTGGCATTTGGATTTTATCTTTTTTGTGCGGCTTTATTATGGGGAGCAAGCTCATCAAGAGCGTTACAATGCTATGAAGAGCAGAGAGGTGCTGCCTCTTCAATCCGAAGCTTGCTAATGATAGGTTTTTTTGCCGCGGGTAGTTATCTGGGTACATTAATAAGAAATGATAGTCTCTTAGATGTATCCATAATACTTATTATTTTATCTACTAGTTCGATTGCGGTTCATTTTTCTACAATGTCAGGGAAGAGCAAGATAACTTTAGTAGATAATAACTAAGCTTGTTTATGGTGGGCGCAGCTGGAATCGAACCGAGCGGCTTCTGTAAAGTAAGAACAGCACTCTACCACTGGGTTATGCGCCTCTTGTACAGGAAAATTTTATCAAACATTCAGGTGTCTGTCGATCATTAAACGGCTCTACCCCAACAAAGGGGGCATTTTAATCAAGTTAGTCTAGACTAACCCTTTGATTTGACGGTCAAAAGGAGGATTAAAATGCCTAAGAAAGATTGTATCCTAAATTTGCCGGGATATTCTATTAAAAAGGTGAGTGGAGAGAACCCGGTTTATATCGAAGTCACTTATCGTTGTATTGTTCGATGCGTTCATTGTGGTAATAAGAAGTTACGTAAAAAAGACAGTTTCATAAGGCGAATCCGCCATGAGTCGATTGGATTGCGTCGCAGTTACTTGTGTATCAAGGCTCATAAGTATTATTGTCCTGCGTGCGGTCGCTATTTTAATCAACGATTTCCGGGGATAGGTAAATATCAAAGAGCCAGCGAGAGTTTGCGTAAACAGGTGTTTCACTACCATAGCAAAGGAGTGAGTCAAAAGGATTTGGCTCGTGATTTAAAGCTGGGTAAATCGACTGTAGAGCGCTGGTATCATTACGGTTATGAGCTTCGTCATAAAAAGATATTAAATCGTCCTTGCCCAAGAGTTCTTGGCCTGGATGAGCATTCATTTAATAGGAAAGTGGGTTATGCCACAACGTTTTGTGATTTGGCCAAACATAAAATATTTGATGTGGTTGAGGGTCGTTCAGAAAAGGATTTAGAAGGCTATCTAAACGCACTAGAAGGAAAAGATAAGGTACAGGTAGTCTGTATTGACTTAAGCTCCAGTTACCGCAAGTTAATTAGGCGTTACTTTCCCAATGCAATGATTGTTGCTGATCGTTTTCATGTGATTCGTTTATTGAATCAAAAATGGCGCGCCCGGAAGGATTCGAACCTCCGACCCCCTGGTTCGTAGCCTTCTTCTCGTTATTTAAAATCTTTAATAATCAATACCTTACGATGCATCAAAATCGTAAAAAACCGCCAAAAACGGTATAAAACAGCCGAGTACTGTCACAGTTATGTCACAATTTACGACACAATTTTCATTATTATAATAATTAATTTTAAAATTATTAATTAAAATCACCAATTAATTTGGATAAAAAATGAATGTCACTTATATTTACGTCCTTTTTGTTTAGCTTATCTAATAAATATTGCAAAATATCCTTTTCTTTTTTTCTGTAATAACGAGGTTTCTCATATCTAATCAAAGGAGGTATCCAATGGAAAAAATTCATAAAGATTCATTTAATAATTTATATTCACTTTTTAAAGATGAATATAAATGGCTTTCTCCTTTAAACGGTTTTTTTTGGTTAAATAATGAGCTTATTGAGAAATATTATAATTTTGGAAGTGGCTGCTTAAAATACCAAACAATCCTGGAGGAATTATTTTATCAAAACAAGCAAGTTGAATTTGATGTTACTTCAGATATAAAAAGAAATGGATTTTATTTAACCGATCACATTATTGGGATGTTAATGGTAATTATAATTGAGGCTAGGAGCGCTAATAAACAAATTTTAGACACTACACTGGCAAGTAAAATTTACCATGTGTTAACTAATTCTTCTGATTATCAAAACAGAATTAATGAAATTACAATGCACCATGCAAATTGCAAAAGGCTTGGGAGCGTTATTTTAGATGTTTATAAAAAAGTAAAAGCTAATATTACTCAAATAGAAAGTAATATATTAACATTGGAAAAAGAAGTTAAAAATGAAACCCTTGCGAATAATAAATTAATACAGCAGTCTGAATTTTGTTAAAGCACGCACATACTGAATTTGATAGATAACATGTCGTTAAGGCAAGCTATACGCGCAGCACGCAATCGAACTGAGGCCTATCATCAGTTACAGAGTCTCATTAGGAAAATATATCGCGGAGTTTTTAAAGGAAGAAAAGTAGTAAACAATAGAGTCAGTGCACATGCGGTAAGACTCCTTGCAAATTGTATCATTGCCCACAATGGTATTATTTTGAATACCATTTATGAGAAAATGCTCGAAGAGAGCGTTAACCAAGAGATTATTGATGAATTTCTTCGAATATCACCTATTGCTTGGGCGCACATTGCCTTCACGGGTAAATACAGTTTTAAGAAAAGTAATGGCAATATTGATATTACAACGATGGTTGACGCAATGGAAAAACATTTGAAGCAATATTTTTGGAAATCAGCCACGTCCGAAGCAAACTCTATGGGATGACAAATTTTATATCATGATGGCAATGATATTGCGCACGTTATTTGCCTAAACTTGAAATCCCACTTTTTGGAGGTTCTTCGGCATAACCCCTAATCCAAACATTCATAACCCTGTAAGGTCAGCGTAATTTGCCACTTTTACAATGAAATATAAGGAATTAGAAAATATTTCTTGTATTTGGAGGTGGTTAAAATGCACGCAAAATTACCAAATGATATTCAGTTTTCTAAACGAATTTTAATATTCTCTGAATATGTTGATAATAATGGTGATCTCACTTTTGGTTGCAAATTGGCAGCAAATATCGCATCACAATATCCGAATAATAAGATAGATGTTTGTACAATACCTAAAAAACGAGGTAAAGAAGCATGTGCCAAAGGCATGCAACTTGCTAAGGATGAAAAACTTAATGACTTTAATAAAAATAATAGCTATCCAGTAAAACATTTAGATGATTATATAAAAGACAACAAAAATAAATTAGATATGGTTATTGTTGGTCCAGTTGTAATGCCAGGTTGTGTACAGGATATACTCAGTCTTAAGAAAAAAATCGATTTTAATACTAAAATATTATTAATTTCTGAATACGGTTTTCCTCAAAAATCATTAGAGCAAATAAAAGAACTATTTACAGACCAGGGTTTTAAAAATGTCTCAATTCAGGCAACTGGTGTTACCGAAGGGAAGGGGATCTTCGTCAATCAGGAAATAAAGAATTTTAACAAAAAGGATCAGGGGCAAGTTCAAACAGTTTCTCAAACTTTAGGAGCTGTTGGTAAGTTATTATATGGGGCAGCTGATGAAGCTAATTTATCGAGTTATCTATCAAGCCATGAAGTAGCAATGCATTATAGCCACAATAACGCGGAAAAGGTTGTCGGTATTCATACACGATATGTTAATTCAGATAAAGATACTGATTTAATAGTACTTGGCGAATCAGCAAAAAATGATAAGCAAGCCCTCATAACCAATATGGAAATTCTTAAAGAAAAAGGGTTCGCAAAAATAGTCTATGTTGATGCCCCAAATGAACCAGAGACTCTCTTTGATAATGGGAGGGATGGCTCTACTTATCGTATAGTTCACACAGGTCGAGTTTCGTTAGAACAATCGATAGCCTTAAGAAAAATTTCAGGTGAATTTAGTGGGGCTACCGGAGACCAATCCTATAGCGAAGCATTATCTCGTTCTCCAATAGTTATTTATGAAACTCAAGTATGGAAACGTAATTTTTTAGAAGATCAAATAGCGTTGGCTAATCAAATAGATCCATCAGGGCAGCTTGGTCGCACTATTCAGTTAATGGGTAGCCAAGATATAAAGAAAAATGAATATGATGAGCTTGTGGACTTACTAAAGCAAGAATTTGTAAAAGATGGACTTCAAAACTTTAGAAAAATAGCAACAGAGGATCGTTGTTTACAAGATAAAATTAGCGAACAGATCAAAGATATGACTTTGGTAGCAAGAAATAAAAAAGATGAAGGATTCAGTTTTTCCAAATTTAAAAAAGATTTTATGTTGTTAATAGGAAAAGAAAATAACGGGAAAAAGGAGCTAGTAGAAGATGACGAAGAAGTAGAAGACATCAGAAAATTTAAAATGAATTAATTAACTAAAGATGGAGAGAATGATGACCTATTCTAGATTTGATAACCAGCTCTTGGAAACCAGTATTGCGTTGCAAGATTCTGACATAAATTGTATAGAGGTTGTTGCAATTGCAAAGAAACTGGAAGAACGAACTGATTTTACTCTTGATTTATCAAGTAACCCTTTGTTAGAAAAAGGGGGACTTGCTATTGCAAAATTAAGAGCCAAGGGCTTAGGGTTAGCTAAAACATTCATCACGGATAATGTGGTGAAGGAGTTATTTACTAATTCTGATTTACAAAGTCTCAATATTCGTGGAAATAAAATAACTGATACGGTATTCACAACACTACAGGCTGAAGGATGTAAATTGGAAGCTCTCGATTTATCTTATACGGAAATAACAGATGCCACTATCGATGTTCTTATGAAACTCCCAAATTTAAAACTTTTACTTGTTGATTTTAATAAGGTATCTGATGAAAGTACTTTAAAAATACTAAAGATGCCTTCCTTATGTTATTTAGAGGTATTTGGCTGTGAGCTTCAAAAAAATACTATTAAAGTCGTCAATGATTTTAATAAAAAAAACAAGGAAAAAACGGCAAATATTCTAAGAAATGAAGTTATAGTAACGCCTTCTTCCGATATAGATTTTTTTGAGAAGGAGAATAAAACTTGCTCGTTAATATAATAAAAGGTTTTGTCGCGAAAAAATGTTTAGAACGAAGCTGGAGAACTGCTGGACGAGCTTATTGTCATTTTTCTAAGTCGATGTCAGCAGTGATTACTGAGAACCCAGTATTTACTTGATCGGAAAAATTTAAAATGTCATAGTCAATGTCAACAGTATTCAAACCCCATGTCAGCACGTTGCAAGGATAAAGGACTTTATGGCAGATCTTTCGCAAATCGCGGAGCAGGAATGGAATGAAGCGAATCGTCGTGCAATAGTTCTACGTCCATTAATTGACCAGAAACATTGTCCTCGCGAAAAAGCACGTGAAGCTGCTGCTGAATTGGGATTGTCCGAGCGGCAAATATATAGGTTGATTCAACGGCTACGCGAATTTGATGGTGAACTCACGACTTTGTTGCCTGTCAACTCTAATGGCGGGCGTGGAAAACCGCGATTGTCTATGCCTTGCGATACATTGATCCATCGTCTGATAGGCGATTTTTTTATTACCTCTCAGAAACGATCAGCTGCTGATTTAGTACGTGCAATCCGTAGCCAGTCTTTAAAAGATGGATTAATCCCGCCATCTGAAAGCACTATTCGTCGTCGCTTACTCAGGTTGTCTTTGGCTGAACGAAGTCAGCGAGGAGAAAGGTACCCTGAAACCAAGCCAATTTACGGTGCCACACCCATAGCCAACACCCCACTTGACTGGCTACAAATGGATCATACGTCAGTAGATCTAATCATAGTAGATCCAATTGATCGGTTGCCGATAGGTCGTCCATGGATAACCGTAGCTATTGACGTCTTTAGTCGTTGTATTGCTGGATTTCACCTTTCGCTTGAGGCAGCATCAGCGACTAGCGTAGGTCTTTGCCTAGCTATGGTTGCAACGGATAAAGCGTTATGGTTGCAAGAGCGTGATATCAAGGCGCATTGGCCAATTATGGGAAAACCACGCCGTCTTGGTGTTGATAACGCTTCAGAATTTCATTCCACTGCATTTGAACGGGGCTGTGCTCAACATAGCATTGCTATCGAATGGAGGCCTCCAGGGCAGCCACATTTTGGCGGAATCATTGAACGGGTCATTGGTACTTTGATGCAGCTTGTTCACGCCTTGCCAGGCACAACGTTCTCTAATCCAACCTGATGTGGCGATTATGACAGCGACAAGACAGCCAGTATAACCCTTGAGGAACTAGAGCGTTGGCTAGCGGTCGCTATTACCAAATATTATCATCTTCGACCCCATGAAGGATTAGATAAAGAGAGCCCATTACATCGCTATGAACAAGGGCTCCAGACAGCTTCTTCTGTAAACCAAGTTCCGGCAATGCCACGAGATCCACGCATCTTCTTGATAGACTTTCTTCCCGTGATACGCCGCACTTTACAGCGCGATGGTATTACGATTGATCATATTAGGTAGGTAACAGGATCCCATTACTGAGATCCCGTCCCATAAGAACGTAGCGTGAAACTTTCGCCTCACTACGCTCAAGCCTTTTCAAAGCCAACTTCGGTTGACCCAGCTATCCTATTCATCTGGCGCCTATTTTATCATGGCTGGTTGTTTCGAACCTGTTCTGGTAGCTTTTAGGTAGCGTTTACGCTTTTCAAATTACTCAATGAAACAGGGATCATAAGGTGTAGCCTCAGCCTTGATTTTGATATGCCTTTTCACAGGGACGGCGCTTGCTTCGAATAAGTCTACATATGACTTGGTGCCGTTCCCGTTTATAATTTTCGCAGAGAATATCCAATTCCTTAATCCATGGCAGCGAAAAGTGTTACAAATTTGCTATATACCCTTTTTTCAATTTTCGTAAAACACACGTAAGTACTTTGATTTAATGGCGCGCCCGGAAGGATTCGAACCTCCGACCCCCTGGTTCGTAGCCACATTGATCAAGAAAATTGTTTAATAAAATCAGCAGGTTGCGATGTAACAAAATTAGCAACTACTGCCTAAAACTGCTTGAAACAACTATGGTTATACTACAGTTTGTTACAAATTTGCTACACACAATTAAGCGCTCCTTAGATTGCGTAATTAGTTAGATCTTTACTTTCTCAAAATCCATTTTTACTGATACCTCTCATAATCTTTTGAAGCTTTAACTTTGTCAAACTCATCCTTAAAAATTTTTATTTTTTCGCTCAAGCGACCATTAGAGACCTCCTTTTTATTAAAACCGTTTTCAAGTCAGAAAAGAGCATCAAATCAAAAATCACATATGATTTGACAATTTGGAATATATCTGAGTTTTTGGTAAGCGTGCGTGACTAAAGATTGAGCTTTTGTTTAGCCTATAGCCTCAATGATTTTAGAAGGCGACTTAATGATAAATGGCATCAATAAACTAGAAACTGTCAAACAAGCCTTTAGACACTGGCGAGCCACACGAACAAAGCGCAGGCAAATCCCCGATGAATTATGGGAGCAGGTCAAGGGGACTATTGGGTGATTATACTCTTTCGAAAATCGGCAGTCATTTAGGGATTAGTCCAAATCAGGGTTTTAGTCGAGTCCTTCCTAAGTCCTTATGAATAAGAGCAATTCTTCAAGCGACTTCGTGTCGCGTCCGTATATCCAGCCCAAACTGGCAATGAGATAGTTAAGCCACTTTTAGTGCTAATATTTTGTCCATATCGAACAACATATCCTGCTCTTCAATATATATTCCCCATGCAAATTGACATAATGCCAGATTAAAGTCGATCCATTGCAAATAATGGTTAGTAGTGCGGACTTATTAAAGTTATTTCAGAGAAATTTTCTCATCAATATCAGCCTCTACTGTTTTATTTTTTAAAATTTCATTATATTTTGCCTTCCACTCTGTATATTTCTTCTGCGTACTTTGATATCTGAGGAAATGATTGTTCATCTCACTCATAGCCATTAGTTTCGCAATTTCTTTTTGTGCGTTTCTCCAAGCATAGGGGTTTTTTTCTTGGTTATCCGTTGCTTCCTGGATTAAATGAAGTATTTTATTCACTCCTTCAGGAACTTTCTGGGTTTTATCAATTTTTCCATCTGTGATAAATTTTACCCTTACTCCTCCGAAAAGGCTCACCTCCCATTTTGTTTGTTTAATTTCTTGCTGAAGATTTTTTAAATCTTCTCGAGCATGCATTTCTACCTCTGCATCCTTATTGGATTTAATTTCATTTTCATCGAACTTATCAAGCTCAAAAAAATTACGTTTATAGGGAGCAGCATTATTGAACACTGTAAAAAATTCATTTTTTAAATCTTCTTTTGCAGTTTTGTTAGTCATGTTGCCGAGCATTTTTTTTGCTTCTTCTATACTCACATATCTTAGAATATTCTTCTCCGCCTCTTCATCATATAAAAACAAATAATTATAATCTGGATGATTATTTATAAAATTTAATAGCTCGTTAGCTTCCTTGCCAGTGGCATTTTTATATATCATAGGCGCAGATATTGGTTTAAATCCTTCTTTATTCTCTTTTTGAAAGGTTATTCCTTCATTCAAGCGCATAGTTTTAGGATTTTGAACCAAAAAATAGTCTTTTTTTGAATTGGCATTGTCTTTATGCTTAAAGTACTTATCTAGGATATTATTAGCCCAACTTGTAACACTCCCTTTTGGAGTTTTAATAAGTGTTTCATCTTCTGAATAGTGATGTCGGGTTAAATCAGTAGTTAATTGTTGTGTCGGATGTTTAAACTGAGTTTTTTTTGTAGGAACATTATCTTTTAATTTTTCCTGTCTATATTCTTCGCGCTGAAGCATTCCCAATGACTCTTTTGCGATTAAATCAGCTTGTGGTACTTTTATTCCACGTGGGTCACAAATAAAACCAATATTGTTTTTTTGATAGGGTCGAACAGGTACATTTATTGATTCACCCGACCACGCTACTGTTAAAGAAAGCCCAACATTCTTATCCTCCCGAGATAATTTATGAGCAAAATTTTTATGCAATTCTTCCATACCCTTGGCAGATTGCATAGTAAATACAAAATAAGCCGATTCTTCATGTTGTATTTTCTTGTGGACCATAATAACCCTCACAAATTCTAAGTTTCTTATTAAAATTATAAATATTGAATATTAAAATAAGCGTAATTGAGAATGAGGAAATAGAATTAGCAATAAATAAAAATGGAATACCTCGATAAACATATACGGGTAAGTCAGAATACGTGTGCAACTAGGTCATTTTATTTTAAAAATCGCCTACAGCCCTCTGGTTTCCACAGCCGGTAAAATATACAAAGAACCTAACGCACGTTATACATTAAATCTGCATTGTGATGAGCTGTCCAGAGATAATCCAAGATTCGTTTGTGAAGATTTTGAATAAGATCATTGTGATCTTGCTCCGAAAAAACGGACACATTGCTAAGCGACCTTTTTTAGCCTCAAATACCTCAGGCGATTTATAACCTATCATTGAATGAAGTCGTTTTCTATTGTAATAGATTTTGATGTATTCAAATACATAATTTTTAGCAATTGAACGCGTTGCAAATCGTTCCCCATGAATTGCTTCTGCTTTAAAACTATGATTCCAGATTTTGACTAATATGACCTAGCTTAAAATCGATATTTCGTATTCAAAATAAGTAGTTACAAAGTCCATTCGTGCGTTGGCACATTATAATAAAGCCCATAACTTCATGGGCTTTGCTATTACAACAGCCATATTTTTCTCCCCACAAAAAAAATTATATCCCAATAGGAAAAGCAATGAATTTTCTTCAAAGGACCATAAGTCTTCTTTAATACCGAATCGATAAAATTTACATAGAGAGTAAATTTAATCACCAACCAGGAGTATTAAAATGAAGATTAGTCAAGAAGCATTAGCGAGTTACTTAGAGGCCATAAAAACAAATCCTTTTTCAATAAAAGATATTCCTATACCAGAAGAAGAGCCTAGTGATGAGCATAAAGAAATTTATATGGCCGCTGTAAAACTAAATGGTGAATCAGTGAAATATATCCCCAAGCCTAAGGAAGGAGAAAAAGTAAGTTCATTCTATGAAGAACTATATTTAGAAGCAGTGAAACAAAGTCCGCAAGCGCTACGGAATATTTTTATCCCCATATTGCTTGCGAATATGAACCACACGAAAAGTCATTTGGGGTACTACGTCCAACTGTTCCGTGATTTCATCGCGGATATGGGTTAAGGTGCAACCACAAGAACATTGTTTTTCTGTATCACTTAAGTCATGAATGGTTTCAATGTAAGGTAATGATTTGGGTAATGGTTTTCTGCCTGTTCCCTTTTTATTGCGCGTATAGGTTATCGTTTCAGTTGCAGGCTTTGTGTCTTCTTCTTGAATGGGCTCTTGTGTAGGAATGGCTTCATCAAATTGTAAGGTAAGTTGCTCATCAATTACATTTTTTTCACTTTTACGACCGAAACGAGCGGTGCGGAATTTTGCAGTTCTAGAAGCTATTGATGAAGACCAGCCATCTTAAAAACATAATTGCCATTTAGTTGAATGCCGCGTTTAATATGTATTTAAATACATATGTTCTTTACAGCATATGTATTTAATGCCATAATTTGCTAATGAACTGGGAAATAATATTTCAAGAAGATTTTAATTTGGAATTCGATGAACTTAACGAGTTGGTTCAAAACGAATGTTTAGCTCATTTGAAAGTTTTAGAGAAATTTGGCCCAGAATTAGGACGACCTCACGTAGATACATTAAAGGGTTCTAAACATGCGAATATGAAAGAACTTAGGTTTAGCGCCGATAATGGGGTATGGAGATTGGCTTTTGCTTTTGATCCTACCCGGAAAGGGATTCTCCTTATTTGTGGTGATAAATCTGGTGGGAGCGAAAAACGTTTTTATAAAGATTTAATTAAGAAAGCAGATCAACGGTTTGATAAGCATTTATCAAATATAAAAAAATGAGGTGAATTATGACTAGATCACTTAATGACAAAATGAACTCTCTCTCGAAAGAGAGACAGGAGCTTATTCAAAAGCGAGCTAATCAATTAATTGCCGAAGAAATGACTTTGCGGGATTTACGTTTAGCTCTTGAGAAGACTCAAGAGGATTTAGGGGCGATCTTGCACATGAAACAAGATGGAATTTCTAGACTAGAAAAACGATCAGATATGCTAATTTCAACTTTAGGTAAATATATTGCCGCAATGGGTGGCTCATTAAAATTAATGGCTGAATTTCCTGACCGATCCCCTGTTGAAATTCATGGTATTGCTGATATTAGCTCCCATTAAAGCAGGGAAGTGGAGAGTACGCTTGTAGATAAAATAAAGTCTGATTACTGCGAAAAGTAGACTTTAAGCTAGAAAACTGACCGTGGAAAAAAAGTTCAACCCTTGAAAAAAAGTGTTGCAGATCAATTGATGTTGAAAAATAAAAATACAAAATAGAATAAGTAAAGCTCATTATGTCTTTAGTATGGGACAATTTTATTTGATTAGGATTTATCACTCAGTTAAATATCTAATTATTCCTACCACTATACCAATGATAGAACAATCAGACATTTTATTAATTATAATATTACCCCAATGATCATTTTCTGCTTTTAATTCAAATGAATTAGTCTTTTTAGAGAAAGTCAGCTGCTTATAACGACGGATGATGACTTGGTCTTCTTCTAATTGCACTGCAACGAGATTGCCTGGGTGTAATTTAGCACTGGGATTAATAATTAATATGTCATTTAGTCTTAATTCAGGATGCATGCTTTCATCATTCATTTTTAAAGCAAATGAGTATTCTTCAAGTTTTGCATTAAATTCAGCAGTAACAGGAATATATCTTACTTCCTGTTCGTTCTGATTATTTTTAAGTCTTTGAATAAATAATTTCGCTTCACAAGCTTGTTGAAAATTTAGTAAAGGAATTAATGCATTTAGTCCTGGTTTTTTCTTCGGTTGTTTTTCATCTGTTAAGCACATCAAATAGGCAGGTGAGACATCTAGTGCTTGAGCTAGTTGTTTAATCTCTTCAGGTCCAGGAGTTCTATATCCACGCTCCCAATTACTAATTCTTGTCTGTTTTAAATCATCGGTTAATTCTTCCAGAGCTTTCAGTGTAAGGCCTTTAGCTACACGCTCTTCTTTTATTCTTTGTCCAATTTTATCTTTGATGTTCATATTAATTAGCCAAAACCAACTAAAAGTGGAAAATAGATATTGAAATATCCACTAAAAGTGTTATATTGAATTATTTCCACGATAAGTGGATTCGTATTTCTATTAAAAATAAAGATATCACAGAAACAAGTAATAGCGAATCGTTTCACGGATTGAGGTAGGTAATGGATTTTTTAATGAACAGTGAAGAATTGGCTGTATTAGCTGGGTTGCCACATATTCAACAGCTAACTTACTTAAGAGGAATAAGGCCGTACATGGATGTTAAAACCGGATTAGTAGGTGTAAAACGAGGAATTAGCTATCAGTCCATATCGGAACAACTTTACGTTGAACCACATCAGGGTATTAAAAGTCAGAGTTTTCACGTGATCAAGTACGGCGTGCTGTTTCAGGACTAGTTCGTGCTGGTATTATTGAAATGCAATCCGAAGGTATGCAATTAATTTTAAAATGTAACTTAGCTTCACGGCATTTTTCTGTCCAAAATAAAGCCGCCATAAACCCGCCCGAAGAATTCCTTGAAAGTACTGGTTTATCTGGGTGTGAGCCATTAAAAGCCGACATAGCCGAACCTCAAAAAGCCGCCATACCTCATAAAGATAATAATTATTATATTTATTTATTATTGCAATTCGAAAAATTTTGGTCGCTTTATCCAGAAAAAAATCCAAACAAAAGGCCCAAGCAGCTTTTGAGCAATTAAACCCTAATACCACGTTATTTAGGCAGCTCATGGAGTCTTTGCAACATCAAATTAATCATATCGAAGCCATGAAAGTAAGTGGACTATGGGTACCACCTTGGAAATATCCCGCTAATTGGTTAGCACAACGGTGCTGGGAAGATGAACTAATGGAAGTAACACAGGAGAAGAAGCATGAAAAACATCGGGACAATCATCAACATGAATCAACAAAAGATATGTTCTGGAATCCAGACGAAGAACATCATGAGCCAGAAAGAAACAATATTGTCTACTTCCACAAAAATTGATCACCAAAGCAAACTGATTGATATCTTGTTTTCAAAGTTTGCGGCTTTTTATGGCCATTTATGGAGGAGCCAATTTAAGAGTGAAGGATTTTTAGAGTTTGCCAAAAGAGAATGGCAAGAGGGTTTAAGTGGATTTAACGAACACATTATCAATAAAGCCATCATGCAATGTCGGGAATATTACGAATTACCTCCGTCATTGCCACAAATGATTGCCTGCTGTCGTGCAATTAAAAAGCGCAATAACTTTTATGTTGTTGAAAAAGATCATGTTCACGCAAAACAAGAAATCGTTTTAGCGCAATTGACAAAATGTAAAGAAATTTTAAATCAAAAATAAGGGAGACAACCATGTTGGTTTTGGAGCGAAAAATTGGACAAAAGGTGATGCTTGATAATGGTGCAATTGAGGTAAAAGTACTTAGGCCTCGGGGAAATATGATTCGATTAGGCTTTAAAGCATCTCAAAATATGGAGATTAACAGGGAGGAAATTTATTTAAGAAAAGTATTACAAGTTCCAGAATTTTTAAAAACCGTTCGTACGTAATTAGGGAGGAGAAAATGAGTACACAAAATAGATTCACTAAGAACATAAAAAGAGGAATTAGCGCTTTATGCTGTTTTCTTCTTTCATCAAGCTTATGGGCTAATGATCTCTTAGTCAAAGCTCTAGATGGTGATGTCAAAGATACTTTGGGTTCTGATGCTAAATTTTGGACGGTATTTATTCTTGTGGATATTGTTTTAGCAACCTGTGCTGCAGTAGCTACAAAAAATCCCAAGGTATTTCTAAGTGTCTTTCTTATTGCTTTTATTCCTGGCTTTCTCGTAAAAACTTTCGTGTTTTAAATAGGACTAGATGATGAGTAGCATAAATTATCAATTCTTAAACCATATTGATGCGCCTAAGAGGGTATTAACGTTAACCATAGATGAGCTTGTGGTGGTTGGCTTGAATTTGATGTTGCTCATTATTTCAAATCAAAAAGCACTAGTTAGTCTCCTTGGACTGAGCTTATTCAGTGGGTTACGTTATTTGAAGAAAGGAGCAGGCCCCAAAGTACTTTTAGTACTGGTTTACTGGTATTTGCCCAGCGTTTTCACCCAGTTTTTTCTACCCAAACTACCCTTATCACATCATCGAGTCTATGTCGCGTAAGGAGCGTCAAAATGGATTTTAAAAGTTATCAAAGTCGCTTAAGTCAAATCTCTGCACGATTTAATCTGATGGTGTGTCTTGTCTTTGGGCTGCTCTTATCAAATGTAGTGTTAACCAGTTTTATTTATACTCTATGGAACCACCACCGTATTGAAGTAACACCTTATTCAGGAAACTTAAGTTATCTCAAATCAGCATCCAGTGTGGACAGTCATTATTTAAGTTTAATGACGGAAAATTTTATTAATGGGCCTAGCGCTCCAGAACTTGCGCCCTGATGCAAAATCTAGAATCACTAAATTAAATGGCTTAAATTCTACCAATTGGATTATAACTACATGTAAATTCAAACGCTTTAGACTCGGCCTGTCCATTTAAATGTAAATA
>NZ_LNYE01000003.1:71327-208310 GCF_001467695.1 Legionella gratiana
AAATAGATAGAAAGATTGCTCAACCAAGGCGGCGACAATTTATGGTTCGTGTCACCAGCGAGCGGCAACTTGCGAAAAATTGATGTTGATTGTAAAACTTTAAAATTGATCTGACAAATTGCTAGAAACTGATAGGTAAATTGTCAGATATTTTGGGGTATTATTCAAGCTCTTTTATGCGCGCCTGATGGCTCATTACATTGGAGCCTACAGGAGTGCTGTTGTTAGACAATATTTTCAGGGCCGACTAGTTAACATATCACTTTAAAAGTGATGGCAATTTTATTATATTGCGGATTCCATTCATGAGTTATCTGTGTCAAAGAATTTGTATCTTGATTTATAAACGGCGTTTTGTAACTGTGCATTTTCCTTTGGGAAGCCGTTCCCATATACTCAAAACCTAAAATAGTATTTTTTGTAACTATAAAATCCGTGCCTATTTTCCATAAAAGAGCATTGTGACGTCTTTTTTGTACTTCTTTATGCTGTGCATCCTTAAGAGCCAGATTCCAAGCGGAGTTGTCCCAGCCTAATCCAGCAAAAGGCATTACTTTTTCGTAGAAAACATAACCGGCTCGGCTATAGAGTTGGAATGAGTTCTTAAGTTTTACTGTTTGTGATTTATTATCTATAGGATTAATTCTATTTGCTTCTGCATTAGACCAATTTGTATCAAAAGCAACCCCTATAGCATAAGAACGAATACGATGAATATACCCTAAGCCAACTCCCCCATCTATCCCTCTAGAGTTTGGAGTTCCTTGGCGAGATATACTCATTTCTAGAAATTTAGTCTTTTTGCCAACATCATTACCGTAACCTACATTTCCACCGAAATAAACGCCTTGAAATGCAATTTTTTCTCCTTTAAGTAAAGTAGGCGGGACAAAAGTCTCAACGTTTTCGTTTGCAAATGGAATTACTTTGACCGTAAAAGCATACTTATTGTATTGAGGCTTCCACGAATCTTTAAATAATTCGTTGGGATAAAAAAATTGTTTTTCGCTTGCTATGGTTCCGATATATTCAAATCCGAAAGCCAGAGAAGGTGAGATCAAAATATCTACACCCATTTTCCATAGAAAAGCATTTTGGCGCTGTTTTATGCTATCTCGGTTCCTAACGCCAAAGGGATTTGTATGAACGCTATTTAAGGTCCATGATGAGTTATCCCATCCTAATCCTAAAGAAGGCATAATCTTTTCAAAAAAAACATAGCCACTGCGCGCATAAACCTGAAACGAGTTATTTAAATGAGCAAAAATTGCCTCGCTTCCATCAAGATGTTGATGAAACCCGGTGCCATTGCTCCAGCTTTTATCAAGAGATAGCCCAAATGCCCAGCCCCCAATGCGATGTATATATCCTGTCTCAACACCTCCATCTACACCTCTAACACCTAAGTCATTTATATTGAATGCAATTTCAGTGTTATCTTGTATAAATTTTTTTTTACTTCCTCCTTCGCCATAACCTAAATTACCTCCAAGATAAAACCCTTCGAATGCTTTAAAATTATTTGATAAAGGTGGTTTTGCAGAAACGATAGTATTTACTGTTATAAGAATGGAAAGAAACAAATTCCTTTTAGTTTTAATTTGATTCATATAACTTGTTTTCCTTATCATAACGTTTTTAAAAGAGTGATTATTACAAGCGTAGCAGGGAGGTGATTTGCCTGTTTCAAAACGATAGACTTACTCGGCGATATCGAAGTAATACAAAAAATGCCGTTTATCATATTTTTTTGTTATAAATAACGATAAGTTAGTGTCATAGAAAATGAAGCAAAGAAGTTTGCAAGGTTGCATCCTGCATTTCTTACTATAAAAAACAAAGATACCAGATTTTGCTAATGATGCATATGGCCGTGTTGCAAATAATTTCAAAAGTTCAAACTAATAAATTTTAGACACAAGTTACCTGTATAAGCCAATTGCTCATTGATAAAAGGAGACTTCATTGGGATTTTCACAAATCCAGATATCAAATTGGCCTTTCTTAAACATATGCATGATTTCAACCCTTTGATGGTGGCATAGGTAGTTTTTATGGAGTAAAAACCTCGAACGCGATTAATTAATCGTTTAAGTTTACCACGATCTGCTTCCAGCCGATTATTACGATATTTTATTTGCAAATGCCGGGCCTGGTGACAAATTACCTTCCTGTTTTAGCTCTTTAATGCCTTTAACGGGTTTTCCCGCATATACAGTCCAAACTAGCAATGAACCCACTAAGCCACCTTGAGTGATAATATTTTATCTATGCCGAACAATATTTCCAATTGATCAATATCTTCAGTGAAGTCATATTCCCCATGTAGACTTACATAATGCCAAATTAGTGTTGAACCATTACGGAGATTGTTTAAATAGCCTTCCTTTTCTCTTCATCCTCCGTTGTTGCCAATTTTGTGACAGAACTTAATTCATTCCACAATACAATCGCATTTTGGCTCAACCGTTGGCAACCAACAACCATCTCTTGTTCCTTTTTCCCACAGTATTGAATTTCTTGGTGATTGCCGAATAAAATGGCTTTCAAAATTTATTAGATAACTCTATCTTATTTAGCTGTTTTTCTACAGCTTGTCGGGTTATTAATATATTTCATATCGTCTTGCATGGAGAATAGAATGGACTCTAAAAAGAATAAAAATTTCAAATCTATTAATTTTTGAAAAAATTAAAAGACAAAATAATAACCTCTTCGAAGTAAAGTCGTTAATAAATATTATTCCCTCATTAAAACAAATTAATCCTTCGTTACTGCTGTATATCCCTATTAAGCTTGTTACATTTATCGAGTGCTATTTTAAAGATGTTGTCCGTGAATTTGTGGACAATGATGCCGCATACGCAAATGCTTTAATAGATCATCTTAAAGATATTCCTATTGATATGGACTTTATTAACTACTTATCCAACAAAATTATTACAGTAGGCAGTATTATTTCACAGCTGGTCTCAGTTCAAAGAATAGATTCCATAATAAGTGTAATGGACAAGCTCTTAGGCAAAAAATACTTTTAAAAACGAGATGTCTAATTATCTGAACAATCATAATGAGCAAAAAATATCTTGGGATTCACTTATATCAAGTCTTCAAGAGTTGAATAATCATCGCAATATAATAGTTCACGAAAATTCAGATTTAATCCTGAAAGAAGATCAAATAATTGCGTATCTGAAACACACTGAATTATTGTATGAAGGAACCAATCATATAATAAACAAAATACTTTATCCCAATGCCCCCACCACTCAAACTGAAATGAATCAATTTGCATTTGTAAAAGCGGAAGAAATTGATAAAGAAATAAGAGGATTAATATATAAGATCTCGACTTACATAAGAGAAAAAGGTGAAAAAGTACATATAAAACAGTTGCTAACATATTATAAGCAACGAGAAAAAAGCATCGAAGAATATGGAAAATTTAAAGCGGATTTTTACGAAGGAGGTAGTATATATCCACTGATTTATCATTCAGCAATCACAGAGGCTCGTGAAAAATTTTTTGATGAGCTAAAACAAAACTTTATCAATTATAATGGTGAAATTGAAATTCACCCATTAAGTCTTTATGAGGAATAATTACAATTTAGAATCATTCACCCTATTTATCATCTAGTTTTCATCAATTTGCTAAAAAAGAGTAGTGAAGTAAATAAACTGCCCGTTTTATATATTTAACGAAACTACGCCATTGACTTACTTTTATTTAAGATATATACTTTATTCATCAAAGAAAAATAAGAATAGTAATGATTTTTATTGAAACTCCAATTTTTACAGAAGACGTGAAAGAATTATTATCTGATGACGAGTATGCTGAGTTTCAAGAGTATCTTGCTGATAATCCTTTGGCGGGAGATGTAATCCAGCAAACTGGCGGACTACGAAAAGTTCGGTGGTCATCTCAAGGTAAGGGGAAGCGAGGCGGTGTTAGAATTATTTATTATTATGTAACTCCTGCTTCACAAATAAGACTCTTACTTATTTATAAGAAAGGTATTCAAGATGATCTAACTACAGATCAAAAGAAAATGTTACGGCAATTAAATGAACGGTGGTAATCATGGATAAAAAATTATTTGAACGATTATACGAAAGTATGACTCAGATGAACGAAATTATTGATGGTGAGCGCGTGCCTTCACGCGAGTTCGTAGTAGATGCTGTTCATGTAAAAGAAATTAGAAAAAAAACAGGCCTAACCCAAGAAAAATTTTGTCATTTAATTGATGTAAATATTGGAACGTTAAGAAATTGGGAGCAGGGGAGGAGAGAGCCAACAGGTCCCGCAAAAGCTCTTCTTCGCGCAATAAATAAAGATCCTGAACATGTATTAGCTGCATTAGCTAGTTGATAATTTAACCATTTCTATGAAGAAGTGCCGACAGTGTCGGCACAATTCAAAGTTTCTCCAAAAGCGCTTTCAACTAAAAAATATGGAAAACCAGTTTAGTGTTGGTACACTAAATGATATTAAACGATTTTACTTGCAAATGAGCCACGCAGCGCGTGGCTAATCTATTGAAATAGGATTAAGCCGAATTTGAGCTGGATTTATCACCAAGCATTAATGCGGAGAAGAAGCGCATGTTATAATATTAAATTAGGTCTGATCATCGTGAAACCAAAAGATAGGAGGAGGGGAGAGGCTACATCAGCAAATAACATCTAAAAAGTCTTATTAATCGTAATCTCAGACTCAAAACTGTAATTCTATAAATAAATCTCTGAGCAATTTGGTCATATTATATTATTATGATAAAGAGTTTAGCGAGGTCTCGACTAAACACCCCAATGTGTAACAAAAAAAGGTATAGTTGATGGACAGAACTTCTAATGATCCACTGCACGGCATTACCCTAGAGGCTATCTTAAATAGTTTGTTGATTTGTTATGGCTGGGAAGGCCTGGCGGAAAGAGTCAAAGTTAACTGCTTTTCTTCCAACCCCAGTATCAAATCAAGCCTTAAATTCCTGCGCAAAACACCATGGGCAAGAAAGGAAATTGAAACCCTTTATATTGCTTCCTTAAAAGATAAAAATTGCGACAACTCATAATTACTGGAGTAATAAATAATATGAAGGATGTTTTCATTAATAAAGAACCTGTTGAACTCTTTAAAATTCTTAAATTTGAAGGTATCGCCTCGAGTGGAGCAGAAGCTAAGGATATGATAGCTGCGGGCTCTGTATTGGTAAACGGCATAATAGAAAAACAGAAAAGAAAAAAGATGGTTGCAGGAGATACGATTGAATTGAAAGGCGAGGTCTTTCGGCTAAAGTTGGGTGCTAATTAACATTTCTATACACTCAGGTCCTAGTAAAAGTAGGTGAATATCAAGTAGGATTACAGCGTTCCAAAGATATTTTCATATTAATCAGACCAATGTGAATTCACCCACAAGTTATTACGTACACACTAGATCTGTACGAAAGAGCTTATTTAAAACTCTTTCCATTTATTTATCCTTTCCAAGGGAACTTATGGAATTATACTCATTTGAATCAACTCCAATATGCTTTAATTGCTCAAAACTTCGTAGGTCTTTTTTATAACCGCGGGGAAGTCCATCTTTCATCATACTAAGACAAGAGTTGTATGTATCTTTATCTATTTTGGGAATGTTTAATTGCTTAAATGATTTTTTATCGGTAGCGATTATACCCGTGTTTCCTGCGAAATATTGTTCACATAGAGATAAAAATAATTTATCGTTACTTACTACCGTTATATTAATATTTTTTTTATCGACAAGCTTGACCAGATAACTTACTTCATGGTCTTTTTTGACAAGTTGGGTTTTACCGCATATCCAGCCCAAACTGGCAATGAGATAGCTAAGCGACTTTAAGTCGCTAATATTTTATCCATATCGAACAACATATCCTGTTCTTCAATATCCTGAGTAAAGTCATATTCCCCATGCAAATTGACGTAATGCCAGATTAAAGTCGACCCATTGCGAATAATAGTTAATAGTGCCTTCCTGCTTTCTTCATCTTCTAACAAGGACATTTTTTGCGAAAGATATAGCTCATTCCATAATAAAATTGCATTCTGGATTAAGCGCTGGCAACCAACAACCATTTCTTGTTCCTCCTTACTGCTGTATTGAATTTTCTGGTTGTTACCAAACAGAATGGCTTTTGAGAATTTATTTGATAGTTCAATACGATTTAACTGTTTTTCAATAGCCTGTCGTAATTCCACATCATCAATATATCGAAGAATAAACAGACTTTTAATAATTCGTCTATATTCCTTTATGGCGCAGTACAATGGATGTTGTTTAGAATATGAACTGAGACGCTTGAACAGTTGTGATGCCGTTGTGGCTTTAAGTTTAATCGTAACCATCAAACGCAAAATATCATCCCAATGTGTTTTAATTAAATCAGTGTCGATATAGCGATGCGGGAGTATCTTATATCCTTTGGTTTCATAGGTGCTTCTAGAGTTAAAACTGTATAAAGTGGCTTTCTTCAGACCTTTAATTCTGGGTGCAAAATAAATCCCCAGCATGTTCAATATCCCAAAAATTGCTTCAGAATAACCATGTGTATCAGTGGAATGGATTGTGCTTTTGATCGAAAGATTATGTAATAACCCATCGGCGACATAGGCTGCTTCTCGTTCAGAGCTACTGATGGACGTAGTATAAAACAGCCGGTTTAGCTCATCAATGAAGCTGTAAAGTGAAGATCCTGAGCCGCTTCCAAAGTATTTGAATGATTTATTGGCGTTCAATGACTCAACAACTACGCTGACTTTTCGTCCATCGCTGGATGTATGTAATTCACCAGGATTTCTTTGGTAGATGCTGGCTAATGATAGCTTGCCGAGCAGACCAAGAATGCATTGATTGGCTGCGTTAATATTATCAAGACTCATGTGCCAGTTTACAAAGTTTTCCAGGGCATCTTCCGTAATCCCTTTGGAGACATTGGCCATCTTGCTGATGCCAATGTTGCATCCAATTCCTAAAATCGATGCATAAAATATGGATGTTTTGGGCAAGATCTTCTTGTCTTTAACGCTGTGATGGCGAAAGCAATCAAGGTAACCAGTTAACCGCTGAATATCACTCAATATTTTTAGTATCGATGTATATTTCTGATCAGCAAACAGAGAAGATACCGACTGCGTATTTATTTTTTCGACTTTAGGTGTTGTCAGAACCATTCGTCTCTTTGAATCAAATTTGATGTGAGGATTTTTGTCTGCCTTGATACGGCGATTAGTTTTATGGTATGCCCTGTGGAGTTTTTTTTGAAGGGTTTCCATTAATTGATCAATGTCTGCAAAATCGAGTAACCCTGCTTCTTCCAGTAACCTGTTCCTGTTAGCCTGCCAATGTTCTTTGGGGTGTAAATAATTTTCCAGTGACAGATAGCGATAGGCTGGCTTCAGACTGATAACACCCACTTTTAAAGCATCGGCCGTATAAAAATAAAGCAACACTTTATAAAGGGAGATCCTAAATTTACCTTCACTGGAATAAAGTGCAACCTGCTCATTTTCAGATAAAAAGCTGATTGGCGCCTCTTTCCCCACATTACCTGTTTTGGCCTGATAGTGTTTGATGGCTACTAAAATGGCAGGAATATCCTGATTTTCCGGGATATCAAATGCAATATTGCGCAAAATATCAGCCACTCTGTTCTGTAATTTAAGGGACAAATCCTCCAGTATCTGGTAATAGTTCTGTGCATTCATTTCATCAAGTGCCTGTTTTGTATATTCATCCAGTTTTGGTTCCGGTGGATAGATTTCCAGGTGCTGGTGATAGTCCTCCAGCAATTGCCTGATTTGTTGAACCTTCTCCGAATCGCTTAAAACAGGTGATGTTGCCAGCTTTTCAATTTTTTTCAGTTGAGCCTTATAGGATATTCTTGCATCTGATAATAATTGCAGGGTTTCCTTTTGCTGGTCTTTTTGTTTAAAGATCTGTTCCTTTTCATTTTTTGTAGAGGCGTTTTCTGTTGCCTTCACACAGTTAAGTAAAATATCTGCAAAAATATCCTGTCTTAACTGATATTGATGAACCAGAAAACAAATGATATGGAGATAGCGTTTATCAGGCTGAAGCTGATTAATCTGAAACAGACTGGCCTTGCGAACCCAGGTTGCCTAATGCTTGACGGTATCATTGTGCAGATTTAGTCTATCGAGCAAGGGACTAACACTGTTATAAATACTTTGGATTAGTTGAAAATCCTCGATACTTTTCTTAATCTCCTTTGGCTTTTTTGAGTGACTGATGGTTTTAAGCCTGGCAATGGTTGAAGAATCCGCATCATCTATTTTTAGAAGAGCATCCATACTGATTTTGTGACCATCGGATAATTGATCCTCAATCAAATGAACCAGATGTTTATCATAATCACTGGTTGTCTCTGTGATGCTTAGAGCAAATCGATTGTAACGAGGGATCTCAATATGCCTAGCTTTCAGAAGATCGAATACATCCTGTAAAATCTGTTTTGGTGGGTAACGACGGGCAACGCGATCATGGATGCTCTCCCTGAACAATGTTTTTGCCTCTTCATCAAAGGGTTTTATCGCTAGATATTCCCGAATTATCTGTTTATGGTAATTAAATGTTCGCTGATGATATTTTGTTAATTGCACCTCATTGCTGTCAAAGCCGTATTGGTGGCATATGACCTTGAGATCAGATTCATAAAATTGTCTTGGCTGGTAGAATCGCGCTCCTGCCAGGCAATACCCAAACAATAAAATAAATCCAGCTTTATTGGTGACGCTATCCACGCTTTTCAGCCAGACTGCTAACTCTGGTGGTAAACAAAAATATTTATTTTGTTCATCTTGGGAAAAATTTGGTGGAGCATTGAAAATAGTTTGTTCTGCTGGGGTCAGTATTTCAAGCTTTGCCATTAAGGTACATCCAGGACATCAAATTTAATTCTTTTAACGCTCGTTTTGTTGAGCGGGAAAATATAGCATATTGGTGCATTATAAATGATAATAAAATCTATGGCGTTATGTATAAAAATAACCTTAATACAAAAATGATAGAAATTGGATGAAATTTGCATGATTTATGGATATGTTCGGGTGAGTACCCAAGATCAAAGCGTTGATAGCCAGAAAAATAGCATCAGCAGATATTGCATTGATCAAAAACTAATGGTCGATGAGTGGATAGAGCTTGAAATGTCTTCACGAAAGTCTACCGCACATCGCCGAATTGATGAGTTGTTAAATAAATTGTCACCAGACGATATTGTAATTTCTTCTGAACTATCACGCCTTGGGCGATCAATTAAGGAAACACTCAATACCATAGAAACAATTATCCAGGATAAACAAGCGCGACTGATTCTTATCAAGCAAAATCTAGATTTGAATCCTGCTGCCAAATGCAATGTAGCTAATAAAGTGCTAATCACCATCTTTTCTATGCTGGCTGAATTGGAAAGAGATTTTATTTCGAAAAGAACCAAAGAGGGATTAAAGGCACGTGCAGCCAAAGGTATAAAACTTGGCAAACCTAAAGGCGTAATTCAGGCATCTATGTATGATAAAGATAAAGATAAAATTCTACATCTTTATCATCTGGGAGTACCGATACAAAAAATTATTTCAACGCATCTTGGTTATGGGAAATATCTGTCACTTAAAGCTTGGCTTAGAAAGGTATCGATATGAAAGAATATACCATAACCAATGATTCTGTACTTAAAGCAATTGTTGAAGAGCTAATATCTCAATACCACTGTCACACTATTATACTATATGGTTCACGTGCCCGTGGCGATTTTACAGCAAGCAGCGATTATGATGTTGCAGGAATTATGAAAACGGGTGAAAAAAAACGCATTGCACGCCTTGACGAAAAACATGGCGTCTATCATGACCTTTTTGTCTATCCTGAAAGTGCTTTTGATACGATTTTCGATGAACATTTATGCATGTCCGATGGAATCGTTATTATAGAAAAAGAAAATTTTGGTACAAGGCTATTAAAAAGACTGTCTGCTGTCATAAACCTGCCTGAATCCATTACTCCAGAGGAAATTGTAGTACGTAAAGTCTGGTATAAAAAAATGTTGGCAAGAGCATCTATCAGAGATTTAGAAGGACAATATCGCCATATCTGGGCAATCTATACGATCCTTGAAGATTATTTTGTTTTTAGAGAATTGCGTTATCAAGGGCCAAAAAAAGCATTTAAGTATTTATCAACACATGATCCAGAAATCTTATCTCTATTTACGGAGGCTATATCAGATACCAATAATTTGGAAGCTTTAAATAAACTTATTACAAAAATTGTAGAATAAGGTTACATAATTATGTCGAAATTAATTGAGATTATAAAAGCTAACAAAGAACAGTCTCCTATTATTGCTCAATTGTTTGAATTGTATACTTATGAAATGACAGACCTGGCAGACTTTGATATTAACGAGAATGGGTATTTTGGTTATGAAGACTTACCGCTTTACTGGCAAGAACCAAATAAATATCCCTATTTAATTTGGGTCAATAAGAAATTAGCCGGATTTGTGTTAATTCAAAAAGGTTCGCCTATAGATGAAGAACCTAGTATTTGGGATATAGCAGAGTTCTTCATTATGAAAAAATTCCGTCAAAAAAATATTGGACAATTTGTAGCACATCATTTGTGGAAGCAACATGAAGGAACTTGGCAAGTAAGAGTGTGGGACAACAATGAAATTGCAAGTGCATTTTGGAAAAATGTAATTCAAAAATTTGTAAACGAACCAGTTATTCCAATTAAGATGACTTATCAAGGCCATGAAGGACTACTTGTATATCGATTTAAATCTCAAGGTTAAGTCTGCTCATTGCCAGTTTGGGCTGGATATGCGGTAAAACCCATATATACATTCCTCAAGTAACCATTGAACTTGATAGGGGGCAGTGGAGTTGGGATAAGAAGAGATATAATATAATTCGCTATAAAGCAACTTTAGCTGATCTTGTAATGGACGGACATATTCCCCGTTCGCTTTTACCCTCTGAAACTAAAATGGTCAAAGATGCGCAAAAGGAACTTAAAGAATGGATTGATCGAATAAGGTTAAATGAAGTTATTACATTTGAAAGAGAGAAACTAACCATTCCTCTAACACCGAAACAATTAGAGTATCAAAATTGTAAACTAGGGGATTTTTCAGAATTTAATAAATCCTGGAGTATTAAGCATTCAAAAAAAACTCATCAAGAATTACAAAAAAATCCAGAAGATTGGTTTTACTACCATTCTTTATATCGCGAAAATCGAAAAACTTGGTTAGAGATTCCATACATTGAAATTGCCAAGAGAATTACACGGCCTGAATTTATTGTTGCTGATTTAGGGTGCGGTGAAAATTTATTAAAACAAAAAATACCAAATAAGGTTTTATCTTTTGACCATATTGCAATTGATGATTCAGTAGTTGCATGTGATATTTCAGCATTGCCCTTAGCTAATAATCAAGTTGATGTAGCTGTATTATCTCTTGCATTGATGGGATCGAATTCAGATAGCTATGTTAAAGAAGCTTACCGCATTTTAAGAAATATGGGCTTTATAATCATTGCTGAGCCGAGTAAAAAATGGGCCGGAAAAATTGATGACTTAGTAAAAATTATGACTGATTATGGCTTCACGCAGCCAATAGTAACGCAAACAGAACAGTTTTTTTATTTACAGTCGTTTAAACTTTAAAATTTAAATGATTGTTTATTGATTTTGGTGGTTGGTTAAACTTTTTTACCAGGAACGGAGCCGGACCTCTATAATGAAAATCAGAGTAATAAGAGGTTCGGCCGGGATCCTGACGAAAAGGACCGTTTCCTGTTTATTTTTAATTCAGTTTAAATTCCACTCTCAATTTTTCTCTATGCCCTGTCAGCGGAAATAAACCAAATCGATTAGGTGGGATGGTTCATTACATTGGAACCTTATTAAATACAAATCAGTCTCTTGTTATCTCAGCAGCTAAGAATTCACCCTTGAATGGTATGTTAATGAATTCTAAAAGTCATTTATTCAATAAAGCGATTTTTAAAGAGCGGTTTCGTACGATTGAACGCGTTTTTGCTTGGGAGGACAAGTTCAAACGCCTACTTCTTCGGTTTGAACATCACAGTCTTTATCACTATGCTATGAAAACCATTGCCTATACAATGATCAATCTGAGACATTTTTTAGTCCGAAATAGAGCTCTTAGCAAGACATTAATTTTCTTATGGGTTGTTTACTCCCAGAGACCAACTCATCTCAAATAAAATTAAATAGATCAACAATAATTCTTAATGCACAAATAATTTCATACCAGGAGAACATCTTCATGAAAATCACCACGGCTCAATTTTAATACATATTTTGAGGCAATGTTAGAGCTATTTACTAGCAACGACTTGAACAAGAAAGCCAATACATCCGCGAAATATTTACGGATTACACCCATTTAATTGAGCCCTTGTCTTTAGATGAAGCCTATCTTGATGTTACGCATTCCCCAAATTGTAAGGGGAGTGCGACTTGGATGCGCAGGAGATACGCGAGCGCATTTTTCAGACACGAAAGCTTACAGCCAGGGCGGGATAGCCTCAAATAAGAGTTTGGCCAAAATTGCGAGTGATTGGCCAAAAGAATTTGAGCCGATGCTAATCGATAAGGCTGGACAAATCCTAAGCAGGGATGTTAGTCCACAATTTATAGTTATCGAATTACTGGCATTTATGCAAGAAAAGAAAATCATGCGGCCAGCATATTCGGCATTGCAACTAATTGTTAGAACTGCTTTAAACACTGAGCGAAATAGGGTGCGAGTTATTCTTCATGAGTCATTGACTGAAGTGGATAAGACTTCTTTGAAAACCATTGTATTTGATAACCTAGACTGCATTATTTAAAACGAAAATTGCTTCGTCATTTACTTGAAGCCTTTCGATAAAACCATAAAGCAACCGTGTAGATAGCTCATGGAGCTTCTTTGAAACTACCACATGTTCTTCCATAACCCTGAACACCAACTAAGGTCCCCCTGGTTATCTCTAAAAAATTCACTTTTGGAGCTCAATCAGAGCGAGGAAGCCGGTTTATTGAGCGAAATCTTCTGTTGTTGCAAAGTGTAAATAACACCAGAAATATGTCTTGGAATTTATTGTCCAATCTTTTTAAAAAAGAGCTATAATTCATCGAAGCTTAGACGCCTATATACAAGAGGCGTGAAAGATTGGTAAAAACTGACGCTCTTTAATTCCAATTCTATTTTATTCTCATGCTAATATTAGAACTATTTTCCGAAATTTCGTTTTTCAATTCAGGGAATTTTATGAGTGCTGAATCAAATACTCTTTTTAGATTACTGTTGCGTTCACTTAGGGCGCCTATATGCTCCTTGAGTGTTTCAGGATTCGCCTCTCCAGAAATAACTTTTTTAAGCGCTTCAGCAGCAGCGAGTTTTTGTTCCTTTTTAAATGGAGTAATGATTGTACCGTATAAAAATTTGAAAAGACCAAATTTGGAAGTATAAGTATCTAAACTCTCTCGCTTTGTTTTGTATTTATCTATTTCTTGTATAATATCGGTCTTGTTTTTGTTCTTTTTAGCTTCGTTTGCCACTGCAGAAATAGCTTTTTCAAAGGGTTTTTCGATATTTACCTTATCTTTGGCTGATATTTCGATATATTGACAACCAAATTTTTGAGCTAAATCTTGACCTGCTTCTGGAGTTAATAGAGAATCTTTTAAGGAGTCATCGCTTCTTAAATCTATTTTATTCCCAACGAGGATAATCGGAATATTAGGCCTATGTTCTTTTAATTCTTTCGACCAATAGCTAACAGTCGATGTAGGATTTTCATCGTCTACAGATAGGACTAATAAGAAAGCATCTGCATCCTCATATGAAAGATAACGTAATCTATCATACGCTTCTTGTGGATTTTGAGCCTCTGCCAACGTCACTTCAAAATGATTACCATCTACAGTCATTGAAGTTGAAAATGAGTCAAATGCTGTATGTTCGTAGTCCTCTCGAACATTAGAAAATAATTTATTGAGGATAGTGCTTTTACCCGCACTTTGGTTTCCGACAACTACAATCTTCATAATACTTCTCCTTATTTATTTACGTTCTTAAATAAAGTATAAAAAAAGAGTCTTTTCGCAGTATGATTAAGAAAAGAATTAAAGACATAGATTGATTTTCCATTTGGAATAGCGTTAATTTATCGATGTTCCATGGAACTAAAATCTGCGCTAAGTCTGTTCGCAAATTACGTTAGTCGAAAAATGTGCAATCAGGAATTAGAAGTGAGGAACATCGCTAGCTTTGATAGCGATGCTTCATATAAAACTCTTTAACGGCGAGAGTGTTCATCTAACTGTGTCACCTCAATGATTATCTAAGCCCCAGATTTAATCTATCTTCGAAATAAATATGTAGCTGGGAAATGATAAGCGCCCAATTGTGCATTGGCTGATTCCATTTTTCCAATACTTTTTGGCAAGCACAATAAATAAGCTTAATAAGAGCGTTTTCACTGGTGAAAGCGCCTTTGTTTTTAGTGTATTTTCGGATTTGCCGATGGAACCCTTCAACAATATTGGTGGTATAAATGATGCGTCTGAGCTCTTCAGGGTATTTGAAGTATTGAGATAGAGCATCCCAGTTATTATTCCAGGACTTCAATACAGCCGGGTATTTTTTGCCCCATTTCTCTTCCAGCTCCAGCAAATGATGTTCAGCCAGGTCTTTGCTAGAGGCTTTATACACAAGCTTTAAATCATCCATAAATGCTTTCTGGTCTTTGCTAACAACGTACTTTAAAGAGTTTCGAATTTGATGAACAACGCAAAGTTGCACCTCTGTTTTAGGGAAGACTTCGGCAATTGCTTCAGGGAATCCCTTGAGCCCATCAATACTTGCGATGAGAATATCTTCAACCCCGCGTGCCTTAAGGTCATTTAATACCCCAAGCCAAAAGCGAGCACCTTCATTTTCAGATAAATAAAGCCCTAGAATGTCTTTTTTACCCTCAGGAGTCACGGCAAGAACAGTATAAAATGCTTTACTGGTGACCTTGCCCTCGACACGCACTTTAAAATGCATGGCCTCTAAAAAGGCTATCGGATAGACAGATTCAAAGACCGGTTGCGCCACTCAGTAATCATAGGCAGTGTGTTTATCGGTAATAAGACTGATTTTAGCTGATGAAACTTTCAGCCCATACATCTCAGCTAAATGTTCGCTAATGGCTTCATAGCTCATCCCTAGGGCATATAAGACAAGTACTTTATTATCTAGAGATTCATTGAGTACTGTTTGACGTTTTTTGACAATTTCAGGCTCAAAACTTCCATCCCTGTCTCTGGGGGTATCTAAGTCAAAAATACCCGACGTAGATTTCATTGTTTTGGAGGTTTTACCATTACGACGGTTACCAAAACCACAATCATGACACTCTTCTATATGAGCGTCCATTTCACCTTCTAAAGCAGCTTCAAGGAGTTCTTTTATTAACGGAGTTAATATGCCATCTTTACCTGTTAGGGATTGGCCTGATTTTAATTGAGATAAGGCATCTGCTTTAAAATCGTTAAAATCAAAATTGGATAAATCTATTTTTTTCTTATTCATGGTCATCTCTTCTAATTGCGTAAAATATAACAATTTTTAAGAGATGACACAGTTATTTAAACACTACCCCCTCAGCAAGCGTTATCTAAAGCGCACTCCCAAGGGCAACCCTTATTATAGCTTACGATGAAATGAATTCCGCTTTTCTTCTTGATTCGAACAAAAATCATCGAAAAGATCTCTTACTCGTGAGCTTATCTTACCTGATGTAATGTCATAACTTTTAGTATCATCCGTAGGACTAAGATATGTTTCTTTTATGGATTCAATTATTTCCTTCAAATTACGCTGCTCCTGAGGATCCTTAACAGCATCTTCTAAGTCTTGTAGCGCATTATATTTAGCTCGTTTTAAATCTTTATTGGGATAAGGTATCATTGAATCAATTTCTTTTTTTAAATTATCTTGTAATTTTTTTAGCTGGCTTAGTTGTTCTTTAGTTAGTAGATGCTCATTCGTTGTAGACTTATTGTTCGAGCTGTTTGAATTTAAAATATTAGAGACATCATTTAAGGATATTAGACCATCGCTGTGTAACTGTTGAATAGCCTTTGTAATATTATCGCGACCAGTAATGGTTATTTTTCGTTTTTCATAACTTAGTTGAGGGTCGTTATATTCTCTCTGTCCATCTATTCCTGTTTGCCTTATTTTTAAAATACTTGGATTAGCGACTATACCTAAATCATACGCCACATCTGATTTTGATTTTAACCCTTGGTATAATGAGTGTAAGCTGTTTGAATTTTCTTGTTCAATCTTTTCCTCTGTAGGGTAATTAATATTATTTGAAGGAATTATGGCAGCTAATGTGTTTTTCAATTGTCCATATTTTGGCAATAGCAGACGGAAAATATAAAATTGTTTATTTTGCTTAGCGTTTTCAGGGAGCACATAGGTGTCTTTTTTTTGCGGATCAGCAAAAACAGTAATATCTAGTTCCTCTTGTGAATTTGTATTACGTCGATTGAATTGAAAGCTTATATCTTTATAGGTTTTTGATTTATGATTTCGAGCATTGACATAGGTAGTTCCTGTATCTAAAGCTATAGGTTTAGCGCTAATTTTTTTAACATCATTAGGTTGAATTACTGTTAATTGGTTGATGGAGCTTTTAGTGAAATTAGATAAGATTAAACTATTTACGTTATATTTGTCGGGCTCAACTCTTAAATTTTGTTGATTAGGTGAGCGAGCAAGATGTTTAATTATTTCACTAATTTGCTCAGTATTATCCCTTCTTGTTGCACCGCATTCAAATGTTAAAACGACTTGATCAACATCTTCATCTATTTTGACCTCAGAAAGACCTTGGACACCTAAGGTGCTTAATTTTTCTTTTATTTTAGCTTCATTTTCAAATTGACGTGAGTACATATCTTCATCTCCAGTTAAAATACTATAACTTTGATTGTAAAGATCATAAGTTAATGAGTACTTAAATAGGTATGAAAAATTAGAATATTAACTATCAAGTCGTTGCTAGTAAATAGCTCTAACATGGGGCGTGACAATCATTGGAACGAAAAGGTACTCTAAGCAAAGATCATTAAGCAAGCTCGATCTTTTCAGCAACATTTAATGGTCTCAATTGACCTTCTGCCACAACTTTAGGCAACATAAATGAAAAGTGTCCTAAGAAATTAATATGTTTCCGCCCTAATGGGCCTAGCGCTAATGGCTTAAATTCTACCAATTGGATTATAACTACATGTAAATTCAAACGCTTTAGACTCGGCCTGTCCATTTAAATGTAAATAGTAACCTTCATTTTTAAGTAACAAATTAAGATCAAGTAAATTATCTACCTCATACAAATAATCACGATGTGGTGATTCCCAATCAGAAATTTGCATTAGCGCTTTTTGTTTTGCTTCAAATTCATCAGTAGCAACTACAAAAATATTTTTATGTAATTCAGTAAATTGCCTTTGATCATAACCACCTAAATTTACGAAAAATAATTTATTACTATGAGCCTGTGGTTGCTCCTGTGAAATTTGAATGCTATGTCCATCCGCATAATTTAAAATGCCCCATGCATCTATATGTAAGCTTTTTGGTAAGCCCCACCAGCTTTTTCTAAGAGCATCATAGGTCTCTTCAATAGTGTTAGCCGCTATAAAGCGGATATCATGGAGTTCGATTAGAGAATTAGGATGGCTGCCACCAATATATACTACAAATAAATTCATTATTAATCATCCTAAGGAGACAGCAGTTTTTTGAACTTTGTCTGTACTTATTTCAGCATTTACATAAGCCCATGCAAATACACCAGAATCCAGTTGAACTTTGATGCGTTTATAATCTGAAACTTCATATGAATCAGCTTGTATTAACTCTTCGAAGCTTATTTCAAAAACCGTTCCTATTATTTGATGCTCAGGATTCCCGGTATAAGTGATAATTGGGTGTATTTTTTCACCACTTGTTGCAACAACATCAGGATCTTTGATTTCTAAAGTTGATAGCTCAAATTTGGATAAAACATCTTTACAGCCATCAAGCTTACGACCAAAATTTGCGATTTGTACATTTTCAAACTGCAATGTTCCATATGAAAATATTTTTTCATGATACATCGATAAATCCTCTTAACTTTAGTTCCTACTTTAATTTTGTGGTTGATATTACCACTCGATTTAGATAGATTACAACGAAAATTTTAATAAGAAATAGCCGTTTGAGTTCCGACTCTGGCTATTCTAGGAACTGACTTAATGAGTAAAATATGATGATAACGATGGATGCTGTTGACCTAACCCAAGATGAAATAAATTTTATAAAAACAAGGAAACCAACAAAACAATTAGCATTTGCTTTATTATTTAAATGTTACCAAGAAAGTCATAAATTTTTAGATGACTTAACCAAAATACCAGGACATATTACCAATAAGCTTGCCCACTTACTCAATGTTCCCCCCATAATTAGCAAAATATCATTAAGAACCTATGGTAATTATATTTCATTAATTAGAAAATATTTTAAAACATCATTCTCTAAAAAAGCGCATTATAAAGAGCTTGAAGGGTGGATCAAGAACAAGATTCTGCCAACTAATCACATAACTGAAGAGGAAATAGAAGCCCTCGCTATACACTATTTAAAAGAAAGAGGCATTGAGTCATTTAAAGAAAAAACCATGGCACGAATCATTCTTGATGCCACGAATGCTTTTGAGAATGAACTGTTTGAAACACTAAAGAACTCCTTGTCGCCAGAAGATGAGGCTCAGTTGAATGGTTTATTATTACCTTACAAAGATGGCTTATCTTATTTAGGCTGGATAAATAAAGAGATCAATAATCCATCGCTTGATTCAATGTTGGTTTTAATGGAACAACTATCTATTTTGAATCGGTTTAATTTTGATCTAGCCACCATCAGATTAATTCCAAGAAAAAGGATACTTCACTATTCAGACGCATTTACACGTTTAAATCCTAGTGACTTAAAACAAATGACCGATAATAACCGATGCGCTCATTTGCGCATACATAGCCACATCAGAAAAGAACAGCTTACTGATAAAATAATTGATGTGTTCAATCGTATTATCCGAAATGTGATCCATAAATCAGAAAAACGTGTTGTTAAAAAGCTTATTAATGATGTAAAAAAAGTCTATGGTAAAGACACTATCCTTTTTAATATAGCCGAAGCGTGCCTAAAACAGCCAGATGGAACCATACGAGATAAAATTTTTCCTATTGTTGGCCAGGATAAATTAAGAAATATTATTGATGAGTATAAGAAAAAAGGGCCTAAGTACCAGAGCCTACTTCATCAACAAATTAGAAGCTCGTATGCAAGTTATTATCGACGTATGATTCAACCTTTATTAGAAAACGTTGTTTTTCGTTCTAATAACTCAGAGCATCAACCAATACTCAATGCATTGGCACTAATCAAAAAATATTTTGATAGCAACAAAGTTTATTTCCCAGATAATGAAGATGTCCCGATGGATTGCTTGCCAGATAAATGGCAAAAACGCATTGTTGATGCCCATACCGGAAAAATTAAACGAATTTGTTATGAAGTTTATGTTCTAAAAAAACTTGCGGATCGTATTAGATGCCGTGAAATATGGATTGATGGATCTTTCAAACATCGAAACCCAGATGAGGATTTGCCTAATAACTTTGAAGAGAATAAAGAAGAATATTTTGATGATCTCTCTTTACCTCTTGATGGAGATGTTTTTATTGCTCAATTAAAGCAAAAATTAATAGGCGCACTAACGGCTTTGAATGATAACATTCCGAAAAACTCAAATGTTCGAATAAGTCCTCAGAATGGTGGTCGTATTATTGTCACACCTCTTACACCTCAAGCCGAATCAAAAAACATTGGAATTATAAAAAAGCATTTACAAGAAAAATGGGAAGGAACCAATCTAATTGATATGTTTAAAGAAGTTGATTTGGAAAATCGGTTTACCCATGATTTTATTTCTTATGGCCAGAAAACCTATTTAAAACCAAATGAAATTTCAGAAAGGATCTTACTTTCTATCTATGGGATGGGCACAAATGTTGGATTAAAACATATGTGCGCTGGAAATCCGCATGTCAGTGACTACCAGCTTCGACATATTAAAAACTATTTTTTATCCCCTGATAATTTAAAAAATGCACAGAGTAAAATAGCAAATGCATTATTTAAAATAAGGCTAGAAGAGATATGGGGCGGCATGCCAATAGCTGTTGCCAGTGATTCCACGCAGTTTTCAGCCTACTTTCAAAATCTGATTTCAGAATACCATAATCGCTATGGAGGAAGAGGCGTGATGATTTACTGGCATGTTGAAAAAAATGCCTGTTGTATTCACTCACAACTAAAAAGTGTGTCAAGCTCTGAAGTTTCAGCCATGATTGAAGGTGTTTTAAGACACTGCACAGAAATGTCCGTTCAAAAAAATTATGTAGATACTCATGGCCAAAGCGAAGTTGGTTTTGCCTTCTCGTATCTTTTAGGATTTTCCTTGATGCCACGGCTTGCCAATTTGAATAAACAAAGATTAGCACAATGTGAACTTGGTGATTATCAACAATATAAAAATTTACAGCCAGTTTTGACTGACACCATTAATTGGCAGTTAATTAAAGACCAATATAGTCAAATAGTTAAATATACTGCCGCAATGAAGGCAGGCCATGCTGATCCAGAATCTATCCTCCGACGTTTTAACCAAAACAACTTAAAACATCCAACTTATATGGCATTATCTCAATTAGGTAAGGTATTAAAAACTATTTTCATTTGTAATTATTTAATGCACGAATCCATCCGACAGGAAATTCAGGAAGGATTAAATGTTGTTGAGCTTTGGAATGGCGTTAGCAAGTTTATTTTTTATGGCCGCGCTGGGGAAATTTCATCTAACCATGAAAAGGCTAAAACATTATCTGTAATGTCCCTACATCTTTTGCAATTATCAATGGTTTATATCAATACGTTAATGATTCAGCAAATTATAAAAGAACATGGTTTAAAAGATATACTGACAAAGGAGGATAAACGAGCATTAACCCCCCTTATTTACGAACATGTTAACCCGTATGGTTTATTTCCATTGGATTTATCAACACGCCTTCCTCATCTTCATTATAAGGCAGCTGCATAATGGAACAAATATCGGCTAAAAAAATGGCTCAGAAGGTTTCAAGTCTGCTGAAGACACAAAATCCTAATTATGATTATCTTCGAGACGTATTCCGGTTCGTAAGAGAAAATCTTAATATCGAAGTAACAACGACACCCAAACGCTTACCTTACGTTCCCACTGAGGATGAAATTAGACTCTTTTATAAAACTGTTTGGGAATCTCACGACATTATACCGATGCTGATTGTTAAAGTTTTGCTTTATACAGGGATAAGAGTCAGCGAATTAATTAATATACAGTTATGCGACATTGATTTAACCAATTGCCGAATAAAAATAAATCAGGGTAAGGGAAAAAAGGATAGGGTTGTACCTTTTTCACCAGCATTTAAAGAAACATTAGCGCTTCATTTAAAACAATATAAAAATGAAAACAGGATATTTTTATTTGAATCAGGATTTAGACGGCATTATACCGATCGTGGAATTAGAAAAATACTAATGCGATATACCAGACTTGCAGGCATTGAGCGATCCATATCCCCCCACAAGTTAAGACATTTTTTGTTTACTTGGCTTAAGAAGCAAAACATTGATGACGCTTTTATTCAACCTTACTCAGGCCATGCTAAAAGAGATTCTCTTGAAATATACTCCAAGTTAAGCCTAGCTGATGCACAAGATAAGTATAACGATGTAATTGGGGATTTTCCGATATGAGATTTTAGATTTTGCATCAGGGCGCAAGTTCCGGAGCGCTAGGCCTAATGAACGTTTGAACGTTAGTCCTGAAACGGTAGATGGAAATCACAAACGTTTGCTTTCCTTTGTGAACCATCAAAATTATCCCGAGATGCTAAGGCGTTTGACCCGTGAAGCCACAGTAATTAAAGCCAAGAACATGTCATCGACCTTCAACATCACGCAAATTAAAACAGACCCCAATAAACTTACCGCAATTGTATCGGGCACCTTGAAACGCTATGTGGGACTGCAAGCGTTAACTGAAGAACGTAAAACCTATCGATTGCAATTTCACTATCGAAACAGTCGCTTGTCCATCCTTAACTTTTCGCTGATGAAGGAGAACAAAGATGCATAACTCTTTAGGTATCGCTTTGGTATTAGCTTCCATGATGGCTCAAGCCTCCAGCAGTATTCCTGTTAAAAACAACAGTGATATTGCCTTGACCTTAAGCCAAAGTAATTACAATCGCATTGTGGTGAAGAACGATAAAATAATGGAGGCGGTGTTTCCTCCAAACAGCATGGCCGTCAAACGAGATGAGCACGATGATGAATTGTGGTCTCAGGTAAAATTAGAAAGTAAATGTATTTATTCTTGGCAGGATGCTGTTGTTAGATGGTTAAAAGAAAATGAGCACAAAAGGAGTTTGAAGGACGATATCATGCATTTACGTTGGCTAGATCCTTATCTTAGAGGATTTCAGCTGCATGAAATTACTCGCGATATACTTGAGGAAGTGGCCATCAAGAAGGAGGATACAGGAGTAACGCCAACCACGATTAATCGTATGCTTGAAGTAGTGCGGGCTATATTACGTAAAGCTCAGATGGAATGGGAGTAGCTTGATAAGGTTCCAGTAGTGCGTATGCGACATTTTGAGAAACAACGCATTCGATGGTTAACTATAGAGGAAGCTAATCGTTTACTCAATGAATTGCCTGCACATTTAAAAGATATGGCTGACTTTAGCTTATCTACTGGTTTGCGTGCTTCGAATGTTACTGGATTAAGGTGGAATGATGTAGATCTCATTAAGAGACATGCTTGGATTCACCCTGATCAAGCGAAGGCTAATAAAGCAATCCCGGTTCCGTTGAATGCTCATGCATTAGCTATTCTTAAAAGACGTCGAGGTTTACATACGGATTATGTGTTTACTTATCAAGACAAACAAATTCGACAATGTAATACTAAAGCTTGGAGAAAGGCGTTAGATCGTGCAGGGATAGAAAATTTTCGTTGGCACGACTTGCGTCACACGTGGGCCAGTTGGCATGTTCAAAACGGAACATCACTCCAAGAGTTGCAACAATTAGGAGGATGGTCTAGTTTTGAAATGGTGTTACGTTATGCCCATCTTTCTGGGGAGCATTTGCGAGATGCTGCAAACAGAATTAGTGGGCTTCATGTAACGTTTTGTAACTAGTTTTACAGAAGAATTTGAAAAAGGTGTTACAAATTTGCTACATACCCCTTTTTCATTTTTCGTAAAACACACGTAAGTACTTGATTTAATGGCGCGCCCGGAAGGATTCGAACCTCCGACCCCCTGGTTCGTAGCCAGATACTCTATCCAACTGAGCTACGGGCGCGTTGATTGGCGGAGAGAGAGGGATTCGAACCCTCGATGGGATTTCTCCCATACTCCCTTAGCAGGGGAGCGCCTTCGACCACTCGGCCATCTCTCCAATCAATGGTTGCGCAGTATATCAGGTATTTTAATGTCGTCAATATATGTTGCAAACTTATTGAAATCTTATCTTAGTTGAATAAAGCAATAAAAGCATCAGTATGATTTTAAAAAATACAAAATATGTTCATAGATATAAAACTGTGTTAATACCATAAGATAGAAACTAACTTTTGAATTGCCTATGTGGTATACGGAAATTTTACAGTATCAAGCTAAAAAAATTTGCAAATCAAATAAGGAAATGGCGGAGCGATTTATTACTCATTTAATTAATTTAGTAGAAACGCGGTGGGATTATGAGTTTGAGTTAATGGCGATATTGGGTTTTATTAAGGATTTATATTTGTTTGCAGAAAATAATCAATATAGAGATGTTTCTTTATCTGAGTTTTCCAGAGTATGTATGGGCTTACTTATCCTTCATGTGAAGAATGCTGATGACCATGTTGTTTACGTTAGTGATTTTATACCTCTTTGTAAAGATGAAATCGTATTTACAGCTATGGATATACAAAATGAAGTAAATAAATTAAAAAATAATGTCCACAAAAAGATGCATTGGACGACATCTATAAATTTTCAGAAAGTTATCGCTTCTACTCTGAATAACGTTTTTTTAAGAATGTTACTCGGCATCGAAAAAGAAGTATTTTTGAATCTTGATCATCATGTCTCAGTGAATGTGGAGCAATTAATCATTGTATTTCGTATGTTAATAGCAGAGGCAAGAGATCCGCATCAGCTTGTTTGTCAGTTGTTATTTCTTTTAGAGTCATTGGAGCAACAAGATGGAAAATTTGATCGGTTTATTTTCGAATTAAGAAAAAGTGAAAAAAAATTATTACCTCTAGTAATTGATGAAATACGTTTGCACCTTGAAGAATATCTCACAAAAACAAAACTCCATTTTAAGGTACATTTTTTTGGCTGTTCCACCTCAAACTCTCTTCATGATCGAGAGGTTACAGAAATAGTTGAGAAAATTAAACGAAAGGAATTAGAAAATATTGATAGTATTCTAGAAAAATTATACGAAATTGAAATTGTTAATCCAAAGGATAAACTCATTAGTACGATACAACTCTTAGAAAATAAGTATCGGACCCATATCTGTCAAATCTAAACATGAATGCTTATTTATTCAACTATTTGGGTTTATTTATTTTTTATTTAATGTTTTATAAAATTTCCAAATTTTCATGTTTACTGCTACTCTTTAACATTCATAAATCGGGTTAATATTGAATTAAGAGAATATTGCTCGTGTCATGCCTGCTTTTGAGAAGATAATAAATGTGATTGCCGTGACATGAACGCATAGATAAATAAGGAGGATCAATGAAACAGCAGTCAAATTTAAATGGTCGGAATGTTTATGTTGTTGATGGCAATCGAACGCCATTTCTTAAAGCCAAAGGAATAGGTCCTTTTTCGGGATCAGATTTAGCTGTGGCTGCAGGTATAACATTATTAAATCGACAGCCGTTTTCTCCCGTAGAACTGGATGAGGTAATTATTGGTAGTGCCATGCCTGGTCCGGATGAGGCCAATATTGCACGAGTAGTTGCCTTGCGTCTAGGTTGTGGTAATAAAGTTCCTGCATTTACTGTAATGAGAAATTGTGCTTCTGGCATGCAAGCCTTAGATAATGCTGCAATGCAAATTGCGAATGGACGCAGTAACTTAGTTCTTGCTGGTGGGACTGATGCGATGAGTCATGCTCCTTTATTATTTAATCAAAAAATGGCCTCTTGGTTGGCCAGTTGGTATGCTTCTAAAAGTATTGGTCAAAAATTGGGTCTTATGACGCAATTCAGGCCTTCTTTTCTTGCTCCTGTTATTGCATTACTTCGCGGACTCACCGATCCTATTGTTGGTATGAACATGGGGCAAACAGCTGAAAAGGTTGCTTATCGATTTAACATCACGCGTGAGCAAATGGATGAATTTGCTTGTCAGAGCCATCTTAGATTAGCGCAAGCATATAATGAAAGCAAAATGACAGAAGTATCACCAATTATTGACTATAAAGGGCGGATTTATGCCCAAGACGATGGATTAAGGGCGGATTCGACGGTAGAAAAACTAGCTAAATTAAAACCTTTTTTTGATAAAAAATACGGTATGGTAACTGCAGGCAACAGCTCTCAAATAACTGATGGCGCATGTTTGTTATTGCTTGCTAGCGCTGATGCAGTGAAAAAATATGGTCTGTCCGTTATTGGCAGAATCGTAGATTCACAGTGGTCTGCGCTTGACCCTTCAAAAATGGGACTGGGTCCAGTTCATGCGGTAACACCAATCCTACAAAGACAAAAACTAAAGCCAAGTGATATGGATTGTTGGGAGATTAATGAAGCATTTGCTGCGCAAGTTCTTGGATGTATTGCGGCTTGGAATGATGATGATTATTGCCGCACTCATTTAGGTTTAGAAAAAGCTTGGGGTGGACCTACATTAGATAAATTAAATCGTGAAGGTGGAGCAATCGCGGCTGGACATCCAATAGGTGCAAGCGGAGCTAGGATTGTATTACATGTATTAAAATCATTAGAACAAAGAAATGAGTTGCGAGGCATGGCCTCTATCTGTATTGGTGGAGGACAGGGTGGGGCAATGTATCTTGAACGAGTGACTGAGGTGAAAGGACATGAATAATTATAAACATTGGGACTTGCAACAAGACAATGACACTATTTTATGGTTGGGTTTAAACAGAAAAGATACTACTGTAAACAGTATCAATGAAGAAGTATTAGATGAATTGAATAGTTTGCTCCATGAAGTTTCACAAAATAAGAATGCTATAGGTCTAATTATATATTCTGCTAAGGAAAAGGGATTTATTGCTGGTGCAGATGTAAACGCTTTTTCTAAATTTGAAACAACTGCGCACGCGGTAGATTTTTTACGAAAAGGGCAAGCAGTATTTACCAGATTACAAGCATTAACAATTCCTAGTGTTGCTATGATCGATGGCTTTTGTATGGGAGGAGGGTATGAGTTAGCTTTAGCTTGTACTTATCGTATTGCTACTGATGAAAAAGATACCCGAATTGGTTTGCCTGAGGTGATGCTTGGAATACATCCGGGTTGGGGCGGTTCCGTGCGTTTACCGCAACTGATAGGGGGATTTAATGCCTTATCCCAGGTTATTTTAACAGGTAGCGCGGTTTCCGCTGCAAGAGCGAAAAGTTTGGGTATGGTTGATGATGTGGTCCCTGTGCGTCAGTTAAAACGAGCTGCAGTATATTTTATTAAAAACAAACCTGCGAAGCATAAGCCATCATTAATACAAGGAATTACCAATAATGCATGGGTGCGAAAACCTCTTGCGGCTTTAATGCGCCGTAATGTTGCCAAACGAGTCCGGAAAGAGCATTATCCAGCGCCTTATGCGATTATTGATTTATGGGAACGTGAGGGAGGAATAGGGGATAGGGCTTATTTAAAAGAAATAGATTCCGTAGAACATTTAGTATCTACGGGAATTACCTCAAAAAATTTAATCCGAGCGTTCACTTTACGTGAACGATTGAAAGGTTTTGCCAAAGGGAGTGATTTTAAGGCTAAGCAGGTACATGTTATCGGAGCAGGAGTGATGGGAGGTGATATCGCTGCCTGGTGTGCATTGCGAGGACTTAAGGTCACGTTACAGGATCAGACTTATGTTCAAATTGCTCCTGCGATTGGCCGTGCTCATGCTTTATATAAGAAAAAATTACGTAAACCAAGACTGATTCAAGCCGCAATGGATAATTTAATACCTGATCCAGAGGGTTATGGTATTGCACGAGCTGATGTAATCATCGAGGCTGTTTTCGAGAATCTTGCCGTTAAACAAGAAATTATGAAAAAAATCGAAAAATTTGCTAAAAAAGATGCCATTATCGCTACGAATACATCAAGTATTCCATTAGACGAAATGAGCAGTGTTATGGATGATCCTCAACGTCTTGTTGGAATTCACTTTTTCAATCCAGTAGCAAAGATGGATTTGGTTGAAGTTGTGAGTAGTGATCGAACTTCTAAGAAAGTTGAACTTAATTCCTGTGCGTTTGTTAATCAAATTGGTAAGCTTCCTTTGCCGGTTAAGTCCAGCCCGGGATTCTTAGTAAATCGAGTATTAATGCCTTATTTGATGGAATGTGTTCAATTATTGGATGAGGGGTATAGTCCAGAAACAATAGATGAAGCAGCTTTAGCTTTTGGTATGTTTATGGGACCAGTTGAATTGGCAGATACTGTTGGCTTGGATGTTGGTTTGGCTGTGGCTGAAAATTTAACGGGACATTTTGGTGGCACTGTTCCTCAGAAGTTACGTGACATGGTTCAACAAGGAAAACTTGGTCGCAAGTCGGGTGAGGGCTTTTATCAATATAAAAATGGTAAAGCCATTAAAAAACGACCAAACGTTGCTATAGACGCTCATATTGCAGATCGGTTAATTTTAAGAATGGTAAATGAGTCAGCTGCTTGTTTACGCGAGGGAGTTGTTGCTGATGCTGATTTACTTGATGCAGGTATGATATTCGCGACAGGTTTTGCTCCATTTCGTGGGGGGCCAATGAATTATGCCAAGGATTTTGGAGAAAATAATTTGGAAAAATTATTTAAGACTTTAGAGTCAAAATACGGGGAACGTTTCAAAGTGGATGAGAGCTTATAAATTTTCTTATTGAGTAAGCATAAGTAACTTGGGGGAAGCACTAGTTAAACCTGGGAGAAAATATAGGGACTCACTTTGTGTCACCTTGGTACGTTTCGAGATATGATTAAAAATGTGCTTAAGTAAAAACAGACTGTGTTTTTTGATTTTTTTACAATTCGTTGGATTTTTCATTATTGCTCATGCAACTACGTTGGTTTTGCCTACTACAGGAGACGTAGTAGGCGAACCACAATATGCTTTGTCTGAAAGTCTTGAAACCATTGATGAAATAGGAAAACGTTTTGATGTAGGTTATCATGAGTTAATTAGAGCTAATCCGCATATTGATCCTAGGCGTACTTTAGCTTCTAATTCACGGCTGATTATTCCTTCGCAGCATATTTTGCCTCCTGTTCCTCGAAGGGGAATTGTAATTAATTTAGCTGAATACAGACTTTATTATTTTCCTGAAAATGAAAATGTAGTACTTACTTTTCCTGTTGGTATAGGACGTAAAGGATGGAAAACCCCACTAGGAGTAACCAAAATTGTTGCTAAGGTAGCCAATCCTAAGTGGAGACCAACAGAAAATTTACGTGCGGAAGCTGAAAAAAATGGTGATTTTCTTCCTGAAGAGTTTCCTTCAGGTCCCTATAATCCATTAGGTCAATATGCTCTACGATTAGGATGGCCTACATTTCTTATTCATGGTACTAATAGACAGGATGGAATAGGTGCTCGTGTAAGTGCGGGATGCATAAGGATGTATCCTAATGATATTGAGCTTTTATATCGCTTAGTTCCAGTCGGAACTCAAGTAAGAGTCATTAATCAACCCGTAAAAATAGGTATACAAGATGGCGATTTGGTTCTACAGGTATACCCTATGCTTAGTGAGCAGCGCAACATACAGTTACATACCGTGATAGAAAAACAATTAGCTGTTTTTAATAAAGTGAACTGGAATAATAAAGTAATTCAAAATGAGCTTGCTTTTCCATCAGGATTAGTGCGAAAAATATAAGGTATAACTGAGTTTGAGTTTCGGCTAAGACGTGGAACTCATTTAAGAGTCATTCAAGAAGGTACTTTCTCTTTCAGGCTCTTTCTCTGTTTTACACTTATTAAAAAAATAGTAGCTTATCAACAAAACAATAAAGCTACCTAAGATATCAGTTAGATAATGCCATCCTAGAAGCACGCATGATGCGATTAGAAATAGATTAATAATTGATAAAGCAACCCATATAATTTTCCAATCTCGAACTAAGTTTACACATAATATTGCCCAGATAGCGTGAAAAGAAGGAAGGGCAATAAGTCCTCCATCATTTGTAGTAGGAATAATATAATGATGAATTTGTTCAAACTTAAGGCCTGTGGCTATTTGTGAAATAGAAAAAAGCGTACTGTTTAAAATACTTGCTGGAGCTGTAGTTGGAAAAAAATAATAAAATGAAAATCCAATTAAGGTTGTACACAATAAATAGAAATAATATTCTCGAACTAGATGAAAGTGGCATGTAAAAATGACAAATAAGGGTAAAATGCTCATTTGATAGGTTAAGCTATCATAAGTGACACCAAGCAAGTATTTAAACTTTGGGTGGTTATTTGTCCAAACCACAAGTGAATCCATAGGTAAATGTAAATAATTTTCAAAATTAACAATGGACTTGTCTATGGGGGGAAAGGGGGTTAATTGCACTGCATTGGTTGCTATCGCAATCAAACACATTATACCGAATAAGTAAAGGAGCTCTTTTCCAATTTGTCTGAACTTGCTTCCTTTTTGAAAATAAAGTATTAAACCAAAATTGAAAAGCAATAAGACAGTTGCTAGAAAAGGAGTGCCTCCCGGAAGGTAATTATTCCCCTGATATTTAAAAAAAAAGTGATTTATCAAAAAAACAATAGCAGACAGTGCCAGCATTAGTCCAGCAAGAATGTTAATTGGCCGTGATGATATTTGGTTCATTAAATTAATTATTCGACTGTATCTAAAAGTTGTTTTTGCTTAATTGCATGAAAAATTTCTTCCCTATGCACATTCACTGATCTAGGAGCATCAACTCCAAATTTGATATTCCCAGGTTCTTGTGTCTTAAAAGCTAAAATTTTAACAGATGAATTGCCAATATGAATCATTAAAGGTTCTTCAAACTGAAGAGAAATTATATCCATTAAAAACCTCTATAACTTTCGGTTAAGTTGTAAGTCCATAATATTTATCCAGTGCACGGTAACCTAATTTATAGATATTTGCCACTATAAATTGAGATAAATGAGTAAAAAAAATTTGGATTATAGTTTTAAGTACTAAAATTTATAAATTTCTATTTTTTATGTATCCTACACATTGTAAGAGATAGTTAAAATAGTTATAATTGGCAGCTTTTTTAAAACCTTGCCTTACTGTTACCATTAAATAACAGAAGGCTGAATCCATAAGGAGAACTCATGAGACATTATGAAGTTATGTTTCTTGTGCACCCTGATCAAAGCGAGCAAGTACCTGCGATGGTTGAGCGCTATGAGGGGATCATAAGCAAGCACGCTGGTGTAATCCACCGAAAAGAAGATTTAGGTCGTCGTCAATTAGCTTATCCAATTTGTGATGTACATAAAGCACATTATATTCTTATGAATATTGAATGCAGCCTTGAAGCTCTTGAAGAGATTAAAAATGCATTCAAATACAATGATGCAATCATCAGAAACTTAATTACACGTCAAAAACAAGCGATTACTACTGAGTCTGTTTTGATGAAGAAAGAAAAAGAAACCAGAGCAGCTTAGAGGAGTCATTTATGTCAGCTTATTTTCGTAGAAAAAAAATGTGCCGTTTCAGCGCGGAAGGCGGCAATGAAATTGATTATAAGGATATCAATTTGTTAAAAAATTATATTTCTGAAACAGGAAAAATAGTACCAAGCCGTATTACTGGAACACATACTCGTTTTCAAAGGCAATTAGCAAGAGCAATTATGAATGCCAGATTCCTTGGTCTGTTACCTTATTGTGATAGTCATAAATAAATCAAATGAAGCGCGCGGGTAATTTTATAACAAAACAATGCAAGGTAATGCTTGAAAATAAACAGTATGCCATTGTTTGTGCTGCAGTTTGCTCGGTGTTGCCATTTGTGTCCTGGCTTTCAGTTGCTTTAGTTTGTTTAGTAACGTTAAGAAAAGGTGCAAAGTCCGGTTTTGATATTTTATTGCCTGCATTAGTGATTCATTCTGTCCCACTGATGATGTTGATACCATTGTCTGGTGCGTTAATTAATACTCTTATTGCTTATGTGCCCTGTTATTTTGCAGCACTCTGTTTGCGGAAAACTGGCAAATGGCAAGTGGCATTTGGAGTATTCTTTATACAAGTGTTTTTGGGATGTTTGCTTCTTCAACTTTTAGCACCTAATTTTATCACGGAGCAGTTTGAGCAATTTAAAATGCTCATCATACAATACCAGGAATTAGTTGAAAGTTCTCTCGATGGTATAAACTCATCGATTTTAGCACAACTGTTTTTCGGCATTCAGGTATTAAGCGTTATTATTTCGTTAGTGATGTCGTTGATGGTTGCTCGTGCAGTGCAAGCTAAATTGTTTGTACCCGGGGGCTTTAAGAATGAGTTTATGACATTTCGAAGTGGCAAATTATCATTTTTAGTTCTTTTGGGGATTTCTTTGGCTTCTTACTATGAAATTCCTTTGGCTATCAATGTCCTTCCTTTGGTGCTTTGTTATTTTGTACTCGCTGGATTTACTCTGGTTTGCTTTATTTTTTCTCGTAAAGGCCAGGTTAGTATATTCATTCTGTTAATGTTATTAATATTATTGAAACCAACTTTTGTATTATGTATCTACATTGTCCTTGGTTCATTAGATAGTTTAGTTAATTTTAGAGCGTACCTCCCATCAAGGGTAGGCGAATCAATTTAAGGGGTTATTGAGATGGAAGTTATCTTATTAGAAAAAGTGAGAAATTTAGGTAACCTAGGTGATAAAGTTAATGTAAAAGCAGGTTATGGTCGTAATTTTTTAATTCCACAAAATAAAGCTGTTTTTGCTACACCTAAAAATATCGAAATATTTGAACAACGTCGAGCTGAACTCGAAAAGAAAGCACAGCAATCTTTATCTATTGCCGAACAACGTGCTGCTAAGTTAAATGATATTCATGTAGTTATTAGTGCCATGGCTAGTGACGAAGGTAAGTTATACGGTTCTGTAGGTGTTAATGAAATCAAAGATGCTTTAATTGAAAAGAATATCGAAATAAGCAAGCGTGAAATCGTGATGCCAGAAGGTCCTTTGCACTCAATTGGCACTTTTGTTGTTGAAATACATGTACATAGTGATATTATTGCTAACTTAAATATTGAAATTGTTCCTGCTAAGTAAAGAAAAATGCAAAGAAGTAAAAACATGTTCAACTTTGTTCAAAATTACAAATCATTACTGCTCTATAAAAAATTTAGCGACTAGAGCTGGGAATGGTATTCGTTCAGGGGGTATGCTTGCCTCTTGGTGAAAGGCGGTATTTGAGCGCAGATTGCGCGAAAAATGCCGCCTTCGGTACATAAGGAATCCTTATAATTGCATAGATAGAGTATCTGATCTCTTGGTGAAAGACTGGGTTTGAGGGTGGTTACCTTTGCTAAAAGTATAGTGCTTTTGGGTTTCAAGAATATAGTATGATTAAAATATCAGAATCCTACTCAGAGCAATTAAAGCAAGAGCTGTATTTAAACCTGCCCAAATATAAGCAGGGTGTTGTCCCTTGTGCCCAGCATAATAAGAGTAGATGGCAATAAATGTACTGCCAGAAAAAAATATCCATTGATTATTATAGGCTAGTCCTATTGAGAGAAAAGCAACTCCTAAAATTCCTAGTACTAAAAAGATTTTTACCTTACCAAATACAATATAGAAGGTTAATAGCTGAGCACAGAGTAGTATGGGTAGAAAAAGTTGAGTATATGGTCCGATCCTAAGAAAAATTGCTAAGTGTCCTGCTATAAGAATAAGCTCAAGAGCAACATAAAAAAATAACTTATAATAAATTGCTGTCGAAAGTAATGCGAGAGCACCAGCAATATAATAAACATGGGACGGCTTTTGAGTGGTTCCAAATAATATTATGAGTGTTCCAATCCATCCCAATAAGATAAATAGTTTTTTAACCACAAATCACCATTTTAAATAAATACCCTTTGCTACAGAATCTTGGATAATTTCTCCTTGTGGTTTATTAAATGAGATCCAATAATTTCCCATGTTGCTTAGGGCGAATTTTACTCTTGGGTATTGACATACTTCTAATACATCTTGGCAAGCGACGAGAACTGAGTTTTCATCGGTGCGTTTATAGCATTTAAAATTTAAATTTTTGACATCAGATGCAAATGCTCCCCAGCTCATTGGATCTAAAGAGGCATGTAAGGGCGGGTTCATAAAAGCTTCTTCGGTATTTAAACGTTCCAGTTCAATTTTACTGTCAGAATGATTTTGTATCAGATAATAAGACTGATTCCCAGTTTCGTTTAAAATTAAATAATTTTGATTATATCCAAAACCTGTCACTTCACATCCACGTGGGAATTGACCAGCAGCGTCAACGGAGCTAACTAGTATTATAGAGAGAATTAACGATTTATTGATTTGATGAAACAAAAACATAATGAACCTCAATAAGTAAATTTTTGGGTTATTTTAATCATAAAAAAAACAAAGTCTATCTTACAGGAAAAAAGAAGTTTATTCTTTATGTGCGGTCATTTTTGCTTTAATTAATGGATAATAAGTCCTATAAAAACTTAAAAACAAATACATTGCAACATAAGCCATAGAGAGGCTAAGGCAGATAATATTGGGGTTAGGGTAACTAATGAGCAAACAAATCGAACTTATAGCATAAACAATAGAACAAATATGCATCAGTATTTTTAATATCTTTGATTCTGTTAAGTAATCGAGTCTCGAAGGATAAACGTATTTTACAGGCACAAAAATTAGTATAGAAAGAATAGCTAATATTATGGCATTAGTTGTTGCGGAAGTATTAAATATAAACATATATAAAATAGCCACATTCCAATAACACGGAAATCCTTTAAAAAAATGATCTGGTGTTTTTGCATCTGATTGACAAAATTGATAAGCAGAGGTAATCGTGACTGCTGCAATCAGAAAAACCGAATATTGAGGTGGGAGCATATCAGGTTTCACCAGTAAGAAAAAACATGGGGTAATAACATAGTTTAAATAGTCAACAATGTTATCAAGAAGAGCTCCATCGATCTGCGGTAAAATTTTTTTAATCTCAACGAGGCGAGCAAAACTTCCATCAACAGCATCTATGACTACTGTGATTAGCATAAGCCATAAAGCAAAAATGTATTCATGCTGATACATTTTTACTAACGAAAAAACGCCAATACACGCGGCACTTGCTGTAAAGACATGTACTGACCAAGCAGCGATGTACTGTAATGGATGGAATTTCAATTTGCTTAAATTCATCAATTATCCTAGTGTTAATAGAAATCTATTTAGTGAAAATTCTTTCTAAAACAGATTTCGAAGATAATAATTAAGTGTATTAATATATTGACCACTATTTTTTGTAAAAAGCGTAAAACATAAAAATAGTATCAATAATCAAAAGTAGTACGCAAGGAGAGTTGCTAACTTTGCGTTAAATATACTTTATTCCGTATGGAGACATAATGAAAATTCAAACAATAAATCCTACAACAGAACAAGTTTTGCAAAGTTATGATTGCCTGAGCATACAGGAAACTTATGAAAAGCTTAATAAAGGTCATGAAGCTTATTTGGAATGGAAACAAACATCATTTAGTAATAGAAGTTTATTGATGCTACGACTTGCGAAGCTTTTGAAAAATAAAACCGACGAGCTTGCACAATTAATGGCTCATGAAATGGGAAAGCCAATTACAGCAGGTAAGGCTGAAATTAAGAAATGTGCTTGGCTATGTGAGCATTATGCGGAACATGCTGAAGAATACCTTGCGCCTAAAATCATTCAAACTGAAATGAAAAAGGCCAAAGTATGTCATCTACCTCTAGGAATAGTTTTCGCCATTATGCCATGGAACTTTCCATTTTGGCAGGTATTTCGTTTTGCAGTTCCATCATTAATGGCTGGAAATGTGGCAGCTTTAAAGCATGCGCCTATTTCAACAGGTACAGGAAATAAAATAGAGCAGCTTTTTTTAGAGGCAGGCTTTCCGCCTCATGTCTTTCAACATTTAATCGTGGATAATGATGGAGCAGCAAAAGTAATTGAACATCCATCTGTTATTGCGGTCACTTTGACTGGCAGTGGGCGAGCTGGGAGTGCTGTTGCAGGTCATGCGGGGAAATTTTTGAAGAAATCAGTGTTAGAGCTCGGTGGAAATGATCCTTATTTGGTGCTAGAAGATGCTGATCTTGATTTAGCTGCAAACTGTATTGTTACTTCAAGACTAAACAATTCAGGTCAAGTTTGTATTGCTGCTAAGCGTATCATTGTTTTAAAATCTATCGAAAAAGAGTTAGTGCAAAAAATACTGGAACAAATGTCAGGATTTAAAATGGGAGATCCGCTTAATCCCGATACAAAACTTGGTCCTTTGGCTCGTTCAGACTTGAGAGATAACCTACATTTACAAGTAGAAAAATCGCTAAAACAAGGTGCTAAATTATTGTGTGGTGGTATAATTCCTGACGGTCAAGGATATTTTTATCCACCAACGTTACTAACAGGTGTAACACCAGGCATGCCTGCTTTTGATGAAGAGTTATTTGGGCCTGTTATTGTGATTATTTCAGCCAATAATGAAAAAGAAGCAATAGCCTATGCTAATCAAAGTCAATATGGTTTAGGGGCAGCTGTATTTACACGTGATTTAGAAAAAGGAGAGCATATTGCGACTTATGAAATTGATGTCGGAGTATGTTTTGTCAATGCTTTTGTTGCATCTGATCCTAGATTACCATTTGGTGGAATAAAAGAGTCTGGCTATGGTCGTGAGTTATCAAAAGAAGGTATATTAGAATTTGTAAATATTAAAACCATAGCAGTTAGTGATTCTTAATGGAGTGTACTGATAATTAATCTTCAATAAGATGGATTATCATAAAACATAATTTTTGAGCCACTCTTATCTACTGTTCTTTAGTGAGATATGAGTGGCTGGTTATTTATTTAAACAATAATTCTCGCTGCAGGGCTGAGGCAAAATCGACGAGGTAGAACAATGTCTTATAAATTTGAAGAAGGTAAAGATGTATTAATTGAAGCCATTGTAGATAAAATTAAAAGCTCTATGCTTGGTGATCAAGCTGAGTTCTGCGCCGAATTTGCCAAACAGCTATATGGTACTGTGGCTATGGAAGATCTTAGTGCATGGAATCTAGATGATCTTTATGGTGCTGTAGTGAACTTTTGGTCCCTAATCAGTGAGCGTGCGCCACATGAAACAAAAATAAGAATTTATAATCCCGATTTTGAGCGGCACGGCTGGCAAACGACGCATACAGTGATTGAAGTGATTTGTGATGATATGCCTTTTCTAGTCGATTCGATTCGTTTGGTAATCCACAGAATGGGATTATCCTCTCATTTAACCATACATATGGGCGGTATTCGCGTTAAAAGAGATAAAAATAATAAAGTTTGTGAGATTTTCTCTCGTAATCAAGTGATCGATGAACAGGGGGTAATTTACGAGGCTCCTATATTTCTTGAAATTGATCGACAAACCGATCCAAAAATGCTTGAGCAATTACATAAAGAATGTGAACGAGCACTAGAGGACAATAGAGTCGTGTTCGAAGATTGGGAAAAAATGCGTGCAGCAGTCCGTGAAGCAATTGCAGAGATTGATAAAGTTTCTTCAATACTTGATTTAGACGAAGTCGAGGAGACTAAGGCTTTTCTGCATTGGATTGAAGACCATCATTTTACTTTTTTAGGAATGAGAGATTATGAGCTCGTGAAAAAGGGGAAAGAAACAGTTCTGCAAGCAATACCTGATACAGGATTAGGTCTTTTACGTGAAAATGTCACAAAGCCTATGGCTCGTAGTATTTCTGCAATGGCCCCTGAAGCGCGTGAATTTTCCTTATCTCCCCGTATTTTAGTAACTTCAAAAACAAATACATTGGCAAGCGTGCATCGTGATGCTTATACCGATTACATAGGCATTAAGCGATTTAACGCGCAAGGAGAAGTTATTGGGGAACGACGAATTATTGGTTTGTATACTTCAGCTGCTTATCATACGAATCCCAAACAAATTCCATTCTTGCGTCGTAAAGTAGCTCTCATTATGGAAAACTCTAGACTTAATCCTAGAAGTCATGCAGGTAAAGTTTTATTAAACATTCTTGAGACTCTGCCTCGCGATGATTTAATTCAGGGAACTGAGGATGAACTTCTTGAAATTGCGATGGGTATTTTTTACATGCAAGATAGAAAGCGCATTCGTTTGTTTGCGCGAATGGATGTTTATCACCGCTTTGTCTCATGCCTCGTGTATGTTCCTAAAGAAAGGATTAATACTGAATTGAGAATGACGATGAAGAAAATTCTCGATGAAAGCTTTAACTCGATTGAGACTACATATTCACAACAGTTTACTGAGTCTGTGCTAGCACGTGTTCATTTTATCATTAAAATTAACCCCCAATTACCTCTTGAATATGATTTAAAAGAAATTGAAAAGAAGCTGATTGAAGCCGGTCGTTCATGGGCAGATGATTTACAGACTCATTTAAATGAGTCTTATGGAGAGGAGCAAGCAAATAGTTTGTATGCACGATATAAAAATGCATTTCCAATTGCTTACCGTGATATGTTTTCTGCTAGAACAGCAGTATATGACATCAAACATATTGAAATGCTTGCGTCTGAATATCCTTTAGGGATAAATTTTTATAAGCCTCTGGATGAATCGGAAAATAGTTTTAGATTAAAAGTTTATCAGCATGATTCAACAATTCCGCTATCTGATGTTTTACCAATATTGGAAAAGCTAGGTTTGCGTGCGATTAGTGAGCGTCCCTACCCATTAAAGTTTGATGATGGTAAAGTTACTTGGATTAATGATTTTGCCATGCAATATAATAAAGCCACTGAGTTTGATCTAGATGAGATTAAGGAGTTATTCCAAAATGCTTTTGCCAAGGTTTGGTTTGGTGAGGCTGATAATGATGGATTTAATCAGTTAGTTTTAGCAGCAGGCCTAAATTGGCGCGAGGTAGCTGTTTTACGTACCTATGCTAAATATTTTAAACAAATTGGCATTACTTTCAGCCAAGATTATATGGAAATGGCTTTAAATAATAATGTTGCTATTGCGAAAAAGTTAGTAAAATTATTTGAGATTCGTTGCAACCCCGCTGATGATCCTAATAGGGAGGACCGTTTTACTGATTTATCGATCGAAATTTTAGCTGATCTTGATGGAGTATCAAATCTTGATGAAGATAAAATAATTAGACAATACATCCATGCTATTAGTGCAACATTGCGTACTAATTTTTATCAAATTAATAAAAATAAACATCACAGTCCTTATATTTCGTTGAAGCTTAACAGCAAGATTATCCCTGGCGTACCAAAGCCACATCCCATGTTTGAAATCTTTGTTTATTCACCACGTTTTGAAGGGGTTCATCTACGTTGTGGCAAAGTGGCCCGGGGAGGTTTACGTTGGTCTGATCGAAGAGAGGATTTTCGTACTGAAATACTTGGTTTAATGAAAGCACAACAAGTAAAGAACTCAATAATTGTACCAAGTGGTGCTAAAGGTGGTTTTGTACCTAAACTTTTACCTGTTAATGGTACGCGTGAAGAAATAATGGCTGAAGGAATTAGCTGTTATCAATTATTTATTCGTGGTTTGTTAGATATCACAGATAATTATGTGGACGGTAAGGTAGTTAAGCCCCAAAATGTTATTTGTTTTGATGAAGATGATCCTTATCTTGTTGTTGCAGCAGATAAAGGTACTGCAACATTCTCTGATCTTGCAAATGCAATATCTCAAGAATATGGTTTCTGGTTAGGTGATGCCTTTGCTTCGGGCGGCTCGGTCGGATATGACCATAAAAAAATGGGAATTACTGCTAAAGGTGCATGGGAGTCCGTAAAGCGTCACTTCTATGAATTAGATATAGACATTGAAAATAATGATTTTACTGTTGTTGGTATTGGTGATATGGCTGGGGATGTTTTCGGTAACGGAATGTTGTTATCAAGACATATCAAGTTAATTGGTGCCTTTAACCATATCCATATTTTTGTTGATCCTAATCCTAATGCTGAAGAAAGCTATAAAGAACGTGAACGTCTGTTTCATTTACCTCGCTCAAATTGGTCTGATTATGATAAAAAACTTATTTCCAAGGGGGGAGGTGTATTCAATCGCAATGCTAAATCAATTCCTGTTAGTAAAGAAATGCAAGCGATTTTAGGCATTAAGCAAACTGAAATTGAACCCAATGAGTTAATTAAAGCGATTTTAAAAGCTCAAGTTGATTTGCTTTGGAGTGCAGGGATTGGTACATACGTGAAAGCTAGTACTGAATCGAATGCTCATGTAGGTGATCGAACTAATGATGCGACCCGAGTTAATGCGAAACAACTCCGTTGTAAAGTTGTGGGCGAAGGCGGTAATTTAGGTTTCACTCAATTGGCGCGAGTCGAGTACTCTTTAAATGGCGGAATGGTCTATACCGACTTTATTGATAATTCTGGGGGAGTGAATTGCTCTGATAAAGAGGTAAATATTAAAATTTTACTTAACAGTATTGTGATAAGTGGTGATTTAACAGCCAAGCAACGAAACGAACTGCTGGTTGAGATGACTGATGAGGTGAGTAAATTAGTTCTTCGAGATAATTTCTTACAAACTCGAGCAATTAGTTTATCCGCATCACAACCGCTACAAGCATTGGATCTACAAAGTCGCTATATCAATGAATTAGAGCGAACAGGTAAAATTGATCGTAACTTAGAATACTTGCCCGATGATAAAGCGATTATGGAACGCAAATTAATGGGGAAAGGACTAATGCGTCCCAGCATTGCAGTCTTGATGTGCTATAGCAAAACTATTTTGAAAGAGCAAATTTTAGCATCAGGTGTTCCTGAAGAAGCTTATATGGAGCATTTTTTAATTAGTTCATTTCCAATGCCTTTGCAAGAACGTTTTAGTAAACAAATGCAGTCTCATCCATTAAGACGAGAAATCATTGCCACAAAATTAAGCAATATTATAGTTAATGAAATGGGCTTTACTTATGTTTACAGATTACAAGATGAAACGGGGGCACCTGTTTCTGCAATTGTCAAAGCATACATCATTACTCGCGCAGTTCTTAACTTAGAATCTGTTTGGAAACAAATTGAGGAATTAGGTACCAGGATAAGTGCTAAGAAACAAATTGAAATGATGATGTTATACGCGAGACTTGCACGACGTATTACCCGTTGGTTCTTACGTAGTCAACGTAAAGCAGTAGATATTTCTGAAATTGTCCAACTTTACGCGGATGGAATAACTACACTGAAAAAATCGATACCATCTATTTTAAGTGAAGAGCGGCGCATTAAATATCAAGAGCATTATCAAGGGCTTATTGATGAAGGTATTTTACCCACGTTAGCTCGTGAGCTCACTATATCTCGTGGTTTATTTGCGGCAACTGACATTATCGACATCGCCTATAAGAAAAATTTGAGTGTAGCTAAGGTTGCTGAAATTTATTATGGAATAGGTGAGTTCTTAGATCTTGCCTGGATAAGAAAACAAATTATTATACATCCTAGCGAAAATCATTGGGAATCCTTATCCAGAGAGGCATTGCGAGATGATCTAGATTGGCAACAACGACAACTTACAGCTGGATTGATTAACTATGACAGCGATAATCCGGATTTAGAAGCGCGTCTTTCCTCTTGGGGTGAATCACATCGAGCATTAATTCAACGTTGGCGTTACATTTTAGCAGATCTGAAAGCAAGTTCAGTTCTAAACTATACTATGTTTTTTGTTGCAATCAGAGAGCTGTTGGATTTAACTCAAACTACAGTACAGTCTTATGCTTTGGAAGAACAAGAGGCATAAAAATAGTTAGAATAGTGTGCAACAAATTCAATAACGCCAGTTTTTCAAAGAATACCCCTCTGCGAAAGCGGAGGGTCAGTATATTATATTACACTTTAGACAAAGGTTTTGGATGACCACATCCATGCTTTATCAGCCAGTTCATCCAAAGTCAGGGCTTCTTGAGGGGCTATTTCATCTGTTCTCGTATTTAATGGATCTTTACCATTTAAGGCTTCACACGTTTGTTTTAGTGTTTCACTTTTATTTTTGATTAATTCTACAATCTGGATTGATTGTTTGGTGGTTAAATTCCATTCACCATAGAAGTAATTTTCCCACAAGCTTTTATCTTCATATACAACATCACGCAGTGTTTTCAGGGCATGATAAAGTTCAGGTGATGTTCCATTTTTTAGCTCTCTGATGAGATTGATAAACACGTGTAAGACAATGTGCATTTCACCTTGGATAAACCCAAGATGCTTTAAAAATTTAAAAGGCTCATTAGAGCTGAATGCATGATGTGCATCATGTAGAACATTTTTATCTTTTTTGGTTCTAACAAACTTACTGCTCATCTTAAGTAAGATTGGATATAAGGCTAAAAATATTTTGCAATCATCGCTGTGTTTTGTGGACACAAATTGGTCGCATATTTCATGAGTGTAAAAACTAATCGATGGCTTAGTAGCGTTCTTTTTATGCTGTGATGCTTCTTCAGGAAAATAAATCTCTTTTAGCTTATTGACACGAGCAATCAAGTTCATTTTTTCCTGTTCAGACGTCTCTTCTTTCATCATAAGTTGATATACATTTTCAAACCATTTGTAGTCGTGCCGATAACAACAATAAACCAATAATTCCTCCAAAGAAGAAAACGTTGAATGCATATATTCAGCATTATGATATTCTCCATTTTTCTCACTATAACGTTGTTCTATATATTCTTTGGCTGTTTTGTAACCACTATTAATCAGATTTCTTTGAGTTTTTTCATCTGGGGTTAAGCTGTTACCTGAAAGCTGGCTGACATCAACCAACAATGTTTGTGCCGCGTATTTTCTTAGTTTTAATCGATCTTTTTCCCAACCACTAGCGGGGTCTTTAACGCCGGATAATAGCCCCGCCAACCAATTTAAAAAAATGTTTTCTCTATAAACTGTTTCAGTTTGCACATCGACTGATTTTCTTTCATCACCCGTATCAAATTGTACGGCCAAAGTTTTAAAACTGTTCCAATCTTCTGATTCCAATAGTGTATTCCCTTCGTCATGAAATACATTTGTAGGAAAATTGTTAAGCACTCCTCCATCGCGGTGTATTTCTCCCTCAATCATATGGCCTTTAAAAATCACGGGAATGCTGGCAGAGGCAGTAACTGCTTGACTTACTTCAATGTTTGGTGTTTTTGATACTGAAAAATAGGTGGTTTTGCCTTTGGATACATTTGTGCTCGTTACAATCAGCTCATCACCAATGCCACAATCGGGAAATCTCCTTTTCAATTCAGCTAAGGTTTTAAATGTAATGTTGCCTTTAGGATAGGGAATGTTGTACTTTGTTGTAATTTCTTTGACTTTTAGTGCAATGCCGTAATCTATGGCTGTTTTGAATGAGTTTGAGTCCGAAATACCATCTCTGTTTGGATTAAAATTTACAAAATGTTCTTGTTTTAAATTTTTGAGGATGGCATATATTTCATCTGCTGTATAGCCCAAATAACAAAACAATGAGATGATAGCTCCTGCAGAAGTTCCTGCAAAAACTTTGGGCACTATGCCATTTTCATTCAGTGCCTTCCACACACCCACATGGCCATAAATTTTAGGTCCTCCACCACATAACACTAAATGTTCTATATCGGGGCGTTTTTCATAAACAATAATTTGTTTTGTCGCTTTTCGACGATAAAGTGTCACTTTTTCATCACGAATCAGACTTTGTAAGGGTTCTACGGGATGACTACCTTTAGTTGATGTTTGTGTCTCGTTTTTTTCATCCCGATTTTTAAAAAGAGAGGCAAACCAATCCCATATTCGAATATACCAAGGTTTGTTTACTGAATATCTATGTGCTTGCCGATATTCATGCATGTTCTCGTATCTTGCTTGCCTGTCAGTAACCTTGACCGATAAAGGATGTGGATTTTGGCCAATAGTATGAATATCAAGATCGGCTAATGAAGTATTCAATAATTCAGTAATCATATTGTCCGTAAGAGCAACGCGCTTGGTATTCCCCATGTACTCATCATCATCTAGTAAAAAGGGCTGGCGGTAATGATCTTTATCATAAGATGCATTCGCTTGATCAAACCCAATTAGAATACCATTTTCTCCTTTGATCGATTCTATACCCAACAACTGATACTGTGTTGATAAATGGATTTCGCTTATTTTCCACTTCTGAACATAAGGTCCGAAAAATAATCGAATGAGATTGCCCCACCAATTTAATTTTTCTTCAGCGGTATAGCCACGATATTCATTGATTGACGCGCTACTAAACAAAGATGTGTTTTGATTCTTTCTGGGGTCTTCAAGTAGCCATTTTTCAAACTGCTTTTTTTTATCATTACTAAGACGAGTCAAATCAAAGATGACTCGTTCACTGTCAAACAAATAATTTGCTAGAGGAATCTCTTTGTCTGGGGGCTGGCCATTGATCAACAATCGCCCCATATGGGTACATAATAGAATTTTTTTGAGTAAATTAAGGTTTTCTTGATTTAATTCTTGCGAATTTACTAGGTCGGTAATTACAGCGAGAGGGGTACCCAACTTCTCCAATCGGTATGAACTGAGTTCTTGTTTCTTTTGTGACAAAGTTGAGCTCCTATTAAAGCAATGCAAATCGTTAATAAGAGGTAATAGATTCAGTAAGAAAGAGAATAGGGTTAAATTAAATCAGCAATTATCGACTCAGTACTTAATGATGGTGAGGGGCATCGTGAGCAACAATCCTGAGATGTCCAATCACCGAACCTATACCTTGGCGACGAACCTTTTTATTGATTAAAACGATGTGTCTTGTTCTCAAAATTTCCTTCAGTGAGTCGCGCAAATCTAGCTTATTGTTTCTACAACAGGCGTAATAATTTGCGCAAAATATATCATGTGGTTTTACTTTACGCAAATCATTATCTAATTAAGAGTAAAAATTAGGCTGCCCTCTGCTTTGTTACTAAGCTTGAAAAACGACCAATAGCGCCGATTTGCAACTAATCTGGTGTTGTTGCATTCATAAAAATTGATCATTGCACTCATGACTATGCCCAATAAACATCCGCAGGGTAGGTTACCACCATGTCATGCCACTTTGAATGCCAAATTCTAAGTGATAGTCAGGACTCAATTGCTGCATTACCACAAGCAAGAACAATTGGAGTATTATCATGTTTTAAAACACTGGATCCCGCGGATAAACCACGGGACGTAGTCAGAGATGTGATCAAAAGACAGCGTTGAGGCGAGGGTGAAAACACGCCCTATAAGCGAAGATTTGATGTAGGTTAATTAAGGTACATTTCTGGTTTTTTCACCAGTATAAAGCTGGCGTGGTCTACCTATTCTTGATTTTGTAGCAACCATTTCCATCCAATGACTCATCCAACCTACTGTACGAGCTAAGGCGAAGACTACGGTAAACATATTGGTTGGGATTCCGATAGCGCTTAATGTCAATCCTGAATAGAAATCAACATTAGGATAAAGTTTCTTCTCAATAAAATAATCATCTTCAAGAGCAATGCGTTCTAACTCCATAGCTAACTTGAATAGAGGAGCATCTTTTGCACCTACAGCCTCTAAAACGTCATAGCAAGTTTGACGCATCACTTTAGCTCTGGGGTCATAACTTTTATACACACGATGTCCAAAACCCATTAAGCGGAATGGATCATCTTTATCTTTTGCTCGTTTAATATAATGCTGAATTCGATCAACACTTCCAATTTCCTTTAGCATATTTAAACACGCTTCATTTGCGCCTCCATGAGCAGGTCCCCATAAAGCACCAATACCTGCAGAAATACAAGCAAAAGGATTAGCGCCTGTTGAGCCAGCAAGCCGTACCGTGGAAGTTGATGCATTTTGCTCATGATCAGCATGTAAAATAAATATAGTGTCCATTGCACGTACGAGAACTGGATCAGGAGTTGATTCTTCCGTAGGAACACTGAACATCATATGCAAGAAATTTTCAGCATAAGACATTTTATTTTGGGGGTAAATATAAGGTAAGCCTATTGAATATTTATAACTCATTGCCGCAAAAGTAGGCATTTTTGCAACCATACGAATCGCTGAAATAAAACGATCTTCTGCGTTATTGAGATCCATAGTGTCGTGATAAAAAGCAGATAGAGCACCAACCATCCCTACCATAATTGCCATAGGATGGGCATCACGACGAAAACCATTTAAGAATTGGTACATTTGTTGATGTACCATAGTATGGTTATTAATTAAGCCAACAAATTTTTTCTTCTCTTCAGCATTGGGTAATTCGCCATTGAGTAAAAGATAACTTACATCAAGAAAGTCTTTTTTCTCAGCAAGCTGTTCTATTGGATAGCCCCGATAGAGTAAAATCCCCTTATCGCCATCAATATAGGTAATTTTGGATTCACAGGAAGCAGTAGATAAAAAACCTTGATCGAAGGTAAATACGCCTCGAGCACCCAGCTGTGTGATATCAATCACATCGTTCCCTAAAGTAGGTGTATAAACGGGTAATTCAAGCGGCTCTTGGCCTTCAATACTGAGTTTAGCTGTTTTCTTAGTCATTGCTACTCCTGATTAAGGATTCTTATTGTTTGTGGGTGGCACTATATACAAAATGAGCACTTACAGTCAATTTTATTATGGTTTAGAATTTGAAAGAATTACAGTAAAAAATAATAAAATTATTGAGATAATGCGGGGGTGAATCATGCGCCATAGGTTTGAAGCTGCAAAATTTTAGAATCTAAAATCAAGAGTTTTCTGTTTTTTCACCTAGCCATATTTTAGTACAGACATTTAATTAAATGCGTCTGTATGCTATTCTTCATCATTAAAATTTTTCATCAAGGATACGTCCAAACTATGGTTTATCTAGCGAAAGAAGTCTTGCCAGTTAATATTGAAGATGAGTTAAAGCAATCCTATCTGGATTATGCAATGAGTGTCATAGTAGGCAGGGCCTTGCCTGATGTACGTGATGGACTTAAACCTGTTCATCGACGCGTTCTTTATGCGATGAGTGAGTTAGGTAATGATTGGAATAAACCTTATAAAAAATCTGCACGTGTTGTAGGGGATGTGATCGGTAAATACCATCCTCATGGTGACACAGCAGTGTATGATACTATTGTTCGCATGGCGCAGCCTTTTTCAATGCGCTATCTTTTGGTTGATGGCCAGGGTAATTTCGGTTCAGTAGATGGTGATGCCCCAGCAGCAATGCGGTATACCGAAGTAAGAATGTCTAAAGTAGCACATGCTTTACTGGCAGATTTGGATAAAGAGACGGTTGACTTTAGCCCCAACTATGATGAAACAGAGTTTGCCCCGGTAGTATTACCTTCAAGAATACCTAATTTATTGGTTAATGGTTCTTCAGGTATCGCTGTAGGTATGGCGACTAACATTCCCCCACATAATCTTAGTGAAGTGATTAATGCCTGCATTGCTTTAGTTGATGATCCTGAAATTGGTTTAGATGAGATTATGCAAATCATTCCTGGCCCTGATTTTCCTACCGCTGCCATCATTAATGGTAGAGCTGGAATTATTCAGGGATATCGTACAGGAAAGGGGCGCGTTATTATTCGAGCTCGAACAGAAATTGAAACTGATGAAGATTCTGGGCGTCAGTCGATTGTCATTACCGAGCTGCCTTATCAAGTGAATAAAGCGCGTTTGGTTGAACGTATTGCTGAATTGGTAAGAGATAAAAAAATTGAAGGAATTTCAGGTCTTAGAGATGAATCAGATAAGCAAGGTATGCGTGTTGTTATTGAATTGAAACGACAAGAAGTTGCTGAAGTGATTCTAAATAACTTGTATGCCCAAACTCAAATGCAAAATGTTTTTGGAATTAATATGGTTGCATTGGTTGATGGACAACCTCGTACTTTAAATTTGAAACAAATTCTAGAGTATTTTATTAAACATAGACGTGAAGTAGTAACGAGAAGAACTTTATTTGAATTGAAAAAAGCGCGAAGTCGAGCGCATTTGTTAGAAGGTTTAGGAATTGCTTTAGCTAACATCGATGAGATGATTGCTTTAATTAAACAATCACCAACCCCGCAAGATGCAAAACAAGCCTTGCTTGCAAAATTATGGCAACCAGGTTTGGTTAAAACGATGTTGGAACGTGCAGGTTCAGATGCTTCGCGCCCAGATGATTTGGCTGTTGAATTCGGCTTGAGTGTCGAAGGCTATAAGTTATCGGAGGCACAAGCCCAGGCCATTCTTGAATTAAGACTGCATCGTTTAACCGCTTTGGAACAAGATAAAATTTTAGATGAATTTGAAGAGCTATTGAAGTTGATTCGAGAGTTGTTAGACATATTGGCCTCGCCAGAGCGATTGATGCAAGTCATTCGCGATGAATTGGTTGAAATAAAAACTCAGTTTGGTGATGAACGTCGTACTGAAATGATTGAATCACAAGAAGATTTAACCATTGAGGACTTAATTACAGAAGAGAACGTTGTTGTAACCTTATCACATCAAGGCTATGTTAAGTATCAACCAATTAGCGCATATCAAGCTCAGCGCCGTGGTGGTAAGGGAAAATCTGCTACCAATGTTAAAGATGAGGATTTTGTTTCTCGTTTGGTTATTGCAAGTACCCATGATACTTTGCTTTGTTTTTCGAATCATGGAAAGCTTTATTGGTTAAAAGCTTATGAACTTCCTTTAGCCAGCCGTATTTCTCGTGGTCGACCAATTATAAATATATTACCGCTTGCGGAAGGTGAAGAAATTAATGCTATGCTGCCTGTAAGAGAATATTTAGATGAATATTATGTATTTATGGCAACCAAGAAAGGCACTGTTAAAAAGGTATCTTTAAATGCCTTTAGTAGACCGCGTTCTAATGGAATTATTGCTGTAGATTTGGATGAAGATGATAGTTTGGTTGGTGTGGATATCACTGATGGTAGCAAAGACATTATGCTATTTACTGATGCAGGTAAAGTTGTGCGTTTTGATGAAAATAAGGTAAGACCAATGGGACGTACCGCTCGTGGAGTGAGAGGTATTCGTATCGAAGATGATCAGGCGGTAATTTCTTTAGTTGTTGCTCATCCTGATGGAACTATATTAACTGCAACAGAAAATGGATATGGTAAACGCACTTCAATTGATGAATACCGTGTTTCTGGACGAGGAGGACAAGGGGTAATTTCAATTCAGGTGAATGAGCGTAATGGCAAAGTAGTTCGTTCAGTACAGGTAACAGATGCAGATGAGGCCATGTTGATTACCGACAAAGGGACTCTGGTGCGCTTTAAAGTCAATGAATTATCGGTCATCGGCAGAAATACTCAAGGTGTTCGTCTTATTAATGTGAGTTCAGGTGAAAAAGTAGTTGGAATGCAAAAAATTGAAGACTTAGGTGAGGATTCCAATGATGTAAATAATGATGCAGTTGAATTTGAAGAAAGTAGTGATGACAACTCGAGTATATAATTTTGGTGCTGGACCTGCGATGCTTCCTGAGGCCATACTCCGGGAAGCCCAGGAGGAGTTTCTAGATTGGCAAAATTTAGGTATTTCTGTTCTTGAGGCGGGGCATCGCAGTTCAGAGTTTATGGCACTTTTAAACCATGCGGAACAAACATTAAGAGAGCTACTTACTGTTCCTCGAAATTATCAGATTCTCTTTTTAGGAGGAGCTGCTCGTACTCAATTTGCGATGATTCCAATGAATCTTTTACATCCGAATGAACAAGCAGGTTATTTAGTTACAGGAATATGGTCGCATATGGCTTTTTCTGAAGCACAATATTTAAAAAAAGCATATTGTATCGCCAGTAGTGAAGAAAATTCCTACAAAAGTATTCCTAGAGCTAAAGACTGGGAAATAAAACAAAATACAGCCTATGTTTATTATACTGCTAATGAAACGGTTAATGGCATTCAGTTTTCCTATGTTCCTCAAACTAAAGAAATCCCTTTAATTGCTGATATGACTTCCTCTCTACTTAGCGAGCCTTTGGATATTAGCAAATTTGGTTTGATTTTTGCTGGGGCGCAGAAGAACATAGCTAATGCGGGTTTAACTATAGTGATTATACGAGATGATTTATTAGAAAGAGCACCAAATCCTCATGTGCCAACGATGCTTCATTATAAAACTCAAGCGGAGCATCATTCGCTTTATGCTACTCCACCGGTATTTAATTGCTATTTAGCTGATAAAATGTTTCGTTGGATAAAAGCACAAGGTGGAGTTGATGCAATGTATAGCCTCAACTGTCAAAAAGCAGCTAAATTATACCAATATTTAGATAGTTCTGAATTTTATAGTACTCATATAGATAAAGATGCACGCTCCATAGTTAATGTATGTTTCTCCCTTAACAATGCTCGATTAGAAAGCGAATTTCTTAGGTTGGCACAGATAAGAGGTTTATATGCCTTAAAAGGCCATAGATTAGTAGGTGGGATTCGTGCGAGTTTATATAATGCCATGCCTATGGCTGGAGTGGATGCTTTAATTGAATTCATGTCTGAATTTGCGAAGGAAAACAATCTGTGAGAATACACAATTTTATAAGTAAACCTGTTGGCTCAATAAAAGGTGAAATTACCGTTCCTGGAGATAAGTCGATATCACATCGCTCTATCATTTTTGGTTCTATTGCACGAGGAACAACAATTATTAATGGATTTCTAGATGGTGATGATTGCATCGCTACTTTGAAAGCATTTCAAGCAATGGGGGTGACCATAGAAGGTCCTGATGAGCAGCAAGTAGTGATTTATGGTGTCGGCAAATATGGATTGAAAAAACCGAATCAGGTTCTTGATTGTGGAAATTCAGGAACCAGCATACGTCTACTGACTGGATTATTAGCTGCTCAATCTTTTGATAGCCAATTAACCGGAGATGAGAGTCTTTTGAAAAGACCTATGTTGCGAATTAGCAAACCACTGACTTTAATGGGAGCTGATATTTCAACAGTTGATGGAAAACCACCAATTACTCTTAAAGGCGGGAAAAAACTTCATGGAATTAATTATGTAATGCCAGAAGCAAGTGCTCAAGTAAAGTCATGTATTTTATTAGCAGGTCTTTACGCTGAAGGTGAAACATTGATCACTGAAACAGGAGTAAGTCGCGATCATACGGAGCTCATGCTAAAAAACTTTTCTTATCCAATACATCGTGCAGGAAATACGTTGGTAATTAATTCTGCTCATGAATGTATAGCCACTGAAATATATATTCCTGGTGATATTTCTTCAGCTGCATTTTTCATTGTTGCTGCAACAATTATTCCTGGATCGGATGTGCTCATACGTAATGTCGGTATTAATCAAACCCGCACTGGCATTATTCATATTTTGTTGGAAATGGGGGCTAATATTACCCTTGAAAATCAACGACAACTGGGAGAAGAATGGGTTGCTGATCTGCGTGTTCGATATGCTCATTTAAAAGGAATTAATATATCTGCAAATATGGTCCCTCTTGCAATTGACGAATTTCCTGCTATTTTCATAGCCGCTGCTTGTGCTCGTGGACAAACTACTCTTCGTGGTGCAAGTGAGTTACGCTATAAAGAAAGCGATCGAATTGCTGCTATGGTTGATGGTCTAAAAAAATTAGGAATTCAAGCACAGGCATTAGACGATGGTGTTTTCATTGAAGGAGGCACTTTACAAGGAGGTATTGTTGAAAGCAGAGAAGATCATCGTATTGCTATGTCTTTTGCTATTGCAGGAGCCGTAGCTAGTGCTCCGGTTACTATTAAGAATTGCGCTAATGTAGCTACCTCATTTCCTTTGTTTGTAGACACAGCCAAGCAACTTCAACTTCAAATAGAGGAAACAGTCGATAATGTACCATTATGATGTACCTGTAATAACCCTAGATGGACCAAGTGGAACTGGTAAAGGGACCTTATGTCAATTGCTTGCAAAACATCTTAAATGGAATATGCTTGATAGTGGAGCAATCTATCGTGTTTTAGCTTATGCAGCGAGAAAAAATAATACTGCGCCTGACGATACGAAACAATTAGTAGTGTTGGCCCGTTCTCTTAATTTACGTTTTGATCTTTCTGATGAGTATGGCTCACGGGCAATTCTAAATAATGTAGATGTCAGTCAAGAAATTCGGAGTGAACAATGCGGCCAAGACGCATCTCAGATCGCTGCCATTCCTGAAGTAAGAGAAGCTTTACTTGAGCGTCAACGTAATTTTGCTCAACCTCCAGGTCTAGTTACAGATGGCCGAGATATGGGGACTGTAGTTTTTCCTAAGGCTATTTTGAAAATATTTTTATATGCAAATCCAGAAGAAAGAGCAAATAGACGATATTTACAGTTGAAAGAAAAAGGAATTAATGTTAGCCTCGCGCAGGTTGTAGAAGAATTGGCTAAGCGCGATGTAAGGGATACTGCACGAACGCATGCGCCATTAAAGCCTGCAGCTGATGCAGTGCAAATTGATACAACCAGATTATCCATTGTACAAGTGTTCGATAATGTATTAAACTTAATTAATGAACGTCTATACAGTGTTTAAATGATTGTTGGGGGAAAGATGAGTGGAACTCATTCTTTCATTTTTTTACTAAAGAGTTTATAAACATGTCTGAAAGTTTCAAAGAATTGTTCGAGCAAAGTATTGCCGGCGCTCAATTTTATCCTGGTGCCATTATTAATGCTAAAGTTATTGGTATTGATAGTGATTATGTCATTTTAAATGCGGGTCTAAAATCTGAAGGAATTGTACCTAAAGAAGAATTTTATGACAAAGATGGCGCATTGGAAGTAAATTTGGGTGATACGGTTGAAGTAGCCTTGGATTCTGTGGAAGATGGCTATGGCGAAACAATCCTTTCAAGAGAAAAAGCAAAACGTCAGGAAGCTTGGCGTAAATTATCCAAATCACATGAAAACAATGAAACAGTTACTGGACTTATTTCGGGTAAAGTTAAGGGTGGATTTACTGTTGAAATTGGTTCCATACGCGCATTCTTACCTGGTTCATTAGTAGATGTCAGACCTGTAAGAGATCCTTCTTATCTTGAAGGCAAAGAGCTTGAATTCAAAGTAATCAAAATGGATTTAAAGCGTAATAACATTGTGGTATCACGTCGTGCAGTTGTTGAAGAAGAAAGTAGTGCCGATAGACAAGCATTACTTGAATCCCTACATGATGGTCAAGAACTTCATGGTATTGTTAAAAATCTTACCGACTATGGTGCATTTATTGACTTAGGTGGTATCGATGGGTTGCTGCATATTACCGATATTTCTTGGAAACGAGTGAAGCATCCGAGTGAAGTATTATCTGTTGGTCAGGATATAAAAGTAAAAGTATTAAGCTTTGATAGCGAGCGAAACCGTGTTTCATTAGGCATGAAACAATTAGGAAATGATCCTTGGGTTGATCTCGTAGAACGTTATCCTATAGGTAAGAAGTTACAAGGTAAAGTAACCAATATTACTGATTATGGATGTTTTGTAGAAATTGAAGAAGGTGTTGAAGGCCTAGTCCACATGTCCGAAATGGATTGGACTAACAAAAACGTACATCCTAGTAAAGTAGTTTCACTGGGTGATGTTGTTGATGTTATGGTTCTTGAAATTGATGAAGAAAGACGTCGTATTTCTTTGGGTATGAAACAATGCGTTGGCAATCCTTGGCAACAATTTGCTGCAAGTTACAACAAAGGACAAAAAGTAAGTGGCAAGATCCGTTCAATCACTGACTTTGGAATCTTCATTGGTTTAGATGGGGATATCGATGGTTTAGTTCATCTGTCTGATATTTCTTGGACAGTTCCTGGTGAAGAAGCAGTAAAACAATATAAGAAAGGTCAAGAGATCGAAGCGGTTATTCTTGCGATTGATCCTGAACGTGAGCGTATTTCTTTAGGAGTGAAACAACTGGAAGGAGATAGCTTCGCAAGTTTTGTTGATGAGTACACCAAAGGAGCAATAGTCAAAGGTACTGTTACTGCAGTAGATCCAAAAACAGTTACTGTAGCATTAGCTGATGATATTACGGGTACAATTCGTGCAAGTGAATTATCTGATGAGCGTGTTGATGATGCCACGACTGTTGTTAAAGAAGGTGATGAAATTGAGGCAAAGATCATAAATGTTGATCGTAAAAATCGTTCAATCACACTTTCAGTCAAGGCAAAAGATGCACAAGATGAAGCAGATGCAATTAAGAAGTACTCTAGAACAGAAGGTTCATCTACAACAACCTTAGGTGATTTGCTCAAAGAAAAAATGGCTAGTAAAGAAAGTGACTAATTTTTTTACAGTTAATGAGTTAAAAAGCGTAGAAGTTTTTCTACGCTTTTTTTTGTTTTGTTAATCTGGGTAAAATGAAGTATTACCTAGGTTAATATGGCTTTTCCCCCAAGATTTTAACTTGTGACTGATTAAGAGACAAGGGTTGACTCAGGCTACAAAAAAAAGGAAGACTCCAATGCGCATATTAATGCTAGTTATTTATATTCTTCTTATTGTTATTGGCGTTAGCTTTGCTGCTTTAAATGCAACATCGGTAGATGTTAATTTTTATTTTGAAACAATATCAATGCCTATTTCTGTTTTAATGACAATCATGTTGGGAGTTGGTGTTTTAATAGGATTTATACTTTTTGTAGCACGATATTGGCGTTTAAAAGCGGAGTGCCATAAACTCAAAAATCAATTAAAATTAACTGAAAAAGAAATTAAGAACTTACGTTCAATCCCATTGCAAGATCAACACTAGTTTTATTATTATGAAATATAACATGCACAGAGGAGGGTAATAATGATTGATTTATGGCCATTACTATTGCCTGCTGCTGCTTGGTCAGGTTGGTGGATGGCAAATCGTAACAAGTCAAAAGATACTTCAAATCTTTCTAATCGTTTATCTCGTGAGTATGTTGTAGGTCTTAACTATCTATTAAATGAACAATCTGATAAGGCTGTTGATATATTTATTAAGTTGTTAGAAGTAGACAGTGATACAGTTGAAACCCATCTTGCTTTAGGAAGTTTATTCAGACGTCGTGGCGAAGTTGATCGGGCTATTCGTATCCATCAGAATTTAATTGCAAGACCACAATTAAGTTTAGTTCAAAAAAAAGAATCCTTAATGGCTTTAGGCCAAGATTACATGAGTGCGGGTTTATTCGACAGAGCAGAACGAATTTTTTTAGAGGTTGTTGGGCTAGGCGGTTCTAAAGAAACTAGTAGCTTGCATGGTTTATTAGCGATTTACCAACAAGAAAAAGCTTGGGAAAAAGCACTAGATGTGATTAAAAAATTAGAAATTACGACGGGTACAAGCTTTCATCACCAAGCGGCCCATTATTATTGCGAAATGGCAAGCCAGGCCTTAAAAACCAACGCTTTAGATAAGGCGGCTTATTGTATTAAACAAGCGATTAATGTAGACGCAGCCTCTGTTCGCGCTAGTTTAATGCATGCAAGCATCGAAATGAAAGAGGGACGTTATAAACAAGCGATTCGTTCATTAAAAAAGGTTCCTCAACAAGATGCAGATTTTTTAACAGAAATTATTGAGCCTTTAGTTTTATGTCATAAAGAATTAGATAGCATGGATGAGTGTATCAACTATCTTGAGCAGACTTTAGCAGATAATCCCCGCGCTTCAGTTCTTTTTGTTATCGCGGAATATTTAAAACAACAAAAAAATATGGATGCAGCTATAGATTTTGTAGCTGATAATTTGAGTAAGCATCCATCTATACGTGGTTTAAACCAATTAATTTATTGGCATCTTGAATCTGCTCATGGAAAAGTACGTGATAAATTACAAATGCTTTATGATATAACTAGCAAATTTTTAGACAATAAACCAGTATATCGATGTGTACACTGTGGTTTTGGTGGAAAGCATTTACATTGGCATTGTCCCAGTTGTAAAAACTGGGGAAGAATGAAGCCTGTCCATGGCTTGGAAGGGTATTAACTATTTTTTAAGAGAATATAATGCAATTTATCGATTTAAAAAAACAATATTCAATAATTGAACACGATATTTTAAACAGCATAAAAAATGTTTTGAATCATGGCCAATATATCATGGGGCCTGAAATAGCCCAGCTTGAAAAACAATTGGCTGAATTTGTTGGTGTGAAACATGTTATTGCCAATTCAAGCGGAACTGATGCTCTGTTAATGGCGCTTATGGCTTTGGAAATTAAGCCCGGAGATGAAGTGATTACTACACCGTTTAGTTTTTTTGCTACATCTGAGGTAATTAGTTTATGTCAGGCTAAGCCAATCTTTGTAGATATTGATCCACTCACCTATAACATGGATCCTAATCAACTAGAGGATGCTATTACCTATAAAACCAAGGCAATAATGCCTGTCGGCTTATATGGCCAATGTGCAGATCACGATGAAATTAATGCTATTGCGGAGAAATATGGTATCCCAGTAATTGAAGATGCGGCCCAAAGTTTTGGAGCAACATATAAGGGAAGATACTCTTGCGCTTTATCTACAATTGGATGTACAAGTTTTTTCCCATCCAAGCCTTTAGGCGGTTATGGAGATTCAGGAGCATGTTTTACTAATGATGCTGCATTAGCACAAAAGCTAGTTGAAATAAGAATTCATGGTCAAAATGCACGTTATTGTCATAATCGTATTGGCATTAATGGGCGAATGGATACAATTCAAGCCGCTGTTCTAATTGAAAAAATGAAGCTTTTCCCGGACGAAATTATTATGCGCCAACGGGTTGCAAAAGCATATGATCAAATGTTATCACCTTTAGTAAGAACGCCGTTTATTCATAGTTATAATACTAGTGTATATGCGCAATATACCATTGAAGTAAATAATCGAGATGCTTTTCAAAAAGCAATGCAAGAATTAGGAATTCCTACTGCAGTACACTACCCCATCCCCTTGCACCAACAGACTGCTATGGCTTATTTAGGTTATAAAATAGGTGATTTTCCCCACTCAGAAGAAGCAAGTCGTCGTGTCATTAGCTTGCCTATGCATCCATATTTACAAGAGGCAGAGCAAAGCAGCGTCGTTGCGGCAGTCAAAAAGGCCCTAACACTACATGAAGAGGTAATGGCATAAATGTCGCCTAAGTTAATTGTTGCTTTAGATTTTAATAAAGAGAGTGATGCTTTAAATTTAATAGAAAAACTTAATCCTCATCATTGTGCATTGAAAGTTGGAAGTGAACTTTTTACCTTATTTGGAACTCAGTTTGTAAAACGATTGATTCAACAACAATATAAGGTTTTTTTGGATTTAAAATTTCATGATATTCCTAATACAGTTGCACAGGCGTGCAAAGCTGGTGCTGATTTAGGTGTTTGGATGATGAATGTACATGCTGCTGGCGGCATAAGCATGATGCAAGCAGCAAAAAATGCGATTGAGCCTTATGGTTCTAATAGACCTTTATTAATTGCTGTAACGGTTCTTACGAGTTTTAATCAGAATGAATTGAGCACGGTAGGTATTCATATACCTATAATAGAACAAGTAAAAAAATTAGCAGTCCTAGCAAAAGAATCAGGTTTGGATGGTGTTGTTTGTTCAGCTCAGGAAGTAAAAGTCATAAAGAGCATCTGTGAGGCTCAATTTATAACAGTTACTCCAGGTATACGATTGGAGAAAAGCTCAAAAGATGACCAATCAAGAGTAATGACACCAAAGCAAGCTATTGAAGAAGGTAGTGATTATTTGGTGGTTGGTCGTCCAATAACCCAAGCAGCAGATCCTGAAAAAGTTATCACTGAAATTTTAAAAGATTTTTGTTGACACATGTTGACACATTCTCCTCCTTTCACGCCTACGTTTTTATGCGTAGGCTCCAAAACTGTGTAAATCTATTTGAACAAAATTAGACTCTGGTACGATACTAAGCAGCTGTCTCTTGATCCTATCTCATCAAGAGACAGCTGCTTACGCAGAGGGGGACGGATTCTCAATACCGTCGCCTTCCGCAAAAGCGGAAGGTCTAAAAGTAACAAATCTTTGCTCTAAACTTCACCTTGCAGTCATATGCTTACGAGACCCCCTGCTTACGCAGAGGGTGACGATGCACTCAATACCGTCTCCTTCTGCAAAAGAAATAATTGGATCCTGTTTTATTTGCGATAGACAAGATGTGTAGAAGATTCAGACTAAGCAGTGGGGGCCGATTTTATTTCTCTAATGATCAAAAAATTTATCTGTCTCAAGGAAAAAATGAGTCTATTGTCCTATTTATTTATATATTTTATGAAGCTTAGTGCTTCATGAAAGAACATTAAAACCTGCCAATAATTTTTATAATATTTAATTTCTGATTAATTTGTGTTAATTATATTTGTCATGGTTAAAAATAATAAAAACCATTTTCTTAAATTTACAGTCAAATAAAGGTGATGAAAAAAAGCAAACTCGAGATGAATAAAGGAAGATACATTCAACAGGTTTTATCTCTCTAAATTAGAGAACTGTTGTACGAAGTTTATGGATTATCATAACTTAAGGATAAGTGATGACACCACAACATATAATTAGCCAGCTGCTTGAGTCCGACTCTTCCCAATACCTACAAAACTTAGAGTTATTAAAAAAAATTATTATTACTGCCTACTTAGGGCGGTTACAAATCAACGGTTTGCCGCCCGATAATCAAATTGCTTTAGGCAATTATTTATTCGATAACGAGCAAATGATATTTGACTTTACACGCTTAAGTGATGAAAAAAAAGCGATATTTATGCAATGGTTTTTGGGACCTCATCAAAAGGAAAAAACTAAAAATTTTTTAAGTGGTTCTACAGTAAATGAATATCGCGGGTTTACTGCTGAAGTTTTTTTAACATGGTGGGGTAGGTTAAAAAGTTGGTTTGAAGGTACGTATCTTGAGTATTGGAAAATTAGCGATTTAAATTTGTCACTAAAAAATATATCACAATACCAGTTGACTGGAATTGAAATGTGTCATGGAAGTCAAGGAATATTAATTGGGTTTCATCAATTTCTTGTTCCTGGAACAATCACAAAATATAAAGATCCGAATGATTCTCAGCAAGAACCTTTAGGAAATGCAAAAAGAGTTTTTATTACTGATAAACTTGTTGATCAACTTATTGTACTAAATCTAAAAAATATTAAGTTTGAATCAATATGTAAAAGTCCACACCCTCAATCTATAGAAGTAGTTGATCAACAAGAGCGTCTCGATAAAATGTATGATTATCGAAAAATGCAGCGGTTTATGTCACTTAAACCTTGGTATATACGAATGTGGAGTTGGTTATTACCCTGGCTTACTGAAGAAAAAGAGAAAAGTAAATCCATTAAAGAAAAACAAATAGTCCCATTGCATGAAACAAAAAAATTAGAAATATTTCGTTTTTTAAAATCGCATCAGATTCTGGTTCGCGAAAAAAAACCTGATATAGAAAATATAGTTTTTTGTGGTGGTGGCGCCAAAATTTTTGCTCATGTTGGTGTTTGTAAAGCTCTTAATGAAGCTAAAATCTACCCTGAAAAATTTGCTGGTAGTTCAGCTGGTGCAATTATGGCTTTAATGTGTTATTTAGGTTATACAGCAAATGAAATCGAAGAATTATTTAAGCATTTTAAACAAGAGCATTTAGTCCATTTTGATATCACTATCAATGGAATTTCTGAAGCGCACTCGCTAAAAACAGCATTAGATTTTGCAATCGCAAATAAATTGAACCAAATTGTTACCAAATATCAAATTCCATATCCTGAAGGAAAAATTACCTTTGCGACTCTAGAAGCAATTAGACAAAAATGTCCTAATTGTGGAATTGGAAAAGAATTAGTTGTTACTGCTACTAATAAGCGACGAGGCAGTACACGCTATTTTTCATTAATCCGCTCGCCGAATTTTGAAGTCAGCGAAGCAGTTAAAATCTCGGCAAGCTTCCCTATAGTATATCGCTCGACTCTTATTGATGGAGAAGAGCATAATGATGGTGGGGTATTAAACAATTTTCCTACAGAAGCATTTTTTGATGATCATTCGACATTACTCGAATCAGAATATGGCAATAACCTAAAAGTATTAGCTGTAAAATTTGATGATGGTCCAGAAAGAAAAGCAATAGATCGTGTTATGGACAGAGTTTATAGAGAAAATGTTTTTCTTAACTGGATTTATACATTTCTTACTGGGGTAAGTGACCCTGCTAGTGGTTGGGAACGCGATCGTTTGAAATTAAGAAAATATGCCTGTCAATCAATAGTTATTAATGTAGATAATGTGTCCAGTTCTTCTTTTTCAGTCAATGAAAAAAGTAGAAAAGAGATGATTGAGGCAGGCTATAGAGAAACAATAAACTATTTAGAGATGCGTTATCATAAAAATGCTTTTAAGGAATATGAAAATGAAGAGTATATGTATGCAACGTTTAGTTCTTTAGGTGAGTTACTTTCCTATTGTTGTTATAGAGGGGATAAGCATTGGTTTGATGTAGTCTATCAGCTTATTGAAGAGTCTACTGCCCCAAATCAACGTGAACTCATGAAACAGGCTAATGAGTTAAAAAACCTTTATTTTAATCAAAATCTCGAATCCCAAAGCCCCAAGCATGAAGAGAATCCTTTTACATTTTTTGGTCATGATGTCTCACAAGTATCGTTATCTCCAACTCGATCAGAACATCATAAAATTTTATTAACCGTGTTTCCAATATTTCTAAAATTATCTCAAGAACTATTAAAAGACAGTACAGATAAAAAACATTTTGATGACGCACGTCATTCTTTTTCATTGAAATCTCCTTTTGCTTGTTTGAAACATTTCACAAAAATTCGCAATGAAACACACGTGATTCTTCACATTGTCATTAACTTGTTAAAGGAACTGAAAGAAAATCCTAGTGAAAAGGTTTATAATGGGCTCAATCAAGTATTGCATTTGCTTACATCGGATAAAAAGCTCATTGACAATGAAGTATATTTTGCACGTTGGGATTTAACTTTTTCGCAAAGTATGCGCGTATTAAAGGTATTAAATGAGAACTCTCATACTCACGTTCGTTTAATTCGCTTATTAAGTAGAAAATGCGAGCCTTTACAACGAATGGTTGATGGAGTTTTTTATGAGGACTATGATGATTTTGATCGCGAAAAAGCGTTAAATTTTAGCGTTTAGCCTTTGCTGATCTTCGCTAACAATGGGCTATGGTCATCGGAATTAATGTAGCCCTAAGTCGCGCGACCTGTTCGCAAGTTCAACCATTCATCAAACTAAGGAATAAAACAAATTAAGCGTCTTATGATGAAAGCAATAGGTTTTACTTTACTCGAGTTGCTTATTACTATGACACTAGTTGTCGCTTTATTGATGATTAGCATCAGTTCATACAGTTATTTTATTAAGAAAAATGAACAACAAGTAATAATCGATGAACTTCGAACGGCACTACAGTACGCAAAGATACAGGCAATGATTTTGGATAAACCTGTGTTTCTTGTGCCATTAGATACCTCAATGAATTGGTCTAAAGGCATTACTTTGAATTATCTGAATAAAAAAACAAATCAATTAGAGTTAATTTATCAATGGCAATGGAATTATCAGCACTGGAGTTTAAATTGGGTAGGCGTAAGCTCAAAGGACAAAATTATTTTTTCCAATAATCCAACCCAAGCAATAAGTAACGGACGTTTTAATTTAATAAATAATAATACTCAGGAACAAATGACACTTATTTTAAATAGATTAGGTAGAATAAGAGTGAGTAATAACTTGTCCCTAAAGCAGTAATTTTGTAAGATCGTACTGAAATATATTTTGTAAGTAATTAAAATCAATGCCTATCAATACTGATTCTATTTTTATAATTAATGCCCAGAGTTCTGAAAGTCTTAAAGGATGGCTTAATTATCAAGCCTCATTAACCGATAGATTGCAAAAAATCAGAGGTGAAGTACAGCTTGAACTTATTTCTCAACACTGGGTAAATCCAGATTGGTGGGATAAAAATGTTCTGCTGATTCAAGACGAGCATGTTTTTAAACGTGACATCATCATGAAGAGTCGAGGAATATCTTATTGGTTTGCTCGAAGTATTATTCCTAAAAAATGTTATGATCTTGATCCTGCATTTTTTGACCGTTTAAAAAATGAATCGATAAAAAATTTAGTTTTTGGAAACAATAGGGTGGAGCGTATAAATTGGACTAATTATCCAATTAATCATCATTGTATTGAGTTTTATTGGGTGAAAAAGAATATTAATGTCGTTGACGGTATACTATGGGTACGACTGACTGAATTTTCTTTTCAACAAAGTGAATCTTTTTATATAGTAGAAATAATGCTCCCAGAACTTGAGCTTGTTTTATGAAATGGAATGCCTACTGGCGTTTAATGCGTTTCGATAAACCAATAGGAATTTTCTTGCTTTGGTTTCCAACTGCTTGGGCCTTATGGCTTGCTAATAAGGGAATGCCAAATTTTAAACTTTTAGTTTTTTTTGTGAGTGGTACTGTATTGATGCGTGCTGCAGGCTGTATCATCAATGATATAGCGGATAGAAATATTGATAAGCATGTATCGCGGACTCAATTTCGACCATTAACAGCCGGCGAAGTAAGCTTGACCGAAGCATTTATATTATTAGCTATGTTGCTGTTAACCGCATTATATATATTAGTTCAGCTTCCTAAAAAGTGCTTTTATCTGGGATTAATTGCCCTCATCATCTCTTTTGTTTATCCTTTTTGTAAACGTTTTCTAAATGCGCCACAGTTAGTTCTTGGATTCGCGTTTTCTATGGGAATTCCTATGGCATTTGTGGCTTCAAATGTGTCTTTAAACAGTGAGTTTTTTTTATTATTTCTTATCAATTTCGCCTGGATTTTGGCATACGATACTATGTACGCTATGACGGATAAAATAGATGATTTGCGTATAGGTGTGAAATCTACAGCTATTTATTTTGCAAGTTATGATCGATTAATTATTGGTTTATTACAAGGGTTATTTCATGGTTTATGGTTACTCTGGGCTTTTATCAATCAAGTAAATTTATTGTTTTACTTTTTTTGGCTGACAGCAAATGTAGTTTTAATTTATCAACAAAGGTTAATTTATAAACGAGAGCCTCAAAATTGTTTTAAAGCCTTTATTGTCAGTGTTTATTATGGTGCTTTGATGTGGGTAGCGCTTGGTGTAGGTATTTAATAGTTATTTTGCATTGCTCTATTGGGAGGAGAGGATGTTTGACTTATCTCTTGCAAATACAAAAGTTATTGATGGCTTTATAACAAGCTACAACAACCTAAATCCAGTCGAAAAATATTTTTTTCCTAAAGAAATTAAGAGACTCATAAAACAATATACTGCCGCTGAAAATAAAATATATGGCGCATTACACCTTATTAATTCAATTATCAATTCATCATCAAACTACTCATGCATCAATAATTTTAAAACTAGTTCACTTTATAAAACCTGTCAATTGTTAAAATCAAATCAATTATTATCAGATGAGGCTATTTTAATAATTTTAAATCACACCTTACCTCAGCGTCTTTTTTCAGCTGTTCGAATTCTTGATGAGCATGATTTATTTAAAAATGAAAATGAAAGACAAAAAAATTTTTTTGCTGTAGCCCAACATCAAACTGCACCAGATAGAGTATGCAGGGCTTTGATTATTTTGGATAATAATCATTTATTAAATAATACATATAGAAGGGCAGTAGCTCAACATCCTACCGATCCTACATCTGTGGCTTTAGCATTGAAAAAGATGACTCTTTTAGGTTTATTAAATGGAGTTGAGGCTGAAACTAATCTTGAAGTAGTTGCAAAGCATCCTGATCCAGCAAGTATTATCTTAGGAATTGATATGCTCGATGCTTCTGATACTGAAATTCAGGATAAATTTAATATTATTACTCATTCCAAGGCCATTTTTGCAGCAGCAGTTTCGCTTCAAGATTTAAGAAAAGAAAAAATACCACTAACAGGGATTAAGGAATTGTTAATAGAATCTGAGATACCTGGAAAAATAATTACACAGGTAATTGAGCATCAAAGAAATGTGGAACTAAATCCTAATAAATTTTTCAGTATAAAAAATTCCACTCATGAGAATAATAATCTATTAAATTTCACTAATGTTGATGCGAAAGTTGTACTGTAATGATGTACTAAGGAATATACCTTAGAGTACTAGGTTAGTATTATTTTCATTTATTTCTGATTCTGTTTTAGATTTCTCTCTTAAGGATATGAGTTTTTCTTTATACATTGAAAAGTTAGAGCTAAGCATATTAGAACGTTCAATAGGATTAATTGTAGCATTTAGATCCGAAGATAAGCTATTAATCTTATTTATAACATTCGAATAGTTATGTTCATCCTTAGCTTTTAAAAAGTTTATTACGTTGCTAGTGGCTAAATTCATTTCAATCAATTGCTGGTTATATATTGATTTCAATGACTCTTTTTTCTCTTGTTTGGCTCCCATAAAATTAACTCTAATTGTACGAATATTATCAATGAGCGCTTTTACTTCAGGATCATTCGAAAACGGCGATAAAGCATTCAACTTTTCTCGGCATAGTGTATTTACTTGTTGCCAAACATTATTGCGAATGGTCTTTTGCTGTATCTTGCTATCATTTGCTTTTTCTTTTTGCTTTTGAATATATGTTTCTCGGTAGCTATCTCCTTTATTAATAAAATCAATACCACCTCTTGTAGCAAGATCTAAGGAATGCTCCAGATCCTCTTTTTTTGTTTTGTTGAGATAACTTATGGTTTTATTGGCATATTTTTCTTTAAAATCCATTATAGCCATATTCTGCAAGCGATCGTTTGCATTTGGATTAGCTCGAGTAAACCGCTCTTTATATTGTTCTAAAGTTTCTCCTTTTGAATTAATAATTGATTCTTTAACCGTTTTATCTAATGCATTTAGAGCTGATAAAGACTGCGTCGAGCGAAAAATTCCTGCTATCTCTGGAGGTGAATTATTAAAGGATAGCCCGTAATGTCTATACGGTGTACTTGTGTTAGGTGCTAATTCTACTGTAGGTAGTCGACCTTGTATATCATGCATTTTTTGATGAATATCAGGCGAGTGCTGTAATGCGAATAATTGCTGTAGTGCAAATCTGGAACAGCTTTCGCCATCAGATTGAATCATTAGAGTTCTCATCTTACCATCGACTGATACTTCATCAGGGTAAAAGCGATATATTGCTGCATTGGGGAATGAATTCATAATACGGAAGGTTGCATTCGCTGTAGTTGGTGAAAATCCTGCTTCAGGAATGATTGCACTTACATTGCCGTGAGCTATTTCTAAATCTAAAGGAAACCAATGTTCTCCACTTTGTACTGTCAACTGTATTCTAGTACCGTCAGGAATTGAGTTGATATTATTTTTTAGAGTTTCTATAAATAGATTAAATTCGTCATCATTTTTAGGATGATCTATTTTAAGTGCAAACATGCTTATTGCTCTACCTTTTTCATTTTTTTCTTTTTTGGCAGGGCTGATACAGTATCTAAGTCCCATAAATCATCTTTAAGATTGTTTTTAATAATTTCCTTTTTTGACTTTAGAGTTTCTAGTGCATCTTGATTTTTTTTTAAAGAATTCTTTAATGTGTTAAACTTGGATTTTATATAAGTAAAACCTGGTTTGGATGCGTTATTTTTAGGCATTTCTATTCTCCTAACATGGCTCCTAATATCTAGTAGTATTTGATCAATTTCTAGCCAGCAAAAATTGTTTATTATGTAATTTTATTTAACCAGTAAGTATAAAAAACATCCAATTGATTAAATTTATATGTCATACCAAATTGATAAATAGTCCATTCTTTTTAATGAATTAGTCATATATGTAGAAGAGTAGAGGGGGTTTAAATTTTTTAAATATAAAGTTAACTGAGGTCTCAAATGAAGGTATGTACGCAATAAGCTTTATCATCGTTTTTTCTAAAGAATAGGGAAAAACTCTATAGATATTTTTAAGAAGGGTGGTTAAAGCACTGTAATCGTTGGTTAAGGACAAACACTATTAGATGAATGTTTATGATTTTATAAGGTAAGTAAGGAGCTTTCAGATGGGTTTTTATCCCGTTCTGTTTGCAGTATGTCCTTAGCTTTAATGCCGTATTTTGATAATAGCAATTGTTCAATCTTATTTTGTTCTGATTGAATCATAGAAGAAATTTTCTCGCCTTGTTCTAATTTTTTGCGGAGTGGGCTTTGGAACTCTCTTCCTTGAGCAAAATTAAATGGTTGCTTATCGTAGGGAAGTTTAAAAAAATTTTCATCTTCAAATCCAAGATCAATTTCCAATATAGCACGGGAAATCTTAAGATGTTCACTTGACTGTTCTAATGCGTTATCGAGTAATGCCTCCCAACATTTTATCAATTCATCTTTAGAGGCTGTACCAAGCGCAACAGGGGAAAAAATTTCATTTCAATCCTTTTTTATATTTTTATGAGTTTTAGACACCACGCTTTTGCGTGGGGCTCTCAATTGTTAATAGCCCCTCATCTAAAACTTAAAAGATTTCGCTGCCATTATCCGCAACAACACGAGTATGTTTACCATAAATGACTAGAATTTTTTGTTTGTTTTTAAGTTTTAGATCTTCTGATTGTACTACAGAGATGATTCCTCCGGAGTTTAATTTAATAACGTACTCAACACCACGAGTCTGACTATATCCACTATCAACAAGATTATTGCTTGTATTGTTATTCATATTAGTTGTATTTCGTAAGTGAACAGGGCGTTTAGAAATAATGGTTCCGGGAATGACTTTTTTTACTTTCCCCACTTCAGTTGTATCGTATTCACCAGGTGGGAGAGTAGTATTACAACTTGATAAAATGAGGCCAAAAAGTATAACTAGAACTGATTTAAAAAATAGTTTTTTGCTTTGCATAAATAAAACTCCAGTAGAAAAGGTGAACTAGAATAACTTTGTATTCCTTCTATAATGAACTTTATCCTTGTTAGTGATGGTCAGTTATCAAGGTCACGACTATTAATTATATTTTGAGCGTATGAAGTATAACTGAGATTTAATTAGTTTTTAACAGTTCATCTAATAAACTACTCGCTCCAATTCGAAACCAATTTTTATTAATTGGTTTGTCAATCATTAATTCTGCAAGCACTGCATAATGAAAGGCTTGTTGTGGTTTTTTTATGCCTCCAGAAATCTTAATACCACAAGAGGCATTTGTATCTTTAATTGCGCTTAAAATGGTAAATGCTGCAGATAAAGAAGCCCCTTGAGAGATTTTACCCGTAGATGTTTTAATAAAGTCACATTCTAACTCAATCAACTCTTTACTAATTGTATAAATGGTTTTCAAGTTAGGAAATACCCCAGTTTCTAAAATTACTTTTAAAACAAGTTTATGTTGTTTGCATAATTGGGCAATAGCAAGGCACTGATGAAGTGCCTTTTTTGTTTGGCCTCCAAGATACATAGAGTAGGGTAGGACATAATCAATTTCAGTGACACCTAAAAGAGCAGCCTTTTCTACTGCTGTGAGTGAAGCATCAAGTGGTTCCGTTCCTTGTGGAAAATTAATTACTGTAGCCAGCGGTATGCTGCTTTGTGGCAAAACTTCAGGTACATGTTGCATGTAAAGGCATAGGGCTGCAACCTGATTTTGTTGTGCCTCTTGTTTTAATTGAGACAATGCTTCGGTAGTCGCATGTTCATCAAGTAAGGTAAGGTCTATAGAATGAATAAGTTGCTCTACTGTGATGAATTGCTTCGGAAAATGGCCAAGCAATTTTTCCATGAGCTTGTTTAGATCATTTTCTACAGTCATTTTAAGCCTGCAATATACTGTTTTATGATTAGATTAAGATTTGCTGCAGCGCTTTCTGCCATTGCTATGACCGACTCATGGCTATGTGCTGTTTTGGATAAGCCTGTAGCATAGTTGGTAATCATTGCAATTACTGCGACATGCATCCCACAATGATTCGCTACTAATACTTCTGGGACTGTAGACATGCCTACAGCATCGGCACCCCAAAGCTTGAATGCTTTAATTTCTGCCGCAGTTTCATAGTGTGGGCCTAATACGGAAATATAAACACCTTCGGTCAGTTTGATTGAATTTTCTGTAGCAATGGATAACAACTTAAAACGCATGGTTTGATCATATACATTATCTAAAGGATAAAATCTTGGACCAAATTCTTCATCGTTAGGACCAATAAGGGGATTGCTTGGTTGTAAATTAATGTGATCGGAGATAAGCATTAAATCGCCCGGACCAACATCTTCTCTAAGTGATCCAGATGCATTAGTTGCAATAAAATAAGTACATCCTAAGAGTTTCATTGTACGAACATAGGTTTTGACGGTTTCATAGTTTTCTAGGCCTTCGTAAGTATGTGCTCTACCTTGTAAGCAAATAACACCTATGCCATTCCAATAGCCAAGAATTAAGTTACCACCATGTCCTTGTACGGTAATTTTGGGAAATCCAGGAAGCTCTTCATAACGGATACGTATAGAATCTTGTAATTCATCGGCAAATTTGCCCAGTCCTGAACCTAAAACTACAGCTACAATAGGTTTAAATGAGGGATGTAATTTTTTTATATAATTTGCTGCTAAATGAGCATAACTCTGCTTTGGGGCAGTATCTATCATACAAATATTCCTATTAATTAAGGGTTAAAATCAAAAGCAAGCGGCAGAAGTTCGCTAATATTTATGCTGCGTAATATCGAGTCTTTACTGCAAAGATGGACGATAGTGTCTGTTGTTGAAAATTCATAAATTCTTTGTCTGCACGCACCACATGGAGGACACAATAAATTGGTTCCAGCAAGAACAACGATACTTTTAATATTTTTTTCTCCTGCAGAGATCATAGCAGAAATGGCCGAAGCCTCAGCACAGATTGATAAACCATAAGAGCTATTTTCAACATTAACTCCTGTGTATAAAGTATCTTTATCAGTACAAATACTGCTAGCCACACTAAATTTGGAATAGGGTGAGTAAGAATGAGTAAGTGCTTTATAAGCATTAGAAATCATTTTCGCAATTATGGGATCCATATAACTCTCAATAAACTCTTTAGAGTTTTAATTATAAAGAAGAAGTAGGAATTTGAAAACCATACTCATGGTCACTTTCTTCATGGGTATTGATGGGGATGAGTTCGATTTCTGATACTTTATCTTCGGATTTATTAAAAATATCCTTAGTAAAGTTGGGTTCAAGAGAATTAGAAGGCTTGGGAGAAATTGTTGGGCCTAATGAATCACTCATTTGATGATAACTTCCCTTAATAGATTGCCGATTTTCTGAGGTTTTGCTGTTTAACCAATATTCAAATGCTAGTGCGCCTAAACCAACATAAAGAAGAAGTGAAAAAATGGTGATTGGTATCGTCAAGGGAGGGAAGGCAACGATGAGAGTGGCTGAAATTGCCGTGACTAAACTTATTGCACATGATGTTATTGCATAATATAGATAATTTTTTTGCTGAGTATAAGAAAAATCCTCCTTGCTTTGTGGTGGATTTTTTAATTTATGATATTCACCAATAGCCCAAAGCACGTTACCAATAAGAAAAAGCCAAGCTGCTGGTGGAAATAAAACAGGTACCAAAACAGCGGCGACACTGAGAACAGTAGCTACTAATCCCACGAATGAGGAAAAAAGGAGTTGTTCTTTTATCTGTGCAAAACCATACCATTTATGGTGATGCTCATTGTGGTCTGGATGAAGAAGACACGCAATGGACCAAGAGCCATAGGCTAGGAAATAAATACCTAATGAAATAAATCTGAAAATAGCAGATACTAATGGAAAAGGAAGGTACTGAAGTTTTGAAAGCAGAAAGCCTGAGAAAAAAAATATCCCACTCGCTTTTTCTAATTTCTGAGCTGCAGTCATAATATAGAGGTTCCAGCATGTCTTTAAGCTTCCACATTGTAGCTTAATTAAACAGGAAAAAACAGTCTAATTCTTGGGGTACTTTTAGAGTTAACGGCTGTTGGTGCCTCTAGTTTTTTGAAGTGCGAGAATTAAGTATAATTCGTACTAATAAACCGCCGTCAGAATTATTTACGGCTATAATTTCACCGTGATGCAGTTGAATTGCACGAGCGGCTATGGCTAATCCTAAACCATAACCCCCTGTTTTTTTAGTTCTTGAAGTATCTACACGATAAAATGGATTAAATATTCTATTGAGTTGCTCTTCAGGGACTCCTGGTCCTTTATCACTAATATCAATGTATATATGTTCTTGCGTTTCGTCACGTTTGAGCGAAACAGTAACTGGTTCGGTTGCAGGAGAGTAGTTTAGGGCGTTACGAACTACATTTTCAATTGCGCGATGAATTAAACGTTCGTCAAGCAGCATATGGCATGGTTCAATAATTCCTGCTTTGACCCGAGGTAATTCTTTGCTAAACTCAAAATTTGCATCATTTATTATATTTAATAAAAGAGCAGAAAGGTCTGTTTCATTTAAATTAAGATCAGCGGTTGATTTTTTCAGACGGGCGAAATCTAATATTTCAGTAATTAGGGCATTTAATCTCGAGCACTCAAGCTCCATACGATTAAATTCACTATCCACTAAATGGTTCGTTTTTTTGCGTCCAAGCTCAATTGCAATTTGTAGCCTAGCCAGTGGAGAACGTAATTCATGGGAAATATCTTGTAATAATCTTTCTTTTGATTTGACTAATGTTTCTACTTGCTCTGCCATGCGATCAAATTCAGCACTAAGCTGAGCGATTTCATCTTTGTTATGTCCTCTTAAATGCCCAACACGGGTATTTAGCTTCCCTTTTGCTATTGATTTAGCAGCCATTCCTAATGAACGTAATGGCTGTGTTAAGTAACGCGATAATAAATAACAAATGAGTCCGCTAATAAAAATTGCTAAAGTAAGACGAATGGTGAGCCCTGTCCATGGAACACCAACAAAATGATAAATAGGTTTATCACTTACTGCGGCAAGTCGATAAAATTTTCCTGATGTGGACAAAATTTCATGACTCACAATGAGCTTACCTGATTTTAAAATTCCTTCACTTAATTGATCTTGAAGTAGATTTTCCGCAACTTTTTTTACATTTTCTGGTGCAGCATGAGTCCCAATAATTTCACCAGTACTGGTAAGTAAATAAATGGACATATGGCGGGAAATACCAATCTTATTCAGCCATTTTAATAGGGCAGCTTGCTGGCCAGATTCATAAGTTGCAACTGCTGCATTAGCATAGCTATCCATAAACACTTGTTCTTGTGCAGGTAATGATGATTTATGCACAATATGACTAATAACCCAAGCAGTGGTAAAAATGATTAGAATCGTAGCTAGCCAAAATGAAATAAAAATCTTCCAATATAAACTACGCATTAAACATGTATCCAAATCCACGCACTGTTTTGACTATGGGCTCTCCTTGAGGATTATCACCTAATTTATTTCTTAAGTTGCTAATGTGAACATCGATACTTCGATCATATGCAGTATATTTTCTTCCCAGAGCATACTCAGTAAGCTCTTCTTTTGAAAAAGCTTGGCCAGGTGATTTGATTAACATTTCCAAAATATTAAATTCGGCATTCGTGAGCTCAAGATAATGACCCGCCATAGTTACATGACGTTTGGAACAGTCGACTACTATATTATGTTGCTCAATAATCGGTTTTGATGCTGGAATTTTTTGTGTGCGTCTTAAAATAGCTCTTAGACGAGCTACCAATTCTCGTGGATTGCATGGTTTGGGTAAATAATCATCTGCACCAATTTCAAGACCAACAATACGATCAATATCATCCCCCCGGGCCGTTAACATTAAGACAGGAGTTTCTAAATGCTCTCGAATGGATTTTAATACTTCAAAACCATTTAATTTGGGTAGCATAACATCGAGAATAACTGCATCAAACGGTTGGTTTAATGCTTTTTTTACACCACTTTCACCGTCATGAACACAAACAGCATGATAGCCTTCAGGTTCTAAGTATTGAGATAATAAATCAGTAAGCTCTGTATCATCATCTATTATGAGAATAGTACCATTCATATTCATTATGCCTTACGTTTATCAATACATTCCATCAATTTAATACGTCTGGAATCAGCATTAATAATTTTAAATTCAAAAGAATCAATAGTAATTGTTTCACCTCGTGCAGGCAAATGGCCAAAACTATTCATTACTATTCCACCAATCGTATCATAAAATTCATCACTGAAGTTTGCGTTAAGTTGTTCATTAAACTCCTCGATAGGCATGTGTGCTTTTACAATATAGTGATTGTCTTCATGTACTTTAAGGTAGGCATCTTCATCAATATCAAACTCATCTTCAATATCGCCAATTATTTGTTCAATGATATCTTCGATGGTCACAAAGCCTGAAACCTCTCCGTATTCATCAACAACTATAGCCATATGATTTTTATTACTGCGAAACTCACTGAGTAAACTGTCTAAACGCCTGCTTTCAGGAATAAAAGTAGCCTGGCGACAAATATCAAGTAAATTAAAAGAGTCCAGATTAGAAGATTGATGAGGTAATAGGTCTTTCGCATGCAATATGCCGATAATTTCATCAGAGTCTTCATCAAGGACTGGGAATCTTGAGTGTCCTGTTTGTGTCACAGTTTTTATGATGTTTTGAAACGGATCATCTCGTTTTATGCAAACCATCTGATTTTTCGGCAACATGATGTCACGTACTCGCATCTTGGAGAATGAAATAGCGCCTTCTATCATTGCTAACGTTTCAGAACTAATAAGAGAGCGAATATGTGCATCTCTTAATAAACTAACCAGTTCCTCTTGATTTTGTGGTTCACCTTGTAAAAACTGTTTAAACCGAACAAACCACGAACTACTGTCTTCCTCTTTATTCAAGTTGATTACCCTCTGCGTCATAAGGATTAGCAAATCCAAGCTCAGTTAATAATTTAATTTCAATAGACTGCATAATGGCTGCATCATCATCCTTAATATGATCATAGCCTAATAAATGCAGTACTCCATGAATTACGATTAAAGCCCAATGTGATTCCAAAGTTTTATTGTGTTGCTTACTTTCGTCAGCTAATACTTGTGGGCAAATGATAACATCCCCTAAAAGAGGATATTCTAATTGTACCTCTGGAGGTAAATTAGAAGGGAAGGCCAATACATTAGTGGTTTTATTCTGCTTTCTATAAGTACGATTTAACACAGTCATTTCTTCAGGTGTAACCAGACGAATCGTTAGCTCTGCCTCTTTTTTGTATTCTTTTAAAGTAAGTAAAGCCAAACGGATTATCTCATCTTCGCTGATAGGAAGAGATTCTGCGGTTGCATTTTGAATATCTACATAATAACTCATTTAGTTTTTCCGGCTGATGGATGGTCATAGCAATCAATAATTTTAGAGACTAATGGATGTCGGACAACCTCTCGACTTGTGAACGTATGAATACTAATTTCAGGTATTCTTTTGAATAATCCTACTGCATGAGCAAGTCCGGAATCAATACCCTTAGGTAAATCTACCTGAGTCATATCTCCAGTTATGACTGCCTTTGAACCAAAACCTATGCGAGTTAAAAACATTTTCATTTGCATGATTGTAGTATTTTGTGCCTCATCTAGAATAATAAAAGCTTCATTAAGAGTGCGTCCGCGCATAAACGCCAAGGGTAAAACTTCAATAGTATCGGTTTGAATTAATTTTTGCGTTTCTTTAAAACCAATCATTTCATATAAGGCATCGTAAATGGGTCTTAAATAAGGAAGCACTTTTTCTACTAAATCTCCTGGGAGAAAACCTAACTTTTCACCTGCTTCTACTGCAGGCCTTACAAAAATCAACCGTTGCACTTCACCTTTTTCAAAACATTGTATTGCTTTGGAAACAGCTAAGTAAGTTTTTCCAGTGCCCGCTGGGCCAACTGCAAAAGTTACTGCAAAACGATCAATTGCATCAAGAAAATTAGCTTGTTTGTCATTACGTGCCGCGATTGATTTACGGCATAATTTAACATGATGGACATTATGAATCATTGCTTTTGGGTTTTCCTCGATCTGTAATTTATATATTATGAGTATAGTATTTTTTGTAACTTCTCACCCACTCCACTATTTTTGAGTAGCGAAGAGCCTATTTATAATAGTGTTGTGCCGCTCCTGTACTAAGTTTGGATAACGAATGAGTAACATCTATTTTATTATATTTTCGATAGACGAAGTATAGGGCACAGAAGAATAGTGCAGAACACTAATCTTCTGCAAGATTTATGATACAATCATTTTTTTGTTATATAATACGTAGTCATGATCGATCTTCATTGTCATAGCAATTTTTCTGATGGGGCTTTGAGCCCAAAAGAATTGATACAAAAAGCGCAAAGCCAGAAGCTTCGATGTTTGTCGCTTACTGATCATGACACAGTAGCTGGTTATTCCGAGTTATTACAGGCGGCTACGAATACCTCAATTAAGATAATTAATGGCATAGAAATTAGCGTGCGATGGAAAAAACATGAGCTCCATGTTTTAGGTTATCAAATCCATCATACAACAAGTTTCATAGAGTTTATTCAACGTCAGAATCAAAATCGGGTGGAGCGCGCGCAACAAATAGGTGCAACATTAAATTCGCTGGGTATCACGGATGCTTATTATAAAGCATGTAAATTAGCTGGACATGCACGTATAGGTCGGCCACATTTTGCTCAACTTTTAGTTAATGAAGGTAAAGTACGGGATCTCACTGCGGCTTTTAAGCAATATTTAGGCAGAGGTAAAAAAGCCTATGTACCCACATCTTGGGTGAATGTTCAAGAAGCAGTAGAGGAAATTAAAGCTGCAGGCGGGCAGGCAGTGATTGCTCATCCACTTAAATACGGATTGACGCGATCTAAATTGCATGAGTTAATTAATGAATTTAAAGAAGCTGGTGGTGTTGGTATAGAAGTAGTATCAGGAGAAATGACACTTGATGCGGTTAATGAAATGGCTGCAACTTGTTTGCGGTTTCATTTGTTGGCTTCCTCTGGATCAGATTATCATAGTGACAGGCATTCTCGTGTGAATCTTGGCGGTCAGAGACAACTACCAGTAAATTGTACGCCTATTTGGCATGAATGGAACATTGAACAGGGGACTTTATGAGTCAGTTTTTTGCATTACATCCTGATAATCCTCAAGCACGCTTGTTGAGAAAGGCCGTAAATATAATTGAAGAGGGTGGTATTATTGTTTACCCTACTGATTCTGGTTATGCATTGGGCTGTGGTTTAGGTAATAAATCAGCACTTGAGCGTATACGAAGATTACGTCAATTGGATAAGAATCATAATATGACTCTTGTTTGTCGTGACCTCTCCCAGCTTGGCCTTTATGCTCGAGTATCAAATCCTATCTTTAGGTTGTTAAAAGCATTTACTCCTGGTGCCTATACTTTTATTCTTAATGCCACGCATGAGGTGCCTAGACTTATGCTTCATCCTAAAAGAAGAACTTTGGGTTTACGTGTGCCAGATAATGTCATTACACTTGCTTTGTTGGAGTGTCTTGAGGCTCCCTTGATGAGTACTACTTTAATTCTTCCTGGTGCGAAAGCACCACTGAGTGAACCCGAAGCAATTCGAGATCTTTTAGGAAATCAAATTGATTTAGTAATTGATGGCGGTCACTGTGGACAAGAACCTACAACTGTAATTGATTTGACTGGTGATTACCCAGTGGTACTAAGAGAAGGTAAAGGTGATCCTGAGCCATTTAAATAAAATGAGGCGGTTTTCAACTTTTTTGTGAATGAATATGTATCCCATGCTATGTGCTAAGTCCCAATATCTAGGTTAAAACTCGGGCATAGGTACGCGCGTGGTGTGCTTACGAAAAGCTCTAGAAAAAGTTGAGAGTTATGTTAAATAAATCATTAAAAGAGGATATTGATGTCAGTATTATTTAGTTCCAATAAACGTGTTGTTTCTGGAATGCGTGTCAGTGGAAGATTACATCTTGGACACTACCATGGAGTAATAAAAAATTGGATCAACTTACAACATCAATATGATTGCTTCTTTTTTGCTGCAGATTGGCATGGATTAACTACTCAATATGATGAACCTAGATTTATAGAAAAACATCTTTGGGATATGATTATTGATTGGTTAGCTTGTGGGGTTAATCCTGGGTTATCACGAATTTTTATCCAATCTTGGGTTCCAGAACATGCCGAATTACATTTGCTTTTATCAATGATTACTCCTTTGGGGTGGTTAGAGAGGGTGCCAACTTTTAAAGATCAACAGGAAAAATTAAAGGAAAAGGATTTAGCAACTTACGGTTTTTTAGGTTATCCCTTATTACAAAGTGCTGATGTTTTGATTTATCATGCAGATTATGTTCCTGTTGGTGAAGATCAAGTCTCTCATATAGAGCTTACTCGAGAAATTGCTCGTCGTTTTAATTACCTTTATGGCAAAGAACCCAATTTTGAAGAATTAGCAGCTGAAGCTATAAAAAAAATGGGCAAGAAAAACAGTAAATTTTATAGTGAGTTACGTCGACAATTTCAGGAGCTGGGTAATCACGAAGCAATTAAAACAGCCCAAGCACTTTTGGAAGATCAGTCAAACTTATCCATTGGTGATAAAGAACGGTTATTGGGTTATTTAGAAGGCAGTGGTAAAATTATCCTACCCGAGCCTCATCCTTTACTTACCGAAACTGCTAAAATGCCTGGTCTTGATGGACAAAAAATGTCCAAGTCTTATCATAATACTATTATGCTAAGGGAGCCTCCTGATCAAGTAGAAAAGAAAGTATTAACTATGCCAACAGATCCAGCACGTGTAAAGAGAACGGATCCGGGCGAACCTGAAAAATGTCCAGTTTGGCAATTTCACAAAATATACTCCAGTGAGGAAGTAAAAAATTGGGTTCAGACTGGATGTCGTACTGCGGGGATTGGTTGTATTGAGTGTAAAAGACCTATTGTTGATAGTATTAATAAAGAATTAAAACCCATTCAAGAGGCGATTACTGAATATGAATCTGATTTAGGCTCAGTAAAACGAATCGTTTCTGAGGGAAGTGAGTCAGCGCGAGAAGTAGCTTGTAAAAATTTGAGTACTGTTAGAGAGGTTATGGGACTCGATTATTAAAGAGTTGGAATGGACATTGAATTATCAATTAAGCCTGAAATTAAAGCTGTAGTTGCCGGTAAAGAACTTACTGAACTACCTGATGATTTATATATTCCACCCGATGCACTTGAAGTATTGTTGGATTCTTTTAGTGGGCCACTTGATTTACTTTTATATCTGATTCGAAAACAAAATATTGATATATTAGATATTCCTATTGTGAGTATTACTAAGCAATATTTGCATTATATTCAATTGATGGAATGCCGGAGATTGGAGCTTGCAGCCGACTATTTATTGATGGCTGCAATGCTTGCTGAAATTAAGTCCCGACTTTTATTACCAGCTCCTCCACAAAATGACGATGAAGAGGATGAAGATCCTCGCATGGCTTTAGTACGGAGATTACAAGCGTATGAGCAAATAAAATGTGCTGCAGAATTGCTTGATGCACTTCCACGACAAGAACGCGATCACTTTTTGATTCAAGTGGTACCAACTGAACTTGAGCGAATCGTCGTACATCCTGAAGTTGAATTAGAGGATTTAGTTGAAGCAATGATTGCTTTAATGAAAAGAGAAGAGCAAGTGAGTCATCATCAAATTTCTCGTGAAGCTTTATCTGTTCGAGAGCGTATGGCTAGTATCTTACTCAAGCTCCAGGAGTATCATGTTTTGGAATTTAAACAGTTATTTACTTTGGATGAAGGACGAATGGGACTTATTGTTTCCTTATTAGCCATTTTAGAGTTGTCGAGACAATCCTTAATTGTTATTACTCAAAATGAAGCATTTGCTTCCATATTATTACAGGAAGCATAATAATGGATAATAAGCTATTAAAAAACATCATTGAGGCATTACTTCTAAGTTCTAATGAGCCTTTATCTGTAGAACGCCTATTAGAAACTTTGGACGAGTGGCAAAGACCTTCTAAAGAACGTCTAGTAACTATTATTAACGAGTTAAAAGAAGATTATTCGTCACGATCTTTTGAGCTTGTCCAAGTGGCTACAGGATTTATCATCCAGACAAAACAGGAATACAGCAGTTGGGTTGCGCGATTGCAAATAGAAAAACCCAGTAAATATTCACGAGCTTTGCTTGAAACATTAGCCATTATCGCTTACAAACAACCAGTAACTCGAGCAGATATTGAAGAGTTGCGTGGAGTGGCAGTAAATAGCCAAATAATAAAAACTTTATTGGAAAGAGAGTGGATTCGTATTTCTGGTTATAAAAATGTAGCAGGTAAGCCTGCTGTTTATACAACAACAAGAGAGTTTCTCAATTATTTTAATTTACAATATTTAAACGAGCTTCCATCCTTGCCTGAGGTTATGGAAACATTGACTTTACATAATCCTAATGAAGAAGAGTGTATTACCGAATGAGCAGCTATAGGTTACAAAAAATATTAAGCCAAGCAGGCCTTGGTTCTCGACGTGAAATGGAACGTTGGATAGAAAATGGTTGGGTTCAAGTTAATGGAAAGCCAGTGAAATTGGGTGATTCAGCAAATGCTGAAGATAAAATCACAGTAAAGGGGAAGTTGATTCCAAACCCACTGAAAATAAAAAAGAATATACGAGTTTTGCTCTATCATAAACCTATAGGAGAAATTTCAAGTCGTCATGATCCCAAGTTTGAGAAAACAGTTTTTGATCATTTACCTCATTTAAGACAGGGACGCTGGGTACAAGTAGGGCGCTTGGATTTAAATACATCTGGTTTACTTATTTTTACTAATTCAGGTGAGCTCGCGAATCAATTAATGCATCCTAAATATGGGTTAGAAAGGGAGTATGCAGTTAGAGTGCATGGACAGGTTACTCCTGAGGCTTTAAATAATTTACTAAATGGAGTTGAATTAGATGATGGAATAGCTAAATTTTCTCGTTTAGAATTTCGTGGTGGAGAGAGTACTAATAGTTGGTATCATGTGACTTTAAATGAGGGACGAAATAGAGAGGTGAGACGTTTATGGGAATCACAAGGCGTTGAGGTAAGTCGTTTGATCCGAATTCGCTATGGGACGCTCACTATGCCAAGATATTTATCTCGAGGGCAGCATTATGAATTATCACCTACAGAGGTCTCAGAGTTTTTAGCTTCTTTACAAAGATGAATAGGGATGTGTTTTCCTAAAGCATGTAAATTCTCTGAACTTGGGGAAATTAGGGACCATGAAAAAAGGGAAGTTAATTTTAATTAATGGGGCGAGTAGTGCAGGAAAAACGAGCTTGTGCCGCGCTTTTCAAGATCATGCTCAAGAGATGTGGGTTCGTTTAGGGATCGATCATTTTTGGTTTATCATGCCGCCTAATAAACTTATCTTAAACCAGCAAGACGCAGAATATTTTATACTCAGATGGTCTTATTTATGATGAACTCATCCCAGGAGCGAAAGCAAATAAGATAGTTAAAGCAGGTTTTTTCTCTTTACCCATATATTTAGATGCGGCTATTAATATAATTTCCGATCAAATCTTTTGGTCGTGGGATTGGGTATGTTGGGCGATGGAATCCTTGAAGAATTATTATGTTTTGATGGTTAAGCTAGAGGTAGAGGATAGTATAGGTAATCAAAGAGAATCCGCTCGAGGCGATGGTATGAAAAAAGAAGATGCCGAAAACAATAATCGACCTGATGGTCATTATCGCGGTTCTTCTAAGGTCGTTCATCAAGGAGTAATTTATGATTATGTTGTTGATGCTACCTATCACACGGCAAAAGAATTGACTGTTGAAATTGAAAAAGCGCTTAAAGGCATTAAAAAGCCATCTGCTTTGAATAAAATGCGAAAAAAATATTATCAGAAAGAAACGGAAACCTGGTTAAATCCAAGATAGGTTACAGTGTCTTACTTTAATAAGTCTAATTGCTTTAAAAACTTAGGCGGTTTTCTAAACTGGCTGGCTTGTTCAAAAGCATATGAGAATTGAATTAGCCGTCCCTCCTGATAAGAGCTACTAAAAAAAGAAACACCTATGGGTAATTCATTGATAAAGCCTGCAGGAACGGAAATATTAGGATAGCCTGCCACAGCGGCATGAGTATGGCTGTTATGGAAATTGTAATCTCCACATACAGGATCAATAAGAAATGGCACTCCCTCGCTAGGAGCCATTATTGCTTCTAAGTTGTCTTTTTTTAAGGTTTTATCAATTCCTAAATGAGTTGCTAAATGAAAGCAATTTTCTAGCGCATTTTTATAATCAAGAGAAGCTAAGTCTTTAGTATTAGCTAGTACTAAGTTCTCTTGTCCAAACAGCGGCATTACTTTATCTGCATATTGCTCATTATATCGAATTAAATCCTCTAAATTGCGAACAGTAGGGTCCTTTCTACTTTTTAAGTAGTTTTCTAAGCCAAACTTAAACTACAAACCGTGCGAGTCATTGGTCCGGGGGTATCGTAGCTGAAAGCGAGAGGTATCACTCCAGATCGGCTGATTAAACCTACTGTTGGTTTAAGACCTACAATTGCAGCGGCTGAGGAAGGTTTTATTATTGAGCCATCGCAAAGGACTACGTGGACCGGTTTGAGCGCGTTCTTTATCTAAGGAGTCGGCAATTTCCAGGAGTTCTGGATTCAAATCAATAATGGCATTCACCGCAGGACCAGTATGATTTTTCTCAGTAATATTTTTTATGTACTCTTGGCAAAGTTCTTTCGCAGAAAGAAGACCTTGCTGCATGGCTCGTTGAATTTCTAAAATAGATTTTTCTTCCATAAAAAACCTTATTTTATCTATGCTGTATAGTTGTTTTTACCGAACGGCTTTAATGATTCTGCAATCTGTTTATATAATTCAGGCAGCCATCTGGGTTGTGCAAAGGTTGATGTAGATGGTTTTTTCTTGCGAAGATCATTAGGTGCAATAATCACTTTAATATTATTTAAACCTACACGCCTTGCTAAAATAAATAGCTGATCAATTGCAAGATCGCCCACAGCCAAACAACCTACGGATAAATTTTTCCCATGGATAAAGATATTATTTCCTAATTGCTTTCTTCCGTCCTGATAACCTTTCTGTCTGTCAAAGCTATTGGGGTAATTAATCATCATTGATAGATGCATGCTACTAAAAGGGTTAAAATTAACTAACCTATAAACTCCTTCAGGAATTTGTTTGTCATTTTCACGTAACTTAGGTCCTAACCGTCCACTGAAACCGGTTAGTGGATAATCATGAACATGTTTCCAAGCCTGCTTCGAGTTTTTTGCCCAAAGCTCCACCTTTCTTTCTGACTTAAATGCAAGTAAGGCTACCTCACGAGGAGGATAACTCACCCCAGCCTTCGAAAAGTATTTTTTTAACTGTGGTTCAACTCGCAAACCATAACGTTGTACAGCACGATCAACTGCTTGATCCCAATTAAGTTTTGGAGCCATAGCGTAACTGTTAAGGCTAAGTACTGCCATAATAAGGGCAACTAATCGTTTCATGTAAATGCTAAAATGATAAACTTTTGACATGGTATCAAATAATAATTCAAAGAACAATTTCACTTCCAAGGTTACCTCATTAAACCTAGATTTGTACTTTAACCAATGGCTCATTAAATAACATATGCACATATTCTTTATTCTTTTTTATGCTTTAATACCATTTGCTTTTTAACCGACAATGGTAATTGCGCTGCAATAAAATCAGGGCTTACTGCTAAACGTCCTACAGATGGTATTAAACCATAATAATTAGGGCAGAGATACATGATAGAACTATCAAAATCAACTTTATAAAATACATATTTACTTTTGCAATAATTGGGTTTATTAAAGAGTGCAACTTGTATTATTGGCGTCCCCTCCATTTTATTTTCAATAAAAAAGGCATTAATCCAGAGATTGACAATACTTAAAAGGGCAATAACAACTAAGAAAGCATTAACAAAGCTGTATACATATTTTGAAGTATGCGCAACGCTTAAATGTGAGATAATATAAATTAAGGTAATAAGCAGTATAAGCAAATTAAAAGAATATATTGTTGCGTTATAATAATTAAAATAAGTACCGAAAATCCGATTACCTGAGAATTGAAGATGAATCAACATAGCTATAAGGCTTAGCCAAAGAGCTGAAATCATGTAATAGATGGCACTTTTTTTTATTCCAATAATCAGGAGTATTAAGGCAATTAATGGAAAAAAATTTTGGATTAATTTTGCCGTGATATACATTTAAGACATACTCTTAAAATTATATTTATTCTTACAAACCATATAGTTATAACAGTATTTTTTATTGATGTATAGAAGGTTATCCTTCAGTTCAATTGGAATATCAATTTTTTTGTTTAATAAGAATGATACTTGGATGCACAGGATATCGTGTTGTTTTAACCATCGCATCTGGAAGCATGATTTGTTTCACTATAAAGCTTCTCTCAGCTTTAAACATGTAATGAAGTGGATTAATAAGTTTTTTAAAAGAGCTCATGTTTTTTTGTTTAGAAACAGACACCGATGAATGAATACTACCTATCCATAAAGGTTTATTTGATTTCGTTAAGGTATAATTGGACTCCCAAATTCTTAATTCTAAAGTTAAATCAGATTGTTTTTCAGTATGAGTCATTATTAATACAGGCGATTTATTTTCATAGAGTTGAGTTAATAAGGGTAATTTGACACTATGTGGTTCTTTATCGATGTGCATTAATAAATTGGAAAAAAATGAATCTGTGTGTGATTCCCATCCATTTTCTTCTAGGCTATGTTGGAGTACATATAAATCACCAGCATATTGTAAATTAAGCAGGCTGATCCTCTTGCCAATTCTACTTAATTGGTAAATTGGTAATATGGGCTTTTTTTGCCGCCACCACGTCTTTTCACTTAAAGTATATTGTTGGTGAACAGGTGTATGGCTGTAAGATAATGTTTGGAAATTATAATAGGTGGATAAGAGAGAAAATAAAAGAATACTGATAAAAAAAGATAAAATTATTGATAAAGAAAATGATGTTTTTGTAAGATTAAAGTTTGTTTTTCTATAAATCAAACAATGAATTAAGCAGATTGCTGTACCCGCAAAATAGGAGGCGAGAATATCTGTTAGCCAATGATCTCCTAAATAAACAGAACCTAAACCACTTAAGCCCAGAATTGTAAAAATAATAGACTTAAAAGTATTTGTAAATAGATTATAAGTGTTTTTTATATAAAATAAGACAAATCCATATAAGGCTGTAGCAATTTCAAGATTAATTGCCGGGAAAGAGGAACCTGGCATAACCACTAAAAGTCCAGGGGGTCTTGGAATGTACATGGAGGAGGTCAATAGGAATGCAAGAAGACTACAAAACACAATGAGACTAAACAAATAAATTACTGTAGGCATTTTTTTATGATAAATAAACCAGCAGGAGCTAATAATAAAAAAACTGATAATAGTTATTGTGCTGGTAAGTTGGGTACAAAAAATAAAAAAGAATTTGAGTATTGTCGTATTAAAACTCTGAAGCAATAAGTGAATCGGCAAATTAATAAATGACAGCCATGGTGTTTTAACTGTTAATCCAAGGATAATCATAAAACTAATGATACAAAAAAAAGTAATAAGTACTAAGAATGCTGTAGGATAATGGTCTTTTTCTCCTTTAGGAGTAAATGCATTATATACAGGAGTTAATAATGAATTAGCTTTAAACTTTATCCATAATCCATGCAGGTATAATTTTAAAAAAGTGTTTAATTGCCTAATTAGCCACTTAATTATTAAACTGATGAGCCAAACTCCGGCAAGAAGTATAAGGATTAATACAAATAAGTGTGTCGCAGTTTCTGTGGATAATTCATGACTTGCTGCTCCAAGTACAACCCCAGGCATTACATACAAAAAAGACCAGCCTATAGCAGATAAAACATTTGCAACAAAAAAATGCCATTGTTTCATATGCAGTATTCCAGCAATAACTGGAATTATAGACCGTAAGGGACCTACAAAACGGCCTATCAGTACACTTTTTCCTCCATGGGTTTTAAAAAAATCCTTGCCATATTGCAGCCATCTGGGATATTTCTTAAATGGCCAGATGTCAATTAGCCGTTCACTGTAATAGTAACCTAATAGATAACTTAGGCTATCACCTACTATTGCACCTAAGGTCGCTGCCAATAAAGTAAGATCAATACGCATGACACCTGAACCTGCTAGGATTCCTATCGCAGTCATTGTAACGCTTCCAGGTACTATACTTCCGATAATTGCCAATGACTCTGTTAATGAAATGAGAAAGGTTATGAATAAAGACCAATGAGGGTTTTGTTGCAACCAAACTGTAAGAGGTTGTACATAGTCTATGAACAAGTTCATGCGTCACTAAGGATAGAATTGTTGTAGAAAATATTGCACAAAATGTTGATTGACATCATCTAATTGTACCCTGGGATGAAAATGACTTATTTGAGTCATTTCCATTTTTGCAAATCCACAAGGATTAATACCCAAGAATGGTTTTAAATTCATATTAACATTAAGTGCAATTCCATGATAAGTACAACCATTTTTTACTCTTAAACCGATTGAGGCAATTTTTTGTTCTTTTACATAGACGCCTGGAGCACCACATCGAATCGAGCCCTCAATTTTATATTGCTCAAGAACAGATATTAAGATTTGTTCTAATTTGCTTACTAAGGAGCGGATACCTAAATTTTTTCTTCGAAGATCCATCAAAACATAGGCCACAAGTTGTCCAGGTCCATGATAAGTGACTTGCCCTCCACGATCAGACTGTATTACCGGAATGTTGGTGGGGTTTAATATATGCTCCGCTTTTCCTGCTTGGCCTTGAGTATATACAGAAAAATGCTCGAGTAGCCATAGTTCATCTTCAGTGTTAACTTGGCGACTCTGTGTAAAATCTTTCATTTGCAGCCAAACATCAGTGTAATTTTGAATACCTAGCTGTCGTATTTTCATTATAAAACCATCTTTACTTCTGGATGCTGAGTAATTGCTCGATAATATGCATCAAGACTTTCTTGATTTTCAACAAATACGGAGACTGTGATCGCCAAGTAATTGGAGTTCTTACTCATTTTATGCGTCAGTGCATCTTGAGCTGTATTGGGAAAATGAGTCAGGGTAATTTGCCTGATTTCTTCTAGAAAAAAAGTTGAATTATTCCCTATTATTTTTATAGGAAAGTAACAGGGAAAATCAATCAATGTTTCTTTAGTCATCCTGTATAAACCTTAGGAGCCAAACCATCCTTTAAAAAGCAAACGTATCGAATCCTTGGTCCGAGTAAAAAAGCCCCCAGACTCAACATCTTGGAGCGCATAAAGAGGTTGAGTGGATACAATGTTATTATCAAACTGTACAACTAAATCACCTATTTTATCTCCTTTTTTAATCGGAGCTTCAAGATAAGAGGGTATTTTGGTTGTAATATTTAGACGTTGATATTGTCCTGTTGGAATTGTAATGTATTGATCTTGATTTAGACCCACCGTCATCTTATCTATTTGCCCTTTGTAAAGAGGAAGTTCTGTAATTGATTGTCCGGATTTATAAAGTTGGTGTGTTTCAAAAAATCTGAAACCATAGTTAAGTAATTTTTCACTGTCATCTGCACGAGATGAGTCTGTGGGCTCACCTAATACTACTGCTAATAAGCGCATATTGTCACGTTTTGCAGAAGATACTAAACAGAATCCTGCTTCGTTCGTATGACCTGTTTTTATACCATCTACTTGATTATCGCGCCACAACAAGCGATTTCTATTGGGTTGACGAATTCCATTGTAGGTAAACCATTTTTGCTTATACCATTCATAATATTGAGGGAAGTCAATAATTAATGCTCTACCAAGAATTGCTAAATCTTTAGCTGTAGTATATAAGTTGGGATCAGGTAACCCAGTGCTGTCAGTAAAATGACTGTTTTTCATGCCCAAATTTTGGGCCTGTTGGTTCATAAGATCGGTAAAAGAGTTTTCAGTTCCACCGATATGTTCTGCCATAGCAACACATGCATCGTTTCCGGAGTCAACTATAATACCTTTAAGCAAATCTTCAACGGGTACTTGTTGTCCTTCTTTAATGAACATACGCGAACCGCCAATTTTCCATGCTTCACGACTTACTCTAACATTATCATTAAGATGAATTTGTTCATGATGAAGAGCATTCGAGATAACATACAGAGTCATCATCTTAGTTAAACTTGCAGGAGGTAATCGTTCTTCACTATTTTTTTCGGCAATAATTTTCCCACTATTTACATCAATCAATATGTATGCTTTAGCATTAAGAATAGGTGCTGCAGGAGTTACTAATGGTTTATTCGTAATTGAAGGAGAAGGTCTCTCTAAGTTTGCTGTAGGTTTTGGAGGTAACGAACCTTCATCAGCCATACAATGTGCTGATTGTACGAATAATGTGATAATAAACAATGTAGTTAAGAGAATAGACGTTGTTCTTGTCATGTTATTGCCTAATGTAATTACAAAAATCAACATATAGTACCACAGCCTTTTCCATGCAACAAAAGGACATGTGAAAAATAATGAATTTTTTTTCCATTAAAAAATAATTCTTCGAAATTAAGCCATATTTCGGTATATTAATCCTAAATAATAATAATTCGAAATGGTAAATATGCGAAAGATACTTATTGCGATGACAATTCTATTAACAGGATGTCAAACTACAAATCAGTCTCTTGATACAGCATCATCTAGCGGAAAAAAAACCACACGACACACATCTCAAAGCCCGAATAGTTCAATTTATAATCGCTATAAAAATAAAACAAATCGATACACACAATTTCAGGATGGAGCACCAACAAAGCAGAAGAAAGTTAGCTTTAGAGAGCCTGTTCCAACAAAAGAACCTTTAAGCCGATACGGTAATCCAAGTGAGTACTCTGTCGATGGACGTTCTTATCAAGTGATGAGAAATTCATCAGGATATAAAACACGTGGAGTCGCTTCTTGGTATGGAACAAAGTTTCATAAACAAAGAACTTCAAGTGGTGAGCCGTATAATATGTATGTAATGTCAGCCGCCCATAGAACATTACCTTTACCAACTTATATAAAAGTCAAAAATTTAGATAATGGGAAAGAAGCTATAGTCAAAGTGAATGATCGGGGACCTTTTCATTCCAATCGGATTATTGATTTATCTTATGCAGCAGCATTAAAACTTGGCGTGTTTCCTAAAGGGACTGCAAATGTTGAAATAGAAACATTAGCAGGACCAAAACAAGCTCGTTATTACATACAAGCAGGAGCTTTTACAACCGAGGCCTCAGCAAAGCGTCTAAAAGAAAAATTAGTTCGTATTACAACATCACCTGTTACCATCGAACGTTATCATCGAAATTACATTGTTAGGATAGGACCATTTGGAGCAAAGAACACAGCAGACAGTTTAAAGCATAAGTTAGCACTTAATGGAGTTAATGGAACATTTTCTGTTTTGATTTGATTAATAATAGAATATATATAGCTAATTAGTGGATAAATAGATAAAATTATTGCGTCTATTTTTCAAAACATTAGGGTCTGTGGATAATTCGCTAAACTGAGTCAAAATAACATGATTTTAGAGTACCGAAACGCTGCATACACGACGTGTGTGAATCGGAGCGCATAAAATTATGCCATTTTGGCCAGGATAGTAGAATTGTCAACAGACCCTAAAATTGTAATAATAATCATTGTGGTCTGGATGAAACAACGCTAACTTGGGAAACGGAATGTTTTTTTTGACTCGCGGTATTATTTTCTAAATTTTTTGGGCTAATTAACATTAATAAGGTACTTGATCAATGCATGATGGTTCTGTGTTTTATACCATTTTTTTAATTTTCGCAGGCGCTGCATTTTTATCGACATTGGTACTTTATACCAAGCAATCATTATTAGTTGCTTATATTCTACTTGGGGCAATGCTTGGTCCTTGGGGATTAAAGCTTGTATCTGACATTAGTACGGTAAAGCAGATTGGTGATGTAGGGATTGTATTTCTTCTATTTCTGCTCGGATTGCACTTGCAACCGCAAAATCTAATCCATATGTTACGAAAAGTAACATGGATTGCTTTAATTAGTTCCATCCTTTTTGCTGTAACTGCATATTGGATTGGGAGATTTTTTGGACTAACTGTAACTGAGTCATGGATTTTAGGTGGCTCGATGATGTTCTCTAGTACTATTATTGGTTTGAAATTATTACCAACTACTATCTTACATCATCAGCATACAGGTGAAGTCATGATTAGTGTGTTATTAATGCAAGACGTTATTGCAATAATTGTGTTAATTTTGATTAATGGTGCGCAACATCGAAGCGGTCTCTCTTTTGATGATATTATTCTAGTGGGTATTGCTTTACCTGCGCTCTGTCTTTTTGCATTCGCGGTGGAAAAATATATTTTGATTCGTTTACTTGCTCGCTTTGACAGAACTCAAGAATATGTATTTCTATTGTCTATTGGTTGGTGTCTTGGTTTATCGGTTCTCGCACAAAAAATAGGTTTGTCTGAAGATATAGGTGCTTTTATTGCCGGAGTAGCCTTAGCTGCTAGCCCTATTTCTCTTTTCATTGCAGAAAGCTTAAAACCATTAAGGGACTTTTTTTTAGTGATGTTCTTCTTTTCAATTGGAGCAACCTTTAATTTTGACTTGGCAAAACAGATTGTTATGCCTGCTCTAATCTTATCCGCCTTAGTGTTGCTTATAAAACCTATTTTATTTTATTTTCTTCTTAATAAATCCGGCGAAAAAAAACAGGTTGCTAAAGAAGTAGGCGTCCGATTGGGGCAAGCAAGTGAGTTTTCATTACTTGTTGCTAGTATTGCACTGAGTACTCAGCTTATTTCAGATAAGGCATCAAATTTGATCCAAGCGACAACTATTTTAACTTTTATTGTTTCATCGTATTTTGTTGTGTTGAAATACCCAACGCCCATAGCATTATCTGATAAAATGCGTAAGGATTGAATAATGAAATTATTGGTTATACTTTTATGTTTATTTTGTGAACGATTCTTGATTCATACTGTTTCTTATAAACGATTTGATTGGTTTTCGAATTATTATCAGAATATAAAAAGTAGAGCGGATAAGAATCGTTTTTTTATTAATCCTTGGGCACTCTTAGCTTTAATAATAATACCCCTATTATTATTGGCGCTAATTATCTATTTACTATTAAATGACATTTTTTTTGGTTTAATGGGTTTGCTTTTAAACATTTTAATTTTCTTCTACTGTCTTGGGCCGCAGAATGTATTTTATCCAATCACACAATCAGAGACCAAAAGCGAGCAAGAATTAGTAGCAGATTATTTTGTCTCTTCAAACAGACAATTATTTTCTCTTGTATTTTGGTTTATTATTGCTGGGCCAATAGGAGCCCTTGCTTATCGCTTGATTACTTTATGTCGAGAATTTAATGCTGTTTATGAACAAGCAAATGAAACAACAGATCTACTTGAATGGATACCTGCACGACTTACAGTAGTGCTTTTCTTACTTGTGGGAAACTTCCAACGAGGTATTTCTTTGTTCTCGCGCTTTCTTTTTGCGAAACCCGAAACTAATTCGGAGATGCTGCGAGATTGTGGACTGCAAACGATTAGAAGCAATGATATGGAAGAAATATCCATATCGGCAGCTGAAAATTTAGTTGAGCATGCAATTATTGTTATGTTGGTTTTTATTGCTTTATTTACATTATTTTCATGGTTGTAGCTTATAACGGATATTTATATGAGCTTTTTTTTGCGACTATTTTGCTGTGTTGTGTTCCTTAGTCTTTTGAGTTGCCAAGGGATACGGCAACATGTACTTAAGGAACGAGCAATAGCACAGTGCACTATGATTTGTATGCAGCATTTCGAATTTTGTAAAAAAAATTGTGTTGATAATTGCCCAACTTGTTCCGCTGCATCTCAAGCTACGGCTGCTAGGGATTTTGAAATATACGTGCATGAAAGAAAAGTTGAAGGCAAAAAAGTGTTGCGTGAGTTGAATTCTTACCGCGATCCACTACAATGCCGCAAAGTAACTTGTAACTGCCAGCTAGACTTGATTATTTGTAAACAAAGTTGTGCTGGAGTAATTCCAAAAAAATTACAAACTGTACCTAATTGTATTTAATAGATTTCGGGGAACACTTTCATGGCAAATGAAAACAATTTAGATTTGGATCCTGTGGAAACACGTGAATGGCTGGATGCCCTGCAAGCTGTATTGATCAATGATGGTCCTGAGAGAGGTGCGTTTCTTTTAAAACAGCTTCTTAATAAAGCAAACTCAGAAGGCATAAATTTATCAAGCTCAATTAATACGCCGTACAGAAATACTATTAAGCTTCATGAGGAAAAGCAAATTCCTCCCGATGAAGGACTCGCTAAACGGATTAGTGCATTAATTCGTTGGAATGCAGTAGCTATGGTATTACGCGCAGGTAAATATGCACCTGAACTTGGCGGCCATATTGCTTCTTATGCATCTTCATCTACTTTGTATGAAACAGGTTTTAATCACTTTTTTAAAGGCCCTAATAGTGAAAACTGTGGTGACTTAATTTACATACAAGGTCATTCTGCTCCAGGGATATATGCACGAGCTTTTTTAGAAGGACGACTCACCGAGGAGCAATTAAGTAAATTCAGACAGGAAGTAGAAGTTGATGGTTTATCATCTTATCCTCATCCTTGGCTCATGGGGCAATTTTGGCAATTTCCTACTGTATCAATGGGGTTGGGCCCATTACAAGCTATCTATCAAGCAAGATTTTTAAAATATTTAGAAAATAGAGGACTAATAAAAGCGGAGAATCGAAAAGTATGGGCATTTCTCGGTGATGGCGAGATGGATGAGCCTGAATCAGTTGGCGCTTTAAGTATTGCTGCCCGAGAAAAGTTAGATAATCTAATTTTTGTTATAAATTGTAATTTGCAACGCTTAGATGGACCTGTTCGAGGTAATGGCAAAATCATTCAAGAGCTAGAAGGTTTATTCCGTGGTGCAGGTTGGAATGTAATCAAGGTCATCTGGGGAGGACGATGGGATCCTCTATTAGCTCGTGATAGGGATGGTTGGTTACAAAAACGTATGGAAGAGTGTGTCGATGGAGATTATCAAGCTTATAAAGCAAATAATGGCGCTTATGTAAGACAACATTTCTTTAATCATTACCCTGAATTAAAGAAAATGGTTGAAAATTATACAGACGAGGAGATTTGGCGCTTGAATAGAGGCGGTCATGATCCACAAAAAGTTTATGCCGCTTATGCTAAAGCAGTTGAACATAAAGGCACTCCAACTGTTATTTTAGCAAAAACAATAAAAGGATACGGCATGGGGGCAGCTGGTGAAGGACAAAATATTACTCACCAACAAAAAAAGATGACCGTAGAACAACTCCAGGTATTTAGAGACAGATTTAGCATCCCTGTGAGTGATGAGAAGATTGCTGATGTTCCTTTTTACAAGCCTGCCGATGATAGTCCTGAGATTAAGTACATTAAAAAGCAAAGGGAGCTTTTAGGTGGTTATTTGCCAGCACGATCTACTACAGTAGATTCACTTAAAACCCCTCCTTTGGAAGATTTTTCTTCGATTACTAAAGGTTTGGGTGATAGAGAAATTTCTACAACTATGGCTTTTGTTCGTATTCTTTCAGTTTTGTTAAAAAATAAAGAGATTAGCTCACGAATCGTTCCAATTGTTCCAGATGAGTGTCGTACTTTTGGTATGGAAGGATTATTCCGACAAATAGGAATTTATTCTCCAGTCGGTCAACTATATACTCCTGTAGATCACGAGCAAGTCATGTTTTATCGTGAGGCACGCGATGGACAGATTTTAGAAGAAGGAATTAATGAAGCGGGGGCTTTTTGTTCATGGATCGCAGCGGCAACATCCTACAGTTCAAATAAATTGGCTATGATTCCATTTTATATTTACTACTCCATGTTTGGTTTTCAACGTATCGGTGATTTAGCTTGGGCTGCCGGGGATATACAAGCACGAGGATTTTTACTTGGTGGCACAGCCGGACGTACAACACTTGCTGGTGAGGGTTTGCAACATCAAGATGGACATAGTCATTTGTATGCATCTACCATTCCTAATTGTGTTTCTTATGATCCTACTTATGCATACGAGCTTGCTGTAATTATTCAAAATGGATTACATCGTATGTATGAAAAGCAAGAAAATATTTTTTATTACATTACTGTAATGAATGAAAATTATACACACCCAGATATGCCTGCAGGAGTGGAAGAGGGCATTATAAAAGGAATGTATTTACTGCAAGAAAGTAAGAAAAAATCCAAGCATCACGTACAACTCATGGGAAGTGGAACCATATTGCGTGAAGTCCTTCAAGCCGCGAAAATGTTGAAGGAAGATTATTCTGTGACTTCTGACATTTGGAGTGTGACAAGCTTTAATGAATTAAGAAGAGATGGCTTAGCTGTAGAACGTTATAACGCAATGCATCCCCAGGAAAATGACCAAAAATGTTATGTTGCTGAACAATTAAAGAGTAAACCAGGTCCAGTAATTGCCGCAACTGACTACATGAGAATTTATGCGGATCAAATTCGTCCTTTTGTTCCAAATCGTTACATAACTTTGGGAACTGATGGCTATGGAAGAAGTGATACACGTCAACAGTTGCGTCATTTTTTTGAAGTCGATGCTAAGTTCATCGTTTTGGCAGCGTTGAATGCTTTAGTTGCTGAAGGAAACCTTGATAAATCCAAGGTTGTGGACGCAATGAAGCGCTATAACATTAATCCTGATAAATTGAATCCAGTTAATCATTAGAATTGAATTATAAGCGGATAGGGCAAATGTCCTAATCTATGAATTCTGATGCATTAACAATCTGTCCTGGGTGATCTGTATTTCCACCTAGGCTAAATTTGAGGAAAGAAATGTCAAAAGAAATAGAAGTTAAAATTCCTGATATTGGCGGTGCTACTCAGGTTGATGTGATTGAAATCATGGTTCAGGCTGGAGATCAACTAGAAGTAGATACTCCCCTAATTACGTTAGAATCCGATAAAGCCAGCATGGAGATCCCCTCTCCAATTGCAGGAAAAGTTACAAAGTTAAACATTCATGTAGGCGATAAAGTATCGGAAGGCGATGTGATTTTATTGGCGACTGTGGAAAAAGAAACTGAAACAACTCAAGAAGTTGAATCCACGGAAAAAAAGGGATCAGATACTCAAGAAAAGAAACAGCCTGAGATTAAAAAGCAACAAGAAAAAAAATCAAATGAACAACAAACAAGATCCGAAAAAAAGGTTAAGATTCCTGACATTGGTGGCGCCACGCAAGTTGATGTAATCGAGGTCATGGTCCAGGTTGGGGATCAAATAAAAGTGGATATGCCTCTAATTACATTAGAGTCTGATAAAGCTAGCATGGAGATCCCCTCTCCTGTTGCAGGAACAATTACTCAGCTGAATGTTAAAGTAGGTGATAAGGTATCAGAGGGTGATGAAATTTTAATCGCCACAGTAGAAAGTGAACGTGAAGCAGAAGTTGAAACTGAAGAAGAAACGATTACAGTTCCTCAGCAAGCTGCTGTTGTTCCCGAAACACCTAAGGACACTCAAGTTATCCCAGAGAATATAGAGTCAACGAAAATTATTGCTGCAGGTCCAGCTGTAAGACGATTGGCGCGAGAATTGGGAGTAAATTTAACTGAAGTAAAAGGTAGCGGACGTAAGTCACGTATTACTAAAGAAGATGTCCAAGCTTATGTAAAAGCACGATTAAGCGCACCACCAAGTACTGGAGCTTTTGGCATACCACCCAGTCCTGCAATTGATTTTTCGCAGTTTGGTGAAATTGAAACAAAACCACTGAATAAAATTAAAAAACTTACTGGAACTAATGTTCATCGCTCTTGGATAACTATACCTCATGTGACTCAGTTTGATGCAGCTGACATCACTGATGTTGAAGCATTTAGAAAATCTGAAGCGGAAAAAGCTAAGGAAAAAGGATATAGGCTAACCTTGTTGGCATTTGTTTGTGCTGTAGTCAGTAAAGCCTTAAAAGAGTTTCCTCAATTTAATGCATCACTAGATTCTACAGGAAGCAATCTTATTTACAAAAAATATTGCAATATTGGAATTGCTGTAGAAACACCAAATGGGTTAGTAGTGCCTGTACTTAAAAATGTTGATCAATTAAGTGTTGTAGAAATTGCACTTGAAATGACTCGTTTGAGTACTAAGGCTCGGGATAAAGGTTTAATGCCAATGGATATGTCAGGAGGATGTTTTACTATTTCTAGTTTGGGAGGAATTGGTGGTACATCATTTACACCTATAGTGAATAGTCCGGAAGTCGCTATTCTTGGTTTATCGCGCTCAGAGATAAAACCTGTTTATGAAAATGGTACCTTCCAACCAAGATTAATGTTGCCTTTATCTCTTTCTTATGATCATCGAGTTATTGATGGCGCAGAAGCAGCACGGTTTACTCGCTTTATTGGTGATTGCTTAAGTGATATAAGACGAATTTTACTGTAGTTTACGAGGGAAAACTGCAATTAAAGAGCAGAGACACCCATTAATTATAATATATGGTTTTAATAATATTTAATTTAAGAGGCTTGTAATGGCTAATCAACTAAAAACAGATGTCATCGTATTAGGTAGTGGTCCTGGTGGATATACGGCAGCATTTAGAGCAGCAGATTTAGGAAAAAAAGTAGTACTAGTAGAGCGTTACGATTCGCTTGGTGGGGTTTGCTTAAATGTTGGTTGTATTCCATCTAAAGCATTATTACACATAGCTAAGGTTGTTGAAGAAGCTCATGAAATGTCTGAGCAAGGTGTTAGTTTTGGTAAACCTAAACTTGATAATAAAAAAATTGTTGCTTGGAAAAACTCCGTAGTTTCTAAATTGACAGGTGGCTTAAAAGCTTTATCAAAACAACGTAAAGTTGAAGTAATTACTGGGATTGGTAAATTTTCAGGTACTCATCAAGTGACTGTTGCTACCAAAGACGGGACTGTAGAGGTCGAGTTCGAAAATGCGATTATTGCAGTTGGTTCTGAATCCATCAATTTACCTTTTATTCCAGAAGACAAGCGAATTTTTAGTTCTACTGGTGCTCTAGAGCTTGCGGATATTAAAGGTAGTTTATTAGTGTTAGGTGGGGGGATCATTGGTTTAGAAATGGCTACAGTTTATTCATCTTTAGGTGTTGAAGTAACTGTAGTTGAATTTATGGATCAACTTATTCCTGGAGCTGATGCTGACTTAGTGAGTGTTTTACAAAAACGAATGCAGAAAAAAGGCGTTAAGTTCCTTTTAAAAACCAAAGTAACTGCAGTAGAAGCAAAAAAAGACGGTATTTATGTTTCTATGGAAGGTGAACATGCAACGGATAAGCCGCTTTGCTTTCAACAAGTTCTTGTATCAGTTGGCAGAAAACCTAATGGTGGAATGATTGATGCAGAAAAAGCGGGAATTAAAGTTGATGAACGAGGTTTTATCAAAGTAGATAATCAACAAAGAACGAATGTTTCGCATATTTTCGCGATTGGTGATGTTGTGGGACAACCAATGTTAGCACATAAGGCAATTCCTGAAGGAAAAATAGCAGCAGAAGTTATTGCAGGTAAAAAGCATTATTTTGATCCTAAATGTATTGCTAGTGTTGCGTATACTGATCCAGAGCTTGCATGGACTGGACTAACTGAGAAAGAGGCCAAAGAAAAAAATATTCAGTATGAAAAAGCTACTTTCCCTTGGGCTGCTAGTGGTCGGGCATTAAGTATGGGACGCGAAGAGGGAATGACAAAGTTATTGTTTTGTCCAGATACAAAGCGAATATTAGGCGCAGGAATCATTGGTGTTAATGCGGGAGATTTGATCGCGGAAGCCTCCTTAGCTATTGAAATGTGTTGTGATGTTGAAGATATTGCTTTAACTATTCATCCTCATCCAACACTTTCTGAAACTGTTGCTCAAGCAGCAGAAGCATTTGAAGGAACAATTACTGATCTTTATTTACCTAAAAAGAAGAAAAATAAAGATGGCGCATCTTAGAGATGCTTTATCATTTTGTAGCCTGGGTTTAGTATATTTGACCCAGGTGAGCAATTTATTTTCTTAGGAGTGACAAGGGATGACATTTACTATTCGTAGTATGACTGAATCAGATATAGACACTGTTTACGCGATTGAAAAAAATGTTCATATTGCTCCTTGGAGCCGAGATATCTTAAGGGATTGTGTTCGTGTGGGTTATGATTGTCGTGTTTTTGAAATAAACGTCGATGAAAATCCTATTATTGTTGGTTATGTAATTTGCAGAATCAGTAATAATTATTCTCATATTTTGAATCTTTGCATTGCAAAATCATTCCAATCGAAAGGATACGGGCGTAAATTTTTAGAAAATATACTTAATTCATTTATTCAATTGCCCCATATTGAATATGTAGTTCTTGAGGTAAGACCTAGCAACAAAATAGCTTTGAGTCTTTATCACAGCATGGGGTTTGAACAAGTAGAAATAAAACCAGCATATTATACGGATAATAATAAAGTTGAAGATGCAATTTTGTTAAAAAAAACATTGCCTTTTTAAGATTTGTTGACGATTGACTCCCACTCCTACGTATCGCGTTTTATGTGCGACATCCAGTCTTGCCAGAACCTGATATTGGTTCTTAATCGATTCACACAAATTGCCAACAGACACTAATATAAAAAAAATTATAAAAAAACGATGTCAAGACTATTTTTTCATGTTCTCTTTATATAAAATGTTCAGCCCACTATTCTAGTTTAATCGAATTATTTCCTGTGGATAACTTTTAACTAACCTCCTTCTTCTGTTTTTCACTTTTGCTCATAAAAGCACTATATAATCCTTATTTATATTGAGTTTATGGTATTTTCATATTGATAGAGTTATTTGAGTGTTATCCACAGTTTTTGTGGATAACACTGTGAATAGAACCATGAATTGTTTGATAAATAAGTTCATTTCTAAAATGATCCAAATTTAACCAATGACGTAGTTTATAGATAATCCATATTCTATATGCTTATATCATAGAAATACCCTTTATGTGGAACCCCTGTTATTTAGAAGAAGAATGTAATGATGTTATGCATTGTGGATTTCGTTATGACAAATTATCATGACAAATAGCAAATGCCTGTGATACCCTGTAGCATCATGAAAAAGTAATTCTTTCTTATACGCTTATAAAAGCAGTTGAGTCCTATTGTGTAAGCTAAGGACATTGAATCTACTGAATTTATCTCCATGGTGATTATTGCTTTCACCAAACGATTCAAAAAATCCAGCGTATTCAGCTTACTGTCACTAACTAAACAGCTGCTTCTAAGATGATGCCTTTTTCAAAAAGTTAAAAGATTTATTGATGAGAATATTTTGATGAGAAGAGCTAAGTCTAAAACGAATCCAATTGTGCGCACAGCTCAAATTGATAATTTAAGTCATGATGGAAAGGGCATAGCACGTATTGATGGTAAAGCAACTTTTATCCGAGGTGCTTTGCCTGGTGAATTAGTTGAATTCCAATATACTAGAATAAAAAAAGATTTTGATGAGGGTTTCGTACTTAAAGTTCTTGAGCCATCATCTTTTCGTGTTACACCTAAATGCCCTCATTATGAAATGTGTGGTGGTTGCTCGTTACAGCATGTAAGCGAAGAAAAACAAATTCATTTCAAACAAGATCAATTATTGGATTTGTTATCACGATATGGTCATACTAAACCACAGATCGTTTTATCACCTTTAATTGCAAGCTATTGGAATTATAGAAATAAAGCACGATTAAGTGTTCGTTATGTGGAAAAAAAGCAAGCTACAATGGTTGGATTTAGAGAACGAAATAATCCTCGGTATATTACTGAAATTAATCAATGTCCTGTTTTAAATACAAAACTCGATAGCGACATCATTGCTTTAAGAAATTTAATAGATTCTATGGAGGATAAATATTGCATTGCGCAAATTGAAGTTGCGGCAAGTGATGATGAGATTGCACTTATTTTTCGAAATTTAACTTCATTAACCCCTGAAGATGAATTTAAAATTCAAAAATTTGCTGAAGAATATCACTATAAAATTTTTCTTCAACCTGGTGGCCCAGAGAGTGTTTATTGTTTTTATCCTCCGAATGCGAATGAGTATTTAGCTTATCACTTACCGGACTTCCAAATTTCTTTCACCTTTCATCCAACGGATTTTACCCAAGTTAATTCAATGTTAAATCGCTCTATGGTGACACGCGCATTACAACTTATGGACTTAAAAAGTACTGATATAGTGCTAGACTTATTTTGTGGGTTAGGTAATTTTTCACTACCAATGGCTAAGTTTTGTTCCAAAGTGCTCGGTGTTGAAGGCAGTAAAACTATGGTTGAAAGAGCATATATGAATGCCAAAGAAAATCATCTTTCCAATGTGGATTTTTATGCGGCTAATTTAGATGATGTCAATGAAGTAAAAAAGCTGGTGCAACAGCCCTGTAACAAAGTACTAATTGACCCTCCTCGATCAGGGGCACTTGAGATCGTGAAACAAATTGATTTGCTCAACCCAGAACGTATTGTTTATGTCTCTTGTAATCCCATAACATTAGCACGAGATACAGATATTTTAGTGAATCAAAAAGGTTATGTATTGATAAAAGCAGGAGTAATGGATATGTTTCCTCATACAGCTCATGTTGAATCAATCGCGATGTTTGAGAAAGGATAAAACTTATGGTTAGAGTAAAAGATACTATTCCATTATGTGCCGATGGAAGCATTGATGTGGATTTATGGCTGCATCAATTAGGTGCAAAAGGGTACCTGGATAATCTTGAACTCATTCGTGCTGCATGTACTTTAAGCCAACTGGCTGGACAAGAGCATGCAACAGAAACTGGCCAATCTTGTTTGCAACAAGGTTTATCTATGGCTGATTTACTTGCTGATCTTGAAGTAGATCAAGAGACACTCGCAGCAGCAATTATTTTTGAAAACGTACACTATGCTGATTTATCGATTGATGATGTTGCCGAGCAATTAGGTTCTAACATTGCCAAATTAGTAAAAGGCATAGAACGTATGAGCGCTATGCACAGTTTTCAGGCATTGAACAAATATCCACAAAATAAACAACAAATTGATAACATTCGTAAAATGTTATTAGCTATGGTCGATGATGTTCGCGCGGTGTTAATTAAACTTGCTGAACGCTTATGTGTTTTAAGAACTGCCTCTCATTTATCAGAAGAATTACGTAAACAATTAGCTACTGAGGCAATGGAGATATATGCTCCTTTGGCCAATCGACTTGGAATAGGGGCTATTAAATGGGAAATGGAGGATCTTGCGTTCCGCTATTTACATCCTGATGATTATAAAGCGATTGCAAAAGGCCTGAAAGCAAAACGGTTAGAGCGAGACAGTTTTGTTGATGCTATTGTTGCGCAATTGAATGAGCAAATTAAAGCAAGTGGGATAGAGCATTTTGCTGTTTACGGGCGTTCAAAACATATCCACAGCATTTATAAAAAAATGACCCGTAAAAATGTATCCCTTGATGAGATTTACGATGCTACAGCGGTACGTGTACTTGTTGATACTAAACCGCAATGTTATGAAGTATTAGGTATGGTGCATACACTTTGGAAACAAATTCCTGCAGAATTTGATGATTACATTACTAATCCTAAACCCAATGGTTACCAGTCACTGCATACGGCAGTTAAAGGACCAGAAGAAAGGGTTTTTGAGGTCCAAATTAGAACGTTTCATATGCATGATTTAGCAGAAATGGGTGTGGCCGCACATTGGAAATATAAAGAAGGAGGCGGCAAACCAAAAGAAAGTCATGAACGTAAAATTGAATGGCTACGTGACGTATTGGCTTGGCATCGAGAAATGGCAAGTAATAAAGGAGTTCCTGAAAGCAGTACTACAGAATTTCTTGAAGACAGAGTTTATGTATTTACTCCTGACGGAGATGTTCTTGATTTACCTCATGGCGTTACTCCTTTGGATTTTGCTTATCATGTACATAGTGATTTAGGTCACCGATGTCGTGGAGCACGAATCAATGGTCATATAGTACCTTTGACCTATCAATTAAAAACAGGGGATCGAGTAGAGGTTTTAACTGGAAAACAAATTAAACCTTCACGCGACTGGATTAATCCTCACTTAAATTACTTAAAAACATCTAGAGCCAAAGCCAAAGTATTGCATTGGTTTAAAATGCAAGATTACGATCGTAACGTTCAAGAAGGTCGTGAGCTGTTGGACAAAGAATTAAAATCTTTAGGAATAAAATCGGATAAGTTAAATGAAGTCGCTCCGATGTTGCATTTCAAAAAACTAGATGATCTGTATGCAAACTTGGGACGTGGTGATATTAAAATGGGGCAAATTATTAGTAAAATTGCTCCTCCTGCGCCATCGGAACTTAATTTGGAGCGGTTTGTTAAGCCCCAATCAAAACCAGAAGTTACCGGAAGTGATTTACGTATCGAAGGTGTAGGTAATTTGCTAACCTTTATGGCAAGATGTTGCCAGCCTGTTCCAGGAGATGCAGTTGTTGGGTACATTACTGTAGGACGCGGAGTATCTGTACATAGGCAAGATTGCCCTAATATTATTCATGCCAGCGAGCGACAAAAGCAACGTTTCTTACAAGTTAGCTGGGGAAGTGCTACTCGTGAGAATTATGTAGTAGATATTCTTATTAAAGCGTTCGATCGTTCTGAGTTACTTAAAGACATTACTTCTTTACTGGCGAATGAAAAGGCACATGTTTATGCATTGCAGACCCAGAGCAACAAACAAGAAAATATGGCTTATATTACATTAACTGTTGATGTAGATGGTCTAGGTAGCTTATCTCGTTTATTAACAAAACTAGAGCAAATTCCTAATGTATTAGAAGCAAGAAGGCAATTATGATTGAGTACTATGTTTGTCAATCTGTTGCATCTTGTAATCTCGGAAACCATTCCAAATGTGCTGAAATTTTCCGACCATCCGCACAAAGACTTGGAGAAGGATAAATAAAGAGATTCCTATTCATGGAAATGAAGTCTCTTATAAAGCCCGCTTACAAACAGGCTACTACGCTTACATAAAACCACTTTGTCAATGTACCTTAATTTTTTTTAATCCCCGCAATGATTACATGTTCATCATCATTATCCTTATCGATATGAGCCTTTGCAATTTTTTTGGCAAGCTTATGGTAAAACATTTTACAAGGTATTTCCTCGACACCACCCTCTTTATTGACATCAAAACGAGTACAACTAGAGTTATCAATTTTTTTAATATAAATTTGGTGTCTATCCTTTTCTCCATTTTTCTGAGTAATAGGATAAGTGACTAATACTTGATCATAATCTTTTAGCAAAGATTCTACTTCTTCTTCACTTTCACATTTACGAGCATCTACTTCTTGTTTTACATAGGGGATATTATGATCTACAAATACCGCATGCAAACCATCTTTTCCCTGATGGATCAGATCAATTTGATGTTGTTTTTCTTTTCTTGCTTCTTTATAAATATATTCAGAACTACCTTCCCTGTAACTAGCATCCCGTAAGCCCAATTGCTCTTCAAAATATAAGTTGACCATTGGAGAACAAATGCCATTCTCATCAGGGGGTGCATTAGCTTCCCGTAAGATTTTATCTTGATTAGTAAATGAATTTTGGGAGCTGGACAAAGATATCATTATTTTTTGAGAACTTGAATTATATGTAGCTTCTTTAGAATTAGTAGCATGTATCTGTTTTAAAGCGGTAAATTTGTCTGCAATAAAATGAGCAACGAAATCAATGGGTTTTAGCAAAAATTTAGCTCCTGCCCAAGGAACTGTATTTATATTATCATTTCCGCTGAACTTTGATGGACTCTCTTTGTCTTCATGATCTACTTCATAAAAGCTAGGCGAACTCCCATACTGTTCCTGAAGCTCATTGTCTACTTTATTATAATCAGTATCACAATAATCATCCCAGGTAAAACCAGTTTGATTATCAAACTCTAATGAAGTGGTATTACCATCTGAAAGATGGGTTTTAGTATCTTCAATAATATTTGGATCGCCAAATGGATCATCCATAGTAAGTTTCCTTATACAATGCTTATAATAAATCTATTAACTTAGCACATTGATAAAATATTTTCCATATAAGCTTTTCTCAAAACTAATTTCTATAAGAAAAATTTAAAGAAAACTGAGTCACAAAATGAAACCAGGGTTTCTGTCCTTCAGACTTTCACCCAGGTTACGTTTAAATTTCTATAAGAATCTAATGAAGACTGAAGCAAGCATTCATTAGAATGATGAATTATTATCCTATCTTCTTGATGAAAGTGTTTTCATGCTTTCATCATTTTGAGTCGGCTTCGCGTTTGAACTATCTGCTTTCTTGAAAAATAGTTGAGATCTAGTCACCACAAAACCTGGTTGAGAAGTAACATCCTGTATCGGATTCAGATCAAGAGCCATTATTTCAGCTAGTCCCTTTGTTGTATGAATTAAACTGCCTGCTTGATCATATTCATCGTCGCCTTTACCAAATTCGTGAGCAATTTCAAATTCTTTTCTCGCATGGGCAGTAGCTTCACTGGGAGGCATCCGAGCGCTTCCCCGTTCTTCTTTCGTTTTTTGCTTTTCATTAGCGTGCTCCGTTAAGACTTTACGAGCTCCAGGTAATAAAGGCCTATCAATTTTGTCAAGATGGATATTCACACCCACCATTTCTTGATTCTCTACACCACCTGTATCTTTATCAAGTTTCGATCGTTCCTTGCATTTAAACTCATAATTTTCGCACTCTTTAAGAGAGGTCTCTGTAGCCCCCTTCACCGTCTTAACCGCTGCGGTTAAAATTTTATTTGTTGAGCCAACGGTTTTTTGATGTTCCATATGGTCTATTTCATCAAAATTTCCGTTTGCAATTTGTTTTGGCTCTTCTAAAGTAGATTTCTCAGTATTTTTAAATGGAGCTGTAGCCTTATTTACAAGAAAAGTGAGAGGAGATAACAGAAATTTAGCTCCTGCCCAAGGATTATTTCTCTCTGTACTGATACTTGAAATAGATGATGGTTCACTGCTGCTTTCATAAAAGCTATCTAAATGACCATAGTTTTTTTGTAGTTCTTGCTCTGTTTGATTATAATCTGTGTCACAATAGTCTTCAAAGGTAAATCCGGAAATTTCTTGACTCACTGATGTACTGTCACTTATCTCAATCTGAGTTTGCTCATTAGGACCAGAGTCCTTGTTATCTTCTGTACTACCATCGTCGCCTGGAGCCCCAAGACCCATGTCTATGTTACTATAACTCATACACTACCTCGCACAACAAAATTTTACACTTGCCTAAAAGGCATAAATTTTAGAGGCAGTTGACAAGATTGCATCGATAAGAAGGTTTCACTTCGCCGAATCAAGGTCTTGAAAAAGCATATGCTTTTTCTTATTACTTGCCTCAGCGACAAACCCGTTTAATAATTAAAACTAAGTATGTGTACCAGTCCTCCAACTTCCTAAGGAGAAGACCTGCCGCGCTGCATGAAGAAGGTATTAAAAGCCAAATCAATCATGCTATATATTATTTTATCAAAATGATCATTAACGGATCATTAAATCTTCGAAATATTCCTTTCTTTGGAACCCAACGCAATGCGTTGGACTCCAAAGAACATTATCGAGCACGAGCTGAAATGTAATAGGGCAAAAAATTTTGGCTAGGATTACCTCTGATTATGCGGATCTGAATAACTTAGAGATTAAGAGTCTATTCTATTAGATGATCAAGTTTAACAGTTTACTTTTTTGTAAAAGGACAGGGGGGCATTATTCATGGGTTTGGACACGTAGGTTGGTGCTGAATGCAGTGAAGCCCAACAGCAGGACTTCGGTACCACACACTTGTTGGACTTTGCTCAGTACCAACCTAACTCGCCTTACCTACAATTTTTACTCTTATTGGATAGGAACTAATGATGCTAGGGTCCATAGAGGTCAATAGACCCTAGAAAAATTTTATTTTTTAACGCCAACTACTTTAAAGTTTATGGTTACTTCATCTTTAATTTCATTAGTACTTGCCCAATCACCTTGCCCCACCCCAAATTGGGTTCTTTGAATGACTGTATTTCCTATAACAATTCCTTTATTAGGATCAGGTTGCTCTCCTTTGAAATTCAAAGTTACTGGCGCAGTTTTGTCACGAATAGTGAGCATACCTACAGCCTTGTAGGTGTTGCTGCCAGTTTTCTCAATTTGATTTGACTTAAATTCAGCTTTTGGAAAAACTTTGGGATTAAACCAATCTGGAGTAAGTAAGGTGCTTTTCAATTCAGCATAAGAGGCACTTATTGAGTTTATATCAACAATAATGTTAATACTGCTGTGTTTTAAATCATTAGGATCAACTAAAATTGTACCTGAAAAGGTTTTAAATTGACCGGTTACTGGAGCTCCATTTTGGGTTGCAGTGAAGGTCAATTGACTTTCATTTTGGACAATTTCCCATTGAGGTACTGCTGCATTTGCTGCTATCGATAAGAATAAAGCTAATCCTGTAGACATAAAAGACTTCGCTATAGTAGTTTTAATGCTCATGATATTATTTCCTTTTAACCGTTTTATTTGTTTGATGTCTCAATATAGATACACAAATGATTAACATTTTTCTTATATTTATTCATTCAGTACAAACATCTTTTACGCCATTGATGCACATATAATTTTAATTCTAAATGGCGTTATTTAATAAATCAAATAGGGTCTGATAGATTAATATCCTTAAAGAGATATTCATAATTTGTTTGGATATAATTAAGAAGCACTCTTTCAAAAAGAGCTCCTATCAGTGTAATTAAAGGCGGAGTTACATAAAATGAAACTCAATGATCTCTGAAAATGTCAAAGATAATTTACATAAGCTAAACTAAAAAAGTTAAATTAGACGTTATAATTGTAGAGGGAAGAAATTTTATAAGGGAAGAAATCAATGAAAAAGCCAAAAATCGTCAACGAGTTTGATATGCCTGCACCCCGTTGGATAAGAACATATCCTGCAGGGCCTTATCGATTTATTGATAGGGAGTTTTTTATAATTACCTATGAAACATATCCTGAGTTGCTTGAAGATATTCTGCCTCCCGGACTTGAACTACTTGAACCTGTTGTAAAGTTTGAATTCATTAGGATGCCGGACTCCACAGGTTTTGGTGATTATACAGAATCGGGTCAAGTGATTCCCGTCCGATACAAAGGTGAGGAAGGGGGTTTCACTATCTCGATGTTTCTAGATTGTCATGCTCCTATTGCTGGTGGCCGAGAAATTTGGGGATTCCCTAAAAAACTGGCGAAACCTAAATTATTTGTTGAAGAAGACGTGCTCATTGGGTTGTTAGATTACGGAAGTCTGCGAATTGCTACAGCAACTATGGGATACAAACATCATGAAGTCGATCAAACAACTGTATTAGATTCATTGAAAAAACCCACTTTCCTTTTAAAAAATATACCAGGGGTTGATGGCGCCCCTGCAATTAATCAATTGACTCGGACCTATTTAAAGGATGTAACAGTCAAAGGTGCTTGGACTGGTCCTGGTAGTTTGGAATTGCATCCTCATGCATTAGCCCCCATTGCAGACTTCCCTGTAAAAAAAATTGTATCAGTAATTCATTTTGTTACTGATTTAACGTTACCGTATGGTACAGTGGTAGAAGATTATTTGAGTTAGGTTATGGGATGAATGGAGTCCCATTAGTGTTAACTTAACGTGAGTTTCGGATAAGAGAGTGTGGTTTTACTTCGAATCGTTCGGTCTGAGAAACGCTGGCATTGACTTAAGGGTTTCGTCATTTTCGCGAAAGCGGAAATCCATTTGTATTTGAGCATTGTGCCTTATCAAAATGGGTCCCCGCTGTTGCAACGACGGACAATTGGCAGTGGGGTTGAGGAAATGCATAGCGCTGTTATACAGATGGTAGAGAGGATTCGTTCTATTGATAGGGAAATTGAAATGCCTAAAAGAAAAAAAATAAATCTTGCCCTTCAAGGCGGTGGTGCTCATGGCGCTTTTACATGGGGTTTATTAGATAAGTTTCTTGAATCAAAGTTATTTACAATTGAAGGTATTTCGGCAACAAGTGCTGGTAGCTTGAATGCAGCTGTTCTTGCATATGGCTTTTTGCAGGGAAAAGAAGAGGGCGCTAGGCAATCGTTGTACGATTTCTGGCGTGCGATGAGTGACTATGGGAAATTGTTTGGCATTACAGCGAAAACACCGTTTGATTACTTTATAGAACCTTTTTTAAAAGCTCCACTTAATTTTTATTTATTTAATTCCATAGCGAGCCTTTTTTCGCCTTATCAATTCAATCCTTTTAATTTTCATCCTATTCGAAATGTTTTAGAAAGAATAATTGATATAGAGCAAATTAAAAATAAAAGTACTATTCGGCTGTTTATCTGTGCAACTAATGTTCAAACCGGTAAAATACGTATTTTTGACAACAGCGAATTATCGATAAATACTCTTTTAGCTTCTACTTGTTTACCTCAGTTATATCAATCAATTGAAATCAATGGTGAGTTTTATTGGGATGGTGGTTATTTAGGTAATCCAGCCATTTTCCCTTTAATTTATCAAACAAGTTGCCGAGATATTTTGATCTTTCATACTGTTCCAATTGTTCGTGACGAAATTCCTAAAACCCCAGCAGAAATTGACTCTCGAATAAGAGAGGTATCCTTTAATTCTTCTCTAATGCGTGAAATGCGTGCTGTTGCCTTTGTTAGCAATTTGATCACAAAAGGCCAATTGAAAAAGGAATATGAAAAAAATTATAAAAAAATATTTATGCATTGCATTCGTGCTGATGAAAATTTACGTGATTTTCCATTATCCGCTATTTATTCTCCTGATTGGGATTTTTTAGTGGCTATGCGTGATTTAGGAAGACAGGAAGCCAGTTTTTGGATTGAAAAAAATTACGATAACATTGGAAAAAAAACAACGATCGATTTTTCCGAATGGTTATAAGTATTGATCTATCCTGTTTTCATAAAACTACACCAAATTTCCATCCTTCACATGAACTAGGAAAATTTTCTTATCTGTATTACTGGTCAACGATACGCGAATAGAATGATTTTTCATCAGTTTTTTGCTGATATCAAAAGCTTCCGTTTTATTTTTTCCTTTTTTCAGACGTAACCAGGTGTAGAGTGTCAGGAACGAACCATCACTATGATTATCATAAAAGGCGTTATGCGAAATAATACCGGATTTGCTTCGAACTTCAGTTGGTGTCAAATACTCATAACCTGTAGTCATCACAAAGAGATTTTTTTCTGTTCGTTCTGCTTCGGGTGGAATGTCTGCATCTTTAAATGTCCAGATGTCTTTTACCTCATCATAGGAAATTAATTGCAGCCAGGTATCATCAATTGAAGGGAATAAATTATAGATGGAGATTCCACTTATTCCTTGGAGTATAGTGGGTAAATCCATCGTTAACCATTTAACCACTTCTACTTCTTTCTCAAGCTGATCCATAGAAGGGGGAACACGATAAATATTGAACCCATAGCCCCAAAATAACCATAAATAGCCATTTGCTTCTTTATAAGTTTCCTTCTGGGCTGCAGTCATTGAGGATTCTTTAGAGGGTATGCCTTCGCCTCCATCATCAGTTGTAGAGGAGAGCCAACCACGATTGACAAATTCAATGCCGATGCTGGTAGTATTCATACCGCTGCCATGATTTTCAAATTCAACCAAATCATTAAACTGGAGGACGGTGGCATCTCTCTTGACAGACATGTGTGAGGTTTCATTGGCTGAGCCATCAAAACCATCCCCAGTTTCACCAGCTGTTTCATGTAGGACAAGCTGGATAATGCCAAAAGGATCTCGATAGGCATTTTTTCTGCGATTGTGGACAACGGTGTTATCTGTTTGCCAATCCTTGTAATTTTTAATACCGCTAATGCCAGTATTAAATTCTATCGTATTAATCACCAGTGTGTCAGAACTTGCTGGATTATATTCATTCAGATTTTTGACAATATCAGCAGGTGTTGGGTCATTTCCTTCAGTTGGATTGGCTATTATATCAAGGAAATGAACCACTTGAGTTGCTGGCATTAATGGACTATCAGTAATGAGTTCATTAAACGTATTGGAAAATTCTTCAAAACTTTGCACCGCTTTTGTTCCCTTAGAGGGATCAATCAATTCCAGGTTTTTCAAATCACTGCTGATGCCAGTGATGATGCGGGCATGCGCGGAAAAGCCTTTAGTAGGATCAGCATCAGTTGTTACCCATAATGGACCATGGCTTGTTAACCAATCACGATAATTTTCGGCGGTGTAAGTTGCCTGTGGTTCTCCTTTCATGCCAAGAGAGCTGATAAAGTTTTGTTTTTCTTCAAAAGGCAAACCTTGTTTTTGATTGTATAAATTCAAGTATTGTGCACCTGCTTTAGTTAATACAGCTTCAACTGTATAGTTTGTGCCATCTTTCCAGCGCATCATCATAGTTGCGACGGTAGCCCAACAAGTATTCGGACTTTCCTGCTTCATCGGGGTAATACCACCTTTACCAATTTTTGTTTCAATAGTAGGGCTGGAAGAAGAGTCATCATTAAATTTAGTATTAATCTTAGTTCCATCTGGTTTGGAGATGGCTACTTCACCACTTTTGCTCTTGTTCACTTTATCCAGATTTTTGTTAATTCCTTCCTGTAATTTCTCGCTATTAGCATCTTTAGGTGGTGTATCGGTTTTTGCACCAGCTCCAAGATAAGCATTCAAGGCTTTTTCTGTAAGCTCGGTCTTTTGTTTTTGATCCAGATTTGGATTACTGTTTATCGCCTTGATCGCATTATCCAGACGACGTTCCATCATTTTTTGCATTTCTAGCTTAGCTACTTCCTGACCAAAGGTTTTTGTGGTGTCGTAAGAGGCCTTTAAGGCTTCAAGTGCATTAGTTTGGTTTTGTGTCAAACCAGTAATATCCCTGAAGGAATCTCCTTTGCCTAGTAAAGATAAAGTACTTGCCAAACCAGTAGGATCAGGTGCATTAGGTGCATTCTGAATATTGACTACAGGATTTGCTAAAGGTGCAGGTTGTAAGTTGCCTGGATCAGAACGCCTGCTTTCAGTATCAATCGGATTGATAGCGGTAGGGCTATCAGGAATCGGTGATTCTTCCCAACGCCAGAATCTGCTTTCATCTTTTTCTTCACAGGAGTTACATGCGCCCATCATGGCTTCAGCATAAACCCCTTTAGTTGGCACACTGATATTAATCGGATCACTGGCTGATACCATATAATATTCAAACAATGAATCTGAAAGACCAAAATTCGGATCAAGGTTTAGCCCTTGAGCAACAGGAAATACCAGGCTATTACCGACAATACCAATCAGTTCATTTTCAACCAATGATGCCAGACTTCTGCCCATTCCTTTTTCTCCTGGTAGTATAATGCCGTCTAAAAGTAAGAAGCGTCGTTCTGGTGACATCCTTAACCATATCGCTTTGTGATAGTACTCCAAATTATCATTTAAATGATCAATAAGCAGATTAACACTGGCAATATCATCTTTGCGCGGATCACGCAATTCATCACTGCCAGGACCAGCATATAGTGTTGCGCCGTCAGTAGGGGATAAATCATCCTGTATGCTTTGATAACGGCATAAAAAGCCTTCATAATGCGGTGTTTTATAGCGAATAAAACCGGATACGATGATAATGGATGAATAATCGGGTAAAATATTGTTAGTACCGCAACGGATTTTGATGTAATGCAATTTGTCACGACTGAATTGTGAAGGCCCCATAAAACGAACAGTAACATTGAGCGTGCTTTCTTTTCTGTAACGTGAGGTCAATGAGGTATCAAATGCCATGGAAGAAATTTCATTTCCAGTTTCATCAGCTACATGAAAAGTGAGCGCACCGACAAAAGCCATAGCTATTTTTTCACCCAGTAGACGATGGAAAATCTCATCTTTATTCTTTGCATCTTTGAGATGATGATCATAAAAGCCTTTAGGTGTATCAGCACCAAGAAAAGGGATTAAGCTTTGCCAATTGGCTTCGTTAATATCATCCACAAATTTCTTTTGATATCCGATAATTCCAGTAGCGCTATAAATGGGTTTGGAGTAATCATCAACTTCTACCCGTTTATCCTCTGGTCGACGAATAATGAATTTGATTTGGAAGCTGCCAGATGCAGTGACAATTTTTTCAGATGCAAAAGTACCGGAAGGAAAGTTACTGTCTATCCATTTGTTTTTTACCCGTCCGGCTGCTTCGAATGCTTTGGATAACGCACTATTAATCAGGGAAGGGTGTAGGCTTTCTTTCCAGCGTAGCGCTTTATCAAGATCAAATTGACTCATCAGCAAGGGAACAAACAAACATTCACGTGCATCTGCCAGACGTTGTCGAACTTTGAAATGACGAAGTACTTCAAAGTATTGAATGGTAATTGCATGGCAATGGTTGTAATTAGCAACGGTTTCAGATGAGACTTCAAAACGCTCACCTTGGGACACGGTTTGAATAACTGAAGAGCGCTGACTACGAATAGCATTGGCAGATTGGACAATTCTATCGCGAATTTTCTGTAAATCGCTGGCCGAAGTTTGTCGTAAACTGTTTTGAGATGCGGTAGAACCAGAATGACCGACGCCACCCGATACACCAAACAGCATTCCTCCTAAAAAGCCTCCAATTCCTGCACTCGCACTGGCCGTGGTTGCGCTGGATTTACCGCTAATTTTTTCTTCAATTACTCCTTTAGTAATTTCATAAATATCGCGGTCACGTCCCAGGGAGTTATAGAGACTTTCTTCATATTCAACAGATTGGGTATTAGAAGCAGATTCTCTTCGTTCCCAATCAAATACCACAATTTGCTTTTTTTGTCCTGGTGCCAAAGGTAAACTGTAAAGTAGATCGCCCAAAGAATAACCATCAGCTATCCATTCTGATTTAAATTGCAATAAGTGGCCATGAGCAACAGAGACGGCCTGATATAAAGTAGCATCTTTATCCCAGTCAACATAGGCACTGCCATTTAAGATTACCCTTCCTAAAGGTTTGGGGCCTACCGGTCTGATTTTCTTTTTGAAGCGTAAAGCTTCATTGAGTTCGATCAAATGAACAATATTATCTTTAGTTAAAGCGGGTACGCTTTTGAGAAACGTATTGAGCACACTTCGATTGATTTTTATTTTTTTTAATGATTCTAACAGTTCATTATTGGGCGCTGGATTCGTAGCAGGGGTTGTGCCGGGCCTTGCGATTGTCATTTCAGATGAGGCAAAACCAGTGCGCATGGTAAGATGATTAAAGGCAGGTAATTTAATAATCGGATCAAGAATTTCCCAGATTTTAATAGGATGATTGGTTAATACTTCATCCAAGCTAATATCATCATCTTCCTCAAGAACATAACCAAGAATTTCAGGTTCGGTAGTCCGTACCAGACTATAAAAAGAATACTCTTCCAAAACGCGTTTGTTTTCATGTACATCCAGTTCTTTGCAACCACACTCTGTTTGCTCTTCCAGTTCTTCTGCTTCTGGTAACTCTACGACTATAATGACGTGATTAGGAAAAACCAGAGCATGTTGTTCTCCATCAATTAATTTTTCTTTCAGTCGTATGGGGATAGGGTTCTCACGAATATTCAATCCAACTCGTGCCACAGCGTCCTTATAATATCCTTCTGGATATTCAATAAAAAAATAACCATTAGCTTCAGTTCTTACACTGGCAATGGGAATCAGCGGCGTATTTTCATCCTTTGATGCTTCAAAAATAATCTGCACATCATCCATCTTTTTATTGCCATTTTTTTCCAGCAAACGGCCATAAACAAATAAAGGTTTTGGTTGGACAATTTCTGCAGGCGGTTGGGAAAGTTCACGCGGGTTATAATCAAACTCCATGGTGATTGGCGTGGATTCGTTAAGTTCTTCTGCAGAAATAGAATTTTGTGCAAGAACGTTGGCTGAATCAAGCAAAAGACTAAAAAACACGTCTTTCTCACGTACTAGATCATTACCAAATTTGACGGAAATATCACCCGACCCGAGAGCTGGGTATTTTTCAGTTTTGGGAAGAAATTCCTCGGTATCAGTTTTGACAAAATAAGAAACTTGCAAGTCAAGAGCTTCCCAGGGAATATTAGGTGCTTCACTTTTTAATTGAATAGCTATTTTCATTTCCGTATTTCAGCTCACCTCAACCATTGAGATAATGCTGCTCCATGTTTGGTTGGACAAGAGTCAATTTTGATACAGGTCAACTCATGGTGATCCTTCCTTGATCAACATGGAGTATAGACGAAGAAACCTATTTTTTCAAAAAAGTGCCGCATTCAGAAAATAAATCCTGCAACAACAGTTCGATGCTCACTTAACAAAACATTATAAGTACGGCAGGCTGCGCCGATTGACATAGATTCAATTCCAATTCTCTGTTGTGCAAGTTGACTCATAATTGACAAAGATGGGAGTTTTCCGGTATTTTCATGGCCAATGATGATAATTTCCGGTTTGAATTGCGTTAATAAGCTCAAGTAGACTTCATCAATATCTAGGATATTTTTAATGGATAGCTCACTGATGATTTCTTTTTTGGAAACAATGAAACTTTTTTCGTAAACAGTGGAATTAATCTGAATTTTGTTATTATTATAAGCTTGCACCGCATGTAGTTCTGATTCTTCTAAATTGATATTCATGGTTTTGGAGGGGTGATTGGGTTATAGTGGCTGTGAGTATACTACAGAGGTCGATATTATGAATCAATTTCCACGAATTAAGCGCTTACCACCCTATGTTTTTAACACATTAACACAATTAAAAACAGAGGCGCGAGCACGTGGAGAAGATATTATTGATTTTGGTATGGGAAATCCCGATCAACCAACACCTCCGCATATAGTGAATAAATTGATCGAAGCGGTGCAACGACCAGATACGCATCGGTACTCAATGTCTAAGGGAATTCCACGGTTAAGACGAGCAATGGCTTCTTGGTATGAACGCAACTATAATGTGCATTTAAATAATGAAACACAAATATTAGCGACTATTGGCTCGAAAGAAGGGTTAGCTCATTTAGCATTAGCGATTAGTGGACCTGGTGATACTATTTTAGTACCTGATCCCGCATATCCTATCCATACTTACGGATTTATTATTGCTGGAGCCAATGTAAAACAAATTCCACTTATTAATGAAACCCAATTTTTAGCATCCCTTGAAGATACCATCAACAGCAGTTTGCCTAAACCTAAAGCGATAGTAATCAATTTTCCTGCAAATCCAAGTACCCATTGTGTCGATTATGCTTTTTTTGAACAAATAGTAGATTTGGCAAAAAAACATCAAATTTGGGTAATCCATGATTTAGCCTATGCAGATATCGTATTTGATGGATATAAAGCACCTTCAATATTGCAAGTTCCTGGTGCTACAGACATAGCTATTGAAACTTATTCAATGTCTAAATCTTATAATATGCCAGGTTGGCGTATTGGTTTTGCTTGTGGTAACGAAGAGCTTGTTGCAGCGCTGACTCGGATTAAATCGTATTTGGACTATGGTACATTTACACCAATCCAAGTTGCAGCAATTGCTGCATTAGAAGGTTCTGATGACTGTGTGCGAGAAATTAGAGATCTCTATGAGAAACGCCGTAATATTCTTTGTGATGGTTTAAATGAACTAGGTTGGGCAGTGGAGCGTCCCAAAGCAACTATGTTTGTTTGGGCTCCTATCCCTTCTCATTACAAAGATATGGGCTCACTTGAATTTAGTAAGTACTTATTACAAGAAGCTCATGTCGCAGTATCACCTGGGATAGGTTTTGGTCAACAAGGAGATGGTTATGTTCGTTTTGGCCTTATAGAAAATAAAGATCGTATGCGTCAAGCATTAAGAAACTTGAAAATATTATTTAAAAGAGATGGACTGATTAAGGCTTCATAAGTATGCATGTAGTGATTGACTCAGAATGTACCATTATTCCAGAAAACGCAAAATTATTAACTTCAGAAGGAAATGCACTGCTTCATTTTTTACGTTGTCTCGATTATGATCCTTCTGATCCACCTTTTGCCGATTTATTAAGGCAGTATCATAAATTAGAAGGTGAGTGGTTCGTTTTGAGTCTTGTTCATTGGGTAGCTACCCATAATGACGCCATGATTGCGACTTTAGGTAAAGAGCTGCAAATTCAAGAGGGTGAAGCTAAATTATGGTTCGAACTATTTTCGCAGTATCTCGCAGAAGAAGGTAAAGTTCTTCATTACCATAATCCAGTAACCTGGTTGTTATACAATGATAAAGAGTATTTGTTACGCGCTAAACCAGTACAGCATTTATTGAATCAATCCTTAATGCCTGAATTGGCGCAATTAGATAATACAATGTATTGGCAAAAGTTTTTAACTGAATGCCAAATGCTTTTTGCATCTAGACCTAATAATTCTTTAATTAATGGATTATGGGTTTGGGGAAATGCAAAACTTAAGGAGAAAAAAGCAATAAGTATTTGTGCTGATGAACAATTTTTACCTTGGGCAAAAATTTGTGGGACAAATGTGAGTTTATATAACTCTTCATTAGCACTTAAGGATTATAAGATTTTATTGCTCACCGAGTTTTCTATGCTCAGTGAACAACATCAAGAAGAATTAAAAAAAATGACCATCCATTGGTATTGGAATAATGCTGCTTACATCCAATTTTCTAGTGGTTGGCTTGTTCATTTGTGGAGAAAACTTATCCATGCTTATTAAACAGCGTGTGCCACCAAGACATATTCCCAATATGCCTAATGTACCTGAGATACTTAAGCGGATTTTTGCTGCTCGCGGCATAACAGAAGCATCTCAATTAGATAAGCAGTTACAAGCTTTATTACCTTTTGATACTTTAAAGGGTATTGATGCTGCTTGTATGCGTTTAGCAAAGGCATTACGTGAACAGCAGCGTATTATCATTGTTGGTGATTTTGATGCAGATGGTGCGACCTCAACAGCACTCGCAATTACTGCTTTACGTGCTATGGGAGCTCAGTTTATTGATTATTTAGTGCCCAACAGGTTTGAATTCGGTTATGGTTTAACACCTCAAATTGTCGATGTAGCCAGCAAGTGGACGCCGGCACTCATTATTACGGTGGATAATGGCATTGCTAGTTTTGATGGGGTCGAAAGAGCAAATCAATTAGGCATAGATGTTTTAATTACCGATCATCATTTGCCTGCGGAAACTATTCCTAATGCTTGTGCGATTGTGAATCCTAATCAACCAGGTTGTCAATTTCCGAGTAAATCTATTGCTGGAGTAGGGGTTATTTTTTATGTAATGTTAGCTCTGCGTAGGCATTTAATTAATATCAATTGGTTTCAGGAAATGAATATTGCCGAACCAAACATGGCAAGCTTTTTGGATTTAGTTGCTTTAGGAACAGTTGCTGATGTGGTTGGACTTGATCAAAATAATCGAATTATGGTGAACCAAGGGATGGCAAGAATACGCCAAGGGCTTGGTCGAGTGGGAATTAAAGCCTTAATCGAAGTGTCTGGGCGTGAATATGCACGTTTAAGAGAGTCTGATTTGGGTTTTGCTATTGCCCCCCGTCTCAATGCTGCTGGGCGATTAGATGATATGGCCTTGGGTATAGAGTGCTTAATGAGTACGGATGAACAACAGGCAAGAACTTATTGTCAGCAATTAGATGAACTCAATGAAGAGCGAAAACAAATTGAACTAGAAATGAAAGAGCAAGCATTACTTGTATTGGAAAAGCTTACTCTCGATGCTGATTATAACAGTACTCATTTGCCTATTGCTTTGTGCCTTTTTGATAAAACGTGGCATCAAGGAGTGATTGGAATTTTGGCTGGGCGAATGAAAGATCGCTACTACCGTCCGGTTATTGCTTTTGCCGCAGTAAGCGATGATGAATTAAAAGGTTCAGCACGTTCAATTCCAGATTTAAATATTAGGGATATTTTGGCTGCGATAGATAAAGATCATCCAGGCCTCATTAAGAAATTTGGTGGGCATGCTATGGCGGCTGGTTTAAGTATTCATCCTAACTCTCTTAGTGCTTTTCGTGAAGCATTAGTACTAGAAGTTGGTCAACATATTGATTTATCACAATGCGAAGGCGAAATACTTACTGATGGTCCATTGCAACCCGATGAATTAACGCTTGAGATCGCACAGCTCATACAACAAGCCGGGCCATGGGGACAGCAATTTGCTGAACCTATTTTTGATAATATTTTTGAAATTCTTGAGCAGCGTTTGGTTGGAAAGAGTCATTTAAAAATGACCTTAATTGAAACGCAAAGTAAACAGCAAGTGGATGCGATTGCTTTTAACGTTGATCTAAAGTCTTGGCCAAATCACCGTGTTAGGTACATCCATGCTGCATATAAATTGGATATTAATTTTTTTCAAGGGCGCACACGTTTGCAGTTATTAATCCAGGTAATGAATAGTGTCAATCATTCTATGAGTGATATCTGATATCCTCTGAGCAAAGAAGTTTGTTCTCTAATAAACTGACAAAATCATCTGCCTCCTTAAGGACTTGATGCATTTGCTGGAACACTTGAGCACCATGTGTTGTAAAAGTAAAAAATGAGGGTCTTTGTGTTGGATTAGATGGGTGGTGGATTGCTGAAAAACCATATTCTTTAGCACCGTAAATATTTATTTGCGAATCATCAACTAATATTATTTGTGAGCGATTGAGGAGAGCGAATTTATTTTGTAAATGAGGAAATAAGTACTCTAGATAATCACTTTTATCAAGATATTTCATATCTTTTAATTGATTCTGTCTATTATAAAATCCAATAGGGTCTGGAACCAATTGCTCTGTTAATTTCGCTCCAAAAAAATGTTTAAAAACATTATTCATAAATTTTTCGCCATCATAAGAGGCATTGGTCAAAAAAATAATAGAAATTAATGGAACATTATCGCTTGATTGCTTTTTATAGCGTTCATTGATGGTAATAATTTCTTCAAAAAATGTTTTCCATTCATCTTGTCTAAATGCCGTTGCTTTTTTGCATAACATCCCTGGGATCAATTCTGGTTTATCTACCGTACCTGAGGGACTTTGACTTAAGCTTCGTTCAGCACTTTTTGACAAACTATGTGGCTCACCTTCATCAAATTGAATGCTTGCGAGATTTTCATCGATATCTAATACAAATAGACGACGCTGTGATAATTTTGCGTTTTTCATATGCATTGAAGCTAAACTCTTCATGATTTTCTTTATTCTCATAAGGCCAATATGGAGTCACTGTCATGTTGTGACAGCGAGCAATAAATAAGTGGATATCATGCTCACAAAGCGAGAAGTGTCGAATTCATTGAGGAACAAAGCTATTTTAAACCCTTCCATGAAGCACTCCGTTTTCTCCAAAATTCTTAGTGAGTATTCTACTCGTTTACTTTGTTACTGTATTTATGAATAAATTGTAATATTTCTTTTGCAAGTAGTGGCCTACTAATATAGTAACCTTGCAGTTCATCACACCCTAATTGTGACAATAAATGATATTGCTCCATAGATTCAACTCCTGCGGCTATTATTTTTATATTTAAACTTCTGGCTAGAGCAATCATAGCCATCACTAATTCCCGGTGTTCAAAGTTCTCTACTATATGTTTTATAAATTGAGGATCTATTTTGATGTAATCTGCATTGAACTGGTTCAAGTAATTTAAAGATGAATATCCTGTACCAAAGTTATCAATAATGATTTCGATGCCATTGTCTTTAAGATGCTTGATTACTTTTATTGAATGATTAGGATCTTGCATAATCAAATTCTCATGAATTTCAAGTGCCAAAAACTGCGCTGGAAATTGTTTCTGATTTAGTTTTTTTAAAACACTATTGGAGAACTCAGAGTGTAAATACTGTTTTGTTGATACATTAACTGAGATTTTTATAGGTAAATTAAAACTAGTTCTTAAGTGCAACCCTTGATCAATAGCAGTATCATAAATCCAATCATCAATTTGATTTATGATGCCAATTTCTTCTGCTAATGGAATAATTTTCGATGGAGATACCGTCTGGTATTCTTGATTTTCCCATCGTAATAAGGTTTCAAATCCTGTAATTTTTTTTTGACTATCTATTTTTGGCAGATAAGTAAGATAAAACTCATTATTTTTTAAAGCTTTTTTTAGCGAATTCTTAAATAATAGTTTATCTTTTATTTCCTCATTAATTTTTTTCGTGCAGAATTGATAATTGTTGCGTCCTTCTTCTTTAGCTTTGTATAAAGCTAAATCTGCACTTTTAATCAATGAGTGATAATCTTCTCCATCTGATGGATAAAAGCTAATGCCAATACTTGCAGTGACTAATAACTCATGTTCTTTTATAGTTATTGGTTTTAATAATATATTTAGAATTTTTTCAGCAAAAACTGCAGCTATTTCTGGACTTTTAATATCATGAAGTACCAAAATAAATTCATCACCACCTAATCTCGCTGCAATATCGGTTTTTCTTATATTATTTCTAAAGCGATCACTAATAACTTTTAATAACTCATCACCAGCATCATGTCCAAGAGAATCATTCACCTGTTTAAAATTATCAAGATCAATAAAAAAAACAGCAAATTGTTGTTGATGTCTCAGAGCAGATAATATGGTTAAATCTAGACTATGTTCTAGCTGATTACGGTTCACAAGACCTGTTAGTGTGTCAAAATTGGCTTTAAAAGATAGTTCGTCTTCTTTTTTCTTTTTATCATTTATATCTTGAATTTGCCCGATATAATAGAGTGGAGCTCCTTGCTCGTTACGAATAATTGATCCAATGACTAGAATCCAGGTAATTTTTTTATCCTTACGAATATAACGCTTTTCCATTTGATAAAATGGTATTTCTCCATCATAGAGTTGTTTCACATATTTAATATCTAATTCAAGATCATCAGGATGGGTAATAGTTTGAAAATCCATGCGCAGCATCTCTGATTCGCTATATCCCACGATATCGCATAATGTCTTATTGACTTTTAGCCAACGCCCTTCTAGTGATACCAAAGCTATCCCTATAGGTGAATAATCAAAAGCTAATCGAAATCGTGTTTCGCTTTCTAATATTTTTTCTTCATAGACTTTTCTTTCTGATACATCACGCATCATACCTATAAATTTGTATTGGTTATCAACCTGCATTTCCGTGATAGCAATTTCCATGGGAAATTGCTCATTATTCTTTCGTAATGCAGGGATCACCACACTATGCTTACCGACAATTGTCGAATTATGGGTCTTTAAATACTTTTCCATTCCAGCACTGTGTTTTTCTCGTAAATCAGGCGGAATAATAATCTCTAAATTTTTCCCTAATGCTTCTGTAGTACTATAACCAAACATTTTGGTAGCGGCTGGATTAAATGACTCGATTGTCCCTTGAGTATCGATAGTAATAATACCCTCCGCTGCATGATTAAAAATCGCTTGTAATCGCATACTGCTATCAATAGCATCCTTCTTTACAACTACAAGTTGATTTATGATTGGCAATACTTGCCAATGTAACAATAGTATTCCTAGACCAATTGAGATGGCTAAAATTAATATGATGAGTTCGATTTGTTTTTCTAAAGGATTAACAGCAATTGTAAAACCCGCTAAACAAGCAATGCCCGTGATGCTAATTAAAATAAATGAACTTAATAAGATGATCTTCTTATCTTCATTGTCATGATAAAACTTGGAAAAATTATGGTTATTTTCCCATGCTAACCATAAAGCAATACTGAGCAAGCTCATACCAATCGATGTATGAATAGCCATACGAGTATATTGATACCAACTATAGAGAAATTCTAATTTTAACAAGTATCCAAGTACAGCGGATATACCAAGAAGCATAATGGAAAAAATGATTATCTGAGTGAGTATCGCAATAAAAAGCTTATCGGTATATGGAAATAAAATGAAGCATAGGCTTACTAATATAAATCCCACACTAGTATTAAGTCCCATTCTACCTGGATATGGATTTTGATCAAAAAGCCATACTTTAATAAATAATTCATCAATACCCCATGGTGTGTTAAAAAGATATTCAGCAAAGCTTGCTCCAGAAAGTGTCAAAATTAACAAGCCAAAAATTGTATAAATACGATTGTTCTGATTTGAGTTGTTTCTTGATAGAAACAACACCAAGCCAGATAGAGTGAAGCATAGGGCTGTATTGAACACCATGTTTATATAATTAGGTAATACAGAAATTAAATTGGGTATATGAAAATACCATCCAAAAATAACTACTAAGCCCAAAGAACTTAATGCCAAACCAAATAAACCTGTAGGTGAAGTCCATTTCATCATATTATCTCTATTTTTATGTGGTTCGTGTTGTGATAGGTCCGTTTTTGGTTTATAGACTAAATTGAAAAAATAGTATCATACTGAGGATCCAGACGCTAACCTTTGAGTTTCCGGCCAATTTTTAGTCACATACGGAACCTACCGATTTGACAAAACTAATTTTTTGGCAAGAACAGTTAAATGCAAAAATAATTATTGCTACCCAAATCTATTATTTTTTCATTATGAGACACTGATATTTCGACAATATATTGATTTCTAGGATAAGATTGGGTGTTTTATTCAAATTTTGTGCCAAATTGAAAGTTCGGTTATAATCACGGTTTTTTAATTAAATATCAAAGTGTCCCCGATTTTATTTTCTCCTTTAGCTATAGCTCCGATGATTGATTGGACGTACAGGCATTTTCGTGTATTTATGCGTCTTTTGGCACCAAATGCTCTTTTGTATACTGAGATGCAAACTACAGGGGCTGTATGCAACAATCCTATCCGATCGTTACAATTTAATAGAAAGGAGCATCCTCTTGCATTGCAGCTCGGTGGCTCTGAGCCAAGTATTCTAGCTCAGTGTGCCCAACGAGCTGAGCAAGAAGGGTATGATGAAATCAACCTTAATTTAGGTTGTCCAAGTGATAAAGTTCAAGCAGGGAAGTTTGGTGCATGTTTAATGAATGAACCCGTCAAGGTGATTGCTTGTATTCGTGCTTTGAAAGAAGCAGTGAGTATACCTGTTACTGCAAAGACCCGAATAGGAATAGACCATCAAGACAGTTATGAATTTTTTAGTAATTTTGTCCATCAATTAGTTGATGCGGGTGCGCAAAAAATAATTGTTCATGCCCGTAAAGCTTGGTTGCAGGGCTTAAATCCGAAGCAAAACCGCACCATTCCACCTGTTCACTATGATTATGTTTACCGCTTAAAAAAAGAAATTCCTCATATCCCTATTGTAATTAATGGTAATATATTGAATTTAAAAGAAATTAATGTTCATCTACAGTATGTAGATGGGGTGATGCTTGGGCGATTGGCCTGTGATAATCCTTTTCAAATTGCAACAATACACCATGAACTTTATTCTAAACAACCTAAATGCACGCGTAGCCAAGTGTTTCATGATTATTTAACGTATTTACTTGATGAATTTTCTCAAGGAGTTTCTCTTAGTTTACTGATTAAACCTATATTTAATTTAGCATTTGGTTTACCTGGAGCGAGCCAGTGGAAAAAAAAGTTAATGGAGATTTTGCAAACTAAAGATATCCACTTGTTTGATCAATTAAGTCAGTACTTGTTAGAAATGGAAAATAAGCATCCAATATTCACTTAAATTAAAAGGTATTCATGGTATTTTTTTCCAAATTTTAGTACATTAACTAATTTGTTATTTGAAATCTCCAGAGGATTATTTAGGCCATGCTGAATGCGTTGATAAAGAAAATGTTTGGAAGCCGAAATGAGCGTACATTACGGCGTATGGAAAAGGCAGTAATGGCAATTAATGCATTTGAGACGCAAATGCAAAATTTAACTGATGCTGAGTTAGCCGCAAAAACTCAGCATTTTAAAGCACGCTTTGCTGAGGGAGAAAGTCTTGATGAACTGTTAGCTGAAGCTTTTGCTACAGTAAGAGAAGTATCGGTACGAACTTTAGGGTTGCGTCATTTTGACGTGCAGTTAATTGGTGGCATGGTATTGCATGAAGGGAACGTTGCTGAAATGCGTACTGGGGAAGGTAAAACACTAGTGGCTACGCTACCGGCCTATTTAAATGCGATTACCGAAAAAGGTGTTCATGTTGTTACTGTTAATGATTATCTTGCCAAACGCGATAGCCAATGGATGAAGCCTATATTTGAATTTCTAGGTTTAACTGTAGGCGTTATTTATCCAGACATGCCTCATGCTGCAAAACAAGAAGCATATCGATGCGATATTGTTTATGGAACCAACAATGAATATGGTTTCGATTATTTGCGTGACAACATGGCATTTAGCCTTGAAGATAAAGTACAAAGAGAACTTAACTTTGCCATAATTGACGAGGTAGACTCCATTCTTATTGATGAAGCGCGTACACCTTTGATTATTTCTGGCGCAGCCGAAGACAGTTCAGAACTTTATATAAAAATTAATACGTTAATTCCTCATTTAAAAAAGCAGGAAGAAGGTGGTGAAGAAGGTGATTATACTGTTGATGAAAAACAAAAGCAGGCGCATCTTACTGAAGCAGGTCATCAACATATAGAAGAGCTACTTGTTAAAGCGAAATTGTTGGATCATGGTGAGAGCTTGTATCATGCCAGCAATATTATGTTAATGCATCATGTGAATGCAGCATTAAAAGCCCATGCTATGTTTCATCGTGACATAGACTATATTGTCAAGGATAACCAAGTTATTATTGTGGATGAACATACTGGTCGAACAATGCCAGGTCGAAGATGGTCTGAAGGGTTGCATCAGGCTGTTGAAGCTAAAGAACATGTTTCTATCCAAAATGAGAACCAGACCCTTGCTTCTATTACATTCCAGAATTTTTTCCGGATGTACAGCAAATTATCAGGAATGACTGGAACAGCGGATACAGAAGCTTATGAACTACAGCAGATTTATAATCTTGATGTGGTCGTTATTCCAACAAACAAACCAATGATACGAAAAGATGAGCCTGATTTGGTTTATTTAACGCAACAAGATAAATTTCAAGCGGTTATTGCCGACATTCGTGATTGTATTGCTCGTAAGCAGCCTGTTTTAGTAGGTACTGTGTCTATTGAGGCTTCTGAATTCTTGAGCCAACTGTTAAAAAAACAAAACATCAAACATCAAGTTTTGAATGCTAAGTTTCATGAAAAAGAAGCTCAAATTATTGCTGAAGCAGGTCGTCCAGGTACGGTTACTATTGCAACCAATATGGCGGGTAGGGGAACCGATATTGTCTTAGGTGGAAGTTTGGCTGCCGACTTAGCTCAATTACCAGAAACCGCCACTGAGGAAGAAAAAGAGGAAGTTAAGAAACTCTGGAAGCAACGCAATGATGAGGTTATTGCGGCAGGTGGACTAAGAATTATTGGATCAGAACGTCATGAGTCACGCCGCATTGATAATCAGCTTAGAGGCCGCTCAGGTCGTCAAGGAGACGTGGGAAGCAGCCGTTTCTACTTGTCACTTGAAGATAATTTAATGCGGATATTTGCTTCGGAGCGTGTTGCATCAATGATGCGTCGATTAGGAATGCAGCCTGGGGAACCTATTGAACACAGTTTAGTAACAAAGGCAATTGAGAATGCACAACGCAAGCTGGAAGGGCATCATTTTGATGTAAGAAAGCAACTTTTAGATTATGACAATGTAGCTAATGATCAACGACAAGTCATTTATACCCAACGTGCTTCAATCATGGAAATGACAGATACAGAAGAGACGGTAAATATGATGAGAGAAGAAGTAATGTCTAATCTTGTTGATACCTATATTCCGCCACAAAGTTTAGAGGATCAGTGGGAGCCTAAAGCTTTAAGTGATGTCTTGGCAGAGGAATTTAAACTTAAAATTCCTGTGCTTGAATGGATTGAGGAAGACCACCATATCCAACCAGAACAAATTAAAGAAAAAATTCTTGATCTAGCCGCAAAACATTATAATGAAAAAGTGAATCAGGCAGGAAGAACGACAATGTCTCAGTTTGAAAAGTCTGTGATTTTGCAAACTCTAGACAATCAGTGGCGTGAACACCTTGCTGCAATGGATCAGTTACGCCAAGGTATTCATTTGCGTGGTTACGCACAAAAAGATCCTAAGCAAGAATATAAGAAAGAGGCATTCACTTTATTTTCTACAATGCTTGATAATTTAAAGTATGACGTAATTCGACTGATTTCTTCTGTGGAAATTCAGACTCCGGAAGATGTCAATGCGGTTGAAGAGCAACGACGTGCAGAGCAAGTGAGTAAAGTGAACTTACAACACAGTAATTTTAGTGATACTGACGAAGAAAATGAGGATACCCCCCAAACTTATAAGCGCCAGGATAAGAAAGTTGGGCGAAATGATCCTTGCCCTTGTGGTTCTGGTAAAAAATTTAAAGCGTGTCATGGAAGTTTAGTGTGAATCTAACGGTTGCAGTAGCAATTATTATTGATAATCAGCAACGTCTCTTAATAACTCAGCGTCCTCTCCATGTTTCTCATGGAGGATGTTGGGAGTTTCCTGGAGGCAAATTGGAAGAAAATGAGACTTCCGAGCTTGCACTGATTAGAGAGGTCAAAGAAGAAGTTGATCTAGAGGTTCACCAATATCAATTGTTGGGGGAAGTAAACCATCAATATTCGGATAAGTCGGTAACATTAATCGTTTTTCTGGTAACGCATTTTTCGGGAGAACCTTCATGCATGGAGGGGCAGTTAGCTATGAAATGGATTAGCCTTCAGGAATTAGATCCTAAAGATTTTCCTGAGGCCAATCAATATGTAATCGCTATGATATATCGTCATTTGATAATTGAAGGTACCGACGATGTAAATTGTTTACCTTTGTTGTCAGCTCTTCAATCCCCAAATCATTAACCACCACATCATGAGCATTTTTTAAACGAAGATTCAAATTTGGTTGAGCTGATAAGATAGCTTGCGCTTGCTCTTTAGTGCATTGATCTCGTTGCATTACCCGTGATATTTGGGTTTTTATTGGTGTAGTGATAAGTAATACTCTATCGATGTAAGGATAATTATGCTTCGTAATCAGTAAAGGTATTTCTACAATACAATAAGGAGTTGTGCAGGTGGCAACTTTTTCTTCAATTTTCTGGCGAATAAGTGGATGTAAAAGATGCTCAAGCCACTCCCGCTCTTTGGGATCTGAAAAAATAATTTCTCTTAATTGGCTACGATTTAGTTCCTTATCTGAGTTTAGGATATTAGTTCCATAATGTTCGACAATTTTTTTATAGATGTGTTGATCTTTTTGAGTAAGTTCTCGGGATATTTTATCAGCATGGATTACTGTTATACCCAATTGAGAAAAAAGTGTAGCGACAGTTGTTTTACCACTTGCTATATCGCCTGTTAATCCAATGCAATAAACCATTTTTAAATCGCTTGTTTATTCATGCAGGTTATTAAATTAATGTAACATGTATCCGGTATAGGACTTTTTTGTTTGCAATAAGCTTTAGCAGCTAAAGCAGCATCTTCACGATGTGGATAACGGTTGCTTGTCCATGCAAATGCAGCTCTGTCGAATGCCGTACATTCCCACATCGGCATTATATTAACCCCTGCAACGAATTTTTCGCAGTTAGCTTTACTTGTTCGGCATGTAGCAGGTAATCGGCTATTTCTCTTGCACTGAGCATAAGAAAAGTTCAGCGCAATTTTTTGATAAATATTTTTTGCGCTCCAAAAGGTATTTGTCTCGTCGTGAGTTTTACATAGCCAATAATCACCATTAGGATCTACTGGCGCTGCAATGCTCGAAAAAGATACGCTCAAAAGAATCATAAAACAGTAAATTATATACCGAATCATTTCATTTCTCCTTTTAATAAGTTAGTTAATTGGTCAATAGAAAGTGCTTTTGAAAAATACCATCCTTGTAGAAAATGCACTTCATTTTCCAATAAGTAATTAACTTGCTCCTGAGTTTCTACACCTTCTGCAATAATAGTTAAATTTATTTTTTTTGCTAAATGAATAATGGCATCATTTAAAGTTTCTGTAATCGCTTTTGAACCTATAGCTTGAATAAATATTTTATCAATTTTTAGATAATTGAAAGGATAATATTGTAAATAGCTAATACTTGAATGTCCTGTCCCATAATCATCTATAGCCAAAGAATATCCTAAATCTCGAAGTTCTAACATTCTTTTGATAAACGATTTATTAGTGACGTCAAGTAAATAACGCTCTGTTATTTCTAATAATATTTGCTTTGGTGAAATAGAATATTGTTCTACTAACTTATAGAATTGGTCAAAAAAAGAATCATTGGTAAAATGAAAAGCACATACATTAAATGCTAAATGAAATGAAGGGCGGCTATGGAGAAGCTCTTTAGTTTCTTTAAATGCGATTTCAACGATTTGTAATGTTATAGGAACAATTAAGCCTGTATCTTCGGCCTCTTCGATAAAGAGATCAGGCATTATGATTGTATCTTGATAATATTGCCATCTTAAAAGAACCTCTGCTCCAGAATAAATATTTTCTTTTGTATCAAATACGGGTTGATAAACAGGATAAAATTGTTCTTTTTTAAGGGCCTTCCTGATGGCACTGTGTAATGAATGATATCTGCTAATAATTTTTTTGATCACAAAATATAACAAAATAGAAAGCCATAGAATATCAAAGATAAGTAAGATTTCACTGTACCAAAAATTACGGATTGTATTTTGTCTATTTTCAACAACAGTGAGCGAAATATTATCAATACTATCTAATTGTGTTGAGGCAACTACTTGTGGAAATAAAAGGGATCTAATTTCAAGAATCTTATTATTGAACCAATTGAGTTTTTCTGTTTGCTTCGTTTTGACAATGACTTTTTTCTGATTCTCATCATGTAATGCAATTGAATAGTTATTTTCAAGAGAGTTAAATATATTTTCAAGTATGGGCGCCATAATAATTATTTCAGCATGGTAATTATCAATTTTTCTTTGCACTACATAAATTGGATGGACAAACCACGAGGAAGTTAATGGTCCTATAAAGGCTCGTGTTGGATTAACAGTTAATAGATAACTTTTATTATGAGGCAATGTGGAATAGATAATTTGATGAGTTGGATCCCAAAAGGCTATGCCAGAAATTCGTGGATGATTTATATCGATATGCTGTAATGAAGAAATAATACTGTCTTTGTTTATTCTATTTTGCTTGTGATCTAAAAGTAACTTATTTATATCCTTAAATATGTTATTGATAAATTTATCAATTTCATTCGTTAATCGATTAGCGACTTTTGAAGCTGAAATCGATGATTGAATGGCATTATTATACAAATTAATATAAGAAAAAATAAAAAAAGATAAAATAGTGAACAATATCCAGAGAAATTTAAATCGCCTATAGATAAAAAATAACAAATTTTTGAGTAATTCTCGCATGTTTAAGGTATCGCATATGCTCCCTTTATAGATTTTAGTGTTATTTCAGCTAATTTCCCAACTATTTCGTGACTTGTATTTAATGGAGGTAACCAATAAAGTGTATTTCCTATGGGTCTTATCAATGCACCATAATTTAATGCATGCTGATAAATTTTATTCCCAACTCGATGATCTAATGAATCTTCAAGCTCTGCAGCGACAACAGCTCCTATGCCACGAATATTTTTTAATTTACCAGAAAGCTGGGCGACTTCAGTTAAGGTAGTCAGCATATACTCACCTAGATTTCGAACATGAGTAATTATTTTTTCTTCGTGCATCGCTTTAATCGTTGCTAAGGCTGCACTCACTGCGAGTGGATTGCCACTGTATGTATGAGAATGTAAAAATGATTTACCGCTTGCATAATCTGCATAAAAAAGTTCAAAAATAGAGTGGTCGATCATAACGCAACTTAGAGGAATGGATCCTGAAGTTAATCCTTTAGATAGACAAATAATATCTGCTCCAATTCCAGCATGATTGGCAGCAAGCCATTCACCAGTACGACCTATTCCAGTCATTATTTCGTCAGTAATGAGATAAATACCTCTACTTTTAGCCCATAAAGCTATTTTTTTTAGGAAATCTTGACTATAAGATAACATTCCACCGGCGCCTTGAATTATTGGTTCAACAATAAGCGCACAGACATTATCATCCATTGTTTCTAATTGTTTTTCTATAGAAGACCAATGCGTCTCGCAATTAGTCCATAAAGGATCGGCTTTACCTGAAACATAGGGAATATTATCAATAAAATGGCACTTCAGATTGAATGATGTATAAGGTGCTTTGTAGAGTCCTAAGTCACTAATGCTCATAGTACCTAGTGTTTCTCCATGATATCCATTTTTTAATGCAATAAATTGATTTTTATTGGCAAAGCCTTTGATTAGATTGGCATGAATGGCTAATTTCATGGCTATCTCAACAGCACTTGCTCCATCACTTGCAAAAAACACATGTTGTTTTTGAGTAATATTGGCTAATTCTTCTGCTAATTCAACCAATAAAGGATGAGTGGTATTTGCCGCAATAACATGTTCAAACCGATTAAGTTGATCGGTTATTGCGGTCATTACTTTTGGATGAGCATGCCCTAAAGATTTACACCACCAACTTGAAATAGCGTCGATTAATGGTCCTTTATTAGTATATAGATAACTGCCTTTGGCTTTTTCAATAACTATAGGAGGACAAATCTCAAAGTCTTTCATTTGGGCGCAAGGATGCCAAACATGCTTTAAATCTCGAGTAATTAATTGTTGAGTGTTGACCATTTAAAAAATTTTGGTTGACAAGCTTGGTGCGAACTTTATCATGTCCACTGCATAAATAAAAACTGTTCGATATAAAAAATAAAGTACCTTTTTATATCGAACTGACGTTAAAAATAAGAATGTCAGGGGATTATCATTGTGACTCAACCAAAAAAGCACTGGTCCATTGCTGAAATTACAGCAATTTATGAGCAACCATTTAATGATTTATTGCATCATGCTCATACATTGCACAGAGAGCATCATCAACCCAACTCATTAGAATTTGCTACTTTATTAAGTATTAAAACGGGTGCTTGTCCTGAGGATTGTGGCTATTGTTCACAAAGTGGACATCATAAAACCCATGTTGAAAAAGAAAAATTAATGTCAGTTGCCGATGTATTAAAACGTGCGCAAGAGGCTAAAGAGGGTGGCGCGAAACGTTTTTGTATGGGGGCCGCTTGGCGTTGCCCACCTGATAAGGCGATGAATGATTTGCAAGAGATGATTAAAGGTGTAAAAAGCTTAGGATTAGAGACCTGTATGACTTTAGGCATGTTAACGCCAGAACAAGCATCAAGCTTAAAGGAAGCAGGTTTAGATTTTTATAATCACAATATTGATACCTCACCTTCCTATTATGAAAAAGTAGTGACTACACGTAAGTTTAGCGATCGATTAGAAACCTTAAATCATGTTCGTGCAGCAGGAATTAGTGTTTGCTGTGGTGGTATTTTAGGTTTAGGCGAAACACGAGAAGACCGTATTGAATTTTTATTAACTCTGGCAAATATGGAAGCACCACCAGAAAGTGTACCGATTAATCGCCTGATTCCAGTAGAAGGAACACCACTTGCTCAATCAAAGCAGGTTGAAGGAGTTGAATTAGTTCGCACTATTGCTACGGCTCGAATTTTAATGCCAAAAAGTATGATTCGATTGACTGCAGGAAGAACTGAAATGAATGATGAGCTGCAAGCACTGTGTTATTTTGCGGGCGCAAATTCAGTATTTATTGGTGATAAATTATTAACAGAAGAGAATCCCCAGAGAGCTAAAGATAAAATTCTTTTTAATAAACTGGGTCTTACTGAGATGGTATAAATGTTGTTAAGTAATAAAATTAGAGACTATACCAATCAGTTAGCTGCTCAAGGTTTATTAAGAACTCGAGTGCTATTAGAAAATTCGTCATTAATACATTTTGACAGCAATGATTATTTATCATTAACCCTGGACAAACGAATTTCTGAAGCATACCAATGTGGATATAGCTTATATCCAAGTGGTAGTGGTGCATCTATGTTACTTAGTGGCTATCATACGACTCACCGGGCGGTTGAAGAAGCATTTGCTAATCTTTTAGCAGTGGATGATTGCCTTTTATTTTCTTCAGGATACGCAGCAAATCTTGCTGTTACAGCCTTATTGGGTCAGTTAAAAGTACCTTGTTTCATTGATAAAGAAATTCATGCTTCCATTTATGATGGATTAACTTTGTCCCAAGTAAACTATGTGCGTTATTTTCATAATGATTTAGAAGATTTAAGAGGTAAATTAACGAGAAATTTTACTGGAAGCGCTTTAATTACTGAAGGAATTTTTAGCATGAGCGGTCAGCTAGCTCCTTTGGCCGCTCTTTCTTCTCTTTGTAGTGAGAGTAAAAGTGTGCTCTTAGTCGATGAGGCACATTCTTTTGGTATTTTAGGGGAGCAGGGCAAAGGGGCTGTTGTTGCTCATGGATTAACTCAAAAAGAAGTTCCATTGAGAATTATTCCATTAGGGAAAGCCTTCGCTGCACAAGGAGCTATCGTTGCTGGAAAAGCCGATTGGATCTATGCTTTATTACAAGCAGGGCGTTCCATTATTTATTCAACTGCTGTGAGTCCGGCTTTAAGTTATGGCTTACTAAAGACTTTAGAATTTATTGTTCTTGCTGAAGAAAGAAGAGTAAAATTAATGCAACTAATTGCTTTATTTAGAGAGCTTATTAAAAAATCACCTCTAAAATGGGTCGACTCATCAAGTCCAATTCAGAGGTTGCGCTTAGGATGTCCACATTTAGCACTATATTATGCGAATGAGCTTAAAAAGCAGGGTATTAGTTGTTGCGCGATAAGGAAACCAACAGTTAGTACCAAAGAATCAGGATTACGAGTTATTTTGAATTATAACCACACTTCAGAACAGATTTATGGGCTTTTTGATAAGCTAAGTAGAATTTATGAATATAAACATCCATAAATATGGCGATGGATTTCCTCTTGTTTTTTTTCATGGATGGGGATTTGATAGTCAGGTTTGGTTGGCGTTAGTGCCAAAACTCAAGACCCATTATCAACTAATACTCGTCGATTTACCCGGATTTGGACATAGCTCAATCATGGATTGGCAGTTATTTAAAACAGTTTTACTGAGTCAATTACCAGCGAAATTTGCTTTAGTAGGTTGGTCTATGGGAGGGTTATATGCCATGCATTTGGCGTTAGAGGAGTCTGAACGAGTTGATTTTTTTATCAGTGTTGCTTCCTCACCACGATTTTTGCTTGATGAATCATGGCCGGGTATTTCTAAAGAGGTTTTTGAAGGGTTTTATGAAAAAATATCTGATGATCCCTACAGGACATTAAGCGAGTTTCTCGAGCTTCATGGTGCAGCAATCAATGATCGGTTACGCTATTTACCAGACAGATTGCCTTCTTCACAAGGGTTGAAATTTGGTCTTAATATTTTGGAAACCTGGGATTTTCGCAAGAAATTAAAACAGTTTACTAAACCTTCATATTTTATGTTTGGTCGACTTGATCCTATTGTTCCTGTTAAAACTATGCGATTTATGCAAACAGAGTATCCAAAATTTAACTACATACTTTTTAACCGCGCAGCGCACATGCCTTTTTTATCTCATATGGATTTATTCATAAACGAAATTAGAGAGTTTATTAAATGAGACGGTATTTTATTACTGGTACTGATACTGATTGCGGTAAAACATATGTTACTACACGTTTAGTTGATTATTTTTTAAATGCCGCCGCAATCAAACCCATAGCAAGCGGATGTGCAGAAATTGAAAATCAATTAATTAGCAGTGATGCGCAATTATTACAAAAAAATGACAAGTTTCATTTAGACCTTATTAATCCTTGGCGATTTAAATTACCGGTATCACCTCATATTGCAGCTGAAAATGAAGGCGTGCGTTTATCAATAACCGAAATAGCTGATTATTGTCTTAATATACACTTAGAGGGGATAGATCAATTATTTATCGAAGGAGCAGGGGGATTAATGGTTCCTTTGAATAACACAGAAACGTGGATTGATTGGTTAAAAATAACCCGAATTCCTGTGGTTTTTGTTGTGGGAATGAAATTAGGCTGTATTAATCACGCTTTACTTACAGAAGCTGCTTTAAATGCTCATCAAATTGAATGCATCGGCTGGATTGCTAATTGTATCGATCCCAACATGCAAGCGTTATCAGAAAATATCAATACTCTAATTCATAAACTATCTTCTCCTCTATTAGCTACAGTCCCTTTTGGAAGTGATATTCTTAATATTCATTTTTGGCCTGAATTCGATAAATAATAAAACTATTAGGCCGTTCTATGTGAAATAAGTTTCATTAATTCAGTAAGTTATGCGATATTTTTATTGAGTTTATAAAAAATAATAACAATATGGTGAAATATATGTTACATATATAGAGGATTACTTCTGTATATTGAGAATGTAATTTATTTTTGAGTTAACATAGAACATAAGGAATTGGAAATGGTTGTTTATAATAGTGATATAGAAAAGCGTTTAAAAAATTGTGACAAGAAGTTACGTACCTTATTTCAGGATTATATGCAGACTCATAAATTGATGTCCCAAACAATCCAAGCGATAGAACAGTATTATAATTTATCTTATCGAAAAGCAACTCGCACAAAAACTATAGAACAAATCACATCTAGTTATGAATTATTGGTTGATAATCTAACCCAAATTAAAAATGGAAAACTCAGTTCTGATATGGCGTTAAATCAAATTAGTCGTGATATAAATTCACGAAAAAGAAATGTTATTTTTCATGATATTGCTAAAGCAGCAGAATCTCTATTCTGGGCAGCTACAGCAACTTCGTTATATGCCGCTGTTTTTGGTATTGCCCTGCCCGTACTTATTGTTCAACCTCTTTTAGGTGTTGCAGTAGGAATTACCATTGTAGGAGCAATGCTTACAGCAGCATACAAATCTTTCGCATGTTTGGCTGAATTTAAATCTTATAGCCGCCATAGCCTTGAATATGAACATGAAACAAGTCTCGTTTCATTTTTCAAATCATCTAAACGATCACACTGTGTGGAATCTGATGAATCTTCACTAAGTCAGGATGAGGAAATTAAAGAAGACTCTCGCTGTTTCATCTTTTAATGTCTCCTTGTTGCAATTAAACACAATTGATCAGCAAATTAAATAAAAGGGAACTTTTATCTGTTAATTGCAACAATTATAACTTCATTTCAAATCTAATTGTATCTAGCTTCTTTAGGAGGTTGAAAAATGAATTTAATCAACAAAGTAATTGTTGTCACTGCATCATTTTTTATTTCTGTATCAGCTCAAGCAAAAGGTGCCACAAGGTTAAACATAGAATTTACTCCCTTAACACCAACAAATATTTCGATTGCACCTACTGAAACAAAAAAAATTGAGTACATGGTAAAAAATAAAGCACAAAAAGACCCTCAGTATATGGTTATGAAAGAAATACCAGGTATTGATCAAGTTCATTATGAAAAGGATGATTGTGAATCCCCCATTTTTTTATTACCGGGACATTCATGTAAGTTGGTTTTAGAGGCAAAAGGAGCTGAACTTAAAGGAGATATTTTTGGAGGACCCGAGTTATGTTTTCGATTATTTCCACTTATTTGCAGCCAACCTCCCACCAATATTCAACTGGCAGTTCAATTAATTAATCAACCAGTTCCATCTCCAGAATACAGCATAACGCCTATTACCGAAGAACATGGATCGATTAATCCAAACAGTGTACAACAGGTCAAAAAGGGGAGTACCGTCACATTTACTGCAACGCCTGATGTTGGTTATGGCGTGAATGATTGGTTTGTTGATGAGAAGCGTGTGCAAAAAGGAGGAAACACCTACCAGCTTAGTAATATTACAACACATCACACAATTAAAGTAAGTTTTGGTAAAGCGACACTGACACCCAATGTATCTCAGTTATCTCTTTCAGTCGCTTGCACTACTCCTAACTCTTCCTGCACTCAGGTAAATGCCGCTTTATCGGGAGCATCACGGCAATTTATTATAACTAACCTAGGATCCATAGATGCGACTAATGTTTCAGTAGATTCATCTGATTTACCCAAAGGAACAAGAGTTTCAACAACTTGTTCGAGCGCGCTTCAACCCAATGAAACTTGTACAGTGACGATTTTCCCAGGCCCTGTTGCAAGTAATAGCTTAGAGGGTATTCCTTGTACTTCTGGAGCACAACCTATACCTGGAAAAATAAACCTAACATCTGATAATGGTTTTTCAACACAATTGAGTGTTTTTGTATTAGGGTATGGTTGTATCTATCAAGGGGGTTATATTTATTCAATTGATGATACATCAGTAAATGGAAGTATAGGGGGTAAAGTAGTAAATACCTCAGAGCACGAGGGCATCATTTGGAGTTCTAATGGATCCGGAGGAGCCAGCTGTGATGTGCATTATACTATCCATGGAATCAATGAAAAATCTTCAACACCTTGTAAAGCAGGAACTAATGGAAAATGTAATAGTAAAAACATCTTAAATTATTACAGCCCAGTTTCTTCCTATCCTTTAACATATTATGCTGCGGGACTTTGCAACATGGATATTGAAGGATATTCAGACTGGTATTTACCTGCTGTTTGTGAGCTAGGATATGAAAAACATCCTAGCAGTTGTAGAAGCGGGTGTGTCTCAACCCAACAAAACATCCAATCAAATTTAGTTGAAAAGAGCATCGGCAATTTTTCAGGTTACTACTGGAGTTCTACAGAATACTCTAATTTACCTCTCTTTTATGCTTGGTTTCAAAACTTCTCTTCTAGTGGAGATAATTTCCAGTTTTATGACTTTAAATTAAATCAATTTAAAGTTCGTTGTTCTCGTGATTTAACAACCTAATCAGCATCAATTCGATAGAAAGGGTATGAGATATCTTTTCTATCGCTAAACGAACGATCCCGTTCTAAATAAAAGCAGTTCTACATAAAAAAAATCATTTTACTTTTTTATGTAGAACAGAGGTTAAAATAATGCTCAACCTACTTGTTGATTTAATTTCTCTATTGTATGTTAAGAGAAATTTAAACTGCTAAGGATAAATAATGAGAACAAAAGAAAAAATCATTCAATCAGTAATAACTGCTTTTTTTATTCTTACTGCAGCTGGAAGTGCAGCTGCTGACAATAATGATGCTGCTGCAACTGAGAAGTGCTATGGAATTTCTAAAAAGGGCATGAATGATTGTGCTACGGCAACTGCTTCATGTGCGTCTTCAGCTACTAAAGATAATCAAAAGGATGCATTTATTTTATTACCCAAAGGACTTTGTGATCGTATAGTGGGTGGTAGTCTCACAGCAGAAAAATAGAGTTATAAGGTGAGTTTGATATGCCAAACGAACATTGATTATCATCAAAAATGGAGTTTTAGTATGAAACAACTAGCAAAGTACTTCTCATTATTTATCTTACTTATTATTTATTCTTTTCAAGTGAATGCAGCACCAGAAACATTTATTTTAGATAATAAGCATACTTATGTATTATGGAGCATTGAGCATCTTGGTTTTTCAACTCAATACGGTAAGTGGTATGCAAGCGGTAAACTCATTCTTGATCAAGATAACCCAAGTCAAAGTAAAGTTGATGTAACAATTAATGTAGCAGATATGGTAACAGGTGTACCTGAACTTGATGAACATTTAAAAAGTAAATTGTTTTTCGATACAAAACAGTTTCCTACAGCAACTTTTGTAAGCAATAAAGTAACTCCAACAGGCAAAGACACTGCAACAGTAGACGGTACATTAACTTTACGTGGAGTGAGTAGGCCTGTTGTACTACAAGTAACTTTAAATAAGCAGGGAATGAATCCAATTAATAATAAAATGTCTGCTGGATTTACAGCAACTACGGCGATAAAACGCTCCGATTTTGGTATCAATGCTTTCTTGCCTGCTTTAAGTGATACAGTCAATATTAAAATCGGTGCAGAAGCATATCTTGATAAAAAAGCAGGGTAATGTTCATGCAAATAAAAAACAGTACAACGCAATTTGGAATGGTTGCTATATTGCTTCACTGGATTATTGCGTTACTCATCATTGGATTATTGGCAATGGGTTTGTACATGGTACCATTGCCATGGAGTCCTGAAAAATTGAAACTTTATGGTTGGCATAAGGAATATGGTTTTTTAGTACTTTTCTTAGCAATTTTTAGAATTGTTTGGCGCGTGAGTAATGAAATGCCAGAGCTTGCTCTACCATGGCTTGAAAAACTTGCTGCACGTAGTATGCATTGGGCCTTTTATGGATTCATGTTTGCTATGCCTATTACTGGGTGGTTAATTACTTCTGCAGCCGGACTACCTGCATCATTTTTTGGGCTATTTACCTTACCCAATCTTGTGGCTCCAGATGAAAATAAAAGAATATTATTTGAATGGATGCATCAATGGTTGGGGTATGGACTGATTGCCGCTATATGCTTGCACACAGCCGCAGCTTTAAAGCACCATTTTATTAATAAGGATGATATATTACGCAGAATGTTCCCGTGAAATAGCAGTATTTTATTTTGCAATGGTGTCATTTATGGTCACATCTAATGAATCGGGTGTGACCTCCGATTGATGTACTATCCCCTTATAAATTTAGCCGATTTCTGCTAATCCAACAAATTAATGTGATAAACCTCTCGCTCAAGCCTCTCTAAAAAGGAGGCTTTATCATACTCGGGTGCAGCACCCAAATAAATCGTATGCAATCGTTCCAGTCATAGCTTCTCGCCATCCTTCTTGACACATAAATACACAAGTTCCATCAAGGCTCACAGATACCGTCGTTACTACATCATCGAGTTTGGGTGTATCATACATCCAGTCTTCTTCAGTAGTCGTTTGA
>NZ_LNYE01000004.1 GCF_001467695.1 Legionella gratiana
CAATGGATGAAGGGTTACGTTTTGCAATTCGGGAAGGTGGCCGTACTGTTGGCGCCGGTGTTGTCGCTAAAATTATCGAGTAATAAGGTAAGATTGATGGCATGCGTGATAAAATGACGCATGCCAAATAATATAGGCCAGTAGCTCAATTGGCAGAGTGGCGGTCTCCAAAACCGCAGGTTGGGGGTTCGATTCCCTCCTGGCCTGCCAACAAACAAGTGACTATGAAAAGTTCGAACGAAGCTCAAAGTAATACTAAAGATATACTATCTTGGATGGCTATAGTTTTAATAACTTTAGCAGCCTTTTTTTGCACCTATAATTACACTTTATCGGCACCTATAGAGTCCATAATATGGCTTGTATGGTTTCTGTTAGTTATATTTTTGGCTTATCTAACCTCAGTAGGGAAGAAGGTGTTTCATTTTGCTCAAGAATCAAAAGTTGAGCTATTAAAGGTCGTTTGGCCTACACGTCAAGAAACAGTACAAACAACAACTATCGTTATTGTCATGGTTGCATTAACCGGATTTATACTCTGGGGAGTGGATTCAATAATGATGTGGGCAATTGCTAAAATAACTCATTTAGGGTGAATTCGGTGGAAGAACAAAAATCGAAACAATGGTATGTTGTACATGCCTATTCAGGCTATGAAAATTTTGTTATGCGCGAAATTGTATCACGCGCAAAACACCATAATTTACAAGATAAAATTGGTGAGGTTGTCGTACCTTCAGAAGAAGTTGTTGAGATGCGTTCAGGCCAAAAACGTAAGAGCACACGAAAGTTTTTTCCAGGTTATGTATTAGTGAACATGGTTATGGACGATCAAACGTGGCATATGATAAGAGCAATACCCAGAGTTTTGGGCTTTATTGGTGGAACAAGCCAAACTCCCACTCCTATTACGGATAAGGAAGCTCGAGCGATTATGCAGCGAGTTGAAGATGGAGTTACAAAACCAAGACCTAAGATTTTGTTTGAACCTGGTGAAGTGGTGCGCGTTAAAGAAGGTCCATTTGTTGACTTCAATGGTGTTGTTGAAGAAGTTAACTATGAGAAAAGCAGATTGAGAGTAGCTGTCCTTATTTTTGGACGCTCAACTCCAGTTGAACTTGAGTTTAGTCAAGTAGAGAAAACTTAGTTCGCTAAGGTGTTCCGATTAATAATCGCTTTACAAAAGATAAAGGTAATTACTTAATTCGGGGCTGTTTTATATATAGGGGAGCTAAGACTTAAGTAATTTATTAATTACTAAAAGCTAGCGTTTAACCCATAAGGAGTAATCATGGCAAAAAAAGTAGAGGCTTATATTAAATTACAAATTCCAGCAGGTAAAGCAAATCCAAGCCCACCTGTAGGGCCTGCCTTAGGTCAAAGAGGTGTTAACATTATGGAATTTTGTAAAGCATTTAATGCAGCTACACAGCAAATGGAGCAAGGGTTACCTACTCCTGTTGTAATAACTGTTTATAGTGATCGAAGTTTTACGTTTGTTACTAAAACTCCACCTGCATCAGTTCTTTTGAAAAAAGCTGCAGGTATTCAAAGCGGAAGTGGTACACCCAACACTAAGAAAGTGGCAAAACTTAACGTCAAACAGCTTGAAGAAATTGCGAAACTTAAAGAACCCGACTTAACTGCTGCAAGTTTAGCAGCAGCAGTTAGAAGTATTGCAGGTACAGCTCGCAGTATGGGTATTGACGTTGAAGGTTTGGAATAAGGGGGGGCGCCATGGCAAAAGTATCTAAGAAACAAAAAAATATTTTAGAGGTAGTTAAAACTGGTCACTTGTATAGTGCAAATGAAGCAATAAACATTTTAAAGCAGTTTGCTTCGACTAAGTTCCGTGAAAGCCTTGATATTAGTGTTAACTTGGGTGTAGATCCACGCAAATCAGATCAAGTTGTTCGTTCATCGACTAATTTGCCTAAAGGGACAGGAAAAGTAGTTCGAGTTGCTGTTTTTGCACAAGGCGACAATGCAACTAAGGCAAAAGATGCGGGGGCTGACATCGTTGGTTTTGAGGATTTAGCCGAAAAAATTAAAGGCGGAGTGATGGATTTCGATGTTGTCATCGCTACCCCTGATGCAATGCGTATTGTGGGCCAGTTAGGTCAAATTTTAGGGCCAAGAGGCTTAATGCCAAACCCTAAAGTTGGAACTGTGACTACCAACGTTGAAGCAGCAGTAAAGGATGCTAAGTCAGGACAAGTACGTTACAGAACAGACAAAAATGGGATTATTCATTGTTCTGTTGGAAAGGTTGATTTTACAGCAGAAGATATCATTGAAAATATTGTTGCATTGATTAATGATCTGAAAAAAGCAAAACCATCTTCATCTAAAGGACAATACTTAAAGAAAATCTCATTATCAACTACAATGGGTCCCGGCTTAGCTATTGATATTTCATCAATACCTGTGTAATATAGTCACCCATTTTTTAGGAATTCACGGCATAGATTTGGGTCCATGCCGTCGAAGACCGCAGGTGCTTATGCTTAATTTCCTGCGCAGACGGTGAACCGACTCCAACTTAGTTAAAGAGACGGCCACCATAACTGGCAAATCCTTGCGATTTGTATAAATTAGGAGGGTCAGTAACGTGACATTAAATTTAGCTGAAAAGAAAGCTGTTGTTGAAGAAGTGACTGCGGTCGCCTCAAAGGCTATTTCGGCAGTAGTTGCTGATTATCGAGGGTTAACTGTTAATCAAATGACGCATTTACGTAGTGAAGCACGTAAATCAGGTGTTTATCTTCGTGTTGTAAGAAATACTTTAACAAGAAGAGCATTTAAAAACACTGAATTTGAGTGCTTAAATGACTTGCTGGTAGGCCCGTTGTTTGTAGCTTTGTCATTAGAAGCTCCTAGCGATGCCGCAAGACTACTTAAAGAATTCGCAAAAACATTTGAAAAACTTGAAGTTAAAGCATTATCAGTGGGAGGCAAAGTATATTCAGCAGATCAAATTGATGCTGTTGCAAGCTTGCCAACACGCGATGAAGCTATAGCCAAGTTGATGTATGTGATGAAAGCGCCAGTTGAGAAATTTGTCAGAACTCTTGCTGAGCCACATGCTAAATTAGTAAGAACCTTAGCAGCAGTTAAAGATAAAAAAGCAGGTTAAGTCCTTTTTAATCAATAAATTAATTTTAAATCAGGAGCTAGTAATGGCTGTGTCAAAAAATGATATTTTAGAAACCATAGCAAATATGTCTGTTATGGAAGTAGTTGAGCTAATCGAAGCAATGGAAGAGAAATTTAATGTTTCAGCTGCCGCTGCTGCTGTTGCAGTTGCTGCGCCTGTAGCAGGTGCTGCTGCCGCTGTTGAAGAACAAACTGAATTTACAGTTGTTATGACTAGCTTTGGCGCAAACAAAGTAAACGTTATTAAAGCAGTTCGTGGTATAACAGGTCTTGGCTTGAAAGAAGCTAAAGATTTAGTAGAAGGTGCTCCTTCAACAATTAAAGAAGGTGTATCTAAAGATGAAGCTGCTAATATCAAGAAAGAACTTGAAGAAGCTGGTGCTTCAGTAGAAGTTAAATAATAAGGTTATATCAATGAGATAGGAACCCAGCCATGTTTTCATGGCTGGGTTTACGTGTTTGAAGTCATCAATAATTTACAGAGGAAACACCATGGCAGTTGCAGAAGCTAAACCTCAATATTCGCATGCTGAGAAAAAACGATTTCGCAAAAGCTTTGGTAAGCAGGCCGATAAAATGGCAATACCAAATCTGCTTGAAATTCAACTTAAATCTTATAGAGATTTTCTTCAAGCCGATAGCAAAGCAAATGAACACTTTAATACAGGACTACATGCTGCATTTTCTTCTGTGTTCCCAATAGATAGTTTTTCTGGTAATGCAAGGCTTGAATATGTTAGTTACAAGCTTGGTGAGCCAGCATTTGATGTTCGTGAATGCAAATTAAGAGGCTTAACTTATTCTGCGCCATTAAGGGTCAAAATAAGACTTGTTATTCTTGATAAAGATGCAAGCGAGGATCCTAAACCAATCAAAGATATTAGAGAGCAAGATGTATTTATGGGTGAAATACCTCTAATGACTGATGTTGGAACCTTTGTCATAAATGGTACTGAAAGAGTAGTTGTTTCACAATTGCATCGATCGCCTGGTGTTATATTCGAACATGATAAGGGTAAAACGCACTCATCGGGAAAACTGCTCTATTCTGCACGAATTATCCCTTATCGTGGCTCTTGGCTTGATTTTGAGTTTGATCCTAAAGATTGTGTATATGTTCGAATTGATAGAAGACGAAAGCTACCTGTTAGTATTTTACTTCGTGCTTTGGGATATGAGACTGAAGATATTCTAAGCGAGTTTTTTGAAATCACTAGCTGTCATCTTAAAAATGGTGAATATCATATTGATTTAATCCCACAACGATTACGAGGTGAAATCGCCTCATTTGATATTCTTGTACCCGAAACAGGTGAGCTCATTGTTGAGCAAGGGAGAAGAATTACTGCGCGCCATATTAAGCAAATGGAAAAAGCGCAAATGCAAGATTTGATCGTGCCTCGTGATTATTTGTCGGGTAAAACATTAGCAAAAAATATTATTGATACATTAACTGGTGAACTGGTTGCACAAGCAAATGATGAAGTCACTGATGAATTACTTGATGCTATGATCACTAGTGGTATTCATCAATTTGATATGATTTATACAAATGATTTAGATCATGGCTCTTACGTTTCTGATACGATAAAAATTGATCCTACTTCGAGTCAATTGGAAGCACTTGTAGAAATTTATCGCATGATGCGTCCTGGTGAGCCTCCAACTAAAGAAGCTGCTGAAGCTTTATTTAAAAATTTATTTTTTGTAGAAGAACGTTATGATCTATCTGCAGTTGGCAGAATGAAATTTAATCGTCGTGTTGGTAGAAAGAATGATGATGGTCCAGGTACACTGACCAAAGAAGACATCATGGCAGTTATCAAGACATTGATAGACATTAGAAATGGTATTGGAATGGTCGATGATATCGATCATCTTGGCAACCGTAGAGTGCGTAGCGTCGGTGAAATGACCGAAAATCAATTTAGGGTTGGTTTGGTTCGTGTTGAAAGAGCTGTTAAAGAACGATTAAGCTTAGTAGAGTCCGAAAATCTAATGCCACAGGATTTAATTAATGCTAAACCTGTGTCTGCTGCGATTAAAGAGTTTTTTGGCTCAAGCCAACTATCCCAATTTATGGATCAAGTAAATCCACTATCAGGAGTAACTCATAAACGAAGAGTTTCAGCTTTAGGACCAGGCGGTTTAACTCGTGAGCGTGCTGGCTTTGAAGTTCGTGACGTCCATACTACACACTATGGCCGCGTATGCCCAATTGAAACACCAGAAGGTCCCAATATTGGGTTAATTAACTCATTATCTGTTTATGCAAGAACAAATGATTATGGGTTTATTGAAACTCCATGTAGAAAGGTAATTGATGGTCGGGTTACGGATGAAATTGAGTATTTATCAGCTATTGAAGAAGTTGACCAGTATATTGCTCAATCAAGCGTAGCTCTTGATGAAGATGGAAATATTTTAGCTGATTTAGTTCCTTGTAGACATCAAAATGAATTCTCGTTAACTACACCCGATAAGATTAACTACATGGATATTTCGCCCAAACAGATCGTATCCGTGGCTGCTTCGCTAATTCCATTTTTAGAGCATGACGACGCAAACCGTGCGTTAATGGGATCAAATATGCAGCGACAAGCAGTCCCAACTTTGCGTTCTGAAAAGCCACTAGTGGGTACTGGTATGGAGCGTATAGTAGCTTCGGATTCAGGGGTTTCTGTTGTTGCCAAACGAGGTGGAATAATTGATTTAGTTGATGCTTCGCGTATTGTTGTGCGTGTGAATGATGATGAGACCACAGCGGGTGAAACAGGTGTTGATATTTATAATTTAACTAAATATTTCCGTTCAAACCAAGATACATGTATCAATCAACGTCCTATTGTTAAAACGGGCGACATTATTCAAAGAGGCGATGTTTTAGCTGATGGACCTTGTACTGACATGGGTGAGCTTGCACTAGGGCAAAACTTGCTGGTTGCTTTTATGCCTTGGAATGGATACAACTTCGAAGACTCTATCCTTATATCTGAGCGTGTTGTTCAAGATGATCGGTTCACAACGATCCATATAGAGGAGCTAACTTGTATTGCTCGCGATACAAAATTAGGGGCAGAAGAAATCACTGCTGATATACCTAATGTAGGTGAGTCAGCACTATCAAGTTTGGATGAATCCGGTGTTGTTTATATTGGAGCTGAAGTTAACGCGGGCGATATATTGGTAGGAAAAGTAACACCAAAAGGTGAAACTCAGCTTACTCCTGAAGAAAAATTATTGCGTGCTATTTTTGGAGAAAAAGCGTCTGATGTGAAAGACTCTTCGCTAAGAGTTCCATCGGGTATGAATGGCACTGTAATTGATGTGCAAGTTTTTACTCGGGATGGATTGGAAAAAGATGCACGTGCAAAAAGCATCGAAGAAGAACATCTTGCACGAGTACGTAAAGATCTTGTTGATGAGCGCCGTATTCGCGAAGAAGATATTTACCATCGCGTATCGAATATTATCCTAGATAAAGTAGCTACTGGCGGCCCAGGAAATTTGCGGCCCGGATCCAAAATAACGCAAGATTACTTGGAAAACATAGGTAGAAATAAATGGTTTGATATTCGCTTAGAAAATGATGCAATTAGCCAACAGCTTGAGCAACTCTCTAAGCAACTTGAACTATTGACTAAAGAGATGGAGAAACGCTTTAACGATAGTAGGAAAAAAATTATCCAAGGTGATGATTTAGCTCCTGGAGTATTGAAGATTGTTAAAGTCTATCTTGCTGTTAAACGAAGGATTCAGCCAGGTGATAAGATGGCTGGTCGTCATGGTAATAAAGGGGTTATCTCTATTGTTGTACCTGTAGAAGATATGCCACATATGGAAGATGGCACAGCTGTAGATATCGTATTAAATCCGTTAGGTGTACCTTCGCGAATGAATATTGGTCAGGTATTAGAAACACATCTTGGATTAGCTGCAAAAGGATTAGGAAATAAAATTGCACAGATGTTGGATTTAAAACAAAGTTCAGCTGAAATTCGAACTTTTTTGAATAAAATATATAATCACGATGGCATACAAAGAGTTAACCTCGATTGTCTAAACGATGATGAACTGTATCGATTGGCGGATAATTTGCGTGCGGGCGTGCCAATGGCAACACCAGTTTTCGATGGTGCTTCCGAAGCAGAAATAAAAAGCATGCTGCAGCTGGCAGACCTATCACCAGATGGAAAAACTATTTTGTATGATGGTAGAACAGGTAACCAATTTGATAATCCAGTAACTGTTGGATACATGTATATGCTAAAGCTAAATCATTTAGTTGACGACAAAATGCATGCCCGCTCAACTGGCTCATACAGTTTAGTCACTCAACAACCACTTGGTGGTAAAGCACAGTTTGGTGGACAACGTTTTGGAGAAATGGAAGTGTGGGCGCTAGAAGCATATGGTGCCGCATATACATTACAGGAAATGTTGACTGTGAAATCAGATGACGTTGGAGGTAGAACAAAAATCTACAAGAATATAGTCGATGGAGACCATCGCATGGATCCAGGAATGCCTGAATCTTTCAATGTACTATTGAAAGAAATTCGTGCCTTGGGAATAGATATAGAACTCGAACACGATTAACTTTTCAGCGATACATACTGATTAACAAATTTTTGGAGGCATAGACTTGAGTACTCTAAACGACGACCCAATGATTGAACCAATGAGAAAAGCTCCTGTAATGAGTGACCTACTAGGTATCCTCAAACAACAGGGACAAAGTGAAGAGTTTGATGCAATTAAAATCGCTTTGGCATCTCCTGAACTAATTCGTTCATGGTCCTATGGTGAAGTAAAAAAACCAGAAACTATTAATTATCGTACCTTTAAACCAGAGCGAGATGGATTATTCTGTGCTAAAACTTTTGGTCCAGTAAAAGATTATGAATGCTTATGTGGTAAATATAAACGATTGAAGCATCGCGGTGTTATTTGCGAAAAATGTGGTGTTGAGCTAGCTTTAGCAAAGGTACGTCGTGAACGGATGGGACATATCGAGCTTGCAAGTCCTGTTGCACATATTTGGTTCTTGAAGTCTTTGCCTTCTAGAATCGGTCTGCTTTTGGATATGACTTTAAGAGATATAGAGCGTGTTCTATACTTTGAAGCATTTGTGGTTGTTGATCCAGGTATGACTGAGCTTGAGCGTGGTCAATTGCTAAATGATGAAGCGTATCTGGATGCAATGGAACAATATGGAGACGAATTCGATGCACGTATGGGTGCAGAAGCGATTCGTGATCTACTTCGTCAGGTTGATCTGGAAGATGAAATCAAGAACTTACGTGAAGAGTTACCAACTACCAGCTCAGAAACGAAAATCAAAAAGATAACTAAGCGATTAAAGCTGCTGGAGGCTTTTTATGATTCAGGTAACAAGCCAGAATGGATGATCATGGATGTTCTACCGGTTCTTCCACCTGATTTAAGGCCTTTAGTTCCATTAGATGGTGGACGCTTTGCTACTTCTGATCTAAATGACTTATATCGACGTGTTATCAATCGAAACAACCGCTTAAAGCGTTTGTTAGATCTTAATGCCCCTGACATCATAGTTCGCAATGAAAAAAGAATGTTGCAAGAATCAGTTGATGCTCTTTTGGATAATGGTCGTCGTGGTCGTGCAATCACTGGTACAAATAAGCGTCCTCTGAAATCATTAGCTGATATGATTAAAGGGAAGCAAGGTCGTTTCCGTCAAAATCTTCTAGGTAAGCGTGTTGACTATTCAGGTCGTTCAGTAATTGTGGTCGGGCCTACTTTAAAACTGCACCAATGTGGACTGCCTAAAAAAATGGCGCTTGAACTCTTTAAGCCATTTATTTTTAGCAAATTAGAATTTAGAGGGTTAGCGACAACGATTAAAGCAGCTAAAAAGATGGTTGAGCGCGAAGAATCAGTTGTTTGGGATATTTTAGATGATGTAATTCGTGAGCATCCTATCCTACTTAACAGAGCGCCTACATTACACCGCTTGGGTATTCAGGCATTTGAACCAGTGCTAATTGAGGGTAAAGCGATTCAACTTCATCCTCTTGTTTGTACCGCATACAACGCGGACTTTGATGGTGACCAGATGGCTGTGCATGTGCCGTTGACATTAGAGGCACAACTAGAAGCTCGCTCACTTATGATGTCAACAAACAATATTTTGTCACCAGCTAGCGGAGAGCCAATTATCGTTCCTAGCCAGGACGTTGTGCTTGGTTTGTACTACTTGACTCGAGAAAAAGTTAATGCTTTAGGTGAAGGGAAAATTTTTGTAAGCGCTCAAGAAGCCCAGAATTTTTATGAAGCTGGACATCTTGATATCCATGCCAAAATCAAAATTCGTATGCCTAAAGAAAATGAATCGGGATATCATCTTGTTGAAACTACGGTCGGGCGTGCGATTCTTGCCCAGATCCTGCCTAAGGGTATGTCATTTGTGCAAATAAACCGTACTATGACTAAAAAGGTGATTACTAAGGTCATCGATACTTGCTATAGAACTTTTGGTTTGAAAGAAACTGTAATCTTTGCCGATAAGCTAATGTACACCGGTTTTAAGTACGCAACCCGTTCCGGTGCGTCTATTGGTATCGAAGATATGGAGATACCCGACGATAAAGCAAGTATTATCGATCATGCATATAATGAGGTTCGAGAAATTGAATCACAATTCCGTTCCGGTCTAGTAACTAATGGGGAGCGTTACAATAAAGTTATTGATATTTGGTCCCGTACTAATGAGTTAGTTGCCAAGTCAATGATGAGTAAGATCGCGACCGAACAAGTTACTAATGTGAAAGGTGAGCTAGTAAGACAGGAATCCTTTAACCCCATATTTATGATGGCTGATTCAGGAGCGAGAGGTTCTGCTGCACAAATTAGACAGCTTGCTGGTATGCGTGGATTGATGGCTGCTCCAGACGGTTCAATTATTGAAACTCCAATTACAGCAAACTTCCGTGAAGGATTAAATGTATTTCAATACTTCATTTCAACTCATGGTGCTCGCAAAGGTTTGGCTGATACGGCATTGAAAACAGCTAACTCTGGTTATCTGACGCGACGACTTGTTGATGTAGCTCAAGATGTGGTCATTACTGAGGATGATTGTGGTGTTGATACAGGTATTTTAATGCAACCATTGATTGAAGGTGGTGATATTGTTGAGCCACTTCAGGAGCGCGTATTAGGACGAGTAGTAGCTGCTGATGTTTACATTCCTAACCAAAGTGAACCTGTTGTCACTGCAGGAACCTTATTAGATGAGGCATGGGTTGAAAAGCTAGAAAAGCAAAGTGTCGATCAAATCTTAGTACGTTCGCCTATTACATGCCAAACTCGTTATGGATTATGTGCGAAGTGCTATGGAAGAGATTTAGCAAGAGGACATCTTGTTAATACAGGTGAAGCAGTAGGAATTATTGCCGCCCAATCGATTGGTGAGCCTGGAACACAGTTAACCATGCGTACTTTCCATATAGGTGGTGCAGCTTCAAGAGCAACAGCAGCCAATAATATTCAAATCAAAACTAAAGGGGTTATTCGTTTACATAACATTAAAACAGTAACTCATGAAAATAAAAATTTAGTTGCTGTATCACGTTCTGGCGAAGTGACCATAGTTGATGAATTTGGACGTGAACGCGAACGTTATAAAGTACCTTATGGTGCTGTAATTACAGTCCAAGATAATTCAAGTGTTGAAGCAGGACAAATTATCGCTACTTGGGATCCACATACACATCCTGTTATTTCTGAGGTTGGTGGTTATTTGAAATTTGTTGATTTAATTGATGGTATCACTATGAATCGACAAACCGACGAATTAACTGGTTTAAGTAATATTGTTGTTATTGATGCGAAACAAAGAAGCGCCGCAGGTCGAGACTTAAGACCGATGGTAAAATTGGTGACTGAGAGTGGCGATGATATTTATCTTGCAGGTACTAATGTTCCAGCTCAATATTACCTTCCTGTAGATGCGATCGTAAACTTTGAGGACGGTGGCCATGTAGGAATTGGTGATGTTATCGCCCGTATTCCTCAAGAACGATCTAAAACGCGCGATATTACTGGGGGTTTACCTAGGGTTGCTGATTTATTTGAAGCGCGCAAACCGAAAGATTCTGCGGTAATGGCGGAAGTTTCGGGAATGGTAAGTTTTGGTAAGGAAACAAAAGGTAAGAGAAGATTAATTATCAATGTTTCTGAAGATCAATGTCATGAAGAGCTCATTCCAAAATGGCGTCATATCTCTGTCTTCGAAGGTGAGCATGTAGAACGCGGAGAAATTATCGCGGAAGGAGCACTTAATCCTCATGATATATTACGTTTACTTGGTGTTGGTGCATTAGCAAATTACATCGTAAATGAAGTACAAGATGTATATCGATTACAAGGTGTGAAAATTAATGACAAACATATCGAAGTAATTGTAAGACAGATGTTACGTAAACGGGTTATAACTTTTGCTGGAGATTCAAAATTCTTGGCAGGTGAGCAGATCGAAGAAAGTGCTTTGCTGCAAGAAAATGACAGGCTTATTGCAGAAGGAAAACAAAGCGCCAGAGGTATACCTATATTATTGGGTATTACGAAGGCTTCCTTGGCTACCGAATCATTTATCTCAGCTGCTTCATTCCAAGAAACAACAAGAGTTCTAACGGAAGCTGCTGTAAGTGGTAAAGTAGATGATTTACGTGGCTTAAAGGAAAATGTGATGGTCGGACGTCTGATCCCTGCTGGAACAGGTTATGCCTATCATCAAGGTCGTAAAGTGAAGAGAGCTAAGGCTGCAGCTGGTGAGTACCCTGTACATACCGTAACTGCAAGTGATGTTGAGCATGCGTTGAGTGAAGCATTAAACGCAGATAATCAAGAACACTAGTTCGGATCGAAAACGGCAGATTAAAACTTGACAAATCTGCCGTAGCTATATAGAATCCGGCCTCCTTATGTATTCGAAATAATCAAAGAGACAGATCGGAGTTAAGTATAAATGGCTACTATTAATCAGTTAGTAAGAAAGCCTCGTGTGGACGTAAAGAAGAAAAGTAACGTACCAGCACTGGAATCATGTCCACAACGACGTGGAGTATGTACACGGGTTTACACTACTACACCCAAAAAACCTAACTCAGCTATGCGTAAGGTTGCTCGTGTGCGTCTAACCAATGGGTTTGAAGTAACATCATATATTGGTGGTGAAGGTCATAATCTTCAAGAACACTCAGTAGTTCTTATAAGAGGTGGTCGTGTTAAAGATTTACCTGGTGTGCGCTATCACACTGTTAGAGGTAGTTTAGATACATCAGGGGTTAACGATCGTAAACAAGGTCGTTCAAAGTACGGTACTAAAAAGCCAAAAGATAAAAAATAACTGATTGTAGGAAATTGAAATGCCTAGAAGAAGAGAAGTTCCCAAAAGAGAAATTTTGCCAGATCCAAAACATCATAGTGAACTGCTAGCAAAGTTTATTAACGTACTTATGGTTAGTGGTAAAAAATCTGTTGCTGAAAAAATAATCTATGGCGCTTTATCTGTTATGGAAGAGCGTCTCAAAAAGATGAAAAAAGCAGATGATGAGAGTGGTGAATCTGGTAGCACAAGTGGTTCAGCTACAGTTCTTCGCTACTTTGAAGAAGCCTTAAATAATGTTCGACCAAGCGTTGAAGTTCGTTCACGTCGAGTAGGTGGTGCTACATATCAAGTACCAGTTGAAGTCCGAAATGATCGAAGCATTGCCTTAGGTATGCGATGGATTGTTCAGGCTGCACGAACTCGCGGTGAAAAGGGAATGATGCTACGCTTAGCCGGGGAGCTGCTGGATGCTTATGAGAGTAAAGGTTCTGCAGTAAAAAAACGCGAAGATACTCATAAAATGGCAAAAGCTAACCAAGCATTTGCGCATTTTAGATGGAACTAAAAGAGAGGTAGTCAGTGTCTACTCCATTAAAACTATATAGAAACATAGGGATTGCAGCGCACGTTGATGCAGGAAAAACAACAACAACAGAGCGTGTGCTGTATTATACTGGTATGTCTCATAAGATTGGTGAAGTTCATGACGGCGCTGCAACGATGGATTGGATGGTTCAGGAGCAGGAACGCGGTATTACTATTACCTCAGCAGCAACAACATGCTACTGGTCAGGTATGGACAAGCAATTCGAACGACACCGCATTAACATTATCGATACACCAGGACACGTAGACTTCATGATTGAAGTAGAACGGTCGCTACGAGTACTTGATGGTGCAGTTGTGGTATTCGATTCAGTAGCTGGTGTAGAACCCCAATCAGAAACAGTATGGCGGCAAGCGAATAAATATGGTGTGCCGCGAATTGTATTTGTTAACAAAATGGATAGAATGGGTGCAAACTTCCTTAGGGTGGTTGGCCAAATCAAACAGCGTTTAGGATCTAATCCTGTCGTTGTTCAGCTGCCGATTGGCGCAGAAGAAGAATTTAAAGGAGTTATTGATCTCATCAAAATGAAGGCAATTCATTGGGATGAAGAAAATAAAGGTATGACTTTTGTGTATAAAGATATACCTGCTGATTTGAAAGAGCAATGTGAAGAATATAGAGCAATGCTTGTAGAAGCTGCTGCTGAAGCTACTGAAGACTTGATGGAAAAATATCTTGAAGGTGAAGAGCTTTCTGAAGATGAAATTAAAAAGGCACTACGACAATTAACTATTAGTAATGCGGTAGTTCCTGTATTCTGTGGTTCCGCCTTTAAAAATAAAGGTGTGCAAGCTGTTTTGGATGGTGTTATTGAATATTTACCTTCACCTACCGATATACCTGATGTTCAAGGTATCGATGAGCACGGTGAGGAAGCTTCTCGAGAAACAAGTTATGATGCACCATTTTCAGCTTTGGCTTTTAAAATTGCTACAGACCCATTTGTCGGAACTTTAACTTATTTTAGAGCATATTCCGGTGTTCTTAAAAGCGGCGATACTGTCTACAATTCAGTAAAAGGTAAAAGAGAGCGTATTGGTCGTTTATTACAAATGCATGCTAACTCACGTGAAGAAATTAAAGAAGTTAGAGCAGGTGATATTGCAGCAGCAGTTGGTTTAAAGTCAGTGACTACTGGGGATACATTGTGTGATACTGAAAAAGTAGTGATATTAGAAAGAATGGATTTTCCAGATCCTGTTATTGCTGTAGCAGTTGAGCCCAAAACAAAAGCAGACCAAGAAAAAATGGGTATTGCGCTTGGAAAGCTAGCTCAAGAAGACCCTTCTTTCCGTGTACATACTGATGAAGAATCAGGACAAACCATTATTGAAGGTATGGGTGAGCTTCATTTGGAAATTATTGTAGACCGTATGAAGCGGGAGTTTAATGTTGAAGCCAATGTTGGTAAACCTCAAGTTGCTTATCGAGAAACACTAAAGCAACCTATAGAACAAGAAGGCAAATTCATTCGACAATCAGGTGGTCGTGGTCAATATGGCCACGTCTGGTTGAAGATTGAGCCCCAGGAGCCGGGTAAAGGCTATGAATTCGTCAACGCAATTGTTGGTGGTGTCATTCCAAAAGAATATATACCTGCAGTTGACAAGGGAATTCAAGAGCAAATGCAAAATGGTGTTATTGCTGGGTATCCAGTTGTGGACGTTAAAGTTACATTATTTGACGGTTCCTTCCACGAAGTGGATTCTAGTGAAATGGCATTTAAAATTGCTGGTTCTCAATGCTTCAAACAAGGTGCATTACGAGCTAAACCAGTATTACTTGAACCAATAATGAGCGTCGAAGTTGTAACCCCAGAAGATTATATGGGTGATGTTATGGGTGACCTTAACAGACGACGTGGCTTGGTTCAAGGAATGGAAGACTCACCAGCAGGAAAAATAGTTAGAGCAGAAGTTCCACTCGCAGAGATGTTTGGTTACTCGACCGATTTACGTTCTGCTACTCAAGGAAGAGCAACTTATACTATGGAATTTTCTAAGTATGCGGAAGCACCAACTAACATTGCTGAAGCGATTATTAAGAAACAATAAAAAGTTAACGAGGTTATTGAAATGGCGAAGGAAAAATTTGAACGTAAAAAGCCACATGTGAATGTGGGTACGATTGGTCACGTAGACCACGGTAAGACCACATTAACAGCGGCGATTACCACAATTATGGCAAAGAAATTTGGTGGTATAGCGAAAGCATACGATCAGATCGATGCAGCACCAGAAGAAAGAGAACGAGGAATTACAATATCTACAGCGCATGTTGAATATGAATCAGCAAACAGACACTATGCGCATGTGGATTGCCCAGGACATGCTGACTATGTGAAGAACATGATTACGGGTGCAGCGCAAATGGACGGAGCGATACTGGTAGTATCAGCTGCAGATGGTCCAATGCCACAAACCAGAGAGCATATATTGTTGTCACGCCAAGTAGGTGTACCGTACATTGTAGTATTTATGAATAAAGCGGATATGGTAGACGATCCTGAACTGTTAGAACTTGTTGAAATGGAAGTTCGAGATTTGTTAAGCAGTTACGATTTTCCTGGGGATGACATACCAATTGTTGTTGGTTCTGCATTGAAGGCGTTAGAAGGAGATACTAGTGATATTGGTGTACCAGCGATAGAGAAGCTAGTAGAAACGATGGATTCATACATACCAGAGCCAGTACGAAACATTGATAAGTCCTTTTTACTACCGATTGAAGACGTATTTTCAATTTCTGGTCGAGGAACAGTAGTAACAGGACGTATCGAAAGCGGAATTATCAAAGTAGGCGAAGAGATTGAGATTGTAGGAATTCGTGATACGTCAAAGACGACCTGTACTGGTGTTGAGATGTTCCGTAAGTTGTTAGACGAAGGCCGAGCTGGAGATAACGTAGGTATATTGCTCCGTGGGACTAAGCGTGATGAAGTTGAACGTGGTCAAGTATTAGCAAAACCAGGTACAATTAAACCTCATACAAAATTTGAGGCGGAAGTATACGTTTTATCTAAAGAGGAAGGTGGACGACATACTCCATTTTTTAATGGATACAGACCACAGTTTTATTTTAGAACAACGGACGTAACAGGCACTTGTGACTTACCTTCTGGAGTAGAAATGGTAATGCCTGGAGATAACGTGCAGTTGACTGTAAATTTACATGCACCTATTGCAATGGATGAAGGGTTACGTTTTGCAATTCGGGAAGGTGGCCGTACTGTTGGCGCCGGTGTTGTCGCTAAAATTATCGAGTAATTAGAATGAGTAGCAATCAAAACATTAAAATAAGATTAAAGTCCTTTGATCATCGGTTGATTGACTTATCAACTCGAGAAATTGTGGAGACAGCAAAACGTACTGGTGCACAAATTCGTGGACCAATACCTTTGCCGATCCGTAAGGAAAAATTTACTGTATTGACTTCACCGCATGTTAATAAAGATGCACGAGATCAATATGAATTACGTACTCATAAACGCCTGGTCGTAATCGTACATCCAACTGAAAAAACAGTAGATGCTTTGATGAAATTGGATCTGGCTGCAGGAGTTGATGTTCAGATAAGCCTTGATGACTAAATTTTAAGGTGAAGAATATTAAAGAGGTGTTACAATGATGATCGGTTTATTAGGCCGTAAAGTCGGTATGACTCGTGTCTTCATGGCAGATGGAGTGTCAGTTCCTGTTTCTGTTGTTGAAGTACACCCTAATCGAGTTTCACAAGTTAAAACTCAGAGCATAGATGGTTATTCTGCGATTCAGTTAACAGGTGGTACGAAAAAAGCAGGAAAAGTAAACAAAGCTTTAACAGGGCATTTTGCAAAGGCTGAAATTGAAGCAGGCGATATGTTAGCTGAATTTTTAGTTGACTCAGAAGATACATTTAAGGCAGGTCAAGTGATTTCGGTTGCTGATGTTTTTACTGCAGGCCAATTCGTTGATGTATCTGGAACTACTAAAGGTAAGGGCTTTGCAGGTACTGTTAAGAGATATAATTTTAGAACACAAGATGCTACTCATGGTAACTCTAGATCACATCGTGTTCCTGGATCAATTGGTCAAAACCAAACTCCTGGCCGTGTTTTTAAAGGCAAAAAAATGGCAGGGCATATGGGGAATGTTCGTTGTACAGTTCAAAGTCTTGAACTCGTACGCGTAGATGCTGAAAGAAATTTACTTCTAATTAAAGGTGCTATACCTGGTGCACCTGGTTCAAGAGTAGAAATTAAGCCTGCAGCCAAAAAGCAAGCACGAGGTGAGTGATGGAAATTACTACTATAGATACAAAATCAACATTAGCACTAAACCAAGATGTATTTGCATACAGTTACAACGAAGGCTTGATTCATCAAGCAGTTGTAGCTTATATGAATAATGCTCGTAGTGGTAATAGCGCTCAAAAAACTCGCTCAGAAGTTAGAGGTGGTGGAAAAAAACCATGGAATCAAAAAGGTACAGGTCGTGCACGTGCTGGAACGATTAGAAGTCCTATTTGGAGAAGTGGTGGAGTAACATTTGCATCTAAAAAAAGAGATTATTCACAAAAACTTAATAAAAAAATGTACAAACGTGCATTACGTAGTATAATCTCCGAACTTTGCCGCACAGGCAACCTGTTAGTCGTTAGTGACTTTCAATGTGAAAGTAAGAAGACTAAAGATTTCATCAACAAAATGAATCAGCTAAATGTGACAAATGCTCTGATTATAATGACTGAAGTTGGTGAAAATGAATATTTTGGATCAAGAAACTTAATTGATTATGATATTTGTGACGTTACAACTGTAGATCCAGTATCCTTATTAAGATTTGAAAAAGTTGTTGTTACAGAAGCTGCAATTAAAAAAATTGAGGAACAGTTACAATGAACGCTGAAAGATTGTTGATGGTTCTACGTGAGCCACATACTTCTGAAAAAGCTACTGTCATAGCGGATAAGCTTAAACAGTTTACTTTCAAAGTATTGAAAACTGCAACTAAGACTGAAATTAAAATGGCGGTAGAAAATATATTTAACGTAAAAGTTAAAAATGTATCTGTTGTTAATGTGAAGGGAAAAACAAAACGTTTTAAACAAATGAATGGAAAGCGTAGTGATTGGAAAAAAGCTTTTGTAACTCTTCATGCAGATCAAGATATTGACTTTACAGCTACCGAATAAGGCAGATTAAGATGGCACTATTAAAATCTAAACCTACATCGCCAGGAAAGCGTGGCGAATTACGTGTGGTTCATCACCACATTCATAAAGGGAAACCTCACGCAGCTTTAGTCGAAAAGCTAAAGAAAACTGGCGGAAGAAATAACCAAGGTAGAATCACTGTAAGACATATTGGTGGTGGGCAGCGTAATCAATACCGTATTATTGACTTTAAACGAAATAAAGATGGTGTTGAAGCACGTGTAGAGCGCATTGAGTATGATCCAAATAGAACTGCTCTTATTGCTTTGATTGTTTATAAAGATGGTGAACGAAGATATATCATTGCTCCAGCCAATTTGAATGTTGGTGATAAGGTTGTTAGCGGAGCTGATTCACCTATTAGTATTGGTAACTGCTTACCATTGAAAAATATTCCTGTGGGTACTACGATTCATTGTGTTGAAATGAAACCAGGAAAAGGAGCACAAGTATTACGAAGTGCTGGTGCTAGTGGTCAAATTGTTGCGAAAGAAGGTGTTTATGCAACCTTAAGACTTCGTTCAGGTGAAATGCGTAAGATACATGTTTTATGTAAAGCTGTAATTGGAGAAGTTAGCAATAGCGAACACAGTTTACGCGCTTTAGGTAAAGCTGGAGCAAAACGTTGGAGAGGAATTCGTCCAACTGTACGTGGTGTTGCTATGAACCCTGTTGATCATCCACATGGTGGAGGTGAAGGACGTACTTCTGGTGGACGTCATCCAGTATCACCCTGGGGAGTACCAACTAAAGGATATAAAACCAGAAGTAATAAGCGCACTGATGGCTTCATTGTCAGAAGACGCAAGAAAAAATAATTATTGAGAGGATATCAAGTGGCTCGTTCTATAAGAAAAGGTCCTTTTGTTGACCATCATTTGATTAGCAAAGTTGAAGCTGCAATCGAATCAAAATCGAAAAAACCAATTAAAACTTGGTCAAGACGTTCAACAATTGTTCCTGAAATGATTGACCTTACAATTGCAGTTCATAACGGTAAAGATCATATCCCTGTGTATATTACAGATAATATGGTCGGTCATAAATTAGGTGAGTTTGCCATGACTCGAACATTTAAAGGTCATTCTGGTGACAGAAAGGCTAAAGGCAAATAAGAGGATATGATGGAAGTTACAGCTAAATTGAAAGGTGCTCCCTTATCCGCTCAGAAGGGCAGATTGGTAGCAGACATGATACGAAATATGAAAGTATCTGGTGCGCTTGATGTCCTCAAGTTTACACCAAAAAAAGGTGCACAATTAATGCTTAAGTTATTAGAGTCAGCTATAGCTAATGCTGAAAATAATAATGGAGCAGATATTGATGATTTAAAAGTGGGTATGGTCTGTGTTGATGAAGCAATGACTTTAAAACGCATTAGTCCCAGAGCTAAAGAACGTGCAAATAGAATTTGCAAACGTACCTGCCATATCACGATTAAAGTATCTGACGAGGAATAGCGATGGGACAAAAAGTTAACCCTATAGGCATACGCCTTGGTATTATTAAAGATTGGAACTCTAAGTGGTTTGCTGGTAAAAAATATGCTGAATTTTTGATTCAAGATATTAAGCTACGTACCGAGTTAAAAAAGAAACTTATGGCTGCTGCCGTGAGTAAAATTCTTATAGAACGTCCTGCAAATAATGCTGTAGTGACAATTCTTACCGCAAGACCTGGTATCATTATCGGTAAAAAAGGTGGTGGTATTGAGGCTTTACGTGCTGAAATATCAAGCAAATTAGGTGTTCCTGTTCACCTCAATATAGAAGAAATCAAAAAACCTGAGTTGGATGCTACGCTTGTAGCTGAAAGTATTGCTCAACAATTAGAGCAACGGGTTATGTTTAGACGTGCCATGAAACGTGCAGTGACTGGAGCACTTAAAGCAGGTGCTAAGGGAATTAAAATTTGCGTTAGTGGTCGACTCGGTGGAGCAGAGATTGCGCGAAGTGAATGGTATCGCGAAGGTCGTGTACCATTACATACCTTTAGAGCAGATATAGATTATGGTACAGCGGAGTCTAAAACTACCTACGGTATTATTGGCGTAAAAGTCTGGATCTTCAAGGGTGAAGTGTTACCACAAAAGAAAAGATCAACTGACAGTGCGCAGTAAGTGAGGATTAAGAATCATGTTACAACCGAAACGTACAAAATACCGAAAACAGATGAAGGGCCGTAATAGAGGTTTAGCTTTACGAGGCAGTAACATCAGTTTTGGTGAATTTGGTTTAAAGGCGTTAGAGCGTGGCCGTTTAACAGCACGACAAATTGAAGCTGCACGTCGAGCAATGACACGTCATATTAAACGTGGTGGAAAGATTTGGATTAGAGTATTTCCTGATAAACCGATTACCCAAAAGCCTTTAGAAGTAAGACAAGGTAAAGGTAAAGGAAGTGTTGAATACTGGGTTGCTCAGATACAACCAGGTAAGGTTTTATTTGAAATGGAAGGTGTGTCCAGAGAGCTTGCGATGGAAGCCTTTGATCTGGCTAAAGCAAAACTTCCTTTCAAAGTTATATTCGAGGAAAGGAAGGTGATGTAATGAAAAAAATTGATGAATTACGCAGTTTATCAATTGAAGAACTGCAAAACGAATTACTTACATTACGTAAAGAACAGTTAAATTTACGAATGAAAAAAGCAAGTGGCTCACTAGATAAAACACATCTTATCACTATGGTGCGTAAATCAGTGGCAAGAGTAAAAACAATGTTGACTGAAAAGGCAGGTAAGTAACATGTCTAATAGTGAATCGAATGCCAGAACATTAGTTGGAAAAGTTGTTAGTGACAAAATGGATAAAACTATAGTCGTGATGATTGAGCGCTCAGTGAAACATCCAAAATATGGGAAAATTATTAAGCGTAGATCTAAATTACATGCCCATGATGAAAATCAAGTATGCCAAATTGGTAATATAGTTAAAATTCGTGAGTCAAGACCACTCTCTAAAACAAAAAGCTGGGTATTAGTTGAAGTAATTTCTTAATCAACATTGTTGATTTACTTTTAAAACCCTAAAAGGCCTGATATAATCAGCAACCTTTTTCTGGTCGAAATCAGAGCTGGAGAATAAAATGATCCAAATGCAGACAGTGCTCGAAGTTGCTGATAATAGCGGAGCACGAAAAGTAATGTGTATTAAGGTACTTGGTGGATCACACCGAAGATATGCCCGAGTTGGGGATATTATTAAAGTGAGCATTAAGGACGCAATACCAAGAAGTAAAGTTAAGAAAGGTGCGGTGATGAAAGCTGTTGTTGTTCGAACAGCACAAGGTGTTCGTAGAGATGATGGATCTTTAATACGCTTTGATGGTAATGCAGCTGTGCTTTTAAATAATCAAAACGAGCCCATTGGTACTCGTATTTTTGGCCCTGTTACTCGCGAGCTACGAGAGAGATTTATGAAAATAATATCTCTAGCTGCTGAAGTTTTGTGAGAAGGATTGAGATATGAAACGTATTCAAAAAGGCGATGATGTAATTATAATCGCTGGTAAAAGTAAAGGTCATAGAGGAAAAGTCTTACGTGTGACTGAAAATGGTGTTGTTGTTGAAGGTGGAAATTTAATTAAAAAACATGTTAAAGCAAATCCACAAAAACCAGAAAACAAAGGTGGTATTGTAACTATTGAATCACCTATACACGTTTCAAATGTTGCTCATTATAATCCAAACAAAAAGAAAGCAGATAAAATCGGATTTAAATTTATTGAGAGTAACGGTATAAACAAGAAGGTCAGATATTTTAAGTCTGACAATGAAATAATTGACCGTGTTTGATTAGGTGATTGAAATGGCAAGACTTAATGAATTATACAAAAAAGAAATTGTCCCTATGATGATGAAGCGGTTCAACTATTCCAGCGTGATGGAAGTTCCTAAGTTGCTCAAAATCACTTTAAATATGGGTGTTGGAGAAGCAGTAGGCGACAAAAAAGTAATGAACCATGCAGTTGAAGATATGACCCTAATTGCAGGGCAAAAGCCAGTTGTTACAAAAGCTAGAAAATCAATCGCTGGATTTAAAATTAGGGAAGGATGGCCAATAGGGTGTAAGGTTACGCTCAGACGGCAACGTATGTATGAGTTTTTAGACAGATTGATTTCAATAACTTTACCGCGTGTAAGAGACTTTCGTGGTTTAAATCCTAAGTCCTTCGATGGAACTGGTAACTACAGTATGGGAATACACGAGCAAATCGTATTTCCTGAAATTGATTATGATAAAACAGATGGTATTCGTGGTTTAGATATTTGTATCACTACAAGTGCAAAAACTAATGAAGAAGCTAAAGCTTTATTAGAGGCCTTTAACCTTCCATTGAAAGATAGAGATAAAAAATAAGGGTGAAATTGTGGCTAAAAAATCAATGCTTATGAGAGAGCTAAAGCGAAGCAAACTCGTAGAGAAGTACCGAAAACGCAGAAGTGAATTAAAGAAGTTAATTAAGTCGTCAGATGATTTCCAAGTGATTATGGATAGTCAAGCTAAGTTAGCTAAACTTCCTGTTAATTCAAATGCGGTTCGTTTTAAAACTCGATGCCAACAATGTGGTCGTCCACATGGTGTTTATCGTAAATTTAGCCTTTGTAGAATTTGCTTAAGACAACAACTAATGGTTGGTAATATACCAGGCGGAAGAAAATCTAGCTGGTAATTTTTATTGGAGAACGATTGTGAGTATGCATGATCCAGTTGCTGATATGCTGACCAGAATTAGAAATGGTCAACAAGCAAAACATCAGCAAGTAACTTTAACATCTTCAAAACTGAAGGAAGAAATTGCGCGTGTTTTAAAAGAAGAAGGATATATCGAAGACTTCTTTATTGAATCACTAGATAACAACCTTAAATTAATGACAATTAAACTGAAATACTATCATGGTAGACCAGTTATTGAGTTAATAAAAAGAATAAGCAGACCTGGTTTGAGAGTTTATAAATCTTATAAAGAGCTAACCTCAATACCTGGTTTTGGTGTGGCCATATTGTCTACATCACAAGGTATAATGACCCATATATCTGCAAAGATGAAAGGCGTTGGTGGTGAAGTCATTTGTGAAGTGGCTTAATACTTGCGAGGAATAATATGTCTAGAGTAGCTAAAGCCCCAGTAATTCAACCAGCAAATGTAGAAATAACATTAGGTGAAGGTGAAATTACTGTTAAAGGGCCTAAAGGAACACTAACTCAAAAATTAAATCGGTTAGTGAAGGTGAGTAAAAACACAGAGACTAATCATATTGAATTTGCTCCAGCAGCTAATGATCCTAAAGCTTGGGCTCAAGCTGGGACTGCCAGGGCGATAGTAAATAATATGGTTAAAGGTGTTACTGAAGGTTTTGTCGTAACTCTTGAATTGGTTGGTGTCGGTTATAGAGCGCAATCAAAAGATAAATCAATTACTTTATCTTTAGGTTATTCTCATCCTATCGAGTACCATTTGCCAAAAGGTGTATTAGTTGAAACCCCTAGTAATACAGTAATTTTACTTAAAGGTGTTGATAAACAGATTTTGGGGCAAGTAGCTTCTGAGATACGTGCATTTCGTCCACCTGAGCCCTATAAAGGTAAAGGTGTTAAACTTGCTGGTGAGTATATTGTTCGTAAAGAAGCGAAGAAGAAATAAGGTTTAAGTTATGAATAAACACAACTCACGTATTCGACGTGGATTAAAAGCAAAGGCGCTGATTCGCAAATCGGGTAGAGCAAGATTAGTAGTTTATAGAAGTGGCTTGCATATCTACTCTCAAATCGTTCAAGCAGACAAGCTTGGAGATAAAGTATTAGTTACTTGTTCAACTAATGATAAAGAGATACGAGCCAGCCTAGCCGGTAAATGTAAAGTAGAACAAGCCAACTTAGTAGGTAAGTTACTCGGCAAACGAGCAGGTGAGCAAGGAATTACCGAAGTTGCGTTTGATCGTGCTGGTTATAAATATCATGGCCGAGTGAGAGCTCTTGCAGAAGGTGCTCGCGAGGCTGGATTAGATTTTTAAGGAACAACTATGGCATTCGATGAATCATCACCTAAATCAGATGGGTACCAAGAAAAATTAGTATCAGTTAATCGTACAGCTAAAGTTGTGAAGGGCGGTCGTGTTTTCGGCTTTGCTGTTCTTGTCGTTGTTGGGGATGGCAAAGGCAAAGTTGGATTTGGTAGAGGTAAAGCCCGTGAAGTTCCAATTGCTATTCAGAAAGCAATGGAACAAGCGAAGAAAAACATGGTTTATGTTCCTCTTAATGGCTCAACTATTTATCATGAAATTACCTGGAATTATGGCGCTTCTAAAGTATTTATGAAACCAGCTAGTGAAGGTACAGGAATTATAGCTGGTGGTGCAATGAGAGCGGTACTTGAAGTTTTAGGGGTCCAAAATATATTAGCTAAGAGCATTGGATCTACAAATCCAAGCAATATTGTACGCGCTACAATTGGTGCTTTGACTAATATTGGTACTCCTGATTATGTTGCTGCCAAGCGTGGTAAAACTGTTGAAGAAGTTATGGCGGGCTAATTATGGAAAACAAAATCAAAATTACTTTAGTTAAGAGTATTATTGGTAGAAAGCCTAAGCATATTACAATTGTAAAACAATTAGGCTTAGGTAAAACCAATTCAAGCGTAACTCATAACGATACTCCAGCAATACGCGGTCTTATAAATCAGGTTAATTACCTATTGCTGATTGAGGAGAGTGTATAATGAATTTAAATTCACTATCACCTGATCCAGGTTCACGTCGCCCTAAAAAAAGATTAGGACGAGGTATAGGATCAGGATTAGGAAAAACAAGCGGAAAAGGACATAAAGGCCAAAAGGCTAGAGCCGGTGGTTTCCATAAGATTAACTTTGAAGGCGGACAAATGCCTATTCAAAGACGTCTACCAAAGATGGGATTTAAATCACGGGTTGGAAGAACAGTTGATCAAGTTTGTTTAAGTGAACTTGCACAAATCACTGCTGACGTGATTGACTTAAATGCTCTAAAAGATGCTGGCATCGTCAGTCGTAACATCAAAGATGTAAAAATAATCTTATCTGGTGAATTAACTACTGCCATAAAACTTAAAGGTTTAAGGGTCACTAAAGGAGCTCGTTCAACCATTGAAGGTTTAGGCGGCAGCGTAGAAGAGTGATTATGAAAAACCAAAAACATAATACAAGCCAATCACGTGGGGGATTGGCTGAGCTAAAATCAAGATTGTTGTTTGTAGTCTTAGGTATTTTAGTTTATCGATTGGGTGCTCATATTCCTGTACCAGGTTTAGATCCTGCTCGACTAGCTAATTTTTTTAATGAACAACAAAATACTATTTTTGGCTTGTTCAATATGTTTTCTGGCGGAGCTTTATCACGAGTTACAGTTTTTGCTATTGGGATTATGCCCTATATTTCTGCATCGATTATCATTCAACTTTTTACAGTCGTGTCTCCAAAACTTGAACAGCTAAAAAAGGAAGGTGAATCTGGCAGAAGAAAAATAAATCAATATACGCGCTATTTGACGTTATTGTTATCTATTTTTCAATCTTTAGGGATGGCTCGATGGCTAGCTGGGCAACAAATTGCTTTGCAAGCTGACTTCTCATTTTATTTTACTGCAGTAGTTACATTAGTTACCGGTACTATGTTTTTAATGTGGCTTGGTGAGCAAATTACTGAAAAAGGCGTTGGAAATGGTATATCGCTAATTATTTTTTCAGGTATTGTCTCAAGTATGCCTACTGCGATAGCTTCTGTTCTTCAGCAAGTTAAAGAAGGTCAAATGCAAGCTCTAACTTTAGTTATTATTGCAGTGGTTGTTGTAGTAGTAACAGGGTTTGTGGTATTTATGGAGCGTGCACAGAGGCGTATTAGAGTGAACTATGCTCAAAGAACTCAAGGAAGAAAAGTCTATGCTGCTCAAACAAGTCATTTGCCTTTAAAGATTAATATGTCTGGAGTCATACCGCCAATTTTCGCATCAAGTATTATATTACTGCCTGCGACTTTAGCACAGTTCTTTTCACATTCTAAAGGTATGGGTTGGTTGGCTGATGTTGGAATGGCTTTATCACCAGGACAACCGTTATATTTAATCGTTTATGCAGTGGCTATTGTGTTCTTTGCATTTTTTTATGCTGCATTGGTGTTTAATCCCAAAGATACGGCAGATAATTTAAAAAAATCTGGTGCATATATTCCTGGAATTAGACCAGGAGAGCAAACCACAAAATATATTGATGCTGTGATGACTCGTTTAACATTAGTAGGTTCAATATACTTAGTTTTGGTCTGTCTCTTACCTCAGATTTTAATGTATACATGGCATGTGCCTTTTTATTTCGGTGGAACGTCATTGCTGATTATCGTAGTTGTTATTATGGATTTTGTAGCTCAGGTGCAAGCTCATTTAATGACACAGCAATATGATTCTTTAATGAAAAAGGCTAATTTTAAAGGTACGAAATTACCTGGTCTTTTATGATCTTTATCGGAGTTAGGAATGAAAGTAAGAGCATCTGTAAAGCGAATTTGTCGCAATTGTAAAATTATTAAAAGAAGTGGCACGATACGAGTTATTTGTAAAGATGCCCGACATAAACAAAAGCAAGGTTAATTTCTTTGCTTGATTTAATTCTATAAAAATAGTATTCTTCTGTCCCTTTCGACAGAACAAATAACGTTCGGAGAAGTTAATGGCTCGTATTGCAGGAGTAAATATACCTGATCACAAACATCTTGTGATTGCTTTAACAGCAATTTATGGTATTGGTAAACCTACATCATTAAAACTATGTTCTACGGTTGGAATTGATCCTTCAACAAAGGTATCAGAGCTAACTGATGCTCAACTTGAGTCATTAAGAACAGAAATAGCAAAAATTACCGTAGAAGGCGATTTACGACGTGTTGTGACAATGAACATTAAACGCCTTATGGATCTAGGATGTTACCGTGGTCTAAGACATAGAAGAGGGCTGCCAGTACATGGTCAACGTACAAAAACTAATGCACGTACAAGAAAGGGCCGCAGAAAAGGCACCACCGTTTGATATTTCATGTTAGGATAGTAAGATGGCAATAACAAAGTCAAAACAACAAAAAGTACGCAAAAAGGCAAAACGTGTTGTATCAGATGGTATAGTACATGTTCATGCATCTTTTAATAATACCATAGTGACTTTTACCGATAGGCAAGGTAATGCACTTTGCTGGGCAACATCCGGTGGATCAGGTTTTAGAGGTTCAAGAAAAAGTACTCCTTATGCTGCACAAGTTGCTACCGAGCGTGCTGCTGCTGTTGCTAAAGAATATGGTATGAAATCTGTAGCTGTATTTGTTCATGGTCCTGGTCCTGGTAGAGAGTCCACTATTCGTGAATTAATATCTCAGGATTTCAAAATTGTTGAAATAACCGATGTTACTGGTATCCCACATAATGGGTGCAAACCACCGAAAAAACGTCGTGTATAAGACTCAGGAGTAATTAATGGCTAGATATCTTGGTCCAAAATGTAAGTTATCACGTCGTGAAGGTTGTGATTTATTACTTAAAAGTGGTGTCCGTGATCATAAATCAAAATGTAAATCAGAAAAGTTACCTGGACAACATGGTGATAAGAAACCCCGTTTAAACAGTTATGGTTTGCAGCTTAGAGAGAAGCAAAAAATTAGACGGTTGTACGGTATTCTTGAAAAGCAATTTCGCGGTTATTATAAAATGGCTGCACGCATGAAAGGTGCTACAGGTGAAAACCTGATGGTCCTTCTTGAAAGACGTTTAGATAATGTCGTTTATCGTATGGGTTTTGCAAGCACACGTGCTGAAGCACGTCAATTAGTAACGCATAAAGCCATACTAGTTAATGATAAAATAGTTAACGTTCCATCTTTTTTGATAAAGCCTGGTGATGTTATCTCTGTGCGACAAAGAGCAAAAAATCAAGGCCGTATTCAAGCTGCTTTAGCTTTGTCTGAGCAAAGAGTACCATGTGATTGGCTTACTGTAGATAATTCTTCGTTTAAAGGAACTTTTTCTACAGCACCAACGTTAACTGACTTATCTTCAGACTACAACGTAAACTTAGTTGTAGAACTTTACTCTAAGTAAGCTCGGAGAAATAGCTGAATGTATACTGAAATCAATGAAATGTTGACACCAAATGTTCTTAAGGTCCAGGCTGAGTCGCCTTTTAAAGCTAAAATAGTTTTAGAGCCTTTGGAGCGTGGCTTTGGTCATACTCTCGGCAATGCTTTGAGACGTATATTATTATCATCTATGCCTGGAAGTGTAATTACAGAAGCTTCAATTGAAGGTGTTCTTCATGAGTACAGTACAATTGAAGGTGTACAGGAAGATGTAGTGGATATATTACTGAATCTAAAGTTAGTTGCACTAAAAATGACAGTAGGCGATGAGTCAGTAATTACTCTTAATATGCAAGGTCCTTGTCAAGTTACTGCTGGTGATATTCAATTATCTCATGGATTAGAAATTATTAATCCAGATCTTGTTATTGCTAATTTGAACGAAAAGGGCAAATTAAATATGACAATGAAAGTTGAACGAGGGATAGGTTTTCATAGTACCGATTCATTCATTGGGCATTTTGATGATGAAATAGAAAGAAAATCTGTTGGTAAACTCAAAATTGATAATAGTTTCTCGCCTGTTAAGAAAGTAGCATATTATGTTGATAGTGCTCGAGTTGAAAATCGTACTGATTTAGATAAGCTAACTATTGAATTAGAAACTAATGGGACAATTGATTCAGAAGAAGCAATCCGTATTTCAGCAAGCATTCTGCAACGACAGTTACATGCTTTTGTGGATATGAGGTTTGAAGAGTCACGATCTGATCAGAAGGAACGAAATGATTTTGATCCTATTCTTTTACGTTCTGTTGATGATTTAGAATTAACTGTTCGCTCAGCAAATTGTTTAAAAGCAGAAAATATTCATTATATAGGCGATCTAGTACAACGAACTGAAAATGAACTTTTAAAAACTCCTAATCTTGGTAAAAAGTCTTTAACTGAAATTAAGGATGTTTTGGCTTCCCGTTCATTATCGCTTGGTATGAAGCTTGAGAATTGGCCGCCAGCAAATCTTGGCGAATAAAAGTTTAGGAGTTTTGTTATGCGTCACCGTAATTCAGGCCGTCGTTTTGGCCGAACAAGTAGCCATAGAAAGGCTATGTTTGCAAATATGTGTTGTTCCTTAATTGAGCACGAATTGATAAAGACTACTTTGCCTAAAGCAAAAGATTTACGTCGTTATATAGAGCCTTTAATCACTGTATCTAAAGTTGATTCAGTAGCAACACGTAGACATGCGTTTGATATATTAAGATCAAAATCTGCAGTAGGTAAGTTGTTTACTGATTTAGGTCCACGTTTTGTAAAACGTCCAGGTGGTTATATACGTATTATTAAATGTGGTTTTAGAGATGGGGATAATGCACCTATGGCAATTGTTGAGTTATTAGACAGACCAGTCTCTAGTGCTGATGCTGAAGAATAACGTAATTGTTTTATAATTTAAAACTACCCGCACATGCGGGTTTTTTTATAAATATCTTCTTGAAAATGTACTGTAAAAGTTATTTTATCCGTATCGACAATGATATTTACCTCAGCTATAAAATTTTGTGGCACCTATTTTGAGATATTTTTATGTCGAAACTAAAAACTATTCACGATTATTATGATCCTTTGAAATTTATTAAAAAAATTCACACTCAAGAAGGTCTAGTTAATGCGCAGGAACTCATCGACTATCTAAATAGAGCATATCGTCATGCTATAAGGAAAATATTATTAGCATATCCTGCATCTTTTGCAGAGGGTTCGCCAATATTTGATCTTTGTATTGATGTTATCTTAAACAACAATGATTTAACTAAAGTAACTATAAAGTGGATTGAAGATCAAATAAATAAAAATCAGGAACTAGTTCCACTCAAAAATTTAAAGCCAGAGGATCCTAATATTGACAAACTCCAATTAATAAAAGCAGTTACAAGGGCTCATCAATACAATTTAGTAGTTAGTGAAGATGTAGTTGTTTTTGTAAATAGTGTCCTCGCTCTTGAAACGATATTAAATATGGAATATGCATTGGGATTTTTTGCTTTTGCGGATAAGAGTGATCCGGAAAGGAAAGCGGCTATTGCGGCGTTAAAAGAAGCCTTAAAGGACAAACCAGCCGATCTTTTATCACATTTATCAACCTTTCGTAGAGGTAAATTAGGTAGTGAGATTAGAGTCTTTGTAAAACAAGGCATGGCAGATAAATTATTGGATGGCAAAACAGTCCGTACTGTAAGTGATTTTATAACGGAGTTACACACGCAAGTGAATTCTAATTTGGCTCCAACTGTCAGTATAGCTTGATGAACGTAATAACGCTTTGGCAGCAGATTTTCAAAAGTTACTTGCTAATGGTATCCGTTCAAGTAATGGCGTCAACTTAATGAGTTATTGTAAGCTGGAGCTGAATGAAATAAAGCCCAACATAACAGGCTTTCCAAAAATTTTGGCTTTATTTCATTTAGCTCCAGCCTACCCTTAGTGAATAGTCAAAATAAGATTCAGAAGGGAACATCGTCATCTAATTGATCAAAAGCATCTTGTGGAACTTGTTGTGCAGGTTGTTGTTTTCCAAAGTTCTGACTAGTTGGTGCAAATTGATTCTGTTGGATATCATCAAAACTGGATGATGCTCCTCCTTTGCTATCTAACATTTGTATGTCATTTGCAACAATTTCAGTTGTATATCTATCTTGCCCTTGCTGATCTTGCCATTTTCTGGTTCTTAAGCTGCCTTCGATATATAGTTTTGAACCTTTACGAACATATTCACCTGCAATTTCACCTAAACGATTAAAACATACCACCCGATGCCATTCTGTTCTTTCTTGTTTTTCTCCAGTGACTTTATCTTTCCATGTTTCGCTAGTAGCAATTGAGAGTGTAGTCACTGCATTACCGTTGGGTAAATATCGTACGTCAGGATCAACACCTACGTTACCAATGAGTATTACTTTATTTACTCCACGTGCCATTTAATTTTCTCCTATATGCGAAAGTTAGGAGAAGAGTATACCTAATTTATATAGTGCTTGCACTCTGGGATTGACCCGGCTTTTAATTGAGAATGATGTCATTTTCTCTTTTATCTATTGAGTCTCACACTAAGTGGTGGTTTAGAATCAGTTTAAGGAGAAAATTGAATGAACTTTTATTAGGTTAAAGAAATGATCCAAATGACTTCATGAACAATAAGGTCATTATGTACTAACCTATTGCCTCAATGAAAGGTGTTGCCGAAGGATAAAAAAAGTACAAATTTGATGATTAGTAATCTAAATTAATATTTGATTAATGATTATTGATTATAATAATTAATTATTGGTCATTTGAGTTTGATTATTGCTATGAAAATATTATATGTTCCTTTTTCTTTAGAAGATGCTTTAGGTGATTTAGAGAGCAAGGCCAGTAAGTGGCGTAAGGATTATGAATCCAAAGGTAAAGAGGTTGTTGTTATCTATCACGATAGTCCAGCAATTGCTGAAAGAGAGAATATTAAAAAAGCATTACAGGACGGAAACTGTCAAATTTATATTTTAAGTCATGGTATCGATAGCCCCGAGCTAGTTGTAGCTAATCAAGCAAAGTATGATGAGGATTATAAGGAAATGGCTATAGAAGAAGTGGCTAACCGTTTTAAAAATGATTTAGTTATCGAAGGATTTAGCACGGATAATATTGCAAAATTATATTTTTGTGATGCATATGCAAAAAAAAATAAACCACGTCAAATGGCTGAAGAGTTTCGCAAACAATTAGGTGAGCCACTTCAATCAATGGAGATAAAATACTACTCTGATGTGAGTATCTGCGCGCCAGGTATGGGAATAGATGATTTGTTAAGCTCCAAACGCGCAGTTCGATCATTCCTAATGAAAAATGATCTGTTTTGTTTTGATTTAATGTGCGCAGTTGGTCGTGCACGAGAGTTTCGCCAAGGATTGAATGCAGTAGAAAGTAGAGCATCAGATCATGCCTTCTTTGCTAGTGCTCCCGAAGCAATAAAATTCCCCAAGTTTTCCCATCCTATTTTAACCCAATTGGCCCAAGGGTTAGTGAAAATGGTTCAGAGTGATAAAATATTGGCAAAGAACCAATCAGAGATTATCAATGAGTTACTTCTTAGTCTGCCACGTAATCTTTCGGATTATTTAGTTGACTCTTTAATAGTTGGTGGGAAAAACTTAAAATTTGAGATGCGCATCAATAAAAAGAATCTTGAAGCTTTTTTAATGAAATCAGGTGTTATTGATAAGCCCATAACTTCTCCTGTAGAGAGTACCACGCCTAAACAATCCTGGATGGATGAGGATGATTATTTTGGAAAGGTTAATACTCTATTGGAGCCCCTAAATGTAGATGGTTTTTTAGCGTTGACGGATTATGACGAAATACTTGACATGGAAGAGCAATTAGGGCATAAATCCCATCCGATATGAAGTCAATTTGCGCGTTGAGAATGATATATTTATATATCCCATTTAAGAGCAATGAAGGGAATAAAAAATTAATCAAACATGCGAATCAATGGTACAAAACAGCATATGAAGGATATGCTGTTCCATGCACCATTTTGAGCGCGGATGATCTATTTCCTGTACTTCATGAGTCTAATCAAAAAAGCAAAATTTATGTATTAACTTATGAAGCGGGTGAAAAGACTGGAGAGCTAGCGCCTGTACCCAATTCAATTTCATGCAAAACTATTGATACCAAGAAATTAGTCGAGCGCTTATTGGAATCACGGTTACCTGAGACAGGTCCTGTGGAAATCAAATTATGTGTTCGCCAATATGTGGATAATAGCGGTTCACTGATTTCTGCTGAATTAATCAAAGAGCATTTACAGAATAGAAATTATAAGAATTCCGAATTATTCGTTCGCGTCCAGAGTTCTACAGAGCCTTTTCCAGGAGAAACAAGCAAACTGAGCTATCGTACCATAAGTGGTCGCATTCCTTTGTTTGTCAAAGTAAATGAAGTAGATAATGAAATCGAAAATGCAGATTTCCCCGAGCCAGAAGCAGATAATAGTGTTAAGAATTTAATCTTTTGAAGAAAGAACTTTCTCTGCACTACCGGCAATATAATGCTCTTTATCAATACGTAAATAAATAACTCCTTCTTCTTGGGCTAATGCGACTTCAATAATTCCACGAGTATTTAATAACTGCGATAAAATATCTTCTTTTTTTTCAGACCAAGGATAATGAAGGATAAGAGTAGCACTATAGAGATTAGGCTTCATTGCTCCGGCAACAATTAACCATATAATGCCTAAAACAGCGTTGGTAATAAAGATACCTTGACTGCCATTCCATTGAAATAAAATACCCGCAACTGCCCCACCTAGAAAAAGTCCGAGAAATTGGCTTGTAGAATATACGCCCATAGCGGTCCCTTTACTTTTAGGGTTTGCCTGTTTGGAAATAAGTGATGGTAATACAGCCTCAAGGATGTTAAAAGCAATAAAATAAATCAGCATAATCAAACACAGCCCAAACCAATTTTGGCGCATATAAATGAATGATAATTGAGTTGCTGTGATTATAAAAACTGATGAAAGAAAAACACCTTTCATTCTTTTCTTCTTTTCAGCAAGCACAATGAATGGGATCATGAGAATGAACGAAAGCAGCATAACCGGTAAATAAAAATGCCACTGCTGGGTCAAATGACCTTGCTCCACTTGTTTTCTTAAGATAAAAGGAATAACAAAGAATGTGGATGTGAGAATAAAATGTTGGCAGAAAATACCAAAATTAAGGCATTGTAGTTGTGCGTTAAAGACTACATGTTTTAATAACGTCGGGTTTGTTTCACTATCAACATGAAAGCGTTCTTTCATGGGTTTGGGTATTATCCAATGAAGCAGGATAATACCTAATAGGGCTAATAAGGTAGTAAGGTAAAAAATTCCTGCTAGGCCAAAATAATGGGTAACCGCTGGGCTAACTACCATTGCTAGACTAAATGATGTTCCTATGGTCATGCCAATAACCGCCATAGCTTTAGTCCGTTGTTCCTCCGCGGTTAAATCTGCGAGCAATGCAATGAGCACACTGCCAACTGCTCCAGTTCCTTGTAGCGCTCGAGCAACTACCATCCCATAAATGGAATGAGTTAATGCTCCAATTAAACTGCCACAAGCAAATAAAAGTAAGCCTACGGTGATCATAGGTTTTCTACCTAATTTATCCGAGAGCATACCAAAAGGCATTTGCATTAATCCTTGAGCAAGACCATATATTCCAAAGGCAAAACCTACCAAAGCAGGTGTTGAGCCCTGCAAATCTTCCGCATAAATACTAAATACAGGGATTAAGAGAAACAAACCTAACATACGAAAGGAAAAAATTGCGGCAATAGGAAATACAGTTTTAGACCAAGAAAGCTTCATTCATTAATATATATATTATCTAATCGTGTGCCGATAGTACAAAGTTAACACTCTAGAAACAAGATATTTAAAAATTTAATGTGCTAAACATTGCTTTATCGGAGAATACGCACGAAAATGTAGGTTTTTTAGTTATTCATCTAATGGTGTTAACTTAATCAATTGTACAAATTTTTGTGAATTAAAAATTGAGGAATGCTATGAGTTTAGTTTTTGCAGATAAAGTAGGATTAATTACTGGCGGTGCTCGAGGCATCGGTAAAGCAACTGCATTAAAGTTAGCTCAAGCAGGGAGCGATGTAGCTGTTGTTTATTACAATAGTTCTGATGAGGCTCAAGCTTTGGTTGATGAAATTCAGGCTATGGGCCGTAAAGCAATTGCTTTACAAACTAATGTAGCGGATCCTCTGTCCGTAAAAGAAATGTTTACCCAATTCAAAGAACATTTTAATCGGCTTGATTTTTTAATTAGTAATGCTGCCAGTGGTGTTTTAAAACCAGCCCTTAAGATGTCTACCAAGCATTGGCGCTGGTGTCTGGAGACCAATGCTCTGGCATTAAATCATTTGGTAATTGAAGGACGTCCGTTAATGCCTAAAGGTGGGCGCGTTATTGCTTTATCAAGTCTTGGTGCTCATAGAGCGATTCCTAATTATGCGTTTATTGGAGCGTCTAAAGCTGCTCTTGAGGCTTTAGTGCGCTCTTTAAGTCTTGAGTTAGCGGTTGATGGGATTACCGTAAATACTGTTTCTGCTGGGGTGGTTGATACAGATGCATTGAAGTATTTTCCTAACAGAGAGCAGTTACTCGATGAATATCAAGCCCATTCTTTATCAGATAGACCGTTGACGACACAAGATGTAGCCAATGCTATTTATCTGCTGTGTTTGCCCGAAGCTGCAATGATAAATGGGCATACTTTATTTGTTGATGCAGGATATAGCCGAGTTGGTTAATATTCCATCTTTTTTATGCTTTATGCCTTTAACAAAAAATATGATATAATTTTGGGCTTTGTAAATTAGCTGATTTCTGAGGACAATATATGAATGTAGCAGATGTTTATCCTAAAGTTAGGGAAATAGTTGCTGAGGTACTAGTGATTGACGAAGAAGAAATATCTCTTAACAGTCGGTTAATAGTAGATCTAGGCGCTGAATCTATTGATTTTCTTGATTTAGTTTTCCAATTGGAAAAAGAGTTTAAAATTAAAATTCCTCGTGGTCAATTGGAAAAGAATGCACGTGGTGATTTAGCAGAGAATGAATTTGAAAAGGGCGGTGTTATTACTGAGGAAGGACTAAAAGCGTTACAAAGTTATTTGAGCGAAGTTCCCGCAGAGCAATTCAAGCCCAATATGAAAGTGAATGAAATACCCATGCTTTTTACAATAGAAACATTTTGTAAATTAGTTGTTTCTGCAGTTAAAGAGCAACAAACTGCTGCAACTGAAGCTTAGTCTCTCAGTTGTTTATTTATCTTGGTCAATAGGGTTTAGATACTAATGAGATTTTTATTCGTTGATCGTATAGTTGAATCATTTCCTGGCCAGTTGATTCGGGGGATGAAACACATTACTCAAGAGGATACATTTCTCACGGTTGATGAACAGGGACGTCCTTGCTTTATCCCTTCTTTAATCGGAGAAACACTAGGTCAGTTAGCGGCATGGAATGTGATGCACCGTTTAGAGTTTACTCATAGACCTGTTGCTGGAATTGTTGCTAAGGCCGCTATGCACAGACACGCATATGTGGGAGAAACTTTATTATTAGAATCATTCATTGAGCGAATTGAAGATTCAGTAATGCAATATCATAGTATCGCACGGATAGGCGATGAAATGGTTTTTACTCTTGAAGGTGCATTAGGGCCTTTATTGCCTATGGATGAGTTTATCGATCCTGATGAGGTGAAACGGCAGTTTTCTGAAATTAATAGGCCAGGTGATTGGTCCAGTCTGAGTTTGGAAAGTACGCCATTATTAAATAGCGATCTCATGATAAACATGGAATTGCCGCTGACATCGATGACTTTTGATAGAGTTTGTTCCTGTGAGCCAAGAGTCAGTTTAATTGCTGAAAAGCGAATTACTCGTGCAGCTCTTTATTTTGCAGATCATTTTCCTAGAAAACCAGTATTACCTCTAACGGTATTATTGGAATGTAAGTTAAACTTAGCGCGAGAATTTGTTGCACGTTCAGGATATACGTTAAGCTATAGCGTCAGCGAACTACGCAAAATAAAAATGAATGAGTTTGTTCATCCTGGTGATGTTCTTGAGTGCTATGTAAACGTCAAAAAACAAACAGAAGAAGAGTTGATTCTCAGCTTTCGTAGTGAAGTTTTAGGTAAACGTGTTTGTGTAGTGGATGTGGTGCTTATTCCTAGAGGTAAATAAAAGTGAAAAAACGTCGAGTAGCAATTACAGGTTTAGGGGCAATTTCACCTATAGGTCTTGATGTCCAATCCACGTGGTCCAATTTATTGAGAGGGCAGTCGGGAATTGCTGAAATTAAACAATTTGATGCGAGTGCTTTTCCAACTTATATTGCAGCCGAAGTGAAAAATTTTATTCTTGATCCCAAATTGTCCTCAAAACGTACTCGTTTTTCCATGACATTTACTCAATATGCTCTTGAAGCCGCCCAACAAGCGTTCAATGATGCGGGTATTTTACCCACCGATAAGACAGCGTCACGTTGGGGTGTGGTTACAGGTAGTGGCATGATGACTGCAGAGTTTGACTACCTCTCACGGTTCCAACAAATAGGTGCACCAAATGGTGAAGCAGATTGGGGGCAGTTGCTTGCGAATACACAAGAATTTTATAAATTATCAGACTTTGGTAAAACTACGCCCAATTCAGGCTTGTCTTTATTAATCCAACAATTTGGAATCAGGGGCTACGCATCTTCCGTTCATACGGCATGTGCTTCAGGCGGACAGGCTTTAGGGCTGGCCATGCAGGTAATTCGTCGAGGTGAAGCTGATTTCATGTTGGCAGGGGGATTTGATTCTATGATTAACCCTTTAGGATTATCTAGCTTTTGTTTATTGGGTGCTTTATCAACCTATAATAGTACTCCAGAGACTGCAAGCCGACCTTTTGATGCAACCCGTAATGGTTTTGTCTTAGGTGAAGGGGCTGCATTTTTAATTTTAGAGGAATGGAGTAAGGCAAAAGCGCGAGGCGCCTCTATTTATGCGGAGCTCGCTGGTGAAGGGAATTCTTTAAGTTCTTATCGAATTACTGACTCACATCCCAATGGTGATGGTGCAATCCAAGCAATTGAACGCGCTCTTCAAGATGCAGGAATCAAGGCTTCTGATGTGGATTATATTAATGCACATGGAACATCGACTAAAATGAATGACTTAAGTGAGACCAATGCGATTAAAGCCGTGTTCGGTGAACATATTTCAAGTTTGCCGGTAAGTTCAACTAAAAGCCAAACTGGGCACTTGATCGCTGCAGCAGGAGCACTTGAAGCTGTTTTAGCGGTTAAATCTATAGAGCAAGCACAAATACCTAAAACAGCGAATTTAACTACACCGGATCCTGAGTGTGACTTAGACTATGTGGTTGATGGACCGCGAGAACGATCCTTAGGCGCGGTGTTATCTAATTCTTTTGGGTTTGGAGGCTCTAATAGTTGCTTATTGTTTAAGCATCCTGAGTTTGAAGGAGCAGGCCAATGAGTCAGAACAATAGAGTATTCATTACTGGACGAAGCGCATTAACCGCATCAGGAGCTACTGCCGATGCCACTTGGGACGCAATTATTTCCGGTAAAAGTGGAATTGCAGAAATAACTCAATGGGACTTATCACAATGGCCTCATCGTTTAGGTGGAGAATTAAAAGAATTTAATCCTGCAAAAATGTTGCCGGATCGAAAATTAGTCAAGGTAATTTCACGTCAAGATGTGATGGGAATTAATGCTGCAGTTCAGGCAGTAGAGCATAGCCAGATGATCCCTTATCGTGATGCGCTTGAAACTCCTAAAGAGTTTAATGAGCAGACTGCGGTTTTCGTAGGATCGCCTGGGAATAAATATTTTCAACAATATGATTTTTTACCTTTGTTAGCAAAAGCTCAAGGTAACATGCATCATTTTGCAGAGCATTTATTTGAAACAGTACATCCTATGTGGTTGTTACGTATATTACCTAATAATGTGCTTGCATATACTGGTATTACCTATGAATTTAAAGGTCCTAACCATAATGTAACCAATCATGCTGTTGGGGGAACACAAGCTTTATTGGAAGCATATCATGCGATAAGTAGCGGACAGGCAGAACGAGCGGTAGTAGTGTCTTATGATATGGCTGTAGAACCACAATCTTTGTTTTATTATGAGCAATTAGGTGTGTTAAGTCATCGCCATTTAAAACCGTTTGATGAAGAGCATGATGGTACAATTCTAGCTGATGGTGCTGCTGCTTTAGTATTAGAAAGCGAAGCAAGTGTTCGTGCGCGTTCTGCGGTTTGTTATGGGGAAGTTCTCGGTGGTTTGTCAACGAGTGAAGCACAAGGATTATTCTCTTTAGATGCAAGTGGTCAACAACTCGCAGATTTAATTCAACGCACGCTGGAATCTGTAACATTAAATCCAGAGGATGTGGGTTTTATTGTTGCTCATGGGAATGGGAATAGCAAATCAGATTATAGTGAATCACAAGCGATACAAAGAGTTTTTGGCCACCAACGACCTGTAACTGCATTTAAATGGTCTACCGGACATACTATCTGTGCCTCTGGATTGATTGATGCTGTTCTGGCTACTTGCGCGCTTGAATCAAAATGTATTCCAGGAGTGGCTAACTTTCAACGTATTGCGCCAAGTTGTGATGGTTTGTCAGTAAGTGCAGAGCATCAATCTTTAAAAAGCCCTTATGTATTGACCATTAATAGAGGATTTGCCAGTATGAATGCATGTTTGGTGATTAAAGCTTGTGACTGATTTGAAACAAACAATTAACGAATTGCCTGTAAGCCTACTAGGGCGTTTTGTCTATCAATTTTTACCCTACAAGCGGCAAATAATTATGGCAAATATTGATCGCGTCTATGGTGATCAATTAGATGTCGGCCAAAAGAAGCGACTTGCTCTATCTTATTACTCACACTTACTTAAATCTTTTAAAGAAGCACTACAATTGCGTTTTATGTCAGAAGAAACCTTACGGAATCAAGTAGAGGTTCGTGGTCATGAGAAGATGTTGGAGGTTGTGGCACAAAAAAAAGGAGTTTTAGTTCTTACCGGCCACTTCGGTAATTGGGAAGTAGCTCCTATAGGTGGAGTTTTAAATTTTAAAGAATTTCAAGGACAGTTTCATTTTATCCGAAGAACTCTATCCATTAAGTTTATTGAGCGAAGCTTATTTAAGCAATATTACCAAGTCGGTTTAAATGTGATACCGAAAAAGAATTCACTGGATAAGGTTTGTGCTGCATTGGAAAAAAATCATGCTGTGATTTTTGTTCTTGATCAACATGCCTCCTTAGCTAATCGTGATGGTATCGCAGTGGAGTTTTTTGGTACAAAAGCCGGAACTTACCGAAGTCTAGCAACTCTATCTCGTTATACCGGTGTTCCCGTTGTTCCGGCCGCAGGTTATAGGTTACCTAATGGCAAACATGTTTTAGAATTTTATGATCCTATTCCTTGGAAAGATTATGACACTGCTGCAGAATCTCTTTATCATAATACCCTAGCATATAATCAAGCTTTAGAGCGTATTATTTTAGCTCATCCTGAACAATGGAACTGGATGCACAAGCGCTGGAAGCTCAAACTTTAATACCATTCTCGTAATAGATCTCTAATGAGTTACTGATGTACTAAATGTAGGAACATGTTCCACTTTAAAACTGTCATCTTCTTCTTTAGGTGGATTTCCTATTTTAGCCAAGAAACATCCAGCCAATTGCCAAGCTGTTTGTGCATACTCTGATGCTTCATTTACATATTCAGATAAGACTTTGGTTGTGCTTTTTACAAAATCGGAGGTCTGAGCATTTTTAATGAGTTTTGGAATGGGTGTAACCACTAATTCTGGCATAACACAATTTAACTCCTCAGAAATATAGCGAAGTTGATCTGAATCCTCATTGATTTGTGTCAGTAAAAAATTGACCTCGTCGCGTGATTTTTCTTTTATCATTATCTCCAATAGGCGCAATTGATTCATGACAAAGGGATTTTGATTCTCATTTAGCCAACGGAAAAGTGCGGGGTTTTCTTCCTTTTTACGAATCACATAATGATATAAGTTATGGAGTTTTTTTCGCGTTTCAAGTTCATTTTTAGGCATTGTTTGTAATGAATAAATATCCAACGCTTTCATGATGTCTTCAAATTTTTCTTGGGTTAATGGAAGATTTATTTTGTTTAATAAAATAAGAAGATCTTTCTCTGGTTCATTAATAGAGAGCAATTTTTTTACATGCTTTCGAGGCGATTTTTTAGGTGACTCCTCAAGAGTCCATGATTCCGGAGCTACATATTCAGGTAGATTGGGTTTAAATAAACCTGTCCAGCCATAAGTCCAGCATCGTTTTATCAATTTGATTACACCCGAAAAAAAACCTTGTTCTTTAGTAAAGCTTAACTCCAGTCTTGCTTCTGATAAAGCTTTTTGGGCAATTTGAATAATTTCCGGATTTTTTTCGGAATTGAGGTTTTTTAGGGCTAAGGTACATAAATCGACTACTCTTTGGTAATTTTCTTTTCCACCGCGTAGACCAAAATAGCGAATAATTCTTTTTGCATCAAATAAAAATAATTGATAACTAATTTGTTCATCAAAAAAAGAAGGATAGTTTAAAAAAGTTGTAAAGATTGCTTCTTTCACTGTTGTCTCTAATTCAGGACGTGTCAACATAAAGCCGAGATGATGTATTGCTTGAGAACGGCTTTTAAAATTATCAGAATGGTGATAATACTCCATATAATCATGGAGTAATTTGCTTATGGATTCAGAGCTTCCCTGATAATGTATTAAAAAATATTCAAAACAATTAATGGATTTGTTGCGTTTGATTAATCCGCTTATAAATGGACTTTCATCAGCTCCCCCAAGTTGCTTATTTTGCTCTTTAAAGGATTCAGGAACTACTGGATTTAAATTAATATTTTGGACCATTCTTTGCAGATTGAGTTGATTATTTTGGTAAAATAATGCGATGTTTCCTTCTTGGGCATTTGTTCTTAGATAGCGATTTGTTAAGAAAGCGGTTTTATTAGCCAGCTCTTTGAAGGCAAGTTTATCATTTAAGAAAAAAAGTAATTCAATTGCAGAAGGTGAAAAAGAGTGATTTTTTTCTAATAATTTTTTCGTTAATTGATTAATATAGGTAGCAAGTGCTTTGTTGTAATGACCATTAAGGTAAAGGCGGATTGCTAAAATCAAATGAGACTCTTTGTTGGCATGTTCTAAGAATCTTTGAGGGATATAATGGAACAATTCAAAGTGCTCAATAATATTAATAATCATCGCTTCTTTTTGGTTCGGTTCTATTTTGCTTAATTCATCAATAATGTTAGTTCCTGCCAATTTCATTAGATGAGCTAATAGATAATGGGCATTAGGCATGGTCGCAAAATGGTTCATCCAGTACACAATAAGTTCGTGCTTTGCATATCTTCCAATTAAAGCTTCTGTTTGTTCTCTAGTAAGTAGGTGAAAATGAGGAACAGAACAAAGAATACTTACTGCAGCCTCAGGTTCTAATTCGTTTATCATCGCGTTTGTGAGTATTTTTAAATCGAGTTGATGTATCAATGCATTAAGGCGAGACGGGGTATGATTATCACGAATGGTTAATCGATGTAACAAAGAAGTGCCTTTTAGAGAATCCAAATACTCTTTTTGACTTAACAGATATATGATTAATAAAGATTTTACACTTGAGTTTTGGACGATTTGAATGGAGTCAATGATTTCTGGTAATGTCAAACATCCTTTTTTGAGTGTGGTTAAAAAATGTGCTTGGGATGCTGTATTTTTATTAATTGCAGTTAAATATTCTGGATTTCCCATAGCTGCTTTGAATAAATCAATGTTTTGTATTTTGCTTCCTGTCATAGCCCTCTCCTATAGAACTCACATCGGCTTCCAATTTAAAGGTGAAAGGTACGAGTTGAGCCTTCATTCAGAATAACTCTTTGTAAAAAAAATTCAATACTTGTGTTAATTTTGCCTCAGTATAGGACAAATTTTTTGTCCTATATCACATAATTGTGTTGTTATTGGCAGATTTATATGAAGTGATTTTATATCCTGGGCTAAGTTTATAAGAGCGAGAACACGAAGAAAGGGATCGCTAAAATAATGTGCCTTCATAAACAAAAACAGCAGGGCCAGTTAAGCAAATTGGTTGATTAAACTCTGGCCAATCAATCAGCAAATCACCGCCAGGTAAAGTAACTGTTATTTGTTTATCCATCTTATAATATAAACATCCTACTGCCGCGGCTGCAACGGCTCCACTGCCGCATGCTTGTGTTTCCCCACAACCCCGTTCAAAGACCCTTAATTTAATATGTTGCGGAGTTACAATTTGCATAAATCCAACATTTGCTTGCTCGGGAAAACACGGATGTAGGCTTATTTGTTTTCCCAAAGTAAGCACAGGAGCTGCTTGTATATCCTGAACCAATAAAACAGCATGAGGATTACCAACGCTTAGAGCATGTAAGAAAAGCGTTTCATGGTTTGAAAGCTCTAAAGTGTATTTTTCAGATTGCTCTTTAGCCAGGAGAGGGATATCTCCGGGTGCTAATTTTGGAATACCCATATCCACACGTACATGTTGATCGGCATTAATATGTAAATTCATTTTTGTTGTTTTAGTGGCAATTGTTAAATGGTTTTTATCGGTTAAACCATAATATTTGGCAAATAATGCAAGGCAGCGTGCTCCATTTCCACATTGTCCTACTTCTTGGCCGTCAGCATTAAAAATTCGATAATTAAAATCAACTCCTTCTTGATAGCTGGATTCAATCAGCAAGCATTGATCAAAACCAATGCCCGTATTACGTTGAGCCATTATAGCTATTTGTTGAGGATTGAGGTTTATATGTTGATTAATGCCATCAATCACTATGAAATCATTGCCTAAACCATGCATTTTGGTAAATCTAATGGCCATCATTTTTCCTATTGAAAATTATCTAACTGGTTTTATTTAGAAGTCCCGTTATTTACTTGGAGCATTTTTTGTCGATTCTGGCAAATAAAGTGGTCCTTTTTGTCCACAACTTGATATAAATAAAGTGATGCCAATTACCAATACTAAGTGTAGTCGTTTCATTAAAAAGAGTCATTAATTATGAAAAAAAGAGTATTTACCACTTATTGGCGTAAAAATTCAAGTAATATAATAATATTGGTTGTTTTTATTTTGCCCGTATTTGTCACTTATTTTTATGAGGTTATTTTTTTTAAGCACAGTATTTAAAGGGTATAACTTGCACTGTGCTTATGCATTAGCGATAATTTCTCTTTTTTGTCAGGGGATTGGTTTTGAATGTGTTTATAAATGAGTCTGGAGATCACGCTCAAGCATGTGTTATTTGGATGCATGGATTAGGTGCTGATGCTTCTGACATGATGGGTTTAGTTGATCAATTAACAGTTACTGATATCGTGTTACGCCATGTATTTATCAATGCGCCTCAGCGTCCGGTCACGCTTAATGGCGGAATGGTTATGCCTGCATGGTATGATATTATGGGTATGAAATTAATAGATAGAGAAGATAAAGAGGGAATCGAGCAGTCTGAATTGTTGATTCGAAAAGTTATGGAGGAGCAATTAAACGACGGTTTTTCATACAATCAGATTTTTTTAGCGGGCTTTTCACAAGGAGGGGCTATGGCATTACATACAGCTCTTCATACCCCAGCTCAACTCGCTGGAGTGATTGCTTTGTCGGCTTATTTGCCTCTAGCGGCACATAATAGGCCAAAACTCGATAAAAGTACGCCTTTTTTTATAGGGTCTGGGCAATTTGATCCTCTTGTTTTGCCTCAATGGACTGAATTAAGTAAAGATTGGCTATTGAATCAAGGATATAAAAATATTTCTTATTATCAGTATCCTATGGAACATTCAGTTTGTTATGAAGAAATTAAAGAGCTTAGCTTTTGGTTAAAACAAGTTACGGGAGAAGCGTAATGCCCATAGTGAAGAAATCACGAACTGTTAACTATACGTGTGAGCAAATGTTTGCTTTGGTGAATGAAGTAGAGCATTATGCGGAGTTTTTACCTTATTGTTCTGAAAGTTTAGTGCATCACCGTGATGAAGATGAAGTCCAAGCAACTTTGGTGATTGGTGCTGCAGGAATGAGTAAATCGTTTACTACACGTAACAGACTCCAAATTAATAAAATGATAGAAATTCGGCTTGTTGATGGTCCATTCAGTCATTTAGAGGGTTTTTGGCGTTTTGATGAAGTAGAAGAAGGGTGCAAAGTTTCTTTTGACTTGGAATTTGAATTTGCTGGACGTATGTTTTCTATGCTTCTTGGGCCAGTATTTGAGCAGGTTACTGATAAAATGGTAGATTCTTTCTGTGAGCGAGCAAAAACAATTTATGGTAAAGATTGAAGTTGTTTATGTGCCTTTAAAAAAAACTGTAGTACATAAGATACTTGAGCTCAAATTAGGGGCGACAGTTTCTGATGCCCTTCATGCATCAGAAATATACGTCACTTATCCTGAGACACGTAGTTTTCCTGTTGGCATTTTTTCAAAACAAGTCTCTTTGGATCAAGTACTTAAAGAAGGGGACAGGATAGAAATATACAGGCCGTTGATTTTGGATCCTAAAGAAAATCGACGGAAAAAAGCAAAAGTTCTTTCGGAAAAAAACAAATCGTAATCTTAGGATGCAACAGAATTTGAGTTTTTACGTAAGGATAAAGCCCGAAAGCAATAAATCCCAATTAGAAGAACGTGAGTTCGATATAAAAAATTTTATATCGAACTGATTTTGTTTGGAATTGCCATTTATTCTTGATTGATGTCTGGTTGTGCGAGTGCTGTCCCTACACCAGGGTTTAGTTTGTCGCGCTCTATACGAGTCAGTCTATCATTATGGAAATATAAGCTCACAGTAGACATTTTGATAGGTCCGTGGCCTCTACGCCAAGTATAGGCATAATCCCAGCGATCATGATTAAATACAGGGCTTAGTAAGCTCGTTCCCAATAATATAGCGACATCATTCTTACTCATTCCGATCTTTAAACGGTCAAGAGTGGATTTTGGTAATAAATTTCCTTGTTGTACTACGCGTCGAGAAAGATCGAACGAGGTACAATGGGTTAGGGTTAAGGTAAGTACAATTCCTAATAGAAAAATTATTATTCTCATTTTTTTGCCTATCGTGAAAAATTTCGCCATAATAACACGTCAGTTAATGAAACACACCTGCAATAGTAAAGGCAACTTTATTGCATTGAGGAGCACTAATGGAAGAAAGTAAGCAGCTAAAAAATGCTGGATTAAAAATTACTTTACCACGTTTAAAAGTATTGCAAATCTTGGAGCAATCTCCAAATCATCATTTAAGTGCAGAAGGAGTTTATAAAGCATTGCTTGAGACTGGGGAAGATGTAGGGCTTGCCACAGTATATCGTGTGTTAACGCAATTCGAAGCTGCGGGATTAGTTACTCGTCATAATTTTGAGGGAGGACATTCAGTATTTGAATTGAGCCAAGGAGAGCATCATGACCATTTGGTATGCATAAGATGTGGTTGTGTGGAAGAGTTTGTTGATGAACTAATAGAGCAAAGGCAGAAAACTATTGCTGATAGAGCTCATTTTCAGATGACGGATCATGCTTTAAATATTTATGGAATATGTCCCAAGTGTCAACAATTAACCTGAGTTCGAGGTTTTATAGTTCTTTTTTACCGAGTAGGAAAAAAGTTTTTACAGTGCCTATCCCTTTCATTTCTAGAGTTCCTCTCGGTTCCATAATGAATTCATCTTCAAGCATAAAAGCCATTTTTTCTGAAATATGAATTTTATTAGGAAGGGAGGTTTCTTCCAATCGGCTCGCTAAATTGACTACATTCCCCCATATATCATAAACAAATTTTTTATGGCCAATAACACCTGCAATTACAGTGCCATAAGTGATGCCGATACGAAATTGGAGTTGCATTTTATTTTCTTGATTAAACACCATCATTTTTTCCAGGATAGCTAGGGCATAGTTTGCTATATTGATGGCATGCCTTGTTGTTTGTTCAGGAACACCTGATACAGCCATATAGTTATCACCTATAGTTTTTACTTTTTCAACATGATATTTTTCAGTGAGGAGATCAAATTCAGCAAATAGACGATTTAGGATATTTACCGTTTTTTTGGCGCCTAATTGCTCTGTTAGCTGAGTAAAATTGATAATATCTGCAAACATGACACTGGCTTGAGAAAACTCATCAGCAATATCCTCCTCACCCATTTTCAAGCGTGATGCGATAGGTTCTGGCAAAATATTTAATAGTAATAAATCATTTTCATCATTAGCTTTTGAAATTGATTTTAATGCATGAATAATAAAGAAGATCATGAGTATTGTTGATAAAAATGTAAATAATAGGGTCAAAGTAATAACTTTTGACATCTTAGCGTCAATTTTTTCATTGCTAAGTAAAGTTCGATAATCTACATGCTCAAAAAAAGCCTGCAATGGTTTCATTATATTTAATTTTGCCATTAAGTATTCATGACCAAAAACCAGATTTTGGGCGAGCTTAGGGTTAGGTTCTCCGATAATAGTATAATTACCTTCTTTATCTTGATATTTCCCTTCGATCATATTCATCGCTTTAACTTCGGTCTTTACCAGCTCATTACTTTTATTTTCAACCTCTGTCAGCAATGCGAATTCTTTCAGGCTGAAATTATGCTCTAGCATCATTGCCGCGATGGACTTTTTTTCGCCATAAGGTTGGGGGCGTTTATCGTCAATTATTAAATCCCAATAAATTTCATCATAGTTTAATGGCCTAGGTGATTGTCCCGCCCGTATTGACAGAATTTCATTATAATAATCGCGGTATTTCTTTTCGCCAGTCATCACATAAAGTCGTACCATATCCGTTAAGTCATCAGAGCTTTGGCGAAGGCCGTCAGCGATTAGATAAGATTGATAACGTTCATTGGCGTCAATATTTTCTTGTATAGCAATATGTTTTAATGAAAATAAACTTATGATTAGACCCAAAAGCGAAAGAGTCAGGAAAAAGAAAAAGTACTTTAGGAAGTAGGCATTTTTAAGATTGAGCTTGGTTATTCGCATTTTGCTCTAAAGTGTTGTCATCTTACGTTGAAGAATAGCTTATTTATATTAATTGAGCTATTTCTAATAACCGATTTTAAATGCTATTCTAAAAGAAAGCGATAGCATATTTATCAAAGGAATTTTTAGAACTCAGACTCGGGTTTTAATTTAACTCAGGGATTTATTCATGAAACTATTATTCTTAGGAGCTGGTAGTGGTTTGGGAACGGATTCTAAAAATTTTCAATCAAATATGCTTCTTCTCACTGATAAAGGTAAAAAATTATTAATAGATTGTGGCACGGATATTCGTTTTTCATTATCTCGAGCTCATTATATCTCTCATGATATTGATGCAGTTTACATTAGTCATTTGCATGCTGATCACGTTGGTGGTTTAGAGTGGCTTGCATTTCAGCGTAAATTCGCTGTTCAGAGTGAAGCACCTCAGTTAATTATACATGAACACTTAGCTCATCCACTATGGAATAATAGTCTCAGTGGTGGTTTAAGAACACTTAATGAGAAAGAGGCTACATTGAATGATTTCTTTAGAGTAACTATTGTTAATGACGGTCAAATTTTTCAATGGGAAGGATTACAGCTGAATTTAATTAAAACAGTTCATATTCACTCTAATAAGAGATTAATACCTAGTTATGGTTTGTATATAAGGTATCGCGACAAAAATTTTTTTATCACTACTGACACACAATTTACACCGGATCGGTTTAAAAAATATTATCATGAAGCATCATTGATTTTTCATGATTGTGAAACGCTGGAGGTCCCTAGTGGAGTGCATGCTCATTTTAATCAATTAGATACACTTATTCCTGAGATTAAAGCGAAGGTTTGGTTATATCACTATAATGATGGCAAACTACCTGATGCTGAGTCCCATGGTTTTCTTGGTTTTGTTCAATGTGGTCAAATAATCGAGCTTAAGTAAATAATTGACTATAATTTAATTATTCTAAAAAGTTGTAATTGGTGCCCTATATGAAACAAAAAACTCAAAATAAAATAGACAAAGAGAGTTTTTTTGTATTATTGAAGGGAACATTAGTCTCTATTCCTTTTAATGTGATTGGCGCGGCCTTACTTAGTTTGGACTTTCTTTATCATAATGTGGCCAATCGTATCGTATTTTCTTGGTTTGGAGCCATTTTATTTCTCAGCATAGGGCGTTTAATTTTCAATCGAGTAGTAATTGTAAAAAAGTATTATCAGACCCATTTTGATTTAACTCTTTTTCTTTTTCTTGTATTTATTTTTGTGACTGGTTTAACTTGGAGCGCTGCATTTTTTATATTTTTACCCATCACAAATAGCACACAACAAGCCATTCTTGCTCTTGTACTAGGAGGTTTGTCAGCAGGTGCGATTGCTTCATTAGCAATCTATCTTGCTGCTTTTTATGCTTATGTATTACCTATGCTTGTACCAATCATTATTTATAACCTTTATTTGTTGCAACCAGATAAAGTAATCACTGGAATTTTATATTCCATGTTTTTGATTATGGTGTGCATCACGGCAAGAGTAAGTTCTGGGTTGCTGCATACTACATTCAAGCTAGGTAGGGAAAAGGATATTTTAATTAAAGAATTAAAACTTTCTAACCTCAAGCTGGAAAAATCTATTGAAGAGGCTAGAGCTATGTCCATTACTGATTCGTTGACTGGTTTATATAATAGACGCTATTTTGATATGATTTTTCATAATGAATTCAAAAAGGCACAACGCAATCAGTATGCTATAAATTTGGTGCTTATTGATATCGATAATTTTAAATACATCAATGATACTTTTGGTCATCCCTCTGGAGATGACTTTTTGATTTATGTTGCAAATTCACTAAAAATATCTGCAAAACGAGCAAATGATATTGTTTTTCGTTTAGGTGGAGATGAATTTGCTTTAATTTTATCAAATATGCGCCCTACTGAGGTCCTGCTTTTTTGTGATGCGTTACAACAAAGATTTAGCAATAACAATCAGTATACAAATGTTACCATGAGTATGGGAATTATCAGTATTGCTTCATTTCATTCGTTGGATCTGCAAACAGTGATTTCCGCTGCAGACCAAACATTGTATCAGGCTAAAAAAGATGGAAAAAATAAAATTATTGCAAAAGTGATTAATTGATAATTTTTATTTCATTTTATTCTTAAAATTTGGTCTGTTTCATTGTTATAATGCCTTCTCCTTTCATTAGTGGTATGGATAGTTATGTGGATTGTATGGATTGCACTCTCGCGACCTTACACGTTTATTGTAATGGCTCTTATGCTTCTTATTATTGGGCCTTTAGCAATTATGCGTACTCCCACGGATATTTTTCCTGATATTGATATTCCAGTTGTTAGTGTAGTGTGGACTTTCACCGGATTACCGCCTGATGAAATGAGCGCGCGTATTACCTATGTTTTTGAACGTGCGGTAACTACTACGGTTAACGATATTGAACATATTGACTCTGAATCACTCAATGGGGTGAGCGTTGTAAAATTATTCTTTCAAAAGGGCGTAAATGTGGATATGGCTCTGAGCCAAGTCACTGCAATCTCACAAACCATATTAAGAAACTTGCCGCCAGGGACTTTACCTCCGTTAATTTTAAGCTATAAAGCGTCAACTATCCCTGTGTTACAACTTGTGCTATCGAGTCCAACTCTTCCTGAGCAGAAGTTAAATGATTTAGGAACTAACTTTATTCGTCCTCAGCTTGCAACCGTTCAAGGAGCGTCATTACCTTATCCTTATGGTGGAAAGGTCCGGCAAATTATGGTTTATCTTGATATGCAAGCAATGCAAACCTATGGTATTTCGCCACAAGAAGTGAATCAAGCAATACTTGCACAAAACCTTATTATTCCTGCTGGTACGGAAAAAATAGGTCAATATGAATATGTGGTTAAACTCAATAGTAGTCCCATTAATGCGGTTGAATTAAATGATGTGCCTGTTAAAACAACGCCAGGTCGAGTATTGTATGTGCGTGATATAGGTCATGTACTTGACGGATTTGCACCACAAACAAATATTGTCAGAGTAGATGGACGTCGCGCGGTAATGATGTCCGTAGAAAAAACTGGAAGCGCATCAACTTTGGATATTGTACACCGTGTTAAGAACTTAATCCCTAAGATAAAAGATATGATGCCTAAGGCGCTTAACTTATCTTATTTTGGGGATCAATCGATATTTGTCACGGCAGCAATTCATGGAGTAATTACAGAAGGAGCGATCGCTGCTGCATTAACTGCGTTAATGATCCTTCTCTTTTTGGGTAGTGTACGGAGTACTTTGATTATCACCTTGTCTATTCCTTTATCCATTATTACATCGTTAACCGTTCTTTCTGCACTAGGCGAAACAATTAATATTATGACCTTGGGAGGCTTAGCTCTCGCAGTGGGCATTTTAGTTGATGATGCTACAGTAGCCATTGAAAACATTAATTGGAATTTAGAACAAGGAAAAGAAGTAGAGCAAGCGATTCTTGATGGAGCAAAACAAATAGCGATACCTGCTCTTGTCTCAACTTTATGTATTTGTATCGTTTTTGTCCCCATGTTTTTTCTGGGAGGGGTTGCACAATACTTATTTGTACCCTTAGCGGAGGCGGTAATTTTTGCGATGCTCATGTCTTATATATTATCACGTACCTTAGTGGCCACTTTAGCGAAATATTGGTTGCGCCGGCATGAATATGAAGCTGAAAATGGAAAAAAGAAAAATTTACTAGCTCGTGTGCATGGGAAATTTGAGGAGAAATTTGTCCGCTTACGCTCACGGTATCTTGAGGCACTCTCTTGGTCATTAAATAATGCTAAAGCTTTTATTGTCTGTTTTTTGGGGGTTGTGGGTATTTCAATACTCTTGTTAGGGCCATGGTTAGGTTCAAATTTCTTTCCTAGCGTGGATGCCGGACAAATGAAATTGCATATTAGTGCTCCCACAGGGACACGAGTAGAAGAAACAGCAAAGATTGTTGATGATATTGAAAGACTTATTCGCAAAGTAATTTCTCCTAAAGACTTGGATAGTATTGTTGATAATATAGGATTACCTACAAGTGGAATTAATTTGTCTTACAGTAATTCGGCTACAAATGGACCAGAAGATGCCGATATTTTAATTTCTTTGAAAGAAGGGCATCGACCTAGCTCTGATTATCAGCGTGAACTCAGAGTCGTTTTACGAGATCATTTTCCAGCGGTGACTTTTTCCTTTTTACCGGCAGATATTGTTAATCAAATTATTAATTTTGGCTTACCCTCTCCGATTAACATTCAGGTGATTGGTTTAAAGAAAGAAGAGAATATGAATTATGCTAATAAATTATTAAGGGAATTAAAATTAATACCCGGTCTCGTTGATGGACGGATAAGACAAAAAAATAATTATCCTGAGTTTTTTGTTGCTGTTGATCGGAGTTTGGCACGCGAAGTTGGGTTTACTCAGCAAGATATTGCTTCTGATTTGTTATTGGCGTTGTCAGGTAGTTTTCAAACGACACCTACCTTCTGGCTCGATACGAAAACCGGAGTTTCTTATCCTGTGGTAACTCAGGCGCCACAATATGTGATGAGCTCATTAAATGATTTGAATAATGTGCCTATTGGAACTTTAAGCTCGCCAAGTCAACTGCAAATTTTAGGTGCTTTATCCACCGTGAAACGTACATGGACTCCAGCAGTTGAGTCTCATTACGATGTTCAGCCGGTGATTGATATTTTTGCAACAACACAAGATAGAGATTTAGGAGGAGTCACAAAAGACATTGAACGCGTTATCGAGCAAACTAAAAAAGATGTTCCTAAAGGATCCTCTGTAGTCGTTCGTGGCCAAATTGATACCAAACAACATGCATTCAGTGGACTTTATTGGGGATTGGCTTTCTCGATTTTACTTGTTTATTTATTGATTGTTATCAATTTTCAATCTTGGACTGATCCGTTCATCATTATTACTGCCTTACCTGCTGCAATTGCTGGAATTACCTGGATGCTATTCCTGACTCATACCTCCATAAGTGTGCCTGCTTTGACCGGAGCAATTATGTGTATGGGGGTGGCAACGGCAAATAGTATTCTTATTATCAGCTTTGCTAGAGATCATCTAGCATCTGAAAATAACCCAATGAAAGCTGCTCTTGAGGCAGGACTGACACGTTTAAGACCGGTGATGATGACTGCTTTAGCGATGATCATTGGTATGTGTCCGATGGCCTTAGGTTTAGGCGACGGAGGGGAGCAGAATGCTCCATTGGGGAGAGCTGTAATTGGTGGGCTATCCTTTGCTACTATAGCCACACTCTTTTTTGTCCCCTCTGTTTTTTATGTGATTCATGAGCGGAAATTGAAGAAGAAACAAAAACAAGGGAAAGAGCATGCTTAAACGAATTCAAACTCATTTGCAAAACCCCAAGCATAGGCGACTTCTTATCGGACTTTCTGTGTTTTTAATTATTCTCCTCATTATCTTTCTCACGCGTATTTCTGCAGCCATTCGTTTGCGCAATGAAACCATAGCTAACGCTGTTCCTGTAGTAAAAGTAATAACAGCACAACAAGAAAAGGGCGTTGATCGCATCATTCTACCAGGCAATGTGCAGGCATGGCATAATTCTCCTATTTATGCACGCACAAATGGATATGTTAAAAAATGGTATGTGGATATTGGAAGTCGTGTGAAAAAAGGTGATCTACTCGCTGTTATAGAAACCCCCGAACTGGATGCACAAGAGCGCCAGGCAAGGGCTGATTTAAAATCAGCAATTGCCAATAATAAATTAGCACAAATTACGGCTAAGCGTTGGCGTAATCTCCTGAAAACAGAATCCGTATCAAAACAAGAGACCGACGAGAAGGTGCTGAATGCTGCTGCGCTTGATGCTGCGGTTTTTGCTTCCCAGGCTAATCTACAACGCTTACAAGCGTTAGTCGGTTTTGAACGTGTTATCGCTCCATTCGATGGAGTTATTACAGATCGCGCTACGGATATAGGTGATTTAATTGACTCGGGAAGTAGTTCCTCACTTCCACCTTTATTTCGCATTGCACAAACCAGTCCTTTGCGTATTTATGTAAAAATTCCGCAATATTATTCTACCCGGATTAAACCCAATATGACGGTCAAGCTGCATTTTACAGAGCATCCAAAGCAGACATTCACTGCTAAATTATATCAAACGGCTCATGCTATTGATCCTAAAACGCGTACTTTACTGGCTCAGTTTACTACGCCAAACAAAAGTGGAGAGCTATTACCTGGTGGCTATACAGAGGTCTGGTTTACTTTGGATATTCCACCAAAAACAGTGATGCTACCGGTTAATACTTTATTGTTTCGTGCTCAGGGCTTACAGGTGGCTGCTTTAGATAAAAACAATAAAGTTGTATTAAAGTCAATTACTGTTCGTCGTGATTTTGGCTCGAAGATTGAAATTGCCACAGGCGTTCTGCCAGGTGATCGGATTATATTAAATCCTTCGGATGGTATTACCAATGGAGAAACAGTACGGGTTGTTTCATGAATAGATTTATTAGTCTAGGTATATTTATTTTTACATTGGCAGGTTGTTCGTTAGCACCAAATTATCAGCGTCCTGCGATGCCCATTCCAGAGCATTTCAAAGAGCCAGGGCAATGGATAGAAATTAAATCAACACCCCGACTTGTTGCCCCGGATGGTTGGTGGGAGGCTTTCCACGATCCTGTTTTAAATGATTTACAAACACAACTTAAAGTAGCAAACCAAGATTTAAAATTAGCTTATGCTCGGTTTCAAGAAGCAGTTTCTCTAGTTCAAGTGGCTCGCTCCAATTTTTATCCTACGATTCAAGGCTTATTGAACGGTAATAGAGAGCAAACGTCACAAACTATAGCAAATGCTGCTTCTAAGCCTCTTTTTAATAACGCTTTATTGGGTGGTTATCTCACTTATGAAGTTGATGCTTGGGGAAGTATTCGTAATTTAGTAAAAGCAAGTGAAAGTCTTGCTCAGGCAAGTGCTTCTGATATGGCTTCAGTTCGTTTGAGTTTACAGGCAGAACTTACAAATAATTATTTTGCGTTACGAGGGGCTGATGAAGCACAACGTATCTTGGATACTACGGTTATAGCTTATCAAAAAGCACTTTATTTGACAAAATATCGATTTCAAGGAGGAGTTGCGCCTATTGCTAGTGTTGATGAGGCTGAAACGCAATTAGAAAATGCAAAAACGTTAGCCGCTGACAACCGATTAAAACGAGCTCAGTTAGAACATGCAATTGCGGTTTTAGTCGGACAAATTCCGAGCAATTTTTCATTAGCTCCAGGCAAACTACCCAGGAGTTTTCTTGCAATTGGTCCTAATTTACCTTCAACTCTTTTAGAACGTAGACCCGATATTGTGGCAGCAGAATCCCGCGTACAAGCTGCGAATGCAAATATTGGTGTCGCGCGCGCAGCTTTTTTTCCCGTGATTAATTTAACGGGAACAGGGGGTTTTCAAAGTCAGAGTTTGTCAAATCTGTTTTCGAAGCCCAGTCTCTTTTGGTCTCTTGGACCTTTTAGTTTATTAACGTTATCCCAACCTTTAGTCCAGCAAGTGATCTTTGATGGTGGTCGTTTACGTGGATTATTAAATCAAGCTAAAGCCCAGTACTTTGAAACAGTAGCACAGTATCGGCAAACGGTACTTACTGCATTCCAAGATGTAGAAGATAGTCTTATTGCCATTCACCAGTTAGATAAAGAAATTCACACTCAAACAGCGGCAACTTATGCTGCCAAAAGAGCCTGGAATCAAGGGATATATCGATATAAAGGTGGGTTAGTTACTTTTCTGCAAGTAGTGGTTGTGGAGAATATAGCATTACAATCAGAACTTTCATTGGTCAATATACGTACGCGTCGCCAAGTTGCCAGTGTGCAATTAATTAAAGCTCTAGGGGGTGGTTGGTCTTTGGATATGGGACAAAGAAGAACCATTCCAACTCATACAAACAAAACCGATTCTAATCAAAATAAGAACGAAAATTGATTGTGCTAATCCTTTTTTATCCCCTTGAAGGTGATCCTTCGATTCTTTTATTAAATAAACATTAACAATTCAGAACAATAACCGAAGAGGGTATTTGGTATTGTCTTATCCATTTAATAAAGCATTCATCCTGTTTATTTAAAATGAAATAAAGAGACAATAGAACATGGTTCATGATGACTACTGTAAGCCAAATTCAAAAGATAACAAAACAATTACCACTGTATCAAGTACATCTCGATGGTAGTTTACAATCTAAACTTGCTAAAGTGCGTATCCGTAATGAGGAGGATCCACTAAAGCTCATTGCAGTAGTGGGTGATTTACAACATGCTGCGTATAAAGCGATAGAAGAACAATATGCTAAATTTGATCCTAAGGCAAGTAAAGACGAACAGATTAAATTTTATAAAAATATAATCCATATTAAAGCTCAATTGAGAGAGTTGGAATTTGTACATTTGGAATTAACAAAAGAATTAAATGAAAAAAAACTTATCTATGTTAAAAATGAAGAATCAATTTCACTTAATGAAAAATATATTTTAGATGGACTCAAAGAAAAAACACCAAAAGAAATCGTACGAGAAAATTATTATCAATTATTGGAAAAAATAGGCGAAAATAAGAAATTAAAAGAAAGTGATCGAGCATTTATTAATTCACTTCTCATGCAAATAATCGCCAAGCCAGAAGGCCAAAATTTGATTGTTAAGCTCAATTGGTTGTTAGAAACAAAAGCCGCAAAACTAAATATGGCCCCCAGCCAAGAGTTTGGATGTTCCTCATCATTAGCTGGAGCAGCAAAAGAACGTCTGGATTATTTAGATAGTTCATTAGATGAATCTTCATTAAAAAATATAATAAAAAAAGCAACAATGACCTCAGAAGGTACAAAAGATGTCTCAGTTCTTATGGATATGAATTATCTCAAATCCATGGCATTTTTAAATACTGAGTCGTATGCATCTCCTGAAGTCGGATTAACTGATCTTGGACCACCATTTATTTTATTAGCTCATGAGCTAATTCATGCTACTCATAATGTAACAGGAAGTGCACGAGGGAATTTTAATTCATTTTATGAAGGGATTGATAAAACCGATGATTATTTGCTAGGACTGCTTTATCCAAAGGAAAGTGAAAAAAAAGTAGGTGATGCAGCAGAAGAATACTGGACCATTGAGGCGGGTCAACTCTGTGAAAATAGCTTGCGCCGAGAGCATGGATTTTCAGACCGAACGGGCCATGTATCTGCAGAACCGGGAAATGACGCTATCCGTGACTTGTACCATATTGGACTCGCTCGAAATTATGATCCTGATATGTTAGAGAAATTAGAGGCGCACTTTAACGCACAGCAGAAACGGTCGCCAGAGGAGCTAGAAAAAATTGATGAAGAGGATAATGACGTTAAAAATATATTGAAAATAGAGAAGTTTCAATTACAAATCTGTTCGGTACCAGATGTTATCCATGAACTGAAAAGAATGTCTCGTTCTGTAGATCGTTATAATAAAATTTTTGACAAATGGAAAAATGATGCCCCAGTACGAGAACACTTTTCACCCGAAGAAAATTGGATGTCGTTATTAACCACACTCCCAATTACTCTCACTAAAACTTTAATGGCGGTGTGTTCTTTAAATCAATCTGGATTAAGTCAAGATGAAAACATACAGTTGTGGAAAAATGCTCTTTCCGAAATGGAAGTCGATCCTGAAGATCTACAAAAAATAATTAACAGTTTACAAACTTTAGAGCGTGCTTTCAGTTCTTGTATGCCAGCAGATTTTAAAAATGATCATATGGCATCAATAAGTTGTTTTAGAGAGGTATTGGAAGAGCATACGGCTTCATTGCAACATTCTTTTACCGTGTAGCAGAGGGGTATTTATGAGAATTGATATATCGACTTTAAAACCATTATTTGATTTTTTACATGCTCAAATGATCAAACAAGATAGTTTAGCAAGAAAAAAATGTTTTTCTCGTTATGCTGCATATTACAGATCTATTTCAAATCACCTTGTTGAGGAAATAGTAATTATCCAAAAAAATGAAGCGTTAGTAATTAAGAAGTTACTCGAGCAACAAACTTCTCCTCGTTTACAAGAGGAGAAACAAAACTTACTGTTACACATCAATAAAGTACTGAATAATACTGCTCACTATATGGCACTGATGCAGTGTGTTTTGGATAGCTTTAAAAATGGATTTGGTCATTGCCAAGAACATGCTTCACTAGTGAGTTTGGCCTTATTAAAGCTAAATGGGGTAAATTGCAGCCCTCTGATTGAAAATATTTGCATCCAATCAAAAAATTCATCAGAAAATCATGAGGTAGTTGTTTTGAATAGAAAAGATGACAGCGATATTCAAGATCCCAGAACCTGGGGAGAGGATTGCTTGGTTATTGATTCAAGTAATTATTGGGTTGAAAAAATTCACAATATTCCAGAAGGAGCCGCATTATATAATCTATTAAAATTAGGTGTGGATATTTGTAAAGTCAACATATCAGTACTGCACCAAAATGATATGGAGCTCAATTTATTGACTCAGTTTAAGGAAAATCCGGAACATCCTTTTCATCGTATTGAAAAAATGACTTTTAATTGTTTCATGAAAGAAGTAACTGATTTTGTTGAGAAGCATACAACAATAATGTTATTGCCTGCGCTTGATTTGGAAGAAGAAGAGTGTCGTTTTACGCCCTAACCCTATTCCCTCATTCATTAAACCTAGAAAAAGCAGTAGAACCCAACTGCTTTTTCTAGGTTAATTTTATACAAAGAATATTTTTACTGATGACTGTTTAATATTTGATCTTTATAAGGACCAATCATTTGTGATTGGATATCCAGGAAGATAACGTGTGTTCGACAAAATAATATCTTGATTTATTTTTAGGAATTCTATAAATAACGTGAGTTCGACGTAAAAGGTATTTCATGCCTCTTCCGTTGGTAAACGAAATTTTAAATTTTAGTCCCGTGTAAAAGATAATGAAAAAGTTTTTTATAGTTAAAATATGGACTAGAATAATTTATGTAGAGCAATAAAAATAAAGAGAGGAAAATCATGAATATATTAAAAAAAATAGCAATGATGAGCATTGTTCTAGCAACACTAGGACTTTTGAGTGCTTGTGGAACTGTAAGTGGATTTGGTAAAGATGTGTCTCATGTGGGTAAAGATATTCAACGAGCAGCACAATAAAACTTTTCTTATATCCAGGAGCGGTTATTAACTAACCGTTCCGAATCTGTGTAAAATGTGTAGACTGCTGCTTGCAACTGTATCTTCTGCTTTTATTTAGACCTGGATCTCGTATAAATGCTGCGCCTTTTACATCGAACTCATGTATTGGAAAAGTCTGACTTCTCAAGAGGGGCTATTCCTGGCATCACTTGGATTCTACGTTTTTTTTCCCAAAATTCTTTAGGTATATAGGGCTGCCATTGCCATGTCGGTAGGTCATAATTTTGTGCTCGAAAAAGTTCATTTAAATGATCAATTAGCGCGTTTTTATCAGATAAATCAGGAGTGATTTGAATGGTAAACTGATTTAATGTGTCCTGTTTGATGGCGTAATCGTCAAATTCGAATGGAAATGAGGCCATTTTTTGACGAATTAAATCAGCAAAAATAGGTAGTACCTTTGTTCCTTTGGTGGCATAACAAATATCACCTACACGTCCTTCTATTCCTGCTAACTGTGTAAAAACATTATTTGATTTCTCTTCAATCAAGACATCATCCAAACGATAACGAATTATTGGCTGTGTTGTGCGTAATAAATCGGTAATAATAGGTACAAATCGCCTATCATCCAACCATTCTTTTTCAATCATTAAATATTCTTCATTCATTAATAAATGATTATTTTCTTTGTTACTAATTGCTAAAAAACCTTCTGTACACTGATAGACCTGAGATACTTGGCAATTAAATGCGTTACTTATAATGAGTTCATCACCAGCCTCTAAAACCTCCGCCACTGCAAATATTTTTTCAGGGTTAATGGATAGACAATGCTTTTTTTTAGCTAAAGTCAATAATACAGAGGCTGGTGCGGATAAAATAGTCGGTTGTATTTGATTGAGGCGATCCATATGATTTTCAAAATTTTCAAATAAATCAAAAAAATGAAATTGAATTTTTTTGCTTTTATTTAGATTGGTGTACAGTTTGTTATTTGCTCTGAGGAAGAAAGCAATCCGTTCTTTTTTCTTTAATCCTTTTGGTAGGGCTTTGGCCATTAAAATACCAGACCAGGCGTCACGTTCTTTAGCACTGACAAGAAATAATCCGCGACTTCCTGAGGTTCCAGAGGAAAGCCCCACTGCAATACCCTTAATTAACGCTGAAAAGTCACGTGTACGTTCTGCATTTAATGCTAATTCTAAGGCTTGGTCTTTTTTTATTTTTTGAGTATTTATATCATCAAAATGTTCCATCATTATTTTTTTATTTATAATTGGCCATTCAGCAAAGGGTTTATCCAGATAAGGTTGATAAAAAGGTGATTTATATAAGGTTGTTTTTACTAAATGAGTAAATTTTTTTTCTTGATAGACAGATAATTGCTCACGCGATTTAAAACGTTTTTGCAGATATAGCGTTTTAAAATAATAATAAAGAAGCCTGAGAATCATGATTTCTCCACAAGGCGAGTACGTATCTGTTGGCAATGAGAGGGAATAATATCTATAGTTTTATTTGTTTTAAAAAGCTGATGTAACTTTTTTATGGTCTGTTGATAAGCTTCTTTATTGTCATGAATTAAGTAAGTGAGATTGCTTGGAAACACCAATTCCTTAAATGCTTCTTGATGCCAGCAACTGTCTGCAACTAAAAAAACTTCTTGAGTTGTTATTTCGGGAGTCTGACATCGTGAACTTTTAAAATACAAACCAATTTGTCCTTTAGCATGTCCTGGTAAAGGTATGGCAATCAGGTGCTTATCATCAAAAAGATCAAATCCTCTTGTAAACGGTGATAAATTGGATTCAAGTTGTACTTCATTTTTTAAAGGAATCAGGCGTTCATAAAAATCTTTAGGGAGCAGTCCTGGTAAAAATCCTTGGAGTAAGGCTTTAATACCTTTTTTGTGGTATATAGTGTTTATTGCATCCGCATGACAAAAAAATTGGGCATTAGGAAAATCGTTTAAGCCACCAATGTGATCGGCATGGAAATGTGAAATCACAATTGCTTTAATTTCAGCGGCAGAAATATTTTTTTCCTCTAATTGTTGTTTCAGTGATTTTTTTAGGGTCACAGGAGTTAAACGCCTATAAAGCGAAAATGGAAATTTTTGAGTGAGTTCATAAAATCGGTTACTGTAGCCAGTATCAAATAAAATATAACCTTGTTTAGGGTGTTTTATTAAAGCACAAATTGCTGGATATTCACATTGCTTCAAATGACCGTTTTTTAAGGTCATTCGTTCACAATGTCTGCAAAAACCTGCTTCAAATAATTGATATTCGATCATGATGCTTGATACCACTGGGCAAAACGTTCAATGCCTTGCTCAATATTTATTTTAGGTTGATAACCTAAATCTTTTTGAGCTGCCTCAATATTTAAAGTTTGGCCCAAAGATAAAACCGCTGCACTGTATTGAGTTAAGCGTGGTTCTTTGGCGATAAAAGGTAAACTAAAGATTTTTTCCATGCAGGCAGCATATGTTTTTGCAATAGAATAAGGAATAAATTTGGGTGTAAATGGTTTTTGTAATGCCTGAAAAAGTTGTGTTAGGATGGCGATGAGTGTTTGGGGTTCATTATTGGTTATATTGTATTTTTTACCACAAAACCGTTGGTCTGCCCGGGCCGCTAAGAGCAAACTTTCTACAACATTTTCTACATAAGTAATGTCAATCACATTTTTTCCATTACCAATAATAGGTAAGACACCCTTTTTTTCATTCCTTAATAGACGAGGAAAAATGGCGCGATCATATGGACCAAAAATAGCGCGCGGGCGCACAGTAATCACATTCAGATTTCTTTCCTGATGCGCTTTATCCACTAGAGCCTCCGCGAGTAATTTAGTTTTTACATAATAATTAGCGGGCTTTTGGGGCAATGCTGTATCTTCTTTGATGTTATATTGCTCCGTGAAATTAAAATAGATACTGGGAGAGGAAACATGTACTAATCGCGCATTTTCTGGGGTTGCTTCGATGATATGTTGTGTGCCTGCTACATTGGCATCGTAAAAATCTGTATAACGACCCCAAGGGCTGGAACGTGCGGCACAATGAAATAGGGTTTGGGCATTTAGTGCTGTATTTTTTAATTTGATTTTATCGGCTAAATCTACGGCAATAAATTGAGCTCCTAGCTTGGCAATCACTTTGCCCAGTTGCTCATTGCGCCCCAAGGCAATTACCTCATGACCTTCTTCCACTAAGCGTTTGGTTAAATTTATTCCGAGACAACCTGTTGCTCCAGTAACGACACAAATCATCTTAGTACTCCAAAATCATTCCACCAGCTGCTATACCGGCACCAGTACCCAATAACAGCACCAATTGTCCGCGTTGCAATCGATTTGTATCGATAAGAGTAGATAAGGCTGTAGGGATAGACGCTGCAATTTGATTCCCATGATATGGGTAAATGGAAACAAATTTTTCAGGAGGAATATCTAATCTTTTTTGGATGTGATGCATTGCAAGCAAACTTGCTTGATGTGGAATAAACCAATCAATATCCTGCATTCTTAATTGGGCTTTATTTAATAAATTGTTTAAGAGGCTATCTAGCAGTTTAGATGCTAATTTGAATACTCTTTTTCCTTCCATATGAAATAAACCCTGCTCTCTGTTTTTAAGAGGGTCTTTTGCTGGCAAGCGAGTTCCTCCTGCTTCTATTTGACAGAATGTAGAACCAACACTATGTGTTTCGTGATGTGCCGATAAAATGCGACTACAACCGTCACTTTTTTCAAGCACACATGCAGCTGCTCCATCACCTAAAATGGTACAGGTTTCCATATCTTGCCAATTGAGTCCAGCGGAAGCAATATCACTGGAAACAATAAGAATACGGTTAAATCGACCTCCTTCAATTAAATAAGAAGCAATATCTAAGGCACTCACGAAACTTAAACAAGTACTGTTTACATCAAAACAAGCAATTCCCGATTGTTCCAATCCTAATTGCTTTTGGATTAATACCGAAGTACACGGAATGGCTTGCTCTCCTACACCACAGGCACTGATGATGGCATCAATATTGGCTAATTTAATATGTGCTTGTTGTAGCGCACAGAGAGCAGCTTGCGCTCCCATGTAGGAGGTTGTTTCATCGGGTGAAACAAAATGACGTGAAATGAGCCCCGACTTTTTTTGCACACTTCCTTTGGGTAAATTGAGTTTTGTATCTAATTCTGTGGAAAAAACTTTGTTTCTAGGTAAATAACGCCCCATTCCAGTAATTTTTACAGCAGGCATATTTGGTCCTTAATTGTTAAAATTAAAAGCCATTTAAATTAGGTAGCTTTTGCCTTAAATTTGAGGAGAAAAGGACTGTATCTTGTTCAGCCTTTAAATGATTCAATATTATACTTCATGATTGCTATTTGCTCAATAATTGTTTCGCTTCAATTTAATGGATGAGTAAGATCCGCAAAACAAACTCTGAAACTGTCAACTCCTTCTAATTCATGTTAAATTAGTCACTAATTTTACATTATTGGCAAGGGATTGTAATTAGTGTTCGGTTCAAGACTTCGTACAAGAATGTTAAGTGGCATATTGTTCAGCACCTTTCTTCATACTTCTTGTATGGTTGGTCCAAACTTTCACTCTCCTGCACCACCAAAGGTCAAACGCTATACCGAAACACCACTACCTAAGAAAACGGTAAAAACTGCTGGGCCAGGAGGCCAAGAGCAAGTATTTATTACCAACAAAGACATTCCTCTTTTATGGTGGGAGCTTTATCGTTCTCCTGAAATCAATCAATTAATACATACAGGCTTGGCCAACAGTCCCACTTTAGCAGCCGCTTCTGCTGCGTTACGCCAGGCCCAAGAAAATTTAAAAGAGCAAATCGGTAATTCAATGTGGCCTGCAATAGATGTTACTGATTCGGTGCAGAGACAGCGTTATTCAGGGGTGCAAATAGGTCAGCCAGCGGAGAGTGTTACCTTTAATCTTTTTTATACTTCGTTTAATTTATCCTATACCTTGGATGTTTTTGGTGGTGCTCGACGACAAATCGAGTCATTGCGAGCACAGGTTGATTATCAACAATTTGAAGTCATCGCTGCTTATCTAACGTTAACCTCTAATATAGTGACTACTGCTACAGCTGTTGCTTCTTATCAGGCACAAATTGAAGCAACACTTGAATTGATTCAGGCAGAACAGGGAATTCTAAACCTCTTAAACAAACAATATCGCTTAGGTGGTGTTTCGAAAGAAAATGTGCTTACACAACAAACCTTACTGGAGCAATCAAAAGCGACTTTACCTCCATTACAAAAAAGTTTATCTCAGGCAAAACATGCATTATCTACTTTAGTAGGTACATTTCCAGATGCTCCCTTACCAACTATTCGTTTAGACCGTTTAAAGTTACCTACAGAATTACCTGTGAGTTTGCCTTCAAATCTTGTTCGTCAACGTCCCGATGTACGTGCTTCTGAAGCATTATTGCACGCAGCATGCGCGCAAGTAGGTGTTGCTACAGCCAATTTATTTCCACAATTTACTATTAGTGCTAATGAAGGATGGCTTAATACTTCTTTTGCCAATCTTTATACAGCACGAAATAATACATGGTCGGCAACAGGTATGGTGCTGCAACCTTTATTTCGTGGAGGCGCCTTGCTCGCACAACGACGTGCTGCAATTGCTGCTTATCAACAAACAGCAGCGCAATATCGACAGATCGTGTTGCAGGCTTTTCAGAGTGTGGCTGATGTTTTAAGAGGGTTAGAATTAGATGCCCGTACATTACAAGCTCAAATAAGAGCTGAAGACGCAGCACGAGCTTCTCTTAATTTGACACTCAAACAATATCGTTTAGGTGCAGTCAGTTATATCAATTTATTAAACGCACAACAGCAATACCAACAGACGCGTATTAGTCGTATCCAAGCGCAAGCTACACGTTATAACGATACGGCGGCGTTATTCCAAGCTTTGGGTGGAGGCTGGTGGCATAAACCCTGGTGTGTCAAAGAGTGTCTATGATGAAAGAGATTTTCTTAAAAAAACAAATGATCATTATGCTAATTGCTGTAGGTATTCTTTTTTGTCTTGTTTTCGGTTGGAAAGCCTTTAGCGGTTATATGCTAAAAAAATATCTTTCTCAATCTCAGGCACCAGCAGTTACTGTTTCGACAATGAAGGTTGAAACTTCTTTATGGCAACCCACTCTAAAAGCAGTAGGCAGTATGCGTGCTGTTCTTGGTGTGAATGTGACGACTGAGCTTGCTGGTATGGTGCAAAAAATCTATTTTACACCTGGTTCAGCTGTTCAAAAAGGTTCTGTTCTAGTGCAATTAAATGCGGGTACAGAGTTGGGATTACTGCATTCACTGCAGGCACAAGTTGAATTAGCAAAAATTACTTACAAACGTGATAAAGCTCAATATGCTGTGCGTGCAGTGAGTAAACAAACGCTCGATACAGATGAGTGGAATCTTCGAAATTTGCAGGCTCAAGTTGAAGAGCAAGCTGCGACCGTAGCAAAGAAAACCATCCGCGCCCCTTTTTCAGGGCAGCTGGGTGTTAGAAATGTTAACCCAGGACAATATCTTAATGTAGGTGATACCGTAGTCAGTTTACAGGCTTTAGACATTCTTTACGCCGATTTCTTTTTACCACAACAAACATTGGCTCAGCTCAAGTTAGGACAGACAGTTAGGATTGTTACCGATACTTTTCCAAAGCAAGTTTTTCAAGGGAAAATTACTACAATTGAGCCTAATGTAGATAATTCGACTCGTAATGTAGAGGTTGAAGCTACCCTTCCTAATCCCGATCTTAAGTTGAAACCAGGGATGTTTACCCAAGTCGAGGTGGATGTAGGAAACAAGCAAAGTTATCTTACTGTACCGCAATCAGCAATTACGTTTAATCCTTATGGAGATATTGTTTACTTGGTTAAAGACAGTGGAAAAAAAGATAATAAAAATCAACCGGTTCTTGTTGTGAAACAAGTTTTTGTCACTATTGGTGATACACGTGGTGATCAAATTGCCGTGTTAAAGGGCTTACACGAGGGGGATGTTGTAGTGACGAGTGGTCAATTGAAGCTCAAAAATGGTAGCCAGGTCGTGATCAATAATCAAATACAACCCAGCAATGAGGCATCACCAGCTGTTATTGAGAAATAAATCTAAGGATTGTCATAATGCGGTTTACGGATATTTTTGTAAAAAGACCAGTACTCGCTACAGTAATTAGTTTAATGATTTTAGCAATGGGTTTACGCTCGATTAGCTCTTTGCCTGTCATGCAGTATCCATTCACACAAAATGCTATTGTAACAGTTACTACGACTTACACTGGTGCCGATCCCGATGTCATTGCCGGATTTATTACAACCCCACTTGAAAATTCCATCGCTCAAGCTAATGGCATTGATTATATGACTTCCATTAGCGCTTCCAGCACAAGTACGATTACTGTTAATCTTCTGCTGAATTATGATCCTTTAAAAGCTTTGTCCGATATTACGACCAAAGTGAATGCGGTATTAAATCAGTTACCTCAAAACTCACAACAACCCGTAATTACCGTTTCTGTAGGGCAAACAATTCATTCTATGTATATTGGTTTTTATAGCGATGAATTACCCATTAATAAGGTTACCGATTATATAATTCGCGTAGTTCAACCCAAACTTCAAGCAATTAGTGGTGTACAGAATGCTGAAATTTTGGGAAATCAGACCTTTGCTTTACGCGCTTGGTTGGATCCTGTGAAATTAGCGGGTTACGGAATTTCTGCTGCAGAAATTGGTGCTGTATTAGCGAATAACGATTTCATTTCCGCGGTAGGGCGCACTGATGGTCAAATGTTTGTACAAAATTTAACTGCTAGTACTAATCTTACGGATGTGAATCAATTTAAGAAAATGGTTATTAAAGCGCAAAATGGAGCCATAATCCATTTAGAGGATGTGGCTACTGTTGATCTAGGGGCGCAAAATTATAATACTTCAGTGAGCTTTGATGGGCGAAAAGCAGTTTATATAGGCATTATAGTAGCCCCTTCAGCTAACCTTTTGACGGTAATTGATGACATTAAAAAAGTATTTCCTACAATTCAGGCACAATTACCACAAGGTCTAAAAGGAAAAATTGTTTATGATGCGAGTTTATTTGTCCACTCCTCGATTCATGAAGTAGTTCTTTCTCTATTGGAAGCATTTCTTATTGTTACCGTAGTTATTTTTATATTTCTTGGTTCCATTCGTTCTGTTTTTATTCCACTTGTTGCTATTCCTTTATCGCTTATTGGTGCATTTTGGGTGATGTTGATTTTGGGGTATTCAATCAATCTACTCACCTTATTGGCTTTAGTGTTAGCAATCGGTTTAGTAGTTGATGATGCTATTATTGTTGTAGAAAACGTACAACGACATATAGAAGAGGGGCAAACCCGATTAAAAGCAGCTTTGTTAGGTGCGCGCGAATTGGCAAATCCTATTATTGCTATTACTGTTGTTTTAATTGCAGTTTATTTACCTATTGGTTTCATGGGGGGGTTAACAGGTGCTTTATTTACAGAATTTGCTTTTTCTCTTGTAGGTGCTGTAACTGTCTCAGCTGTCATCGCATTAACCTTATCGCCAATGATGTGTTCCAAATTACTTAAGTTTGGAGAGGGGGAGTCTAAAGGTCATTTTATGACCTATATTGATAATTTATTTAAAAAACTGGAGTATGCTTATGAACGAGTGCTCACTTCTACTTTAAATCATCTGCCGGTTGTTATTGTTTTTGCGGTGATCATTCTCGTGAGTAATTATTTTCTTTTTATCACTTCGGATTCAGAGCTTGCACCACAAGAAGATCTTGGGGTGATTATTTCCCAAGTTACTGCACCTGCAAATGCGTCATTAGCACAAACACAACTCTATGCAAATCAAGTGAGGGAAATTTATAAAAAATATCCAGAAGCTGATCATATTTTTCAAGTTGATGGGCAGCAAGGATTAAATACCTCTATTATTGGCATGGCTTTAAAGCCTTGGGGCCAACGGCAACGAACAACAAATCAGCTTCAACCTTTAATTCAAAAGGAGCTTAATCAAATTGCTGGCGCTAAAGTAGCAGCTTTCCAGTTGCCCTCATTGCCAGGAGGAGGTAGTGGGCTTCCTATTCAATTTGTTATTACAACGACAGAGTCATTTGATAATCTGAATGTGGTTTTACAAAATATTTTAGATAAAGCGTATAGTTCGGGATTTTTTGCATACATTGATCCTGATCTCAAAATCGATAAAATTCAAACAAAGGTCCAGTTAGATCGCGATAAAATCGCTGAGTTTGGTTTAACCATGCAAGATATCGGCAATTTATTTGGTTCTGCTTTGAGCGAAGGATATATTAACTATTTTAATTACGCCGGTCGTTCTTACCAAGTCATCCCTCAGGTTAAGAGAGATACTCGTTTAAATCCAGAGCAACTATTGGATTACTACATAAAGACTGCATCCGGAGCATCTATTCCTCTTGCTACTGTTGCCCGCTTACAACGACAGATTGTTCCTGAATCGTTAAACCATTTTCAGCAACTTAATTCAGCAACAATTTCCGCAGTTGCATTTCCTGGGGTGACTATGGGACAAGCGCTTGGTACCTTGGCGAATATTGCCAAACAAACGTTGCCTCAAGGCTATTATATTGATTATGGGGCTCAATCACGACAGTTTATTCAAGAAGGCTCAAGCCTAATTATCACTTTTTTCTTTGCTTTAATTATTATCTTTTTGTCATTAGCAGCTTTATTTGAAAGTTTCCGTGATCCCCTGATTGTTTTAATTAGTGTGCCTATGTCCATTTGTGGGGCAATGATTTTTGTAAGTTTAGGTGTGGGGCAGGCCACACTGAATATTTACAGTGAAGTGGGTCTTGTTACACTAATTGGATTGATTAGTAAGCACGGTATTTTAATCGTGCAATTTGCTAATGAATTACAAGCCAAAGGTCAAAAAAAGTTAGAGGCGATTAGAGCTGCTGCTGCCATAAGGTTGCGCCCTATCTTAATGACTACAGCAGCAATGGTATTGGGGGTGATTCCCTTAATTTTTGCTACCGGTGCTGGTGCTGAGAGTCGCTATAATATTGGCTTAGTCATTGCAATGGGAATTTCGATTGGAACATTATTTACTCTTTTTGTTGTACCCTCTATGTATTTATTATTAGCAGCAGATCATGCGAAAAAAACAGCTCTTGAGTCTTTAGAGGACGAAGAGTCTTTGGGGTAATATGTAGTGGGCTAAACAAGGTGCAGCCCAACAAGGCTGTCTCTTGATCCTATCTCATCAAGAGACAGCTGTTTGCGCAGAGGGTGACGAACTTCTCAATACTGTCGCCTTCCGCAAAAGCGGAAGGTCTAAAAGTAACAAAGCTTTGCTCTAAACTTCACCTTGCAGTCATACGCTTACGAGACCCCCTGCTTACGCAGAGGGTGACGATGCTCTCAATACCGTCTCCTTCTGCAAAAAAAATAATTGGATCCTGTTTTATTTGCGATAGACAAGATGTGTAGAAGATGCAGCCCAACAAGGATGGATCCTACACCATTAATAGATCAATTTAGGCCGTAGGAGCGGTAATAAGGATAGGTGCCTCATATCTTTTTGCGATACCTTCTGTAGGTGCAGAAGCAAATAAACCAAAACGCTTTGTCAGTTCGCTAATTTCAGGAGGATTATGTACTGCATTCGTGACACCATCCAAAAGCTTTTTGCGAGTCGGAGTATATAAATGCAATGCTTCTAACAACGATAAGAAACATATTTTTAAGAAGTTGAAACTAAATGTATTTGTTTGCCTATGCTTAAGAATAATGCGTTCAAAGTTAGGATCTTTAACTTTACTTTTAATCAGCTCCAAACGTTCTTTTACCTCTAAATGGGGATTTTCAGCAATTGCCTCAAGTTCCTTAATCCGCTTACTTTTGTTGTTTAATGTTTTTTCACTTTCAAACAAAGAGTTATTATTTTGTATTTGTACTGTAGAATAACTAAAATAATTTTTAAATTGCGCCAAAGCAACTCGGACTGAATCGAGATGATAGTATTCAGCATAATATCTTTTCTCAAAAAGGCTAATTTTTTCTTTTAATCGTTTTTGTATGTTCAAATTAATATCGGCTGCTGTTTTTGATTCAGCGATGATGTTATCTCTGAAATTCAGCACGTATTTTTCTAACTTAGTCTGATATTCTTTATCCGTATATTGTAGGCCAATGTGGCGATTGCAGAAGCTTGCAAAATATTTATCAAAAGCCTCGGTAGTATATTGCTCAACAAACTTAATATGTTCTATTGGTTGGATCTTTGTTAAATCGGTAAGATGTATTAATTTTTCTTCTGCTGTTGCCAGTCTCATTTGATGAGTTGCTTTTAAACCCAAATAGTAATGATGGCTTGCTTTAATTAAGGCTTCAATTTCAGTAAAATTGGAATCATAAGTTTTAAGTCCAGCATTACAAAGATCATCAAGTTTATGATCTTCTGGATATGGGCTTGGCTCAATGTTAATTTTTTTATCGAGCTTTAGTTTCGCAAGCTTAGGAAGTGCTTTTTGATAAGCTTCGCGTAATTTCTCTTCATCTCTCTTTAATTCTTCTGGTGAAGGAATCATACTTTCAGGGTCATTATAGACCTCGTAGCAGTGATATAAATTTTCAATGTCCTTATATTCTTTCTCTAATTTTTTTAAGTATTTTTTTGCATCTCTAATTTGATTGTTAATGAGGTTTGTTCTTTTTATTAAAGGTTCTTTATCACAAACTAATGAAATATGTGTTTGAGAATGCAAATCAAGCGGATGCAGTAGTCCTTTAAAAAATTCATCCGTTATTTTTCTTAACGGATCGGATAATAATCCAGGCTCTAGCCCTAATCGTGTTTCCCAGCGATCTGCTTCAAGAAGCATTGGTGTAAATAGTGTAGAACGCATTTGGCCTAAATTGTTAAGCACTGCATCATGAGAAGTTGTTGTAAATTCATTGAGTTTTTGGGTAAGCTCTTGATACAAATAGATCATGTTTGGTGTTTGCAGAAACAATTTGAAATAAGAGTCAGAACTATTGATTATGCTTTCAATATATAATGTGGCTTTTTTAGCATGAATATGTAAATCGTTAAGCTCCTCTGTAGTGAGGTAATTCGTATTTTTTAATGCTCGAATATGTTTAGGGCCTATATAAAAGGCATTAAGCACATACCAAAGTGCATTGTTTTTTACATGAGGTGAGCCATAAGAAACTTGCTCTGGAGCAACTTGGTAGGCATCTGATTGTTCTTGGAAGGTTGCATAAAGAGCTTGAGCTTTATCCTGCAATTCGCGTGCGATGAATCCTAAGTGAGGATCTGCAACCAATCGCTGACTTAACTTTATGATTTCATTAACATGTCCGTAAGCTTTTAATAAATGAGAGACATAAAGACTTTTTGCATCTTTATTATTTAAATTTTCTAGCTCTAAAACGATTCCTTCCAGATGAAACAAACTATTGAATATATCTTTTAAAGCACAGAGTTGTCGGCTTTGTGCTAATCTACTGTTATCATCCTCCATTTCGGGGAATGGTACTTTCCCTTGGGCAAGTAATTCAGCACGCATTACATTGTTTAACAATTTTTTTGTGGTTTCAGAGAAATAGGATTCTAATTGCGGTGTTAACTCAGCACGCATTGCTTTATTAAACAGTTTGGTGACTTCAAATAAGGATTCTCTAAATTTATGGATGGCTTCGGAATAATTGGTGTGTTGAATGACATAATGAGCTCTTTTGTTTGTTTTTGAGTTTGGAAGCTCATGGGAATCATTTTCAAGAACAAATTTTTCTTGAGCCAAATCATAATAAGTTTGGGATCTGCTTTGCCAATTTCGATGGGTTGTTCTAAAAAAGTCTTGAAAATGACGGTTTAAGTCTTTGAATGTTTGTGTCGATGGCTTATCGTTGCTGTTAATTTTTCTATTTGATAATAAAGCAACAAAATATTTATCAAACTTTAACGCATCTTCTTTTCTTTCTGCCGGAACAGCGCCAATGAGGTAAGGTTGAAAAATACTATAGAGATTGCGGCATTGTTCTTTTACTTCTGGAGCTAGATCATTAAGAAGTAATTTATTTCCTCTCATTTGAGGCGTTATAAGCCCCATAAATTGAGAGTATGCATTACGAACAACTAAAAATTTATTATGTTTATTTCGATACCACTGCCACATGTCAAGAGCTTGATCAGCACTTAACTGTTCCGGATTTTGAAGTATTTTATTACTTTCTTCTGTCTTAAAGTGAAGTTTTGCATCTTGTTCACGTTTGCTCTTTAAGTTTTTTGATTCATCTTCGGAAAGAAAGCTTTTTTTCGAAAAGTCATAATAAGCGTCGCTTTTATCTTTCCATTTTGTAAAAAACTCTTTATCTTTTTTATTTTTCCACTTATTAAAGTACTCTAGAACGTCTTTATCCAATTTCAAAAATAAAGAAGTAGAGGGAGCATCTAATATATCCAAGGGCTTATTTGCAAATAAGTCTACTAAGTATTGCTCAAAACTTTGAGTAGAATCTTTTAGATTAGGTGATACCATCAATTTGAAATAGGGTTTAAAAATTTGATACAGATTTTGGCACTCATTTTTTACGTCTTCATCAAGATTAGTGAGAAGTAAGCTGCTGCCGTAAATCTCTGGCTTCACTTCGATTTGTTTTTTTATAAGCTGCGAAAAACGAGCATACGCAGCTTGAACTTTTTGAAGTTCAGTTTTGTCAGACCATTCATAATTGATTTGATCAAAAAAATCGTGGATATTTTTATCAAGATTTATAAAAAGCTTCGTAGTTGGCGATTTTATATTTTTCTTGGAGAAAACAGCAGTTAAATATTGTTCTAAGCTTTTAGCAGAATCTTGATATTGAGGTGAGGCAAAAGAACTCAGATAAGGTTGAAAAATCGTGTATAAATTTTGGCATTCTGTTTGTAATTTACTATCAAGTTTGTTTAAAGCTAAGTTGTTCTCTAAATCAGGATATGCTGCTATTTGTCTTTTTATTATGTAGGCAAAACGAATATAGGCATTTTGTATGCGTTGAAATTCGGTTTTCGTAAGCTTAAATTTCTTATTGCTGTCTTTTTCAATTTGTAGGGGTCTGGACTCATCAAGAGTATATACACTTTCTTTTTCACTGTAAGGAAATAGAAATAACTTGGTGTTTTTGTGGATTGACTCAATGAGATCTTTGTTTAAATTAATATGAAAAATCTGGCTGTTTTCCGCTTTTGTAATTAAATCTTCCATAGCCTTTTGTTTTGCTAAAACAAAGCTAATATGGTCTGCAGGAATTTGTCCACGAATCCAACGCCAGGGTTTTTTTAGATAAGAGTTCCAGTCTTCTTTTTCTGAACCGAGCTTTTCAATAAGTAAAGCATTTAAATCAATGTCCAATTGAGACATATAAGGACTAATGAGTTTATAATTTCTTATCAGCTCTTCCTTTACCTCCTCAGGAAACTGATACATACGAAAGTCTTTATAACTAGGATCATTTAATAGTGCGAAAAATTGAGCACAAGCTTCCCGAGCTTTTTGGATTTTGTACAATGCTTTATTGGCTTTATCAATTCGTTTATAAGACATTTCCAATCTTGATTCGATAAAACGCGAATCTTCAATCTCAAGCAGTTCTGCTCCTTTTTCTTTAAAGTCTACTGCTTTTTTAGGTAAATAAAGTATGGCCTCATAGAGTACTTTTATTTTTTCCATTAAGGGAACAGATAAAGTTCCCGGTTTTAACATGGCATGGTCTTCAATTTTGTCCACCAAGCCAAATAGAGTTGGTATTAGGTTATATTTTAAATAGGCTAATTTATCCCGAACTAAATCTTGGGATGAATCACTAAGTTCTCCCATTTGCTCCAAAGAGCTCATGGATAAGGTGATAATATTGCGAATAATATGAATGTAATTTAAGAACTTAAGTGAAACAAAAACACTACCGCCTTTTAAATTCTCTAAATCATTCAATAAGTGCAGTGCAGCATTTTGTAACTCATCCAGCTTTTTTTTGTTTAGTTTAGGCTCTGATTCTTTAATTTGGGATGAAAACTTTTGAATGTGCTGGGTTAATTGATCAATATAACTGGGTAAGACAGCACTAAATTGGGTCAGAAAATCATAGTCTACATCTCCATCAAGTGGGCGCATTTGATCGGCTGTAATCCCTGCTATCTTACCTGCATTGTAAGCCAATGGTTGAGGTTTTAATGCTTTTGCTATCGCTTTTTGTTCTTCGACATGATTTTCTGCAAAACTTTGGATTTGACTAAATAAGGGCACTAGGACTGCTAATTCCTCATTAAACATATCTCTTAAATCGACATCTAAATGAGTCAGCAAAAAGCTTGCTTCGTACGCTGAATTAATCGTCTTATCCCATAGTGATTTCAAATCCGTATAGGGTTGTTTTCGAACATCAACATTTTCTAAATCTAAAAAGGTTTGGCGCCCATGATATAGTGCATTAATGAGTTTCTTAATTTGAGAAATGTTATCAGGATCGAGAGAGTAATTAGTAAACGGAGCCCATTGAATATGGCCTTTTCTTGCAACAGCTGAAAGTATGTCTGGCTTGAGTGCATTTAATATAAATGGGTTAGTGTGTTTCTTTTTTGCAGTAATATTGATAATTTCAGGCATCAAGGACTCTAAGTCTTCAAAAGAAAGCTTAGAGTTTGGATTCATCTTAAGTTCTTCTTTTTTTATGATGTCCGTTACCAATTTTCCATTGGGATCAATTACCGTATATTCAAATCCCTCATCTAATAAACGAACATAAAAAAATCCTTTTTGTGGTCTCGTCTTGTCAGACATTAAAGCAAGGTTATATTTAAAAGGAGAGGGGGCAGCTGGCTTTTCTAAGACCGCATTTTTAATCTGCTCCCCATTAGGAGCTATTACTGAATAGACAATTTTTCCTTCATCTTCTCTAATATAGAGCTTACCGGCTTCTAATTCTGTTTCATCAGCCATGAAACAGAGCTCATAGCGCGGGAAATAAGGAATCAAACGTGGACTAACGTGTTTACTGTAGAGAATTTCAAATAATTTTGTATCAATGCGCTCTAGTTCTTTTGATATCTGGTTTCGTTTAAATGACTCTAATAATTTTATATATTCTTCAATCATTACAGATAACCCAAAGATAAGATCTAGAGTATTTTACAGAACAATACTTAAGTTAGTATTAAGAATACTTCAGTTTGGCAATATTTTCATCTAAAATTACCGATAAATCAATGAGTAATCCTAAAAAAAGCTCCTATGGAGAGGGTTCACCTATTAGATCTCTTGTATATCCTGTGAATTTTGTTTTAGCAGAAGGCGCAACCGTTTCGAGAAGCGGAGTTTACATGGAGTAAATGGGCACCGCAGAAACGGTTGCAACACAGTAATAAAGTAAAAGATATAGGTTATGCAAGAGCTCTGCTGGATGTGGGTAGATGATAACTTTAAGAACGGACTTTCACTGAGAGTTCTAAAATAAAATCAGCAACTTCTTCAAGAAACTCAGGGTAATCAGTGAAGGCTTTAATATGAATCGGTTTGGTAATTCTTTCTCCTGTAATTTTTGATTCTTGGATCATTGTTTCTACTAATGCTCCTTCCGAACAAACAAAATAGACATCTGATTCGGGTCGGCGTAAAAATTGTGCCTGAAAGGATTTAAAAGCAAGAGATACTTGGCATCGTTTTTGGTGTGCATGATAAAAACCATGCAACCCTCCTGCGAGATCAGCGCCTACTGAAAGAGCACCAAAATACATGGAATTCAAATGATTGCGACTTCGTCGAGTCAGAGGCAAACAAATAATTATTTCCGTAGGATTAAGTTTTATGATGCGAGGTTTTAAGTAGCCAATCATAGGCACTTTAAAATGACCGAACTTCCAAAGAAAAAATTTAAAACGAGTTAGGAGGTTCATGGATTATCCTTTTTTAACATATCGACACTTTGAATGACGAAACGATCAAAAGGTTTTGTGACTACCATGGAAAAGGCAACCATCTCATTTAATTCAGAGACTAATACTACTGAGTCTACACGCCAATATTGAACTCCATTAGCAACCCATTGATTCTCAATAAATGGTTCTTTAGCAAATTTAGGGTGGAGAGTAAGCCGTTGTTCTTTAACAACCTTTACATATCCTCCCAAAAAAGCAACCAACGCGCTCCATGCATTATCCGAATAATTTTTACGAAACTCGGTGCGATCTCTTGTTTTATAATTGTAATCAATAGATAAAGTATCTAGGATGATTTGTTTTACCCATTGACATACTTCGGCATCAGTTTGCGCGGAAACGCTAAGTGAGGATGTGAAAAGTACTACGAATAGAAGCGTTTTTTGTAAAAGAGATTTCATTTTAAAATCCTTTTTTTAGTCCAAGTTAAAAGTTACTAAGTTTATATATTCATTGTATCATACAAAACCGCAGCCTACGCTCTGCGGTTTGTCTTCAGAAGCTAGGAATCTCTGTGCGAGACTCCCTGGATCCTGCAGACAAGCTGCAGGACTTAGAAGCAAGCAGTTTGTCCAGATTTATTAAGAAGTTACTTTATTGTAGCATAACCTGTGAATTAGGAACAAAGTAGATTCAAACTGCGGATCAAAAAAATGAGCTAAAAATTAGACCTATTGGTGTAGATGTTTATTTGCCCTACACACTCCACATTTTTATCTTATTATCTTATAATTCTTACTCTCTTTAAGTAAAAAAACCATAGACTATTTAACTCATTTATTGACTATGCATCTTATCTCTATACGGGGCGCAAGAACCCACAATTTAAAAAATCTCGATTTGGATTTGCCTCGCGATAAAATGATCGTAATTACGGGGCTATCTGGTTCGGGTAAATCTTCGTTAGCTTTTGATACTTTATACGCAGAAGGACAACGTCGCTATGTAGAATCTCTATCTGCATATGCCCGACAATTTTTGGCCATGATGGAGAAACCTGATGTTGATTCAATAGAGGGATTATCACCCGCAATTTCTATTGAGCAAAAGGCAACTTCGCATAACCCTCGCTCTACAGTAGGGACTATTACTGAAGTTTATGATTACCTAAGATTACTTTATGCTCGAGTAGGAGAACCTCGTTGCCCTACCCATCATATAAGTTTGCATGCACAGACCATTAGCCAGATGGTGGATCAGGTTTTGGCTTTACCTATGGATAGTAAAGTAATGATCTTGGCTCCAGTGGTACGTGAGCGTAAAGGGGAGCAGGTTCAACTGTTCCAACAATTACAAGCTCAAGGTTATGTACGAGCTCGTATTGATGGAGAACTTTATGAATTGGATTCTCCTCCTAAATTGGGTTTACGTACGAAACATACCATAGAGGTAGTGGTGGATCGGTTTAAAGTGAGACCAGAGATCGCCCAACGTTTAAGTGAGTCATTTGAAAATGCTTTAAATTTGGCCGAAGGTCTTGCTCTTGTGGTATCAATAGATAATCAGTTTGATGAACTCGTATTTTCTTCAAAGTTTGCATGTTCTGAATGTGGTTATAGCCTTAGTGAATTAGAGCCCAGACTTTTTTCGTTTAATAATCCAGTGGGGGCGTGCCCTGCGTGTGATGGATTAGGTGTGGATCAATTTTTTGATCCAGAACGAGTAGTTCATGATCAAACGGCAAGTTTAGCAGAGGGTGCGATTCGTGGCTGGGATAAAAAAACCACTTATTATTACTCCATGCTGGAATCGCTCGCGCAACATTATAAGTTTGATACACATACTGCGTTTTGCGATTTGTCTGAAGAAATACGTCAAATTATTTTATACGGTAGTGAGCAAGAAATCATTGAATTTCATTATCATAGACCTAATGGTGGTTATATGATAAAGCGACATTCCTTTGAGGGTATTATTCCTAATATGCAACGCCGTTATCGCGAATCTGATTCAGGAATGATACGTGAAGAGCTTGCTAAATACTTATCGTCCAGACCTTGTTTGAGCTGTCAAGGCGCAAGATTACGTCTTGAAGCACGGCATGTATTTATTGATAATAAAAATTTACCTGAAATTTCCGCTTATTCAATTGAACATGCGTATGATTTTTTTAAAAACTTGCATATGACAGGATATAAAGGTGAAATTGCAGCAAAAATTAATAAAGAAATCGTTGAGCGATTAGGTTTTCTTGTTAATGTAGGTTTAGATTATCTTTCATTAGCTCGTAGTGCTGAGACTTTATCAGGCGGTGAAGCACAACGCATCCGTTTAGCCAGTCAAATTGGCTCAGGGCTTGTTGGGGTGATGTATATTCTGGATGAGCCATCTATTGGATTACACCAACGTGACAATGATCGGTTATTAAAAACCTTAATGCATTTAAGAAATCTAGGGAATACAGTGATTGTTGTAGAACACGATGAAGATGCTATTCGAAGCGCCGATTTTGTTTTGGATATAGGTCCAGGGGCGGGTGTCCATGGCGGTGAAATTGTTGCATATGGCACACCTCAAGAAGTGATGCAAAATCCTGCTTCCTTAACCGGCCAGTATTTATCAAGAAAGCAATCGATTGCCATTCCTGTAACTCGATTAGCAGTTAATCCAGAAAAAATGATTCATTTAAAAGGAGTGGTTTGTAATAACTTACTTGGCATTGATGTAAGTATTCCTTTAGGTTTAGTAACCTGTATTACGGGTGTTTCTGGTTCCGGTAAATCCAGTTTGATCAATGATACTTTATATCCTAGTGCTGCAAATTTGTTAAATAGAGCAAGTTTATATACTCCTGGATCAGTTAAAGAGATTTTAGGATTAAATTTATGCGATAAAGTGATTGATATTGATCAGAGTCCAATTGGCAGAACTCCTCGTTCTAATCCTGCTACGTACACGGGTATCTTTACCCACATCAGAGAGCTGTTTGCGGCTACCCCTGAATCACGAGCTCGTGGTTATCAGCCAGGGCGTTTTAGCTTTAATGTACGCGGAGGCCGCTGTGAAGCTTGTCAGGGAGATGGGCTTATTAAAGTTGAAATGCACTTTCTTCCTGATATTTACGTTTCATGTGATGTATGCAAAGGCAAGCGCTACAATAGAGAAACATTGGACATTCAGTATAAAGGAAAAAATATTCATGAAGTTTTGGAAATGACCGTTGAAGATGCGAGTCATTTTTTTTCGGCCATTCCCGTACTGGCTAGAAAATGCCAAACTTTGATGGATGTAGGCTTGTCATACATCAAATTGGGTCAAAGTGCAACGACTCTTTCTGGAGGAGAGGCTCAGCGCATCAAGTTAGCGCGTGAATTATCCAAACGTGATACAGGAAGTACTTTATACATACTTGATGAACCAACCACGGGGTTACACTTTCATGATACCAAGCAGTTATTGGCGGTTCTATTTCGTTTGAGAGAGCAGGGAAACACCATTATTATTATTGAACATAATTTGGATGTGATTAAAACAGCGGATTGGATTATTGATTTAGGCCCTGAAGGAGGAAGTAAAGGGGGGCATATAATAGCAACTGGAACCCCAGAGCAAGTCGCTGAATGTAAGCATTCTTACACAGGCCAATTTTTGAAACCTATTTTAACATTCGTTTAGTATATAAAAGGCATTTCTATGCCTTTTATGTTCGAACTCACGTTATCAGTTAACGTTCGTTTTAATAAGATTGAATTTTTTTAAATTATGATACAGATAAAAACTTATAGGTAGAAGCAAGGCCCAAGTAATTCCTACAGAAAAATAGAAAGGATAACTTTGTTCGATAATCACAATATTACAGGCGGCACCAATTTTGTAAGCAAATGGCATGAAAAAAAGAGTAGGGAAAAACCAAATAAAATAGTAGCGCGTCAATTTTTCATTAAGAATAATCAAATTTAAGCCAAAGCTTAACCAAATACATACCATCCATGGCGCTGTAAAATAAGGAGTAAAAGGGTTTGCTTTAAAATAAATGTAATTTTGGTACAACCAAATTGCATCAGTAATACAACCAATTAAACCAATAAAAAGTGCAAAATAAAGCGCCTTTAAGTAGGGTAATCGATTAATAAATTGCCAGATAATTTGTATCGCAATAATCAAAAAGCCAATAATTGGTCCAAGATATACGGCATTTTGTGCCGCAAAGTAAAAGCAGGCTATCCAACATAGATAATAAGATAAAAAATGGATGCACCACCCTAGTTTGCTTTTATTCATCGTCTTAATTACACTGTTTTTTTTATAATTTTCGGTCTATAACTTAATTGTAGGAAATTTTGCATAGGAATAAAAATGAGTATTTTTATTGTTCTTATAATTATAGTAGTGCTTCTATTGATATGGGCTATTAGTATTTACAATAGTTTGATTCAACTCATTGAAGCGATTAATAATGATAAAAAGCAAATCGATATCCAACTGGATCGCCGATTTAAAGTATTTGAGTCTTTGATTGAGGCTGTAAAAAAATACATGGATTACGAGCAAACTACTTTAAAAAATGTAGTGGCTTTACGTAATCAAGCTCAAGTAGCAAAAGCTTCAGGAGATGAACAAGGACGTATTGCTGCAGAAAACCAAATCTCACAAATTGCATCGGGCCTTAATGTAGTATTTGAGCAATATCCTGACTTGAAAGCAAGTCAAAACGTGATGCAATTGCAAGAGGAAATAGTCAATACCGAAAACAAATTAGCCTATTCTAAACAAGCATATAACGATGGTGTAGAACGTTATTATGCGAAGAAAAAATCATTTTTTGAATCAATAGTAGTCTCAATATTTCATTCTGCTTTAGATAAGGATTTTGTTTATTGGGGACTTTCTGAGGAGCAGATTAAGATTAAAGAAGACTATACTGTAAAATTTTGAGTTTAGAATATGAGTCTTGAAGATTATGATAGTGAAGTTGTAGATTGGCGCGAGCAAATTCGGCACAATAACCGCAAGACATTGTTGACGATGATATTTTATGTTGGAATTTATTTTGCGGTTGGTTGTGTTGTTGATATTGCTTTATTACAAGCACTTTATTTTCCTCATATTACGCTTGAGCAAAGTGTTCTCGCATTGATACGGCTACAAGTTATTCCTTATGGAACAATTCTGATGGTTGGCTTTGCCGTTGTTTCATTAATCATCACCTACGCGTTTTATGATCGGATTATGCTCTTGGGCACTGAGTATCGAGAAATTACCCCAGAAACGGCCAATAATTTACAAGAGCAACAACTCTATAACGTCGTGGAAGAAATGAAAATTGCAGCAGGTTTGGAGTACATGCCCCGTGTATTCATTATTGAAGCTGATTATATGAATGCTTTTGCAAGTGGTTACAGTGAAAAGTCCGCAATGGTTGCAATTACTCGGGGCTTAATGGAAAAATTAGATAGAGCAGAAGTACAAGCAGTGATGGCTCATGAACTGAGCCATATTCGCCATCTTGATATTAGATTAACTTTAACCGTAGCTGTCTTAAGTAACATCCTTTTAATGGCAGTTGATATTTTATTTTATTCCGTGCTTTTTAGAGGGAATAATGAGCGACGCGAAGATAATCGATTGTTCATGGTTATTGTGATTCTCCGCTACCTCGTGCCGTTAATTACGGTCTTATTAACTTTATTTTTAAGCCGAACCCGAGAATATATGGCGGATGCTGGATGTGTGGAATTAATGCGTAATAATGAGCCTTTGGCTCGAGCCTTATTAAAAATAAGTGTGGATCATAAGCAATATGCGACACGTTATGCACAAGAATACGGTAATACGCCCCATGAACAAGTAAGGCATGCCTCTTATCTTTTTGACCCTTCAGATATTGATCCTGTAACGTCACTTAACACGGCATTTGCAACCCATCCTACCATCGATCAACGCTTACGAGCATTAGGATTTAAACGTAAACAAGAAAAATAACTCTAGAACTACCATCCTTTGCTTGTGCAAATTAACTCATATGCTTTTACAATTTTTTGAGTTTTCTCATTGGCCATTTTAATCATTTCTTGGGGTAAACCTTGAGCGATTAATTTATCAGGATGGTTTCGGCTCAATAAACGTCTGTAGGCACGTTTTACTTCTTGTTTGCTTGCGTTAGGTGAGATCTCCAGAAGTGCATAAGCATAATCCAAATTTGTTTTAGTGGATTGATAATTATATCTGCTGTATGAAGAGTAAGACTCAGATGATGAGTGTTGTTGTGATTGTTGGTCGTTATCATTAGGTTGTTCATAGGAATAATTACCAAAATCCTCATAAAAGCGATATTGTTTGTGGAGTGGTGCAAAATCCAGGTTGGAAAAAATAACATCCAGAAGTTGAATTTTTTTTGTACTAAGGCCATTAGTTAAAGCTGCTCGATATTGAATATCGAGAAATAACTTGAGTAAGTCGCGATTATCTTTGCAGGCCTTTTTTAATTTTTCGAGAATCCCATTTAAGTTAAATGTGGGTTGTTTGCCTTCATTAAACAAGCGCTTTGCTAATGTTTTTTGTTCCTTACTTAAACGCATTTCATCCATGAGTTGACGCGCGATGTTTAGTTCATTTTCTGTGACGCGACCATCCGCTTTAGCCAAATGCCCCATAATGGAAAAGGTAGCCTCAAAAAAAGTCTGTTGGACGACTTTGCGCTTTTCACTGTAATAATACCAATGTGGGTTGGAATAATATTGAGATAAACCTCTATCAAAAAAATTGCCTATTAAAAGACCAAATAATGCTCCTGTGGGTCCGGTAATCAGGTAGCCAAAAAATGCACCAATAATTTTTCCCCACCAGGTAGTGATTATAAAGAAGTCCCGAAAAGTCATTAGTAAGGATCCTTTAAAATGATGTCAATTTATCGCCTTAAACCCTATTTTAAGTATATACTGTCGCTTTTGGGTTTGGTTTTATATGCGATTTTTTTACTCTTTTTTAATGTATTTGCTTATCCCTTTTATTTTAATACGATTATGGTGGAAAGGGAAAAGCTTACCCGCTTATCGAAAACGCATCGCAGAACGTTTTGGACTCAGTAAATATGAGTATAAACCGGTTGATGTTTGGGTGCACGCGGTTTCTCTAGGAGAAGTTATTGCTGCTATTCCTTTGATTGATGCCATGCTTGATAAAAATTGGTCTTTATTAGTGACGACGATGACCCCAACTGGTTCAGAGCGAGTACAGGCTCATTTTGGTAACAAGGTAATGCACCAATACCTGCCTTATGATCTTCCCGGTATATTGAAGCGATTTTATCAACGCACTAAACCTCGAGTTGGTGTGATTATGGAGACAGAATTATGGCCAAATTTAATTTATCAGGCACGAACTGCTCGAATCCCTTTATTTCTTGCTAATGCACGTATATCGGATGATTCGTTACAAGGATATAAAAAAATTAAATATCTCATTAAACCTATTTTAAATCAATTCGCAGCTATTTTGGCACAGGGAGAAGAGGATGCACGACGATACATTACTTTGGGAGCCCGAGAAGAAATAGTACATGTTTTGGGGAATATGAAGTTTGATTTACAAACTAAAAGTATAGAGAGTCAGCGTTTTAGCCATTTAAAAGGATACTGGGGCGCTGCACGCGTCACAATTATTGCAGCAAGCACTCATGAAAATGAAGAGGCTCAGATTTTGTCTCAATTAAAACGACTGCAACAAGCAATTCCTGACGTGATCTTATTAATTGCTCCACGTCACCCCGAGCGTTTTCAAGCCGTTTATCAATTATGTATTCAATCGGGATTTAAAACAGGGTTGCGTTCTGATTTGCAAACCCTTTGTCCGGAAAACGAGATTGTTGTACTCGATAGTTTGGGTGAGCTTTTAGGGTTATACCAAATTAGTGATTATGCTTTTGTAGGAGGAAGTCTTGTCCCAGTAGGTGGGCATAACGTTTTAGAGCCTATTGCGATGAATGTTCCCGTGTTAAGTGGCAATCAAATTCATAACTTTAAAGCCATTTGTGATGAGCTAAAGGCAGCTCAGGGCATGTTATTAGTGCAGAGCGCAAAGGAAGTTATTGATGGAATTATTAAGTTACATACAGATCCCACGCTTCGAAAACAGATGATTCAAAATGCTACTGCTGTTTTCGAGAAGAATAAAGGTTCGGTTGTACGACACTTACACCAAATTGAAGCGGTGATGGTCTGATGCCGCTTGGATTTCCTACTTTGTTTCGACTAAAAATTCGATTGGGTCGTATCTTGACTATTGCGCACATTAAGCAGCTCTAACAACCAGATTCATCCAATCCTTTTCCATCATAATGAGGATTGGCCATCTTTATAGGATCAACCAGTAAACGTCGTTGTGAATTTTTATATCTCCAAAATCATCATGTTCGATACGAAAATTATCTTTTTTCATGCGAATATCCTTCACGGTTATTAAACCTTCCCTAATTTCCAAATATAGCCAAACAACTTCAAAATGCTAAGTTTCCAGCAATTGGAAATTATCATTAATTAAGCCATCTAGGTATCTCTGATTATTTCCAGATCTAATCATAAGTTGATAATCTATCGGAGATTGCGTGGTTTGTCCCTGAGAGCTGGTCATAAAATATGACCAGCTCTCAGGGGGCCTGGCAGCGGAATACAGGAGTATTTCGCTAAAACACTGGAACACCGCGGATAAGTCGCGGGGGTCGGTAGAGAAGTGCTCAAGAGACAGTTGCTTGCAACCGGCTTCATTTTTGCACAGAGCCGTCAGCAACTAAAAAAACAGAATAAGACTAGATCTCTTTCACTGAAGAGCATGTATTTTACGAGCCTTGATTTTGTTTCTCTTTAATTTCTGACAAAGTTTTGCAGTCAATACATAAAGTTGCAGTAGGTCTTGCTTCCAAACGCTTGAGCCCAATTTCAATACCACATGCTTCACAATAGCCAAAGTCTTCATTTCTCAATCGTTCTAATGCATCTTCAATTTTTTTGATGAGTTTACGTTCCCGGTCACGTGTGCGTAATTCGATACTAAACTCTTCTTCTTGACTGGCTCTGTCTGATGGATCGGGAAAATTGGCAGCTTCGTCTTTCATATGTGTCACAGTACGATCAACTTCTTCCATTAATGATTGACGCCAGGCTAACAATATTTTTTCAATATGTGCTAACTGCTTTTCATTCATATATTCTTCCCCATCAGCTTCCTGATAGGGGGTAATTCCCATGCTACCTATTGTGTCGCTTTTCACGTTGTATTGTCTCTCATTATTTTTATCAATTATTTGTTCGGTCATTTTAGTCTCCTTCCCCAGTATTTTAACCTGGGACTACAGAAAGGAAAGAGTTTAGGTATACCAAAAAATTATTGTATCATCAATAATATTATCGCCAACCGCCACTTACCCTGCCATGACCCTGGATGTCTTGCCAACATCGTATACCGTTATATCCTAATTTGTTAAGTATAGCTTGTACTTTAAATTTTTGATCAAATCCATGTTCAAGCAAAAGCAACCCTTGGGGTAAAAGGTATTCATAACCGCGCTCAATGATACATTGTAGATCAGCTAAGCCTTCTTGACTACTCACTAGTGCATTTCGTGGTTCAAAACGTAGATCGCCTTGTTGCAAATGCGGATCGTTTTCTGAGATATAAGGTGGATTGGCCACAATACTATGGTATTGGCGCTGCGGAATTCCATTAAACCAGTCTGATTCGAAAAAGCTTATATTTTTTATTTTGTGGTTTTGTGCGTTTTCTTTTGCAACGTTTAGTGCTTCTTGATTGATATCACATGCAGTAATTTTCCAGTTTGGCCTTTCTTTGGCTAATGCTAAAGCTATGGCTCCACTTCCAGTGCCTAATTCAAGAATATGAGTATCAGGCTGGTTGGGGATGAGCTCCAAGGCTAACTCTACAAGTAGTTCCGTTTCATGGCGTGGAATTAAAGTCTGTTCATTTACTTTTAAATTAAGAGACCAAAATTCACGTTGACCCGTAAGATAGGCAATGGGTGTTCCTTGCGCCCTTTGGGCCATTAAATGTTGAAACGTAGCTAATTGTTCTGATGTAAGTAATTTTTCGGGATGTGCAAAGAGGTAGGCTCTGGTTTTATCTAAAACATGACCTAATAAAATTTCTGCTTCTCGCTCAGGATTTTGTGTTAGAACGGCGTGAATACTAATCATTTCGTCCTAGTTCTGCAAGTAATTCTGCATGATATTCACGCTTTAAAGGCTCAATCACTAAGGATAGCTTACCTTCCATTACATCATTCAATTGATAGATCGTCAGATTAATTCGATGATCCGTTAAACGGCCTTGAGGATAATTATAAGTTCGAATGCGCTCTGAGCGATCACCCGTGCCAACCAACGATTTACGAGTTTGTGCCTGCTCTTTTTTCTGTTTGCTTTGTTCCGCATCCAACAAGCGTGTTTTAAGTAAAGACATCGCTTTAGAACGATTTTTATGTTGAGAACGTTCATCTTGACACTCGACAACTACGCCAGTGGGTATATGGGTAATACGAATAGCAGAATCTGTTTTATTGACGTGCTGTCCACCAGCTCCTGAAGAGCGATAGGTATCAATACGTAGATCATCTGGGTTGATTTGAATGTCATCAATTTCATCAACTTCGGGTAAGATAGCAACAGTACAGGCAGAAGTATGAACACGTCCTTGTGATTCAGTTTCAGGAACACGTTGTACACGATGCGCTCCAGATTCAAACTTGAGCTGTGAATAAACAGCATTACCACTAATACGCGTGATAATTTCTTTATATCCTCCATGTTCGCCATGACTTGCACTAATTAATTCCTGTTGCCAGCCTTGTTCTTCTGCATAACGAATATACATACGATAAAGATCGCCGGCAAAAATCGCAGCCTCATCTCCTCCTGTTCCTGCTCTGATTTCCAGGTAAATGTTGCGTTCGTCATCAGGATCTTTGGGAATTAAATGCCATTGCAATTGTTCGTCAAGATCGTCCACTTGTGCTTTGGCGCTTGCTAATTCTTCCTCTGCCATAACAGCCAGTTCTCTATCCTCTCCTGCAAGTAACTCCTCTAAAGAAACCACATTATCTTTTGCTTCGAGGTAGGCTTCGTAACAAGTCGCTATAGGTTCTAATTGTGCGTATTCTTTGGATAAGGTTTTAAATTGATTCTGATCAGCAATAATTGATGCTTCAGATAATAAGCGTCCCACTTCCTGATAACGCTCTAGCATTTGCTGCAGTTTTAGTTCAAGAGATTTCTTCATAAGATGATTGACGTGTTGTTGTAGTAAAAAGATATTGTGCTAAGGTAAATAAATCTTCTCGGCCATCTTTGGCTATTTGTCTTAAACCTGTTGTAGGATTATGGGTAAGTTTATTCACCAAACGCTCACTGAATTCGTTTAAAACGAGTTGCTGACATTGCCCCGCAGAAAGTTTTTTTAAGGCACGTTGCAATTCTTTTTGTGCCAGATTGTACATTTGATTACGATACTCACAAATAACTTTTTTGGCTTTAAGTGAACGGTGTTTGCGAATGTAATTATTTAGTTCTTCATCGACTAATTGTTCTGCATGTAATGCAGCAAGGCGTCTTTCTTCGATACCTTTTTCTGTCATAGCTTGTAAATCATCGATATTGTAAAGATGTACTTGTGCAATCTCTTTGACATTGGCCTCAATATCTCGAGGAACTGCTAAATCTAAAAAAAACATGGTGGTATGATTTCTTTGCTTTAATGCTTGTGTTACCAAATCTTTATTAATAAATGGAATGGGACAAGTTGTAGCAGAAACAACAACATCTGCTTGATACAGATATTGGGCAATATTACTGATGGGAATCGCTTTTCCATTGAACGTTTTAGCAAGTTTCTCTGCGTTTTCTTGTGTTCTGCTTGCTACCATAAAGTGGTTCACGCCTTGTTGGTGTAAATATTTTGCAACCAATGAAGCAGTTTCACCTGAGCCAATTAAAAAAACATTGAGCGATTTGTAGTCTGTAAAGAGCTGGCCGATGAGTTGAACCGCAGCATAGGCTACTGAAACAATATTGGTCCCTATGCCACTTCGTGTGCGTACACGCTTTGAAGCACTAAAAACATATTCGAAAATTGGACGTAACTCTGCGTTTATAGAACCAAGGTTGCACGCATATTGATAAGCTTGTTTCATTTGGCCAAGAATCTGTGGCTCGCCAATCATCATGGAATCCAAACCACTGGCGACACGCAAAAGATGTTTTATTCCTTCTTGACCTTTATGTAAATACAAAAAAGGAGTCAATGATTCAGGTGATAATTGATGTTCTTGGGCAAGCCAATGTGTAAGAATCTGCGGATCCTGGGTATCACAATAGATTTCTGTGCGATTACAAGTAGATAAAATAGCGGCTTCGTTTACCCCAGGGAGATTGAATAAACTGTTGAGTAAAGAATCTTGGGTAGCCGGAACTAAAGCGACTTTTTCACGCACGTTTATTGGAGCAGTTTTATGATTTAGTCCGCAAGCAACAAACACCATAGGATTATGAATTATTGAATTTGAAATTATTGAGTTAATCGGAGAATTGTAAACGATTAGTTATTAAATTTGTAGAGTACTAAGGCTATATTTATCCTAAATTCGGCAGTTGAATCTACTACGAGGGCTCACTGCACTGATTTTTCTGATTTTCTATCGATGGCGTTTCGCCCATACGGTTAGATTAAAACCCATAAAAATCAACACATTAGATTTTATAGTTATGATTCAACTACCGAATTTAGGATTATTTTAAAATATCCTTTTGTAAAATTAAAGTACATTACTATTTTGCCGCTAACAATAATAGAGGGTTTTTGTTCAAATGCCCAAGTTGACGGGGGGAATGAATCATGGACATAATCTTACAAGGCGAGCATAGTGGTGAAGAAGCAGCTCAAAGTTTGGCACGTGTATTAGAGCTATTTAGAGAACGTTATCATATCGCGGGGTTTCGTGAAATCCATTTAACAGTAACTTTGCTTGATGAGCAGGGGGATGATGTGGAGTTAATTGATAGTGAATCAAATCAGGCATATCGAATTTTTGAAGTGTACCGTCAAGGATATGAACTCGGTTCAAATAAAGGAAAAAAAGTTCCAGTATTGCAATTAGTTGTTGATAACACACGTACACGATAAAGGAGTGACTTATGCTTTTGGCAATTATCGCCATAATACTTACATTAATACTTGTAGTAGGGATACATGAAGGTGGGCATGCAGTATTAGCACGTCTTTTTCAAGTAAAAATTAAAAAAATTTCCATAGGATTTGGTAAGCCTCTATTACGTTGGCGAGGCAAAAGTGGTTGTGAATGGGTATGGGCTTTCTTTCCTTTGGGTGGGTATGTTCAATTAGAGAATACTCGAATCAGTCCTGTAAAACCAGTGGAATATCCGGGCTGTTTTGATAAGAAGCCAATTTGGCAACGTATCTTTATTTTGTTAGCTGGAGCAGTTGCCAATCTCATCACCGCTTGGTTTGCTTTTGTCCTCGTATTCTCTATAGGTCTTAGTTATCACTTACCTGAAATCAAAGGCGTACAACCCAACAGCACTGCTGCTCAAGCAGGGATGCTTCCAGGCGATAAGTTTGTATCTATTGGCGACTATGCTACCCCAACCTGGAGTGAGGTGGGCATGCAATTGGTAATTCTTTGGGGAAAAAAAGACATTCCAGTAGTGCTTCATCGGAGCGATGGCAAAGAGGCCAAAGCAGTGCTTGATTTAAGTCATGTGCAATTTCGTGGAGCAAAATTATCTTTATTGGCACAATTAGGTATAGAGCCCAATTTATCTGCAGCGAAAAGTGATTTACGTGCTTCATCATTTTTTGATGCAATGCATCAAGCTAATGCAACGATGATGCATATGATTTACTTTTTTCTGATGATATTAAAGCAGTTATTTTCGGGTGTAATCCCATTTTCTGCATTGCTAGGCCCTATAGGCATTTTTGCTGCTTCAATAGTCTCATTGACCCAAGGAATAGTCGTTTTTATGTTTTTTATAGCGACTTTAAGTCTTGCCGTAGCGGTGATTAACTTATTTCCTATTCCGGGATTGGATGGTGGTTCTATAGTCTATGCAGTAATTGAAAAAATTCGTGGTAAGCCTGTATCAGTAGCTATGGAGCTTTTATTGCATCGCTTAGTGTTTATTGTGTTCTGCGTGGTATTAGTCCATTTATTAATGAATGATTTACAAAGACTTTAAGTCGCTATTTATCGATAGTTCTTGCGCAACACCAAACATCTACTTGGGTGACGCCGGATTTCTTTAAAGAGAGTGCCAGCTCATTTGCGGTATTGCCTGTGGTTAGCAGATCATCGATAATGGCCACATGCTGATAAGGGAGCTTTTTAGTAATAAAGGCATTGCATAAATTTTTTTTCCTTTGTTTTCCATCCAGACTTGCTTGAGGTTTCGTATTGAGAACTTTTTGACAACTGAATAAATCGCAAGGAATCTGTAGTCTTTTGGCTAAAGAACGTGCTAGGACTGCTGCTTGATTAAATCCACGTCGTTTGAGTCGTTGTGGGTGCATAGGAACGGGAATTAAACATTGGGGCAGCTCTGTAGAACTTGGTAATGATTTAAAAATTAAATAGCTTAAAAAAGAAGTAAGATAAAGACCATCATGATATTTAAATTGATGTAAAAGACTTCGCAGTGGTTCTTCAAAAACATAGTTAATAATTGTTCGATCAAAATACGGTGTTTTTTTAATGCAATGTCCACAGGTGAGAAAATGAGCGTCTGGTAATGGATAAGCACAATGGCGGCAACCAGGACCTAGTAAGGGCATGAACTCGATACAATGCGGGCACACCGCCATTTTACTGTGATGCGCTTGATTACATAAAATACATATTGAGTATATGCGTAAACTTTGTGTTAAAATCCCTATTTTTTGGCGCACAAGCGTTGGATTCCTTTAATCGTCCCTGGTTTTATAATGGCTGTTATCAGTGAAATTAGCAAGGCATTTAATCGACATGCCACCGAATATGAACTTGCTGCCAAAGTGCAGCAAGAAATTGGCGTTCGTTTATTAGAGCGATTGTACTATTTAAATATGAAACCGCAACGCATTTTGGATTTAGGTTGTGGCCCTGGTTTTTTTTCCTATGAATTAATGCAGATGTATCCAAAGGCACAAGTTGTGGGTTTGGATTTAGCACAAATTATGTTATTGCAGGCTCGAAAAAAACAAAGTTGGCGTCGTCGCTGGTCTTTAGTTGCAGCAGACATGCAATGTATGCCTTTTGCCGATGGAGCGTTTGATTTAGTTTTTGCGAATCAAGTCGTTCATTGGGGTGATCACTTAGCTCAGGTTTTTCGAGAATTAAATCGAGTAATCAAGACGAATGGATGTCTAATGTTTACTACATTAGGACCTGATACATTTAAGGAATTAAAAGCTGCCTGGTTTGGAGTGAATCGTTACGAGCATGTTAATGAATTTGTTGACATGCATGACGTAGGTGATTGTTTGCTGTCCGAACATTTTTTAGATCCAGTAATTGATATGGAGTTGTTGGCAGTGCATTATGAAAGTTTGCCTAAATTGTTGCAGGCTTTAAAGACTCAAGGAGTGAAAAACATTAATTCCAAGAGGAACCAAGGATTGACAGGGAAAACAGCTTGGCAACAATTTGCACAAAACTATGCCACAATGCAAACTGACAAAGGAAAATACCCCCTTACTTATGAAGTAGTTTACGGGCATGCCTGGAAGGGGGGGCAAAGAAAAACAGAGTTAGGGATAGAAACAAGAATTCCTGTATCACAAATAGTGAAGCAAAAAAGTTAGAGATAAGAATCTCCAAGAGGCTAGAATCGATTACTACGTTCTTGTAAGTCTTTAGTTAAATCAATTAATACACGTGCTTTCTGACCAAATAGGTTTAATGCATCAAGCGCAATTTGATAATGTTTGCTTATTTCTATCTCTAATTTATCTTTAGTATACAACGTAGCAAAAGTAGTTTTTTTGTTTGCTAAATCAGAGGAACGTCCTTTACCCAAAAATTCGGCTGGAGCATAGTAATCTAAATAGTCATCTTGCATTTGAAAAACAAGTCCAATGTGGTTGGCATAAGATCGCAACGCCGCTTGATACGTGTCGGACGTTGCCTGCGCTTTCAAAACCATTTCGATACATGCAAGGATAAGTCGTCCCGTTTTAAGATAATGGATTTCTTTGAGTTGTTCATCATCAATCGCAGATTTTGCTAACTCAGATAAATCCAAGCTTTGTCCGCTTACCATTCCATTGATACCGATTGCTGTAACGAGCTCTTGAGTGATGGAAATGACTTGTTCCGGTTGCACTAAGTGTGGGAGATGCGTTAAAAGCACTTCAATGGCTAATGCTTGCATGCCATCACCTGCTAAAATCGCAGTTGCTTCATCAAATGCCTTATGGCAACTCGGTTTTCCGCGACGTAAATCATCATTATCCATTGCTGGAAGATCATCATGGATTAACGAATAACAATGAGTTAATTCTACTGCGGCAGCAATAGCATCCAAAATTTTTAGATCCAGATCAAGCAAGCTTCCGGTAAGATAGACTAGAATAGGTCTTATTCTTTTGCCACCAGGAAAAAGAGAGTAGTCAATTGCAGCGCGTATGGTTCCTGCAGGCACAGGGGATTGAACAATAATTTGCTTCAGAAATTCTTCATGTCGTTTTATGTAATTACTAATCACTTAATTCTTCGTCCGAGCTGGATTCAGCGGTAGTTAATAGCTCTATTTTTTGTTCTGCTTTCAGCAGTGTATCTTGACAATGTCGTGCCAGACTTATTCCCTTTTCAAATTGTTTGAGGGAATCCTCTAAAGAGAGCTCTCCCTTTTCTAATTGCCTGACAATCTCCTCGAGTTCCGTTATCGATTGTTCAAAATGGAAGCTTTTGCTCATAGAACTTGTCCTGATTGTGCAAAATGTACTGATTATACTGGGTTACCCTAAGGATTCAACCCAAAAATGCAATTGATTTTAAAGCAAGTATGATTTTAAACCTAAGCGCAGAGCTTAAAGCTTCTCTATAGTAAATCGTGTATAGTACTTACAACCCAATCTAATGGAATCAAGATGAAAGCAAAAACCCAATTTATATGCAATCAATGTGCCGCAATTTTTAAACAATGGGCGGGGCAATGTACACAATGTAGTGCATGGAATTCGATTGTTGAAGAGGGAGTGATGCCCGCGAGTCGAAATTCTCGCAGTGGATCTTGGGTCAATCAGCGTTCCGTTATCACTGCTGTTGAAGACGTGGTTATGGATAAAGAAATACGCATGGATTGTGGTTTATCCGAGTTAAACCGAGTACTCGGTGGTGGTTTGGTTTATGGCTCAGTGGTTCTAATTGGAGGGGATCCTGGCATAGGCAAGTCTACCTTATTATTGCAAACACTCGCCAATCTTTCCCTCCAAGAAACGGTGCTTTATGTCACGGGTGAAGAATCCTTACAGCAGGTTGCTATGCGGGCAAAACGTTTAGGACTGCCTTTAGCAGGACTCCGGCTTTTAGCAGAGACACAAGTTGAATCAATTATTGTACAAGCACAAAAGGAAAAACCCAAAATTATTGTGATTGATTCGGTACAGACTATTTTTACAGAAGCGATAAGTTCTGCGCCGGGTGGCGTTAGTCAGGTCAGAGAATCGGCAGCACAATTAGTGCGTTTCGCTAAGATGACACAAACCGCTGTATTTTTAGTAGGTCATGTAACCAAAGAGGGGGCGTTGGCAGGACCACGAGTTTTAGAACATATGGTTGATAGTGTTTTATATTTTGAAGGGCAAAATGACAGTCGTTTTCGAGTCATTCGTACCATTAAAAATCGTTTTGGAGCAGTTAATGAATTGGGTGTCTTTGCGATGACAGATAAAGGTCTAAAGGAAGTGGCGAATCCTTCAGCAATTTTTTTATCACGTCAACCAGAGCCTACTTCAGGAAGTGCAGTGATGGTTACCTGGGAAGGATCACGTCCTATGTTAGTGGAGGTACAAGCATTAGTGGACGAAGCACATGGACAGCAATCCAAGCGCGTTACCGTTGGTCTTGAATCGAATCGTTTGGCTATATTGCTTGCGGTTTTACACCGGCATGGAGGAATTGCCACTTATGATCAGGATATATTTATTAATGTTGTAGGTGGCGTGAAGGTTACTGAAACAGGCTCAGATTTGGCTGTATTAGCTGCAGTGGTTTCTAGTTTGCGTAATCGAGTTTTTGATCGCGAAACAATTATTTTTGGTGAGGTGGGATTAGCAGGGGAAATCAGGCCTGTACAAAGTGGACAGGAGCGTTTAAAAGAAGCAGCAAAACATGGTTTTAAACGCGCTATAATTCCTTTTGCTAATGCACCTAAGCAGAATAATTCTTCGATGGCAATAGAATCTGTTAAGTACCTGCATGAAGTTTTAGAAAAAATGTAGGACTGATTAAAGTTGGTACTTTTCTTAAAAAAAGCGTCACCCTCTGCGAAAAGCAGGGGGGCTTATAAGGAGATGTTGCAAGGTGATGTTTTGACGCACGATTTGGTGCTTTTAGACCTTCCGCTGTTGCGGAAGGCGACGGTATGAAAAAAGCGTCACCCTCTGCGGAAAGCAGGGGGTCTCATAAGGAGATGCGGCAAGGCGATGTTTTGAAGCACGATTTGGTGCTTTAGACCTTCCGCTGTTACGGAAGGCGACGGTATGAAAAAAGCGTCACCCTCTGCGAAAGCAGGGGGTCTAATAGGGTATGATTGCAAGGTGAAGTTTAGAGCAAGGTTTCTGCTATTAGACCTTCCGCTGTTGCGGAAGGCGACGGTATTGAGAAGTCCGTCACCCTCTGCGGCAAGCAGGGGGTCTAATAGCGTATGACTGCAAGGTGAAGTTTAGAGCAAAGATTTGTTACTTTTAGACCTTCCGCTGTTGCGGAAGGTGACGGTATGAAAAAAGCGTCACCCTCTGCG
>NZ_LNYE01000005.1 GCF_001467695.1 Legionella gratiana
TGGCAAGACCATTACTGCCCGATACATTAGAAATGGTTGCCGTTGCAATACTTGATGATGACCAACTCACAGAGCTGGTGAGATCTTGGGTGCTGGCATCCGAATAAGTACCAATCGCCGTAAATTGCTGGGTCAAACCTTTTGCGATTTGGGAGTTAACTGGAGTCACCGCAATGGAAACCAAAGTCGCATCTGTCACCTCCAAACTTGCAGTTCCCGCAACGAAACCTAATATTGCAGTAATCGTGGTGGTGCCAGAAGCTCCTCCGGTAGCAAGACCATTGCTTCCTGGAGCATTAGAAATCGTTGCCGTTGCAGTATTTGATGAAACCCAGGTCACTGCGCTGGTGATGTTGTATGTGCTGGAGTCTGAATAAGTGCCAATAGCCGTAAACTGCTGAGTGGTACCTTTTGCAATTTGTGAATTATCTGGAGTAACTGCAATCGAAACTAAAGTCGCATTCGTCACTGCCAAACTTGTTGAGTTTGCTACAGAACCTAATGTTGCTGTGATCGTGGTGGTACCGGAAGCCTCCCCAGTAGCAAGACCATTGCTTTCTGGTGCATTAGAAATCGTTGCGATGGCAGTATTCGATGAAGTCCAAGTCACTGCGTTGGTGATATCTTGGGTACTGTCATCCGAATAAGTACCAATCGCCGTAAATTGTTGGGTCAAACCTTTTGCAATTTGAGAGTTAACTGGAGTCACCGCAATTGAAACCAAAGTCGCATTCGTCACCGTTAAACTTGCTGTACCTGTTACACCACTTAATGTTGCTGAAATTGTCGTAGTGCCTGCAGACTTTCCAGTAGCACGTCCCTTAGTTCCTAAAGTATTAGAAATCGTTGCAACTGAAGAATCTGACGAAGACCAAGTCACCAAACTTGTTATGTTATGTGTAGTAGAATCTGAAAAAGTTCCAATAGCTATAAACCGTTGGGATGTTCCATTTGCAATTTGTCGGTTCTGAGGAACAATCGCGATCGAAACCAAAGTCGCATTCGTCACTGTTAAACTTGTAGTACCTGTTACACCACTTAATGCTGCGGTAATCGTGGTAGTACCGGGGGCCTCACCAGTGGCAAGACCTTTGCTTCCTAGTGTATTAGAAATCGTTGCGATTGCATTGTTTGACGATGACCAAGTCACTGTATCAGTTAAATTCTGTGTACTAAAATCTGAATAAGTTCCAATCGCTATAAATTGTTGAGTTGTACCTTTTGCAATTTGTGGGTTTGGTGGTGTAATCGCTATCGAGACCAAAGTCGCATTCGTCACTGTTAAACTTGTTGAACCAGATACTGAGTCTAATTCAGCCTTAATCGTTGTGGCGCCAACGGCTTTACCAATAGCAAGGCCCTGACTTCCTGACTGATTAGAAATCGTCGCGATTTCAGTGTTTGAGGATGACCAAGTCACAGAGCTGGTGAGGTCTTTTGTGCTGGAATCCGAATACGTTCCTATAGCCGTAAACTTCTGGGTTGTACCTTTTGCAATTGATGGATTGGTTGGAGTAATTGCAATAGAAACCAAACTTGGTTGAGCAACTACGCTAATATTTAAAACGTTAGTGCTGCTTGGTTGATAACACAGATTGGGATTAGGCGTCCCATTTCGATTAGCTTGACAAAGAAAGGGTCCCTCAGAAATACCTAAAGGAGGCAATGCGCTTCCGGTGATACTCAATGTGAGCGTACAGCTAGAAAGCGCTGAACCCTTAGGAGCAAGTTTACACGGCTCAGTTTGACTTACTCCTGCCAGAGGTTTCATTACTAATGTATGTGCTTTTTTTGATTGGTTTGTTACTGTGTATTTAACTGTTGCGCTGCCTGTTTTGCTCACTGTCACGGATGGAGGGTACCCTGCAACTTGAGTGAATGTCCATAAAGGTCCACCGGCTTGTGCTAGTGTCATGAATGAAAAAGCAAATACTCCAATGAGTAGTTGGATAAGCAAATTAATTCGCTTCATATTTGTATCCTTACGCAACAAATGCAGTAAACCTCAATCTATTGTGATATAAGGTGCTTGGGTTTTAAGTCAGAATTGAGTGTTTATTTTGAGACACTATCTAAATTGTTTTTTACTTCAATCAGTAAATTCATGGCTTACTTCTATTACCAATCATCTAAGATACAGATAAATGTAGTTTTGGGGGGCGGTTTCAAATTGGAACTAGTAATTTTCTTAAGAACAGTAGCGCTCGTTGTTTCCGTACCATATGATGAGGTATAAAACTTAACATTAAGACACACAAAAGATAACTCCATTACACTACCACTCCTTTCACTTCAGTGGGTATCAACTTAACATGTCATTAAGACATAATATAAGGGGGGTATATTATATCTTAAATACAAATAACTCAATCAAAATACTAACAATTTCATAAGAGATTTTTTCATGTTCTTTCTTTGCGTTTTTAAACAAACTGACCCGCTCACTAAATTAATAAGGGATTTCTACCAAGAAAAAAATTGGTCGACCAAAGTCGACCCTCTACTAATTCATATAATCAACAGGTGATGGAAAACTGATATAATTTTTTGTTAATTGCTTTTCATTTTGTTGATTTGGATTGGCATTTTGACACCAATCATCCGATTTGGGATGTTTTTCTCCTTTACTATTCCTTACAATACACGATTGCTTATTGACAATTTCAGCCTTATTGGTTGGACATTGTGAAGGATCTCCCTTACATGGAGCAAATTTTTCATTAACGATAAATGCATACTCATTATCATTTAAATCTGTAAAACGTACCTTAATTGGATATGCGGCTACAGTACCAACCCTAAATCCTGCTATCTGACTGTTAGTAGGCATAATAACGTCCTGTTTGTCTTGCTGACAATTGGGGTCACCAGCATCTTGATTCAATACACATACCCCATATTTCTTCAGCAAAGGGGTGCTTACTTTATCAACCATAGATTGCGGTACGCCTATCGCCACAGAGAAACCATCGGCATAGTTAAATTGCTGTTGATTTTCAAGACCTTGAGTTCCACCCACCGTAAAAATCAGCCCATCCCCTAACTCACTCATAAACCCCACTGCATCATCGACAGAAAATCCATAAGCATCCATAGAAAGATAATTTTTATCATGAATCAATTGCACATAAGGGTTAAACAATAACTCAGGAGTAATATTGGAGTCTTTATAGTTATATTGTAAATCATGAATATACATCGATTGAATCTTAGCATGGTCCCATCCAGGAATTTTAGTGTCTGCCAATGGATTAGCCGCAGCACCACATCCTTCGTTAAAAGGTACCCAACCATAGATATGATTAATCGCCCCCCAGTAATTAAACGGTACCGGCTTAGAACCAGGATTGATAGTACATTTTCCATCAGCATACATTTGTAAATATTGTTGATGATTTTGTTTGAAAAACTGCTGTAACACTTGAAGATTTGTTTTCAAATCTTGGGGGCAATCAATTTTTTGCGTGACGTATTTACTTATATCCTCATCCCAGGTGACACAAGAGCCCCAAAGATTTTGCATCCGTTGAACAGCTTCACCAAAGTGAAGTGCTTTTTTTTGCTCTTCAGTACATTCGCCTTGAATACAAGCCAATACAGTTAATACAGGTGGAAAACCATTTTGCGGTTTGACTGGTACATTATCTTCGGGAGGTAAGGTGCCCGAACGTTGTGCAAAAATATTATATCCACCCGGTAATTTCAATGCACTCAAATTATAAACTGGCCAGCCTTGTCCAATAGGTGTTTTCAGAAACGAGTTAAGATGCTCTCGAAAAGCACTTAAAGACTGTCCTGATCCGCTGTACCCAATATAGGGATTATTTTTAGGTCCTATCGCGATAGGCATATAAACATGATCCACATATGAAATATTGTACCCAACATTTTCTGGCTTTAATAAACGCAAGGACTGTTTCGGGGGCACAATAGAATCGCCAAAAGTGTACTCTGATAACTGTGCGTATATATCTTCTGGAAACTGAACATCGCTGGAATAAGTGCTCATTTTACATTCAGTATTTTCTCCCTGGCAACTGACATTAGAGGGTGTCGTCAATTCTTCATCTTTTTCATTACGAAGCCTATCGTTTTTATCAGCCAACACCACACGTCCACCATTCCACCAAGTAATATAACGCCCCTGCGATAATTCGCTATATAATGGGAGTGTAATCGTAACTGCTGTCCCTGGGGCAATTCCTGTACCTTCATTCACATATAACTTATAAACATAGTTTGTTGGGTAAGGTTCCGCAGTACGAAAGCATCCTTGAAGCCACTCATTGACAGCATTTTTACTGGTTGCTAAGATGGGATAAATCGTTGTTTCAGAATCGTTATAAATAGTTACTGTCTTTGGTTTGATCGTTACTGGATTGTCATTATAATCTTTACATTCAATGCTCTCTGCTACAGAAATCTTAGTCAACAATGACACGACAAAAAATCCAGTAAGAGTAATCATCTTTTTCGACATAGCAAGATTCCTTTTATTTGGGCACGTATTAAAAATAACACAATCAGTTCTTTAATAAATTCATAAAATTACAATTAACGCTTCTTTAACAAAAAAGCGTCTCAGGAAAAGCAACAACAATAATAAATTGATTTGCTTCATTTTTGTATTATTCATTTCTACATTTTTTGTTGGTTATAAAAATCTTTGAGACGAATAAGAGCAGTGAATGTCACGAGAATTGTAAATAAAAAAGCTAAGACAATAAAAGCATGAGGCCATAACATCATCGCGATAAAAAAAGAAAAGGCTTCAGCACGCTCCATAAGGCCTGGACTGTAGTGAAAGCTTTTTTGAGACTGATTTTCTGAAAAAATACCCACCACTAAAAAACTAGTAATACATAAAAGCATGCTTCCTAACATTAACATACACCATAGTCCTCGTTCTAAAGGAGCAACAGACCACAAAGTCAAAACGACAACAAACTCAACTAATCGATCAATCATAATATCTAATATCGATCCCCAATTAGATGTTTGCTGGCTAAAACGGGCTAAAGTACCATCTAATGTATCGCAATAACCGGATAAGAGCAGTAAACAAATCGCCAAAAGCTCCTGATGCATCACCAACGCTGGAAAAACAAGAATGCCTAATATGCCTGATAATAAGGTAATCTGGTTAGGTGTTACGAAATGCCCCAAGCGATTTGCTACTGGATTAACAAATATTTGTTGATAATAGTCCCTTAAATGTTGTTCAATCATGTAATTATCCTAATTTTTTGCAACCATCGAACCAATGTTCGTGTTTTGTTAGAAAATAATTTAGGTGCATAGAACGCCCCTGCTACACGTTTACTTATTTCACTTAACGTGGGATAAGGAACGATCACATCTGTAAACGTACGTAATGTTTTTTGCTCCTGTACCGCGATAACCCAAGGTAAAATAAGTTCACCAGCGTGTGGGCCAACAATAGTGACTCCTAAAATTTTGCCTTTTTTGTTGGTAATGACTTTAATTTTACCTTTTAGTGCACACTCTGTTTGAGCACGATCATTATCGGCAAAAGACCATTCAGTAATTTTCGTACCTGGATATTTTAATGCATCATTTAGGAGCAAACCAACATGTGCTAATTCTGGTTCTGTATAAGTAACCCAAGGTACCGCTCGATAATTAACTTTTGATGGTAATTTAAATACAAGATTACGCAATACAATCCCTGCTTGATATTCTGCCATATGAGTAAATTGATATGCCCCAGTCACATCACCAAGAGCATAAATGCTTTTATTACTTGTTCGTAAATGCGCATTCACTTCGATCGCTTTTGGCGTGTATTTAATTTTCGCTTTGTCCAAATCAAGATTATTAATATTTGCTTGACGACCTGTAGCAACAAGTACATGACTTCCCGTAATAGTTAATTGATCATTTTGGTAATTAAAGGATACGGTGATGTTACAATTTTCTTGGGATTTAATCTGTAATTCTTTGATATGCTCATAAATAGCAATATTCATCTTTTTTAATTGATCACGAACAATAGCAACACAATCAGTATCATCTTTAGGAAGAATATTTAAGACCTCCAAAAGAGTAACATCAGAACCGAGCATGGCAAAAGCTTGAGCTAGTTCACAACCAATTGGTCCCCCACCAATGACAATTAAATGGTTTGGTTTTTCTTTTAGAGAAAATATAGTTTCATTGGTCAGATAAGATATTTTATCTAATCCTGGAATAGACGGGATGAAAGGAGAGGTGCCTGTTGCAATAACAAAATAGTTACTTTGAATAACACTATCCCCTGCTTGTAGGGTATTAGGACTTAAGAATCGCCCTTCTGTTTGAATGACCTTTACTCCCAAAGATTCAAATCGCTGCACTGAATCATGCTGGGCGATATTAGTAATAACTTGATGCACATGATTCATCACTCGTTGGAAATCAATGGTCAATTCATTACTGTGTATTCCTAAACGTTCTCCATGTTTTGCATGATAAAACGCTTTTGCTGCAGCCAATAGTGATTTGGATGGCACACATCCATAATTTAAACAATCCCCTCCCATTTTATCTGCTTCAAGCAACGCGACCTTTAAACCCAATTGAGCGCAACCTGATGCAAGACTTAAACCACCAGGTCCACCACCAATAATAGTTAAATCGAACTTCATAATCTTACTTTTGTTAGTAGTACTTTGTTGTTTATGATGGCTACGAGTAAAAAAATGATAAATCGGTGAAATTAGAGAAAGTGCCCCTAATGCCAATAAAGCACCTATTATTTGAGGTTCAAAAATAATGTGAAGATCGGGACTTTGATTAGCAGCAAATACATGGCTCAGGCCATTGCCTGCTATTACATAAACTGCGGAACCTGGGATGATGCCAATCAGTGTTGCTAAGATAAATGTTTTAGCACTTACACCTAAAAGTCCAGGAACAATATTAACTACCCAAAAAGGAAATAGAGGAATTAATCGTAAAGTAAGCAAGTAAGAAAAAGCATTATGTTGAAACCCTTGGCGCATTCGCCCTATCCAGCCTGATGCTTTCTGAGCCAGCCACTCGCCTAAAGCGGTACGAACAGCGAAAAAGACTAGAGTGGCTCCTATTGTGGCACTGATAACCACAAAGACAGTACCCCAAACGATACCAAATAGAAAACCGCCAATCAAAGTAAGATAAACTGCGCCGGGGAAAGAAATGGCAACAAAGAATATATAACACCCCATAAAAAGCAAAGATGCGATAAGGGAATGTTTATTAGTCCAAGAAACAATCAAGGAGCGGTTTTCTCGAAACAGGTCAAAACTTAAATACTTATTGAGGCGAAAGCTAAAAAATAGTATCAAAAGTCCTACTAAAATGATTAAGGGTAACCATCGACGAATGACTGTTTTATTCATGAAAGCAATCCTTTTACTTAATCAATGATTCAGCAATTTGAGATAACTCATATTAAATCAATTGCCTAGCTTTATTCTATAATGGAATTCAATGTATGAACGTTATTATTCTTAGCATAATAATGCGTTAATTTATTTAATTTTATAATTCGTCCTTATCCAAAACGAGAAGCTTATGTGGAAGAACACCAATATAGTCGTGCCAACTAAGAGTTTCTTTATGAAATAAAAACTCAGAATTTGTTTTGATACTATTCATAAATTTGGGTATTAATGAGCTCAAGCACTTATACCCTATGATTTTTGTCCATATAAAAATAGCTAGATTCAGAAAAAGATTTTTAAAATGTTAGGAGAATTATCAATGATAAGCGACTTATAAAGATCATTATTAAGTTATCAGGAAGAGCTTATTAAAAAATTAATTGTTTAATTACATAAACGTTGATTACCTACGAAAAACGAATTCCCTTTAAATAATAACTATGAATTTTTTCAATAGAAATAAAATATGATTCAAAAACAACATCTCCTTACGGCTGCAAGTGATGATTAAGAGAAAAACTTAGAACAAGTCCCTTCCTGCTGTATGTGACGATAGGGCATATGATTTCTTATTAAATAAAAGGCAGAAATTGGTAAAAAAAAGTTTCGCTAGTATCATTGACTTAGGTAAATAGCATTTGCTATCTAACTGAATCTTATTAATATCTTCTGGTTGTAAATGACGACGCAACTGCTCTAAGTAGTCTGGATGCTCTAACCACCGCCGCATCAAATGAGTATCGACTTCCAAATGAAATTGGAGCCCTATACTGTTATGATAACAAAACGCTTGCACACATTGCTTGTTTTTTAAAAGAACATCAACACATGGGGCCGTCTGGTTTGCAAATTGATGCCATTGAAAAACATATATTGGCTGATCAAAGAGCCCAAATAAGTCATGCTCACCACATTTACTTATTCTTTTCCAGCCAAACTCAGGTTTATCTAAAGCATAACAGTCACCCCCCAAAGCAATATTTAATAATTGAGACCCTAAACAAATACCTAATATCGGTACTTCTTTAGCAAGTGCTACTTGCAACAATTCTATTTCATGAATTAGATGTGGGTACAAATCAAGCTCATTAGGATGCATAGCGCCACCTAATACAACAATGCCATGATAACGACTCACATCCACTCGTTGCTTAGGATCTCTGGCAAAATTGACATAGCGTATGCGCAGCTTCATCTTCTTTAAGGTATGAATAATAATACCCAAAGGCTCATAAGGAGAATGTTGTAAAACTAGAATTCGTGCCATCATCAATTCATTCGATTAGTTGTTTTAAGTATAGCCTGATGACCTCTGTAATTTAATGATCAAATGTTGGAATTTCTAATTTTTACTTAATTTTCACTTGTTATAATGTGGGAACACCTATCTTGATCAAATATGGAAAAACAATATGATTGAAACAGCTAAAAAAGCTCTTTTAGAGAACAACAAAGAAAATTTTAAACAAGAAATTGGGTTATACAGCAAAGAGCAGCTCAATGAAGTTGATGCACAAGGCAACTCTCTTCTGCATCTTGCTGTGCAGAGAGGCTCTTTAGGTTTCGTAAAATATCTGCTTACTAAAGGAGCAGATATTTCTTTGCAAAATAAGGAAGGCGACAGCGCCTTACATCTCGCAGTGCAACAAGGTTATTTTAATATTGTCCATGAAATGCTTGGAATGTCACCAGCAGCAAAGGACAGAAAAAGAAAAGCCAAATGGACTGATAAAGATCGCAGTGATAAGTTAGCCACACTTAAAAACTCCGAAAGTAAAGCATTAGCTTTACTCAATGTACCTAATAACAAAGGTGAAATACCGCTTATTATTGCAGCCAAACTAAAAGATGATCTCATCTACAAAAAGCTCTTACTGCTTGAATCAGCGCCTGGCTATACAAAAAGTCATATTGATAAAGCTTTGAGTCTGCGGCAAAAACATATAGGAAACGTGAACAATAACAGTTTTTGGTCCGCAATTTTGGAAACATTTTGTCCTTCTGCATCTATAGCAGAGTTAACTGAATCGTTTGCATATACTGGATTGTTAGCAGGAGCGAGCGCAGCAGTGGCCTTAGGTTTGAATATCGCATTTGCTGTTATTTCCATTTTAGGATTTAGCGCCATTATGTATGCGAATTATAAAAAAATTCAATCTGAAAAAAATGCTGCTGGAGCATTGGAAGAACTACAAGCGGAACAAGCTTTTTTACAAAGTATCAGAAAGAGGATAGCGTATCTTTCTTCACAACCATCACTAACTGCCGAGAACCAAAAGGAACTGGCGCTGATGAAAGAAGAATTAACAAAATCGATTCAAAAGCCAACTTTGGTAAAAGGCGATGAAAAAAATGCTGCTGATTATGTAACCCGAAAAGACAAAATTCTTGCTGCATTAAGTTCGATTGGCAGTTTTTTATGCACTTATTCAGGTTTATTGGGTATCACGGGATTAGGCTTGACTGTGGCTGCTGGAATTATGGGTACCAGTTTATCTGCACTTATCGTTGCTACAGGACCCATAGGAATAAGTGTAGCTTTGGGAGTTGGATTAATATTAGCTGGAGCCCTTGCCTTTTATCATTATGAAAACAGAAAGCAAAGCTATATGGTTTTTGGGGAGCAACGAGCTTCTATCTACAAGCTTCAGTATACTCTTTATAAAGAACAACAAGATCTTATTCATGGTGCTGATAAAGTTCTTAACCGCATTGATGATCTGCTTTATGGCTCATCCGAAAAAACTAAAGAACTGAAGATTGAAACACCGCCTCTCCAGGTGGAAAAAACATCTGAATCTGGACTTGATAAATATAATCATGGACATAAACCAGGGGAGATTTGTTCTATAGAAATAAAACAATTAAGTAGTAATGGTTTCATGAAAAAAACCCAAAGTTCAGCGAACATGATTAAAAATCCTGACGCTTTAGATGAACGTGTAGAACTGTGCAAAACAGCAAGTATCGCATAGGGATAGCTCCCCAAAGATATATGGGTTATACAAAGAGGAACCATCATTAATCTAGAGTCATTTTATAGTCATTTGATTGGTATGGCTCTCCTATCTGACTTATTTTGTTTGCTTTAAAAAAGCCATGAGTACTTAACGGTTCACTACGCTCCTGAATATCGCCAACTTCAGATTCCATTTTAACCTGATGAGTTGAGCTTTCTTGTAATCGTTCACGTAAATAATTACTAATTTCAGTTTGTTTACTTCCAATTGCTTTATTCAACGCATTCCGTATTGCTTTTTTCCCCGGCTTATTTTCAGGAATTTCGCATAAATACCGAACAATTTCCGGTTGCCTAAATTTAGTCGCTAGTATGAGGGCATTTTCAATAGCATCTTGATTAAGTGCGTCTATCTCATTCACACATAGATATTCAACAATCTCTTTTCTTCCCTTTTTAGCAGCAAGAAGCAAAGAGTCCTTCATAGATGTTTTTCTTGATAAATTTGTTGAGCTACGGCATAAAGTTGTAAACACCTCAGTATGATCATGATTGATTGCCTGAGATAAAGCTTGAACAAGAGCACGTTGGCGTGGTTTATTAGGGGATGTCATAGAGCAAAAATACTCAACTAAAGAAAGTTTTCCTGTTTTTGCTGCACTTATAACCCCTTGATCAATCACAGATTGATCCGGTGGGTTAGTTGATGAATTACAAAAAGAAGTAATTATTTCCATATGTCCGTTGGCAATGGCTTGCTCAAAGGCATTTTTAAATGTGGACTGGGATACTAATTTTTCGGGCGACTCATAAAAATATTGGGCTGCAAAAAAAAGGCCTAGCTGACAAGCCTTTATGAAAGTTCGTTCTATCACTACTGGGCGTGGGGTATTGCGGGATAAATTGCAAAGTATTTGTATTAGTTCCAATTGTTGATTGAGGGTTACTTGTTCAAATGCCTTTTCAATAGTAGATAATGTGGGATTATTTTGCTTAGTTTCAGCAATAAATGGAATAACATCCGTAGCTTCGACTTCTATTGCTAAATGAAATAGACTATTGATCACTGCTTGCTTAGGAAATGCAAAAGAAGACTGGTAGAAGTATTTAACAACATTCAAGTGATTATTGGTTATAGCCTGTTTAAGAATCGTGGCAATTTCATCAGTAGATGGTTCATAATCATAAGCATCATAAAGATAGTCTATGATGTTGACTTGCCCTTGCTGAGCGGCTAAACGCACAATTACCTCTATTTCATCTTGGCTTAAAAGCGTTTTATCGAGCCGCGCAAGATAATCTACTGTTTTCCATTGATTTTCTTTTGCTGCAGTAAGGATTGCTTGATTAAAAGATTTCGAAGCAATTTCATCTTGAAGAAGAGTGATTAAACCAAGATTCCCATATTTTGCTGCTTTAAGAAAAACGGTTTTACCTTCATATTCCTTGTGTCTCCAATCTAACCGTGCTATTGGATGAGTTTCTAACTTTTCAATAATCTGTTTTCTAAGTACTTCATTATCTATGACTGCAAGAATTTCAATAAGTACTCGTTCGCATTCGCTGACTGCACCTGATGAAGTGATAGGAGGCAATGATAATGCCTCGATAAAGGCATTTAAATCAAAGTACTCTCCATGATGAAGAAAAGCAATTTCAGCAATTTTTGCTTGAAAAGCATATTTATGGCCAAAATTAAATTTTGTTTGTGGTTTAATAAGAGAAAGTGCAGCAATTTTTCGAGTCGCATCAACCCAATTGTCTTCAATAATTTGATAATTACGACTGCTAAATGCAGATTCTGCAGTTTGCTCCAGAATGCACTCATTAAATTGCTGTGCAATTACTTCATAACGTTGGGAAAGTAAACGTCCACTTTCAGGGTATTTTTTTAACTGCTTTAACAATTCCTCATCTTCAAGAAGGTGTGGATAGAGTATCAGATTGTCAACAAGTGCTTGAAACACTAAAGAGGTTGCAGGATGTTTATTTCTCGAAAATGTCGTGAATAAAGCCGTTAATTGATAAACAATTTCAGGATCATTCGGATGTTTTATTGAAATTTGCTGAATAAGCTCTGTACTATTTTTTTTGTTAATTGCAGCAAATAGCTGAGGCTTATGAGGGATTAAATATAATACAGCTCCTTCATTATTGGATAATAGCTCTTGGGTAGTAATGTCATCAATTAAATCAGCCAAATCTTTTAAGACTAGTGGAGAACATTTAGAAACAATTAAATGAATAATCCCTGAAAGTTCTTCAATGATGATTTGTGGCTTATTCAGCGCCTGTTTTAACAGTTCTTGCCATTTCGGATCTGTGTGTTCACTAGAGTTAATTACTGCTTCAATTAAAAAAGGTAGCCCAAAAAGCTTGTGTAGGCTTAAAAAATTCTCTGGTTTTTGCGAGAATTCGAATGGATGATGTTGAGGAGAAATATTTTGAAGTTTCTGTTCATGAACCAAACCATTAAGTGAATATTGCTGTAGCCCTCGTTCATCACTAGCTGTTTTTTTGACGGCTTCCAAAAGAGTTTTCGCTTGTGGAAAACGATCAAGCAATGCATATAATCGAACAATTTCATTATCTTTATCATGTAAGGTAAAGAAATGATACTTAAGAAAATCATGAAGCAAGTATGTTTCTAACGTTTTTTTAGCACTGACTCCACGATGCAATAACCAAAGTATTAATGAAGCAAACCGTTCTGTATCACCAATATATTCCCGGAATAATCCCACAATTCCTAAAGGATTTTTTTGATGTGATAATAGTTTGTTGAAATCCAATAAATATCTTTTAACGGTTTCAACATCTTCATCAATTTGCATCTCGAATAATGTACGCTCTACTTTTTCTTGAATTTCATGATAATCTTTAAATAACTCTTTGTTTTTTTTATAAAAAGCAAGAGTACTTTCTTTATTCTCTTGAAGTAAAATCAAAAATAATTGATTTACTTTAGCAATTAACTGGGTTTGTTCTTTTTGAACTTTATTCAATAAATAGTTTAATGTAATAAGCAATAAAGAATTTTCTGAAAATTTTTGATTGCAGAACTTAAGATATTCCATGAATAAAGTATGTTTTTCTAATTCATTAATTTTCTCAGTTACCACCCCACCGCTGTACTTGGCGACACGTACCTCTCTAAGAAGTATTTGATGAGTTCTTTCCGCTTGATTTTGCTCTAGAGCAAGAAGCCCTTCGTTCAAAACCTTATCGGAAAGATGAAGTGGCTTTTCATCACCTTGAAGCCAGTTAAACAGTTCTCTGATGTCCATATTTTGACTCGATAGAAAAACATAAGAATAAGATGTACTACAAATGAACCCAAGTCAATCTATTATTTACTTTAAAATATGGTACAAAGAGGATAATGATCTTCTACTTTGAAGAAATGGAAAATAAAATGGCAAAAAGATTAAATGCGAACCTTTGTTTTTTCAAATTCAGGGGAAATCACTCTATAATAACCACTATAATACTGTCATGACATACATGATTAAATTGCGATAGTATGTATGTATGTTTGATAATGCCAGTTTTGCCATCAGATCAACCACGCATTCAAGTAGCATCCCCCATATAACTCGTAATTTAAAGTTTAATGAGTATAATTAAAATTTTTCCATCGTGGTGTAAGTTCTAATGCAATGAACTTAAATAAACGCCCACTTTAGTGCTTTTCAAAAACAGATGAAATAAGGACATCATTCATGAAAATATCTATTGTAGTTACAAACAACAAAAAATCGAATCCTAATGATTTAATAGCTAATTCCCTAGATAGAATAAAGAACTATATTGATAAAGAGTTTCCGAATCAGTATCAAATTCAAGAGCTAGAACACTCTATCACTAAAGAAAATCTAACGCTGAATTTTTCTTGCAGAACCATTGGCAAGGAAATAGAAAATAATAATGACGTCGAAGAAATACAAAGCTTAGTCACCAAAGCTAATCTAAAAAAAATCGTTCACATGGATAATACATTTGATATTAGTGAAATAATCATTACTCCCACTAAAAAATTAGGAGCGATAAAAAGAATAGATGCTGATACAGTAAAAATCGATCCTTATTTTGCCGATTACTGCGCAAGACACCTTTCTTATTGCAAAGATATGCTAAAAAGAGATGTTCAAAATATCATCATAGAATACGAACAAAAAGCCAATAACGATGAGTATTGCACAGGAAAGTTCGAAGAAAAATACATTAAAAATACTCTAAATAAACCTCGTTCATCCAATTTAAATAATGTTTATCATTGCTTTGCAACCGTTATATTGAAAAATGATAACTTCAAAAATAAACTGATATCTTCTGGAATTAGAACCGTTCTAATGAAAAATAATGGAAATGACATTACACTAGAGGTTGAGACTTCTAATGAGGCACACTACTCTTACTCCATCAAAAAGGCCCATTCATTATTGACTCCCTATTCTGAGTCATTGCCACTTCTAGCAGTAGGTATGTATGCAGTCAAAATAAATGGTGAAGATCCTGATCCCTTTGAACAAAATACACGCTTACTCAGCAACAGTAATTTCTTTTAGTCGCGTATTCCACTCGTTCGCCGACACTGATTGCCCTTGCGTAGCCCGTATTAATAAAGCAATACAGGCTACTCTTCAAATTATCGTACAAAATAAGTGTACTATTGAGAATGGATCATACCTCTGGCTTATCTAACTAATACAAAGAAAATTATGCCCCCATTTATCTGCAACAAAAACCTGGGGGCCACTTATTTATTTCCGAAATTGTGCTAATAATTGTAAGGTTTTTTCTTTGGATATCTGTCCAACGGAACTTAAATCAGTAAGCTGTTGACCTTGCTTATCATAAAAAAGCATAGTTGGGATACCATAAATATGGAACGCTTGACGAATCTTAGCTACTTCTTCTGTCTTTTCACTTATATCCACACGAAGATTTACAGAACCTTGCATCGCACTAATGACTGTAGCTTGATTAAAAACATGCTTATCCATAGCCTGGCAGTCACTGCACCATCCAGCAAAAAACTCAATAAAAACACGCTCATTATTTGCCTTGGCTTCAGCTAATTTTGCGTTAACTTCTTGAAGAGTATGCACTTTAATAAATGGAGGATGTGAAACAGATTGAATTTCAGAAGCAGAGATAGATGTAACCGTTTGATAAGTTAAAGCCCCTGCCCCCATTATAGATAATAAAGCTATCCCTTGCATCAATCGTCCAGCTAAGCTCTGCTCCTGACGAAAAGCCCCAAAAACCCAAGCATTCATAAGCAAGACAACAATCCACAGCAAATCAATCCAAAATTTCGGTACAACACGGCTTAATAACCAAACTGCCATAGCAAACATCATGATGGCAAAGACTTGTTTGATACGCACCATCCAAGGTCCTGATCCAGGTAAAAAACGACCGTATCCAGCCCCTACAATCAACAAAGGTAATCCCATTCCCAACGCCAAAACAAATAACAATAAACCACCTTGGAGAACATGATTGCTCTGGGCAATATAGGTTAGAATGCCAATTAAAGGTGCTGTGACACAGGGTGATACGACTAAGGTAGATAAAACACCCATTAAAGTTGCTGAAAAAATACCCCGTTGCCGTGAGCGGTTAGAAGTAAACTGCATAAACGTTGGAAATCGAAACTCAAACACACCTAACAACCATAAAGCCATCAATATAAATAAAAAGCTGAAACTCCCGATAATCATTGGTTGTTGCATGAGCGTTTGTACCGTTGAACCCAACCATGCTGCCAACATCCCCGCAATCGCATAAGTAACAGCCATACCAAGAACATAACCTAAAGATAATTTAAATGCTTGAGATCCACTATTAGCACCTTGACCCGTGATGATACTGGATAAAATTGGTACCATAGGTAAAACACAAGGCGTAAATGCTAATAAAACACCCAGGCCAAAGAAAATAGCCAAATAAAAAATCGGACTATGATTTTGAATAAACAGCATCGTATCCGCAGGATTAGTACCAATACCCGATGCAAAAACAGAATAGGACATAAATGTCATCAATAGAGACAAAATTAGTTTTTTCATTTTGATTCCTTAAAAATTATTTTTTTGAATTTAAAAATAAAATAGAATCAAATGGGAGGACGATAAATTTCATCTAATGGAGAACTGTATTTTGAAAAAATAAGTAAAAAACTTAACAAACCGATAAGACATTGTAATATCAATTGTGATGTCAAATAAAATTCGTCTTGAACCCAATAAGAAGCAGAAAAACAGCTACTGCTCACAACTTGTTGTGTGGAACAAGGTGTTACGGCAAAAGAAAGAAGTGCAGGTGAACCTATACTTTGTTTTGGACATGTTGGCAATTTGAGTGGTGCAATAAGAACAGCACTCATAAGTAACAACATGATAAGCGAGCGGTATTTGTGCATTCAACGACCGTAACATAAAAAACACAATGAATCAAGGTGCTAAAAATCAATTTCCTCTAGATATGATTTAATCACACTTTAAATCACCCTATTTCCTCTTATTTAAGATTATTTTAAAAAATTAGATAAAAACGATGGTGATTAAAACCAGTTCATCTACAATGATTTATCTGTTTAACTCGAACAAACAGCTTGTAACTCAACTGTTCCTAAATTGATAAGGTTGATTTGTGTACCTGATTCCGCTCTCACAGATACTGAGCTGTTGGGTTTAACCTGAATTAAAGTTCCTTGACCAGTAGATAGTTTTTTTCCATTGATAACCCCACTATTTTTTATTACATTAATTTTAATTTTACTGTTATTTTGGTGTGTGCTTTGTACAACACACGTAGCATTTAGTGTCCAAAGAGTGTTATTGGCAAGTAACTTAGTTTCATTGGGACTAAGCTTAATTATTTTTTGCGCGCTTGCTTGGAAACAGAATAATTCAAAAATAATAAAAAGAGATAAAGTTAGAGTTTTATTCACGTTGCATCCTTAATGACAACCATAACATTAAATTAAAACAATTAGGTCGTATTTTAAACAAATAACATTAAGGTTTCATTAACTCAGATAATCTTAGATACTCCTACCAAGCTTTGCACAGGACAAAGCTATTACAACAGGATTGAATTGTTCCGCGCTCTCGAAAACCGGATGCTGGAAATCTGCACATCCGATTCTAAGGAGAGCTTTGCTTTGGTAACTCAACAAACTTACTTGATTAGAACTCGTTCGAATATCAGAAATTAAAGTAGCTTCTATCATAACAGTATAAAATCTCTTTCTTTTGTCCTATCATGACTGTAGTGATGATTGGGGTTGAGAGAACTTTTACTTTTGTAACTTTTTGGAGGCTACAAACACGCTCACTCGAATCAATCTTTAAGAAATAAAAACCTCCTACAGGAGTTACGGTGTCTGATAAATAGTACACATTATTACGAGATTCTACATCAACAAAAGTAGGTGCAGCTGTTACACCTTGAATGTTAACTTTGTTATTAACTTCTGTCACATTTGCATTTACATCAACGTTTGTAGTGTTCACATTGGTGGAGGAGTCGTTTCCATTGGATTGAGTTCCTTGACCATTATTTGAAGGCGTAGTCGCAGGAGTGCTTCCATTCGTAGAAGGTGTCGTGTTTCCATCCGTAGAGGGCATCGTGCTTCCATCCGTAGAGGGCATCGTGCTTCCATTCGTAGAGGGCGTCGTGCTTCCATTCGTAGAAGGTGTCGTGTTTCCATCCGTAGAGGGCGTCGTGCTTCCATTCGTAGAGGGCATCGTACTTCCATCCGTAGAGGGCATCGTACTTCCATTCGTAGAAGGCGTCGTAGATGTTGAAGAATTAGTGCTTGAATTTGCATTATTAGATTGGCTCATATCATCGTTTTCAACAGCAAAAGCCATAGCACTACTTAAAAGAAGCACTGCATATAAAATAGATCCTTTTTTACTCATTTTCATTCTCCCTAAAAATTTAGAAACAATAATGATATTAGCATAAAATCAACATTTATTTTTAATCATAGGAGTTCATTGTATTCATTATCAGACATTTAATAGTTTTTAATCCATAAACCTAGAAAAATTCAATTATGATCTTGCAGACTACCTCATTGATCGACATAATTCGACTTTATTCATTTGAAGGGTTAATAATGGAATTTCTAAGTCAATATGGTATGTTCCTTTTAAAATCTATAACCATTGTTATTGCAATTTTGGCAGTGTTCGCTGGTTTTTTTTCTATAAGCCGCAAACCCAAACATAAATTAGAAATTACCTCATTAAATGAGCATCTTGATCACATCAGTTCCATGATGAATAAAGAAGTTCTTGGTAAAAAAATACCAAAAAAGAAAAAATATAAAAATGAAGAACAACCAACTTTGTATGTCATTGATTTTCATGGAGATATAAAAGCCTCGCAAGTAGAACAACTTCGAGAAGAAATTACTGCAATACTTTGTACTGCAACCTCCCGAGACGAAGTTCTAGTTCGCTTAGATAGTCCAGGTGGAATAGTCAATAGTTATGGATTAGCTGCCTCACAATTACAACGTATTCGCGATAAAAATATTCCCCTAACTGTAAGTATTGATAAAATGGCAGCAAGCGGTGGTTACCTCATGGCCTGTGTCGCTAATCAAGTTATTGCTGCCCCTTTTGCAATCATTGGCTCTATAGGTGTTGTAGCACAAATACCTAATTTTCATCGCTGGCTTAAAAAACATGATATCGATGTAGAATTATTAACTGCTGGAGAATACAAACGAACATTAACCCTTTTCGGGGAAAACACCGAAAAAGGTAGGGAAAAAGCTCAGGATGACTTGGAAAAGATACATGCCGCATTTAGAAATTACGTCGCTGCTAATCGCGATCAACTAGATATTGATAAAGTATCTACTGGGGAACATTGGTTAGCAAAAGATGCTTTTGATCTAAAACTCATCGATAAATTATGCACAAGTGATGATTATCTCCTCGAGAAAATCTCGAATTATAAAGCATTTAAACTTACTGTTCCTCCTAAGACCCTTCTGGCAAATAAACTACTTAAACCCATATTGCGACTGATGCATCCTTGGGGTTAATGAGCCATTAGAAAACTTTTAAAATTCAGGAAATTAACATTCTTAATAGGTAAACTGTTGAAATTGGGATAATGGTATATAATTAACTTATATTACAGAGTGGAGTGAGTTATGAGTGACTTTAAATCAAAATTACCTGATCTCAAGGAATTAGCTTCAATGACAAGCAAACTATATACGGACATCAAAAAAAGTGTAGGAGAGATAGTCCAATCCTATAAAGAAAATAGAGCACAGCAAGAGAGTGAACAGGCACAAGCTGCTCCAGAAACACCGCCTGCTAAAGAGGAAGTAAAAGCCGAAAGTAAACCTGTTCAAGAGGCTCAACCTGTACAAGAAGAAGTGAAGACTGAAAGTAAACCTACTCAAGAAGCTCAACCAATAAAAGAAGAAGTGGAAACTGAAAATAGCCCAGTTCAAGAAGAAATACCTGATTCACATGAACAAACTTCTGATGCGCCAACAACTGATGATAGCAAAAAATAATAATTCTATTTTTTTGTTATCTTATCGTATAAATTAATAGAGCGACTCCTGACATCTAAGAGAAAGCATTAACTGGGGTCTGTATATTTCGTTTGCAAGCTATTGAGAAGGAATCCAGCACAATACTGCATTGAAGTTTTGAACTGGATTACTTCTCTTGGTTCGCGATGACGACTATATCTGACTCTGGATATACTCCATAAGCGTTCACGCCAAATACAGCCTTTCACCAAGAGGAACGCATACCCCCTGGACGATACTATACTCTTGAACGTTATACTCCGTCAGGACGAGTAAGGCCATATTTTCTCATTTTCTCTACTAAAGTAGTGCGTCGCATGTTCAAGTAATTCGCTGCATGAGCGACAACCCAATCCGATTCATTTAATGCTTGACTAATAAGAGCTAACTCAGTTTTCACTAAATGTTCTTTTAAATCTATGCCTTCTGTACTTGTAGCCGTTCCCTGACTTATTACTTGCAATAAAGCTTCTCGTTCAGACTCAAAATATGCAGGCTTATATTCACCACGTATCTTTTGCGGTAGATCTTCTTTACTCAAAATACCCTTGGGATACAAAATCGTTAATCGTTCCACTAAATTAGCCAGCTCTCTAATATTACCCGGCCAACTGTATTCTGATAAAGCAGCCATTGCATCCGGCATTAGATGAACAATTGGCCTCTTTTCACTTTCGATACGTGCGATCAATTCGTTAAATAAAAGTGGAATATCCTCTGCCCTTTCTCTTAATGGTGGCATTTCAATGGGAAACACATTCAGCCTATAAAATAAATCCTCTCTAAATTTTCCTTCTTTGATTGCTTTTTCTAAATTCCGATGAGTCGCGGCTATAATTCTAACATTCACATCAATACTTTTATTGGAGCCTACTCGTTCAAAACAATGTTCTTGCAATACACGTAACAATTTGACTTGCATAGGTAAAGGCATATCCCCTATTTCATCAAGAAATAAAGTACCGCCATTTGCTAACTCAAATCTGCCCTGCCGAGAAGTAATCGCCCCCGTAAAAGCACCTTTTTCATGACCGAATAATTCACTTTCAAGGAGTTCTCCAGGAATAGCGCCACAATTAATTGGTATAAAAGGCTTGTTTGCTCTTGATGAAAATGCATGTATGTTACGAGCAACTACCTCTTTTCCTGTTCCCGACTCTCCTAAAACTAAAACACTCGCCTCAGTATCAGCTACTTGCTCAATTAATCTACGTACAGTGCGGATACTCAAACTATTTCCTACTAAACTTCGGAATAAAGGATTTCTATAATTACCGATAGTGATAGACTTTGCTACTTCTTGAGAAATTTTACATTGATGTAGTGCTTCCATTATTTGCACATAACTAAATGGAAAAGGTTGACAAGAAACAACATTACGTAAGATACATTGAGAATTGTTTAACTTTTGACCAATAACTATAATTGGTACCTTGAGAAATTTACTTACTAATGCATCAAGCTCATGTAGCGTTTCTTCAACTAATTTGCTTGCACCAAGAAGAATCACATCAGGATTCGAATCAGCAAAAATTTGCCATTGACCATACATACTGACTTCAGTTGATTCACCGATAAACTCAAGTATAGTTCGCAACTTTTCACCACGACTTTTATTATTATCAATGATATAAACCTTGTCATTAATACTCATAAACTTATCCTAAGTCTTATCTTTTTATACCCTCACTCTTATAATTAATATAGTAAGAAATCATTAATAATTAAATTATCGATAACACACTATCGTTTTAAATGAGTTGCACAAATTACCAAAACATAACTCTTGACTCCCGATTGTTTTAGTAGCACCAACCTGAGTTTCTTTAACAAAAGATTTAGCTTGTATGAAACCCATTCGACTACAAAAGGAGTTTGCTGCACGTGCACCGCAACCTTTTTTTTGTTCATAGCACCAATCTACGCGATAATCATTATAACGAGGAGCAGTAAAACGTTTCTTTCGATAATGATAAGATTTAGGCGGAGTATGTGATAAGTTGATAACACAAGCAATCGTCATAAAACCATTACAGCGCCATCCTTTACAAAATTTACTAGTTGATATGTAGTGTGTTAAACCAATGTTATAAGCGATTTCATTTTGACTTGCATAATCATAACCTAGGATTTGGCAATAACGATCAGCTACCACTTTGCCGCATTCTTTACCATCGGCAGTACAATAATCTAGACGCTCTCCCAAAAAAGTAGGATTCCAAAAACTACGAAAAGCTTTATTTTTCTTTTCAGCCATATCCGAATAGCTTTGCAAAGAACAAAATAAAAAAACAAAAAACAAAAAATATCGAAAATTAATCATTAAAAGCAATCCCTTAGTGATTACTAACTCATGTTAGCTGATGAGACTATACGGCACAAGTGTAGCATACAGTAATGGATCTAAGTTAAACGTTTTTTGCTATTCTCCTCATCTCCACGCCTCGTGGCTTATCCCTGAAAGCCACGGGACGTGGAGAATTAGATCTAACGGTTTTTTAGAGATATGTAGAAAGTTCGAGTTTTCGCTAGGGACAAGCTTTATGGATAACGTTCGTTTAACGACATACAATGGCATAGAAATACCTTTTATGTTCGAGCTTAATTTATCCTTTTATCTTATAAAACCATCCCATTTACCTGACTGTCCCAAAGTTTTTTAAAATAACTCTCTTGGTTATTGATCAATGCATCAAAAGCACCCTCTTCGATGATCAGGCCATTTTCCATTACGACAATTCTATCCATATGACGAATAGTAGACAAACGATGAGCAATAGCAATAACCGTTGCCTTGTTTTGCTCCAGCATTTCATTAATTGACTGTTGAATTTCTTGTTCCGAAATGCTGTCAAGGCTTGAGGTTGCCTCATCCAGGATAACAATTGATGCATTTTTTAAAAATGCTCTCGCAATTGCAATACGTTGTCGTTGCCCCCCTGAAAGCTTCACCCCACGTTCACCAACAAGAGTGTCATATTTTTCCGGCAATGACTCAATAAAATCATCGATATTAGCCATAGCTGCCGCTCCCTTTATTTCCTGAAGTGTTGCATCATCCTTTGCATATCCTATATTTTCACCAATAGTACGATGAAAAAGCATAATATCTTGAGGAATAAGCGCAATTTGGTGCCGCAATGAGTCAGATGTAATACTCGAAATAGGCTTATCGTCAATCAAAATTTGGCCTGAAGTAGGTTTAAAATTTTTCAATAACAATGAAATCAAGGTGGATTTTCCTGCTCCAGAATGACCTACTAGACCAATCTTCTCGCCAGGTTTGATGTGTAAATTAAGATTTGCAAATACTGACTTGCCTTCATTATAAGCAAAAGACAATTGACGAAATTCAATTTTGCCTTCATTTATTTGAAAAGCTTGTGCATGAGATTCATCAAGTGATTCATGAGGCATGGATAAAATGTTAAAAGAAGATTTGAAATCACCAATTTCTTTTAAAAAAGTACAAAGACTACTCATAAGTGTCCATAAATCAAAAGAAATAGTAATTGCTGTAAGCATAACAAACAGAAAATCACCCGTTGAAATTTCTCCATGAGTACGAAGGTAAATCATAAATAAAAAAACAGTAATTAACATGAACCAATAAAGCACTGAGCCAATCATATTAAATTTAAAATCATACTGATAAAGCGCTATTTGTCGCGGTACAAAATCATCAGCCATCAATTGCGTAACACGCTGATGTTCAAACCGGCGTTTGGCAAAATAAAATAAGGAAAATATATTGGTAATATTATCCGAAAGAACGCCCATCACTTGGTGTTTACTCTCCGCTGTTTTATTAGATAGCTGATTTAATTTAAGCGCCATAGGTAGCATGACTGCCATAACTAACACACACCAAGCAAGCATAAAGCAAAATACACTTAGATTAACCACTAAAAGCACAAAAACCGAGACAACAACGACACAAAAATGCTTCCCTACAATATGATGAATATTCGCAAAAACACTGTCGTAGCCATCCAAAAGCCCCTTTAATTTGCTGATTACAGTTCCACTTGGCGTATTTTGAAAATAACTATATGAATGATATTGCACATAATTATAGGCAGAAGATAACAATCTTTGTCGCGCATAAGGCTCTGCTTTCCACTCTGCAAAATCGCTAATTCTCCAGACTACATCCAAAGTAATTTGCGCTATGATAAATAACAAAATAGGAAATAGTAGTTGATGATACGAATTAATTGTTTCATTGGAAAAAGCATCAACAATTAGTTTAAAAGAATAATTATTCGCAAAAATATATAAAGCAGTGAGCACTGGTGCCTGCAGCATAAGTACATACCACCATCGATAAGGCTTAATTACCTGCCATAAAAAATTCCAGACTGAATGGAATGGGTATTTTAAATCTGAAGTGTTCATTTACGGTGCTCAATGCTCGACATGAAAAATCAACACAGTATACCACAGCAAGATTATCACACACCCATAAATATTCATTTTTTAATCAATATGAACATATTAAATCCTAAATCGTTTAATCAATTTTCTAAATATAAAAATGGAAGTTGTCATTTATCAATGACAACGGTAGACTTACAATTTCTTTAAGTCCCGGTGGCACAGCTGGATAGCGCAGCCCCCTCCTAAGGGGCAGGTCGGAGGTTCAAATCCTCTCCGGGACGCCAATAGAATCAATGGGTTACGAATTTCAACCTCAATCATTCAAGAGGAAATTTTCAACGGGGACAACCACAGGGATAACCCAATTAATTAAGCCCTAAGTAATACGCTATATTTTTGAATGATCAACTATAATATGTCTAAAGATGACTAACCACTCAATGCGAATAAATAATGATGGACGAAGAAATACAAAAGCAAGTTAATGCATACGCTGATGAGCATGACACAGATATTGTTGTTTATCTTGGTGAAATCTCTAGAGGCCCAGATGACGATATCATTGATAAGTGTCGCGAAAGAAAATTAAGAAAAAACATTACGTTATTCCTTTCTACAATTGGGGGAGATCCTAATGCAGCCTATAGGATTGCTAAATGTTTTCAAAAAGCTTACAAGACCCGAAAAAAGAGCTTGTATGACACTAATGAAAGTAACTTTAAAATTGTAATCGATGGAATGTGTAAAAGCGCAGGCACTTTATTATGCTTGGGAGCAGACGAATTGATTATGTCTGGGAACGCAGAGCTTGGGCCAATAGATGTTCAATTATTAAAGCAGGATGAAGTTGGTGAGCGCACATCTGGATTAACACCAATTCAAGCAGTAAAGTTTTTAGAATCTGAAACCGAAATGATGTTTAAACGGAATTTTTATTCATTGAGATTTGCAGAGGATGTAAATTTTTCAACAAAAATGGCGGCTCAAATTGCAACAGATCTTACTACCGGTTTATTATCTCCTATTTTTAATCAAATTGATCCGATTAGATTGGCAGAGGTAGATAGATCCCTTCGAATTGCAAAGGAATATGGTGAAAGACTAAATAATTTTAATTTAAAAGAAGGTAGGCTTGATTTACTTATTTCTGGCTACCCTTCTCATAGCTTTGTAATTGACCGAGAGGAAACTAAAGAATTGTTTCATAAAGTTACAGAATTAACAGGAGAATTAAGAGAAATATCTAATTATTTTAGACAGGTATATACTATAGTTTATAAGAACAGGGGAAGATATTTTGATTTCATATCTTCTGAGCCAAAAAGCGAGGGTTAATATCATGTTTAATGAAGATAAAATGAAAGGTATATACCAGATTCTAAATGATAATAGCCGTGGTTCATCTTCACTTTATAAACAATCTTCAAATACGAGAGCTGGCTTAGAGGATTTTTTTATACCCTCAACAGCCAAAAAATCTAATGCCCCCAAGGAAAAAGAACAGGGCAAAAAGCATAAATAGCCATTCATGCCTTCCTATTTTATTTTTCCAAGAGCTTATTTATTACCTTGATGTACCTTAAAGCCAAAGTCCCAGCAATATAGGTTTGGGCGCTCTGACACTCCTCATCCAATTCTGAAGACGCTTTAAAATAAAGCTTTGAATACTCTTTTAGGAGGGCTTGAGATGAGTCTTTTTGCATTTCAGTAAGATTATTGTATTGTTTTTTTGCCAGTAATCGTTGGCTATTAACAAGTTTCCTGCCTGTAGCATTATCCTGCATATTTTTATTGTATCGAAATTGAGAGGTAACTGATAAATTTTGCCAAACATAAGCCATAACGAAGTCTTGAGGTATCCCTATACCGCGATAATATAAATCTGCTAATGTTCCTTGGGCCGCAGGGTTTCCATGTTTTGCAGCTCTGTCTAACCAATATAGAGCAGAGTCAAGATTAGGTAATAGTTTAGAAACACCAGGAATATCATTTGAATCATTATTTGATCTATATTTCTCTGTTAAATTCGCAGAATGTAAATAAACTTCACCAAGATTATTTTCAGCTAAGACAGATTGATTTTCAGCAGCTTTTTTATAATTCTCAATAGATTTTAGTAAATCACTAATTTTTCCTTTTGAATGAAGCCATAAAGAACCACTTTTGAATTTATTATCATATAACAGCCCTAAAGCAAAATAGGACGGGGTATAACCATATTTTAATGATTTAGTTAGGGTATCAACCACCTCATTAAATTGAGATTGATTATGAATAAATCGAAATTCGCATAGACCAAGACGATAATAATAATACCCAGGGTTCTCTTTTAAAGTTTTTTGGTCTTGCTTCACCTCTGTGCATGATATGGATGCATTTACGGGTAAAGAACAGATCCATAGAAAAAAAATAGTACTGCATATATGCTCGGTGATTTAATTCTCATTATTTGCCTTTTTTTATAACAACTCATTAACCAGAAACTCTTTATAATATTTAAATTGGAGAGCAGGAGCCTATCTCTATATAAGGAGTATCTACGTCCTCATCACCATTAACATAATCGCGAATATACGTTTCTACATATCGTAATGATTTCATATTAAATTCCAATTGACCGAAAGTGTCGCTACAAAACAAATATCCGTATTGATTTATCTCGCCACAATTTTTCCCAGATTTATCTCCAATTCTTAGCCACTGCCATCCTTTAATTGTTTTCTTTAGTAACATTTTCTGGTCGCGAATATTGAAAATACTTGCTTCCCATGACTTTAAATATTTATTAAATTTAAAACCAGTAGCTTTAAGTGGTAAACAAATATAGTTCGTTTCAGCAATAGCAAATGCGGAATAAAAAATGCAGATAATACCCACTAAAAATTTTTGTTCATAAGTTATCCAAAAAATTCCAAGGAAAATTATCTAAGTTGTGTTGCACTGACCTTATCCCCATTATCTGAATTAATAAGTTCATCATCACAGACAACAATATTTTCTATAGGTAGCCATAAAGCCGAATCAATTGTATCGATAGAATCGACTTCCCAAACAGAGTTATCTTCAAGAACAATTACACTACCATCAGAAGATTTAGATTTAATCCAGTGTCCAGATTCACAAGCCAATATTGACGTTGAAAATGTGTACATAGAAAAAATGATTAACAGTTTTTTCATTTATTCCTCAATTGTTATTAAATAACTAATCCGCTAATAAAATTAATCTAGCTACCATTTAAGCTTTGCCTGTCTCCGGCTGAGGCTGCTTCTTGCTTACAAACATAGGCACCTCGTTTTGTAGATCCATACCAACGCGCGCCCTTCTTATGCCATATACCCGTTGGCAAATTTAACCAAACTACCTCATCCTTAGGGCAATGACTTTGTGCAGAGATTTCTTCTGAAAAAAGTGTCAATCTATCAGCATAAATTGGTGTAATAAAATTGCACATTAAGAATATGGCAAAAAATAGAAACTTCTTCATGGAGTGCCTCAATTCTGTATGTTTAGTAGCAAACATTATTGTGACAATGAACACCAGATCGCGGATTTGCTGCGCGGTGTCTTTGAACAAAAGTTCCATTTCTTTTTATGTAAGGTCTAACTGTATGGGTTCTTCCATAAGAAGACCCAAACTTGGGGGTTTTATACGAGTAGGAATAGCCACGTTTCGCGTAGCTTACCGATATTGGTAACAAAGAAAAACAACATAACCCTAACAATAAAAATTTTGCTTTCATTACAGCCTCATTTAAGAACGATGAGTTACAGAGCCGAATTTATTATTATTTTCAAGCAAAATAAATTCACTTGTCGGGTGATAACAAATTAACGGGATGATCATATATCAATCACTTAAGGCGTATACTAAGAAATCCTTAGTATCCTGTCAAGCAAAAAATTAAGATTCTCTTAGTTTGACGATTAAACATTTGAGCAAACTGAGTTGACATGGTTAGTTCCCCATTACCCAAACGATTAAAAGAAGCCCGACTTGCATCACAACTTTCCCAAAAAGAATTGGGTATTGCGGCAGGAATTGATCGCTTTTCCGCCAGCCCACGAATAAACCAATATGAAACTGGAAAACATACTCCTGACTTTCTAACCTTAAAAAAACTTGCTGAAGTATTACTATTACCAACAGCTTTTTTTTACGCTGAAGAAGATGAATTGGCAGAAATAATTAAAGCATTTAAACATAGCTGATTAGAGCTTTTAGCTCTCGTTTCCATTCAGCAAATTCATGCTGCATATCTCTGATCTCTTTAGATCTTGCACCATGCTTAAAGCTATTTTTTTGAGAGATGACTTTCCCTTCTATGGTCCTAGGACCCGTTGAATACTCCCACGGCTTCTGCTGGCGTATTCGCTGTGCCTGTTGTAATCGTTGTTCCGATGTCCATATTCTTTGCTTCATAAGCGACCTTAGCATTCAGTTCGTTTGCAATTTTTTTATTATTTTCAATTTCATATGCTTCAGATTTTACATTATTGTTTACTTGCTGAGTAATAGCATTATTTTGTTGTTTTATTATAGTCGTTGTCCGACGGGGATGTTTTAGCTCTGCCAATGCCATTAGCGTTTTTCTGCAGCCGGATTGAGCCTTTAGGGCAATACTCGCAAAAACCTCCGCGTGTTCCATATTTGAACTAGGTAACTTACCTAGTGCATCATAGAATAGATATTCAAGACTTTTAGCTTGTGTCATAAGCATGGCTTCAATTTCATTAGTATCATTGTTATGGATACGATCCACACTCCTGGACAATCGCTCAAGTGCAGCTACCCCATCAAATCCACTGCCATGTAATTTACTAAGTGCCATAGTTGCATGGCCACGGCAATGTAAGTACAACTCTGTAGTTGCTGCGTTCTTTTTTTCTTCGGCTCTTTTCTTTTCATCTTGCTCTAACATTACTTGAGCTTTGGTCTTTCTAGCCATTATCCTTCTCCTTGAGTTAACCTGAAAATTTATAAAAACCACATGAACAAAATGGTCGCCGATAACCGCATTTGCAAACCATAGTTGATTGAATATCCCCAGTAACAAAACTATATTCTTCTTGATTATTATCGAGGGAACCCGGGGAACTTGCTTGTTCCACCTGCATTTCCAGAGTTACCTCTGGTGTTGCTTTAGGGGGAACCGGAGAGCTTGATATAAACTCCATACTGGCTAATAAGTTAAGAACGCTCATAGCTAAGCTTCCTCTTTGATTAAAATCCAGTACAATGAAAGGGTCCGCCCTTCAACTTTTACTTTTTTAGAATTTTTTCCGTGATCTTTTTCGATAATCCACTGAGCATCATTCAATGTCTGTAAAATAATTTTCAAATCAAATCCTATTGCTGCTTCTTGCAATGCTGACGAATTAAACAAGAAAATACGTCCTCCATTAGTATCTTTCCAATAACCAGCACGGTCTCGAACTACGGGTCTTTGATCAATGTTATCTCCTTCGTATGCGATCGCTTTTTGATCAATTCCGGAAAAGCGACTATCTCCATGTCTATCAATGAAATGGCGTATCCCTTGAAGTATCTGGCGCATTTCTGTTTGCCCCTGACCTCGAAAATCACGCCATTTATTAAATAATTCAATAGCGGCTTCTAATGCTTCACCCTCTTGCCATCCAGTTAAACCATATTCAGTTGCTTTTTCACCTGCGAGGGCAATTAATGCAAATAAACAAGCCGCGCGGCTTTCTATACCATCTGAAGAACAAAAACCGCTTAATTTACAAAACCTGGCATATAGTGCTGATAGATTGTCCTTATCTTCCAAAAGTTTTTTTATAAATTCTGGACCAGCAACCCCAAAATTTAAGCTTGTAGATTGCTTCATAGAATCAGCAAAAGCGCGTCCATCGTTTAATCCATGAAGAGTATCAAACGTACCATAAGCTCGATCAGTCGCAGGGATATTCAGCAGTCTTGCTTCTTGACCGGCCTTAATGTTCTGCCCAGCTTCTTGCATATGAGCCGATAAAGTACGCTCTCCACTAGATAAGACGATTGTCCGCCATCTAAATGAATCACGTGATCCACCATTACGCTTTGCCCGCTGTTTTCCTTGTCCATTTGCTAATGCATAAATTATGGAACCAATTTCACGAGGATCACACTCACTGATTTCATCTAAAACTAATAAACTATCATTTAATGCCGCTGCTGTAGCCTCTAAACCATTAGCAGTAGCACGCCAAGCACGCACATAACCTGGACCACCCCATACACTCGCAGCTACTTGTAATGCAGTAGTTTTGCCATTACTAGACTTGCCGATTAAATGAATACCTCCACCACCTGCAGATTGTTGTTTGGCTTTTAATAACAGCGGTGCGGCAAAGGCTGTAGACACTGATAACAATAAAATTGGGTTCCCGCTGCAACGTGTAGCAATTTGTTCACGCCATTTTTGAATATCGCCTTGCTGAATAAAATCATCATGTGCTGCATATTCTGATTGAAAGCGCACATTATCATCACCAATAGTTTTATTAGGCATTACAAAAGCGTTTCCATTGGAGTGCCATCCAGTACGTGTTGCGGCTATTGTTCTGCATTGAGGTTTTTGAAGCATTAACCAAGTATTTAAATGTTTTTTGGCATCAAGATTTATTCTGACCCCTAAATTTAGTAATTCACCACGCATTTCATCGCCATTCCCTTTTAGAAGATGCATAGGCATTGACCATTCACGCCATCCCCCAAAGGGTTGAATAAATCGTAATAATAGACCAAACGACTCATTACGCTCATCCGCCGTAATTGCATTTGCATGAATAGGTGAAGACACCCATGTATCGATTGGTTTAGGATCTTGACCATTTGTAAATCCATGCCAATACAAACCTGGCGGCTTGGATTGGCCGCCAATTGAAAACCAATCGTCATAAACCATGTATCCAGGGCGTTTGATTTCAGGTTCATTGAGATTTTCTGGCGGAACATGATTAGGTGAAATTACCTCTAACTTTATATCTATGAAATTTTCTAAATTATCAGTATCTATGGTTCCCTCAACTATATCTTTAGGGGAACCCTCGAATAGAACGTCATCACTAATGGTTCTCTCAGTTCCCTTTGTTCCCTCATAAATTTCTAAATCAATGTTAGGCATGCTGCACCTCTGCGTCAGCTAGCCAACAATACAGGTCATTAAAGTCTTTCAATGAATCTGGTGAACCTTCGGGCCATTTGGGTTTACAAAATAATGCCCCCGATGCGATTGCTGCCTCACGTGCTTTTATTACCCCAGGATTATCGGATCTCATCCTGTCATCATCTGCGCAGATAGTAATTTCTGCACAAGGTATATTTTTACGAATATGGAGAGCAACTGGTTTTAAATTTCCAGCATTGCAAGCTGCAATCACACAATATGTAGGATACTTTTCAGCCAAAGTTGCGCCTGTAGCAAATCCCTCACAAATTAGTATCTTTTGATTATGATATGGTTGGTGTTGAACAGGCATAAAATGTTCTTTAATTGCCCCGTTTAACAAAAATCTTTTTTCACCAAGTTCGTTGATATACTGCAGACTCCATACTTTTCCATCAAAATCAATCACAGGTAAAACTATTTCTTGGTAAAATTGACGAGCATAGTATGGCGATATGTGTTTCTTTTTCAGGTATGGATGATGCGGACTTGCTTTTGGATAACCTTCCCAGAGGTTCTCAGCTAGACAAGCCGCTTCCTGTTGTTCCTTGTCTTTCATGGCATTACGCATTTTACTAGCTTCTTTTATGCGCTCCATTTGATTACGGAGTTCAACTTTTGTCATGCAGCTTTGATTTTTAGCACTCCATTTAAAATTCACTCCTTGTTTCCAACTCCCAAATACCCCACATGGCACACCATCAAGATAAAGTACATACCATCCATTTTTAGATCTAAATTTATCTCCTTCAATGTGGAAACGATGTAGCTTCCCATCAGCAATGATCTCGTCTGGAGGAGTAATCCCCTTTGCTGAGAACTCTGCTTGGAATTGATTAATAATTTGATTAAAATCCATGACGCAAATCCTTATAGTTCCTTTTGCAAAATAGCGTTAATTGGTGGCATGCCTCTTCTAGTTGACCCTGGATATAAGCCTGCCCCATCCCATACTTTTGACTAGTTTCTGAAATCCGTATCAAAAACAAGGAAAAGATTATTTCAATTCTTTTTTCTTGCATAATCGTCCCCGTCTAGGTTTATATTCTGGAAAATCCTGTTCTATAAGTTGTTTAATATCTTCAACTCGCCAGGCAGTGATCTTTGGGCCAAGCTTTACGGGCGTTGGGAACCGTCCTGTTTTAACTCCTTCCCACCACGTAGATTTTCCTACTGGAATTAATGGAGAAAGACAGTGCTTGGGGCTACCAAGAATTTGATCGATTCTTAGAAAACCAGTTTGAGGTAGTTCGTACATTAGAATTTGCTCCTGTCCAAATGAATTCAGGAGCCATGATAGAATAGGCGATTATCCGCCCTCAATGTGCCCTTACCCCGACTGGGGTAGCAGCTAATTTTTCAAAACCCCAGCTGGGGTTATTTATTTTTTTCCAATAGCTTTTTACCTTTTGCAAATTTATCTTCAAGCGTTGATTTTGATATGCCTTTTACTTTAGGAAAATTATCTTCTAAGAATTCAATCAAAGCAGCTTGGCTATTAAAAGGTGAAATTTGCTTTCCTCCTGTACTATTCATAAACATTGTCTCTACTAGAGCACCAATTATTTTTAATAAGGTTTTTTCAGAATTAGGTGAGATACCCAACTCATCTATTTCATGTTTTAAGCTTTGGATGAATTTGCTTTGACTCTCAATAAGAGTTACAGCCTCGCTGTATTGCTCCTTTAATTTATCGCGACTACTTTCCATTTTTTTATAAAGATCTTGCCAATCAGTAAGCTGTATGCCCAAAGACTCGACCGATTCGATAAGTACGCAAGGAACATTAACATCAGTAAAATTCATTCGTTGAATCCATGTAAGGAATACAGAAGGAACTACAGGGTCGGATAATTGTTGAAACTTTATATATCCTTTTGCAGTTGTTCTTATCTCTTCAAATTTTTTTGCTAGAGAAGAACGCTCTACAAATTCTTTAATATTTTCCCAATAAACTTTTCTTGGATCTTTGCCCAATATTAAAGCGATTCCCTCATCGATACTCCAAACAATTTGTTTACTCCAATAAGCAAAATCAGCATTACAGTCAGGTTGATTAAAAAATCGTTCTTTCTCGGCTTTTTGTTTGTAATATGGCCTATATTCATCTGTTCTAGCGAGAATGCAGTCTAACTCATAATCAGTTTGAGTTTTTAATTTTTTTGAAAGCTCATCTTTATTAAGTATCCAATTATTTCCATGCATTTTCATCAATTGTTCAAAAGAGAGTTTTTTTAAAACCTCTTGTATTAATTCAATTTTTTCTTGCCGTAGTTCAGGAGGAATATTCATATCTAAGCTCGTTTTCTAATTATTATTTAAACTAAGATTATTTTTATCATTAGTTGCAATTTTCTGCTCTACCATTACACCCCATGCCAACCACGCGCTCTTTTGTTCATCGCTATAAAGCGCTCGTTGATATGTAGCTATCAGCTTATTTATCGGTTGATGGTTCAACATTTTTTCAACTACGTGTGGTGGAGTTTTTAAATGCTCAGCCCAGGCTGTCGCCGCTGAGCGTCTTATGTCATGCACAGTAAATGCTTCCATATCACTCAAAAAAGAATCCTCATTAGGTTGAGCTTCGCTCTTATTCTTGGAAGATTGCCTTAATCGAGCTATATACCGTGTCAAAGTATCCTCTCTAATATGGCTTTCTTCTGCATTGCGGCCAGTATTAAAGACGTAAGGTGATTGCCCAGTAAGAGGTTGGAGATTTTTAATGATTTTCACTGCCAGCTCAGAAAGATAAATCACATGAGCCCGGCCATTTTTTGTGCGCTCTTTGGGTAGTGACCAAATACCATTGTTCAAATTTAGCTCTTTCCAAGACATTTTTGCCACTTCTGCTCTGCGTGCTCCAGTTAAAATTAATAATTTAATAGCACTGGCTGTGATTATTGTTGTTTTGATAGAAACTCTTTCATTTTGCAGCGAGGTTGCAGTATCCAGGACACTCCATAGCTTATTGAGCTCATCCAATGAAAGAGCTCTATCGCGAGGAGCATTAGCTGAGACATTAAAATCTTTTGGTTTTAGTAAGCGGGCCGAATTTTCTATTACATGCCGGTGTTTCAAACCGTAATCAAGCATTAAATTCAGTGTTGTAAGTGCCTTACGAGTTTCCTCTTTAATACCGCTAAGGGACATTTTTTCTAGGACAACCGTTAGATGAAATCTGTTAACATCTTTTACTAATAAATTACCAAGATTTTTTTTAAGATGAAGAGACCAACGTTCTTCATGGCGCTTTGCCCAAAGCTCGCTCATTTGCTCAGTTGCCTTAACATATGCAATCCAGACATCAAATAATGTTTGCATGGTTATAGCTTGTGTATTTTCTGCTTTTTCAGCTGCACGTGCAGTTCGCGGATCAATACCCTTCCGCACCAGTGTACGGACATTCGCCAACTCTTTGCGTGCCTCCTTTAAGGAAAAATCATTCAACGAACCAAGCGTCATACGGTGCAAACGTCGATCATCGCCTAAACGAAAAAAATATACCCAGCTCTTAGCACCTGTTGGCCTAACTCGCAGAAAAAGACCATCACCATCAGAAAGATTGTATTCTTTGTTCTTGGCCGGAGCATTGTCAACTTGGAGTTTTGTTAATTTGTTCTTCAAAATAAGCTCTATATTATCGGGTTAACCATGGGGATAACCAATATGTTGGTTTCAGGTGAATTCTATTGGATTAAAATGGACAAATCAATAATAATAACCTATTGAATTAAGTAATTTTATGGATGAAAATGGATTCATTAGGACAACTATGCACGCGCCTCCTAAGGGGCAGGTCGGAGGTTCAAATCCTCTCCGGGACGCCAATTGAAAAGGGTCTATTCCGGAAACATCTGACTACGGTTAAACGGATACTGTGGTAGCGAGAAGAAAGGCGACAATATCGAGATCTCAAATAATTTTGTGACTAAACGACGCTCTACCACAATTGATCTGCTTATAAATTAATTACATTGTTCACTGATGGTTGGATTTCCTCCTGAGATGAACTATTATTATTCTCAGAAAACAACGGACCTGTGTGTAATGGAGGCGAGAGTTCTTGCTGATTAGAGGCTATATTAGGGACATCCGTGCCTTTTTGAATTAAAACCGCTGTTACCGTCGCAGAAGAGGATTTATTGTCATCTATGTCCGTATGCATAGCAGGAAGAGCTCTTTCACGATTTTTAAATGCCTCATAGCTATTGTATGGAATACTCCCAATACTAAGCACTGGGCTAATAACCCCCATTCCAGCTATTGCTACTCCACCGATTAACAATCCGCCTCCGGTCGCCATTAAGGTTATTCCCTTTCCAATCAGAATTCTACCTGCAAGACCTGTAGTAATAGCAAGTAAACCCACTGCTGCTGCGCCCACGCCTAGCGGTATTAGGACTAAAGGATCAACTACTAGCGCAACTGGTGTAATCGCTAATCGCTCAGCATGATTAAGTTTATTTTCTTCAAGAATATCTTTTCTATTACTGCTAAAAGAACTAGCCATCCTGCGACCGTATTTTTTCATCCCATTTTTAAAATGATTTTTCATGTTAACTTCCTTTTATTAAATGTAATTCATTGTTTATATAAGAAAATTACAGTTACTGTGTGCACGGCGATAATAATTTTTAAAAATTAACATAACCTTAAGATGGGATGAGTAATTCTAATTAGATATTCCAAAATGGAATGAGTTTATAAAAAATTAAATAATACTGTTCATTTAAGAAATTTAATGCCCTAATGAAATCGGTTGGGAATAGTACGGCGGCGATACAAAATACCTTGCCTAGAAAATCAAATAAGTGAAAAGCAAGATTTTATCCATTGATTCATCAGGTTATGAAAGAGCTCTAATATTGACAATCGAAATGTCCTGAAACATGATTCATATTGTACCTTTATCTGTTCGTTCTTTACTTACAAATGATTTCAATCTGAAAGAATAACCAACGGATCTTTAGGTCAAATTAATAAGCCACCAAATAACTGAAAAAGGGAGTTTCAATGAAAAAATCTAATCCTGTATGTGCATTGTTAATGTTTTCTACTATTATTTTTTCTCCTGTGATAAAGGCCAACCCTCTAAGTCTCATTGCGGACATCTTTTGCCCCGTTACCCAAGGTGCTTCAAATAGCATCACTAATTTTGGAGATTACATTGCTGGTTTCGGTACAGAAAATATTTTGTCACAAAATAATCCAATTTATTTTAAATCCATTTCACTGGCACACAATGTTCCTGCCCAACTTGGAAATTACTACAATGAAACCACCAACTACAACAGCACAACAGGCGAAGTCACATGCAACTATGTAAGCAATAACCCAATAGAACCTAGATTTGCTGTAGCTTATACTTTGACAAATGGAAAAGGTGGGGCTGTCCAAGGACAATCAAGTAATTCGATCAGTATCATTTTTCCGGTTGGTTTAAAAAGTTAATTAATAATTACTTGACCAGCCCTTATTAGCCAGTAATAAGGGCTGTGCTTATTCAACATTCTAAATCACATCCTTACGTTTCAACACTTCATTGTATTCACGGATGCTGATCAAACCAGCATCATATTTTTTCTGAGCCTCATAAACACTCATATAACATTTGTTAGGTTTCTCTTCCCCAACGCCAACAATGTCATCGAGCACTCCAGCCAACCATTGAAATATCTTTTTCATTTGAAGCCCTTCCTTGTGATAAAAAAAATAGCATCCGTTCGATCATTATAATCATATTTCAAATTCTATTGCTAATAATATCCAGATAGATTGGGTTTTTATGCCATAAGTATATAAGGTATTATGTGTAATTGAGCATCAAGCTATTCTTAGAACGATAATTATTGAAGGAAATTATAAATGCCATTACCCACAGATATCACCTTATTTGCTAGGACTGAAGAAATTGATAGCCCCAAAGGATGTAAGCTCATGACGGAACAAGAAAAAGATGAATTTTTAAAATATCATTACTCTTCTGCCAAAGAATTAAAAAATGATAAACTTCATGGTGATTATTTTTCGATGTTCGCGCTCAGGATCTATGTATGGGGCATCACTAAATATGCAGGAGGAACACACGATTTTGATATTATCGGTGCTAAAACAACAACAATGAGTAGCAAAGTCGAAACACCAACTTCTAGGAGCTTAAAAACCAGGTTTTTTAAAAAAGAAAGTCCTTCTAAATTAAAGTTATACGTAAATAAAGCCGAACTTATTATACAAAATGAACTGCGCTGCTCATCCAATTTAGCGAATAGTTTAGATTATTATGCTCGAGTCAATAATATCGATGGTGAGTATTATTTAAATATGATAGGCCCTTTAGCTAAATCCTATGGATCTAATAAAGAAAATCATTATACACAAGCAATTATCGATGCGGCTACAAATTTGTCTCATTATCAGCCTTTAATAAAACTAGGCGCTGGTTATATGCAACTCAAAAGAGCTGGTGAATTAAGTAAAGAAATAGAAGAGAATTGGCAAGTAACCCAACTGATGGGCGCATTGCAGCAAGCAGCTTTTGATATCGTAAGCTACAACATAGGAGCATCTCTATATTATGCCCAAGCGCAGTCTTTATCTATAAAGGATATACCGACACAAGTTTCTGAAATTTTTAGTCCTCAAATCGATTCAAATTTCGAACTGACAAAAAATGATGTGCTTGAGGCACTATCCAAAATAGAACAGATATTTGGAAAAGACTGTTTAGGCGATTTTTTAAGCGATTTAAAAGAAGAAACAAACCGAGCTGCAAATGATGACTTTAATCAAATTTTACGTTCTGTATTAGCGAAATATCAACCTGACGAGGCCTATAAGCCGATAACAGAAATGAATGGTCATTATGATCACTACGCTCAAATACATTCCATTTCCACAGTACTGGGCTACCACGGTTGAATCAAGAGGCTGCACTAGCCTTTCGATCTCGTACTCACGTTTTTATTCTCTTAAGAAAGACGATCTTTTTTTCACAAGGAAGTTCATTTTATTCTTGACTTGTAGAAACAATGTAATCAATATGAAGTCATCATGGATAAAATAAAACAATATAAAACATTAGGTTCGAAGCTTTTATTCTATAGGCTATCGATTTTAAAACTTCTTGAAATAGGGTCGTAACGATGCGCGATAAAATGGCAGAAAAAATTCCACATTTTTTTTATCACAATGTCGATCCTGGTTATTCTCAAAAATTAAGCAAGAAACCATTGATCATTACGGATAGCAAATTACAGGATCTATTAAACGCTCAGCTCGATAGAGAAAATAAATATGCTCTTCTAATGTTGTTCATTCAAAGTCACGATGCTGAATATTTAAGTCAACAAATTACGATTCATAGTCATACTACTATTGAAAAAGTGGGGCATACTCCCCCCCATTGGACTACTCTAGCAACAAAGAGAATTTATGGCTATCCTGACCCAAAAATCCAAGAGACCCCATCGATAACAACTTTAGCTAATATTATTGCTACTAATGAATTAAATTTCACCTCCACTCAAATGGCCACTTTGTTTCGAGAATTGATGGCAAAAAGAGTCAATTTTGTCACCCTCGATCAAACCCCTTACTTGAATTTAATCCATCCTAAAAGTGGCAATAATCCACTCAAAAGTTTAATTGTGTCGAGTTTAGACGACCCAAATCTTATTGAATTATTATATGATTTTATTGGTTATATTGAGAACAGTATCACTCATGAGGAACAATTATTCATTATTAATAATGAAGATAATTTTGAGTACGAATCGATGTTACCGGCTGAATTTTTGATACGTTTAGGCCATGAAGATTTAGCTTTACGCCTCTATAATTTGGGAGCAAAACCGACTCCATTTGCATTCCGACTGGCCTGTGCAAGCTTTGGTACAACCATTCATTATGAAGCAGCAATGCAATGCATTCAACTCTTAATGGACTCTCTGGATCTAGAGGAACCCGACTTACGGGAAGGAAAAGTTTCCCTAAAAAAAGCAAGCCCTACACAATATAACGAAATGCTTCCAAGAATAGTACAAATGTTGCGTGAAGATTCAAAACTTGATAGAGGATATTCTTCTCTTTTTGAAACAATACAAAACGAGTACCTAGAACATTATCAAGATAAAACATCCCTTTCGTTTCGCGATTTCTGTCAACATAAAGCAAACATTGATCATCCACTTATTCAGAAATACGCTCTTTTACGTATCAAACAAGAAAACGTAGGCAATGGGTTTTTCTCAGTTTATTATCGCACTGAACCCCACCTGGCTGAGAAAAAATGGGCTTTGCTCCAACGCAAACAAGAGGCCAATCAATTACTTCTTGACCTTATCACTTTAGTTGACAATGCAGACCCTAAGTGTTTCTTGGCTAAGCGATAGATTTTGATGAGATTTGCTTTTTGTTCTGATGTTCAATGTGGATTCGCTGCTAATCTATTTGCTATGAAATTATTAAGACAGTCTTTTTGTTCGCTTTTTTTCCTTTTTCAACGCAAAATAATAGAAACTGCCTATATCTGAGCCATTTTTTTACTACTAATGGCTTGAACAATAACCTAGTACTATAATTAGTTTACACACTCAATCTAAGGACAATGAATGTCTCTAAGAATAGGTTATGACGATAATTTGGGGTTCCCTCGTGATTTCACCAAGGCTGTACCATGTGAGCTGATTGCATATCACCAGTTATCAAAAATGATTACAGCCTTTGACAAAGAGAAATTGTGGGGCATTTTTACTCCAGCAGGAACATTACCCTACCTTAAACAAGGAGTAATTCTTGCTCAAGCATGTTTGCAGCCAGCCATACAAGCAGATTTTGTAACGCCAAAAAACCTAAGTATTTTAGACTTAAATACACAAGTACTTGGTCGCATTAACCCTTATTGCACTACCAGTTTTTGGGGGCTTCTTATTGCTCTGATGCCACATTTTCCCAAAGGAACTATCTTGGAATTCAAAGAGACCAATGGTTTTTACGATTTATTAGAGCAAACCACTTTAGGGAACGTGGATGGAGCGATGGTTTGGAATCGTATTTTGAAAAAATTTCCTGATAAAGCAGATAAAGTTCATGTATTATTCACTCAAAAAAACCTACCACCACCAATTTTATATGTGCAGTCTCATGAATCTCAACTAATAGAAAAAATTACTCGTTTCACGACCCAGGATAAGCAATTTTTATTTAGCGGTTTTAAAAAGCCAGATGATCTACTGTTAGGTCCATTTATTGATAATATGAAAAATGTAACAAGCCATTTTATCATTCAAAAATCTCATTAGGTTTCGTGAATGGACCATCAGAAGCAGTGGTTAATAGAATAACTTTACTACCCTATTCTGAGGTTCAATACATTCATTATTAAAGAGCAAAGAAATTCAAGCTTCATTATCATTAAGTTAAGGAAGTGAAAAAACTCTCGTCATCCCCTATAAATCCGAACCTGAATGGTACACTCTGGTATAAATCACTCAAGGTTGGGGTACCTATGAAGAAGCAAAACACAATATTGGTGGTCAATCTGATGACCGCTCTAGTCTGTTCCACTCCAGCCAATTCTGTAGAAGTCAGTTGTAAGAAGCCGGCTCATGAAACGGACAAAACCGAATGTGTTTTTTTCGGTTCAGGTAATAACTTGAGCGAGCAACTTGAAAAAACTCTTGAGAAATATCAAAATAATTTGTCCTTGACTGTCCAGCCGGGACAATACATTTTAAAACCAATTACGATTAAGAAACATCACAACATCACTCTGCATCTTGATCCTGGCGTTACTCTTGTTGCTGTAGACCGAAAGGATAAAAGCTGGAAAAATGAGCGCGGTTTAATCAACCTCATCTGGGTGAATAACTTTACATTAAGTGGTGATAATCCTGATGGCAGCGTAATTGACGGTAATGGGGAACATTGGTGGCACTACAAATCATCTAAAGAAAGGCCTTTCTTGCTTCACGTTAATCATGCTGAAAATCTAACCATCAACCATTTGCAATTAAAAAACTCACCGCGTTTTCACATCATGATTCGAGGCGGTAAAAACATTGCTGTTCATGATTTACGTATCGACACCCCAGAAGACTCGCCGAATACAGATGGCATTAATGTGGGCTCAATCACCAAAATGAGGATAAACAACGTCATCATCAGAAACGGCGATGATGGTATTGCGATTAATGCCATTAATGAACCAGCCAAAGACATAAAAATCCGCCATGTCGATTTATTTTATGGACACGGAATTTCCATTGGCAGCGGCATCAAAAACACCGTATCAGACATCCTGGTTCAGGATATCAGTTTTCATAATGCATCCAATGGACTGCGCATAAAAACACGATGCGATAAGAAAGACTGCTCCGATACTAAAAAAGGAACAGTAACGAACATTACCTACAGTGATATCACCATGGAAAACGTCAAATACCCGATTTTGTATGACATGGAATACAGCGAAACAGGGAGTAAATCCTATGTGGTTCTCAAAAATATAATCTATCAGAACATTTACAGTATCAACTCCGGAAAAGAAGCACGCTTATTCTGCGGCAAGTACAATCAGTGCAGTCCTGTAATTTTTAAAAATGTGAATATTGATTCCGGAATGCAATGTAAGGGAGGCGCCTGGAGCAAAGATGATAAAATTGTTAATTGTTTGAAGAACTAACTCCGTCGTGCTTGCTGAATTAAGATATACGAATAATTTCTAAGAACCTTCACTCTTCATTTTTTCTTGTGGAATTTTCCTCTTCATTTTCATTTTGACGAGAATTTTGATTTTTTTGCAGCACAGTTAACGAATCAAGAAAACTCACTGGCATCGAATAGGTCATAGGAATTTTTTCTTTATCAAGAGCTTTTTTGATGCTCGTAAGAACCTCATCAAGAGAATAACGAATGTGGCTGGGTTCAGGTTTTGTCCACCAATAGATTGCAAAATCAATACCATTCGATGAAAAGGACACAATATAAATTTGGATGTACTTTTCTTTGGATACACTCTCACATTGTTCTACGGCTTGTTTAATGGTTGCGCGTGCTTTTTCCACATCGACACAAGAATCGACACTACAATTTATTTTTTTCCGTCTAAGTTTTGTATCAGTCAGAATTTGCACGGTACTAGTAAACATTTTCGAATTGGGAATAAAAACGCGTGTTCCGTCCGTTTTACGTAGATGAGTATTTTGGACAGAAATACGATGAACATAACCTCGTTGAAAATCTACTTCAATAAAATCACCAATACTGAAAGGTTCTCGAAACAAAAGCAAAATACCAGTAAAAAAATTTTCAAAAACATTCTTAAATGCAACACCAATAGCAACAGAAGTTAATCCTAAAGTAGTTAATACATTTGCAGTTGTAACCGAAGGGATAATGATGGCAGAAATAATTAATATTCCAATAAACCAAACCAGTATAACGGTCAATTTATGGGTAATGATCACTAAATTTGCACGCACCGCCATTCTAGGTAAGAATGAGCTTACGATATGCCCCATTAATTTCGCGATAAAATAGGTGATGATCGCAAAAAGAAGACCAATAATGATATTGGGAATCAGACCGATGAAATTTTGCGCAAATTTATTTAATGTTTTTAAAATAATGTTTACATAGTCCATATGATTTCCCTATCTCTTACTGCTCACAATCATGGGTGATTATAAAAATTTTAGTTATTCTTTAAGAATATATCCAAAATCTTATCCAGAAAAATATCGAAAATTAAACACAATTTGTCATAAATTATATTGAACATCATATGCTTATAGTAATAGTTCGCATTTTAAAAAAAATTCATATAGGATCAATGAACTCTAATATACAAGTTATCTTATGTCCATCATACGACAAGATCCTAAATCTAAGGCATCTAGAAAAGTATCAATTGCAAGTTTTATTGGCACAACAATTGAATGGTATGATTTTTATCTATTTGGGACTGCTTCCGCCTTATTTTTCAATGTGCTTTTTTTCCCTAAATTTAGTCCCATAGCAGGAATTATGGCGGCATACGCCGCTTATGCCGTTGGTTTTTTTACAAGGCCTCTAGGTGGTATTATTTTTGGTCATTATGGAGATAGATTTAGTCGCAAAAAAATGCTGATTACTACACTGTCATTAATGGGGGGATCTACATTTTTGATTGGCTTATTACCTACTTATAATACAATTGGCATATTTGCTCCACTTTGTCTCGTGCTTTTACGATGTATCCAAGGAATTGCTGTCGGAGGTGAGTGGGCTGGTGCAGTTGTTATGGCTGCGGAAGTAAGTCGGGAAAAAGAAAGAGGCTTTTATTCAAGTTGGCCTAATTCTGGGGCGCCATTTGGCTTAGTACTTTCTATTGTAGTATTTCTTATTTTTTCTTCTCTTCCTCAAGAGCAGTTCCTCTCTTGGGGTTGGCGTATCCCTTTTTTATTGAGTTTTGTTGTAGTGTTCGTAGGTCTTTATCTTCGATTGAAAGTTATGGAAAGCAACGTTTTTGTGAAAGCTCTGAAACACAAACGCCCACCTAAAGTTCCAGCCCTAGAAATGCTTCATTCTCATTTTAAAAACTTTCTCTTAGCAATAGGCGCACGTTTTATAGAGAGTGCTTCTTTTTATGTATTAACGGTTTTTATATTAAGTTATGGCACAATTCAGCTGCAATTGTCAAAAACACTTTTACTCTATGCAGTAATGACAGGCGCTATTTTGGAAACACTATGCATTCCTTTTTTTGGGCAACTATCGGATCGGATTGGACGTCGACCAGTGTATATCTTAGGTGCTTTATTGATGGGATTGTTTGCTTTTCCATTTTTCTGGTTGTTACAAACTAAAAATCCTTTTTTAATTTTTTTTGCTGTGATATTTGGTATGTGTTTTGCTCATGCAGCAATGCATGGAGCTCAAGGCGCATTTTATTCTGAACTATTTAAAACACGCATTCGCTACAGCGGCATGGCAATTGCTTATCATTTATCTGCAGCTCTATCCGGAGGTCTAACTCCATTGATTGCTACTGAAATAGTCCATTGGACAAATGGAAAAACTTGGCCAGTTTCCGTTTATCTCATCCTGATGGCTATAATAACTATTATTTGTGTCTATTTGGCTGTAGAAAAGGCGCAAAAGAATATTTCATCATAATCGCGAAAGTTTGCTCTTATCTTTCACAATTTTAAAACGAAGCTTTTTCTTTATTTATCGCGACAAATTCAGGAGCACGAAAAATGAACGATATTTGGAATGCTAAAATCTACAGTCAATTTTTGGAATTAAGAACACGTCCAGCTTGTGATTTACTCAACGCTATTCCCACTTCATTTCAACCTAAAATAGTCTATGATTTGGGTTGTGGTCCAGGAAATAGTAGTATTCTATTAAAACAGCGTTGGCCTTCTGCCAAGATAGTAGGATTAGATTCCTCTGCTGATATGTTGAATCAAGCACGATCGACTTACACTGATATTACATTCATACAAGATGATATTGCACACTTTTCGCCCTCAGAGAAAATCGATTGTATTTTTGCAAATGCCTCATTGCAATGGTTACCTGATCATAATTTTTTATTCCCAAAACTATTAGAATTATTGAATTCAGGTGGTATATTAGCCGTGCAAATGCCAAATAACTTTCATTTACCTACTCATCAAATCATTATTAAATTATTACAAATGCATCATGAGTGGAGGCCTTTTTTAAAGCAATTAATACATAATGAGTTAAGCAAGCCTCTTTATCATTTGCCATCATATTACGATTTGCTAAGCACATCATCATCTGATCCACTTCACTTATGGGAAACGATTTACTACCAAGAAATGGAAAACTTTCAAGCGATATTTGATTGGATTAAAGGAACTGGATTAAGGCCACTATTTACACGTATGAGTGAAAACGATGCTAGATTATTTAGCAAAGAATATATTCAGGAAATTTCAAAAGAATATTATTTACAAAAAAATAATAAAGTTTTGCTACCTTTCCAAAGAATATTTATGATTGGGGCTAAAAAGAGATGATTTCATCTATTAATACTTTTATTTATTATGATAGTACTGTATCAACAAAACCTGGGATAGTAGGCTTATCCGCTAATTTCCATCGTTTAGCTAACTCAAAGGCATTTTGTGCCGCCTCGAACTGTCCATTTTTCTCCGCTGAGTCAATGAAGCAGGCAAAGGTTAACTCATCAGCCAAATGCAATATTATGGCCTGTTTAAAGGCATTTTGTGCTGCTTCAAATTGACTATTTTTTCCTGCGGCATCAATAAAGGTATTAAACGTGTAGCAATCACACAAGCTCCATCGTTTGGCCAACTCAAAAGCGTTTTGCGCTGCTTCAAAATGACCATTTTTTCCTGCCGCATCAATGAAACTAGCAAAAGTAACTTTATTAGCCAAGCGCCATTTTTTAGCTAATTCAAAAGCGTCTTGCGCCATTTTAAACTGTCTATTCTTTCCTGCTATACTTATGAAACTATTAAAAGTAACGTCGTTAGTCAATTTCCACTTTTTAGCTAACTCAAAGGCACCCTGCGCTGCTTTAAATTGTCCATTCTTTCCTGCTAAATCAATAAAACTGGCGAACGTGATCTTATCAGCTAATCTTTTTTCTTTAGCCAGTTCAAATGCATTTAGCGCTGCTTCAAAATGACCATTTTTTCCGGCTGCGTTAATAAAGCTATTAAACGTAATCTGATTCGCTAATTTAGAATCTTGAGCTAATGTAAAGGCTTTTTGCGCTACTTCAAATTGCTCGTTTTTTCCTGCTGCATCAATGAAACTGGCGAAGGTAACTTCATTAATCAATTTCAAATCTTTGGCTAACTCAAACGCATATTGCGCCTTTTCAAACTGCCCGTTTTTTCCTGCTGCATCAATAAAACTCGCAAAAGTAACTTCATTGATCAATTTCAAATCCTTGGCTAACTCAAATGCATATTGCGCCTTCTCAAACTGTCCATTTTTTCCTGCTACATCAATAAAACTCGCAAAAGTAACTGCACTGGCTAATTTTAATTCTTTGGATAACTTAAAAGCATTTTGTGCAGCCTCGAACTGTCCATTTTTTCCTGCTGCAACAATGAAACTATTGAAAGTAATCTCATTAGCTAATTTCCTTTTTTTAGCTTGCTCAAAAGCATTTTGTGCCGCTTCAAACTGCCTATTTTTTCCTGCCATCGCGATAAAACTATTAAAACTAGCCTCATTAATTAGTTCTTTCATGATTAATAAGTTATGGACAGCGCAAGTAAAATCCCAATTTCTATTAAACTTATTCATTAATTGATTACAAATAACCACATCAATACTGTTTTCAGGTGCATTCTTTAAAATATTCAATATAGACGGCAAGTTTTTTTGAACACCAATTTGTTTACTTAGCTCTACTGCGTCCTTGATACTCTTTTTTACGGTTACTTTATCTCTTAAGATTTTTATTATTTCTTCAAACATTATAAGTCCTCACTACTCTAGTGATTTTTGTTAATTCTTAGTCAGAACAAAATTTGAAGCTATTTGACTAAGCATATTCAAAACAACATGTCATTATTTAATCCAATTGATTAATATAAATCCAATTGATTATCTTTATATGTGATATATATTTATTTAATATTCTTTTAATTTCAATAAGTTAAAAAAAATAATTAATGATTAAAGCAAAAAAACATGCATCTAAACTTATAAGGCTCATATCGAATAGGATAGAGTTTATAAACTTAGAAAAGCAGTTGGGTTCTACTGCTTTTTCTAGGTTGAGGATTTATGTGACAGTAGCTTACCGCAAAGAAAGCTTCAGTGTTAAATTCAGGAGGATTAAGGTAGTAAAACTTTAGAGTTATTACCTATTATTCAAATTCAAACAACGTACAAGCCCCTACCCCTAGCCAAGAGCAAAATAGGAGTGCTGAGCAAACTAATCAACAAAACTTTATTATAGGATTAATTGCCAAGGGATTTTGTCGTGACACAATATCAATCTTCACTAAATAAATACTATTAAGTGAGGATTTTTGTTTTTAAGACTATAAGAGCAAGATATTCATATTTTCATACAAATATCTTCCCCAATTACATTGCTCCTTAGTTACCTTATCTCAGTTGCGAGATAAAGGTAAGTTCAGAATTTGTATACTCTATTTAACAGTGACTTTGATCGTTTGATCGTTAAGAGGAAGTTCCGTTTCATCGACCTCTTCTTTCAGGTCACTTAGTTCCAACTTAAATTGTTGCATTGTATCAACAAGCGGCTGTATGTCCTTACCTACAGCAAGTCCTTGTTCAGTAATTTCAGGCACTTCAAATAGATCATCTTCCGTTTTAAGTTCTACTAATTGCTCAAGACGTTCAAATCCTAATTTTTTAAGGTGGGTTTGTACCGCTACGCCAAAATTTCCATTTTCGATGCAGCGTTTATGGATTGCTAAATTATTGCACTGTTCCTCAGTAATTGTTTTCTCTTCTTTAATACTTTGTAAAATATCAATTAAAACGTCAGAGGCAATTTTTTTAGCCCTTTTACTCCAACTCCAAAAATTATACATCGCAATTTCAGGTTGCTCATTTCTTGCCTGATAATATTTTTGTACTGCTTCTATAAATTCAGTAATACTGTCCTTAATAGGTTCTATCTCTAGTGGTTTCTCATCAATTTTAGTAAGTGAATAATCTTCAATAATCTCTACTTTGAGCATTTTTTCCAGATCAATCGGACATTGGCTTAAAAATAATTCCATTTTTTGAGTCATTACTTCATATTCGTCAAGATCAGTCGATTTTAAAGAGCTAAGCGCAATCCAGCTGTTTTCCAAGTTCTCTTGTAAAATCAAACTATCTTCAAGTGATACTTCTTTTTTTACTTTTACTTCTTCTGATAAAACTCCTGCCGTTACAACTTTAAGAATTTCTTCTAGTTTTTTCATATGAATCGATAAAAGCTCCAAATATTCTGAAACATTATTTTCCTTAAGGAGAGATTCAGAAGAAAGAAGTCTGCGGATAAGTTTAGCTTTTGTTTCTAAGTTATTTATTGAAAGAACAAGTTCATTACAACGTTGCTGAATAATTAAATCTTCGTGTGTTTGTTTTAATTTAGGATCAATCTTTCGTTGCAACTCAAATAAATCACCAACTCGTGAAATTGCTTCAATATAGGCTTTAGGGGTATTGGCAACTTCAGAAATTTGTTTGAATGTTTCTAAAAACTCTTGATACGCATCAACAGTATAACCTTTACTCAATGCCTCAATATTCAATAGTAATTTGGATTGCAATTTCATTTGACTTTCAACAAGAATATCAAGTACAGAAGGATCAACTTCATCCAATAAAGGCCTAATATTTTTTAAATACGCTTTAAAATCCAAGGCAATATAACTTTCTATTTCCAAATCTTTTTTGACGGCGGTTGAGGGTGGTGTCATCAATTGCTCCATCACCAGCTCATCACTCTTATCAAAATTTGACTTTAAAGTTTCTAAATATTCTTTAATTTGAGTCCAATTGTCATCATTTAAAGTAACCTGCATAGCACCATATTTATCAGGAGTTACAGTGCCGGTTTCGCTCAGTAATTTTGCTTGATAGACTGGATCACTAAAATATAATGATCCAGCTGCGGTAAATGTATCTGAAGCCCCCATTAACGAATGTCCTTGACCAAATTGATCTGTATCTGATTGAATCCCTTCTTCTTTACTATGTCCCCAAATGGCTTCTAAAATTGATGATGAAGGAGCACTTTGCTCTAAACCTAACATCATTAATTGATCTGGAGCATAATGATGGAAATACATATGACCACTAAAGCCATTTTTACTGATATTCTTACCGACTAAATTCTTTTCACCCTCTCCGCCCATGGCAATATTTACCCCAAAATCATAGGGTGTTTTAATAAGTGTTGGTACCTGCCCCATAACACCAAGCAGAAAGCCTTTTAATTCAGTAACCTTATCTCCTTTACGAATAACTCCATGAGTCGCAGATCGTGAAACAACACCGTTCTTTCCTGCTTCAGGAAAGAACGCCAAGAACTCATTTAAATTTTCAGTTGATAAATTCTTATAATCGATGATAACTCTACTTGCATGTGATAAATAATCTATTGAGGTGAGTACATCACTTGGATGAGTAAGCTCTTTATCTTTAAGCAATGAAGAGCGTGTTTTAAAATCACCACGAGCAACGCAAGCCAATAATAATTTGGAGATATTAGTAGCGGTATCATCTGAAGCATTATGTTTAAATGTGTTTAACCACTGTGTTGCAACCGCTAATTGGTCTTCTTTAATATTATTTTTAATAATGGTAGTCTTGGCTTTAAGTATTTCTGGTGAATCTTTTGACATAATATTCTCTTTCTTGCTCTTATTAATCTCAAAGTAAGTAAAATTTGAACTTTGCGAATTATATATCACATTAATTAACAAAATATTAAATATCTTATATCTTGTGTTTTTTTTAACCTAAACTCGGCAGTTGAATCGTAGCTATCGAGTTTAATATGCTGATTTTTATGGCTATTTTTCTGATTCTTTATTGAAGGCGCACCACCCATACGATCCGATGAAAAGTCAGAAAAATAGACAGAATGATCCGTGCAATGGGCAAACGTCCGTTCAATATAAAAAATAAAATGATTTTTTATATCGAACTATTTAGAAACTGAAGCCCGTATAAATACTGCGCATCCCCGCTTTTGCGCTGAATCTTCTACACATCTTGTCTATCGTAAATAAAACAAGATCCAATTATTTCTTTTGCAGAAGGAGACGGTATTGAGAGCATCGTCACCCTCTGCGTAAGCAGGGGGTCTCGTAAGCGTATGACTGCAAGGTGAAGTTTAGAGCAAAGATTGGTTACTTTTAGACCTTCCGCTTTTGCGGAAGGCGACAGTATTGAGAAGTCCGTCACTCTCTGCGCAAGCAGCTGTCTCTTGATGAGATAGGATCAAGAGACAGGCTTTTGCTGGGAACAAACTTTACGGGATAACGTTAAACGAATTAGCAAAAAATCATCATTTCTCTCATCGCATCTATTAAATGGCTTGATAACTCATTACAAACCAGCATGATAGAGAACATACGCAACACATGACGTCAATTTTTTAGCCATATCTAAATGAAGAAATTCATTTGGACCATGGGCATTAGAATGAGGCCCTAACACCCCAGTAATCATAAATTGAGCCTCAGGAAATTTTTCGCCCAACATTCCCATAAACGGAATAGTTCCACCCTCTCCCATATAGGCTGCAGGTTTTCCATAATAAGTCATAGACGCTTCATCGGCTGCCTTCTCTAACCAGGAAGCCAGTTTAGGTGCATTCCAACCGGGTGAACCGTCTTTTCCAGTAAAACTTACTTTGGCATGATAAGGAGGTGTTTTCGTTAATACATCATTCAATGCTGTTGTAGCAATTTTAGGGTCTACCAATGGAGGCAAGCGCATGGATAATTTAAGTGCTGTTTTAGGTCTTAAAACATTCCCTGCATCAGCAATGGCAGGGAATCCATCTGCTCCTGTTACCGTCAAAACAGGACGCCAAGTTCTGTTTAAAATGAGTTGCTGTATGTCTTTCGTTACAGGTTCCACTCCTTCATGACAAGGAAATTCTGTATAAACAGAACGCCCCAAAGCTTGAGCACAATGTGCAGCCTGTTTGATTCTTTCTTCGGGGATTTCACAGTATAACTCGGGCAGTTTAACCTCACCAGAAACTTCATCTTCGATACGACTTATTAATTGTCTTACTACTCGAAAAGTATCAGCAACAATACCGCTAGCGGCGCCCGAATGAACTCCTTCACAAATGAGTTCAACAGATAATTCTCCTACCACATTGCCACGTAAGGAAGTAGTCATCCATAATTGCTCATAATTCCCAGCGCCAGAATCAAGACAAATCACTAACTTAGGACTACCGATTCTCTCCTGCAATAATTCAATATAATAAGGTAGATCATAACTGCCACTCTCTTCGCATGCCTCAATAATTAAAACACAGCGAGGAATGGGTAAGTCTTGCTTTTGTAATGCGTGAATTGCAGTTAATGATGCATATACTGCGTAGCCATCATCAGCCGCACCACGACCATATAAGCGCCCATGTTTTAGTACTGGCTTCCAAGGATGCAAATCTTCATCCCATCCAGACATTTCCGGTTGTTTATCAAGGTGGCCGTATAACAATACAGTCTCCTCAATTTCACCTGGAACTTCGATGAAAATTAAAGGTGTTCTACCCGTTAATTTTATAATTTCCAGAGTCATTCCTTTAGGTGCATGCAACTTACACCAATTACCGATATGATCTACAGCTTGATCCATTAAGCCGTGTTCTTGCCATTTAGCATCAAAATGCGGTGATTTGTTAGGAATTTTTATATAGTCACATAAACTGGGAATAATCTCTTTCTGCCATTGCTGACAAACAAACTCATACAGCGCTTGCGGATTGAACATGAACTTGCTCCTCAATAATCGCCACAACTTGCTCTGTAGCAGACTTAATATTTAACGCATTAATTTTACTCATAATTTCCATTTTATTCTGTTCTAGATCACACAGTGTTTGCAGTAAAGTACCTACGTTTAACGATCTGTTTTCGATCACTAAACTAATACCTAATTCTTGAAAATATTTAGCATTTTGGATTTGATCGCCACGGCTTACCTCAGTAGATAACGGAATTAAAATATGTGGCTTACCCAATGCTAATATTTCATAAAGGGAGTTCGCACCTGCACGAGAAATAACTACTGAGGCAGCAGCAAATAAATCTGCCAACTCTTCATTAGCATATTCAAATTGCTTGTATCCGACTAAGCCATTCAACGTAGAATCTACTTTTCCTTTTCCACATAAATGAATAACCTGATACTTTTCAGTCAATTGCAAAAGTGCATCACGAATACAGCAATTTATTGAGCCAGCGCCTAAACTTCCTCCAATAACAAGAAGACAAGGTTTTTCTGCATTAAATCCACATAACTCCAATCCACGATTACTGTTGCCAGCAAATAATTGTTCACGGATGGGTGTTCCTGTTACTTCGATTTTATTTTGTTTTTTAAAATGCTTTTTCCCTGCATCAAAAGTTAAACAAATTTTATTCACAAAAGGAAAACAAAGACGATTTGCAAGACCTGGACTCATATCAGACTCATGAGCCACGATAGGTATTCGATTTAACCATGCTCCTATTACAACTGGGAATGCAACAAAACCACCTTTAGAAAACACGGCATCAGGTTTTAATTTATAAAGCAAAAAAAATGCTTGTACGATACCAAATATAATCTTAAAGGGAGCAAGTAAATTTTTGAAACTTATATAACGCCGTAATTTTCCACTACTTACACTATAAAATGGAATATTAAGTGATTGAATCATCTGTTTCTCGATACCATCAGCCGAACCAATGTAGGCTATATCCCAACTTTTATGGCTAAATTCTCGAATCAACGCCATATTAGGTGCTACATGTCCTGCAGTGCCTCCTCCAGTAAAAACGATCATTGGCATCATGAAATATTCCTAATCAGTAAACTTAAGTCAATTGCTTGAATTGATTTAGTAATAGCGCCTACAGAGATGAAATCCACTCCTAATTGAGCTATTTTAGCGATATTTTCCAAAGTCACCCCTCCAGAAACCTCTAAGGTACAATGCTTAGGCTGATTCATTTCAACTGCTTTTTCAAGCATTTCCTCACTAAAGTTATCCAGCATAATTCTATCAGGATGAGCCAAAATTGCCTCACGTAACTCCTCCAAAGTCTCCACTTCAATTTCAATTAAACTAGTTCTATGGGCTTGTCTTGCTAAAGTAACAGCCTGAGTTACGGAACCACAAGCTTTTATATGATTTTCCTTAATCAAAAATGCATCATAAAGCCCCATACGATGGTTAAAACCACCGCCACAAGTTACAGCGTATTTTTGAGCGACTCTTAATCCTGGAAGAGTTTTTCGTGTATCCAGTAATCGAGTTTGCGTTCCAAGCAACTGTCGCACATAAAAATGAGTTTGTGTTGCTGTAGCTGAAAGAGTTTGTAAAAAATTGAGTGTTGTACGTTCTGCAGTTAGAATAGTTCGTGCTAAACCATAAATAGTACATAAAGTTGTGGGAACATCTAACCAATCTGCTTCAGCAACCCGCCACTTAATCTGGATTTGCTCGTCTATTTGCCTGAATACCTCATTAACCCAGGGTTGACCACAAACAATCATTGGCTCTCGTGAAATAATTTCTGCTTCTACCTTAAGGTCAGCAGGTAACAAAGCTGCAGTAATATCGCCATCACCCACATCCTCCTGTAATGCACGTGTTACATCAGCTTCTACTGGCATGGAGGTTTTATTCATTTATACTTTTCCTATTCTTCCTTGCATAATGTGCTTTTAGTAATGGAGGAGCCATAAAAGTAGTTACCATAACCATTAAAACAATAGCAGAAAATAAATCATCTGAAATAACACCTAAAGTACGTCCAATTGATGCAAAAACCAAACCTACTTCACCGCGAGGCAACATGCCAATGCCAATAAGCAAGCGGTCATCCTTGGCACGTGAACCAAAGCCACTCAGTAATTTGCCAATCACCGCTGCGAATATCAGACCACTTGCCAAAACCACTACATTCCAGTGATAAAAACATTCCAATTTAACCTGAATACCAATCACAACAAAAAACATGGGTGCTAAAATTGATTCTAATGGTGACAACAAATGATAAATGCTGCGATTTTCCTGTCCACCCCGGGAAAGGCCATCAAAATAATCATCATGAAGGATTATTCCCGCCGTAAATGCGCCAATAATCGTTGCAAGCTGAATCACTGAGGCGAGCCAGGAAAGCGTCATAATAAACATAAAAGAAATAAATAATTTTGCTTCCCAGGGCTCAAGAAAACGAAAAAAATGAATCGCCTTACGTAAGACAATGGGACCTAAGAACAAAGTACCTGAAAAAAATAACAGTGCACTTACAATAATACGTACAATAACAGTTAGATCTACAGCACCACTAATCACTAATGAGCTAACTACAGCCAATATAATTAAGCCCAATACATCATCCAACATTGCCGCACCTAAAATTGTTCTTGCTTCTCGAGTTCGTAACTTCTTCATTTCAGCAAGTACCCGAGCAGTAATGCCAATACTGGTTGCACTTAGAGTAGCAGCAATAAATAAATTAGCTTGATATGAATCATTTGGCAGCAGCATATAGACAATACCAAATCCTAAGAGCATAGGAGCAATAACACCTATTAATGCAACAAAAACTGAATCACGTCCCGTGTGTTTCATGTCTTCAACAGAGCTTTCAAGACCAACCATAAATAAAAGAAAAATAACCCCATAGCGTGAAAAAATATCCACTATATAAGCAATTTTAAGAAAATCAGCTCCATGAGGTCCACTTAAAGCAGTAATAACTTCTTGTGCATAATTTGCATTTGTAATCGTTGCAGTCACCGCTTGGTTTATAGGAACTCCTTTAAGTATTTCTCTAACAACATCAAAAGTTGCTGATCCTTCTCGCAGTAAAACAGCTAATGGAAACCCGTAGTAATAAAATAAATTACCAATTAACATCCCCACGAGCAATTCACCAAGAACGCTTGGTTGTTTTAAACGTCTTGCTGTATAACGACCAATAATTGCAAAGAAAAAAATAGTAGTTACTGCAAGCAAAACAAACGCGATCGGATCGGCGTGATCTGATTCAGCAGATGCAAATGAATATAAAGGATATATTCCCGCTAAAAAAAACCACCATTTTAAACGCTGCATTATTTGTTCTATAGCCCGCATCAATATCCCACTTCATTGGACTTCTTCGGAAATCCTTCTCTTACTAGCACGATTCTCATTTCCGTAGAAGCCTATTTTTCTAATAACTTAAGTCACATTTTTGATAAACGGATGCAAATTTAAACGATACATGTTTTCGTTTTTTGCAACCTAAATCACGGCATAATTATTGCTTCGCCAAAAATAGACACGTTTCCAAAACTGAATCGGGATTAAGCGAAACACTTTCTATCCCTTCTTTCATTAGCCACTGTGCAAAATCTTGATGATCTGAGGGGCCTTGGCCGCAAATACCAATGTATTTATTCGCTTTTTTGCATGCGCTAATGGCCATATGCAATAATGCCTTAACAGCTTCATTACGCTCATCAAATTGAGAAGCAATGAGACCCGAATCTCTATCTAAGCCTAAAGTCAATTGAGTTAAATCGTTAGAACCAATGGAAAAACCATCAAAATACTCTAAAAACTCTTTTGCTAACAAAGCATTAGAAGGCAATTCACACATCATGATGACACGCAAATCATGTTTGCCACGCTCAAGTCCATGTTGTTTCAAAACTTGAATGACGCTGCTTGCTTCAGACACAGTCCTTACAAAGGGGATCATTACTTCCACATTGGTGAATCCCATTTTTTCACGAACACGTCGTACTGCTTGACATTCCAAAGCAAAGCAATCCGCAAATAATTCAGAAACATAGCGTGATGCTCCCCTAAAACCCAGCATTGGATTTTCTTCATCAGGTTCATACAAGTTACCGCCTACAAGATTGGCATATTCATTTGATTTAAAATCAGACAAACGCACAATAACTGGTTTGGGATAAAAAGCCGCAGCAATTGTTGCAATACCTTCTTTCAAGCGCTCAATGTAATATTCAACAGGCGAATCATAAGCTGCTGTTTTTTCCATAATAAATTGTTTTAATTCTTTGTCCTCTAAGGAATTAAAATCCAGCAATGCTCGTGGATGTATGCCAATCGTATTAGAAATTAAAAACTCAAGACGAGCCAAACCTACCCCTGAATTAGGAATAGATTGAAAAGTAAATGCTCGTTCAGGGTTCCCTACATTGAGCATGACTTTCATCGGTAATTCAGGCATAGCTTCTACATCAAGATGTACTTGTTCGAAAGGTAATAAACCCGCATAAACATAACCATTATCCCCTTCGGCACAACTGACAGTCACTTCATCACCATCACCTATGGTTTTCGTTGCATTACCACACCCTACTACTGCAGGAATACCTAACTCACGAGCGATAATCGCTGCATGACATGTCCTCCCACCACGATTGGTCACAATCGCTGAAGCACGCTTCATTACAGGCTCCCAATCGGGATCTGTCATATCTGAAACTAAGACATCACCCGGTTGCACCCTATCCATTTCACTTACATCAGTAATAATTCGGGCCTTACCTTGACCAATTTTTTGGCCTATACTACGACCCTCAGCTAATATTTCACTTTTCCCTTGTAACGTATAACGTTCTAATATTTGCTTGTTATCACGACTTTTTACTGTTTCGGGACGGGCTTGTAGTATATATAATTGACCATTTAAACCATCTTTTGCCCATTCGATATCCATTGGTCGGCCATAATGTTTCTCAATAATCATGGCTTGACGGGCTAAACTTTCTACTTCAGCAGGAGTTAAAGAAAATAACAAACGTTCTTTGGGCTCTACTTCTACAGTTTTAACTCGTTGTTTCTTACTGGGATCATCACAATACACCATCTTCAACGATTTACTACCTAGATTTCTGCGAATAATAGAAGGTCTTCCTGCTTGAATACCGGGTTTATGCACATAATATTCATCAGGATTGACCGCCCCTTGTACAATCATCTCTCCCAAACCATAAGAAGAAGTAATGAATACCACTTGATCAAAGCCAGATTCAGTATCCATAGTAAACATAACACCACTTACTGCTAAATCACTACGAATCATCTGTTGAATCCCTGCTGATAAAGCCACATCATGGTGTGCAAACTGATGGTGGGTACGATAAGCAATCGCTCTATCATTAAATAGTGACGCAAAAACATGTTTAATCGATAGCAGAACAGATTCAATTCCTTTAACGTTCAAAAATGTTTCTTGTTGGCCTGCAAATGATGCATCAGGTAAATCTTCAGCCGTTGCTGATGAACGAACAGCAACACTAAAATTATCATGACCTATAGACTGAGATAATTGTTCATATGCGGTGCGCACGGCATTTTCAAACTCAGAAGTAAAAGGAGCATTGATGATCATCTCTCTAATTTCTTTACCAACAATAGCTAATTGCAGCACATCATCAGTATTTAATACTTCTAATTTTGTATAAATTTTTTTATCTAAATTATCTTGCGCTAGGAACTCTCTAAATGAATCTGCAGTGGTTGCAAAACCACCAGGAACAGCAACTCCAGTAGAAGATAAATGACTAATCATTTCTCCAAGAGAAGCATTTTTCCCACCAACCTGATCTAGGTCACGCATGCTAAGATGTGCTAAATCAATAATATGTTGTTTGATCGCCATAACCACCCCAAGTCCATAAATAATGATAGTTATTCTACTGAAAATGTGCGGCTATGGGAATGAGAAACTTTACTTGGTAAATTCGTCCATGTATTTCTTAGGATCCTCGTAGCACTTCCTTATACTTTGCAGTGGGTTATCCTATTGAGATCAAGTGCCTCTAAAGAATAAAAGCTTCATAGTTTGATTTAAATTTAATCAAATAGATTGAACAAGATCCATAAACTGTAGAAAATTTCTTACTTTAATTCACATCTGGGCTCGCATCTAATATTATATGCGCTTTACCAATAGGGCTTGCAGTTATGACTCTTACTCCTTTAAATGCCATCTCACCTATAGATGGGCGATACATGAATAAAACTAGGGCTTTGAGTCCTTATTTTAGTGAATTTGCTCTAATTTACTATCGTTTAACAGTGGAAATCCGTTGGATTGAATCTTTAGCAGCAAATGATGCCATTTCTGAAGTCCCTCAATTGGATAAAGAGGCAAAAGATTTTCTCAATGATATCATTTTCAATTTTAACGAAAATGAAGCCCTCAAAATTAAAGAATTTGAAAAACAAACAAACCATGATGTTAAAGCAATAGAATATTACTTAAAAGATAAGTTCCAGAAGAATAATTGTCTGAAAGCGATTACCGCATTTATTCATTTTGCCTGTACTTCGGAAGATATAAATAACCTGGCTTATGCTTTAATGGTAAAACAAGCAGTCGCTCAAGTAATTCAACCTACTCTTGCTGAAATAATGGGAGGAATTACACTGCTTGGGAAACAACATGCGGATGTAGCGATGTTGTCAAGAACTCATGGTCAGCCAGCGACTCCAACAACCATGGGCAAAGAGTTAGTCAATTTTGTTGCTCGACTCAAAAGACCGCAACAACAATTAGCTGAAGTACTAATTCCAGGTAAATTTAATGGTGCAGTAGGCAATTATAATGCCCATGTAGTAGCTTATCCCGAAGTAGATTGGCGCAAACACTGTGCAAACTTTGTCACCTCTTTAGGATTATCTTTTAATGCATACACCACTCAAATTGAGCCTCATGATGGTTTAGCAGAAGTATCACAAATTATGGTACGCATTAATAATATTTTGCTGGATTATACGCAGGATATATGGAGTTACATTTCTTTGGGCTATTTTAAGCAAAAAACAGTCGCAGAAGAAGTTGGTTCTTCAACCATGCCGCATAAAGTTAATCCAATTGATTTTGAAAATGCGGAAGGAAATCTAGGGATGGCTAATGCGCTGTTCATTCATTTTGCCAATAAACTCACTCAATCACGGTTGCAACGTGATTTGTCAGACTCTACTGTATTGCGCAACATCGGTATGGCCTTTTCTTATAGCCTAATCGCCTATCTTGCTTTAGCTAAAGGTAATGATAAATTAAAAATCAACGAACGTGCCTTGCAAGAGGATTTAAAATCCAACTGGGAAGTCTTAGCGGAGGCAGTTCAAACAATGATGCGTCGTTATAATGTGCCTGATGCGTACGAACAATTAAAAGCTTTAACACGTGGCCAAGGCATTGACGAAGAAAGTCTCAAAAAATTCATTAAAGAACTTTCTATTCCTGAACAAGCTAAAGAGCAACTCACCAAACTTACACCAGGAAGTTATACTGGATTAGCAACCCAGCTTGTAAAGGCTTTTCTATGAGTGATACTCTATCACAACAAGGACAAACCTATGAGTTTGATGTTCTTGTTATCGGCACAGGGTTGGCAGGATTACAATACTGCCTTCAACTCATAAGCCTACAACCACGTTTGAACATTGCTTTAATCAGTAAAGCAGATGCCATTGAATGCAATAGCCGTTATGCTCAAGGTGGAATTGCTGCTGTTTTTTCGGCAGAGGACTCCCTAGAATCCCATATCTCAGATACATTGATTGCTGGTGATGGTTTATGTTACCTGCCTGCTGTAGAATTCATCATTCGCCAAGGCCCTGAAACCATAAAGCAACTGAATCAATATAATGTCCATTTTAAACAAGACAACAAAGGACATTTTCATTTGGCACAAGAAGGCGGACATTCTCATCGACGCATTTTTAATTGTGGTGATCAAACGGGTTTATCAATAACTCAAACAATGAACCAGTTGGCGCGACAACACCAGCAAATTCATTTTTTTGAACATCATGTAGCAGTAAATCTTATTACTCATTATCACCCTCATCGCACGGATATTCAAAGTGAAGTCTTAGGGGCATATATTTTAGATTGCTCAGCAAATCGTATACATACCTTCTTAGCGAACTGCGTCATCTTAGCCACTGGCGGTGCAGGTAAGACATACCGATATACAACAAACCCTATGGTCGCTACTGGAGATGGAGTTGCCATGGCTTATAGAGCTGGTGCACGTATTGGTAATATGGAATTCTATCAATTTCACCCGACTCTATTACACCATCACTCTTTAAATAATTTCCTTATTTCTGAAGCAGTAAGAGGGGAAGGAGCTTTACTTAAAAATGCCGAAACAGGTGACCGTTTTATGAAAGACTATGCACCTGAACAAATGGAGCTTGCGACCCGTGATATCGTTGCTCGTGCTATTTTTAGTGAAATTGAGCGCAGTCAAATAGGATATGTCTATCTCGACATTACCCATCAATCAAGAGAATTTCTAAAAAAGCGCTTTCCACAAATTTATAGCACTTTATTATCCATAGGCATCGATATGAGCCAGGATATGATCCCTGTTGTTCCAGCTGCACATTATCAATGCGGTGGAATACTGACAGATATTGATGGCCGTACTGATTTAAAAAGACTTTATGCAATTGGAGAAGTCGCTTTTACTGGTTTACATGGTGCCAACCGTCTAGCAAGTAACTCCTTGCTAGAGGCTTTAGTTATGGGCTCCAATGCAGCTCGCTGTACATTAAAAGATATTTCTAACCCATGGAACTATACTGATCCTATTCCAAACTGGAGCGCTCCCAGTGAGGTTAATGCCCGACGTGCAAGTCAAATTAATGCGCAATGGCGTGGTTTACGAGGAGAAATGACATCATATGCAGGTATCGTACGAACGGAAGCAGGTCTTGAAGATCTACTACAATTAATAATGAAGCGAAAAAAAATAATTGAAGAATATTACTGGAAACATTGCATTACCCGTGACTTTATTGAACTTAGAAATATTATTCTCAACGCAGAGCTTATTGTAAGAGCCGCTTTGGCAAGACGAGAATCACGTGGTGGTCATTTCCGTGAAGATTATCCTAATAAAAATATCAGGGCGAAAGAAAGTATTGCCAAACTGGGATTAATGGATATTACACTTGAATAGAATAAGACTTGTCGCTTAAAACTATAGTGAAATGATTTGAGGCCAAATAAATGTTTAAAAATTCCACCATTTATACCCCTGAAACCACTTTAATGCAGATTAGAAATGATATGAGTATTTGCCAAAGTGATTACCCAATAGATTGGTATCAGGAAGACTTTATACCTTATGCTCAAGAATACCAAGCTCTACCTGATCGTAAACTTACTACGATCTTAGCATGGATGACTCCTTATCTTAAAAAAGCACAAGATCACTTTGGTGAGCGCTTATTACTTTTAGCTCATTATTATATGGGAGGAGAAATTGTTCGTTTAGTAGAGCAATTTGGAGGACTCATTGGTGATTCCTATCAGTTAGCCTTAATGGCTGCAGAACATCCAGAAAAATCAATTATTATTGAATCAGCAGTTCATTTTATGGCTGAGTCAATTAGCATCTTGGCTCATAAAAATCAACAGGTGTACATCACTAATCCTAAATCAGGTTGTACCATGGAAATGCTAGCCAAAGATTTCATGGTTGAACCCGCCTTTCTTGATTTAAACGAGCGTTATGGCGCCGAACATATTTTACCTGTTTGTTATATGAATACTTCGGGTCGCGTCAAAGCAATGACTGGAGCTCAAGGTGGGGCTGTTTGTACCAGCTCTAATGTGAAAAAAATATTTCAATGGGCGCAAAAACAAAATAAAAAGATACTTTTCATTCCCGATCAACATATGGGAGAAAATGTAGCCTATTGGTTGGGAATAAAAAATCTTGCTTACTGGCCAGGTGGAACCGCAGGAGCCCAATATTCACTGGTAAATCAAGACAAGCAAACATTAAAGCAATTTGATGATGCCCAGCTTATTCTGTTTTCCAGTCAATGTGCCGTGCACACACATTATCAACCTGAAATGTGTGAGTATTGGCATGAACAAGGATACACAACCATTGTTCATCCTGAATGCCGCAACTCAGTCATCAAAATTGCCCAACATTCAGGTTCTACAGCATTTATTTGGGATTATGTAGTCCATGATCGTGCGAAAACCAAACGTTATGCAATAGGTACTGAAAACCATATGGTGGAGAATCTGAAACAATATTGTAAAGATTTAGAAATAGACGTGGTCAATTTAGCACAAGCACCTAAAAAAGAACATGAAAAAGGCATAGGCTGTGGTTGTGCCACCATGTCACGTAATGATCCTCCTCATTTAGTTGCTCTCGTTGATTTACTAAGACAAGGTAAAATGATGTCTTATAATGAAGTTAAAGCAGGTGATGTTGTCAATGAATTCACCGGTAGCAGAAACAGATTATCGGAACAGGAGCAACAATGGGTTATAGATAATGCTAAAAAATCATTGCAAATGATGATTAATATTACAGAGGATCGAATTTAATAGAATAACCTAAGGATTGCGTACTTTAATTTCATTATGCTTCATGCCCCGATTGAGTATCCTCCATAAGGGGCATTCACTGACATCACAAGTTTTTATGCCCCATAAAACTGGCACTGTTCCAAACCTTGAGCACATACAAACCCACCTAAAGTTTTTATCCAATTATAGTCAAGCCGAGATGGAATTTTAGTTAAAGTTGGCCACCAGATTGAATAGTCTCCTACCGAGTTTTTATAAGTACACACTACTCCTCGACCGTATCCAGCAACTAAAATGTTTGCACGAACAAAGTGGGTATTTTCATCACCCTGGGGACGACGAGGAGAAACCGGATTAACTACCCAAGGATCTGGTGGAATGCCCCACTTTAGAGAAGAAGTCATTGGATCGGGGCAATTTGTAGTATAAGCTACACCGAATTGCGTAAGCAAAAAACCTAAAATTAAAAGTTGATATTTATTCATTAAATGTCCCTTTAATAGTTCACAAATTTTAAATAATCCTAAACAAAGCAGTTGGGCTCATACTGATAAAGACTAATTTTAGTGCAGTAGACTTTCGTAATAAAGATCAACAGCTTTTTTTAAGATAATACACTAAAAACCCATTGTTAGAATTTATTTCTTTGCTATAATGGCCACTCAAATGCCTGGGTGGCGGAATTGGTAGACGCGCCGGATTCAAAATCCGGTGGTGGTGACACCGTGTGGGTTCGAGTCCCACCCTAGGTACCAAAAAGATTGTATTTTGAAAAACAATAATCTCTTGTCCAAACAATCACCTTAAATCTTCTTTTCACTTTACTCAAAGTCTGGAAAACTTAAGAACATTACTGGCTCATCCCCAAATCCGGGGGCACTAATCAAGAACACATTACTGAGCTAAGAGGTACAAGAACTTAATGATCAGTTCGCAAAAGACATCAAATTAATGGCCAGTGATGATAAGAAAACCTTCCTCAGATTGTAAATAATAAATGGGGCTGGAGCCCAAAACTTCCAGCCCCATTAATAATAAATTACTCTTTTACTTCACAAGTAATCTTAGTGCAATCACGGCAATTTTTGGCAGCAAAATCAAATGATTGAGCTGCTGAACCTGGAGTATTTGCCATCTTATCATCTGCAGCTTTATCATCTGCTACATCACTACTGCTAGCATTAGTAGTGCATACCCATTTAGAGGTTAAATCAGTACTCCCAGCAGCAAAGCCTACAGAAGAGCCTAAAATAAAAAAACATAAAATTAACTTTTTCATAACGTCTCCTTGTTCAAATATCCCTTATCAATATTTGGTTTCCTCTAGGAGGTCTTCCTTGATGACTTTGTCAGTTTCATCTGAGTAATTGGAACAATTAAGTGAGAACTCTTAATGACTTTAAAGGCATTATTTATTAATTTACCTCAAGTTTTTCATTTTGTTCTCTTAAGAACCAACTGTTAAATTATAGAACATTGGACTAAAAAATGCGAATTGAAGCAGTAGAAAGATAGATTTTAAATAGAACTCGTCATTCAAATTTATCCTGCAGGTTTAAAATCCCCTTCTTTTTCTATTGAAACTTTTTCTTGCCTATTCTCTTTTGTCTGTTCTTTGATTTTCATTAAGAAAGGGATAAAAAACAAAGCAAATACAACAGAAAGTTGGTACAAACCAACCCAGCCAATATTTATTTGAATAGTTGCCGCCACAGGACCAGAGATAATACGAGGCAATGTAGATAATGCGACAAGTAGCGAAAATTGGGTTCCAGTATACTGTTTATCAACCAAACGCATAAAGAAAGCAACTAATGCCGTAGAGCCCATTCCAGCAGCGAAATTATCAAAAAATACTGCCATGGCTAATAAAATGACATTCTTGCCCATAATTGCTAAAATAACAAACAGAACATTAGTTAATGCTTGCAACAAACCAAAAAAAAGTAATGATCGATATAATGAATAATGCATCAATAAAAATCCAGCACATAGCCCTCCTAACAATATAGATCCAACACCAAGTATTTTATTGATATAACCAATAGTCTCTAAAGAGAAACCAAGCCCTTGAATCAGAAAAGGCATCACAATACCACTGGTGGTTGTGGTAAAAGCCTCCCCTAATTTATAACAAAAAATAAAGCATAGAAGAGGAACAACCCCTTGACGTGATAAAAACTCTTTAACAGGTGCTATGAATGATAAAGCAAAATTAGTCTTTTCCTTAGCGATTATACTGGGTTCCTGACTCCAATAGACAGCAAACATTCCTATTACCATGAGACAACCCATAAAACGATAAGTAAAAGCCCAGCCTAGTTTCTGTGCCATAACCAAAGCAAAACCACCAGATAGCAATAAGGCAATTCGATAGCCTAATACAGCTAAGGAAGCACCTAGAGCATGTTCAGTAATTGGCAAATATTCAGCTCGATGCGCATCAATTGCGATGTCTTGTGTTGCAGAAAGACAGGCTAATGCTAATGCGAGTAAGGCCATTAACTTAGGATGTTCCTCTGGAGTAAACCAGGCCATTAAATTAAATCCTAAAAGCAACAAACATTGCATTGCTAAGATCCAACTTCGCCTCTTACCTAGGTTAAATAAAGAGTAACGATCAAGAATAGGTCCCCAAAAAATACGATAAGCATAAGGCAGACTCATTAAACTTAATGTTCCGGTAACAAAAACAGACATTCCACTGTAGGCAAACCATGCTTGCAAGGTACTGCTGATTAACGCCATAGGCAAGCCAGAAGAAAAACCTAAAATGAAAACAATAAAGAGACGCCTGTTCATCTTTAGAGCACTCGAAACAGTGAGGACTTGTACCTAGAAAAAAACTCACTCCCAAAGCGGGAGTGAGTATGATGAGAAAGAAAATTTTCTCACGTGATTAGGCTTCTTTTTTTACAGAAATCAAATGAATTTTGAAAATCAAAGTTTCATTTGGACCTATAGGACCACCTACACTACGTGGACCATAAGCCAAATCTGAAGGGACATAAACTTCCCATGTAGAACCAGCGGGCATCAATTGTAATGCTTCTGTCCAACCGGGAATTACTTGTGATACTTGGAATGTAGCTGGCTTGCCTGCTTTTTCAGTGCTATCAAACACTGTACCATCAATTAAAGTACCAGTATATTCAACAGTTACAGTATCTGATTTACCTGGCTTAGTACCATTCCCAGCATCAATAATCTTATATTGCAAACCACTTGGCAATGCAACTACCCCTGGCTTTGCCTTATTAGCAGATAAGAAGGCATCACCTTTTGCTTTGTTTTCTTCGGCTTTCTTATTGAATTCTGCGCTGCGTTTAGCCATCAAATCTTTTTGAAACTTACTCAGAACGTCTTTCATCTGCTCTTCAGTCAAAATCAACTGTGCACCAGACATTCCATCTTGCATTCCTTTAGCTAATACTTCTGGATTAACTTCAATACCTTGATTTTTAAAGTTTTTTCCTAAATCAGCACCAATACTATAAGATAACTTATCTTTGTCTGTAGCAAGCGATGTAGCATCAGTTGCAGCCATTGCAGTAGACATTGCCAGCCCCATAATGGCCGCAGTGACTAATTTCATCTTCATAAAGAATCCCCTTGTAGTCTTTCTATTGTGCATGTCTTCCTATTTGTAGCAGATAGGAAGTTATAAAAATATCCTTATAATTCTGCCTAAATTTGCATGAAATTACTAGACCTTAAATCAGATTAATTGTAATTATATTATAAAGCTTATCGAGTTTAAGTTTAAAATCTGTTTTTTAACACTTATTTCTAAGGTATTTGCAGCATGATACCCACGCGTTCACTATAATTAAAATAGACAAATAAAGCAGATCGCTCTACACTCTGCACTAATTAGAACAAGAGATTTAAACCCTATGAACATCAGTGTATTTGATTTATTTTCGATTGGAATTGGTCCTTCAAGCTCTCATACTGTAGGCCCAATGCTTGCCGCTAATGCCTTCCTAAAATTGCTTGAAGGCAAACAGCTTATGGCGCAATCACAACGAATTAAAATTGAACTCTATGGCTCTCTTGCTTTAACGGGTAAAGGTCACGGCACTGATAAGGCTATTTTAAATGGACTAGAAAACAAAGCACCTGAAACGATAGATCCAGAATCCATGATACCACGCATGCATGAAATTCTTAATTCACATACGCTGAATTTGGCAGGCAAAAAAACAATTCCATTTAATGAACAGACAGATTTTCTTTTTTTACAAAAAGAACTCTTACCAAAACATACTAATGGTATGCGCTTTTCTGCTTTTGATGAACAGAATAACTTATTACTAGCGCAAGTTTATTATTCTATTGGTGGTGGGTTTATTACTACCGAAGAAGAATTTTCCAAATCTACAGAAGATACAAATCCACCTCCATACCCATTTTCGACAGCATCTCAACTCTTGCAACTTTGTCGAGAACATAATTTAACCATAGCAGAATTAATGATGGTTAATGAAAAAACATGGCGTAGCACTGAAGAAATTCATCGAGGTATTTTAGACATTGCTAAAGTAATGGATGATTGCATTAGCAATGGATGCAAACATGATGGGATCTTACCAGGTGGATTAAATTTAAAAAGACGCGCCCCAGATTTATATAATAAGTTGATGCATCAAAAAGGGGTAAAGAGCGTCTTCGAACAATCAGACATCATGAATTGGTTAAATCTTTACGCTATGGCAGTTAATGAAGAAAATGCAGCGGGAGGACGTATTGTTACAGCCCCAACTAACGGAGCCGCGGGTATTATTCCTGCTGTGCTTAAATATTGCCAACAAGCACATGATAAGATGAGTAGTAAAGACATTTATACTTATTTTCTAACTGCAGCTGCTATAGGTATCCTCTATAAAAAGGGTGCATCTATTTCTGGTGCTGAAGTAGGCTGTCAAGGTGAAGTTGGTGTAGCTTCTTCAATGGCAGCAGCAGGCCTTACTGCAGTCCTTGGAGGGACTATAGCCCAAGTTGAAAATGCAGCAGAAATCGCCATGGAACATCATTTAGGAATGACTTGTGATCCCGTTTTAGGTTTAGTACAAATACCCTGTATCGAGCGAAATGCTATGGGCGCTGTCAAAGCTGTAAATGCAACGCGAATGGCACTTATAGGAGATGGTCAACACCAGATTTCCTTGGACAAAGTGATTAAAACAATGAAGCAAACAGGAATGGACATGCAAAGTATTTATAAGGAAACTTCTATGGGTGGTTTGGCTGTTAATTTACCCGAATGCTGAAGAAGTATAATCATGCTGCTTGAAGTTTTTCTCCACTAATTCGGCAAGACCCGATAATCGATGTCTTTCCACCTCTTCATAAAATGGGTTAATGTCCTCCTTTGAATCGAGAGAGGAGGATATCGCGCTTATTTTTTCACCCAACTTCCCCATTTTTTTATTCACTCTCATATTCCTATACTGCGGAAGTCCAGTACGATCCTCAACAAAAAATAAGTTTTTATTAATTGACTTCCATGCCCCCTCTCTTTTATTGTTTACAATCTCTACACTAAGTTCCTTTGAATCTCGAACTTCTTGTTCCAAAGAAGGTACGGATTGCTTGGTACGTAAAAGCCTGACAGGTAACGAGCTGGTTACCAGATTAAAATCATATATGTCATCAAGCTCTTCCTTGGTGTAACATATAACCACAGCATCACGATAGGTTTCTAAAGTATGTTTTGCTTCTCTCCATTTTTCTTCGTGCTGATGAGAGCGCATATAATCATAAATTGGGCAGTATTTATCTTGATTCGATAACATCGCGATACTATCCGTTGTCAAATAAGCGCACACACGACCAGCAGTTTGTAACGTATCTGTAGGCACATAAACTTGGAGATTGCATAGTTTACTTAAACGCCCGAACTCCATCTGATTAGCTAATAAATTGGTTAGTCCTAACGAGGGTACAAAGCCCAAGGGATCACAAATTAAAATATCCAGCGTAGGAAATTCTTTGGCTTTGAAATGAAACTCTAAAAATGACCAATGATTTAAATAAGCACTCCCATCCCATTTGGAAATGGCAATTTGAAACCGTAAATCCTGATCGCAATTTTCTATCATTTGTTCAATGATATAAGCTAATTCATCAAGTTCACCACTACTCATCGCAAACGCGTTAAACTCATCTCCCCTTTTTTCAATCCGTGTGCATTGTTTTATATATAAAAAAAATGCCATAAGATCTTCAGAAATAGTACCTGGATTACTAGTCTGAGCTAAAAGTTTTTTAATATCTGCACTGTTTTTCATAATGAGTTCAATTATCAAAATAAATACGATTAAAAGAGAGAAAGCATTTTCATTTCATCCTCGTCATCACTCCTAGACACAATATTGTGATGACCATGAAGTTTTTCCATAGCCGCAACCAAAGAGGGGTTTTTAGAAATTAAATGTCCATTACTATCAATCCAACCTAATCGAACAATAATTTCCTTTGTACGTGCGCCACCTTCTTTTAGGGCATGCTTTAAAATATCTTCAAGAGTAAGTGATGAAGCTTTATAGGAAATCTTTGATCGCTTGAAAAATCCAAACCAACCGTCCGTATCATCTTTCCATTTTTGGCCGTAATTCTCGCGAAACTGGGTAAGTAGGGATTCGTGAGGGGCAGAAAAATGGTATTTTTTACTAAATTCATCATAAAATTTCTCAGCCAAAATTTTATGCACGTGAGCTGAAGGATGTTTATCATCCCAGAACATGTAACCTGGTGCTGGAGAGGTTTTATCTAAATTTAGCTTAAAATCTTTCGATTCAATATAGGGTAAATGGATTTTTTCCGGATCCAGTCCATATTTTTGTGGGTTACAATAAGCATCTGAGAAAAATTTATTAATATCAAAGACATCTATAGAACATTCAGGATGTTTTTTTACTAATTCATCTACTTTTTGCTTTAGTAATTGATTGAAATGCGAGCAAACAACGCGCGCATTGTCCTGTTCCTTTTCACCTAACCGGTAGAAATGAGGTGTAAGCGACAAATCAGGTACATTAAACAATGCAAAATGATAATAACCTGCTTCGATTAATTTTTCGATGTTATTAATTCTTGCCATAACCGCTTTTTCAGCTTCCTCTTTAGTTGGCCCATTATTAACAGTAATCAGATCATTCGCACCAGACCATTCTGTTACCAGAGTTTTCTTTTTATGCTCTGCAGAAATAGCGCGCGCTTTATCATCAGCTAACAGCAATTTGCGCTTTTCATCCAGATTAGAAACGATGTGTTCTGTAGCGAGCAGTTTAAGATTGGTAGTGATTCTTCCAGTGTAATCGTAAGAAGTTAATCCACCTTCATCATAATATCTGACAAAATCACGCCCTTCAAAATTAATGCGCTTATAATTTTCTAAATCCAAATCACACAAAGGAGCTTCTACTTTTGGATCATGAACAATAACATCATCAGCAATGTCTGTAGTACTTTCACCTTTACGTTCAAGTGTATGAATAATACTTTCTTCAACAACATCAGTTCCAAAATCAGTATCCCACACATAGCCGTTAGTAAACGCTCCTTTAGGGGACTTTCCTTTCAAACCACTTAAACCATCCATCGGAATAATACCACCCAGTTTTTTATGATCCATTTCACCAGGATCGGAAAGACTATCACCCATAGTAATAATATGTTCAATGATTGGTTCAGGCATGGGGCTACTCCGTGTTATTAAATTAGAACATTAGACCTCTAAGATAATATTAAATAACAAAAAGTAAAGGAATTGATCAAAAAATCATTTATTTTTAGAAGAATGCTCAAATTAGGTTCATACTTAGAGATGGATCTCGTCACTTAAAGCAAGGAAGAAGTATGAAAATGTTAGCACAACTTAAAGTTCTAATTTTGGGTTTAATCTGGAGTCTTTTTGCTACAGCTAGTTTTGCTGCTTCTGACACTATTCCGAGCGTTGCTCGTCTAAGCTATATGAAAGGCATAATCAGTTTTTCACCTGCAGGTCTCAATAAATGGATTAAGGTACGATTAAACCGCCCATTAGTGATTGGTGATCAATTATGGTCTGACAATAATGGGTTGATTGAATTGCAATTGGGCACCGCCACAGTCCGCATAGGTAGCTTAACCAGTCTAAAAATTTTAAATCTTAACAATACTATTGCTCAGTTTCAACACACAAACGGTATGCTTGCATTAACTGTCCAATCGGAAAATAAAAACAGACGCTATGAAATCGATACTCCTAACTTGGCTTTTACAACTACCAACCCAGGCTACTACCGTATTGATGTAGATAGTAAAAAAAATGTGACCGTGGTTACCGTGCGTAAAGGCAAGGGTGCTATTTATGGTAAAAAAGCGTCCTTCAAAATCAAAGAAGGTCAAACCTGTCGTTTTATCGGGAACAATTTAAAAAATTATCAATGTAGTGCTGTAGGTCCAATAGATGATTTTGATCGTTTTAATTTAGAACGTGATCGCCGTAGTGTAAAAACAGTAGTTAAATACGTTTCTCCGGAAATGATTGGTTATGAAGATCTTGAGCAATATGGAACCTGGAAGAACATTAAAACTTATGGTCGTGTATGGGTTCCACAGGTCAATGTTACAAATTGGGCACCTTATCGAATGGGACGATGGATATGGCTTAATCGCTGGGGATGGACCTGGGTTGACGAACAACCGTGGGGATTCGCACCTTTCCATTATGGTCGCTGGATCCGATGGCAAAATCAATGGACATGGGTTCCTGGACCTCGACATACAACCCCTATTTATGCTCCTGCTTTAGTGGCTTTTGTCGGAGGAAGACAATTCAGCTTGCAAGTAGGCGGTGCACCAGGAATAGCCTGGTTCCCTTTAGCGCCTGGTGAAATCTATATGCCTCCTTACTCGGTTAATCGCAATTATTTTGTACAGGTCAATATCAGTAATACGGTAATTAATCAAACCCATGTTAATCAGTTTTTTAATGCACCCAACTTTAATATTAATTATCAAAATATTAATGTCTCTAACGCCATTACTGCTGTGCCTACAACTGCATTTGTACAATCAACACCAGTTAACACAGCAGCTGTGCAAATTTCACCAGAAACTGTGGCTGCTGCTCCTAAAACACCAGTGGCTACAGTGGTTCCTGAGCCTGTTAGTGTGCAAGGCGGAAATGAGACAACCAGCGTCGCCCCTAGCAGTGAAATTATTAATGAGGAATCGATTGCAAAAACCGAACCGCCACCACCGCCAGTACCCTTTAAAGAAGAACAGCCCTTACTTACAAATAATCCTGGAAAACCATTAACCAATGAACAAACTGAGCAATTGACGACTCAAAAGCAAACTCCAACGATGCAGGAACAACCTGCTATAACTCCCGTAGCACCTGCAGAACAACAAGCGCCCGCAGAGCAACAAACACCCGCAGAGCAACAAACACCCGCAGAGCAGCAAGCACCTGCAGAGCAGCAAACACCTGCAGAGCAGCAAGCACCTGCAGAGCAGCAAGCACCTGCAGAGCAGCAAGCGCCCGCAGAACAACAA
>NZ_LNYE01000006.1 GCF_001467695.1 Legionella gratiana
TGACTCCTTTACCTATCAGGTCACCGATGCCAAAGGCAACACCACCACCGGCACCATTACTGTGGACATCGTCGATGATGTGCCCACCGCACGCACCGATGTAGCCAGCATCACCGAAGGCAATCTCCTCACCGTCACCGCCGCAGGCGGCGTGTTGCACAACGACACCGCCGGCGCCGATAATTACGCCGCAGGAGGCAGCGTGGTGGGCGTACGCGCTGCGGGCAGCGACACCACCAGCGCCGTCAGCACCGGCGTCAATACCGCCATTAATGGCACTTACGGCACCTTAATCGTACAAGCCAACGGCTCTTACACCTATCAAGCCAACCCCAATACCGATGGCCAAAGCGATGTCTTTGTCTACACCATTAAAGATGGCGATGGCGATCTGTCCACCACCACCTTGACCATCAACCTCACCGACAGCGGGCTTAGCGCCCCTGCCGATAACGACGTGCTCGTGGAAGAGCGGGCCTTAGATCCCGCACAAGACGGAGCCGACTTAGCCGCAGGCACCGTCACCGGAAGCTTGCCCAACAGTACCGCTGAAACCGATGCCAGCAACCAACTCAATGCCACCGGCAGTACCGGTCCTTATACCTACAGCTTGGTCGGTGCCGCCAACGGAACCTACGGGGTGATCCAAATTAATGCCGACGGCACCTATACCTACACCCTCACCAAGGCGTACACGACCGCCCCTGACGCCAATAACGGCGCCAACACCGAAGACAACCGTGACTCCTTTACCTATCAGGTCACCGATGCCAAAGGCAACACCACCACCGGCACCATTACTGTGGACATCGTCGATGATGTGCCTGTTGTCTCTAATATTACCCGCTCAAGCCAAGCTACTGAAGGGAGCATAGATACGAACTTAATGCTGATTCTTGATACTTCAGGGAGTATGTCTGGCGAAAGGATGGAAGCTTTAAAAAATTCTACTCTTGAATTACTTGAGCAGCATGAAGCTCTTGGGGATGTCAAAGTGCGTATTGTTACCTTTGATTCAACAGCTACCGCTATAGGTTCAGGTTGGATGACTGTAGATGAGGCGAAAACTGAAATCCTTAATCTTACTGCAGGAGGCAATACAAATTACGATGCTGCACTGCTTACGGCCAGGACAGCCTTTAATAGTGGCACAGTGGGTGCTGCTGATGGTCGGATCGCTGATGCACAAAATAAGTCTTATTTTATCTCTGATGGTGATCCAACTGTAAGTCAAGATTGGCCAGATATTGCAGGTACATCGAATCAGGTTGGAATCCAACCCAGTGAACAAACAGCATGGCAGAACTTTTTAAAAGATACCAATGGTGCAGCTACAGGGGGTGAGCAAATAACATCTTATGCGTTGGGTATTGGTACAGGCGTTGAACTGGAGAATCTTGAACCCATTGCGTATGATGGAGTCACAAGTACAACAATTGAGCCCCAACTGATAGAAGATGTGAGTCAATTCTCTGATGCACTGGTTTTGACCATGACTTCTGCACCAGTCACAGGAAATTTAATTACCGATCCTAATCCTGATGGAAGTTTTGGTGCTGATGGCGGCCACATCCAATTCATCACAGTCAATGGAATGACTTATACATATAACACTAATACAAACACAATAGTAACAAGTGGATCAGCAACTGTAGGCACAAACACACACAGCTTTGATGCAACAACGCACCAGCTCACTGTCGCTATAGAAAACAGCAATGGAGAAAAAATTACCGTCGACATGGATGATGGAGCTTATACTTTTAACCCTCCACAAAATCTCACTAGCCCAATTAATCGACCTATTGGTTTTAGCGTAATCGATAATGATGGTGATACTGCTAGTGCTACAATTTCATTCAATATTGATCTGCCAGGCCGAAGCCCTATTTTAATAGTTCGTGATGATCTGGTTTTGACGAATCAAGCAGCCGCTTCAGATGTCATTAATATTCCTACTTGGGCTTTATTAGAAAATGACAGTGGCGGTATTGGAGTCTCTTCTATCACCGCTGTAAGCAACACGTCACCCTCTAATGAAGGAACTGTCTCTCTTGTAGGAGGTACTACCTCTGCTGTAGCGTTTACCGAAGAAGGTTCTTCTGCTCAAGATGGAACTTACAATGGGTCTACTGCCAATCCTTTTGGGTATACAAATACTACAGGTCTTAATTCGGACACAGCCCATGTTGATCTCAATCGTGCTCAAGCAAATCAAAACGACCTAGATGGCACATTTAGAAATGAAATTCTTTTGGGCAGGGATGGAAGTGCTGACAGAATATATGGAGATACAGGAGATGACATTTTAATTGGTCTTGGAGGAAACGATGAGCTGAGGGGAGAAGAAGGCGATGATATTTTAGCAGGTGGAGCAGGAAATGATACTCTAATAGGTGGTAGTGGTAACGATACAGCTACCTATATTGATGCTACCGGAGGCGTTACTGTATCCCTAGCAACAACTAATAATCAAATTACCGGCCAGGGAACTGATAAGTTAAGTGGTATAGAAAATCTTACAGGATCTACATTTAGCGATACATTAACCGGAAATAGTTCGGCCAATATAATTCAAGGACTCAGTGGAAATGACAGCATTAATGCAAGTGGTGGCAATGATACTGTTATAGGTGGCCAAGGCGCCGACACACTAACTGGAGGAAGCGGTGCAGATACCTTCGTTTGGAAATATGGAGATGATGCAGGGAATCCTACAGACACGATAACTGACTTCAACCAAAGCCAAGGCGATAAAATTGATTTAAGCAATTTTTTGGAAGGCAATGTAACTCCAGCAAACTTGTCTTCTTACTTAAATGTTAGTCTGATTAATGGTGGAAATGATACACAAATTACAATTGATGCCGATGGTACAGGTCCTAAAACGGCACAACAAACTATTATTTTAACAGGGGTAAATAACCTACAAACAAGCTCCATTATTACTCCGACTTCCGTTGCCGCTCCCATTGTATTTGATTTAAATAATGACGGATTTAACTTTACTGCTCATAGTAATAACTCTGTTTTATTCGATTATAATAATGGATCTTTACAGATGACAGCCTGGGTTAGCGGCTCCGATGCCTTTTTAGCTTACGACGCAAACAATGATCAAATGATCAATGATGGCTCAGAAATTGTATTTTCAGATCCTACGCAAAATGCCTTTACGGATTTGCAGGGATTAAAAATAAATTATGATACTAATTTCGATAATAAATTAGATAGCAACGATGCTGAATTTTCGAAATTTGGATTATGGCAAGACAGCAATCAGAATGGAATTAGCGATCCAGGTGAATTTAAATCACTTTCTGACTATGGAATTACTAGCATTGATTTATCTGGATATGGTGAAGGATTTACTGCAGCAAATGGGGAAGTTCAAGTATATTCATTGGGTTCATTCACTTATCAAGATGGAAGTACAGGTACCTTTGCTGATGTGGGATTAAGCCTTTTTGATACTCCGACTCAAGATACAGCATCCTTAGCAGAACAAAGTGATTTATCAGACCATGAGCATTCATTAGACCCTCATCATGTACCAGAACAAGGTCTTTTAGGAGAGTATACACACTTATTAGAAGACCCTAGTGAAATGATCCAATTAGGCAAACTTTCCGAAATAGCTGGTATGCCTGAACTAAAATTGGGCGGCCATATGATCGAATTAACTATAAGTGAAATTAAACAGCTTTTTGCAGAGGCAATGGAGCAAACAGATACCACCTCAAGCCACAGTAAAAACATCTTAGATTTGGACTTTAAGGCCATTAATGCTTTAACTGAAAATAATGAATTGAATTTACAATTAGCAGAACAGGGCGGTGTGAATGTATTAAAAATTCATGCAGCCTCTTCAGACACTATAAATTTGGAAAATGCAACGGATATTACAAAACATGTTCCTCAGGGCCAAATTGGAGCTGGAGAGCAAGTGTTCCAAATTCACAATTCAGACACATCACAATCAGCCTATGTTCATATTGTTGGCACTCCTCTTGTCCATGTAGAGGCTCCACACACACCTCCACCTGCTGCTCATGAGTGATTTATAGGCTCAATTGAGGCCAAATACAAACCTTGTCCCCAAGAGATAGATAAGGTTTGTAGCGTTTTCCATTGAGCTGAAGACTCAACCTGAGTAGCAATGACTTGGAGATCTAAAGTTTTTGCCATTTCATTAAAGTAATACAAGAAAAACTGTTTGCTTTGGTCCCTGACAATATCATAAATCAAGCTACCATGTAGTTTAATATAAGTAATGGGTAAATCGCTCAAATAATGCATAGAGCTAAAATGCAGGCCAACTTGGTCTATCCCGGAATTAATCTGTAGCTTTTTAATGTGATTAAGAAAATCATTTGTCTCAGAAACATACCGAAATATTAATGACTCATTTAATTCTATGTGGATCAAGCTTCGTAATTTTAAAGGTAAATCCGCCAACTTTTGTAAATAGACCTCTCTATGTTCCCTATTAAGTAGGGTATCTGCAGAAATATTTACGGCAACTTTTTCTTTTTGTCCTAAAGAGCACTTTAAAGTCTCTAGCACAAATAAATCCACTTGATGAGCAATACCTAATTGTTCTGCAATAGGCATAAAGTAACTGGCATGATGTAACTCATTTTGACATTCTGCCATTCGTACATAGATCTCTTGGTGAAAAACAGATTGTCCATTAGTAACGCTCTGCATATATAGCGATAAATTCTTTGCGGAGATTGCTTCAGCTACTCTAGTTTTTTCCATTTGCTGATTAGATGCTACAGAACCAGGGAGGTAATAATCCGTGCCATCAGACTTTTCCTTAGCCTGTTTTAAAGCTTTATCTGCCTCGCTAAGTACTTCACCTGTCTCCTGATACAATTTAAAAGGCGCTGCCCCCATATATATTTTCACATCATCAGAATGCACAACAGAATAAAACTTCTGCTGCAAATCTTTAAAATTTTGATCCAATGTTTCCAGAATGTACTCAGGAAAAATTAGTGCAAATTGACTTCCCCTCATCCTAGCCACATTTAAAGCATGTACCGATTTTCCAAAATGAGTACACAAATGAGCTACTTTCTGAATAATGGAATTTCCTCGTAAATATCCCTCTTTCTGATTCAACTCATCTAAACCTTGAATAGCTATTATCATCACAAAACCCGGAAAAAACTCTTGCTTGTTGTTCAGTAACGCCTTAAGTTGTCGTATAAATAATTTTCTATTAGGCAAACCTGTTAAAGAATCCTGATATGCTTTTTTTTGTAATGTATGAATATGTTCTGATTGCTCTTGAAAGCGTTGCCTGATTCTAAGCACCATCTGATTCATCGCCAAAGTGACCTCTTTGAGCTCTGTTGTTTTAGGTATGTGCTTTTCAATAAGAAATCTTCGCTCTTGTATGGCTATAGCTTGTGCTTTTAAACGATTTAAAGGTCTAAGCAACCAATGGATGAATAAATAAACTAAACATAAAGACAGCAAAGCATAGATGACATAAGATTGGACTAAATCCTTAGCATTATCCCATAAAACCTGGTATAAATAATTTGCGTTACTCACTACCACCACTTCACCTACCTGAGTCCACCCCCTCATTACTAAAGCAGATTTCTCCACATCATGCCATTCCACAAAAGGAATAAACCATTCTGGAACTGTAGGTTTTATCGCTGTAGTACGTGATACAATTGCTTGGCCTTGAACATCTCGGACTTCAATAGAAGAAAAATATCCCCTATCAAAAACAGCTTGTACCATAGCCAGCATCGTTGCTTTATCCTCATCAGCGACTGCATGTGATAAAGATAATCCCAAAGAAGTTGCGGTATTTTGAGCATCACTCTCTAGTTGCTCAATAAAATAACTTCGAGTATTTTGCATGGTGATGAGATAAGTTGCCATAAAAATCAACAGCAATAAGCTTAATACTCCAATCACCATCTTCTTTGTTAGTGTCATAGTCATTTACCTTTTTGCATGTGTTCCAATACTTGACGCCATTTACTTAGGCCTGTAGCATTTCCTATAGGTTTATCCTTCTTACCCGCAGTCTTAGCTAACCACAAACCTTCACCATTAAAGCTATAAATAGGAACTAAATCAGCCCGCTTCGATGCAGGAAGAATATCGCTGACTAAATTATCTAACACTAAGGGATCGGCAATTGGTTGAGGATAATAAGCAAGAACCATATGGGCTTGATTTAACTTTATAGATTTAACGTAGGTAATTCTTAATTGTTTGGTGGGAACCCCTATAGCCAATAATGTAAAATATTTAGCTATAGAAAAATCTTCACAATCGCCTCCCCCATCCAGAACAAACTCATCTGGAGCCTTCCAATAATCCTCTTGCCCCTGGTAATTAGAGTCTGACTGGAATTCGAATTGATTAAAAAAGTCATTTACCCTCTTCAATTGTACTTGTATTGATTTATTTTTTGAATTTTCAATCAAAACTCGCCAACTATGAAATCTTCTCTTTATCGCCCCACTTTGTGCCTGCTCTTGCTTTGCGATTATCTCTATATTTAGTAAAGCAGGAGCACTGTATGACACAGAACAATCTAGTGAAAGAAAAAAACTTGCGTTAATCAATAGGATTGCTATACAGGAATGTAGAAATTTAGCTAAAAAATGCTGTTCTATTATCAACTCCTTTGCAGTGTCACTGTTATTTCATCTGACTGCCCACCATGCGTACAGGTACATTCTTATATTTACTCTTATTTTTATAAGTTATTAGCACACCTTGAACTTTAGCAATCTCTTTCAATCTGGCCATAATATTTCCAGCCTGACTCTTATATTCATAAGGCCCGACTAATACTGCATACAAGTGATCTGTTCTATATACAATATCTGCTTTAAACCCTAAACCACGCAAACGATCAGCTAAATCCTGAGCAAAAGTTTTTCCTTTAAAAACCCCACAAGATATATACCATACTTGCGGCGTTACTTGCTGTGGCGGGGTGGCATTCTTATTAATCACGGCTGGAGTCATCTTGGCTTCAGCAAAAGTAGGTACTGGATGATCCAAACCAATAGGCTTATCTTTCACATCAGGGTAGGGAACTTTATCCATATTACCATTTAATAAAATATGCTCTTGTGCAGAAGTAAATACATCATTATTTTTAACATTAACAGGAAGTTCCATATGTAAATAACGTAATAATTTACCCATACCGTTAATAATACGGTATCGTGCAAATACTTCTTCCATTTTTCCCCTTTCATAAGCAATTTCTGCTTCATACAACTCATTTTGGGAATCCAATAAATCAAGTAAAGTACGTTTATTAAGCTTAAATTGTTCCAAATAAGCGGCGCGAGTTTGTTTCGATGCATCGACATGTTCACGTAAAGGTTTTAAACGAATACTCGCTGAAGTCCAAGCATTCCATGACAATCTCAAAGCCTCTCTTAAATCAATTAACGCTCTATTTTTAATTTCATATGCTTCTTGAACCTGATAGGCTGTTTCACGCACGCGAGCTTTATCTGAACCTCCGCGGAATATATTATAAGATGCACGTACCATAGCTAGTCGATCATCGTTAGGACCTACCAATCCATCCAAGTTACGATTTTGAGAAGCGCTTAATACTAAGTCTACACGAGGATAATATGCTGAGCGAGCTACGCTATATTGAGCCTTAGCCTCTTTAACATCGGCATAAGAAGATTTAACTGTGGGATGAGACTCTAAGCCTATTTCAATGGATTTTTCAAGGCTGGCTGGGAAATCGTGTCGTGTAGGTACTTTAGGATAATGTAAATTATGTGGCCATTTGCCCACCACCTTTGCATAATTAATTTGAGCTTCGCGCAAATTTGCTTGTGCACTGATAAGGTTTGATTCTGCCAATGCCATCCGTCCATTAGCTTGAAAAATTTCTGCTTCACGTGCAAGCCCAGCTTTAGTGCGATCCTGGATCATAGAAAAAATAGGTTTGTGCGCATTTAGATTCTGCACCGAAATCTGATAGAGTTTTTCATGCATTAAAACAGTTAAATAACGGTTTACTACATCCAAGGCCATATCTTCAGCAACACCTTGCGTTTTCCATTTTTGTGCTTGTGTTAAATAGACATTACGCTTGTATTCATTGACAATAGCACCACCAGCAAAAAGATTTTGCTTTAATTCAACCGAAGATTCACGTCTATTTAGAGTATTGGAAGGAACATCATCAATAGCCGAAGTGGTGGGGTTGATACTTTGCTCCCTACCTGCACCACCCGCTAAGTCAATAGTCGGATAAAAACTACCACGAGCTTTAGCTATTCCCTGTTGAGCAGTTAAGGATCTCGCAGTGTTCAATAGTACATCTGGATGAGAAAGTAAAGCTTGCTGCACTGCTTCATTCAATGTGTCCGCCATTAATGAGGCGGAAACTAAAACAGATGCTGCAACCAATATCCTTTTCATAGTACTCCTATCTTCTTAAATATCAATTTAATTCTTCTTCATCAAAAGATTCTATACAAATTCTACAACTAAGCTATACTGAAAAAAAGAATAAAAAACTATTAAAAAAAATGACCACATACCGAAAGCAATCCTGGTCTAATATAGACCTTTATACGGAGATACAAAAGGATTCTTTGCTCTCCTGTTTGGTATTATTAACACGCTACTATCAAAAACCTTACTCACCTCAATCCCTAATCGCTCGGCTTCCTTTACACAATAACCAATTGTCTTTAGAGCTATTTGCACGAGCTGCCAGTAGGGCATCTCTTGAGGCAGAAATAGTTGGTATCGAGCTGGAGCAAATTAAAGATGATTCATTACCTGTCATTTTATTAACTAAGACTCAAACAGCATTTTTACTCATTTTAGATGAAAAAAATCAAAGAAAAATCATTAATCCTCTCGCACCTGATAAGGATACATCATTCAGCGAGATAAAAACAGTCTATAGTGGGCAAGCAATTTATGTAAAACCAGAGTACAAGCATACAACCCGTGCGAAGGAATCAATTGCGCAAAAACCTAAAAATAATTGGTTTTGGGATGTTACTTTAAAATCTTGGCATATCTATTCAGAAGTATTGATTGCCGCCTTATTGATTAATTTATTTGCGCTTGCTTTACCATTATTTACAATGAATGTTTATGACCGTGTTGTCCCCAATCAAGCAATTGTCACGATGTGGGTTTTGGTGAGCGGCATCATTTGCATTTTCTTATTTGACTTACTTTTAAAAAGCTTAAGAGCTCACTTTATAGATATTGCGTGTAAGCATACTGACACTGAATTATCCGCTAATATTTTTGAGAAGATTTTAGGTATTAATATGTTAAGCAGACCTAAATCAGTAGGCGCTTTTTCCAATACAGTACAGTCATTTGAGTTATTTCGTGACTTTATTACCTCAAGCACATTAACCTTGTTTGTTGATCTGCCCTTTGTTTGTATCTTCATCTTTGTAATCTATTTAATCGGCGGCAGTCTCTTTTGGATCCCCTTATTGGTCATACCCTTTATAGCTATTATTGGTTTTGTTTTGCAGGCTCCACTGATTAAATATACACGAGAGTCCTATCAACTTGCTGCGGAAAAACAAGCTATATTATTCGACTCACTCTCCAATATCGAAACCGTTAAAACAGTAAGTGCGGAATCTGCACTACAATCTCGTTGGGAGCGTATTATCCAATTATCTTCAAACATAAACATGAAATTGCGTTCCCTCTCCAACCTCAGTATGAATTTAACTTTGTTTATTCAACAAGCAGCAAGCATTGCCGTAGTCGTTGCTGGAGTTTATATGATTTCTGAAGGCGAACTAACCGTAGGAGGTTTAATTGCCTGTACCATACTTGCGGGACGTGCTCTGGCACCTATGTCGCAAATAGCGTCTCTATTTACCCGATATCATCAATCGGTTAATGCGCTTCGTTCACTCAATCAAGTAATGTGCTTATCCACAGATGTTGATGAAGAGACCCATTATTTACATCGTCCTTCTATAAAAGGTACTATTGAATTTCAACATGTAGGTTTCTACTATCAGGATGAAAAATTAACTATTCTCAAGGATCTTAACTTTAAAATTAATGCAGGAGAAAAGGTAGCCATTATTGGAAGAGTAGGCTCAGGAAAATCTACTTTAGCTCGACTAATGATGCAACTTTATACACCTACTGAAGGTTCAATTCTTATCGATGGTACTGAATATCGGCAAATTAATCCTGATGAATTACGCCAAAATATAGGATACTTACCCCAAGATATCACTCTATTTTATGGGAGTGTACGTGAAAATATTACCATTGGAGCACCTTTTGTTCAGGATGAAGCTTTGATTAAAGCTTGCGATGTAGCGGGGGTAGGTTCATTTACCAATAATCATCCTCAAGGACTGGATAGACAGGTCGGAGAAAGAGGTAGTGAGTTATCTGGGGGACAACGTCAAGCAGTAGGCATTGCTCGTAGCTTATTACGCGATCCGAATATTCTTATTCTAGATGAACCCACTTCGGCCATGGATACCAATAGTGAGCGCGCTTTTAAGCATCGGTTATCTCAATTTTTAACAGAAAATCATACACTCATTTTAATCACTCACAAAATCTCTATGTTAGACTTAATCGATCGAATCATTATCCTTGATGAAGGAAGGGTAATCGCTGATGGACAAAGAGATACGATTCTTACTGCGCTAAAAACAGGCATGACCATTGATAGGCAACCAGCATGACAGATAAAAAGCAATCACATTTAACGGCTCATTTAATTCTTATTGTTTCAGTCTTGTTTCTTGTTTTCATCTTAATTTGGGCGAATTTTGCAATTTTAGATGAGGTCACTGTAGGAGAGGGGAAAGTGATACCTTCTAGCCAAATACAAATCGTTCAAAATTTAGAAGGAGGCATTGTTGAGAAAATTTTTGTTCATGAAGGAGAGACTGTAAACAAAAATCAAATTCTTATGAAAATTAACGACATACGATTTACCTCTTCTTATAACACTTCCTTAAAAAAAATTAGTGCTCTGCAACTTGAAATTGCACGTATTATGGCACAAATAAATAATCAACCCTTTGTAGAACCCAAAGATTTAAAAATAGATGATCTCACCTATACGTCTCAAAAAGCTTTATATGATTCAAAATCCGAAGAGCTTAAACAATTAAATTCACAATTAGAGGTAGCAGAGCATGAGCTTTCACTCACTAAACCTTTAGTAGCAAAAGGAGCAGCCTCCAAAGTAGAAGTATTACAACTGGAACGTTCTATCAATGAGATTAGAGGTAAAATATCCAATTTCAAGTCTACTTTGCTTGAACGTTTAAATACCGCAAAAAGCGAATTAGCAGCCCTCTTAGCTGCTGATGATGCTGACAAAGACCGAGTAACTCGTACCACTGTACGCTCACCGGTTAAAGGTATTGTAAAAAAAATCAAAATAAACACCATAGGCGGTGTGATACAACCAGGGGTAGATATTCTAGAAATAGTGCCATTAGAAGATACTTTATTGATTGAAGCTAAAATTAAACCTAAGGATATTGGCTTTATCCATCCTGGCCAAAATGCAACAGTAAAAATAACCGCCTATGATTATTCCATTTATGGGGGTCTACCAGGAAAAGTAGAACAAATCAGCGCAGACTCCATTGTTGATGAAAAAAACAATAAAGAAGAAAGCTATTACTTAATTCGAGTTCGCACAACTAAAAATTATTTAGGCTCAAAAGAAAAACCACTCTATATAATCCCGGGCATGATGGCCACAGTTGATATATTAACTGGAAAAAAAACCGTAATGGAGTATTTGCTTAAGCCCATTCTTAAAGCAAAACATACGGGTTTGCGCGAACGCTAAAATCTAGGATAAAAGAAGGTCACGTCCTATAAATTTTTGTTGAAAATTTATAGGACGTGACCTTTTACAAATATAGATTATTATGCTATCAGAGTTAATACCAATATAAATATTATAGTTGTAGGCAACTTTGTTCTTGAGACTCACAAATGTTTTGAAGCTTATTCAAAACTGCTTTTATCGCCTTATTTGAATCATTTTCTTAGTCTTTTGATTGCGAATTATAGGGTATAATGACGTTTTAAATAATTTTGAATTGCTTCTGAGGCAATTACATAAGAACGAATAGGAGTGTCCAGCGGCGTTTGTTGAATAGCTTGCAAAAAAGCATACAATGACATGTCAATAACGCGACATTTGTCGTGCTGACGCTGAATGATAAACTGCTCTATTGCTTGTAAATCATCAATGCCTTTTTGATAAATTTGTTGGCGCTCGTGTCGAGCAATGCCTTGAAAATAACCTTGTTTTCGCAGTTGAAAGCGGATGATAGATAATAATACCTTCCCCATCCCTTTGGGGAAAAAAGGTTTAAAAGCATTTTCAATCCATACCTTGTTTTCGGGGTCAATCCAACGAGAGTACAATATGATGAAGTAAAGATGCTCTTCAATTAGCCGTCTGATCGGTAAATCATCGATGTGATCTTCAATGTCCACTTTATATTTTTGTCTGCAGTGCTCAATAATAAATTCTGAATCAGCCACCAATAAGCCATTATCATCAATTACAGGAAATTTACCCTTAGGCCCCTTACGTGGATTAGAAACTTGAATCACTTCAAAAGGTAACTTTGCCCATGTTAAGAAATAAAATATCTTGCTGCAAAATGGAGACAAGCTGGGCATATCCCAAATACCAGGATACTGATATAGTTTAATCATAATGATGTTTCCGCATAAGTTTGACCAAAAATCTGGGGCTTAATAAACGCCATGGTCCTATTTTTTGATGTAAAACCTGAATAAGAATTTTTCCAACAACAGGATCAATCGTTGCTTGCCTCAATAATTTTTGCAAAAACCATTGAAAAGTAGTGTCCTTGTCACCGTACCTATCTTGATGAGAAGACATTAGCCAAGGCAGCCAATTACACTGATGAAGTTGTTTTTGACAAAGCCAATTTCTTCGCTCATGCTGTCTTAGTACCTGTATTTGATTCAGTATAACGGTTAAACCTTGCCCATACACTGGATTTTGATAACAAATACTATCACCCATTGCAAACAAGTTTTGGGGCCACTTCCGGCGTTCGATGATTAATCGTTTATTATTCAAATTAGCATAAGGAGTCCAATCTTTAAGCGTACAATGAATAGAACCCAATTGGTATTTTTCAAAGAGACTGATTACTGTTAATTGTTTCTGTGCCTCTGTTTTAATGGTTCCGGTGGTATCAATTAAGGTTAAAATCATTTCCTGTCCTTCAATGGGAGACAATACAAAACCTATTGGTTGCTTTTTAGGACATGCTTGAAGATAAACTTGTTGTGCACTTAAATGAGTTTGCCAAGCATTTTGCTGCAATCGAGTAGAAAAATATCGATATTGATTTTTGACTTCTAAAGATTTGAGTCGCAATTGCTTTTGCAAATCGGAAGACCTACCGCGTGCATCAATAACATTCCCCTCAATCGATATATACTTGTCATCTTTAAAGTACAATCGCTTTATTGTTCCATCAATTATCTGCCAATCGTCCACTGTAGCAGTTAAGGTTCTTATATTCTTAAACTGCTGACACTCAGACCATAAAACCTGATTGAACCACTGACGACTAAATAGGTATGTTTTTACACCACAATCATTTGGCATCAGCAAACCTTGAGGAGTTTTCCACCAAGTCTCCTTACCCCAATCAACCCTCGGTAGCGGCTCGACTGTTAGCTGTCGCCAAACTTTTGGTAATAAAGAAGCCAGTAACTGTTGTCCTTCCGCTAGTAATACATGTAAATGACGACTTTGAGGTGTTCCTTGACTCACACCCTTTTGATCGGGCCAATATCGATCGATGAGTAAAATATCTTCGTAATGCTCGGCTAAAGCCAATGCTGATAATAACCCACTAGCGCCGGCACCAATAATAGTACATGATGAATTCATATTACGCCCAGCATATCTTCATGCAAAATTTGCAACTGCTGTAGTCCTTTCACATAGTGTTCTGTAGAGAATGTTTTTAATGACTTATCATGTATTTTTTGATACAGTTCCGCTCGTTCCTGCTTTAAAAATTTAATAATATCGTCTTCACTTCCATTATTTCCATGGAGTACCCTCAATAGAATTTCATTACTGACACACCCTTCTTCTATTTCTCTATCTACAGTGGTTAGGGTATTACAAATATGTCCACAACGTTGCGCGCTATAAAATACTTCACGCACAGCTGCCATTTCATGCCATTCAATATGATTACTGCAGGCTAAATCCATCATTCCCGCAATAACAATGCCCATGTTATGAGGAGCATGCCATAGATACTCTCGTTTACAAATCAATAAAGGTTCACTATTAAGAAAGGTGCTAAAATGCATATTAAGAAAGTATTGTTGCATGTCAAATTCTATCAGAGGAATGAGCCTTGGTTGAAGTGTCATTTGAGCTATAGAGTGTTGAATCCATTCATATAATTGACAGGATAATTTCAGTGCTTGTTGCTGTTTGGAAGATAAAGGGGACACTTGATGTCTGTCCTGAGTGGCTGCAATAAATCCTTTTACCCAGGACATACTCCTAAATTCTGGGTTATCAGTGAAATCATCGGTTAAAGTGATCAGCGCACCTATCATCCATTTGGTCAGTTGACATCGTTCATAAAAGGAAGCATTAACACAAGATAAGGTTGTTTTAGCGTAGCCCAAAGGTAAAAACTGAGTAAATAAACGCTCATCTCTGCCCATATTCAGTTTTAAATAGTCACATAGCCACTGATTTAGCGAGGCTCGCAATTTAACCATATTTGACTCCTTGGATGAAGCGTAATCTCTGTATTCATCATTGGTTTGATAATGTTCGGGCTAGTTATTCGAAAGCGTTGACAGATTAAGGATAAGGTCAACATACTTTCAGTCATAGCCAAATGATGTCCCGTACAAATTCGTTTTCCCAACCCAAACGGCATAAATGCTTTATTAGCAAATGGTGAACTGTTTAAGTGGCGCGTCGCATCAAATGACCTAGGTTCAGACCAGTAATGCTTATGCCTATGAATACCATGAACATTAACGACTATTAAATCATTACGCTTGAAAATTAAGTTATCCTGATTGATATTTATTGTGGGCTGACGAACCAACATGTATGCTGGCGGATACATACGAAGTGTTTCACAATAAAGCGCATGCGTCCAAGACCATTGCCTCATTAATTGCACTGACAATTTCCCAGTGTAAGTCCCTTCCTCCTGTATCGCGTTTTGCAATGCTGGTTCTTGAGCCAAATAATACAAAGCAGTGGTAATAGAACTAGATGTCGTTTCAAAACCCGCAAACAAAAAGGTACTTAAGTGATCGACACATTCTTTGATCGGCCAATGCTGTTGTAGCCGATGCAATGGTGAGTTAGCACGAACACTTGATGTGTGTAACAGATGATTTAATTTCGTCCTCAACTCGTAAGCTTTCTTATTAATTGTTCGATGGGATTGTACCGGCAACAACAAAGGCCATCGAAATAATTGCCGCATGCGATTACCGCAAAGTTTGTTTAATACCAACATATCGTTAATAATTGTTGTTACATCGGGGCTACCCTCAATACCCAAAATTCCCAATATGTTGTTCATGGTGATTTTCATGATTAGAGGATAGATATCGATCAGTCCTTTATTCAATTGCTGCAAAACGTTTTCTATATTATCCCTGATCAAGGGTAAAAAATCGTTCAGTCCTTGAATAGAGAACTGTGCTTTAATCGAAGGGATTCTAAGTTGCCAGCTGTTATTATCCAGCTGCACTAGTCCTTGTTGACCCGTAATAGGATAAAGCTGTTTAAAAACAAGTGGAGATTTGGCAAAACTGCTATTTTTAACTAAAGCATCTGCCAACTCAGGCTGACGAATTATCCATAAACGCTGATTAAGAAACTTAAAACTTGCTATATCACCATGACAATAAGCAACTTGATTCATAAAACGAACAGGTGCTTTGTGGAAATAAAAAATCGCTTTTAATGGTAACCATCTTGGTTTAAATGAACCTTCTCTAAACATACTAAATCTCAATCCATTTTATGTTTTTATCTAGAACTCGATCCCTTTCGTTTAGCGACATAAAAGCATAGAATTCCTTTTATGTCACGCTTTCATTATTTGATATTATTTTCATAAGATTCCTGTTGAGAAGGGTCATTTTGTGTGTTTCTATGGCCGATGAAAGCCAAGCTTTGCTTAAAGTGCACACTGGGGTTTATAGCGCCAATATTATTTTTTAACTCTTCAAATTGTCGGAATATTTTTGAGTTTTGTTTTGAATTAATTTCCATAACTGCTCTCATAAATTTACTATAAGCTTCCATCAGATTTCCATCAACATTTTGTTTTTTTAGCTCATGATAGTTATATTTCTCCATGATTTGCAGACACGCTTTTATTACCTGTTTTTCCTGACTGTCATTTTTAGTCAAGAGCATTGCGATACGCAGACAATGAAGTGCGGAATTTGCTCCACCTGGATTAAACATTATTGTATTCCCTTTCATAGCGACTTTTGCCAGTTCAATATATTGCTGATAGTTCATATAGTTGAAATGGCTTTTAATGAATTGTGCGGCTCCCAATTGATCGTATAAAGCAGCAGAATAGTGATGAGCAACATCCTTAATAGCTCGATTTAATTTATCCATGATAATTTGATTTAATTTATCCATCCTAAGGGCATTTGTTATTGCATCCATATAACTATTTGCGCTGTTATTGGCTGTATTATAATTTTTAGATACCTGTTGCGTCGTTAAATGGACAGGAGTAGTATAAGTGCTGTTATAGTTGGCAACAGCCAATTGGCAAGCATGCAATTGTCTCTCATCATCGTCAAAATACACTATTGATAAATTGGGAAATTGGGATGCAAGTTGCTGAAGGCATGCTTCCATCATCAAAGCCTTATTCGCGGTATCTGGAGGAAAGTCTGCGCCCATTACTTCTACTTCTTGCTCGCCTTCATAAAAATCAATTACATAAGGATTTCTAGGTATTTTCCCACTGTTCAATTCATTCATAAGTTCATCTTTAGTAACATAAATTCTTTTTTGATGCGAAGAAGTTACATCTAACAAAGTTAATTGAGGTAATTTAATCCTTATTTTCTCTCCTGCAGGATTCTCCTGACGAGCGCTCATAATGCGTTCCGCTGTCTTCAGTGCTAACTCATTAACGAAATAATTACAGATGAGCTCCTTATCACTGGTATAGTATTGTAGGTCCAATGGCTTCCCGCTTTTTATTACTTGCTCCATTAATGGGGTATATAGCTGATTAAAGATAGTACCAACAGGTCGTAATTGGTATTGATTATCATAGTTACCTGCATCAGCTGGGGTAATTACACCATGAACATTGAACCCCTTTTGGCGCATTATCTGGATAATTGCGTGACGACTCAAAGGAGCAAAGTCTTGGTTATAATACCGGATATCCTCTAATCCCATGTTAGTAAACAAATAGACATCTTTAATGCCCTTTTGCAATAAAGAATCCAACAAAGCATGGTTCAAATCACTACCGTTAAATAACAAAGTGCTATCAACATCTAATAAAGCGATTGTAGACATGATATTCTCCGGATATAGTATCATTACATTTTAAGCGTGCTGTATTAACGAACAGTTAGATGTCTATTCCAATTAGTATGTTAATGTAGGAACAAAACGACTATTTCAGTTGTCCTTTTCTGATTAGCTTAGAAACTATCTCGGGATACTTTTTTGTTAATTACATAGAAATTCATATTAAACTCTAATTTTCATTACATTAGAGCCATAAAATTTACATCGCATTTTGCAAAAAAAAGATGCTGCAAATGATTAAAGCTCTTGATAATTAATTGCTCCTTATTAGAATCTAATAACCCTTCTTGCGAGAAAGAAAACAATAATGATTTGCAAATATTAAAGATTTTATTAAAGCGTTGTCGTTGATCAATAATATCTCTTCTACTGTAAAACAAATCATACCCGGGCTCCATGACTGGCGAATGTAATTGGATAAGCCTTTTTAGTTCATACATATACTCTTTGAATTGAATATAATGCTCATGAGTAAGACTATTCAGGCTGTCTTTTACTTGATTGAGGATCTGCTCCACAAAATGTAATCCCCCTACTTCAGCAATGAGAAGTTGGCTGCTGAGTTTTAAATTAACACATTTTTTCATTAAACTCTCAGTGTGAGTTATATGTGCATTAATGAGCTCAAGATGATCACCGGTAGTATCTTGAGCCATATGCATCAATCGTACTTTTCTTTCTTCTAATTTTAAATAGACAACTCTAATTAATGCTTCATTGGCTTTTTGAACATCTTTTTTAAATATTTTTATCGCTATATAGCCATTTTCATGGGTAACAGGAAGTTCTAAATCAATTTCATGAGCTCGAAGGCGTCCTTTATCAGGGATTACATCATAGTAATTTATCATGTATTCTTTATTTAACATCGTTCGCCATTCTGGTTCTGCGTCTCCATTTTCGACTAAATAAGCAGCAATTTCATCAAGTGTGTTTATTACTGATGTTCTTTGAGCTCGCAAAATATTTTTATGTTCTTCTGAAAAAGTAGTCAGCTTTAATTTCATAATGTCTTATAACAGACAAACTTTAATTAATTATAGATAACTTGTAGACTTCGCGAAAACTATCGCGCTCATTTTTAAACCTCAACTCGCTGGAACTATTAACATGGGAAGTGTCTTTTAGCATAGTGGCTTGACAAAGTATATTTATACACCAAACTTAAAAAAGCAGTATAAAACGAATGGATTAATACGCTTATGGAGTTAATTATGAGTAAATTAACAAAATTGAAAAAAGGTCATCCCACTGAACACTCCTCCAGTCCCTTTTTAAGACTTCAAAATGAAGTAGATAGATTATTCGGAGAGTTTTCTGATTTTTTTTCTCCTATTCGATTCAAAGGTTGGGAACAATTCGAACATTTAAATCTTGCTCCATCTATGGATGTGATTGAAGATGATGATCACTATAGCGTTCAACTTGAAATGCCCGGCATGGATGAAAAAGACATCCACGTATCTATAGCAGATAATGTACTCACCATTACTGGTGAAAAATCTTTATCGAGAAAAAATGAGAATAAAAAATATGTTTCTCGGGAAATCAGTTATGGGAAATATGAGCGCTCAATCTCATTACCTTCAACAGTGAATATTGATAAAGCAAAAGCAACATTCAAAAAAGGGATGCTTTGGATTCAACTTCCTAAAAAAGAAGAAACTAAAGGCGGAACTCGAGGTATCAAAGTAGAGCAAGCTTAATATCATAGCCCTATAGCTTCGACTATAGGGCATTTTTGCTGCATGAAACGTTCATTATCCTAAATTCAGCAGTTGAATTTAGGATTATAAAAATACATCACTTAATATCGCCTGCGAAGGTATGCCAGCAAGAAAAATTTGTTTTTTCAATTTACTAGTTGTCTCTTTAGGACCACAGACGTAAACGCGTGTTGCTGTCGAGGGATTTAAATGAATCAATGCTCGCCTCTCTACAGATGCTTCTGGATAACACCCATGGCTTTGGAGCACACAAGGGTCATAAATAAATGAACTAAATACTGCTGATAACAGTTCCAGCTCTTCTCGGTAGTATATATCTTCCTCAATAAGACCGCCATGAACTAAAGTGATTCGCCCTTGGTGATTCTGACTTAGCGCGCTTTTGATAATTGCACTAAGTGGCGCAAGTCCTGTACCTGTTCCTGCTAATAGCATATCAAAAACTAATTGATCAGGATTATAATAAAAACAACGGCCAAAAGGACCTCTAAGTTTAACTTCGGAATGTTTAGTCGCCCTATTAAGAAGCCATTGCCCCATACTACCGTTAGGGTAAATTTTAACATGCAACTCAATAAACCCTTCTTGCGCGGGTATGTTGGCGATTGAATAGTTTCGCATGATACCTTCAGAATTAATCAGGCTAAGATATTGGCCTGGGATCCACTCCCCTAGATTATCTACACTAAGTTTGGCTTGGAGCACATTATAGTTAAGCAATTTAAGATCTATTATTTTTGCATCTACCTCACACTCAGCACTATCCGGCGCAACTACTTCAAGTGCTGCTTCTGGTTTTGCAAGACATGCTAAAAAATAACCTTGCGATTTCAGTGTTTCCGGTAATCCTTCCTGCCAAGAAGGATGAATTATGCCATCTTTGATCTTAATCAGACAGGACTGGCAAACGCCAGCCTGACACGAGTTAGGATAATCCACTCCATAACGTAAAAGACACTGTAACACATTTTCCTGAGGTGCTAAGTGATACGATTGATTATTAAAGTATAGGCTACTCATAAGCGACCCAATACTTCATCTCGAACGCTATTGGCAATAGCCGCTACTTGTTCGATGTCTTCTGCTGCAACCCCTAATTCATTAAGCGTTGCGCCTAAATGCTCAATTACAATATCTACGTGAGTATCATTTAATCCACGCTTCAGTAAATGGGCATGTCCTTCACGCATATTTTTTCCACTGTAGTGATTGGGGCCTCCGAATACCATGGTTAAAAAACCTTTTTGCTTTAAGATTTGTTGCTCCATATCAATATCATCAAAAAAATGACTCACTCGCTCATCCATCAACATTTTTCGGTAGAAGATATCAACTGCAGTATTGACTGCCCCGTGACCACCAAGACGCTCAAATAACGATTCAGACATGGTTATCCCTTAAAGATGTATTTGCAATACATCTTATAAAAAGAAATAATCAGAGTCAACCTAATAATTAGGAATTACTCATGCAACTCACTCAATTTACTGATTACTCCTTACGCGCCTTAATTTATATTGCGCTTAAAAAAGAATCGTGTACGATTAAAGATATTACTGATGCGTACACTATTTCGAACAATCATCTGATTAAGATCATTCATAACTTAGCCAAACTTGGATTGATTAAAACCAGTCGTGGTAAAGGTGGTGGTATCTTAATAGCAGTTCAACCCGAAACAATTAATTTAGGTCAACTCATTGTTCAACTGGAACCTCATTTTGATTTAGTACCTTGCTTTAATAAAGAAAAAGCGAACTGTTGTATTGCTCCTGTATGTCGATTAAAAGGTATATTACATGAAGCTCAGGCTGCATTTATGAAAGTATTGGATCGCTACACCTTGGCTGACGTTTTGCATAATCCAAATGAGTTGTCTGTGTTATTGAATAGGAAACACTAAATCAACAGTTAACAAAAAAATGTCCTATATGGATGATTTAGCCAAAACAAAGAGGTACAAACACGGCAAGTGAATCACTTTCACCTCGGTTTTTATAGAACAAATTACACTATTTTTTGCGCAAGTAGGATACCAAAAAGACCCGAGATTTGCTTGCCCAATTCGTCTTGCTTATGCAGATGACCTACTGATTCTTTATATTCGAGTATAGACCACCCGCTGTCTTGATACAGATGATAAAGCTCGTCTTTTTGTGGAAGAAAGGTGAAAAAATCAGGCAATGAATAAAGTTCAGAATGAATAGGAAACACTAAAAAATGATATCCATTTTTCTTAGTGAACCCTTGAAGTTCAGCGAGTAACGCTGGAATACGTTGTGGGTTTAAAAACTGCAACGAAACTGTTGAAAGCACCAAATCATAACTTTTTGATTCAAGGTTCAAGGGTTGATTTAAATCATATAATTGTGTGCTAGCTCCAGATAAGCCTTCTTTTTGGACTATCTCTTGAATCGTCTCTAATGCCGATGGGTTGTGATCAATCCCCAAAACACGGTGTCCCATACTTGCCAAATACAATAAATTTCTGCCTGAACCACAGCCTACATCCAACATCGAGGAGCGTTGCAAATGGCATAAATAAGTTTGATAAATATTCATGAGATCAGGATGAACCACTCCTAAACCGTATTTTTTATTGAAATAACGTTGAGGTATGCAATAAAACTCAAGAATTGCAGTAAAAGATTGACTAACAGGAATAATTTTATGCCATGCAGCTGGAGGAATCAGTAATTGAGAATGTTCTTCATTGATCTGATAACGCGACAACTCTTGCCCATGACCATTTAAGAATACAAAATCAATTTCTCCCTCTTTTAGGATAAGATTACCCCAGGTTCCTTCTTTAGTGCTGTGTTTTTCCAGAAAAAATTTCAGTTTTCCATGGCTATCAATTTCAATTTGTTTATAGCACCTTAACTTATTGTATTCTGATCTCATGATGCACCAATTTTTGTGTATGGGTACTGGACTTTCTGGATGATATAGCAAAAACAAACACCATCAAGCTAAAAAATAATAAATATATCAAATCCCAATATCTAGGTAGGATAAGTTTGCCACCATAATTACCAAGATAAGAGAAAATACTGAGACCCAAAAGATATACTATAAACCAAAGTGCGTGTTTACTATCAAATTCCCGATGTGTGTTTTTTATAAAACAATAAAGAAAGGAACCTATCAACCCCAAAATAGTGATCACCAATAATTTGCGGACACTATGGAAACCTGCCCAATAAACGCCAACTGTACACACATAAAATCCAATAAAAGCAATAACGCTAGCTCCTTGCAAACGAAAAGGCCTTTTATAATGGGGTAATTGTTTGCGTAAACAAACCACTCCTATAGGCCCTATGGAATAGCTCACCATGAGTATTGCCACAAGAAAAGCGGACATTTCCTGCCATCCGTGGAATACAAACGACATTGAAGCTGCAAGCAAAAAATTCACTCCTAAACTAACCCAGGGCACTTGATACTTATTTCGTTTAGCGAGAATCTTGGGCGTGTGAACGACTGAACCCATACTACTTAGCATATGCGCTGCTGTTGTTGAATAAACCAAACCCGTTGAATAAGGTGATATAAAAGCATCCACATATAATAAAACGCTCAACCAAACTATACCCGCTAATGCAGCCAAGGCTGCGAAAGGTCCTGCATCTCCAGTAAACGATAAATTCCCCCACCCCTTTTCAAGCGCTTGTTCACTAACACTACCAATAAAGGACCATTGTAACCCCGTATAAAGTAAAGTGACGAGCAATAATGAACCACCCAAGATCAGCGGAATCGATTGTCCTGGTTTTTCGAGTTCCCCCATCATAATAATCACTTGCCTAAATCCCAATAAGGAAAAAAGTACGCCTCCACTGGACATCGCAGTCATAATGCCTTGCCAACCGTAAGGCATGAAGCCACCATATTGAAAAAAATTATCTGAGTGATAACTCATAGTTACTAGGCTTGCGATGGTAAGGGTAGGAATTATTATCTTCCAAACAGTAAATGCTGCATTAATGCGAGCAAATAATCCTATGCCGAAATAATTGAAAAAAACAAAACTCATTAATACAACCAAGGACAATACATAACCTAATGGCGTGTTTCTATAAGAAACACCACTATGAGTCACTAGGCCGGGAATGTAGTTACTGGCGTATTGAATAACACCTTGAGTTTCAATGACTGGTAAAATGGCTAAGGAAAACCAAGCCATGCTGCCCATAATAACACCCATTAAGCGCCCATGGGTATATAAAGGCAAACAAGCCAAGCTATCAGACTGAGGAAACAGGGTACCTAATTCAGCATAGGATAAGGCGACAAATAGCAGTAAAAAACCTGCCAATGGCCAGGCTATAATTGCTGCAGGACCAGCAAAATGAGCAGAGTATAAAGAACCAAATAGCCAACCTGAACCTACCATGCTGGTAATTGAAATCCAAAGTAAACTGAAAGCACTTAAATTTTTATTCATCTATTTATTCACACGTCCCTATGATTTTGATGCACGATAAACAAAAGAAAATTGCCTGTATTAACATCATACACGATGATCGCTTGTCATGATTCTATCCATAAATGAACAACAAAATTCTCACTTAGTCCAGTAATTTTTTATGTTATTCGTTTATCGAATACGTACGGATAGTGTTTCTTCGGGCATAACCGCTAATGATTTTTTGAGAAGCGCAATTTTATCATCAGTAAGTTTTTGTTTTATTAATTCATTTGAGTCCATTAGATCTAACGATGCTAATTCTTGAATTGGTACTATTTCGCAGAGCTCCTGACATTTTTTATCTGATAAATATTCCATTAACTCCACTAACTCATCAAGTGTTGGCCTCATATCAATTAACTTTTCTTTTACAGCGTGATAGATGATTTTTTGGTGTTCATATGTAGGAAGCGTTTTCATAAGCAAAAGCACATCAGCCATTGTTGTAATTGTGTTACTTATCTCAAGTACTTCTTTTAACTGCTTGGGTGTTAAAAACGAAGCAATATTTGCTAAATCAGTCACATTGGTTATAAATTTACCTAGAAATGGCTTTTCTTGTTCAAATATTACTGTACGTTGTCTTACAGAGCTATGAAATAATTTTTGCGATAACTCTTCAGCATTGGTTACTACACCATCGAGTGCTCGTTGATTCGCTGCAAGTAAGCTTGCAGAAAAAGTTTCACTTTCATCAATAAATTTTACTAAGTGTGAATGCACTAAAGTATTTTCACTTAATAAAAGTGAGGTTAACTCCTTTAATTTATCATAAACACTGCTCGGCAAATTACATTTTGAAAGATTGATACTTGACTGAATTGCTCGTGCAAAAGCTTCTTTTTGTTTCAAGCTTGGTTTTTCTAATTTATAAAAGTCTGCGATTAACTTATATATGTTTTTTTCTAATGCAGCCAGCTGTCGAGTATGCTCAGGCTTTAAAGTACTTTGCTCTTTACTGTATTGTACAATGCTATCAAGCTCCACAATAAATTCGCGTAATCCTTTGCTTTTATTCGTATCTTTTAAAACAGCTTTCGATAAAGTCTCAAAAGTTGCCTCATCCATAGTTGCATTATGTAACACTAAAAGGGCTTGGCCGTATTTAAATTTATTGCCATTATCTATAGGACATAAACCCTCGGGGTCATATTTACTTCGTAGACTGAGAAGAACACTCATTTTATAAGAGGGTAAGTATTCTGCCCGCCCTACAACACCAAAATGAAATTTTTGTTGCTCAACTTTGGGAATTACATAGGCTCGGTCATTTTCCTCTCTCCATCTTAAACTAACAGTAGTTAAACCTCTATTATGTAAAAAGCTTGAAGTATAAGTTACTGCTCTTCGATTAAATTCGACATGCATCTTTTTGGGAACCATAAAAATATGACTATCAGTGGTTGCATCAAACTTAGGCGCCATTTGTCTAAACCACTTATTTTCCCAACCTTTATTGTGTTTCGAATAGGTTCCAAGCAATATTTCTCCTCGAGCAATATTTCTGCAATGACTCAAATCAAAGTTTTTGGCGTATAAAGAATCTTGTTTATACGTATTTTTACGCTCATTACCAGGAACAGGATCTTCAGCTAAAATCGACATAGGAGTATCTAAATCATCGAGTGCTCGAGCCGTTGCAAAAGTAGCAACCGCGCCTCGGCTAAAACCATTCAAAGTAATATCATTGATTTCTTCTACATCGTTTAACCCGTCTTTTGGTTCAATAATAATTGAACTGCCAAATTCCTTTTTTAAATCAGCAAGATCCAAGGTAACCACATCATCTTTAGAAAAAGCATGACGTACCTTATTTGCGACCACATCAAGATTTGGATCTAAATATCCTTTGAGTTTTGAATGACCTCCAATATGCTTATCTTGGCAGCCATTAAAATACACCCGAATCACATCATCATTAAAAGTTTCACCCGTATCCTCAGTTTTACCTTCGGTGAAATCCCGGATCATTTGCGCATTAACTCCTGTACCAGCAAAAACAAAAAGAACTTTTTTAGTCATATGGTACCTTAAGTATTCCAAATGAATACAAATTGATCTACAATGTTAATTATAGAGCATTTTTAACGCACTTCCAGGATCAAATATGTCAATTACCGTAGATAAAGAGAGCGAGTTTTTTATAACTATTGCCAAAGAAGGAATTCATAGTTTTGTGATGTTAGGAGTCATGGTAGATAACAAACCTGAACTGTTAGCCAGAGTAGGTAAGGGAAATCTTATCGATCCTAACTTTGGTGAAAGTTGCGGAAATCAATTTACTATGTTTGGTAAAGCTGTAGGCAGTCACACCGAAGCTTCATTAATGGATGAAGGTATTAGCCGTAAGAAAGACAGGACTTCAGACATAAGCTATCAATCCTATGCCATTACCTATGAGCAATATTTAGAATTTTTAGCACTTACAAAAGAGATCCATGAGCATCAACTGGAGCACTATAAGGAAAGAGAACTCCCTAAGGTAGACCCTTCAAAATGGACTTATCCTCAACAAGGAGTTCACAAGCTTAGGAGTGGCATCAATTGTTATCTACCTAGCCAAGTAGAATCAGGAAAAATTACATTTGAATTTAAACCAATTACGACTTTTGAACATCAATGCGCTAACAAGAACCAGCAAACTCGCCAAGATATAATTAGTGGAGCCAACGAAATTAAAGTGTCTAACACATGCCGCACCACAGCGCGTGCTCTTCTTAATTATACGTTAGGCTATTCTCCTGATGTTCCTGCCTTGTTTGCTATTGGGCTTGATTACAAAACAAAGCTAGTAGGTGGAAAACCAACTGCAAATTCATTTTATATTCTTCCACAACCACCAAGTTGTTTTGAGGTAAATCCTACTCAAATGAAGGTGCTTAAAGAGCTCTATAAAAAACTTGAGAATTTGCCTAAAATTAACCCTACCTCTGGCGACACAAGAAAGAAATTTAATGAATTAAAACATCTATATCAAGAACTAGCAGGAAAACCTCAATTATCACTCACTGATCTTTTAGATAGAATCACGGTACATCGTGTTACTAATAACAAATTGTTCGATACACGTAGAAGTCAAAGTCTTTTTAGCAAGCTTGCTGAAAAGTTGGGAATCAAAACAGGAACGCAGCAAGCCTATGACCGAATGGAAAAAGCAGTAAAACAAGAAATCGAACGAGTGAACAAAGTGGATGCTAAAAAAGGTAAAGGAGCCGATAGCGAAGGATTTCAATCCGATAACCATCGACCGCCTCACGCTACAATCGTGTATCCCAAAAATTGATAGAATTTTATACAGCCAACTTGCCTGATGATAAAACTAGGATGTTGGTATGATCCACAAAAAGCATTAATACATGCTTTCTCAACTTTAATTTTAGAAAAGCAGTTGGATCAACTGCTTTTCTAGATTAAAGATTTGCCATCAAAGGCACAAAGTTAGGAAGATTAGGTGAACCAACCCCAATTGCATCATTCCAGAATTGACTTTCTGGGGCAATAGTTAATGCAGAATCCCATCCCCAAATATCCTCATCACCCTGTTTATTCGGTAAGACAAATGCTGTTGAAGGTGCTTTTGGATAAGTCGAGGGATCGGGTGCCGTTGCTCCATCTATGACTTTAGCCGGTGGAACAATGAGATTGAGTGCTCGTTTGGATCGTAATATAGAATTCATTTGATATAAATAAGGTGCTGTATGCCCAATACGAGGTTTATTTAATAAGGTACGGCCTTGATTGACTAAAAGTATCGTGGCAGAAAATAAAGGACAGGCTAAACTGGTACCGCCATTTTGTATATAGGATCCATTAATTACCATATTTAGACCGGTACTTGGATCGCCTAACATGGATACATCAGGCACTGCTCGGCAAGGTTGGCTCCCCATTACGCCACATTTAGCATGAGCTGGAGCACTTATATGCCCATAACCACCGGCATAAAAAGTATTGATTGAACTTTGCCAAATTGGAGCTTGATAAAATTGACTAATCCCACCAGTAGTGCCCGAAACAAATCCAGCCTTTTTCACATCATAAGTTCCCCAAACATTTTCAAAAGCATAATTATAGTTGTTATCCACGAATATGGAGGTTGCACCTACAGCAGTAACATAAGGAGAGCTTGCTGGATAGTTAACTGCTTTTGCATCCCCTTTATTCTTACATTTTATTTTCCCATCTGCGCCCTTACGAGGACTGGTATAAGTATTATCGCCACAATCTCCTGATGAAAATTGCACGCTGATTCCAAATGCAGCAGCAGTTTGTAACGATTGTTCCATTGAGGTATTGGGATCAACGCTAGCTGACTCGGGACTAGTCCAACTGTTAGAAATAACATAAGCGTTAGAAAATCCAGCAATAGTAAAGTAATTAGCAACTAAGTAACTGATAACACTCTGCAGTGCAGCTGCCTGATTATTGCCGTCTGTAACAATTAATACCGTGTTATTTTCGGGTGCTAATGTATGAGACGATTCAACATCCAGAGCAATTTCTCCGGTAAAACCATATTGCCCTGGACTGGTTGGTGTACATACGGTGGTGTATGGTGTGAGATTTTGATTAAGCATAGCAAAGTTTCGTGATGCTCCAGAAGTAAAAAAAGGTTTGATCCCATTAGCACTAAAATATTGGTTGGCATCACTCAAAATTTGTTCGGGCGAATTTTCCCCGCACCCATCAACAATAATTAATGTTTGCCCTTTGCCATCCAGATGAGTGCCACTTACAGGTGGAATATTATTGATGTTATAGGTGTATTGTAATTGCTCCCCGGAGAATCCATGTATCGAAGTTGTGGTTGGGATGGCTTTGGGAATTAATACGTCCCCAATAAATTCTTGCTCATAAGATGATGCATTCATCTGGGTGAACATATTGTTGGGATGGTAGAGTGGAATATTGTTTAATCCAGTAATATCAACTATATATTGAGCAATTTCAGAGGGTAAAGAGGGTTTACTCGCATTGGCATAAATCATACCCTGATCATAAAAATAATAGTTTAAACTCGTGTGCAACGTATTTTCAATTTGGTGTACAGAGGCCGTCACTTGCACACTATGATTAACAATATCTGCTTGCATGCCTTGAGCAGTGAAGTATTTTTGTAGGGCATCCTCAATTTCTTTAGTCGGCGCGTAGTGTTCCTCGAAAACATCGTGCGTTAAATACCGCTGATAATTAGGACTATGTGGATCATAAATTTCTTCCACTAATTTATCCAATTGAGCTTTATTTCTTAGTTTTAACCATACAATAAATTTCAATTTTTTGTGAGCTTCGACTGGTTTTACAAACGTTGCATGTTCTATTAATGAGGATCCAGGGCTGGGTAAGCTTACAAGCATATTGGACTTTCCTGCATAGGAATTAGCTAGCATGAGACAAAATGGTAATAAAGCCAACGAGAGTGATTTAAGCGGTAACATGAATTATCTCCCTATAAACTTAGTTTGCGCTGAGTAAATAAACGCTATTAATCTTGGTATCTGTTATAAATCCATATAAATCGCCAGTCACTAATGAATAAACAAAACCACCTTGTGTCCCAGCTAACATCGTGCTGCCATCAGCACTTACAAATAAGCTGTAAACTGTCTGATCTATAAAAGAACTCCAAGGACCATTTGTGGTTAAATCATAAGTATAAACGTATTCACGTGGTCCTTTATCATCACCATCGGGTGGGAGTTGAATTGGCGCAGTATTAGCATAGAGTATATGATTAACAACAAAAACATCACGTATGCCCTTAACATCCGCAGGACCAGGAATTTTTGTCCAACTACCGCCACTTACTGGCGAATAATAAATATGCCCCTCATTGCTCTCTGTACTGCCTATATAGATTGTGCCATTTGTGACATAGATGCCGTGAACAGCAGTTACAGCGGATGGTAAAAATAGATTGTTCCATGTTTTCCTATCATCTGTAGAATATAACAAACTGCCATTTTTTGTGCCCGCGTAAATAATTGTTTGAGTATTTTCAGAAGTAACAAAAACACTTAACACCTCAGAATGATCGGGTGACTTGCCTTCATCCCAACTCCCACTGCTATTGTTATAGCGATACACATAGTGGCCTACCCCTGCATATATATCGGTACTGGTGGCATAAATACTGTTCACGGCATGATTCGGTAATGGAATAGTGCCAATCCATGTTTGACCATTATCGCTGGAAAGATACACGTGCCCATTCTCTGCTCCAGCAAATATAGTAGCTGCCTGATTAAAGGTAACTTCAACAGTATGGTTGGCAATAATATTATTTAAACTAAAATTCAAACCGCCCCATTGGACTGGGTTCCCGTCCACAATCCATTGATAAACTTGATAACCACTATTGGGTGTAGCATTAAAGAGCAAATTACTGTTTGCAACTACTGTTCGTGGTAGGGCTGGTGAAATTGTCCCATTTGCTCCTGCATTTGGGGTAATTACAAAACGTGCACCACGCACTGTAATATTTAAAGGGTTACTCGGTTGATAACATTGCAATGGGCTACCGTGTTCACACACAGCCGGACCGCCTTTAATAGTACCAACAAGCTGACTACCATCCACAAACAAAGTGAGCGTACAATATTGTTGATACGCCAAAGTAAAGGGATTAGGGCAATTTCCTGGTGTGGTTATTTGTGTAATCCCAGGTATCGAATTCATAATTAAAGTTTTTGTTTTTCTTGATTGATTTGTTACTGTATATTGCACATAAGCGTATCCAGACTGGGTTAAAGATATATTGGGAGGAAAAGCAGGATTTGGTGTAAATGTCCACATTGGAGTACCCGCTTGGGAACTATTACTCATAAAAAAAACTGCTGCACTAAGGAAGAAGCGCAGAATTGTGGCTTGCCATTTAGTTTGCATCATCAAGTCCTTTTGTTAATGATGGTCAATTATATAGATAAGGATTTCAAAAACAAAGTGATTGCTTAGCAAAAGCAGTTGAATACTTATTCGATCTAATTTAAGTTTTAGAGGAGTTAGATGTATCGTGAATCAATATCGCATTTTAATCCAGGCCCCAGATCGAGCGGGTCTTGTATATAAAGCCGCAAAGATATTTTATGGACACGGGCTAAATATTATTTCCAATAATGAATTTGTAGATAATGCAAATCATCAATTTTTTATGCGCACCGTAGTAGCAGGTAACATTGATGTACCCCTTTTATATGGGAAATTGGTGGATGAAATGCCGCAAGATACCTTAGTAACCATTAAACCACCTCATAAAAAAAATATCGTACTTATGGCCACCAAAGAAGCTCACGTTTTAGGTGATATTTTAATTCGTTATCAAGAAGGGCTTCTAGATGCCAATATTCTCGGCATTTTATCAAATCATAATGTTTTATTTCCATTATGCAGTCATTTTGATATTCCCTACTATCATATAAGTGCTGACCATATCTCTCGGGAAGAACACGAAGCTCAAATAATCCATATCTTGAAGCAGTTTGATTTTATTGATTATATCGTGTTAGCTAAATACATGCGTATTTTAACGCCCAATTTTACGCAACAATACCAAGGTAAAATAATCAATATTCATCATTCATTTTTACCTGCTTTTATTGGCGCAAATCCTTACAAACAGGCTTATGATCGAGGGGTCAAAATTATTGGAGCCACAGCTCATTTCGTCAATGAAAATCTAGATGAAGGCCCAATTATTGAGCAAGATGTAATTCATGTTGATCATGCTTATGATTGGCAAAGTATGCAACAGTATGGTCGGGATGTTGAAAAAGTAGTTTTAGCCCGAGCATTAAAACTTGCTTTAGAAGATCGGATATTTGTATATGGCAATAAAACAGTTATTTTTTAAAAAGTAATTGAGAACTTCTCTGGTTATCAATGACTCCATTTAAAACAACTAGGTGTGTTGACACACCCTAAGCGCCCCAAATTTTCTTAATTATTCGAGAAATAGGCCAATTCATGAACCGATAATTCGTTTGACGACATTTAGAGGTCCGGTGATATCGGCTGATACCGATATCATCAATCACATCCATAATGATGTGGATGCGATCCTCATTGCCATGGTTGTATGCTCTGTGTAAGCAATTGACCGCAACAAGATAACAAGATCCATCAGCTGGCATGTGCAATGCCCCCTCTTCGGTTTCAAATTCACATCCAGGATTGGTGATAACAGGAATGTGCAACCGAACTTTATAACAATTTTCCCATGTATCTCGGTGCCAAATAGTTGTTCCATTTGGTGAGATTCGCGTCCAACGAGCATGATGCGGTTGTAGTCCTAATTTGTAAATAGTTGCGACAATCTCGGCGATGTACTCAGTACCTACTTGAGTAGGATTAACATGCATTTTCGGCCACGTATAACCAATTTCTCGATGGGCTCTTTCATAATCAAACTCATATTGATCACTAACCTGGTCGTAAACGTAGAAACGTTCTTCTGATTGTTGAAAGCCATCTCTATAGTCACCACTGGTACTCAGTATACTCCACCCACCGAACATCTCATTTTGTTGCACGGGCTCCAAATGTTTGACGTATGTATTAAAATAATTTTGAATGCGCTTAATATCAAACTTGATATTAAGCTTTTCTGCGATCATTAAAATAATTCCTCTTGTTGAATATAGCCGCTGTAGATTCGATGCAAAATACCCATTGATATCTTTTTGGGTGTTTCAACTTGCATCAATCTGATATTTTATTACTATATTCTAATAATAGAACAATCATCTTAAAAAAGCAGTTGGTACTTAAGTGGAGGTCAATTTTTGAGTATTAGCATTTTTCAAACTAGTTTCCAAAAATTCTTCGAGCACCTCTTTAGCTTCCATTGGGGAATTAATACCCAAAGAATTACTGAAGCCTAACCCTCTACCAATACTAGCGTTATGAATTGAATACTGGCTTTTTTCTAAATGTTTTTCTGCACTGCTACAAGAAGCTATAGCCGACAGTAAAGAGCGGCGAAAGGAAGATATATGTTCATGATCTTTTGCCCATAATGCATATTGATAATATGCGTCTGCCAAAAGCATATAAGCATAACTTCCATAAAGTTCCAAAAGGGATTTAGAGTTTTTAATAGCTTCCATGAGGAATGTTTTAGCATCCTCTTCATCTTCGAATTGTCCATTAGCAACTTTGCTGTATAAAAAAGTATTATATCGTTGTACCGCATGAACCGAATTAAATCGCATGGCCTCTTTTAAAAAACGAATTTCACTGCTTGAAAATTCATCCGGCAATGCAGCTCTTACCTGTTGAGAAAGATAAAAAAAATACGTGCCTCGAAGCAAATCAAAGCTATCAATGTTTTCGTGTTCATAAAAAGCTACCTGTTTTTCTGCAAAAGCAGACACAGCCAATCCAAGTTGAGAATAAAGATTGCTCCATAATGGTTGATAAATTTCCTTTTTACACATCATTGCAAAATCAGAACTAGCATGAGCCATTTTGGTGATATAGCCAATATCAGCTACAGATTTTGCAGAAGAAAAGAACTTTGCTTCATTGAACGTACCCTCTTTAATAGTCTTAAGAGTCATCTCCTCCAAAAAATTTAACCGCAAAAAATCAGTTAAAGTAACAAGAGTAAAAATATCTTTTCGCGCATGACTCATATTAACTATGAAAAATAATTAGGCACAATGTATTTTATAAAAATTAACTGATAAAATCAATATCATAACCTAAACAATAGGCAGACTTATACGTGTCGCGCTATTTAATATAATTTGCGAGAAATTACCTCCTAAATAAACCATTCTGCCATTAATAGCTAAAGCCTCTACACTGTGATCAGCATTCAGCTTCCAAGAGTTAGCTGTTTCAAGCTTAATAAATAAATTTACTCCAGTAGGTAGAGTAATCTTTTCATTCAGTGTTACATTCAAGAAAATGAAAATTAAAATACCAAATTATCTTGGAGATATAGAATGTTTTCAAACCAAATCTTAGTTGTAACAGGTGGCTCCACTGGAATTGGCCAAGCTACGGCTACCCTTTTAGCAGAGCATGGGGCACGCGTTTACAATATAGATATTAATAAACCAATACATACTCACTCTTCAGTTCACTATATTCCCTGTGATATATCCATTTTCTCTGAAGTAGAAAAAGCGTTCCAAAATATTATTTCCCGTGAACATAAAATTGATTTGTTGTTTGCGAATGCGGGCATTCACTTATTTGCAAATTTAGAAGATACCTCTATTGAAGATTTAGATCGCGTAATCAATATTAATTTAAAAGGAATTTATTACACACTTAAATGTGTAATTCCAGTAATGAAAAAGCAAAACAGCGGAACTATTGTTTTAACAGGTTCTGATCAATCTTTTATAGGTAAAGGAGAAAGCTCTATCTATGGTGCAACTAAAGGTGCTATAGCTCAACTGACTAAAAGCACTGCTATTGATTATGCAAAATACAATATTAGAGTCAATTGTGTATGCCCAGGAACCATCGAAACACCTTTGTACCACAAGGCTGTAAGTGCTTACTCAGCCAAATCCGGAATTCCCAAAGAGGAAATTTATGAATCATTAAAATCTGCTCAACCTATATCGCGTGTTGGTACCACAGCCGAAGTTGCAAATCTTGTTGAATATTTACTCTCAGAGAAGTCTTCATTCATTACAGGTTCATTATTCAGTATCGATGGTGGTTTTGTAGCCCAATAAAAGAAAACATGAGTTAAGTAAGTATGAACAACACTATTACAAAGAAGTCAGCAAAAAAGTTGTTCCTATAGAAAACAAAGATGATACCTTAAATAAGGAACATGTAAGCATTCTTTATAATAAGAAAAAAGCTGTATTCGAAATTAGAGTAAGTACTCAAGTTGCTGATATTCAGTTACTTGTTCGTGCACTAACCAGCAAAAAAAAATATAAAATCATGGATTGTGATTTTGAAGATATAGGTTTAAATCAGGGCGTTTGTTTGGTAAAGAAAGATTCATCCAATCCAATTCATGCCCTGGTTAATATCGCAAATTCTGATTCTGAAAAAGGCTTTCTTGAGAGAGATGCAGGAACTACAACAGGACTTTATACAACGAGCTATCAAGATAAAAATTGGACCTTTAATTTCTTTACTAGCTTGGAAAATATGCGTGAAAAGACTGCGTATCCTGAAGACACTTTAGCGATAAAAATTTTTAATACAAATTAAATGCGGAATAACCTTTTCTCAACTTTGCTGAGAAAAGGTGCGTGTTTGTATGTTTTTTTAGAAATTAGACTGCATAATCATATCATTTATATGATTTTTAATTTCATTCCATTGTTCAAACATTTGCTGTTGTATTAATGGATTGTTTTGAATTTCTAATTCTTTTGCATTCTCTTTAGTATAAAGAATATTCAAAACCAGTAAATCGTCGCGATTTGCGAACGCTTTATCCATTGATACACTATTTCTTTTTGCATCATCAACAAAAATAATGGTTTTAATCTCTGTTTTTATTTTGGATAAAGCACACAGTAATGCTTGTCCTTTATCCTCCCCATCAAGAAACATGATACCTCGTTGATAAATAACCTCTTTGCTAAATTGCGGGCAATGAAGATAATCGGCTAGTGATGTTTTATTGTTCTTAAATTTCAATCCTTTTTCTTGAAACAATAATTTATCACCCACCAGGAAATTATTGTCTTTAAGTTGCATCAATGTTGCACTCAGATGCTCTTTACCCCGAGCCGTTAATCCCATAATCATTGCGCCTTGATCGGTGGCATTTTTAAGGAAAGGCAATACATATTGATCAGTAACCTCCATTTTGATTAATTGAAATAAGATATTTTGAATACGCACCAATTGTTGGTAGTCCGTTGTAACTAATTTATCGAGATCATTTCCCGTATTTAGTAATTCAGATTGCCAATCCCACCAACCCACACTACCTAAAGGTTGCGTCATGGTGATTAAGGTGTCATCCAAATCAAAAACCATTAAGGTCGTTTTGGGATCTCTCTGCCAATCGCCATATAAAGCAGCAATCTCCGCAAAGCTATCCAGCTCATAATTAATCACTTTAGCAAAGATAGGATTGATAAGTAATGAACAAATAAAAAATAGAATAAAACGCATCATTGCTCCTAGCAGTTGTAGTCCAGGAATTAATGGTATAGAGTAACCAATGGATTGATTAGATAGAAAAATAAAAACATATTGTTCATTATGATAAACAATCAATTAAATCTTAACGATTTAGCAATTTTTGCTTTAGTAGTCAAAAATCAAAGTTTCACCCAAGCAGCACTGGAGGCAGGTATGTCCAAAGCGTGGGTCAGTCAAAAAATGTCACAACTGGAAAATACTCTTGGAATTAAATTACTCAAAAGAACAACGCGAGCGTTAAGCCTCACCATGGGTGGGAAAATTTTATTTGAACATTGCCAAATCATGTTGAACGAAGTTACAAATGCGGAAAATCATTTGCGAGAATATGCAAAAGCGCCATCGGGTAAACTAGTAATTACTTGTCCTGAGATCACTGGTTTAGAATTATTGCCAGCCCTTTTAAGTGAGTTTAACTCTCTTTACCCTCAAATAAGAACTCGTTTAATGATTACAGATCAGCTCATGGATTTGACGCAACACGGAATTGATTTTGCCTTCAGAACTGGAAAATTAGCTGATTCAACGCTTGTATCTCGTTACATCGGTAAAGTACCTCGTTGTCTTGTTGCCTCTCCCGCCTATATATCCAGTCATGCGCCAATTAGAGAGCCTGAGGATTTAAAAGATCATGCTTTATTAAAGCATAGTTCTCTATCTGATTGGCCTTTAAGAAGTGGAGAAAAAACGTTTAAAATACGTCTTAAAAATGCGGTGATTGAAAGTAGCTCTTTAATTTTTTTACACAAAATGGCGTGCCTTGATCGAGGCATTGCTTTTCTTCCTTATTATTTATGTTCTGATACGTTAAAAAATAATGTGCTAAGCAAGGTATTACCCGAATGGTCAAACACAGATAATCAGTATTATATGATTTACCATAAAGACAAAAGTGTTCTATATATAAATCAATTATTTAAAGAATTTATATTGAGCTCCGATTTAAAAAATAGGATTTCTCGATAGACGTTTTGTGATACCCCTAAACTTATAGGGCTACCTCTCTGTACCGCTTAATTCAAATTGTTTCTTCCTTACCCTTCAAAAATAGACAAATCTCCATAAAAAAAATATTATATGTTCAGTATGAATATATTTGAAACAATAATAACAACGCTCCAGGAGGAAAAATGAAGTTTTTTGGCAGTAGAAAAAATAAACAAGTTTATAACAAATTAGAAGATAAAACACAAAAAGAAGTTTATCATGAAGATACTTCTCTCAAACAAATTGACGCAGAATTAAAGCAATTAAAAAAGCAAAGGAAAAAACTGACCCCACCTCATAGTTCACAAATTTGTGCAAGCTCCTTTTTCATAGGCGTACCAATTGGAATTCCTCCTTCTTATTTTGCTACAAATAATAATATTAATCATCGAGAAATTATGTCATTAGATAGACAGATTGATCGATTAGAAGAAGCTAGATACAGAATTATGAATCCTAGTACTGCCCCATCAAGATGAGTACTACCTATAAACACTCAAAGGCGTCTTAACAAATTAGGCATACAATAAAATTCTCACCAATAGGCGTATCATTACTCTCCGCGAAAGCATTGTCTCTTGATAACCTCTTGGACTACGCCTCGCGGTATATATATCCCAGTGTTTTAGCACAATGCCCCTAGATCAAGAAACTGGTGTTTTTTATCCTCAAATCAATAAGTTAACTGTATCAGTAAAAGAATTTTCCTCCTTGTTACTTTCATTTGTAGAAAAAAATCCATGTCTTTCATATATTATTTTAGGAGAAGAACATTGAAAATTGTTGGTGTTAAAATATTCAAATAATTTTTGAATATTTTTAGGCGTAAAGTTAGTAGCAATTTCATTTTCATTAATAGCTCTGTATTTCGTTATATCATTTATTGATAAAATTTCTTTTATGCTATTCATCGCTATATAGTGTTCGTTAGGCTCATTTGGCATAAATTTTAGAGTTAATTTTTCCTTACATCCATATGTAGATAGACTAAAATGAATACTTTCAATGCCAATTTTTTTTAATTCACTCCTAATTGATTCCTGGTTTACTACACGATTAAGCACATCAATTCTATCTTGAAAATAGTGCTTATTAATGGTGGGTAAAAAATCTATTGAACGAGTAATCCTCTTATCATTTTCTAACAAAAACTCAACTTCTGATCGCCCATCCTTAACCCAAGCAAGACATTTAATCTTGGCATGGGTTGGATGAGCAAAAGTATATTGATAAGGATCTAAGTTAACTAATTTTATATTTTTTATCGTATTAGTTTTCAATTGATCTACTAATTGATTGCCCAACACAATATCTTCTAAGCAAATTGAATCGGATAAAATTTCCTTTAAATCATCAATTATTGCCTTGCTAAATTTATCTCTATACCGAGATCCCTCATCAAACGAATGAATAAGTACCTTCATACCCTTGTCAGAATTGCTGACAATTACATCAATAACAAAATCAGCATAATTCAAATTTTTGGGTTTCAATTTTAGTAAGTTGTTTAATACAAATTGTATTTTTTTGATTGTTTCTTGATCAAGTCCTGTATAATTACAGTGTATCGTGAAATCAACTACAGGCATAGTTAGATTATTCCATTCCTGGATATCTTCCTCATAGGTTGTTATTTGGATTGAAAGGGTATTATGAGGCAGTCCGAGTTTGTTAATCCAACTCTCAATTTCTGAAATATAAACTCCATGTGTTGTAATACAGGCTTGAGCGAGAATTTCTGTTTTACTAGCAATGCTTAGACCTTTTTCTGGTGAGTATCTATAAAATTCTCGAAGAGGATAACCTAATTTTGATTGTAATAATAAAGCATCTTTTGCCGATTTTTCCGTATTGCCAACAATAATACCTACAATACCTTCTTCCTCATAGGTACCAAGCGCCTCATTGTGGTTTAGGGCTGGTTTCCCCCAATAATGAAGACCTTTGTCAGGAATAAGATCTGAAGAAATTCCTTTTCTGCGTTTCTCCATCTCCATCATTTTCTCTCGAATGCCCTGAAGATCTTTCTTGTCTTTATTAAAACCAACTTTAGAATCATATTGAAATATTCCATCTGCGGCACTACTACTCATAACATTTTTTTTATAAAAATAGGGTACCAAAGTCCCTTGATGATTCGGGTTAATAATAACAAGCAAATCACTTCCAAAAAGCTCTGTAGCTACTTCCTTCATCAGAAAAGAACAGGGACGCCATTTAAACCCTTTGGGTGCCCAAACCTTGTCATTTCCATATTGTTGCTCAAAAAAGTGTTTTAATTCGCGAGTAGAATGGATACCACACTTATCCAATACACGTTTGTTTTCTTTTAATACTTTGAACTCATCATCCAATGCAGTGCCTTTTAATGCACGCACATAACAACCGTCTGCTTGATAGAGTTTCATACCTAACTGTTGTTCCGATGTACTTTTAGGATCTTGGGGAGGGAAAGGTTTTATTCCAGTAATAATGCTATGTACTTTGGGGCTATTTTTGCGATTATAGAGATCCAACAAGGACAGAGAAGAAATATCAATATCAGAAAAAATGACATTTTTTCCTTCGCGTAAACAAGCAAACAAAATGGTTTGCAATAACATGTTTTTTTCTGCTTCAAATACTCTTAAGTAGCAATTTGGGGAATATTCACATTCACTGTGGAGATTACCTACCTTACCATCGCCTTCAAAAATACCCAGAGTTTCTAAGTGATTTTCAATGATTTCATCGAGCTCCTTTAAAAAATAAGGAAATTCATGTAGGTCATTAAAAATATCAAGATACTCTCTATCAAAACTGTCTGCTGCCACAACACGAATAATATCAAGACAATCAGCATCATGTATTAACTTTTGATAAATATTTTTCGCTTCTTTAGTCTCCAAAGATTTCTTATTTTTACCAGCCTCACCATCTTTTTTTTCTAGTGCTAATGCAATAGGTTCTATAACAGCACGTGAAAATCCGAGCGATAACATATCGCGTTTAAAATTTTCTGCATGAGCTTTCTCATCACCTTCAATTTCATTGATATTGGCAGAATCATGATAAATGGCAGCTAGTTTAAGTAATTTAATCGTTTCTGGATTTAAAGAAGTACCATCTTGTGTTTTTAACACATCTAAATAATTAGGAGCATATTTCTGATACAATTCAATGAACATTTCTAAGTTGAGTGCGGCGCTACTGACATGTACACCGCCATGGCGTGGTCTGTTGATCTGAGGTTTTATATCTGTTTTACCAGGATATGGGATTAAATAGTAGCTTTCGATTGCAGCTTGAGCAAGTTCATGAAAATGACTCTCTTTAGTTAAATTTAAATATTGGCATTTTTCAATAAAAGTCATGGAATAAATCTCCAACATTTTAAAATATCTGATTATCCTATAAAAAGCAGTTGGCCTCGTAATGAGAAAGTGCGTTCTTTTGCGAACTCTCTAACCATGAATGCAAAATCGCTCCATACAACTTTGGCTGTTCTAAATGAGGATTATGTGACGCCCCCAGAATAATTGCTAATTGAGCATTATTCATTAATTCCACATATTCCTTACAAGCAGTTGGCGAAATAAAATCATGCTCCCCAACTGTAATCAAGGTTTTCACCTTAAACTCTGATAAACAGGACAATCGTTCATAATCTTTTAAATTTCCCGTTATTAAAAAATCGTTACAGCCCCACATATAATTGCGTAACTGAATATTGGTATTCACTGAAGACTCGAACAGTTCATCAGGCCAGACCGGTAAACGGCACATATGATGCTCCGCAAAATATGCTGTTGCTTCCATCAACTCAAGAGTATTGGTTTTATTCTGTTCCATCGCTAATCGAAAAGCAGTTTGGATATGCTCAGGAAAAGTAGTGAGCAATTCATGCATGGAGGCTAAATAAGCATTGATGCTTAATACAGGTGACGCCAAAACAAGATTGGTAATTTTATCAGGATAAGCTAATGCATAATCAAAAGCATACATGGTTCCCGCTGAATGTGCATAAAGATTAAATTGCTGCAATCCCAAATGTTGACTTAATTTTTCAATTTCATCGACAAAACGCTCTTTTTGCCACCATTGCGGATTATTTGTTTTAGTAGATAAACCACAATCAAGTTGATCATAAAAAATAACCTGTCGCTCAGGAAGAAGCGATGCCAAAGAAGCTAAATAATTATGTGGTGTCCCCGGTCCTCCATGAACCACAATTAGCGGCAATCCAGTCGCGTGCTCATTAACAATTCTGTAGGCAATAGTTCCGCCAATGACGGGGCATTGAGCGGAAACACAATATTCATTTGTAATCACGCAGGAACTTCCTCTGCAGGTTGATTTGTATTTAACCAACTTAAAGCAAATAAACTTGCTAGGATCACTCCAAAGAAAACAGACAAAGCTAACATAAGGGAATGCCCATTATACAAATAACCAGTAATTGCCGTAGATACAGAAACCAACAAAGCTCTAGAGCCCATGATCAGCGAAGAAGCAGGGCCTTGCAATACTGGAAATAGGGACAAAGAGTTGGAAAAAATAATAGGATAGCACGCAGCAAAACCAATCCCGAATAAAGACATAAATAAGGTGGTCAAATAGGCTGAGCTTATACCCTCTATACTCAACACCACAAAAGCCAAGATACTGATAAAACTTAGAGAGACACCATATTTTACAGTTTTATTTGGACCAAACAGGGGAATAATTTTGCTTGCATACATACTGGTTATCGCAAAAGAAGCCACGATAATTGCTTGATGTACTACAAAAGTTAAAATAGTTAAGCCGAATGTTTCAATATATAAAAAAGCACTACCTACTATATAAGACATATATGCAGCAAATAATAAGCTAGGAACCATAGATGCTGTAATAAATTGGGTACTGGTGATTAATTTCTTATAATCACCAATCATTTTTTTGGTGTTAAAACGATCTAATTGTGTCTTTGATTCTGGCAATAGAAACCATAATAAAATCCAAACAAACACACTAAACGCTGCCACACTGCCATAATTACCCCGCCACCCAATAGCTTGATTGATAACCCCACCTAACAATGGAGCGCAAGCCATAATGATTGATAACGCAGCGTTCATCATTCCGATGAGTTTCATCGCTTTTTCACCTTGATATAAATCAGCAATCATAGTGAATACCAAAACTACCGAAGTGCTCGCTCCAATACCTTGAATAAATCGAGACATTAAAAGAAAATCGATGCTTGGCGCATAAAAACAACCCACTGCTCCAATGGATAATATCGCATTGCCAAACAACATCATCTTTCTTCGACCAAAGCTATCCGACAAAGGACCATAAAGCAAAGCGCCAAGAAAATAGCCTAAAAAATTATAGGTAATTGTTGCCTGAATGACGCTTTCAGAAACATTAAAAAATTGTGCAATCTGGGGAAATCCTGGCACTGAAATATCCACTTCAGCACAAGTACTCACTAAAGACAGCAAAAATAACCACGGTAAAAATCGGTTTTGCATTATTACTCCTTCAAAATGATGGTTCTATAAGGATATTTACTCCATATAATGCTGGGCAAAATCCACATAACATCCTTTATAATCACGAACACCTGTTTGCGGGTCGAAATATAAAATTCTCGTTGCAATTTTGTCAACAAAATGTCGATTATGACTGACAAAAACAACGGTTCCACTATACTGAACCAAAGCCTGCGCCAAAGCTTCAATGGTTTCCAAATCCATATGGTTGGTGGGCTCATCAAGAATCAACACATTAGGTGATTCCAAAATAATCTTAGCTAACAAGAGTCGAGCAGCCTCACCTCCGCTTAGTGACAAAATATCCTTATCTACATCTTCTTTCACAAACAACATTTGGCCGAGTGCTCTACGTATCTGTTGCTCAGTCACGCCGCTCACTACGTCAGATAACCAATGAAAAACACTTACATGTCGATTGAGTAACTCATGATGATCTTGAGAAAAATAACTCATGCGTACTTCGTGTCCTAAAATAACGTGGCCTTCATCACTTTGCACCATACCCGTCACGATTTTAATTAAAGTAGATTTACCAATTCCATTCACTCCCATAATTGCTACTTTTTCACCACGATCTACTTTGAAATCGAGCTGCTTGAATAAAGTCTTATTCTTAAAAGATTTACTCAAATGTTCTGCTTTAATCACATGTTTTCCAGATATTTTTTTAGGCGCAAAATGAAAATGGGGTGCAACCCGGGAAGAGTGCTTCACATCAGGAATTTCAATTTTTTCAATCATCTTCATTCGGGACCGTGCTTGTCCCGCTTTAGAGGCTTTAGCTTTATATTTATCAACAAATTTTTGCATTTCAGCAATCTTGGCTTCGGCACTCTTTTTTTCAAGATTCTTTTGCTCTTCCAGCAGTGTTTTTTCAGTCAGAAAGCGTTCATAATTTCCACGATATTGCCTGATTTCACCATAATCAAGATCCAAAATATAATCTGCTAAATTATCAATAAACTCCATGTCATGGGAAATAAAGATAACTAATCCTTGATATTCATTTTTTAAATACTTCTCCAACCAACGAATGGATAAAATGTCCAAATGGTTAGTTGGCTCATCAAGTAATAAAATGGAAGGATGTTGAAATAAAGTCTGCGCTAACAACACTCGCAATTTATAACCACCAGACAATGCCTTAAGTGGTTTTTGCAGATATTCTTTAGCAACTCCTAAACCTAATAGAATCGTTTCGACCTCTGCTTCTGCCGAATAACCATTATGATGGGCAATAATTTCTTCCAAAGCTGCAAAACGAAAACCTTTATCATCATCCCAAGTATCACTTGCCAATAAGGCTTCTCGTTCTGACAGAGCCCGCCATAATTCAGGTTTTCCTTGTAAGACAATATCCTTAATTAACGTATTTTCATAGCGAAATTGATCCTGCTTCAACCAGCCAATCGTTGCATCCTTGGGCATCATAATTTCCCCAGAGGTCAACTCCTCTTCTCCTGTAATCAGTCGAAAAAAAGTTGATTTTCCACAACCATTTGCGCCCACTAAAGCGTAACATTGCCCTGAATTCAAATTTAGACTCACATCATAAAAAAGAAGTCGCTGACCATAAGCCATACCCAACTGATTTAATGCAATCATGCTTCAACCTCAACCAATATTTCCTGGCTATGGTATCGCTGTTCGAGTTCAAATACGAGAGCATCTGCAATCACTTGCACATGGGGGGAAGCATTCATCGTAATATGAGTTCCGGGAACCATAAGATGCTTAAAAGGACCATCAACCAGTTTCTGCCAATGTTTTTCCTGATGAGAAGGAAAATCATCAATAATTTCAGTATGAGCAAAAAAGAGGACTCTACCTTGATAAGGCTTTGGCTGATACTGATGTAAAAGCTGCCCATGAGCTTGCCAAGTATGCAAAAACCGCGGCAAAAACTCTGTAGATAATAATTCTTTTAACTCAGAATCTTTGGCTCGATTCGCAATAAACGCTATTTTCTGATCCAAAGTTTTTTGTGCCTGTAATTCAGCACCAGAAATCTGCAAATTACCCAATCCATGTTGCATTAGGTAAATAAGAATTTCTTCTTGACTCATCAACTTAGGCAAGTTGGTATAAGCCGGTGTATCAATAAGCGCAACTAATGGGATGGATTGTCCCGATTGATCCAATTGTTTTGCCATTTCGATAGCTACCGCACCACCAAACGATGAACCACCTAAAATATATGGAGGTTGCAAACCAAATTGCCGTAAATGATGCAGATAAGAAGCAGCCATAGATTCAATACTGGAACATGGTGCTCCTCCATCCAACAAAGGTGAGCGTAACGCATACACGGTCTGGTTTTCAGGGAGTGATTTAGCAAGATCACGATAAAAATAAACATCGCCACCGATTGGATGAATGAGCACTAATGGTATAGTGTTTTGCTGCGTTTTCCCTGCCTTAATTAAAACTACTGGCGAGCGCGCTTTAGCGGTTTTTTCTTGTTCTTTTTCGATTAATGCCAATAAACCATCAATAGTAATTCGATTTAAGGACATTAACTCCAGGTGCACACCTAATTGTCGTTGCAATTGTGCACTCAATTGCACTGCAACCAGTGAGTCTCCCCCTAAATCAAAAAAATCCTCATTATTTTTAAACGACTCAATACCCAATAATGTGATCCATAAGCTTCGTAAAACAGAGAGAATATGCTCGCGATCACGAACAATAACCCCATTTGTTTGGGTCGGTAATTGGGCTACTGCTGCAGCTCTTCCGGCAGGTAACCAATATTCTGTTTTGGCAAAAGGATAAAGTATAGGCGATTCTCGTTCTTGTTTCGCCTCAGCGGGTGCTTCTTCAAGAATTAAATGGGCGTTGGTTCCGCCAATTCCAAAAGAACTAATTCCCGCACGCCGTGGAACATCATCTCTAGTCCAAGGTTTTAAAACAGTATTGACATAAAAAGGAGTGCCCGCAAAATTAATCTTATTGTTTGATGACTGATAATGCAGTGTAGGAACTAATTGTTTATGATAAAGACACAAAATCGTTTTTATTAAGCCGGCAATACCTGCTGCCACATCTAAATGTCCTATATTCGTTTTCACCGATCCAAGAGCACAAGATCCGGGCGCAAGACCTGAATCGTTAAAGACCTGAGTTAATCCTTCCATTTCAATAGGATCCCCTAAAGCAGTTCCGGTTCCATGTGCTTCGATATAACTTATAGTATCGGGTGGACAAGCAGCACGTTGTTGAGCCAATGCAATGACTTGAGCCTGCTTTTGGGGACTAGGAGCAGTAAAACCAATTTTTTGATGACCATCATTATTAATGGCCGAAGCCTTGATCACTGCATAGATAAAATCTTCATCAGCTAAGGCGTTACTCAACGGTTTTAATACCACCAAACCAACACCCTGGCCTTCGAAAGTACCTTGGGCCTGAGCATCAAAAGCACGGCATTTACCATCGGGTGAAAAAATTAATCCGGGTTGATACAAATACCCTTGTTTTTCCAATTGACCAATAGACACCCCACCAGCTAATGCGATATCACAATCACCCGCATTTAATGCCAAACATGCCTGATGCACTGCAACTAAGGAAGTAGAACATGCCGTCTGAACGGTGATTGCAGGTCCAGTCAAATTCAATTTATAAGCAATTTTGGTACACAAAAAATTAGCTTGCTGATGAATCATCAATTGAAATTGCCGTGATAAGTCATCTTGTGTTTGGTTTGGTAACACATGATCACTAAAATAATTATTTTGACCACAACCCGCAAAAAGTCCAATATCCCCAGCATAATGATGTGGATTGTAATTCGCATCTTCCAATGCATGCCAAGCACATTGCATTAATAAGCGATGCTGGGGATCCATAATCTCCGCTTCTGAAGCAGTGTAACCAAAAAATTCAGCATCAAAGCATTTGATATCACTTAATTTACACTGTGCTTTCACATAATTCGGATGATCCACCAAAGAGGGATCTAACCCTTGCTCCAGTAACTCTTCACGTGAATAATAAGTAATTCCTTCTTTACCGCTTTGTAAATTGGACCAAAATGTTTCTAAATCATCAGCACCAGGAAAACGACCCGCCATACCGATAATGGCTATATCATCCTGTTTCAAAGAGGGGAGTATTTTTTTCTGCCCCATTTCTTCTGAATGCTTGTCTGCAGCTAAATGTCCCAACAAAGTACTAATTGAAGGAAATTTAAATAAATCCAATACTGTAATCTGGGCTTTAATTGCTTCGGGTAATTTGCTAAAGAGCTTAATTAAGGAGATAGAGTGTCCTCCTAAATCAAAGAAATTATCCGCCACACCCACTTTACTGACACCTAATACTTCCTCCCATAAAGCAGCCAAAAGTTTTTCTTGTTCTGTTGTAGGAAGAGCATAATGAGTACGTCTCGTCAAATTCGGCTTAGGTAACGCTTTTCTATCTAATTTACCATTAACCGTTAATGGAAATTGATCCAGCTGCATGTAGCTTTGCGGAAGCATGTAATCGGGTAATTGTTCTTTTAAAAAGGCGTGCAGATCCGCTTCAACCACCAATTCAGACGCAGTAAAATAAGCAACTAAATTCTGCTCAAGTTCAATTACTACTGTTTGTTTTACCTGTGAGTGCAAGCGCAATACTGCTTCAATTTCAGCTAATTCAATACGGTGACCTCTGATTTTCACCTGAAAATCATTACGACCTATAAATGCCAACTCACCATTAGGCAACCATTTAGCCAGATCCCCAGTTTTGTATAAGCGATTATATAATGGATGCGTTATAAATTGTTTCGCAGTTAATTCAGGACGGTTTAAGTACCCCCGAGCCAAACACGCTCCCCCAATATAAAGATCACCAATCGCTCCTACCGGCATTGGCGTTAAATAATCATCTAATACATAAACAGATTCATGATAAAGAGGCTTACCAATACTCACTGTTGGTGCATTTTGCTTAGAATACGGTTCTCCCTTACCTACATCCCGCTGCTTGTCCGCAGGATCCAGAAATTCTGTAACATCATTGGATCCCGCGGACAAGCAGCGGGACGTAGGATGTGGGTTAGTTACCCTAGAATATAATTTTGCCGTGGACCAAATGGTCGTTTCAGTTGGCCCATAAACATTAATCACCCTATGTGCTTTAGCTAATGATTTTGCTAATAACTCCGGAGCAAGTGCTTCACCGCCAATTAAAAATGTGATGGACTCGCAATACTGCAACGACTCTAATTTTAACTCACACACACTAGGGGTCATTTGAATAAAATCAAAGGAACGACAATCTAATTTATTAAATAAGGGATTACCTAATTCTACTTTGCCTCCTGTTACTAGAGGCAAACCGTATTCCAAACCAAAAATATCGAACACAAAATGGGTCATACTGTAGGTATTGAGTGGCTTCTGCTCCGAAAAATACTCGGCTTGCATCGACAATAAAGTCTGTAAAAAAGCCCCATGCTCGATCATGGCTCCTTTGGGCTGTCCTGTAGTACCGGATGTATAAATAACATAAGCCAAATCATCAGGCTTTAGCGGCAAATGCAAATTGCTTGTCGCTTGTTGTGCTATCGCAAAAGAAGCAGCAGGATCATCTAAAATTACCGCCTGTGGAAATGTATGCCTTACTGCATCACACGTTAAAACAAGTTTAGTTTGACTGTCTTCCAATATGTGCTGCACACGTTGTGCAGGCATTGCTGGATCTATGGGCAGATAAGCACTACCTGCTTTGAGTATTGCCAATAACGCAATCATTAAATACTCATTTTTTTCCAAGCACAGTCCAATCAAACTGTCTTTTTCAAGAACGACCTGTTGCCGAATATAATGTGCTAACTGATTGGCACGTTGATTTAATTCAGCATAACTAATCTGTGTCTGTTCATGAATCAAGGCTATTCGCTCAGGATACAAAGAAGCTTGCTCTTCAAAATAATCAATAAAAGTGCGCGATAAACCAGGAGCGCTAATTAGCTCAGGCAACCTCGATTTCACATAATTTAATTCACGCACACCTTGCAAAGGATTATGAGCAATTTGCTCCAATAAATAATTCATAGTAGCCAATAATTGCGTCATCAATGAGGAATCAAATAATTCGCCCGCATAAGTAAGTTTAATCTTAAGCTGATTTTCTTCCTCATCTGCCGCAAGCGATAAAGGATAGTCACGCTTCTCAAAAGTACTTTGGATCTTAAAGGACAATTGCTTTTCTGGATTTTCTACCGCCAGATTAGGATAATTTCCATACATAAACAAGCAATCAAACAAGCGCTCGCCCTGACTTTGTAACTTAGCTAGACTCATCGCACTTCGTTGATTTATTTCATTAGAAATTTCTTGCACACTACGAATTGCATCCAACACACTAAGATCGTCATGTTGGGTGTGATCCACAATCATCGGCAATGTATTAATGTACAAACCTACAGAGTGTTCCACCTGATCAATAGGTATGTTTCTTCCTGAAACAATAGTACCTACTACTGTTTGTTTACCATTACCATAAATGCGCATTACTTTATGCCACGCATAAAGAATAAGCGCATTGAAAGTGATACCCTGTTCTTGGCTCATCATTTTAATCTGTTTAAAGCGTTCTTTAGCAATGCAAATGGTCTGTTCTGATTGATGAGTGATGTATTTGTAGTCGCTTAATTTAAGCTGTTTTTTACCCTCTTGCAGAAGATTACTTAAATCCGCTTTATGTTCTATTTGGGCCACATACTGTAGCCAAAACGACTGATTTTCTAATTCTTGAACTTGTAAAAAATGTTGCGACTGCGCGTAAGCTGTATCTATCGTAAAATCAGTGCCTTCTTGATGGAGTAACTTCATATACATTTCATGTACAAATCCAAGTAATAAGGGACCGCTCCAGCCATCAATAATGGCATGATGTGCATTAAAGATACAGGTATAGTGTGTTGTCTCTTGCTTAATCAGCTGAATTCGAAACAAACTTCCTTGAGTCAGATCATATGCTTTTTGCCGGTCCTCTTCGATGAGCTGTTGTATTTTATGATCTTGGTTGTTTTTATCCTGACTCAAATCAACAAATTTCCAATGTAAATACCCTTTTTTATCGATAACTTGCACTAATTCTTCATCGATCAAAAAACGCAAACGCAAACTAGGATAACGTTGTTGTGCGAAACCCCATGCGCGTTGCAGCAGATCAATGTTCAGCTCACGATCATAAGACCAGACAATTTGCATGCGATAAGCTTCATCTTTTTGTCCTTGTCTCATAAAATGATACATAAACCCCTGATGCAAACTATTCGCCAAATAAACTCCATCTAACTCTCGATCGCGCTGTAATTTATCCAAGCAACGAGCACTCACGCAATGATGTATATCACTTAGCGTTAAAAAGCTACGCGCCAAAGAGTGTTGATGATCAAGAATCATCAAGAGTTGCTGCTTATAAACTAAAGCCAAACGATCGGTTACTTCTTGAGGCAACTGCGCCCGAAACATCATTCTTAAACGACCTTGATAAATCCCTCCAAAACAAGTGATGCAATGTATTTCTTGATTCTCCGGATGCATGGCTTGTCCAGAAGACTCATCAACCACATGCCAAAATTCAGCCTGCTGCTCAAACTGTCCCAGATAATTAAAACTAATCACGGGCATCTGAGCAGTGGCATAACCCAACAACGCGCCATAACCAATTCCTTTATTAGGAATTTGACGTACATTGTCTTTAATGTTCTTGATGCTCTGACCTATATCATCGCCCAATTCAAGACGAACCGGATACAAACTTGTAAACCAACCTACAGTTCGTGTCACATCAAGGGAAGCAGCGATGTCTTCGCGGCCATGTCCCTCCAAAGTCACATGATGTACACGCTCACCACTGAGGTCATTTAACGCATAAGCCAAGGCGGTGAGTAACAAATCATGAATTTGAGTGTGATAGGCACCATTCGCCTCTCTTAATAAAGAGGACGTGAATTCCTCTGCCAATTCCAATTCAACATGGGTTACTGTTAATCCGACATCAAAAAACGTAGACAGGAAAGAACGATTTAAATCAGCAACCACTTCCTGCCAATAAGCACGTTCTTCTTCATGATGGTGAACATAATCCTCTAGGGCTCCAACCCATTGACGGTAGCTACTGCCTTTAACACCTAAAGGCTGCCCCTCATAAAGACGGTGTAAATCGTCAGCCAATATCCGCCAACTTACTGCATCAACCAGTAAATGATGCATGGCAATATAAATGCGACTGCTTCCATCCGCATAACCTGACAAATAGGCAAAACAATACAACGGTCCTGTTGCCCCATTAAATCCCGACTGCCACAAGGTCAGCTGCTCTTCTAATGCAGCCGCATCAAGACCGCTGACATCCAAGACCTGCAAATCTGAAAAGCTACTCTCTGCATCATAATATTGTTCTATCGCGCCATCACCTTCGCGAAAGCGAAGACGAAATGCATCATGATGAGCCACCAATTTCTCCACGCAAGAACGCAAGCGTGCCACATCCAAAGCAGGGGTCTTAATTAAAAAAGATTGATTCCAATGCCAACTTTTTGCAAACGAATGCGCGAAAAACCAGCGTTGGATCGGTAATAATCCCACATCCCCTGTTAACAATCCTTGCTCGCCAGAAGCCAACTCCTTCAACTCGGGCTCACAACTTGCGGTCAACTTTTCATGCAAACGACGTATCGTGCGGCAGCTGAATAAATCCTTCACGCTTACTTGCAATTGCAAGCGTTGCCGTATCCGACTGATGAGCTGAATGCTGATGATGCTGTCTCCTCCTAAGCGGAAAAAATCATCATGTACACTCAATCCACCTTCTTTTATCCCTAATACCTCACTCCAGATAACACTCAATTGCTGCTCTAAGTCCGTGCTCGGTAATTCATAGTCTCTTCTTTGACCCTGTGTAGGCTCTGGAAGATTTTTTAAGTCCAACTTCCCGTTCGCTGTTAATGGAAAAGATGCTACATGCACTAATCGTGTTGGGACCATATAGTCCGGCAATCGACTTGCTAATTGCTCCAGCATCGCCTCTTCATCCTGTGCCGCTTCACTGACGTAATACCCAACTAAATACCCTTGGCCAGACTGCTTCTTTACCACCACCAAACTTTGTTTCACCTGCGGACAAGCAAGCAATACTTGCTCAATCTCGCCTAACTCTATGCGATGACCGCGTATCTTCACTTGAAAATCGTTACGGCCATGATAAGCAATAGCTCCATCTGGAGATAAGCTCACTACATCTCCGGTTTTATACAAACGGCTGTTGTACTCTCGTGTTTTTTGCTCTGCTGATTGGAATGGATTAGCGACGAAACGCTCCTTGGTCAATTCAGCACGATTTAAATAACCACGTGCCAAGCCTACTCCACCGATATAAAGCTCACCCAAAGCATAAAAAGGCAATGGATTCATGTGTTCATCTAAAACATAAGCGGTGGTGTTCTCTATAGGTTTACCAAGAACAATTTCGGAAATATTCTTATCGCTGCAATCAGCATATAACACATCAATGGACGCTTCTGTCGGGCCATAAAGGTTATGGATCTCAGTATGTGGCAATAAGTTATGAACTTGTTTTACCTGAGCTAATTTAAGCGCTTCCCCGCTGCAAAAAATCATTTGCAAACTAGGAATGCTGCCCAGGCGTAACTCCAATGCATCCATAAATACGTTAAGCATAGATGGAACAAAATGTGCTCGGGTAATTTCTTCTTGGCGCATCAAATCATACAGATAATCAGTATCTTTATGCCCTTCAGGCTTGGCAAAAACCAAACAAGCACCATACCAATGCGCCCATAACAACTCCCAAACAGAAACATCAAACACATAGGGTGTTTTTTGAATGATTTTATCCTGTTCGCTCAATGGATATTGTCGATTCATCCAATGAATGCGATTCACTACGCCGCGATGTTCCAGCATTACCCCTTTAGGTTGTCCTGTAGTGCCTGAGGTATAAATAACATAGGCCAAATGCTCGCTAGTATGTTGCGGAGCAAGATTGTCACAAGATTGTTTTGCGAGTTGCTGAGCAAAACTCATTTCATCTACAGCATGAATGGGTACTGTTAAAAAAGACGCTAACCAGGACTGATGGCACTGATCGGTTAACAACAAAGGAGTTTGAGTGTCTTGAATCAAATACTCGATTCGTGCTTGAGGAAAATCAGGAACAATAGGTACATAAGCAGCTCCAGCTTTTAATACCGCCAGGATGCTAATCATCATATATTCACTACGATCCAGACAAAGACAAACCATCGTATCTGGCTTTAAAGCATAGTGTTCACGTAAGAAATGAGCCAGTTGATTTGCACGGTTATTTAATACTTGATAAGTGAGGCGATTCTGTTCATAAACAACAGCAAGATTTTCTGGAGTTCGTGCAACCTGCTCCTCAAAAAGCTGATTGATGGTTTTTTGTTGTGGAAAATACGCTTCTGTGTGATTCAATTGGTGAACAATACGGTTCCATAAGCCTTCATCCAATAAATGAATAGAGGATATTTTTTGCAGCCCCGCGCCTACACCATATTTCGTTAATAAATGGGTAAAACTAGAAAATAAATAGTTGATAAATTCACTTTCGTAGCGCGTAGCAAGGTAAGTCACTGTAAAGTAGATGCTGTCATCACCCTCTTTAGCGATAATCGATATACCAAATTTTTCATAACAATCAGGCAATAAAATAGGTTGTGCACATTCTGCAACAACCGGATTCAACACTTGTTTAAAATTATGAAAAGTAAACAATACCTGCAGCAAAGAAGGTAAATCCTCATGGCTACGCTGTAAATGTTGTGCCAATACATTCAAATTTATCTGATGATGTGTATTCAGAAAAGAAATCGCCTCATGAATTTTTTGCGCATGATATAAAACTGTTTCCTCTTTTTTATATTCAGGAATTAAAGGGAGTGTATTAATAAACGGGCCAATAACCTGATTCATTTCCGGTAAGCGATTTGAAACAGTCAATGCAATCGGGAAGTTAGTTTGTCCACCTGAATACGTACTAAGTACTTGATACAGAGCCGTTAACAATAAAGAATACACACTGATTTCATGCTCAAGGGCTAACTGCTGCACCTGTTTATAAGTTTGTTTTTCCAATCTAAACTCATAAAACCCAGCACAATTATCTGTTAAGGCTGTGCGGCTTGCTAATAAATTCAGAGGCTCAGCCCCATCCAATTGTTGGGCTAATTGGTTAATTGCGTGCTGATAAGGCGCTGTATTTAAAGCATAATCTTGAAAACAAGTGTAATCAAAATAGTGAAACGTGCGTTCATCTTTATCTACGTATCCTTTACTTATTTTTTGATACTGATCCACGAGTTCATTGATCATTAAATCGGCAGAATAAGCATCGGATAACATATGATGATGGGTTAAATTAACTAAGTAATCCTGAGTGTCGCTAATTTGCATTAATTCCAAATGAATTAAAGGCTCATCATCTACAGCAAAAGCTCTTCGTCCTTTTTGCTCACAAACCACGGTTATTTGTGGTGCGCTAATACTGGATTCGTGAATCGTTAAACTATTTTCAGGGAGAATCTCATAACCAAATCCATCAACAACACGCATCCTTAAAATTGGGTTTCTGTTCACTAAGTGTTGAATTGCCTGCTTTAATACAGAGGGATTAGCATTTTTAAACAGCACAAACAAAGGAACGGTATAGGTAGCTTTTTGCTCATCCAAAGTAGTTTGTAAATACATTCCTTTTTGAATGGTTTGCAACACGTGCTTGTTTAATTGCTCGGGGATTTTATAAAAATTACAACGCTTAGCTTGTTCTTCTGAATGAATGTCATTGTATTCCAACAAAAACAATAACTCAGTCTTATAGTTTTTTACCTGTTCTTTCAATTCTTGAGGAAAGCCAATACTTTTATCCACGCTAAACGCTAAATTACCCTCATTATTTTTCCAGAGCAGAATACGATACTCTTGCAATTGGTATAACAAACGTGTTGCACTCATTAAATAACTCCCTCTTCACGTACCTCTTCTTGTGCAGGAGAAAAATTCCTGGCAATGTCACGCAGTGTGCTGTATTGGTACAAATCAGTTAATTTCATATTCAGTTTTAATTCACGATTTAATTGCCTTACTAATTGCATTGCCAGTAGCGAATTCCCCCCCAAAGCAAAAAAATTATCTACGCGACCAATTGAGCTAGGAGGTAAAGACAAAACTTTTGCCCAAATGCTCGCCATCTGCAATTCAAACTCTGTTTCTGGAGCTTGATATTCATGTTTTATAGTAATTTCGGGCAATTGATTTTTAGCTAATTTGCCATTAGCACTCAAAGGCAAAACATCCAATAAAGCATAGGCATGTGGCAACATATAATCAGGCAATGAGTGACTTAATTCTTGATTCATCAACTGCTGTAACGAAATAAGAGGGGGCACACTTTCTGGCTTTTCTTGTTCTTGTGCATCAATACTTCCCAATACCATGGCATATAAAGCGCCTGTATAAGGAGTAAAGCCTAAGGTACAACTACCAATATCATGTGCATATAAAGACTGGCTGATTGCTTGAAATGAGTAACCAGCCATGAGGTAGTTTTGCCAAGAATCTTCCCCCTCAGCAGTGATCATCAATTGACTAGAACGCAACAGTTGGCCAAATTCACTGCTTTGCGTCAATATGGGAAAATCTCGTAAAGAAAGAACAGAGTTTTGCGCCTCATCTATATAGCTTTGGTTCTGGTTAGATAAGTACTTTAAGCCCAGCGAAAAACATGGAAAAGAAGCTTTTTCCTGAGTCAACTTCACCTTGGCCAATAAGTGATTGTCACTATCCAAAACCTTATCCTCTATAGAAAGCGCATATGAAAAACCTTCTACTAAAAGAGAGGACAACATTAAGTACAGCATATGTCCGAGCTCAATATAAGCTAGTTTTTTAGATAAATCAGCGTACAAGGGTTGAATTGCTGGCCAGTGCACTACAAAGTGAAACTCAATGTCTTGAGAGGAAAGTGCAAAGTCTGTAGCACATAAAGCTTGTTTTAGGGGGTGATAATAAAATACTCCTCGTTCCAAATCCTGTAATTTTTCAGGAATATTCACAAAACAACGCACGGCGTAGGAACTACCGCCAGAAGGATATTGATATTTGGGTAATGCTCTATTGGTTACTTGCTGTCCAGCGATACGTGCCAAAACATGCATTAAGGACTGGAGATTAATCGAATCAAGATGATACTTACACTCGGTTTGCATCATCAGGCTGGAAGTACCTATTTGTTGCACTAAAGCACTATCAATTGGCGTGTCTATAAAATTCCGATAACTTTTACGTCGATTAGGATGGGCGACTAAAATAGGTTGTGGTAGTTGATAAGAAATATGCTTGTTGGCAATTAAACCGCGTTGTTCTAATTTGAAAAGATCTTTATCTAAGGAGCTCTTTTGCTTGCGGTTTTCTGGCAATAAATAAGCGACTAAATGCGTTTTTCCTTCCTGTTTTTGGAGGGTCACAACTGCCTTTTCCACACCATTTATCTGCTCTATTTTGGCAGTAATTTCATCCAACTCAACACGATATCCATTAATCTTGACTTGGAAGTCATTACGGCCACAAAACTCCATATAACCGTCTTCATGCCAACGTCCCAAATCACCGGTACGATATAATTTACCTAATTGCGGATGGGTAAAAAACTGACGTTGGGTAATCGCTTCATCACCCCAGTAATTTAACGCAACACCCATGCCTCCTATGTGGATTTCGCCCATAACACCCACAGGACAATGCGCTCCATCTTGATTCAGCACATACATATGCTGATTGGGCATGGCCATTCCATAAGGAATGCTACTCCAATTAGAGTCCACCTCCTCTATAGGATACCAAATCGACCAGATACTCCCTTCAGTCGCACCACCCAAACTCATTACCGTCGCCTCAGGACAACGTTCTTTGAGCTTCTTCGGCAGCGAAACCGGTATCCAATCGCCACTCAATAAAAACACACGTAAGGAAGGTAACGCCTTTTCAGCCTCATCAACTAATAAACCCGCAAGTTGCGGAACCGTATTCCATATACTAATTTGATGAGCTTCAATTAAAGACAACCAATGCTTGGGCTCCTTGGTTTGCTCCTGCTCAGGAAACACAATGCAGCCACCGGCAAGCAACAACCCAAAAATATCATAGACCGACAAATCAAAACTTAATTCCGATAAGGCTAATACCTTATCCGCGCAGCCCACCCCAAAACGTTCATTCACCGCCTCAATCGTATTTAATGCACCGCGATGACTTATCGTCACACCTTTAGGCGTTCCTGTCGAACCCGAGGTAAAGATAACATACGCAACGTCATCGGCATGAACTGCAGGTCTGGCTGCACTAAAATCACCAGCCCTCTCCAATACGTCCTCGATAATCAATACCTCATACTCGTTGACTAGTGAGGCATAAGTCTCTTCTTGGGATGCCATCTTTCGCGACAACAACACCAACTCAACTCCCCCTTGCTTTAATACCTCATGCACACGTCCTAACGGCCAATCTACATGCAAGGGCAAATACCCATAGCCCGCTTTCATAATCGATAACGTCGCTACAACCTGGCTGTATCCCTTCTCACTCAGCACAGCAATTAAGCGGCCTTGATTCCCTGTCGCTAAAAGAGATGCCGCCAGTTGGTCGCTCGCTGTCCATAATTCACCATGGCTGTACTCCGACTTTTTACCTGAATCAACCACGGCGATTAACTCGGAACGTCCCCCCACTTCTAAAGAGCGCTCATAAGCACTTACCAATGTTTCTTCACTGAATGCCCGTGTATGCTGATTGGCCTCATTAATAAGTTGTGCGTGGAGTTTGGGTAAAACAGTAACGGGAAATACATCGCGTTCCCAATCGGTAAGCGCTAATGCTTCAATTAATTGGCAATACGTTTCATGCATGGCGTGTATGGTTTGTGGGGCAAAAAGCTGATCCACATAATCCCATTCCGCAATAAATCCTTCATGGGTTTCATAAGCTTTATTATCCAGCCAGACTTGTGAGGTTTGTGAAATTGCATAATGAATACCTTGGTACGAAGAATTCATAGGCAGATGGAATAAACTGCTTTGATTTGCTCCCCCTAAAACGCTGGTTAAAACCACGGGCGATAAAATAGTATCCGAAGGAATGGAATGATGTTGCCTTAACAGTCTTTGGAAATCGATACCATCAAATAAATTATGTTCAATATCCGTTAACAACTGTTGATGTGTTTTTTCAAGTACGGAATTGACTGTGTCTAAAGCGTTATATTGATAGGGAAACAGTTCCAAAGCAGTAAAATCACCAATCAGATCATGCACTTGAGGATGTAAGGGTAAGCGGTTAAATAAAGTTAAATTAACCGCCACTTGTTTTTGCCCACTCCAAAAACAAAGCGTGCGCGCATAAGCCTCTAAAACCAGTGCAGTAAGACTAACTCCAACATAGTGGGCTTTGGCAGTTAGTTTATCCCAAATCAGCTTGGGAATTGCTTTACTAATTCGTTTGAAATGAGGGTGTTTAACTTGTGACGGACGCGCAATCAAAGGTAAATTCATTTCCAAAAAATAATCATTCAAACGCTTTTGCCAATATGCTTGAGCTTTCTCGAATAATGAGCTTGCTCTTAATTGCTCACTTTGCAGAATATAGTCACGAAAATTAAGCTGCAGTATGGGTAACTGATGTTCCGGGTTCTCATAAAGCGTAATCCACTCCGTAAAGAGAATTTCAAAACTACTCATATCAATGATAATGGCATCAAAACTCACATGCAGCAGATAAATGCCATTAAACTTAGTGACCACAATATCAAATAATGGGTAAGTATCGGGTGAATATACCTTATGGGAGAATTGCTGGCGAATAGCCAACAACTCCGCCTCTGTACTTAATTCAAAATAAGCAATCGCATACGGCTTGACCTCTTCCAGAAAACACTGCTGATCCTCAATAAACACAGTTCTTAACGCCAAATGCCGCTGAATTAACTGATTGAATGCATCTTGCAAGCGTTCTACATCTAACTCTATATATTTAAATTCCGTATAAACATGAGTAGAAATATTACTTAATTCGAAATGATCAAATCGTCCCCAATAGTAGGTTTGCTGCACATTATTAAGTGGAAAGGGCTGATAAAGATTGCTCCTATCCATAGTCTGAATTTGATACTCTTTATAAATAAATCGGCCTAGACTTTGTTCCACACGATACGCTAAATTAGCAATGTTCTTTTCTATAAATACATCACGAATCGCAATATCTGAATGCAATTCATGATTGATTTTATTCACCAGTTGAATGGCTAAAATGCTATTCCCTCCGAAACGGAAAAAATCATCCAGTATATTCGCCCGCGTTACAGGCAACCCCAAAATTTCCGCCCAGATCGAGCATAGCTTCACCTCCAATTCATTTCTAGGAGCCATAAAAGTAGAACTATTAAAATTAGGTAAAGGCAAAGCTTTGCGATCGACTTTACCATTAGGATTTAATGGAATTTCTTCTAGCCGAACAAGTATGTTGGGCAACATATAGTCAGGTATTTTTTTTGCCAAATGCGCAAGCATTGCTTCTTCATCTACAGGAGAATGCGCCACATAATACCCCACCAAATAATGATTGATTGGTGACGATTGTTCTTCACCATTCATAGTCTTTACAACAACTACACTTTGTTGTACTCCAGCAAATCCATTTAATGCGCTTTCAATATCACCTAATTCAATTCGATGTCCGCGGATTTTCACTTGAAAATCATTACGACCAATAAATTCGAGCTCCCCGGAGGCAGTCCATCGTACCAAGTCTCCTGTTTTATACAAACGCATGGCAGGAGATGAATCAGTAAACGAATGATGTATAAACTGTTGTGCTGTTAATTCTTCTCGACACCAATAACCCCGAGCCAATCCAGCGCCACCAATGTATAACTCACCAATTACCCCAACGGGTAATGGCAACAAATATTCATCTAAAACATAACATTCTGTGTTCGCTATAGGTTTACCAATAAAGGAAGGATTATTTGCCTGTTGGCATAAATTAATAGTAGACCAAATCGTTGTTTCAGTAGGTCCATAAACATTCCATAAAAACTGAACTTTTTGCATTAATGCAACAGCTAAAACTTCATTTAAGGCTTCCCCACCACATAAAGCACGAATAGCTAAAGTTTTATCCTCTAAAGCTTGAACCAGTAGATGCCATAATGACGGAGTTGCTTGCATGACCGTTACTTGCTTTTCCTCAATAATGTGCAACAAACGTGATGCATTCATCACTTCTTGTTGACCAGCGAGAATGATTTCGCCACCCCGAATCAAAGGCATATATAATTCAAGGCCGGCAATATCAAATGCAATAGTAGTCACTGCGAGTACTTTATCCGTTGCAGTAAATTTGACGGTTTCCGCAAAATAAGTAATCGTGTTCACCAAGGCTCTATGCTCAATCATAACCCCTTTAGGTTTTCCTGTTGTTCCTGAGGTATAAATAACGTAAGCTAAACGTGTCATATCGTAACAAGGTTCCAAGTTTTCCTTGGAAAATGAACTTAATTGTGCCCTGAATTCTGGTGCATCTAAAGCAATTAAGGGAGTGGTTGGCGTAATTTGTTGTAATTTTTCGTAATAACAGTTATGGGTCAAAATTAAAGCAGGCTGACAATCTTCAATAATAGTTGCCACACGTTCATTGGGGTATTTCAGATCCAAAGGAACATAAGCATTACCTGATTTTAATACCGCCAAAACTGCAACAACCAAATCTACTCTACGTTCCAAATAAAGGACGATTAATTGTTTTGCAGCAATCCCTTGTCCTTGAATCCATGCCGCTAACTGATTAGCTTGTTCATTTAACTCTTTATAGGTTAAATAGATCTCTCCACAACTCACCGCAACATGATGAGACAATAACGCTGCCTGTTGCTCAAACAATTGATGAAGCAATGTTTGTGGAAAAGCTCTTTGAGTATGGTGTGAAATTAACCAGGATGTCGAAGCTAATTGTTGAAAATGGCCTAGGCACATGTGCCCTTGAATAAAAGAATCCAGTCCTGATAAAAATTGGTCCACAATCTGTGGCAATGCTGCAAAAAAATGAAGATGTTGCGGATAACTTACGGTAATTTGTGCTAATTGCGAATCATAATGAATAAATACGACCGCATTGTGCTCTTGGTCTTTTTCATCGTAAGTCACCAAAACAGAAGAATGAGCCGATGGAGCAACAGCATAAAACTTATTATGAATCACGTCATAACGTGGATCCTGATAACGACTTTGTAAAGAACAATAATCATCATTAAAATAACAAGGAACCCATTTAGTCAATTTATTCCTGGCAACTACTAGATCATAAGTGTAAATGCCTTCTTTTCTACTATTAAATAATTGCAACAAATAAAGTGTGAACAGTTCCAAGTACTCTTTTTGAATTAAAGGCAAATAGCAACATTGGCTATTCCTGGTCGGTACTCCTTTTTGAGAAAAACAATCCACTAAAAAAACATCGTCACCCTCAACCGATTGGTAATAGTTATCCAAGAGTGCACGCTCATATTCATAAGCTTGCAATGCAGCAAATTGATTCTCTTTTTGCTCGTGGATCACAGAAATGAATTCAGAATCTGCATACTTAGAAAGATGAATAATAGTATCGATGAATAATTCGGTTAATTCTCTATTTATATAAGGCAAAAAATCAGGATCTTGCCGAGGATAAAGACTGATTATTTGCTTACTGACTATTTGTTTTTGAGCATGATGTTTGTAAATAAATGAACAAAGTTTTATTTGATCAGAAGCGCACTCAAAATCGAGAATGATGGACTTATTTTTTAATCGTCCTGGAGCATCGATTAAATGCAATTCATAATCAACATCAAATTGCTCTAATTGCTCTTCGCGAGCTATGATGAAATTATGCGTGTATTTATCAATCCATGTTGCCTGTGTTTCAACCCAATGTGCATTCACAATAACAAAATGTCCGGCATCAATCAGATAATCGATAAAAGATTGGACGAGTTTATTGATTTTTAAATTAATTAAGACCTTTAATATTTTCATCACTATTATCCTGATTGAAGTTCGGATAAAAACATGAAAAAACCTCATGTCTTTATCCAAAATTGACTCTTCGATTTAATTAGGGGGATATTTTCTACAGGTATTCTCGAGTGCTCAATTAAATCGATACCTCGCCAAGAAAACTCTATAAGTTCAGCTTTAGCTTGATTTTCTTGAACGAAGACACGAGATATTTTCATTCCTTCGTCCAAATCTCCGTATTGACTATCAAATTATTTTTTAGCAACAACCACAGGAGCCATCCCCTTTTCATTGTATCGAACGCTTTCTATTGTAAAGCCAGCAGCTTGAAGTTGAATTTTCATGTTCTCTTCCGTGCAAAAATTCAAATAATTAATTTGAATAATGTCACCGAAAATCGCCCGCTCTTTGAGAAAATTCTCAGGAGAGATCAGAGACTCAATATTCTGTGGTGGTGGAGGAATAAAACTAATCAGTAACGTCCCATCAGGTTTCAATGCTGTATAAAAACTTTGATATAATGCAACTAATCTCTTTTCACAAGATTCATACATATTTAATCCATTACTCGTAAGCAGATCAAACTCCGCATCAATCGCTAAATCCCATGCATCTTTTTGCATCAAAGTAACTTGCTCCTTGGAAAAACCTTGTTCATTCGCATTTTGACGCGCCCATTTTAAAGATTCAGAATCAGCATCAATCCCCACAAGATGGATATTTTGATAGGAAGAATAATCAAGAAATAACAAATCATCCATTAAACCACTAGGAATAGAAGCTAAGGTCATATTCGATTTTAGTCTTTTTCTAATTTCTTCCTGAAATATATAAAAACGCTCACGCGCCATTCCATAAAGCGATTTGTTTAACAACCATGACTCTAACTCTATTGATTGTTCAGGATCAGGCTTATTGCGAAAAATGTAAGAAGTCCAATACCCATTGAGACCACGATTATGCAATAAAAATCGTCCTAAACTAAAAGAGGCTAATTCATTTAATAATTCTAATGTTTCATCCAGCGGCAAAAATAAATGATCACTTTTTTCTAAACGACTCTTGGTAGAAGCTATGAGTTGTTTGGTAGTTTCATCATAAGGAATATGGCTTGTTGTTTGATGAGAAATAGCGACACTCATTTTTAATCCTTTATTAAATTAAAGCTAAATTGTGAAAACCCTTTTTTACTGAAAGATGATCCAAAACACCCGTTTTTTGTAATACCTGAATGACATTCTTCACTATGGGTAATTCTGGAGTGATTTCAAACCCGTGATACAATTGATTCACCAGCCTTGTAGCTTTGTCTTCATTTTCAAAAAGGGAGTTAAGTAATGCCAAATTGAATTGTTTATCTGAGTTGATATGCAAATATAATGTAACGAAAGAAGCCAATTGCTCCCCAATACACTCTTGATAATCCGGTGGAAGATTCGCCCAGGTATATGCTAACAAATCATAAAAATAACCATAATGTCGCGATTCATCATTCATATGATCATTCACATAAAACTTGATCGAAGGATGCACGCTAGGACTATTAAAAAATTCTACCAATTCACGAACTAAAGTTGTTTCAAAGATACATACAGCTAATATTTCAAAAATCGCATGGTATTTACAGGGCAAACTACTTTTAATTTGGAGTACTGCATTATAAGAATCAGAAATCGGATAATTAAATTTTCTTCGATTGGGAAACTGTCTATCCAATTGCATCATCATGTTTTTAGCCACATAGACATGATAATACTCATCAATCAAAACAGTATAAGCATTGAGCTTTGTTTCTTCAGAATAAGTTACTGGCAATTGTTCATAAATAACAAAATGACACGCACTATTAATGAGTTTCACTTCAAGATGGATAATATCATTTAAGTATTTGAAAAACGATTGAAGAAGTATCTCTTTTTTTACCGATTCACCTAATGCCTGAACTTCTTCGTTAAGTAAAATGGGCTGCTTGTCACTCGGGAAAAAATAACCTTCAAGACTAAAGTCTATATACTTCTCTGGGCGCGAGCGAACCGAACTTCGCGAATCCCATCTTTGTTGATAAACAGTAAACTCGGCATTCTTTAAAAGATTTATTTCACTGATTGCACTGGACATCGGCTTCATCATCCTTAACTTTGGAATAGAAGAGGCTCCAGCTCTTTATTGAGTAACTCCGTTTATTTTCTGATTCCTGTCTAAATCGCAAAAACTATCATTTCAACAAATAGTTGTCAAAGAGTTTTTTTCTTGATCGGCAAAGAGCTAATCAAAACTACTTGTTTCACTTCTAACAATAACTATTGCTTCCACCACAATGTATTTGGAATAATGCTCTTGATATGAAACATTCTCTCGACACAGGAAGAACTACGATGTATAAAAAATCAGAGAAATGCACAGGTAACACCTCTTTAATGACCGAGCAAAACTGCGCGTATTTAGAGAGAGGGCTTGAACTTGATTCCAATTTAAGAAAGAGAACCTGGAGAAAGTTCGCGAAGATATCGACCCTCATCAATACTTTTTGTATTCTTTTTGCTGCTGGAAATTCTTCCGCCTGGGCTCATGGTGGAGGCGGTTTTCATGGTGGTGGAGGTGGTTTTCATGGACAAGGTGGATTTGAATGGGGAAGCAACTCCCGTGAATCTGCAGGGATGTATCACCGAAACAATGATTATTCTGCCTGGGGATCTTCAGGAAGCTATCGGGAAGGTGGATACTATCATGGCTCCCTAGGAGGTTCATCTTATGGGACAATGCATCCATTCCAAGAACATCATCCACAAACAATTCACCCCTTTAATCAAACATCAACAGAAATAGGTCATTTCAATGGCGTTCATCATGGCGAAAGCATCAATAAAGAATTTTCTGGCAATGCAAATTGGATAAATCACAACAATTGGCATGGCAGTTATTGGCATGGCAGTTATTGGCACGGCAGCTATTGGGCCGGAGGAGCCTATTGGGGACCAGGACCTTATTGGGGGTGGGGAAATGGCTTTTTCTATGGTGCATTATTTGGGGCAACCCTTACAACAGCATTATTTTTACCGCCCGTCTATGCCGGCTATTATTATGTTCCATTGTATTATTACCCTGGGCCTTATGATTATACTATTCTCGTTAGCAACTACTCAGTCGTCACAACACCTCCGTTGCGACCTGCGCCGCAAAAAGTAGAAACTTGGGTTCCAGTCAAAAATGGTCATATTCCAGTGAATGCAGTACTCAATAATATTGTCAATAAAAAATCAACTTATTATTGTCGTGTTACATTCCATGGAAAAACATCTTACGGAGTCCTAATTCCGAATGATGGTTGTTATATTGAAGAACCTTCAGTAACCATGCGATTTTCTAAATATGACATTTTGGTTTCCTCGATCGTGGGCTAAAAAGAACATTGTAAGTGTTCCTGCAATTCCTATAAATGTTTAGAATTTCGCCACCTTCCGCAAAAGCGGAAGGTCTAAAAACAACAAACTTGCTAGAAACTTCCCCTTACAACATAATTTTAATAGCCCCCTGCTTTCGCAGAGAGCGGCGCTCTGCTCATCGATTAATTTCCAGCAAAAGAACACTTCGCTGTTTTTAATAGGGACTGAGATAATTTGATATATCCTTGCCTTTTTAGATGAGAAAAACTATCAACGATATCTTCTTGCTCAAGAATATCGTCCATTTCCAAGAGCAATACATTCGTTTTTTCTTGGGCAATACGCCTCATAATCTTATTAAGCAATTGTGTGCGTTTAACAATTTTTTCGTTTTGTTCTTGAGTCATTAATGGCAATGCTATTTTTTCAGGAGGATTAATAAATATCAACTGTACATGTTTTGGAAAAAGACCAATATACCAGAGTACATTCTTTTCAAATTGCGTTTCAGAAACATAGCCACGGTAATTTTTAAATACAAAATAAAAAATAAGCTGATAGAGGATTTTTCGCCAACGCGCTCCAAACCACGTTAATGTAGTATTAAGAATTTTTTCGATGCGTGGCCACGGAGAAAAACGGTTATCGAGATTAAACCGTTTAATATCGCGCATCCCATTAATCATCATTGTTTTAATATGTTCACCTAATACTTGATTGTCTTGCTTGATCGTTTTCAAACTTTTCCAGAAAATGTAATTAGATGTGATGGGGATCTTTTGGTTTTGGATTTTATAGTTGCCACTGTAATAATCGCTTTCAAGAAAATTAACTATGATGTGGTACTCATTATTTTCTATAGCTTTTCGTGTCTTATCAAAACGTACCCCTTGTTTACTCTCTAAATTTTCTCTTAAAAAATGTAAATTTGCGTATTCAAAAAAAGAAAATATTTCCTCATCCACATGATAATATTCACTGAGAAGAAACGAAATGGCATTTGCAAGGCATGGACCTCTGACTAAGACTTTTTTAGCATTTGAAGTTGATTTTTTTTCCTCACTATCTTGTTGCAAATTAACTTTAATAAAATCCAGATTTGTATCAAGGTTCTTTAGTTTAGAAATATTAAATGAAGGCTTTAATTCAGGGTATATTGCTTTTAACCATTGATACATCCTTGCTTCAACGCACATACCTAGAATACGACATGAAAACACATAGTGAAATAACGTATTATTTAAGATACAAACATACCCTACAACTCCATAATCACCATATTTATCCTGCACACGGATTTTAAAATTGCCTCCATTTTTTAATTCAAATAAGGTAAATAAATACTCATACTTAATCCTTGATTGCGTGTAATTCATTTGATTTGAACGGTTTACAAGCTCTATCACACGCTCAATTTCATGATCATTTATATCTAAAGGAATAAGCTGAATTTGGATACTGCACTCTTTCAAAAAGGCTTGCTCATCATTGCTTTTTTCAAGAAATGTTAGTTTATTTTTCTCTTTCCTTTCTAAAATTTTGTATTGTGCTAAGCGCTCCCGATTGCTGTCATTTTTTCCCCAATGGGTCACATCCTCCTGCATAAATTGCTCGGGTAATTTAATGACCATTTTGGGGTTGTGAAAAAGAGCTTCTCTTAATACAAAGTCATTATCATCTACAAATAATACATTTTGTTCACGAAGTTGTGCTTGCTCTATAATTTTTTTTATACGCAATCCTTTATCTTCAAAGGATATTTTGGGAAAAATAAAAAGATCGTAGATGCCGAACTGTTTGAGCACCTTTTCTGCTTTTTTCACGTCGTTTTTTGAGCAAATAGAATGAACTATACCTCTATTTAACAAATATTCAATTCTTTCAATAACATCTTTGTTTAATGTTACATCATCCTGGTCTGCTAGAGTTCCTTTCCACAAAGTATCATCTAAATCCCAGATAATTAATTTAATTTCATTCACAATAACTCATATTTAATAATGACGGATAAAAAATTTTTATACTAGAATGAGTAACCTTTAACACAAGACTAAAAACCTCAAAACATAGCTCAATAACATGGTCTCTAGCGATTAGAGCCGCACTTTGTATCACATTTAAAAATGGAATGCAAAACTGCTATCGTTTTATGGGCTTATATTGCATCAAAAGTATTTTAGTAGTAGCTTTATAATAACTTTCAATGACTAAAGAATAATGACCATGTGTAGCTTGAACGACAAAAAGGTTGTCCTTATAACTGGAGCTTCAACAGGTATAGGGTAATAACACCTATATGGAACTATGACAGAAGCTTTTTTCGAAATAGAAAAAAGAACCTCAGGGAGCATACTTGAAATTTGGCGAAAGGTTGGAGGCTTAGATGAACATAGTAGATATGAAAACATTTCTTGCTGTTGTTGAATATCATTCAACATCCTTAGCATCAAAGCACATGTATGCCTCTCAACCTACTATAAGCAGGCGAATTAAAAAATTAGAGCAAGAATTAGGGAGTCAACTCTTTGTAAATACTACCTATGGAATTGAGTTGACCCAAAAAGGAAAGGCATTTCTTCCCTATATTCGCCAAATGCTAAGTATTTATAATGAAATGATGAAAGCAGAGCATAATGATCGTAAAAGCAGGCCTAAATTAACGATTAATGTAGGACTTAACCCCTATGTTTCTCTCTCAGTATTTGCCGAGTTTATAAATTATATGCTTTCACTCAAAACAAATTATTTTATTACTAATAAAATAGTTCCTGGCAAAGATCTGAATACAAGTCTAGCAGGTGGATATTACGATCTGTTCATTCTCCCTTATACAGGAAATTGTCCTGCCAATATATCCTCTATTCCTTTATGGAAGGAACGAGTTTTACCCGTTGTATCAATTGATCACCCCTTAGCGAAACGTAACACTCCTATTTCTATAGTTGAATTGGCGGAATACGATGCAGTGTTAACAACGAATGACAGTATATTGCGCCAAAAATTTAATATGTTAGCTGCACAAAAAGGAATTTCAGCTAAAATTATCGCGGAAGTAAATACAGTATACAACTGCATCCAGACGGTCGAGCTTGGAAGCAGTTGGTGTTTGATTTATGAAAGACTACTTAATGACAAATTGGCTGTAGTTGAACTCAGCGATTTTACGATGGATATTGAGTTTCATGCTTTTTACTTAAAAAAACGCGGTGAAGAACGCCTAATTTGGGAATTTATCGAATATATTAGACAATGGATCAATCAATCATCTGATCTAAGCCCCCTTCTTATTAAAACAAAAAGCTTATCCATTCAAAGTGAAGATCATCATAAAAAATAGCTTAATATAAATCTTAGAAAATAGTTATCTATTTAAAAATAACAGCAATGCTTTTTGCACATGCAACCTGTTTTCACTTTGAGTAAAGATTATTGAAGCAGGGCTGTCTGGCAAAGCTTCAGAGACTTCTTTTCCTCGTTCCATAGGCATGCAGTGCATAAATACCGCCCCTGGTTTTGCATAAGACATTAAAGATTCATTGACTTGGAACCCTTGAAAAACTTGATTATTATCCTGATTTTCAAAGCCCATACTGGTCCATACATCAGTGTAGACCGCATTAGCATTTTTAACGGCTGCCTCAGGTTTAGAAAAACTATAAATCATATCGTGTTTCATGTCCCGTGCCTGTTCTATAATTGCACTATTAGGCTGACGGGATTCAGGGCAACAGTAATTAATTGTTATACCCAATTGTGGGGCAAGCAACATCAGACTGTGAAGAATGTTATTTCCATCACCCACATATGCAACAGTAAGACCATCAAGTATGCCAAAATGCTCCCAGAGACTTAATAAATCAGCTAGAATCTGACATGGGTGATGTAAGGCTGAAAGACCATTGATTACAGGTACTTTTGCATGAACAACCATTTCTTGTAAAATCTCATCCGCATGAGTCCTCACCATAATGAAGTTAGCATAACCATTTAGAACTCTTGCCATATCTGCCGGAGTTTCCTGTTTTCGAGTACTCCCCACACTTTCAATAGCGATTCCCCCCATACTTTGAATTGCCATTGCAAAACTTAACCGGGTTCGAAAAGAGGGTTTTTCAAAAATCATGGCGAGACTTTTATTCGCTAAAGCCTGACAATAAAAAGAGGGAGTTTGTTTAAGTGCTTTAGCTTTCTCTAAAATATGTTGCAGCTCTTCAGTACTTAATTCAGTTCCAGTGAGAAAATGCTTTACTTTGTTCATCGATGCATTTCTTGTTCCTGTTGATTCAGTAGTAAGTGTGTGTTGAGAATCTACTTCAAGATCGAAGATCGCCTGTTGTAAATTAATCACGAAGGTATTGGTTGTTACTTCGTTAATCGATTGTGAATGATTGTCTTCTGCTCTAGTATTACTGACTGGAATGGTAAGGGACATTTTAGCCTCCTCAATTAAATTGGTAAATAAATGATGTTTTTCTATAACTATTTTCAATCAATGCGTCATGAATCCTTTAACCAGATATTCTCCAGTCTTTGAATTGCTCCATTTGCTTTAAGTTTTTGTAAAGCCTTATTAATCTTTTTTGTCAGTGGAGATCCTTTTTTGACTGCCAATGCATATCCATAATCTGCTTGGGCAATTAACGAATAGGCTAACTCTGTATGTTTTTTACTAAAGATCTTACCTTGAACACCATCCATTAAAACGGCATCTACACGACCTGAAATTAATGATTCAATAGCTTGGTTGTTATTATCCAGCGCTGTAATTTCAGCCTCAGGAAACCTTTCCTTCAACCAAATCTCCATAATACTACCGAGTTGTACCGCTACTTTTTTTCCTTTAAGTTGGTTTGGCGAGGTGACTGGCTGATCTGAACGATACACAGTGGCTATACCATCAAAATAATAGGGCTCAGAAAAATCAAAATTGTTTTTTCTTGCCTCGGTTATTGAAATTGTAGCTATGGCAATATCATCTTGGCCAGAGCTTACTGCCGGAAGAACCGTACTAAATTGCATATTGTCAAAAATTGCTTCTTTTCCAAGTTCTTTAGCGATTAATCGTGCTAAATCAATATCAAAACCTTTAATCTCCCCATGATCGCTATATTCAAATGGTGGATATACTGCTGATGTAGCGAAATGCAGATAACTCTCTTGATCATTTGAATTGCACGCAGATAAAAAAAATAAAGTCGCCACAATCATTAAGTTAACAAATTTACCCATATGAATACCAATCCAAATTTTATGCATATTTCGAATATAATTGATCTAATTATTATTGTCAACAAAATGAATGCATTTTCAACTTATTGATTATGTGTTCAATGATCCTCTTATAAAATTAATGAGCTAATTTTAATGAAGAGGCTGGATAAGAAAGTATGGATTTTGCTAATCCTTGAACGCATTTAAAATCCATCGATCACTTAGCAAGTCTCTTGTTCGCAATGCCCAATATTAACAATAAAAATATAAAATTTGTTTCTTTTGAAATAAACATTTGCATTTAACTCAAAATTTATATTAATCTAGAGGAGACTCACAAGGAAAAGGAGATCGACATGACTAAAAAATCTACAAATACTCGCCAAAAAAATGGAACTCATCAAACAAATCAACCTTATTCCAATAAAGACTCACAACTTTTTTTTAACCAACATCCCTCCCACTCAGCAGGAATAAAGAAAACAAGAAAAAGACAGAAAGAACAACAACCTACTCAAGAAATAAAATTGGAGACCCCTACTGAAATTTTATTAGCGGGGATTTTAGAAGAACTGAAAACCCAGAATATGATTGAACTCATAAAACTACAGGCGCAACAAGAACAAGAAAAAGAGGAGTTGGAAACGGCTGAAAAAATGCAAGAAGAAGATAAAGCCCGATTCGAAGAAGTCAGAAACTCAATGTATATTTAACGTAAGTTCAACATAAAAGACAATTCTATGCTTTTTATGCCGCTAAACGAACGTTAATTTAATATCGAAACCAATTAACGGATAATATGTTGATTGGTTTTTTTTCTGATATGCTTTAAAGAAGATATTCATTAGGGAATGATGAAAATGGCATATTGGCATCAGTATCAAGCAAATGCATCCAGTCAAGGATATGTACCGTTCTCTACTCATCCAGCTAGCTCACCTAAATGGCAAATTGAAGTTGGGCCTGTAGCTTTTGCTTCTCCAGTTATTGGTTTAGATGGGACTGTTTATATTGGCAACTTGACTGGCGAATTGCATGCTATTGGTTCTGATGGAATTTTAAGATGGCGTCGTCAATTAGACGTTAGGGGCAGCTTTATTTCAGGTCAGGCAAATGGCACTTTAGCCTTGTATGATTTGGTAACGGGCGATGAATTATGGAAACCTTGGTATAAGGCAAAAAAAGCGATTCAATCACCGCCTGCTTCATTCATCAATCAAATTTATTTAATCAGTGATACACATGTTATTTTATTGGATGGAAGTGGTCGGTTTATAAAAGAGTTTCAAATGAGCACGCATTCCCTCGGAGCCGCTTTGGGATCTCCTGGCATTTCAGCAAACCAAGTGTATGTTAATGCTCAAGAAGGATTATTTTCTTTATCTTTGGATCTTAATAGTTTTACCAAAAACAGCATTACACCAGGTGGCGTTTCTTCTATTGCAATCGGTGAGGATGGGACTATCTACTTAGCAGATCGAAATAAAAGACTATGGGCATTTAGTGAATAGACTTGAATATGCCAACGAAATAATTAGAGAGCAAGTACGTGATCATCGTCAATGACAGTATATTCAAATAAAAATTTTGGCACTTGATTGATAAAAATAAACGTCATTTTCTATATCGAACCGATTTTATTTAGAACTGTTACAGTTCATTCTCATGTAATAATTCCATGATTGTTATTGCGTTAATAGGTAAAAGTTACGAAAAATTATTTTTCTTAACCAATACTTCTAGACAGGCGGATGGATTTTGTTTCTAATGTCAGACTCAATTCAGGAAGAGAAGAACACATGGATTATACAAGGATCTTTTTTTTAAGTGTATTATTATTTATTGGTACAATACGGGAAATTCAAGCGGAAGAAACAGATCAATTTACTCTTCCACCCAGTGAATTGCAAGACATTGGCCCAATCGCGAGTCATAGACTTTATGAAGTTCTTGAACAAGTTATCGCTCAAACTAATTCAGAAATTCAAAGGCTTCTACCAAGGGTCCAACGTAGTCGGCACGCAGCATCACAATTAGCATCGCGCCGAAATGGAACCTATCTCGCTGATTTAGTCTATAAGCATACTGGCCCAGGTTTTCCACGCTGGTTACGTCGCATTCCCAAAGAATCAAAACCAATCTTTCATAAAGAAGTCCTACCCTGGAACACTGTTTATTGGCTGGTTTTTTCGCAGTCGCCGCTCTTTGTAATTGGTCTTGCACCGACGATTAATATGTATGGTTATTATTTTGGTACTGACAAACTTGGTCATTTTTTCATGATGGGCCATACCTACTACAAAATTTATATGTATTACCTGGACCATGGAAAATCTGCTCAAAAAGCTCACGCCGCTGTTGTTTTATATGGGCAAATTCTTGAGCAGACTTATCTAGGTACATTGATTAATGGAGTTTATTCCAATGCTGACTTAGCGGGCAATTACGCGGGATGGAAATTTTATATGAATATAGCCCAAAGCGTAAAAATTGGAGATCAGACTCTTCCTCCCATCTTAGTTTTAAATGGGGATAAATGGGAGTTTTCCAAACATATTCACAGAGAAACACTATTGAAACCTTATATCTCGGATAATTTAAATGAAGCCTTCAACCCTTGTCGTTACTCTTTTATGCGAGGGCAAATTCGTAAGCAGGTTAAAAAACGATGTACAAATTGGGTTAAGCGTCAAGGCCTCACGAAACAAATTGTTCAAGCAAAGCTTGAAGAAACCAGACTCTGGCACGGAGAAAACTATGGTCACTGGCTTCCTGCAAGCAATGCCGTAACACTCGATGTTTGCTTTGGAGGTCAATAAAAAGTCATCTATTAAAAATAGAACCTTTTAAACTTAGAAATAGTAGTTGAGCTCATAGCGAACTCAATAAGGAAACTCACAAAATTTTCGCTAAAAAGCTTCTCGGTTTGTGAGATTAATTTTCAGGAGAAATACTCTATGTTAAAGAAAAATGCCCAATTCATTAAGAATGAATTAGAACTTGATCGTTTGTACGCTTTAAATGAGCGAGCCAATGCTGAAAATTATCAAATTATCTCCTTTTGTGTCATGAATATTAGATTTTTGGAGACGTATCCTTTAGCAAATTGTGATGATGACACTCAACTTGAATTATTAACGTTGCGCGGTGACTATTATTTGTCATTATTCAAGGCATTAAGTGCAATTAAAAATCCTACCCAAGAAGATGTATCGGATCGATTAAAATATAGAGAAATCGCCTACGAGTATCATCCTGTAGAGGTTGAAAAAATAGAACAGGAATTTCAACTAAAAGAAGAAAAATTAAATTTAGATCACGATTTTTCATTCGCCCTATATTTAAATGAATTGGAGAAAAAGAGCGAACCTATAGAAGAGTTTGAACAAAAAAATAAACATCCTGAAGAGATAGAACAAAAAGAGAATTGTCTTGAAGAACTAGAACAAAACGAGAAACACTCTAAAGAACTGGAGCAAAATGAAGAATTTGTTCTCCTAGATGAATCCAAAGAAAAGGTATTGCGCTCAGAGAAAGTGCTTCCTTTGATGCAAGAGGATGTAAAGAGAAAGTATCATCACTCTCTCTTTGATTGGGCAAAAAACTTACAGCCCGAAGCTTTAGAGCGGTATATCAACAAGATTATTGATAAACAATATACTCCTTTACTGTCTACTTTTTCATTTCGCCAACGAACAGAACCGGTGAAGGAGTATTTAAAAGTGAGTAAACAAGAGCATGGTGATAACCGATTAGCTTATATTCTAAGTTCAGGCTCTCAAGAAGATGGAGCCTTAAATAAGCTTCTCGTCGAAGGACTTACTCCTTTAATGTTGCGCAAATATTCCATCCCGAGTATTAACCTTGCAATTCAAGACAAAAGCTTTAAGCAGAGCATAGCAGGTATTACTCGAGATGTAGTTTTTTTTGCTAAGAACGATAAGCGATTTACTCATCCTTATAGCGATACGGTTATCTCATCGGTGTATAAAGCTATTTATGATTGGGTAGATACTTTAACTGAAGACTCCTTTCAAAGTCTCGTTAAATCTTCATTAAAACAATATGAATCAAAAACGTGGGGAGGTTATTGGAGCACTTCAAAACGCTTAAATATTGAAACGTATCTTAAGAAAAATGGTAACGCACAGGTACTTGCTCTGATTTTTATTAACGAATTAAACGAGTTAGCTTTAAGTGAGTGTTTGTTTGTTAAAATAGTCAATGCTATTAAAAAAGAAATTATAAGTGGTGATTACCCTAAAATGAAACACGATTTGGAATACAAATTGATTGCAGAGTTTAATTTAGAAGAGCATAAAGACTTTTATATTGCTAATCTGCGAACACATCATGAAACACTTGCTGCTGCAGCAAGGCATTCTGATAGTGCCGTAATGAGTTATGCATATTAGAACCCCACTTTATTATCGTTGATAAAAGAGCTTGTTCAAATCATTATGCTATAATATTTTCCTTGAGAGCATGAGCAATCTAAGGTATTTATTTTGAGGATTTAATTATGTTTGACAAAATAGACGCAACAGGAAACTATATAGAATTTCCAGGTGTAACCATTATTGCCCCAATCATAAAAACTTCTCAAGAAAATGCGTTCCTCCATAAAATACATCAATCGTTGACAAGCTCAACATTACTAACTCAGTATTATACCCCATTACCTTATGACAGTTACCATATGACCACCTGCAATCTCTATACCAGAAAAGAGCATGATCGAGATTGGTTTAAATTCATCACAGATAAGCTTGAATTCTTTCAAAATCTCTTTACTCAGCTTCAAATCCAGGAATTTACACCCGAGATTTCAATTGCAGGCCTTGAAACGGGAAGAGCGTTACAGTTACGTTTATCATTACCCGAGAATCAAAAAAAAATGATCGCAGAACTTGCCCAAGCATTTGATATTGAAGATAGGATTCCCCCCTTCTTTCATATTACTTTAGCTTATTGCTACAAAAAAATTGATGATGAAAAATTGCATCAAGAGATTCTTACAACGCTTGAAAAAATCATTGCTCCGTATATAAATCAGACCATAAAGCTCGATGTGCCAATTCTATGTTATTTTGAATCTATGAAAGCATTCATTCCGTGGGATGGAGGAACCTATCCATTTAACGATGCTCCTCGTACAAAAGCTAAGAGATTCTTCGAGGCTAATGAAACCCCATCGCCCAGAATCTTGCCTGAAGACACTGTTACTCTATCATCAAAATTGTTACAGTAGTTTAGCAAGAAACTGCTCTGAACTTTCTTAATAGGAATAAATATGTTTGCAAAAAAAGATAAAGGTAATTTGAACGCTAAAACAGAAAATCTTTGGGAGAATCTATGTACCTATCGAAAAGATTCTGCCAAACAGATTAGTAAGGGGTACGGATATAATTTGCCCCAAATTCTTAATGACTTACAAACTTTTCCTGGGGTAATGTCCTATAGTGGTCATCGAAGTGGTACCAAAGGATCTGGGGAAAACAAGTCAGCAATGAAAGTTCTTGATACTGCCATTCTTCATCTAAAAGAGTGCATGGTCAATTTAGATAAACCCAGATATTCAATGAAATAATAAAATTTTTAGCCTAATTAACGTGCGTTTTATTTAGAGCTGATCCCGTATAAATGCTGCGCATCTTCGCTTTCGCTGGGAACAATCTTTACGGGATAACACCCATTAGTGACATAAAAGGCATAGAAATGCCTTTTATGTTGAACTGTTTTATTTAGAACTTAGGTGAATAAGGCATTAAGCTAAAGCTTTGATCATAAGCTTCCTGAGAATCTTCTGATAAATGACGAACCTCAGTTAATACTTCTTTAGGTAACTGCTTAAAAAAGCTCAAATCTTTCCCAACAACCCCTTCATGACGGATTTTATCAACCATCATTTTATGATTCACCTGAGTAGTCAACCTATTTTCTTCAAACAAAGGAATTGTAAATGTTGGGGTAGGTTTTTGAGTAACTTGTTGTATAGGACGAGTTGGTGTATCTTTCTTTAAAAGAACTGAGTCAGCTAATTCAGTTTCAGTTAATGCGATTGCATAAGGTCCAACAAAAAATGAATCACCATGAATTACATTACTGCCAATTTTCATGGTATAACCAAAGGGTATTTCAAAAGCAGCGAAATCAAACGAACCATCATCACGCTTGACTCCCAATATCAACGCACCACCACACTCAGGTGATAGCGGTGTAAAAACATGAGGAAATGGGTGGGTTTCTACAAATAAACCACCACCACCTCTTTGATTCATAACATAGTCTTGAATATAATCTGCATCCCATTGATATTCAACCAAATAAAGATTTTTTAAAGACTCATCCTCGACAGCGTCTAGAGTAAATGATTTTTCTAGAGGAATTAGCTCTGCTCCGTATTTGGCTAAATATGCAGAAGGCACCGCCAATGCATTCATTTTGGGAATATCCATTACAGGAACATCAGGAGGAATAGTCAATACCCCCAAACCGCCAAAAACACTGGCATCCCGACCACTTACTCCGTGTTCCTGGTTTTTATCTTTCCAAGTCGCTTTAATAGTTAATTCTTGTGGTCGAGTTATTTGAATAGCACCTGAAGAAGAAGGTATATCTAATTCATTTATTCCAGTTGCATCTAACATATCGATTTCTTCGCCTGCTTTAAGAATAGCATGCGCTTTTGCTGCTTTCATTAATGGTTTACTTCCTGGCACATCTGGATTTCTTCGGTCAACCATAGTAGATTGCAAAGCATGTAAATGTTCGCTCACTACCTCAGCTGATAATTTACTTTTCATACACATGGTACAAGTACAGACATCAGCATGCTTTGAGAGAGTAGAATCATCGGAGGTATGACTTTTTTTAGCATTTTTTTCAAAAAGTTCTTTCATGATTATTGACACTCACTTTCAATAGAAAATATTTAATCTAATTGATTAATTTAAAATCAAGAAAGTCAAATTATATACTAACAAGATTAACTGATTATTAACTCTGAGTAAGTGAAGAAAAAAATCTTTACTCGTTCGTTCCAATGTATTTAAAAGAATTGCATCCGATATCTGCTAGGAATTAAATTGACAAATAAGAAGAACCATTTATTCTCAAGATGAGTAATAAACTTCGCTCCAAACTCGCTGTAGTGAGGGAAGTGCGAGGAGAAACGGTGCACAGAACGGGGGCACACGCCAGTACATGAGGATTCGAGCACCGTATCGACGTAGTAATTCTCCACTACAGTAGCGTTTGGAACGAAGTCTAATGAAAATTCATACTATTTTCATTGGCAATAGAGCTACCAAAATGAAGTTGGTATTCCAATAAAAGGAATTTAAATATGTTAAAACGCGCCGTCAGTACTGCAAAAGCACAACAACCCATCGCAACCACAGGTATGTTTGCTCATACTTACTATTGGTTAACCTCTCCTTCAGGAGACCAAACCTATCCGAATCCTTCCTATAAGGATGATCAAGCTCAAAATTTAGGAACCGCGATTTATTTTATCCATGGCACAGCGGATCAGCTCTCAGCCTTTCAACTTGTTGCGGAGCGTTCGATTCAAGCAGGACTTCCTAATGAAATTTCCACCTTAAATTTACTTTCTTTTGATCAACGGTACCAGGGAAAAAGTATTGAGCTTTTTGCTGAGCAACTTAAAGCAAAAATCAAAGCAAACCAGCATAAACGAGTCATTTTGATTGCCCATTCACGCGGAGGATTGGTTGCTTCTTATTTTGCAGAATTTTTAGCTAAAACAGCCGGCATTGAAGTCGAGTTGGTCATTACAATCGGAACACCATTTAATGGTTCTTATCTTGCTGTAAAACCATTGTCATGGTTTTCCGATTCAGTAAGAGAAATGGAAATTGACAGTCCTTTTCTTGCACAACTAAAGAAAAAAATAATGGAGAATCCACTAAGTAACTATCATTTTTTCATTGCAACAGAAGATGCTATTGTACCGGGAGAATCCGGGTATATTAAGGAATATGTCGAAAAACATCCAAATTCGTTAACCATTTTAGATAGACACGGGCATCTTTCTGTGATGTCTTCTCACCGATTAGTGGAGCATATTGGTAAATTACTTCGTAATTGTTTTCATTCCTTACTTAATTCAGAAATAATTGTTTCTAAATTAGCAGAATACACTTTAATTGAAAATTATTCTCCCAATAGGATGTATTGACAATTTGTTCTAAGATGCCTATTTTATGAGCTTTCTAAGTCAAAAGATTAAAAAATTTAAATTCTTTTTTAACAATTTCATTTTTTTGGTGAACATAATAAATACTTAGTGTATAATTGCTGTTCTTTTCCTAAATAGATATAAATGGAGAGTACCATGCCCAAACTGTTCAAAGAGTCCAAAAAGCCGGATCCTAAAAAAAATTTTTTCCAAAACTATTCCGACCATCTTGATTATCTACAACACGAATTTGAAGAATTCTGGATAAAATTGGAGAAAACGAAGAAACTGGAAGAGCGATTAAATTTAATGAGTAATGAAGCGTTAAAACGCTTGAATATCTTTGAAAGGTTACGTGACGGTCATGATTATATGGATGAAGTCGTTGGAGCAACCGCCCTTCCAGCGTTGGGAATGATCGTATCCATTGGCTCATTTGCTGCTGCAGTATGGGAAGGTGCCCAAGCATTAGCAATTCATGTTGGTTTAACTAAAAAAGATGGTGAAGATCATAAAGAGAATGCAGCAAACTTCTTATTACTCTCCGCCGCAAGCTTTGCTCTCTCTGTCGCGAGCTTCCTAAAATCTGCTATAAGCTTAATCAGCAGACCCATTATTACTGCTTTTTATGGCTATGCAAAACAAGACATAGTCCGTTTTCATAATGATGAATCTATTGAGGGGTATGTTGCTAGAATGTAAGAAGCAACAAAAATTCTTTTAAAGATTTTATTGTTATTTAGCATAAATGCGACATAAAAATACCTTTTATGTCGCTAAACGAACATCCCATAAACGGGTTCCCGTGCTAAATAAAAGAGTCCGATATAAAAAACTAGCTTAGCTTTATATCGGACTCGCATTGAATTTTTATTTAGAAATTTACAGGTTGTGGTCTTGCTTCTTTTTCAATAGAGACATCTTGCTTTTGATTACGGTTTTTTAATAGCTTTAAAACTGCAGGCAGAATAAATACTTTTAAGAGAGCGAGTGCAATAATCATGTCATATATCTCTAGTTATTTATAATTTTTACTACTTGATCAGTAATAATACTACAAAAAGATTAAGGTTATATTAAGTAACGCCCATAAAAACCACTTTTTTTACATCAGTTGCTTTGTTCAGAACAAAACCGTTTTAGGGTATTTTGTAACAGTGTCGTTACTGAATCTAAAAGAGCGGACTCCTCAGGTAAAAAAATAGCTCTTAATATTGGGGGTTGAACACAATAAAATACCTTTATTTTTAATACTACCTCGTTATCGATTATCAATTCTTTTTCCAGCTGATAGGGCAACCGTTTTGCATTAGGCTCCGAACTAAAATTACCCCACTTACTTTCTATTGTTGCAACCATATACTCTGGAAATTGAAACGCTTTAGGCAGTGCATGAACCACTCCTCTAAGTAATTCTTCTTTACTCGATTTCCCTAAAGCTATTAAATTTGAAATGGTATACAAACATCTAAGTTCTTTAACACGTTCACCAATATCATGCATCAATTTCTTCCGCTCATTTTCCAGTGTCTTACGAAAAGTAATATTCCTAACGACTTGTACCCATGAATTAGGAAGTAAATCGGAGTTTATAGGTGATAAACTGCACTCTAACCAAATCCCCTTTTCAGTTTCAAATTCTACGGTATATTTATTTCTTGACGTAGAAAGCTTGCAACAGATAGGACAATCTTCTTGATCTATGGCTTTATTATGAAAAAGCATGTGCGAAGATAATCCTACTAATTCTTCAGCTTTTTTATGAACGAACGTTCCTGAGGCATTGTTAGCTTGAACAATAATACCTTCGGACTGCACCATAAAAGCAGGATCAGGAATGTTATTATAGGTAAGGGCCGTGCGTACTAACATTGCAAAAGGCCGATGTAAAGATTCTACTACCAAAGCGATATAGATAAACCAGAATGAGAATATTCTTAATAAATGACCGATTAAATATGCAAAATCATATGCGTTTTTATAATAGGATAACATGGATAATGACGCAATCAAGGTGATGATGCATAAAGATATGTACTGTAATGTTTCTTGAGTCATCATTTTCTTTTCATGCCAAAGCAACATCAACGCTGTAATTAAAATTATGACAACCCCCCATTCACAATAAACTTGAAACCAGGTGGGTCCAAAATACTCGATATAAACTGTAGGAAAATGGCCTGAAAATATACCAATAAAAAATAATAACGTTATTAAAAAGAAGCAAAGATTAATAATCCAAATTTTTACCGTATGTCTAAAAAAATAGATCGCTAGAAGAAAGGTAATCGCTTGGAGAAAGCGAGCAGATATCCAAAACTGGGTACTTACATTATTGCCTCCATCAGATAATAAGTTCATTCCTTTATAAGCTAAAATATGACCTATATCCAAGCTAGAAGACCAACCTGCCGCAAGAGCAATTAAAATCACAAATTGATTTTTTGTGATTTGGGTAGTTGCAGTCGCGAGCATCATTGAGGCCAGCCCAATAAACACAGGAGCTAGCTCTGTTAGTGTATAAAAAACAAGTAAATTAGTTTGGTATCGAATTAAAATGCAGATCAACGATAAAAAAATAGGCGGCAGGAAAACCCGCCAGAGAGGTAATTTCTCCGGAATATAAGTAGCATAGGTCCCCCTCATAATATCCATAGAATTCTCTCTATTGCATCCCGACTTAAAACTCGTAAGTCGAATATACAATAAGTTATTCGGCTATAGCTCTAAGATCTGTTGACCCTTATTATCCTGGCCAAGATGGCGTGATTTTATGCGCCCAATACTAAATATACTTCGTATAATGCTGCATTTCGGTGCTCTAAAATCAGTGGTTTTTTTGGCTCAGTCTAGCGATTATCACCAGGTCCTATATTAAAATAACCATTTTTTAAGTCTGCTTCAAAATCATATGGCCAATCAGTTCGGTATAATCCATATCGTTTTTTTATGGAATTTCTTTCAATAGTTATCCAAACTTGTGTACTGACTATTTGGTTTGGATCGTAACTTGAGCCATTCTTTATTGTGATTTTAAACTCATTAGCAGAAAGTCCATTCCGATACAAAATGTTTTGAAAATCTTCTTTTATTATATTCTCTCCGCTAAACATTGTTTATTCCTTAAAATGAATACCTGAACTAATTATAGTATCTCCACAATCAACAAAGTGCTGTTAAAATTCTTAGTAATAATATTTTTCATTTTAATGTTCGTTAAATTCAGTAATCCAAAATTTTTGCGATGAGTCTGTATCCTTAGGAACAGGAGCTACTACAATGCTCTGGACTAAAGAAGGCTGGAATGGACCAGCTGCCGTTGCCCATTGATAGGTTATTTTAAATTCCCAGGAATTTTTGCTTTGCGCTCTTTTTTTAATTATATAAGAAGTGATCCATGGACTAGAAACTCCAGAAACCCAATAAGGCCAACGATCTTTGTATTTATTTTTTAATTGATCAGAAAACAGCATAAATTGGACCGCACCATTTCGATTTTGATTGGCTTTTGCAAATAAAAGTGCAACTTCATCCATTTTCTGTGGTGCTAAGGCCTTTTCCAACAAGGCAATTCGAGCAGAGTCTGATTCAGATTGTGAAACCGTTTCAGTGGTACTATATGCCGAAATAGAAAATAAAATGATGCAACAGCTCAAGATGATGCATGATTTTGACATGTTCATGTTTTTCTCTGAGTTTTAAGGCGAACCTGTCATTTTATCGCTAATTATTCATAAATGTCATTGATTATCTCATTTTTCCGCATAAAAAAGGCTGCATTAATTGATATCTTGTGAAACGAGCATCGATTTTCGGCTGTGTTTTTTAAATAAATCAACCAAAAGTTTTGCAGATGGTCCCATTTTTTCGGGTTGGTAATGGACCAAATAGACTGGATACGTTCTAATATTATTTTCTTCCATATTTAACGGTAAAATAGGCAAATTCCGTTCTTCAACAAGATGTTGTGGTAACCAAGAAAAACCAATTCCATGCACAACACATTGAATTTTCATTTCTATTGTACTTACTTTCCAATGAAATTCTGAACCTAACCAGCCTTCATTTCGTTTTTTATTGAGTCCTGAATCTTGAGCAATGATGTATCGTTGATCATATAGATCTTCATGAGTAATTACCTTCTGATGTAACGAACTGTCTTTATGCGCATAAGGAATAAAATGAATATCCATTAATTTATTTCCTGTATAACCTTCAGGAATTTTTGAAATGATTGCCAACTCCGCCTCTCCATTAACTAATTGATCGCTAGGTCCCGATAAAAGCCCATGATTAATAATTAACTTAGTATGTTGATTCTCCGCGCTAAACTGTTGCAGTACATTCATTAACACAGTGAATGGAAAAATTTCATCAATCGCAAGTCGCAATGATTTTTCATAAACTGATTTTAAATTAAATATCCCGTTTTCTACATTTTTTACTGCACGAGTAATCTGGCGTGAAAGTTTAAGAATTTCTACTCCCTGTTCGGTCAATATCGCTTTTCGGCCATCAAGTTGCAATAGTTGCAAACCTAACATGTCCTGCAGTTTCGCTAACGTATAGCTAATATTCGATTGACTTTTATGCAATTTACTCGCAGCTTTCGCAAAGCTGCCTTCATCGATAACTGCTTGCAATACCCGCCATTGCTCTAAAGTTATTTTAGCCATAATTGTTCAACCAAGATCCATCTAAAAATTAGATATATTTAGTCAAAATTATGCGCTTTTTTAATTTCATTAGCCACTTATAATCAATGTGTTTGACTAACAAGGAGAAAAAATGAACAAAATACTGTTATCGCTAATTACCAATGGTTTGTTAATCCATTCATGTTTAGGATTTGCAGGAGTAATGCAAGAAACCAATAAACACATTGTGACACAGTTTTATCAGAAGGCCCTCAACGAAAAAAATTTTGATGCTGCCCAGGAATACTTAGGGGCTTGGTACATCCAACACAATCCAAACGCTCAAGATGGAATTGAGGGATTAAAAAATTACATTAATTATCTAAAAAGTACTTATCCACAATCGCATAGTGAAATCAAAAGAATACTTGCTGAAGAAGATTATGTTATTGTACATGTGCATTCCATCTTAGAACCAGGAACCCAAGGAAGAGCAATCATTGATATTTTTCGCTTGAAAGATGATAAAATTTATGAACATTGGGATGTTATTCAACCCATTCCCACCGAGTCCGCTAATAGTAATGGAATGTTCTAGTTGAACAAAAAGCAATGCCTAGGATTATCTTTAAGATGGATTTGACCATCTTTATAGTCCTGGGTACACTTACATGAGAGTACAAAGTATGAGCTCCAATTATGACAAAACCGTTTACGTCACAACTTCATCCTCCCACTTCATTTACTGAGCCTGCATTCTGGTTCATTTTTCATGGCGAAGAGCTTCTGTTACAAAATAACTCTATCCCTCGATTTATTAGCATCGATGAACTGAATCTCATAAATGAACGCGAAATTTATTTAGGAACTTATGGCACCATTCCTTGTTTTACTGTAGAGGTGCATCAAAAATCAACAGCTTTACCACAAGGTATGGGATTTCAACATGTTCGCCAATCTCATGAAATTTTAGAAGATGATGACTTGTTTCGATTGGTCACGCGAGCAAAACAATTATTACATTGGGACAAAAGTACTCAATTTTGTGGCTATTGTGGCCATAAAACTCAATCCAGTACCACAGAACGAGCAAAAATATGCCCTGTCTGTCGTTCATTAATTTTTCCACAAATTGCTCCAGTTATGTTGGTATTAATTTGGCGAGACGACGAAATCCTACTTGCACGCTCCCCCCATTTCGTACCTGGAGTTTACAGTGTCTTAGCGGGTTATGTGGAACCTGGAGAAATGCTTGAGCACACGGTGGTGCGTGAAGTAAAGGAAGAAGTAGGACTCACGATTAAAAACTTACAGTATTTTTCTTCTCAACCTTGGCCTTTTCAAAGTAATTTAATGCTTGGATTTACCGCTGAATATAGCCATGGCGAGATCCAAATAGATACTACTGAAATCGAAGACGCTCAATGGTTTTCCATAAAAAAACTCCCCCAATTACCCAAACCCATAAGTCTTTCACGACAAATGATTGATCAATATCGAGCAATGCATCGATAACTAATTAGCGTGAGTAAATAAAATCAATTTGATATAAAAATGATATTTATTTTTTATATCGAACTTATATTAATTATTTTATGGCGTGTTTTATTTTGCAATCAATCTAGCCAATCATAAATGATTAGGTTAAAGTAGGACGTTCAATTAATTTTTTCACCTAAAGGAATAAGACGATGAAAATTTTAGTAAAGTCACTTTTTTGTACTGTCTTTTTAACCAATATTGCCTTTGCTGATGATCTATCACAATTTAATACACAAATCCAAAACCAGATGAAGCAAATGCAAACCCAACAACAACAGCAAGTACAACAACTCAATACCCAACTTCAAGCACAAATTAAAAAAGTACAGTCTGATTTACAGCAACAAATACAAACAATGAACACTCAACTCCAAAATCAAATCAAAACAACACAAAGTCAATTACAAACACAAATCCAAACGGTAAACACCCAAGTTCAACAATTACAAAAAAAATGAAGTAGTACTCACTACTTCATTCCCACAAAAAACGGAGTTCTTACTTACCTATATTCCTTAATAATCCTAAAAAAATCAAAAAAAAATCACCCAATTTCAGCGCAGTAGATTCTCGTAATAGAAGGCAATTACTTTTTTTAGGATTATCTGTCTCCAGCAAAAATTAGATTCACGGTATATACTTATTATAGAGAATGGGCTCACCCATTAGCCTTATCCAATTAATTTGTTAGCTGTAAGGAAATGAGGGAACATGGTAAGACAGAAAATAGATTATCAAAAGGTTGCCAAAGCTGCAGAAAAAGTTAAAAAGCAAGGTCGAGATCCTTCACTAACTAATGTATGCGAAGAGTTAGGAATTATTTCGCCAACACCAAATCTTTCTTCTCTTCTTGAAAAATGGTACCACACTCAACCTGAATTCCAACGCTCTATTAATGTGCCACTTTCAGAGAATATCAATATTAAGGCTCACGATATTCTTGAAAAAAATATAGAATTAGAAAAATCTTTATCGCTATTACGAGCTACACTTGAATCTACCGCTGACGGCATTATGATGGTCAATGGCCAAGGACAAGTTGTAGATTGGAATCAAAAATTTGTAGAAATGTGGCGAATTCCTTCTCATATGTTGGAATCAGGAACAGAGAGTATTGGTTTTGAATACATTTTACAGCAATTAAGTAATCCAGAAGCGGTCATTGCAGATGTAAAATACCTTTATGAAAACCCAGAATGGCAAGGAGAACTTCCAGTTCTACATTTTAAAGATGGGCGAATTTTTGAACGATTTACGCAACCACAACGAATTGGTTCTGAAATCGTAGGACGAGTGTATAGCTTTAGAGATATCACTCAGAAATTGCTGGAAGAAGATGAATTGCGTATTAGAGAACGGGCGATTGAAGCCAGTACACTGGGTGTAGCGATCATTGACATATCCAAACTCAACTTACCCATTATTTATGTTAATAAGGCCTTTGAACGGATTACTGGATACAGTGAAAGACAAATATTAGGTCAAAATTTTTCTTTTCTTCATAGCAGTAAAGTAGAAAATGTAGGGCAAAAACGACTTAACTTTGCCATAAAGGAATTGCGCGAAGAAACAGTAGAGCTCGAATGTTATCGACGAAATGGGGAAGTATTTTGGGCTGAAGAAAGTGTAGCTCCAGTTAGGGATTCATTCGATAACGTCAAACATTATGTCTGTATTCTTAACGACATTACCCAACGCCGTGAAATGGAACAACAATTGATTCAACAGGCAACTCATGACTCGCTAACCGAATTACCCAATCGAGTATTATTAATAGACCGTGTGGATCAAGCAATTTTACAAGCCAAAAAAAAAGGGTCTATCCTAGCTTTTTTATTCTTGGATTTAGATCACTTTAAAATGACTAATGATACTTTAGGTCATAGTATTGGTGATAGACTCTTACAAGCGGTCTCAAACCGTTTACTTATTGCCACCAACGATTTTGATACAATATGTCGCTTAGGTGGAGACGAATTTGTTATTCTATTGCAAGATATTGCCTCAGAACAGCAAGCGCAACAAAAAGCAGAAGAAATTTTAAGATCGATCGCAAACCCTATTCGAATTGACCAACATAGTTTAAAAATAACGGGAAGTATAGGAATCAGTTATTATCCTAAAGATGGTGATGATTATGAATCTTTAATGAAAAATGCTGATCTATCTATGTATCATGCCAAGGATAGTGGACGTAATACCTATCGTAGCTATGATAAAGAAATGAACATGCGCGTTATTAATCGCATGCAGCTCGATAATGCTTTACGTGACTCATTAAAAAGGGATGAATTTCATCTGGTCTACCAACCACTTATAAACTTAACAACAAATAAAATTATTGGCTTTGAAGCATTATTGCGATGGCACAGTCATCTTTTAGGTGATGTTTCTCCCAGTGAATTTATTAGTATGGCTGAAGAAAACGGTTTAATTCTTGACATAGGATTGTGGGTCTTAAAAGAAGCGTGCAAACAATTAGTCAGTTGGCACAATCAAGGATATTCCAATTTAACCATGGCAGTAAATATTTCTGGTCGACAATTTCGTCAGGCTCATTTGTCTGAAATCATTGAAAAAATTCTTCTCGAAACGGGGCTATCTGCCAAATTTCTTGAATTGGAGCTTACTGAAAGCTTGCTCGTTGACAACGTCAAACATGCTGTTGAAACCATGTATGAGTTAAAAGATATGGGGGCTAAGTTAGTCATTGATGACTTTGGAACTGGATATTCCAGTTTATCTTACCTGAAGCAATTCCCTGTTGATAGATTAAAAATAGATCGATCCTTCATTAGTGAATTAGTAAATCGTGAAAACGATGCTGCAATTACTCGAGCAATTATCAATCTAGGCCATAGTCTGAATTTGGAAGTATTAGCAGAAGGAGTAGAAACAGAGTTACAACTTGAATTCATCACCAAACATGGTTGTGACTATGCACAAGGATATTATTTCACCACCCCTCAAAAAGCAGAAGAATTAAAAAATTTCATCATTCAACATAGTTGATCTTCACCTATTTTTTTCTTAATTTTTTTCAAATCGGTATGATTTTTGCTTATAAAAATAAAGGTGCACTTTATTGTGAGTATTTTCTATTGAAAAGTAAACGATAGTGATTTGATTATGACTTGTTTCACTATGCAGTCCAAGAAGTGAAACATAGAATAGGTCATTTTAAATAAGTGTAATAAACCATATCCTAGGAGCAATGCAGCAATCCCGGTAATTCTGTGCTGGAAATGATTTTGGGTCTCGCTGCACTATACCCAGGCTACGTTTAGCCCAAGGAGATTGGCATGAGAGAGGTCACCATTATTGGTTCAGGTTTAGCTGGAGCTTTACTGGCACTTTATTTAGCTAAAAGAGGGTACAAACTTCAAATATTTGATTCAAGACCGGATCTTCGCTCCATGAAAACGGATGATGGGCGCTCGATTAACCTTGCTCTTTCATGCCGCGGCATTACTGGTCTTGCCGGTGTAGGCATTCAACCCAAGGTTGAACAACTCATGGTTCCGATGCATGCACGGGCAATACATGAACTTAATGGACACATTAAATTTCAGTCCTTTGGTAGACACCCTAATGAATACATTAATGCAATTCAAAGAAATGAATTAAATAAGTTGTTACTTAATGAAGCTGAGAAATTTCCTTCGGTTCACTTTCATTTTAATACCAAGCTCACTGACATAGATGTGGAACGAAAAATTGCCATTTTTAAATTAAAAAATAATGCGATCTTAAAACAAAGTTATGCCTGCTTAATTGGAGCAGATGGAGCAGGATCATGTGTTCGTGAACTATTAAAAGCAAAAGGCCTTATTCAAGCATCACGTACATTTTTACCTTATGGTTATAAAGAGCTCTCTATCGGGGAACCCAAACAAACTCATTTAATTCATGAGCATTTGCACTTATGGCCTAGAGATGCTTTTTTATTATTAGGTAATCCAAATCTAAATCAATCCATCACTGGTTCTTTATTTTTGCCTTGTGAAGGCAAAAACAGTTTCGCTGAATTAGATAGTGAATTAAAAATTAATGCATTTTTTAAAAAATCGTTTCCTGATGCATTCTCTGAAATGCCTAATTTGCTGGAAGAGTTCACAAAACATCCGACTGGAACTATGAGTACTATTAAATGCGCTCCCTGGTATTACCAGGATCAATGTTTGCTAATAGGAGATGCTGCACATGGTGTTGTTCCTTTTTTTGGTCAAGGAATGAATAGTGCATTCGAAGATTGCCGTATTTTAAATGAACTTTTGGATCAGTATAAAGATGATTGGCAACAAGTAATGCCTGCATTTTATCAATCCAGAAAAGTAAATACTGATGCCGTTGCGCAAATGTCTATGGACAATTTCCATGAAATTCAAATAGATATTAGAGACAAGCGATTTAACTTAAAAAAGCAATTGGAGCAGGAACTGATGCATCGTTACCCAGAGCATTATGTTTCAAAACATGTATTGGTCATGTTTACCAATACACCCTATGCAAAAGCTCAAGCTTATGGGGAATTACAAACACAATTTTTAAATTCAATATGTGAAAACGTGGAGAGAATTGAAGACATTGACTGGAATAAAGTAGAGAAAGAATTGAAATTATATGACAAAAAATTGACTAAAATGAATTGATTTTTCAAAATCAGTAGAAAATTCAAGGGGGTTTACTTGTCAAAAATTTGACACTGGAGTCTTTTTTTTGTCGTTTTTTCAGTTTGATAGTTCTTATTTTTGCATAAAAATCACCCATAAATGGCATTTTATGGGTGATTTTTGGAAATAAAGAGCAAAAAAGTTGGTATGCAAGATGCATTAATAACAATGTCCAACAAATTTATTTCGCATGGAGATGTAATTATGAAAATCATACAAGATTATATTGATTCCAAACAACAAGAATTCATGGATCATCCATTTTTTGCACTACTGGAACAATTGAAAAGTTTAGAAGAGTTAAGCTATTTTGTGCCTGAACTTACTTTCTGGGCAATGACTTTCCAAGATATTTTAAGAATAAATGAGGAAAAGATAAGCGATCCTTATTTGAAAAAAGTCGCTCGTCACCACAGACTTGAAGATGCTGGCCACGAAAAATGGTTTCTGCATGACAAAAAATATATGGGAGCAGTCAACATAGAACCATCATGTGATACTAATGATGTCAGTTGGCTTTATAGTAAAGAAAGTCAATTAACTCGTGATGCTGCTTATGCTATTTTAGCTGAAGTTTATAAAGCAAATGATGAAATTTTGAATATTGTTCTCCTTTTAACCATTGAATCATCTGGCCATGTTTTCTTTGAAAAAGTATCCAAACAGATGAAAAAAACAGGACATGATAAAAACCTGAAATATTTCTCTACGTCACACCTGGAAGTTGAAATGGCACATGCCTTGTTTGAGGAAGAAATGGAACGCTCCTTGTTTTCAAGACAAGTATCTATCCATACAAGACGTGAAGCATTAAAATTGATTGACCGTTGCTATGATGCATTTAACGCAATGTTTGATGGATTAATCATTGCTTGTAATCAAAGACTCGAATTGGCCAAACAAAGGAATTATCAAGATGCCGCAAACAAAGAACAAGTGGAATTCATTCCAGATCAAGCTGTGTAATGAAAAGTTAGGGCAAGCGCTGCTCCATGATGAGCAGACGCTTGCTTTATTTTGTAACGATTTTGGTAAACTCACTCACTCTAATCCAGCAGCTATCTTTGAACCAGAAACGACTGAGTCCGCACAATTATTAATACAATATGCCCATGAAAATGGATTGCCAGTAACTTTACGTGGAAATGGAATGAGCCAATCCGGACAATCTCTTGCTGTACCTGGAGGTTTAATTCTTAATATGAAACATTTTGACTCCATATCAGAAGTAGAAGCTTACTCCATATGGGTTGAAGCTAATACTTCTTGGAGTACTGTATTAGAAAAAACGTTACCACACTCATTAATTCCTTATGTAGTGCCTCATAATTGCAATTTATCTGTTGGCGGAGTAATTTCTGCCGGTGGTATAGGCGCTTCTTCATTCAAATATGGAAGTGTCACTGCTCATGTCAACTCATTGAAAATAGTACAAGCGAACGGAGAGTTGATTCAAACTGATGCTCAATCACCTCTAATGCAAGCCTGCTTAGGCGGACAAGGACGTTTTGGTCTTATAACTCAAGCAAATATTGCATTAAGGCCTTGCAGCAAATTCGTCAGAACCTTTTTTTTAGTTTATCTGGATAAAGAAGCCTGGCTTAATGATTTACTTTTATGCAGAACAAACGCGGATTTTATAGAATCCTTTTGCACCTCCGCAATACAAGGCGCAAAATTATCAGAAAAAGGTCGTCTACCCTTTGCTCAATGGCTGTATGCTATTCACGTATCCATAGAATATAATGATTTTGCACCCGACTTTAGTAATTTAGGAGTACATCCCTGGCGATTAGTACATACCCAAGATGAATCAATTCACTCGTATTTACATCGCCATGATTCGCGCTTTAATGTGATGAAAATGACTGGTCAATGGGAATTACAACACCCATGGTACGAATGCTTTATCCCGGGTTCACAATTAGAGAGCTTGGAGAAACTACTAGATACTTTACCCATACACTATGCCCCGGTGGTTCATATCACCCCCGTCGCTCCTGTTTCTCCTACAGGTTTTTTACAATTTCCTAAAAGTGAACATATCTTTGCTTTGATGATCTTAAATCCAGGATTACCTGAAGTATTCATTCCAAGTTGTTTGCAAACCATTAAACACTTAGATGCTATCTTTTTACCCAACGGCGGTAAACGTTATCTTTCCGGATATTTAGGGGAATCCCCAAAAAAACAATTTTGGCAAAGTCATTTTGAAGAACGATATGAAGATTGGATTTGCTTAAAAAAACGTTATGACCCACAAAATATTTTTTGTTCTTTTTTGCATCGTTGAAAAAGCGTAACTCCCCCATGTCATCCCTCGCTGCGCTCGTGATTGATATAGGGGAGTTACGAAAAAGTTAGCCTATGAACATTACGTTTATTAATATTGACAGGTGGAAACATACACGTTCATGGAAACATCAAACTCCTTATTGAAGCTTAAACTCCATTAACGTAAACAAACTGTTTGTTACGTAACTGTTTTTAAAAGTAAACCCTGCAGGTTCAATTGATTTTTGCCATTCACCTAAAGTACGCTGTCGCCCCCCCAACAATACCATCATGACAATATCCATTGTTTTATTAGGATGTGGTTGATTGTCATCAGGCATGACTTGTTCAGCAATAAATAAAGTGGCGTGTTTTGGCATTTGTTGTGCACAATTTTTTAATATTTGATGCATCATATTATCATTAAAATCATGTAAAACACCTTTAAAAATATAAGCATCTGCACACGGTATCGCCGCAAAAAAATCACCCTCTTGGAGACTGATCTTAGGCGAGAAATCAGCTGGATTAAGTTGAGAAATAACCGCCGGCGTATCCAACACAATAACCTTAATATTAGGATGTTTGTTACTGATTGCTTTCACTAATCCTCCTCGCCCTCCTCCCATATCAATTAGCGTCGGAAAAACAGAGAAGTTAAATGCATCGGCAATTGTTGCATCATCATAAGTAGAAAGTTTAGCCATTCCTCGATCAAAATTATGTTGTTTCTCCGTATTTTTACTCAGATAATGGAAAAAATTATCACCATGTTGAATTTCGAACGCAGGCTTTCCAGTTTTAAGACTTTCACCTAATTGAGAAAAAGCTTGCCACCAACTGTCATCAACCATACATATTACATCGCGTATCGAATGCGGATCATCATCACAAAGTGCCTTGGATAATTCAGTTAAGGAATAAAGGTCATCATTACAATGAAACACACCGTAAGCACAGAGAAATTTTAATACTCTATCCAATAATTCAGGCTTGCTTTCAGTAGCTTTTGCGAGCTCATCAATGCATTTAGGACCTGATAATAAATAGTTCGCTACTCCTAACTGAGCAATTGCATGTAATGCCCGGGATACCACATACCATCGTGACATCGTAGCTAATTGAAGATGAGGGTTTTCCATTTGATAGTGCATTTATCATTCCCTATTAATAAACTTTATCTATTATTTGTTAAGGAACGCAAAAAGTTAAGTATTTTCTCTATCAATTAAGATAAAAATTATTAGGAACATTCTCTATTTGGCATAATACTCTAAGCTGCTTGTAGGATATTCCCGTTCTTTATCTTCTGAAGACGTCCCAAAAAACAAAAAAGAACCCGAGTTTTTCACTAATTCTGGAGGGTTAGCTTTAAAACTTTGCTCTTCGACACTGACAAGTGCTTGAAGAAGATCTTCATTGAATAGATCTGATTCATTTAAAACCGCTATTTGTTTAAATAAATCAAGAGAGAGTTTTTTTTCATTTTTTCGAAGCCAGGTTAATGAAAGCACATTTTGTAATGTAATTAAATTTTTTCCGCATAATTCATCCATTGAATCTTGTAAATAATCTTCAAGGAAGAGCAAATTTCTTGTCACCTCAAGCGTGGTAGGCATCGTCTTTTTTAATGAAGCATTTACCCAATACGAAGCAAACCGATTCTCTAAATTTTTTGCATATTCAAGACTTGCAAATGAATTGCTCCGCTTAAGCGCTAAATCCACATCAACCAAGATAACCTCTCCAGTATCGGAGCGAGTCAAAAAATTCCCTTCTGTAGCAGCATCAAGAATAATTCTTCGTTGCTCACAATAAATCTCAATTAATTTATGAGCAACTTCTTCATCAGTAGCGTGTCGTGTATCGGAAATAAAAGGAGCAACCCAACCTGCTTTATGAAGTCCTGCTTTGGGTAACTTATGATTGATCTCGTTCCAAACTCGAACTGATCTGCTTGGCTGGTTCATTGCATTTGATACTGGGTTATCCGACTCAATAGGATACTTTAATACCCAGGGTCCTTGATAAGGCTCTCCAGAAACTAAACTTGTGGGAGATGCAAAATTAGACTTCCAAACTCTGTTGTAACTTCCATTCCCAACATTTGTCCATAAGTATGGTGTAAGCTCAGAAGTGCTTTGTTGCACCTCTTCTTTAGAAATCAGTTCAAGAGCATCTGTTGGTTTCACATCACTTGGCGAAGATGAAGCAGGATTAACCCAAGTTTTAGCATGCTTTTTAGACCTTTTGATCTGGCTGCTCTTCGTTTTTACCATCATAAATACCTTGAAGTGCTTCTAAATTAGATTAATTTTACATAAAAAATACAATATAACACACCGAAATACAAGTAATAGAACAGTTTACATAGGATAAATAAGTGCACCAATAGGTAATTTAGTACGCAACTTATTCGAGATTTTTGATATTAGTCTTTGGGAAATAGCATGAAATGACTCTTTGAGAGAGCCATTTCATCAAGAAACATTTTTACTAAAATGTTAAATCTAATGTCTTTGAAGGAGCATAAAGCTCAAGAACTTGTTGCACCATACCTTCCAATTTGCTCTTAAATCCTAAAGATGAAACACTGAGCCATTTTTTATCGCGGTTTACTTCTTCTAGGAGTACCGAGACATCCGTTTTTCCTTGCAATACTGCAAGAGCTAAGTTAATAATTTTTGTCTTAGCCTGAAATTCCTCTTTCTCAAGTCGGTGTTCCGTTAACTGCTGAGAAACTAATCGCGACAACTCTTCGCTGAATAGTTGAATTAAAGGTCCAATTTGATGCTTTGAAGGCATTTTTAATGCAATGTCCTCTTCTTTCATGGTAGAACGCAAATCAGGAAGAAATATTTTTCGCAAGTCAATCTTGTCAAAGTCAATTTCAGCGATGTTGTCCCCTGGCTTTCTATCGCCTTGAGGAATTGCTTGTCTTAAATCAACATCACCATTATCAAGTCTGACTAATGCAATTTCAGATCCTAAACCTCGCGACCCATTGACTTTTACCCATTCTACCCACGCATCCAATTCCGGAGGTGCGTCTTTTAGCCAGGTTACCAATCGATTCAATAAAGTACTTCCTAAGCTATCTTCTGTAGAATCTCCTTGTATAGAAGGCAATTCTCGCAGCATTTCTTTAATGAATGAATCTGTAGTCAAATCAGGATGAAATCTTTGACCTGATAACACTTCCACTTGCAATTCTTGCTGTACGGTGCGAAGCGCATGATACAGCATTAATCCTTTCCTAAAATCTTCTAAGGTTAAATCTTCCAATAACTCCTTATTGATACTTTGACAATGCTTCGTTAAATCGCTGGCAAAAGCCTCATATTCCAATAAGTCAATTTCATCTAAAACTTGATCAGGGGAAGTATCATATTCCTCTCTTGGACTCGATCTTTTAGAGCTTGACTTAGAAGAAGGAGTTGATACTTTTTGGGGCTCTAAAGTAGGATCTAATACCATTTCCAATGCAGACTTAGGAGCAACTTTAAAATAAACTTGCTCATAGAGTGCTTTCAAATAATCCTTAGCATTTTCTAGATCACGAGGCTTGATGCCTGGAACAAGCTTAAACATATTTTTGCCATGCTCTGATGCGAAAAACTGGTCTAACTCGGCACTTGCTTGCTTTGGAGTTAAAGCCCCGATTCGGGCAATATTTTCTAATTGATATTTTATAGCGTTTTCGTTCGTATTTCCGGTCAACAATAAAAATGGCATGTATTTAATGTCTGCATTAAATTCAGCCCAATACATTGCAAAGGTTAAAATAATGTTGTTTCGTTCCTCAGGGGATGAAATAAATTGCTTTCCCTCTTTTTGTGCATAAAAAGCAAAAAGATGCTGATAAACTTCTAAAGGAGTAATAGGTCCATCATTTTTTGTACGGTAATGGTTATGATTATGCTCTGACTCTTGCGCATAAGTATGCATTACTTTTAGATGATAGTGGTTCGTACCACGGTAGTAAGTTTCACATGAATTATCGACACACGCATGTGCTTTAGCGGCCGTATTAAAAACCAAATCACGGAATGCTTGATGAGTTCTATCCATTGGAGCAACAAATTCCCAAGTAATCACTGAATTTTTTACTTTGAATTTAACCGGTACATCAATCGTCTCCCCTTCATCAAACAATTCATAAACGATACCCTTAGTACGGGTAAATTTATGACCTCCATTACTTTCCTTAGATAATTCAATCAAGAGTTCGCCATATCCTTTTCGATCGCCTTTATCAAGCAATGCTTGCAATTCAGTAGACGCATCTGTTTTTCTGAAGGTCCATTTTTTAGTACGTTGTGTCTTTAATAAATCAATAGCAAATGGCATATTTGGTCTACACATGTATTAAATATGTGCAAATTATACTATTATTAACCTTATCAAATTATTAACAAGGAAAAATTTTGCTCATTAAACCTGTGGATTATTGACGTTATGAGCAGATTTTTAGGAAAGCAATAAATAATTTATAAGGGGAATCTTATAAAGTAAAATCTTGTAGAAATAGAACACAGAATTATAGTAATCTCGAAAAACAAAAAAGCTTAAAGAATTCGAGACTTAAATGATAAAATTCATAGTTAAAGCAATTTTAAAAATACAAGAAGCCACTGGCTACTCCTTATGTGGATTAAAAGCCGCCTTCCAAAATGAATTTGCTTTTCGTCTTGAATTATTAGCTATGGCTATTGCCTTGCCATGCGCTTTTCTTTTAGGAAACACCGCCGTTGAACGCGCTTTATTAATCGGTACACTATTCATTGTTTTAATTGCTGAACTTTTGAATTCTGCCATAGAAACAACATTGAACCGAATTGATCTTGCTTGGAATCCTCTTACTAAAAGAGCAAAAGACATGGGCTCAGCTGCTATTCTAATTTCAATCATTAATGCGGTTATTATTTGGGGGATTATTATCTTTTCTCACTGATCAGAATCGTTATGGATTCAATACTCTTATTCCGCTTATAAACTTAGATAAAAATTTACTGCAAGGATGTCCGCAAGAAAATTTGGAACCCCGAAACGTCGAATGTATTGATTCATATACCCTATTTCAGCGATTGCAATCGGACTCACTTCATATCCTAAGCCGATAAAAAATCGATTTTGATCAAAACCTCGACTATTTGTACCCACAAAATTATTTTTATGAAAGAAAATCTCATCACTAGTGACGAACGCTAATCGAGCATTATTTTTCATAGGAGCAAAAATTTTGACAAGTTCTCGAATTCGATAAGCAGTTTTAGGATTATTTTCCAGAAAACGTTGCTCTGTACGAGTTCTGCTCGTAAGCTTAAAAGATGGGTAGGATTTAACCCATAAGAGTTGTTGCCAAATTCGATTCTCCTCAAATGGACTTGAAGTATTCGGGGGACCTGTATAGATCCAGGCATATCCGAGCCATATGCTTGTATTCTCCGTTAAGGCATAACCAAGTCCTGGTCGCAATAAAATCTGAGAATAACGGCTTGAGTCAGCACCTAAACGTTGTTGTCCTTCCAACCAATATCGTAAGTGACTAAATACTTTATCATCACTATAAAACTTACCAATAGTTGTGATATTGAGCCAAGTTTGAAAATCACGCTCAAGAGCACATGCCGCATTTTTTGACCAACTCGAAATGACCATTAATCCTAAAAATGCTAATAAAGTACTTCTTCTCGCCCTCATCTATTCCTTTAACTTTATAAAAAAGAAACAAATTTTAATATGAGTCGCTACGATTTAAAAGTAATGTGAACCCTGATAATGTACATGCAACACCTTAGAACGTCATTAGGGAGAAAAAAAAACGTAAATTCACTTACGAGAGCGCTTGATTCAGGTTAATATAGTTTTTTTTCACAATAACTGTTCATTAACCGAACATGTCAACAAAATCAATAAATTATACAAAGCGTATTTCCTGTGTAGTTCCTGTTTTTAATGAAGAAACAGGAATCGCTGAGTTTATTATCGCCCTGACTAATACCCTAAAAAAATTAGGTTATGCTTATGAAATACTCCTTGTGGATGATGGCAGCAAAGATAACACACCGATAATTATTCAGCAGTTAAGATCCCATTTTGTTCTGCGCTGCATTCGTTTTAGCCGTAATTTTGGTAAAGAAAATGCTATAAGCGCTGGCCTTGACCATGCACAAGGAGATGCTGTTATTTTACTTGATGCCGATTTCCAACATCCTCTAGAACTTTTAAGTCAGTTCGTTGCTAAATGGGAAGAAGGTTATGAAATGGTATATGCTGTTCGTCAAAATCGCACCGACGAATCTTGGTTAAAGAGGACTTGTGCCAAAGCATTTTATCAATTTACTTCGCGAATCAATCGAATTAATATCCCTGCAAATGCAGGGGATTTTAGACTTCTTGATCGGAAGATAGTAAAAGCATTGCAAAAATTACCGGAACGTAATCGATTTATGAAAGGTTTGTACAGCTGGGTTGGATTTAAACAAATTGCTATTCCTTTTGAAGTACAACCACGCAAAACAGGTAATTCACAATGGAACTTCTATTCTCTTTTGGATTTAGCGATTACTGGAATTACATCATTTACTGCATTCCCGTTACGTATGATTGCTATAGGTGGAATTAGCGTTGCAACACTTGCGATACTCTACGGCATCTGGATTATACTCAGCACCTTGATTTTCGGTAAAGAAACGCCTGGATGGGCAACTATTGTTACTACCATTAGCTTTTTTGGTGGTTTGCAACTCTTTGCTTTAGGTGTAGTAGGTGAATATATAGGACGTGTTTTTGATGAGGTCAAACACAGACCTCATTATATTATTGATGAGGGATCAAGTTTTGATGACAACCCCACTTAGTTTAGGACAAAGACTGATTTATTTTTTAGGCGTTGGTGGAACAGCAGCAATAGTTCATCTTTTTACTGTATTTATACTGGTTAATTTCTTGTATGTCCCAGCCCTGATTGCCAATGTATTTGCTTTTTTAATAGCGTTTAATGTCAGTTTTTTAGGACATAAATACTTGACCTTTGCCCATCTACATGACGAAAAAAGATTAAGCTTGCCTCATTTCTTCCTCATCGCATCTTCTGCGGGCATCATCAATGAACTGCTTTTCTTTTTACTTTTAGAGTACACCAGACTCAATTATCTATTCGCTTTAATCGTAACATTAGGATTTGTTTCTGTTTATAACTTTATAGTTTCACGATCCTGGGCTTGCCGTTAGCTCCATCTACAGCTCTATACCAAAATGTGAACCACTAATCACTTCCACAGGTTCACGAGTAATAAGTCGATCTCTAGCCATTTCCTTCAGTTGAGGCAACACTGACTCTACTTTTTCGATTGTATCAATAAAATACACTACTAAAGGAAGTTTACTTCCAATATCGACCAAGGATGTAGATACAATAGGGGCCTTAAAAGTAAACCCAGCAATCCCTCGCAACACCGTTCCACCTGCAATCCCATTTTCATCCAGCATATTTAACAATTCAAGATATAAGGGACGATGCTGCCATTTATCTCCTTCATTAATGTAGACAGAAACTTTTACATGGTTCATATCAAATTGCCCGAGCAAGCACTATGCCCGCAATTACTGCGAGTAAGGAAAAAAGATTATTGCAAATAAAATTTAGTGCAGCAAGTGCATAATCGCTTTGCTCTATAAGTCGATACGTTTCATAGCTGAAACTGGAAAATGTGGTATAAGCGCCACAAAAGCCAACCGCAACAAATAATCTCCATCGTGGATCAACTTCTACACGCTCCAAAGTCCAAACAAGAAAAAAACCTAAAATAAAACTGCCTGTAAGATTAACGAGAAACGTTCCATAGGGAATATCAGCTGACAAGTACTTAATAGAAAAACGATTCACTAAATAGCGTAAATTAGCACCAATAATCGCTCCGCAAGAGATCCAAAAAATATCATTCAAGGACTTCTCCTTTCGTTAATCCCAATCCCACTTAAAGCTAAAATGATAATACATAAAAAAATGGAAGCTAACCTTCTTAATATTGATGTGCAAGCTGAACCCCATGTTCATTGCAATCGGTTAAAAACGCATCGCTCAAAAAATAATTCAGTTCGTTTAAACGGGCATGAGCTATGGAGTCAGCGGTATTTATGCTCTCTCCTGGATGGCACATAATTAAAGTATTTTCCTCAGCTAAACGCAACCATTTTCTAAATAAATCTCGATAATTAGCATCTGATGCGAAATCATAAATCCCTGAAAAATAACGATTATGAGGTATATTAAATTTGATTAATTGCTGAGTTAACGCTTTACCACCAGTGAAACGAAGCACTTTTGCTTTTAAGCCATACTGAGGCAAATTAATAGATGGCCATGTGGAACGAATAGAAGTTCCATTATTTTTTAATCTTCGCTCATAAAGATCCAACATGACTTTCCGTATCACTGGCAATTGATGCACGTGTTGATGACCATCAATAAAATCAGGAAGTTGGTGCATGATTTTTGTAAATTGCTGCAACTGCGCCAAAAACTCTTGAGCAATAAAAGATAACTTCACTGAGTGCATATATGATTTAATCAATAACTCACTCAGGCTAAAGCATTTTCTTTCTGGACAAAATAGTAAATGGCCTTCGGTTAGATTAAAATGCAAACCAATTTTAATCTGGTCCTTTAAGAAGAGTAATTGTTGACCATAAGAAATAAAATCCGGCATATTAGTCATGCAACTTACTGCTGATAAGCGTTTTTTGCACACTAATTTTAAAATCCCTTCCGAAACTCCAGAATTCAAACCAAAATCATCCGCACATAACACTACGGTTTTCGATTTAATCACGATGAATAACCAACATTATTGCAATAAAAACGTATCATATATCACTTTTGCTTAAAAAGAGCGAATAAATTGGCTTTTCTTAAATCATGCTATTTCAGATTGCCTTTTAGGGACTAAAAAACGAGATCCAAGCGTACTAATACACAAACCACCTATCACGAATAATCCGGCAGCTAACTTCCAAAGTTGAAATGGCTCTCCTAGTACCACAACAGAACTTAAAATCGCAACAATGGGAACCAACAAAGTAAATGGCGCAACCATACCTACTGGATAACGAGCAATTAACCAATTCCATACCCCATAACCTATCCAAGTTGAAGCAAAAACAATATAAAACAATGAAACCGTTCCACGCCAACTTAAATTTTCATAGGTATAAGCAAAACTAGAAGGCCCTTCAAATATCCAAGAAAGAAGGAACATAGGGATACACGCAATAAAACTACCCCATGCAATAATAGCCAGCATATGATTGCTATTTCCTTTAATTTTTTTAGTAATGAGATTACCAAACCCCCAAGTTGCTGCCGCGGCAAGAATGCACAGAAACCCAACTACAGAGATATCACTATCAAAATGCATGGCTACTAAACCAATGCCAGTAAAAGCAACCAATGCACCTATAATCTGCGCAATATTCGGCTGTTCCCCCAAAAAAATTATTGCAAAAAACATACTGAAAAAAACCTGAGTTTGCATGAGCAAAGACGCCATTCCTGCTGGCATACCTGCATTCATTCCGATAAATAGAAATGAAAATTGTAACGCAAACATAATAAACCCATATAAAGCAATAATTTTGAAAGAAGAACTCGGTAATTTGACAAAAAATATAGCAGGAACACTAGACAATAAAAAACGTAAGGCACAAAGCAACAAAGGTGAAATTTCTTCCAGTCCAAAGGCAACAAAGAGAAAATTTACACCCCAAATGAAAACAACTAAGAGAGCTAATAACAGATGTGTAAGAGGCATCATCATGCTCCTCAATAAAATCAGTATTTTAGTCTAAATAGTGCAATAAAGCCATTAGTATAGCGTAATTTTTGAGCAATGATCTGTTCTAAAAAAGTAAATATAGCACATTTTTAAGATGTGTTCTTGATGCAGTCGAATTCAGCAAATAAAAAATCATCTTTCTTCAGATCGGATAAAAACTTGTTCATCCTTTGCAGAAATTTAATTCCTATTTTCTTTTCATCACGTTAAAATTATGTTTTTAGAAATAGAGCAGTGAGACAAAGTGATTCTGTCAGACTTGAGTATTCCAAATCCTCTCTTCATTTCCAACTCGATCTTTAACTTTTACGGCCAAAATAATGAAAAAAATTATTCTTGCTACCAGTAACTCAGGTAAAATCAAAGAGTTAAATGCCTTATTAGCTCCTATTGAGTGCATTCCTCAAGCCAATTTAGGAATTTTAGATGCGGTAGAAAACGGCTTAAGCTTTATAGAAAATGCCTTAATCAAAGCACGTCATGCCAGTTTGTACGCAAACGAACCCGCCTTAGCTGATGATTCAGGTTTAGTCGTACCCGCCTTAAATGGGGCTCCTGGCATTTATTCTGCTCGTTATGCCGGTAACTCTGCAACTGATGCTGAAAATATTCATCTTTTATTAGAAAATATGGTTCATCTAACCCATGGACAGCGCGAAGCATGGTTTTATTGTGCCATTGCTTTAGTCCAACATGAAAAAGATCCCACACCAATCATCGCAACTGGGATTTGCAAAGGATTTATTCATGATGTACCCACTGGTGAAGGTGGTTTTGGTTATGATCCCATATTTTATCTTCCTGAGTATCAATGCACGATGGCAGAATTACCTGCTAAACTTAAAAATAATATCAGCCATCGTGCACAAGCTTTAAAGCAATTGCATAAATCCATTCAAAATCTATATGAAACATGGTGAATGGGGCCTAAACATACATGAATATAGAAACACTTTTTGCACAAGCATATAAACTCCAATATGAAGGTCAATTGCCCCAAGCTATTAGCCTTTATGAACAAATATTGACACAAGAACCTAAGCATCTAAATAGTTTGCATTTTTTAGGACTTGTTTACGCTCAATTAGGTGACATGGATAATGCTATTCTCTACTTATTACAAGCACTTTCAATCAATTCTAATGATGTCGGTTTGCTCAATAATTTGGCTAACGCATATAAAAAATCGCATCAATTGGATAAAGCAATGGAGTATTATCAACGTGCGATACAAATCAATCCAGAATACGCACAAGCTCATAATAATCTAGCAACAGTTTATGCAATGCAAAACAATTATTCAAAAGCACTAGTACACTATACCAAAGCAGTACATGCGGAACCCGATTTTAGTGCTGCGCACTTTAATTTAGGCTTATTATTACTGCAAAATAACCAATTAGACGCAGCAAAAACTCAATTCAATAATGTCGTCTCTTTAAATCCACACAACACAGAGGCCTTATTCTATTTGGGTGTTCTGCATTTAGAAAAAAATGCTCTTTCTGAAGCAGAAACCGCGTTTCAGACTGTTTTAAAACAGGATGATCAACAAATAGAAGCACTTTCCAACTTAGGAGTAATCGCCTTAAAAAGGGAACAAAATCAATTGGCAGTTGATTATTTCAGTAGAGCATTAGCGCTAGATAATGATAATACAGAAGCACGTAATAATTTAGCAGCAACATTCATGCATCACGACCGTTTTGAAAATGCCCTGATGCATTATGATGTTTTGCTGCAAAAGGATCCTGATAATATTGAATATTTATACAATTCAGGTGTAGCGCAAATGGCCTTAGGACATTTGAATGAAGCAATTCTTCTTTTTGATCATATCCTTCAGCTAGAGAACACTCATACTTCCACTTTAAACAATTTAGCAGCAATTTATATAAAGATGGAACAGAAAGAAAAAGCAAAAGCGTATTTAGAACGTGCTCTAGCGATTGATCCTAAAGATACAGTGAGCAGTCATATGCTCCATGCGCTTACAGGGTACGAACACGCACAAACAACTCCTGAATATGCCCATAACTTATTTAATAATTATGCGCTTTATTATGATCAACATATGAAAAGCACATTGCACTACTCCATCCCCCAACATATCGCTCGTATAGTGCACCAATTGGAGTTATCAACCAATACCAACACTTTAGATCTTGGATGCGGAACAGGCTTAACTGGGATTGTTCTTCGTGAAGTCAGCAAATTTTTAGTAGGTGTCGATATTGCGTCAAAAATGTTGGCTCAGGCTAAAGAAAAAGGAATTTACGATAATTTATTCGAATCAGAAATAAATCAATTTTTTCTGCAAAATAAAAGCGCTTATGATTTAATAGTAGCTGCTGATGTTTTACCTTATTTTGGTGAGCTTGATACCTTATTTCATTCAATTCATTTACATCTAAAACCCCAGGGATATTTTATCTTCACTACTGAAATCAGCACATCCGCTCCTTGGCATCTCGAAACAAGTGCTCGCTTCAGCCATCATCCAGATTATGTCACTCAGTTAGCAGATCAAGAGGGTTACCAATTAATAAAACAGGAAAAAATTCCAGCACGAATACAAAATAATCAAGCACTGGAAGTAATTTTGTATGTTTTAAAAAATAATACCTAATTAAACGGAACCATTCTGCAGACTCCTCTTCTGTATTTTTCAAAGGTGATAGTTTTTTATAAACGTATCCTGCTTTATAGATCTTAGTTGCAAAAACAGGAGTACACCGGGATAAATACGGTATCAAAAATTATAAATTATTTGCAAAATAACAAAAATGCTGTAACAAATTTAAAAACTGACCAATGAATGAATATCAAATTAAGTGGTATGTTTTTATGGGAATCTTCTTATTGTTTTTGGGGCGTTGCTTAGATTTCGCCACAGCTCATTTGACCTTTATCACACATAAATCGGATGCCATCTTATTGGCTATTCCAATATACGTTATTTTATTAGCTTTTTTTGTCGGAAAACCCATTGAGCGTTTAGGACTCTTGCATCTCTTTTTATTTGGCGCCGTTTTAACCTGTTTTTCAGTGTTCTTTCAAATATTTTATTTCACTAATAGTTCACTTACCCAGATGGTATTTTCCTTTATCTGCCTTAGCTGTATGTGGAGCTTAGGAAGTGCTTTATCCATGCTCGTTAATCATTTTGAGCAATCACGCGTAAGTTGGCTCTAACCTTAGTAAATTTATGTACATAATTTAATCATTGCTTTATAATAAAAGTCTACTCTTTATTGTCGAGGTTGTATGATAACTCGCAATCTTCTTCGCTTTATGTGTACAAACAATCCTGTAACTACTGATGTAGATGACATTTTGGATACTACGTTAGCCAATGTCTATTTAAAAGATAAAAAAGGACTCTATTTGGACTGTAATCATAACATGTCCTCTGTTATTAAACTGCAAATAGATGATGTAAAAGGAAAAATGGACACTGACTTAATATGGAGAGAGCAAGCCCACATACTCATGAGAAATGATGCGCAGATTATCGAGCAAAACAAAGTTAAAACATTCATTGAGCCGGTTCAACTCGAGGGCGGTCCACGCATCTGCTACCTGAGTCGGAAAGCACCACTACGCATGCGAGATGGAAAGATCATCGGTATCATGGGAATCTCTTTTCAAATTGATTGTGATACTTCATTGCTTACTGCGTTACAAGAGACCATTTCATTGCTTACGTCCAATCCTAATGAACATGTCCCATTACCTCAAGTGCCCATTCAAAACGTAAACAATCAGCTCACCGCAAAGCAAATAGATTGCCTCTATTATTTAGTAAAAGGTATGACCATCAAACAAATTGGTCAACAATTAAATTTATCCCCAAGAACAGTCGAAGATCATCTTAATGCTGCTAAAAATAAACTCCATTGTCATAATCGAGTCGAATTAATTGCTGCTGCATTAGAGATACCGATTATTCGAAACCAATTGTAGCACAGAACAGTGCTATGAACTGAAAGATTATTACTTATTATGATCTATTTTGCTAGTGAAATAGCAAAAAATTAGATCGGTATGGAGTACAGGAAATAAAAACTGACTAGGGTGTTGACCATTCATTATCATTATATAGGATCAGAACCTGCCCCCACTACCATTGACTCAAGGAAAAGCACTCTTGCCTACGTCCCGCGACATAGACCGAGAAAAAAATTCCTTAAGTCAATGACAATGAACCTAACTCCAGATATTGTTACAAGATCTTACAAAGTTATTTAAACAGCCTTAATTGATTGATTAATTAATTAATAAATAGGTTGAAAACTAGAGGATAATTCTTGTTCTTCTTTAATTTCTTGGGTTGCTCCATTATTTTCTTTGAGTTCTTCTTTTAATTGTAAAAGTTCATTTTTTATAACCCTACTAATTTCAGAATTTAACTTCGTCTGTTGATTGTAACGTTTCTCTTCCTTATTTTGTAATAATTCATTATTACGTGTACACCACCGTAAAAATTTCACAAACCAATTGATCTCTTCTGGTTTCTTAGGGGTTGTCAATTCAGTAATTTGATTTACTGTAGCGTGGTAATTATCAATTGCATGCGTTAAAAACATGGGATGATTTGTATTTTTATGTAGATTAAGAAATGCTTGAGCAGTCTCAATCTTTGGCGTAAATTGTGCTAAACCCAAATTTTTTGCTTCTGGCTCATCAATCAACACCTTGAATTCATTAAGAATGTTACTTAATGTATTAACAACTTTTAAATCATTCTCCTTAGTTTTTCTAGCAGGTAACTCGTCTTTTAAATCATCCTTAGGTTTTCTAGCGGGTAACACTTCTATAAGTTTATTTACTGCATCTTGGTATCGTTCATCTGCCTTATCTAATAACGCGTTATTCTGCTCTTCGTTGTACATTGCAAGACAATCTTGAGCTGCACCCACTATATTCCTAACTCGATCTAGCGTTGACTTTTCTACGTCGTCTAGTTTATTAAGTAATTCTGCCAATTCGGCTAAATCGTTACCTAACTTTTCACTTGATATCGTTTTGGCCTCTTTTGGTATTCCTTTTAAGGTAACCTCTTTTGCAAGAGACTCTATTGACGACATAACGGAATTAAATGCTTCAATTTTTTGATCAGAATCAGAAATATTATCTAATACTCTTTGTCCATAGCTTACAATAATTGACTTCATAAAATTCTTAGCAACTTCTTCTTCAAGGCTAAACAAATTATTAAAAGCATTATCTTCATCTTTTACTTCAGCCATGACTAATGGGTTATGTCTTATAGCATCAACAACTAATGGATTAAGTGCAGTACCTTCTTTGTTTAATAAAATAGGTAAAATCTTATCTAAATTTGCTTTTATGTGTTCTCTAAGGCCATTGGGCGTTTCCATTATTTGCAGCATCTCTTCGTATGTTGGCGCTGGAAAAGGAAATGCATCGAAAATCCGTGTTAACTCAGCAGAGTATAAGAGAGCTTTCTTTATTATCTCTTGAGGTGTATTTGCCTCATTATTAGCGGGAATGTCGCCTCTCAAAAAGGGAATTAAATTGTTTTTGAAATAGGTTATATATTTCGTTTCATTATCGTTTTGTTGGTGATTTTCTTGAAATTTTTCCCATTTACTTTTAGACATCTCTATACTCCAATGACATTAACTTTTATCAACCTAATGATAAAATTAAATCACATGGATCAAATTAAGAACAACTAATTATATTGATACCTCATAACAAATTTATTGATAACTAAAGACACATCCGGTGAATCCTATAATCACGCAATAGAAATTAGCGTTTATTGATGAGAAGATCATTTTAGGAAGAACATATTCCTATTCCCTCCGCAAAAACGGAGGGTGGGGATATCGATATTTGGTATAGCATCGATGGACACAGCTTAATCAAAGTTTATTGTAACTACATTTTTTTAAAACGGTAACTCCAGCTTAGCATCCAACTGCTTCATCTGTACTCTAAATAACTGCTTAATTTGCTCCAAATTATCTGCATCATCTGCTTCAAAACGGGCAACAAGGCAAGGAGTTGTATTCGAAGCACGTAGCAATCCCCATCCCCTATCAAATTCAACACGTAAACCATCAATAGCAATAATGCGTGCTGTTGGAAAATTTGCCATTTCATTAAATCGTTCCATAAACTGAAACTTCTCTTCATCTGCTATGGCAATTTTTAATTCAGGAGTGTTCATGCTATTGGGAATTGTTGCAAACTGCTTACTTACACTCATATCCGATGCACTAATAATTTCTAGCAAGCGACAAGCGCTATACAACGCATCATCAAATCCATACCAGCGATCTTTAAAGAACAAATGTCCACTCATCTCACCGGCTAGAGCAGCTTTTTCCTTTTTCATCACATGCTTTACTATAGAGTGCCCCGTAGGACACATTTTAGCAACACCGCCTGCTTCTTTGATTACTGATTCTAAATTACTCGAGCATTTCACATCAAAAACTATCGTTGCTCCTGGAAGCCGACTTAATAATTCGCGAGAATAAAACATCATTAAACGATCAGGCCAAATCATTTCTCCCTGATTGGTCACTAAACCCAATCGATCGGCATCACCATCAAAAGCTAAACCTATATCCGCTTGGTACGTTGCAACTGCCGCTTTTAAATCCACTAAATTTGCTTCAATAGTAGGATCAGGATGATGATTTGGGAAACGACCATCCACATCACAATATAAAGCAATAACATCACAACCTAATTCACGAAGCACTTCCGGAATTACTGGACCCGCTACACCGTTCCCACAATCAACCACCACTTTTAATGGGCGTTTAATTTTTATATCACTCACGATTCGTTGTTTGTATTGAGGTAGAATATCAAAAGTTATATCTTTACCTTGACCAGAAACTCGCTCGCCCTTAGCAACCAAACGATACAAAATATCAATATCTTCCTGCATTAAGGTTTTCCCGGACAAAACCATTTTAATGCCGTTATAATTTGCTGGATTATGACTTCCTGTAACCATTAAACCACAATCAATTCCTTGGGTATAAACAGCAAAATACATCACCGGTGTAGCAACCTCGCCCAAGTCAAATACATCGATGCCGCTATCCAGTAAACCTTGTTTTAAAGCCGATGCCATAGCAAAACTTGTTAAGCGACCATCACGTGCCAGGAAAATTTGTTGTTTCTTTAGATCGTGTAAATGATAAGCTATTGCCAATCCAATACTGTAAAAAGAATGCTCATCCAACTCTTCTCCGATAATGCCTCTAATGTCATAAGCACGAAAAACAGAACGAGAAATTTGCTTTTGCTGATACTTCATTTTAATGCCTCCCTGAACTTCCAAATCCACCTTCTCCTCTGTCACTTTCAGAAAAAGAGTCCACGATTTCAAAAGCAGCCTGTACAACAGGAATAAAAACTAATTGGGCAATACGTTCCCCAGGATTTATTGTAAAATGCTCGATACCTCTATTCCAACACGAGATCTTAAGCTCACCCTGATAGTCTGAATCAATTAATCCTACCAAATTACCTAAAACAATGCCATGTTTATGACCTAGGCCAGAACGAGGTAAAATAACTGCGGCTAATTTGGGATCTGCTATATAAATCGACAAACCCGTAGGCAATAATACGGTTTCTTGAGGAGCGATTTGGATAGGTTCGTTACTACAAACACGCAAATCCAGGCCTGCTGAGCCATGAGTTGCATAAGTAGGTAAAGGAATAGTGTTACCTATACGTGAATCAAGAATCTTTAATTGAATCGCCTGGGGCATGATTTTTCCTATTAATTTTAATGCGCCTCATTTTGCAGAGTTGCGGCAAGGATTGCAATAATTTGACCTGCTAATCGTGTTTTATGGGTTAACGGTAACGCGATCTGTTTACTTTTTGTAATCACAGTAACTTGGTTAACTTCACTATTAAATCCAATTCCTTTTCCGACTGAATTAGCGACTATCATATCCAATTTTTTCTGCTGCAATTTTTCTGTAGCATAAGTTATAACATCTGTAGTCTCAGCAGCAAATCCAACAACATACGAAGCTTTTGCTGAATCAACTACTTGACTTAGAATATCAGGATTTTTCACCAGCTTAAGCATTAACTCATCCTGATTTTTTTTCTTAATTTTTTCAGCAGCAGGTGACTCAATTCGATAATCTGCAACAGCAGCTGTTCCTATAAATAGTCCTCCCTCGGGCATTTCTTGCATCACGGCATTCAACATTTCTTGAGCAGATTCAACCTGAATCCGCTTAATGGTTGCCGAAACATTTAATGTATTGGGTCCACTAATTAAAGTAACCTGCGCCCCAGCCATTGCTGCAGCCTCTGCCAAAGCATGGCCCATTTTACCCGAACTGTAATTGCTTATATAGCGTACTGGATCAATAGGCTCACGAGTAGGTCCAGCGGTGATCACTACTTTTTTACCAAGTAGTAAACGATGCACCTGGTGTAGACGCAAGGCATTAATAATTTGTTCTGCTTCGCTCGCCCGCCCTAAACCGTATTCACCACAAGCTTGGGAGCCCTCTTCCGGACCCACGAAAACAACGCCTCTATCTTGCAAGATTTGGCAGTTTGCCTGAGTTGCTGGATGAGCCCACATGCTACGATTCATAGCAGGGCAAACAAGAATAGGAGTTTCTGCAACAAGATATAAAGTAGAAAGTAAATCATCAGCGATGCCTTGAGCCATTTTAGCAAGGCAATTGGCAGAAGCAGGAGCAACAACCAAATAATCAGCCCAACGCGCCAATTCAATATGTCCCATAGCCCGTTCTGCTTGAGTATCAAATAAATCAGTGCGTACTTCATTACCCGACAAGGCTTGCATCAACAAAGGACTCACAAATTCCTGAGCCGATCGGGTCATTACTACTTTAACATCGGCCCCTACTCGAGTTAACTCTCTAATGAGATAGGCCGATTTGTACGCAGCAACACCGCCGCAAACCCCTAGAAGAATTTTTCTACCCATAAAATCTTGCATGACGAACCTTTTTTGATAACAATAGCCTCGATCAAAGCATAAACTTCGCAATAAAGGAATAGAAAATGGCAAGCGTCCAAACACGGCAGTTCCAACTGCGTGAAAAATTACTCACTTATGGCCCCCAAAGCCTTTCAGATACAGAATTACTCGCTATTTTTATTAGTTCGGGTAATAACAAGAAATCCTGCATACAATTAGCATTCGATCTACTCGTTCATTTAGGTGATTTACGTGCTGTTCTTAATGCAGACAAACAAAGTTTCAAACAGATACGAGGATTAGGGGAGGTTCGCTATGTCCAGCTACAGGCTGTTAAAGAAATATGTCGTCGTAGCGATTTTATTCAGCTACAAAAAGAAACCCAAATTACTAGCAGCAAACAAACGTATGCTTACTTAAAAAAGCGTTTACGTGATTACAAAAATGAAACTTTTGTTGCTTTATTTCTTGATAATCAGCATCACATCATTGCTTACGAAGAGCTCTTTTGTGGCACAATTAATATGGCAACCATTCACCTAAGACCAATTATAGAGCGCGTCCTTCAATTGAATGCAGCAGCATTAATACTTGCACATAATCACCCATCAGGGGTTTCTGATCCCAGTTCTCAAGATATAGCCGTAACAGAACGTATCCGTGAAGCATTAGAATTGGTTGATGCGCGTCTGCTGGATCATCTCATCATTGGCGACAATGAAGTTTACTCGATCATTGCCGAAGCCAAGTGGGTGTGTCACGAACAATTATCTCATCTGTAAAGGCAGATATAAAACAGGAAAATTAGATACTCTAGCTCTTGCTATTTTATGATCAAAAATTTTATACTTCGGGCAATTAATATAACTAGCGAGTTGATTACGATGCCTTTTTCCACAAAACTAATTGCAGATTACGTTGAAATGATTAATGGCGAATTAGATCGCATTCCTGTAGAACAACCCGCGGAGTTTAAATTCATCACAGAAGAATTACAAAATATGATAAGCTGGTCTTTCTTCGGAGCAATAAAAAATTGCTTTTTTAAAGCACCCCCAAAACCGGTCCTACCCCAGGCAACCAAAGAACAACTTGATTATATACGTTATTGTCTTGATACCCCTCAAGAATTTGTAAAATCAGCTGCAGATTATGCTGAATACAAACAAATTATTACTCAGAGAATTAACGCCAAAATTAAAGAGTTTCAATCTATGGATAAAACGGCAAAGTGGGATTATATTTTATTTCAAAAAGAATTACATAACGAGCCGCAACAAAGTCCGCTAGTATAAGAGCAATCGCACTAAGCTCTTAAAAAATCGAACGAAATAACTTGGGCTAGTTCAGACTGTTTTAGAGCTAAAGCCAATAGCCTGTCCACGCCTAAAGCCACGCCACTGCATGAAGGAAGCCCATACTCTAAAGCGTCTAAAAGGAATTGATCAGCTTCAGCACTACGAAGACCTTTTTCACTTCTAAGATGTTGATCCTGAGCAAAACGTTTTTTCTGAGCAGCAGCATCAGTTAACTCATGAAATCCATTTGCCAATTCAACTCCTTGATAATACACTTCAAAGCGCTCAGCTAGTCCATTATTAATTTTAGCCAAGGCAGCTTGTGACATAGGAAAATTATATACAGCCACAGGAACACTTTCCCTACTTAAAAAAGGCTCCACCACATGACTCATGAGTAAAAATAAATACTGATCTTTATCTTCCTCTTCCCAAGGTAACACATTATTCAAATTAAAACGCACTAATACTTGCCTAAGCTCTTCTACTGTTACACTCAACGGATCAATAGCGCAGGCTTCAAGAAAAGCCTGTTGATAGGTTTTCTTAATCATGGGCTTAGACTGCAAGATCATTTGTAGGAATAAATCCATCTCTTCCATCAATGTATGATGATCAATCCCCAATTGATACCATTCTAATAAAGTAAATTCCGGATTATGCCAACGACCTAATTCGTCATCACGAAATACGCGCGCAATTTGGAAAATAGAACCACTACCGGCAGCAAGCAGACGTTTCATATGGTACTCAGGAGATGTTTGTAAGTAATAGGTTTCTCCTCGGAATAGCGCTTCAATATTACTTAAATAAACGTCCGTTGTGCCATAACGTGCCATTATTGGAGTTTCTACCTCCCAATAACCACGCTCTGTAAAGAAATAACGTATTTTTGCTAATAAATCAGCACGTTGACGTAATAATGCAATGGATGCAGAGGGTTCCCACATTAGTAAAAAATTCCCAGTTCAAGACGCGCAGCCTCGGTCATCCTATCTTGAGACCAAGGTGGCTCCCAAACTAATTCAACCGTACAATCACGAACCCCTTCAACTTGATTGACTGCCTGTTCTACTGTTCCTGGAAAAGTTTGAGCTACAGGACATCCTGGTGTGGTTAACGTCATTTGAATTGTGACATGGGCATTCTCATCTATGGATATATTATAAATTAGACCCAAATCATAAATATTAACAGGAATTTCCGGATCATAAACGCCTCGAAGAGCGTTGATAATGGCTTCTTTCAATAATTCAGAATCCTGTTTTTTCTTAAAACCAAACATAAACGTACCTATTTTTGTAGCCTGGGTAAAGGCGAATTCGTAACCCGATCTTACAGCAATAGGCCTTAACTTAGTGCCATTAGATCTTACAGAACTCAACTCTCAGTACAACTACCGCTCATTATTCTGTTTTTACAACATTACTCTCTTTATTCAATGCAGCTTCCAAAGTGTGCCAGGCTAAAGTAGCACACTTTACTCGAGCAGGGTAAGCTTTAACTCCAGCAAGCACAGTCAATTTATCCATATATAATAATTGACCTTCTTCATTTTGAGTCAACATATGGTGGAAGCGATGAAATAGTTCATGAGCTTCTTCTACTGTTTTTCCTTTTAAAGAGTCAGTCATTAAAGAAGCTGAAGCTTGTGATATTGCACAACCACACCCTAGAAAACTCAATTCAGTAATTGAATGATTTTCAATTTTGGCATAAACAGTTAATTTATCACCACATAAAGGATTAAAACCATTAGCTTGATGTGTTGCATCCGTCATGGCATAGTGATGACGGGGGTTGCGATTATGATCAATAATAATTTCCTGATATAACTCGCGCAATTCAGCACTCATGCAAACACCTCTTTAACTCGATGCAAAGCTTGTACACACGAATCAATTTCATCTGTTGTATTATAAAATGACAAAGAGATACGTGAAGTAGCAGCAACATTATAAAAGTCCATTAATGGCATAGCACAATGATGGCCGCTGCGTAAAGCAATCCCTTCACTATCTAAAATAGTACCAATATCATGGGCATGAATTGTTCCATGCACAAAAGAAATAATAGGTACCTTATGCGTCGCTGTGCCTATGATATTGAAACCACTGGACGCAACAGCAGCAGTTGCATAATTCAGTAACTTGGCTTCATAAGCAGCAATGGCATCTAAATCCAAAGATCCTAAATAATCAATAGCGGCACCTAAGCCTACAACTCCAGCGATATTAGGGGTTCCTGCTTCAAATTTTTGCGGTAGCGGCGCATATTCTGTTGCCTCAAATGTAACATAATTAATCATCTCCCCCCCTCCTTGATAGGGAGACATAGCATCCAGAAGTTCTTCTCTACCCCACAAAATACCAATACCAGTTGGACCATACATTTTATGGCCTGAAAAAACGTAAAAGTCACAACCTAAATCCTGCACATCAACAGGTAAATGAGCGGTAGCCTGAGCACCATCTAATAAAACTTTCGCTCCATACTCATGGGCCATCTCAATCATTTTTTTTACTGGATTAATTGTACCTAATGCATTAGAAACATAATTGATTGCCACAAGCTGAGTATTCTTATTTAGTTTTTTCGCAAACTCATCCAATAAAATTTCGCCTTCAAGCGAAATAGGTGCTACTTGCAATTTTGCACCTGTTTTTTTACATACCATCTGCCAAGGAACAATATTCGAATGGTGCTCCATATGGGTAATTAATATTTCCTCATCAGACACAATACGTGGTGCAACCAAACTTTGAGCAACAAGATTAATTGCCTCAGTTGCCCCACGTACAAAAATACATTCTCGTGGTGAATAAGCGTTAATAAACCGTTTCACTTTTGAACGAACGGCTTCATAGAGCTCAGTAGCTCTGACACTTAAGGCATGAACACCACGATGTACATTAGCGTTATCATGTTCATAATAACGAGAAATAGCCTCAATGACAGCTTTAGGCTTTTGTGTTGTTGCAGCATTATCAAAATAAATTAAATCAAAATCATTCACTTTCTGATTAAGTATAGGGAAATCTCTACGAATTGCCTGAATATCCAAAGCGTCCATTAGCCTTACCCCAACTGTGTTGTTAATAAATGTCCCATGTAATCCGCCAACTTACGATGTGGAATGAGCCGTAAATTGTCACTCGCAAAAGCATGGATTAAATAATGTGATGCTTCAAGTCGGTCAATTCCACGGGTTGCCAAATAAAATAATGCTTCCTCATCGAGTTGTCCAACCGTAGCTCCATGAGAACACAATACATCATCGGCAAAAATTTCCAACTGTGGTTTGGTATCCACCTCTGCATTTGCTGAGAGTAATAGGTTCTTATTTTGTTGTTTGGCATCAGTATGTTGTGCATCTTTGGCAACAAACACTTTGCCATTAAATACGGCACGGGAACGTCCAGTTAAAATACCCTTATAATCTTGTTCACTTCTGCAATTAGGTACTAAATGCTGCACCGTAGTGTGATGATCCACATGTTGGCCTTCTGCAGGAGCATAAATGCCGTTCATCAAAGCATACGCCTTTTCCTCATACAAATACAAGCTGATATCAGAACGCACCCATTGTCCACCTAGACTCAATGAATGATTGGCAAATTCACTGCCCGCCAATTGTTTTACAGCTAAATGGCCCAAATGATAAGCAGATTTACTTTCTCTTTGAATCGTATAGTGTGTTAGTTGAGCATGGGCGCCAACTAAGATTTCGGTCACTGTATTCGTCAAATAACTACAATCAGGTAAGCCTTGATAATCTTCAATTACCGTAACTCGACTGTTTGCCTCAGCAATAATCAGATGTCGCAAATAAACTGCTTGATTCCTATGCGTTTGCACATGACTTAAAACAATAGGCTCTTCTAGAATAACTCCTTCAGGAATATAAATCATCACGCCACAACGAATCATCGCTGTATTCAAATAATGAAATCCATGTTCTTGTTTTAAAATAGTTCCTAGATAAGACTTCAGTAATTCGGGATGCTGAGTGAACGCAACAGATAAGGGAAGGACTACTACTCCCTTAGGTAAGTCTTTTGTAACCTGATCGTTACTGGAAAAAACTCCATTTTGGATCAACATATGTTGATCTATTGGTAAATCAAATTTTGTCTCTTTACCCCAAGACTGCGCTGTAGAATCCAAACTACTCGCTGGTAGAAAAGAGTGATTCAATAATGCATCAACACGAGTATATTTCCAATCCTCATCATTGCGTGTCGGAAAACCACGGCGGTGCAAATCTCTTAATGCTTTAGTTTGCAATTGAGCAAGCCAAGGCAAAGTAGATAAACTCGTTTTTGCTTGTTGTTGGTAAAAATCCAAAATCTCACTCATCACTGCACCGTTTCCTCAAGCCAGCTGTACCCTTTTTTCTCTAACTCAAGTGCAAGAGATTTATCACCAGAAAGAATAATACGTCCGTTAACCAGCACATGAATAAAGTCAGGCTCAATATAATCAAGTAACCGCTGATAATGCGTTACTAAAATAATAGAGCGTTCTGGTGAGCGCATCGCATTCACCCCATGGGAAATAATTCGCAATGCATCAATATCCAAACCTGAATCTGTTTCATCAAGAATAGCAAGCTTAGGCTCTAAAGCCGCCATCTGTAGAATTTCATTACGTTTTTTCTCACCACCTGAAAATCCTTCATTAATACTGCGATATAAAAAGCTTTCATCCATCTCCAGCAACTGACATTTTTCACGAATGAACGTTAAAAACTCAATAGCATCCAGCGTATTTTTCCCTTGGCCTTTACGCACTGCATTCACAGAGGCTTTAAGAAAATTAACATTAGTCACTCCCGGTATTTCCACTGGATATTGAAAGGATAGAAAAACTCCAGCACGCGCTCTTTCTTCGGGCGATAAAGGAATTAAATCTTGTCCTAAATAGACGATGTCACCTCGCGTTACTTGATAAGAGGGGTGGCCAGCTAAGACTTTAGACAAAGTACTTTTACCGGAACCATTCGGCCCCATAATTGCATGAACTTCGCCAGCATTTACTTGAAGGTCAATCCCTTTTAAAATGGATTGCTCATTCACCGAAACATTTAAGTCTTTGATTTTTAACATATTAACCTACTGCCCCTTCTAAACTTAAACCCAATAACTTAGTGGCTTCCACTGCAAATTCCATAGGTAACTCTTTCAATACCTGCTTGCAAAAGCCATTAACAATCATTGAAACCGCATCTTCTGTATCGATGCCTCGTTGTTGACAATAAAACAATTGCTCTTCACTGATTTTTGAGGTAGTTGCTTCATGCTCTACTTGTGCTGTAGGGTTTTTGACCTCTATATAAGGAAAAGTATGTGCAGAGCATTCAGAACCCATAAGCATTGAATCACATTGAGTATAATTACGCGCATTGGTTGCAGTTGGCGCGATACGTACCAAACCACGATAAGCATTATGTGCTCGTCCTGCACTAATTCCTTTGGAAATAATAGTTGATCGCGTATTTTTACCAATATGAATCATTTTAGTGCCAGTATCCGCTTGTTGGTAATTATTCGTTAACGCAACTGAATAAAATTCACCAACGGAATCATCTCCTTGTAAAATCACACTGGGGTATTTCCAGGTAATTGCTGAACCGGTTTCAATTTGCGTCCAGGAAATTTTAGAGCGTTTACCGCGACATGCTCCTCGTTTGGTCACAAAGTTATAAATACCACCTTTACCCTCTTTATCACCTGGGTACCAATTTTGTACCGTTGAATATTTAATTTGCGCACCATCTAAAGCAACCAGCTCAACAACTGCAGCATGCAATTGATTTTCATCACGCATAGGAGCGGTACAACCTTCAAGATAAGACACATAACTATCAACATCTGCAATAATTAATGTGCGTTCAAACTGCCCCGTAGCAGCCGCATTAATCCTAAAATACGTGGATAACTCCATAGGGCAACGTACTCCTTTGGGGACGTAAACAAAGGAGCCGTCACTAAAAACCGCGGAATTTAAGGCAGCATAAAAATTATCACGATAAGGGACAACAGAGCCTAAATAGTTCATTAATAACTCAGGGTATTGATGCACCGCTTCTGATATAGGGCAAAAAATCACTCCTTTTTCAGCTAATTTTGCTTTAAATGTAGTTGCTACAGAAACACTATCAAAAACAGCATCTACAGCTACACCAGCAAGCATTTCTTGCTCTCTTAAAGGAATGCCCAGTTTTTCATACGTTCTTAGTAATTCGGGATCCACTTCATCGAGACTTTTTGGCGCATCTTTTTTCTGTTTGGGTGCTGAATAATAAGAAATAGCCTGAAAATCCACTGGTGGATAATGCACACTAGACCATTGAGGAGCAGACATAGTTAACCAATGTCGGTAAGCTTTTAAACGCCACTCGAGCAAAAACTCGGGTTCACCTTTAACTGCTGATAATCGTCGAATGACCTCTTCGTCCAGTCCAGGTGCAAAAGTATCTACTTCAATGTCGGTCGTAAACCCATGTTGATATTCTCTACCGAGCAGAGAATTAATTTGCTCACTGCTTTTAGCCACGATTCACTCCACTTGCTAATTGTCGAACCCGCTCCACATCACGTGCAGGCAAAGTAGGTTTAGCTAATGCAGCTAAACTCACACTATCCAAAGCTGTTTCAATTGCTTGGCTAATTAATCGCCAATTACCCTGAATAGTACAAACATCTTGTAATGAACAGCCATTAGGATGCATACTGCACTCTGTGAAACCTCGATGTTCTTCCAATGCAAAAATTATTTGCGACACAGAAATTTCAGTAGCAGGTCGTCGCAATTGGTATCCTCCAGTCACCCCCCGCACTGAGATTAACAACCCTGCACTAGTCAAGTGTTTTAAAATTTTACTTACCGTAGGTACAGTCAGATGAGTATGTAAAGCGATATCACGAGCATTACATACTTCTTGCGCGTGCCTAGCAAGATAAACCATCACCACTGTTCCATAATCGGCCAATTTGCTGATGCGCAGCATAACACCTCAAAATCGAATAATCTAGTACTAATTAAGTCTTAATTAACGTGAGTTTCGGATAAAGAATCTATTTAGATCCAGTCGCCATCTCGAACCGTTCGGGCTGAGAAGGCATTTATGCTGTCTCGAGGCCCTTAGCACAGAACTTGAAAATTCGTACTAAGGCCTCGAGACAGCGCGATGCGCTTTCTCAGAAACGGTTTGAAGTGAAACCACGTTCTCTTATACGAAACTCAAGTTAATTTATCCATACTATAAATATAGTACTAAAACGGTTCTATATCTTTAGAACACGAATAGTACCTTATTGTTAAGGAGTGATGCAAATAAAATATTCAAAACACAACAATTGATTTGGCCAGACTATTAAATCGTGACCTACTTGAACTATAGGTATTATATAACGTATTATCTTCTTTATTGGGTTAAAAATAGTTGCACTACGATTTCATGGAACAAAGATTCATTAGGAGCAAGACCATGACAACTGAGCATTATCCGGTCTCACTTGTCAGTAATCGCCTCGACTCGGGAACTTCGCTTATCCCGCAGGGGTACTATCGCTCTAAATTATTTATCGCTCCTTTTTCTACTAATGCCTTGGTTGCCGCAGCAGGCCCTCTTTTATCGTTATTGGAAAGACTTTGTCTCAGTCCATCACTTCCTCCTATTGAAAACATTAGAGATAACATTGAGCACGAACTGCTTGCGTTTCGAAGCAAAATGGATGCATCTAAGTATCCTATGGATTTTATTATTATTGCCCATTATTTAATGACCGCAACTATAGATGAACTCATTGGTAAAAATTACATGCGAGTATACCAAATAAATGCCGAATTTAAGGCCTTTACACCACTAACCAATGAAGATGTTCAACCGCAATACCGTTTTTTTGAAATTCTTAATTACATTAAAGAACGCCCGAATCAATATCTCGATCTCATTGAATTAGTTTATTTTTTTCTGATTGTAGGTTTTGAAGGACATTATCATCTTAAACCCGATGGACGACAAGCTTTGGACAACTATATTGAAGATCTGTATCAGATAATACAACAAAATCGTTTTCATCAACCACGTCGTTTATTTAATGAAAATCCTCTACCTAAAACGGTTAAGAAAAGTTATAAGACGGCCATTATCACTCTAATTACAGCCGTAACTTTAGTAGTTTTTGCTTTTTTTACAAGCCAATATTTATTGGAAAATAAAGCAAAAGCAGTTCTATTTGGCCACTCCCAACTTGCTCTTCTGGAGAGCTAATGGATAATTCCTTACGCGCATTATGTGATGCTATAAAAAAAATACTTTCCCAGTTAAAGCCCCAAAGTCATCAACTCTCTTTTATAGTGATTACGGGGAAAAATGCTCAAGGAAAATCTGCCTTATTGAAACAAAGTAACATGGAGGAAATACCGGTCTTTAGCGAACAACATGCAAAAGTCTATTTTAATCAGCAAGGAATCATGATTGAGTTAGGTGAAAATTGGTTAACCAACAGTAAAACTCTCTTGCTTAATACGTTAAAACAGTTAAATCGTTGTAACTCATATCTGAAAATTACCGGCATTGTATTATGTGTCGATGTAAACGACTTACTCATTGCTGATCCCGCGCAATTTGCGGAACAAAAGAAAGCTCACCTACAGTTGTTAGAACGATTCGGCACTAATTTGGGTTATCCTGTTGAGCTTGCCCTGATATTTACCAAAATGGATACCTTAGCAGGTTTTACTGAGTTTTATCAATCCGAGCATGCGACTGATTTAGCAAAGCCTCTTGGTTTTTCTCTTGACTGCATGAATGAACCAAAGAAAAAGAAAGAAGCTTACTCGTTACAAGTTAATCAGCTGATAGAACAACTGAATCAACAAGTCATCCATAAAATGCACCCCGCTCGCTCCACAATGAGACGTAGCTTGATTCGTGAATTTCCATTACAAGTAGCCGGTTTATGTACGCCAATTCATGCGTTAATACATGGCATATCAACCAAGTTATTTAATCTTCATTCTATTTATTTTACGAGTGCCGAACAAGGTGGTATCAGTATTGATCGTCTGAATAAAAAAATTCAGCACGAGTATGCATTAGTAGTCCAAGATACTTTTCCTCAAGCAACCAATTTCAGGGCCTATTTTGTTGAAGGAGCCTTAAAAACAATTCAAGAGCACTGCAGCCAAATTCCGCATACACGCAAGTTTTCACAAAAAACTATTATTGCAGCAACAGCAAGTATTGCTGGAATTAGCTTGCTGATTTTAAGTTACAATCATTATAAAACAGCACACTTACTGGATGAAGCCAGTAAAGAATTACTTGTCTATGATGTACTCAATAAGCAACAGGATAAACAAAAACAAGCTCTGTATCATTTATCAAATGCAGCTCAAACAATGAGTCGAATTCCGAGCAACTCCTTATCACTTCCAACAGTGCATCAGCTAAAAAATAATTTGCAAAACGGTACCGACAACCGCCTGTATGGTGACTTTTTATCTTCTCTAACGAATGAACTCGAAGAAGTTATTAATAATCCAAGTAATACACCGATTATTCGCTATAATGCGTTAAAAATTTACTTAATGCTGAGTCAACCAGAACATTTTTCAACCATACAAGTACACGATTGGTTTGCTTCTCATTGGAACGATCAACCGGAAATCACTTTAAAAAAACATTTGACTCTATTAAAGCGGCTCTTAAATAAACCACCAAAAAATATAATAATCAAACAACAAATCATTACCGATGCTCGTAATTATCTTAATGCTTTGCCTACAAGTTATCTGTATTATTCTATTGCCAAAGAGTCTTTTCCTAAAACAAAACAACAAATATCGATTGATGGATTTGTTCTAGCCTCAAATGAATTACCTGTTTATTTCACTCGAACAGGTTTTGACGAAGTGATACAAAGAATTCCAGAGATTAATCATACATTGCAAAACGAAAATTGGGTCCTTGCACGCAATGACTTAGGCCAATTACAAGATATGCTGATTCAGGCATATTGCTTTGATTATGTCACTTGGTGGCAAACCTTTATGCGTAAATCACAACCGTTCCATTATCAAGATTATCAAGCAGGACGCCAAGTAGTTAAGAATTTAGAGCAATCTCATGCATTAAGCAAAATAATAAGCTTAATTCAACAAGAAACCAAGGCAGATTTGACCAACAACACGTCGCCTTTTAATCAGTTTATTGCTAGTCAATTTACTGACTTGAACTTAATGAGTCATTCCAGTGCGCAAGAACTTAGCCTAAAAATCGTTGATTTAGAACGCTTTATTTCTACTTTATCGATGATAAATGATGGTGGAAAAACTGCATTTAATATCACAAGAACACGATTCGCTAGTGATAATGCATCGGATCCAGTAAGCTTACTCTACAATCAAGCAAAACTTTTACCTGAACCTTTAAGTATTTGGTCAAAACAATTAGCGAGCGATGCCTGGAGTATTTTAATCAAAGACAGTCGCCAATACATTAATCAGCAATGGCAGCAAACCGTTTATCGAGACTTTCAAACCACAATTGCTAAACGCTATCCTTTTGATTCTTCACAAAATGAGGAAATAGCAATCCATGATTTTAATCGTTTCTTCTCCACTCACGGAACATTAAATACATTCACTGAAAACTATGTGAAGCCTTTCTTGGATATTTCCAATGCAGAATGGAAACCAAAAGCGATTAACGATACCGTATTACCAATCAGCGCCGAAACATTAGATGCACTGATACGAGCCAATATTATTACCAATATGTTTTTCCCCGATCGTGGTGAAGAAAGTAAAATTGATTTCAGTCTACAAAAAATCAGCCTTGACCCTGTAGTTGCAAACCTAGAATTACAAATTGGCCAAACTAAGTTATCGGATAACCAAGGGAGTGAGTCGATGACTCACTTTATCTGGCCACAAACCAATGCAAAACTTGCTCTTGATTCTATTGAAGGGAATCACTACGAACTCGCTGAACAAGGAGTGTGGGCAATATTTAAGCTTCTAGAAAAAGTAAATGTCCTCATTGATGAACAAGATAGCTCCAATTTACAAATTCTTTTTGAAGTGAACAGCAATTCAGGTCGCTATTTATTAAAAACAAATAATCAAGTTAATCCCTTCACACCAGGAATTTTAAATGGTTTTAACTTGGAAGAATATATTGTTTAGTCGCTGAGATCACTCCTTAATTAACGTGAGTTCGACATAAAAGCAAATTATTTCCTAAATAATGGTTTATATTTTAAACACAAAGAGACAGATTCCTTCCGATTATATATACTAAGCATTCTTAAATAAAAAAAGGTTCCATTTATGCGTACGTTTATTTCATATTTACTTATTGCATTATTAAGTTTTGGGCTTCTAATTAATGAAGCATCTGCTAAACGTTTCGGTGGGGGTAGAAGCTTTGGTGTCCAACGCTCACAGAGCAGCTTGTTCTCACCCAATAAAACACAAAAATCGAGTGTTATCGGACAAAGCACTAAAAACTCGAGTAGATGGGGTGGTTTATTAAGTGGCTTATTAATCGGTGGTTTATTAACCAGCTTATTTATGGGTCATGGCGTTACCAGTGGAATTTTATCCTGGTTAATTTTAGGCGCTATTCTTTTCTTTGTTGTTGGATTCTTCCGCAGGAGAATGCAGCCTGGTTTTCAAACAGGACAATCTAACAGCCCATTTAATCAAAATCCTTTAAATAATTTTACTCAATCATTTAGCAATAGTTCCATGGGGGGCAACAATAATGGTGCCGAATACCCTATTGGTTTTGTTCCTGAAACTTTTTTACGTGAAGCTAAAGTAACTTTTAATCGTTTGCAAGCTGCTTATGATCAAAAAAACCTTCAGGATTTGAGTGAATTTACTGCACCAGAAGTATTTGCAGAAATTAAAATGCAATTAGATGAGCGAGGCGATGTTCCTAATAAAACGGAAGTTATCACTTTAGACGCGGAATTATTGGATGTTTCAAGACAATCTAATTCATTGATTGCGAGTGTCCGCTTTACAGGATCGGTTAAAGAAAATGACGAAGCGGTAAGCCAACTCGATGAAATTTGGCATTTCCGTCAATTTCCTAACAGTTCTCAATGGCTAGTAGGAGGCGTCCAACAAGAAGTATTTCAACCTTGAGAATTTATGCGTTCCCAAAGTAAAAATAAAGTAATTATATCGAACTAGTTTCATTTTAGAACTGGATAGCCGTAAACGTTCACGCCTCATATAATGGCGTCAACTTAAGGGAAAGATGAGGTTTCGAGGAACTCACGGTTTCGAAAGAACGTCACCCTCCGCGAAAGCGGAGGGTCTAAATAACTTGCTAAACAGTCAGCGCTTTGTTTTTAGAACAATTGTGCTTTTATATTAAGGCTTTTGATTGAGACCCCCCGCTTTCGCGGAGGGTGACGATTTGACTAGAAACGAAGATTGGTCCTTAAGTTGACGCCATTAGCTGAACGGATACGGAGGATCGCCTTCATTTAGCGACATAAAAGCAATTCCTATGTCTTTTATGTCGCGCTCACGTTACTTATGCAAATGAATCATAGACTCAATATCTTCTTCAAGATCCTCAGGGAGCGTCTTTGCTTCTTGATCGACTTGAAGATCTTCAGAGATAGTATTAGCTTTTTGTTCTTCTTGAAGCTGTTTTAATGGCACGAAATTGCCCAGGTACTTTCTGAGAGCCGACTTTATCTACATTGGCTGACTCGGGTAAAAGTTTTTTAAGAGCATTCGCTACTTGTTGCGCATCATTTTCACTCATAGCAGCAGAAACAATTTGAAGTCCTGCTCCATTATTAAAGCCATTTAGAATCCTAGATTCAAACTGCACATGATTGCTTGTATTGTTATTGTATAATGTTTGAAAAAATAGTCTTACATCTTCTTCGTTCATCTTCATTACTCATATAAAATAAAATTTATTACTCTCTAAAACTCAGAGATGGGATCAAGAGAAAGCGCTTTCGGGGAGAATGATGCACTTTCAAAAACCGAGAGTTGATACCGAAACTTCATCCTTACTCAGGTTGCCTTAAGTTGGCGCCATTACGTGAATGCTTACTCTGAAATAGAACAGGCCATCATTTGATCAAATTAATTAATTTATACCCAATAAATAATTATTATATGTGATATGAAAATTACAAATAATATTTTATTTTCAATAGATTGAAGATAAGTTTGCATTATCTTAAAAAAGGAAGTTGACCTCTATTACGAAAGTCTATTTCACTGAAATTAGGAGATTAGGTTAAAATTAACGCTCAGAATAAATAACAACCTGATTTTTTCCATTTTGCTTTGCTTTATATAATGCTTGATCCGCGTAATTTATAATATCATTAAAATCATGACTATGATTCAAATTCGAAATTCCAAGACTGATCGTCACATGTACTTGTTGATCATTGATTTTAAAAGCATAGTTCGAAAATTGAAGACGTAAGTCGTTGCAAATTTTTTGGCAGTTTTCAAGATTTGTACCAGGCAATATCAGCACAAACTCCTCGCCACCGTACCGTCCAATAATATCTTGATTACGTAAACTCATCATGAGCATAGAGGCAAGTTTTTTAATTACAACATCGCCAAAAGGATGGCCATAGGTATCATTAATTAATTTAAAATTATCAATATCAATCATCACAAAAGAAAGCGATGAGTTCTGTTGTTTTGCTCTGGTAATTTCAATATTTAAACGATTTAAAACACTTGAATGATTTAATAAACCCGTCAAACTATCTGTGGTCATATAATAATTTAAAATACTTGCGCGATTTGATCGCGATCTGACTGCAGAAACTAAATCTTGGGGCGAAACAGGTTTGGTAAGAAAATCATCCCCACCTAAACTAATTGCCGCTAATTTCTTGTTTTTATCATCTTCTGTAGAAAGAAAAATAATGGGGATTTTCGTGTATCGTCTATCCTTGCGTAGTAGCATTGCAAGCTCTAAACCAGAACATTCCGGCATATAAATATCCATCAAAATTAAATCAGGCTGAAATGTTTCAAGCTCTTTTAACAAATCCAATGGTTTTGTAATAGCCCGAGTAATCATATCCGCTTGTTTTAAAATCAACGAATAAAATTCAGCCAAAGATTGTGAATCATCCAGAATTAAAATGCGATAGGTTTCATTAATTGGGGAAGTACAATTTAAATTCACTTCTTGTATCATGTATGAGACATCGAGCGGTTTTTGAAAAAAAGCAACACAACCAGCACGTATCGCAGTGAGTCGAGGTAGTAAATCAGCATTAGGAACAATACAAAATAATTGAATGAGCCTCGTCTGTTGTTTTTCTAGAGTAGCGAGATATTCAAGGGAGCTTTTATTTAAATAGTTGGTATCAATAATTAAAGCAATCGGTTGCTTTTTCTGAATGAAGTTCTGTAATGATTCCATATCTTTTATATGTTGCGTCTCATAACCAGCCTGTTTCAGGCCAGCCCTGAGTTCATTAACCAATTCCATTTCCTGTTCCAAAATATATACTAATCTATTGTCCTCAGGTTTGGTTTCTGCTTTAAACATGTGTTGTTTTGGGGAATCTTCTTGAGCCAATACCGTTTTTAATTGATTAAAATAGGAAGTAATTTTTTCTCGATCTTGATCTTCTAATTTTCCACGAGCTAGAATGTTCTTTAATAATAGTTCCATCTGCCGAGCTATCTTACTCAATTCCAAATAACCATAGGTCCCAGCTGAACCACACAAGCTATGTACATTGCGATGGAACTCTTGAAAACCGGCCAAATCCCATCGTTTGAGTTGAGATTGCCATTGCAGCTCTAGATTATAAATTCGCTCTGGAAGCTGCTTACGATAGACCATAAAAAGATTATGTAATTTTTTCTGTATATTCTCATCCATTATATTTTAACCATGCATTGTTTATTGACATCGCAAGAGTCAAAGGGTCAAAAGGCTTTTTAATAACATCAATAGCACCTATCGATTTATACTCCGCTATTTCATTACTTTGTATTTTAGCAGTCATAAATATAGCGGGTATTTCCATAAACTCGGGATTCTTCCGTAATTCACATAACGTGGTTGGCCCATCCTGTTCAGGCATCATTACATCTAATAAAAGTAAGTCCGGAATAAATTCCTTTGCTGCCTCAATAACTTCTTTTCCATTAGAACAATATCTTACTGTAAAATCACCAATGTCCTCCAAAGCAATTTGTGCAATCGCTCTTATGTCTTCTTCATCTTCTGCATATAAAATTTTTTTAAGCTCTTTAGGCATTTTGTATTCCTTAATTAAGTTTAACCTAGAAAAATCAGTTGAGTCCTATTGCTTTTCTAGGTTAAAGCAGTTTTTTAATGGTATTCAGTAAAATTTCATTTGAAGAATTGGATTTAAGCAACGCTTGACTCACAAATTTGGAATAATCTTTGTTTAATTTGGTATCAGAAAATACGAGCACTGGTGCATGGTATTTTGATATCGTTGGCAAAATTTCTATTCCATTTCCATCCGGCAACAACAAGTCTAAGATAATCAAATTATATTTGTCTTTTTTTAGTAGCTCTTTCGCTTCTTTTAAATTATTTGCCGTAGATACCTTCGCATGTTTTTCAAGAAGTGCCTCTACAATTTCTTGAGTGTCCTTATTATCTTCAACATGTAATATATGAGGCATATTCTGAGAATCTTTTTTTTGTATTTTACTAATTGCCATGAGTAACTGACTAAAATCAATCGGCTTATCTAACCAATCTACTATTGAAACAGCATCTCCATTTGATAACTCTCTTCCCTCCTGAGCAATGACTGAAAGTACTATAATCGGCAAATTCATCGTATTTTGATTCGTACGCAACTCTCTAATGAATGAAATTCCATCTTGATCGGGTAATATTAAATCCAACAAAAGCGCATGATACTCCTGATTTTCTAATAATTTTCGTGCATCCGCAGCAGTAAGAGCTACATCAGCAATAAAACCAGCAGACTCTAAAAGTAATTTTAGATAATTGGCCTGATCGCTATCATCGTCACAAATCAGCACTCTCTTGCCCGTTTCTTGAGTTGATCGCTTATTTATTTCACAGGAGAGCAGTGGTTGCGGTGCTAGCGGTAAGTCAAAATAAAAAGTAGTGAGATCATTGGGATTACTCTCAAAATGTAACGATCCTTTCAGTTTTTCAATAATTGTCTTGCTGATATTCAACCCCAAACCCGTTCCACCTTTTCCTCGAGTAGTTGATGAATCTCCTTGAGAAAATTTTTGAAAAATGCGTGACTGAAATTCAGGTGATATACCATCGCCTCTATTTGAAATGGACACCCGTACTGATGAATCCACTCGTTTCACCGCTACAGCAACCGTTTCATTTTCATAAGAAAACTTGCAGGCATTTGAGAGCAAGTTTGCTAAAACCTGCATCAAACGACCAGAATCTACTGTAACTAAATAGTCTTCATCAGTTGGTATGAATTCAATTTTTACGCTAAACTTTTCCGCATACATTTTATTAATATCAATGGACTCTTTGAGTAGCTGATTTAATTCAATCACTTCTAAATCAAAATCCATTTTCCCTGCTTCAATTTTTTCTATATCTAAAATATCATTAATCAACAAAAGTAACCGTTCGCAATTGTTATTAGCTATTTCAAGTAATTTCTTTACTTTTTCAGGGAATTCACCCATGACCCCACTAACCAATAACCCCAGAGAACCACGTATGGAAGTAAGAGGGGTACGTAATTCATGACTTACTGTAGAAACAAATTCATCTTTTAATTTCTCGGTTTGTTTCAGATCAGTAATATCATGGATGACAATAACAGCACCTAAATTACTCCCCTCTGAATTAATAATTTTTTGCCCGTCAATCACTACATGACGCATCCCATCGTTTTTAGTATGCATTATTAATTCAACACCACGAACACGCTCCCCATTTAAAGCGCGCTTGAGTGGAAATTCATTCGGACTAAGTGGTGTATGATTTATCGTAAACAAACTGAAATAATCCGATATATTATTAATATTTTTATTTACCTTATTTGAATTAATATACGTTTGAATGGTATGGTTTAATACAGTTATTTGACCTTCAGCATTACACGCGATGATTCCATCCTCTAAATTATCAAGCATTGCATTAAGAAATTCTTTCTCATTTTCCACAGCAAGAATCATTTTTTTATAATAACCAGATGCAGTTAGTGCAATTGTAAAAATTAAGATACTGATGCCCGTAATAAAATAGGCCAAATAGCTTGGCTCAATTGCCAAATTTTCGTCAGCCATAACATGGTGTAATAAATTGGGTGTAAATACAGCAGCTGACATCCCTGTGTAATGCATACCACAAATAGCCAGTCCCATGAGTAAAGAGCTTATGACTTTCAAATTAAATTGTCTTTTACGTGAACCATAATTGCTTTGCAACGCCAGCCAAATTGCGGACTCTGCAGCGGCAATTCCGATGAGAATCGAAAGAAAAAACAAACCTGGCACATAATGAATATTTACATGTATCTTCATTCCTTCCATGCCCATATAATGCATGGTGGAGATAGCAAGACCAACAATTAATCCACCTAACGCAAAATGCGCGGGGGAGTAATCTTTTTTCTGTAAAATAAATAAAGCTAAAGCAGAAGCAAGGATAGCAACAATCAATGAAGCAACAGTCCAACCTACATCATATTCCATAGGCATAGGCAGGATAAAAGCTAACATCCCAACAAAATGCATCGCCCATATTCCCGCCCCCATAGCAAAAGCCCCGCCAGCAAGCCAATACATTCGAATTTGATTATTTTTTTCAGAGCGCAGACGACCTACAAGATTTAAAGCAACATAAGATGCAAAAACCGCTATTACATAAGACAAAGCTACTATCTTCAAATCATAACGGCCATTTATTGCATCAACTGGAATTGGAGTTATTTGAAACCATTCAGAAAATATGTTCATTATTACTTCCTGTAATAGTAACTGCTGGAATTTAATTTACTTCAAGCATCCTTTCAGTAAATTATAGTAGAGTCATAAACTAAATTGCACCCTCTGAAATCGTCCAATAATTGTCAATAGCCTTAAAAATCTCTATGAATTGTTTATAATCAGGCGGTTTTACAATATAACCTACCGCTCCCCTATCGTAAGCATTTCTTTTTTCAACCGCCCCATTGGAAGTAGTAAATACAATAACTGGAATATTTTTGTAAACCCGGTTTTTTTTAAGAGCATCTAAAAACTCCATACCATTCATGCGTGGCATGTTTAAATCTAGAATAATCAAGCAAGGTTTACCATAGCTGCTAAGATATTTTAAGGCTTCCTCACCATTTTCTTTTATAATGAGTTCATTACAAATTTTTAGTTGTCTAAAAACCCGTTGCACTGCTCGTTGATCAATTTGATCATCTTCTATGAGTAGCACTGGTTTGGTTGAGTACAATTTATGCCTCTCTTATTTTTTCTTTATTTAAAGTAAAATAAAATGTCGTTCCTTTACCCACTTTTGAGTGAAACCAAATTTTTCCATGATAAAGTTCTACAATCTTTTTAGAGAGCGTTAGTCCAATGCCCGTAGACTCCTGGCTGTCTTTACTTTGTAACGTTTGAAAAAGTTCAAAAACTTTCTCCTTATAGTGTTCATCAATCCCTATACCATTATCTTTTATAAAAAACTCCAATTCCTTTGCATGTTCAACCATACCGATTTCAATTTTTCCATGTTTTTTATCATTATATTTAATGGCATTATTGATTAAATTTTGAAAAAGCTGATAAAAATGTGTTTTTACTCCATAAATGAGCGGTAGATCCTTTTGAATTTTAATGTGTATCTGCTTAGGAGGGATTAAATCTTCTTTGATCTCTTGCAGAATCTTATTTAAATCGATCGGCTCTAATTCTTCATCTATACTGCCAATACGGGAATAAGCTAAAATTCCATCAATTAAAGCTTGGAGACGCTTGACTCGATTATCAAGTAGTCCCATATATTTTTTACCCTCCTGATCTAATTTATCTTCATATTCTTCAACAATCCACCCCGAAACAGTGGCAATTCCCCGTAAAGGAGCTTTTAGATCATGAGAAACCACATAAGCAAAGCGCTCTAATTCCTCATTACTTTTTTTAATTAAATCTTCGGACATCTTTCTTGCAGTAATATCAATCACGGAGGCTAACACAAAAACACCTGATTCTGTTTTTAAGGGATTTAATCCAATTTCAACGGGAAACTCCGTCCCATCACTTCTTAACCCATAAAGATCACGACCAACACCCATGACTCGTGCCTGAGGTTTCTTTAAGTAAAAATTGCGATATTGGACATGTTCATTACGTGCACGGTGTGGGACTAAGTACTCTACTTTTTGGCCAATTAATTCTTCTTTCTTATATTTAAACATCTTAAGTATTTGTTGATTGGCCAGTTCAATTTCACCCATTTTGTTTACTATCAAAATTCCAGCTGGAGCAGCTTCAATAGCTAAACGGAATCGTTCTTGTTCTTTTTTTCTTTCTGTAATATCCACTACCGAAGCGAGTACGAAACTACCTTCTTCAGTAATTAAAGGATTTAACCCAATTTCTACAGCAAACTCAGAACCATCTTTTCGCTGTCCATATAAATCGCGTCCTTCACCCATCGCTCTAGCTTTAGGCTTTTCAAAAAAGTCAATTCTATATCCAGGATGTTTGGCTTTAAATCTATTAGGAACCAGAATTTCAATTTGTTTGCCTATTAACTCATGCTTTTCATAGCCAAACATTGTTACAATTTGCGAATTTAATAACTCAATAGCACCAGCGCGACTGACCATAATCATCCCAGTAGGAGAAGCTTCCACGGCTAATTCAAATTTCTTCTGTTCTTTTGTTACAAATGGAATTTCTCGAGCAATACTAGCAGCACCTATCACCCTACCGGAATAATCTTTGATTGGAGAAATAGAAATAGAAACTTTGATCTCTGTACCATCTTTTTTGAGGCGAATGGTTTCATAATGATCAATTGTTTCGCCTTGTTTAATTTTAGCTAAAAACTGTTCGACTTCTTGAGTCTTATCTGAAGGAACAATCTTTTTAATCGATTGTCCTATCATTTCTGCCGCTTTAAAACCATACATCATTTCGGCCGCTTTATTCCAGCTTGTTGTAATTCCGTCCAGATCTTTACCAATAATAGCATCGTTACTGGATTCAATTATGGCAGCATAAAAAGCATTTTCTTGGAACGTTTTGTTTGTTGATGTTTTTTTTGCAGTCATATCAAACTGAACCATTTCCCTGTATCGTTTCATTTTAGACTATCATATAAGTATGAAGTTAAAAATGAAAATCAACAACTTAGAGTTAATTACAGAAACCACGAGTTTCTTAATGCAAAACTCCTAAGCCTATAATGCCAGCAATAATCAGATAAATTGCAACTATGTAATTTAATAACCGTGGTAAAAGTAGTATTAAAATTCCAGCAATTAATGAAATAATAGGTGTAATATGGATCGTAAGCATGTTTTTTCTCTCTTCCGTGAATGAATATAATTATTATAGCAGCAATTCCAACACGCAAAAGCGGAGGGTCTAAATAACTTGCCAAACAGTAAGTACTTTGTTTCTAGAACAATGGTGCTTTTATACTAAGACTTTGATTGAGTCCCCCCGCTTTCGCCTGAATCTTCTACACATCTTGTCTATCGCAAATAAAACAGGACCCAATTATTTCTTTTGCAGAAGGAGATGGTATTGAGAGCATCGTCACCCTCTGCGTAAGCAGGGGGTCTCGTAAGCGTATGACTGCAAGGCGAAGTTTGGTTTAGAGCAAAGATTTGTTACTTTTAGACCTTCCGCTTTTGCGGAAGGCGACGGTATTGAGAAGTCCGTGCCTAGAAACAAAGATTGGTCCTAAGTTAACGACATTATCCGTTCAGGGGTATGCTTTGTGAGATAACATTCGTTTAGCACATAAAGGCATTTTATGCCTTTATGTCGAACGCATTATTTAGATATATTGGACATCAATAATTTCGTATTCTACCATCCCTCCGGGGGTATTTACTGTGACAGAATCATCTAACTCTTTGCCAATTAATCCACGCCCAATAGGTGAGCTGTACGAAATTTTATTCTGCTTAATATCTGCTTCGTCTTCACCAACAATTTGATAAGTAAGCTTGGCATCAGTTGCCACATTGCAAATAGTCACGGTACAACCAAATACAACTTTGCCATTGTTTGGCAATTTGCTGATATCAATAATTTGAGCATGAGATAATTTAGCTTCTAATTCCTGAATTCGTCCTTCATTAAAGCTTTGCTGTTCACGAGCAGCATGATACTCGGCATTTTCTTTTAAATCGCCGTGGGCTCGAGCAGTGGCGATCGCATCCACAATGCGAGGTCTATCAACAAATTTCAATCGATGTAATTCCTCTTTTAGTGCTTCTGCACCATGTACTGTCATAGGATATTTGCTCATATCTACCTCAATATTAATTCCTTTCTTAATGTAAATCCTGTAAGCGCGTTACAGTTCCTCTATCTTCATATTTCATTGCTAGACAAGCGGCCTCAGCACCTGACAAAGTCGTAGTATAACTAACCTTGTGTTGCAATGCATTGCGTCTAATTGCAAAAGAATCAGCAATAGCTTGCTTACCCTCTGTTGTATTCACAATAAAATCAATTTCGTTATTCTTTATAAAGTCTAAGACGTGTGGCCTACCTTCGTTGACCTTAAACACTCTTCGGCAATCAACACCAGCAGCTTGCAAAGCTAAAGCAGTACCACGCGTCGCTATGATTTCAAACCCTAATTCAATCAAGCGCTTCGAGATCTCTCCTACTCGCGTTTTATCCGCATCTCGAACAGAAACAAAAGCACGGCGACGTTTGGGGATATTACAGCTCGCCCCTAATTGCGCTTTAGCATAAGCTTGTCCAAAACGTCTGGCAATACCCATTACTTCACCTGTAGATTTCATTTCGGGACCAAGAATAGAATCTACTCCAGAAAACTTAATAAAGGGAAAAACAGGTAACTTAATCGAATAAAATGATGGCATGTGATGATTATGACTCAACCCTTGTTCTTTTAAACTAACACCTAACTTACAAAGAGCAGCAATTTTGGCTAAAGGCAGTCCTGTCGCTTTAGAGACAAAAGGTACCGTTCTTGAAGCTCTGGGATTAACTTCTAAAACATAAATATCATCAGCTTGAATTGCAAATTGAGCATTAATTAAACCCACTACGCCCAACTTCAATGCCATTTGACGCATTTGCTCCATTAAATCCTGTTGTACTACAACACTAAGACTAAAAGGAGGTAACGTGCACGCAGAGTCCCCTGAATGAATACCTGCCTGTTCTATATGTTCCATTACTGCACCAATTAATACTTCCTTGCCATCACAAACTGCATCAATATCTACCTCAATTGCATCATTTAAAAATTTATCTAACAATACTGGCGAATCATTAGATACAGCGACTGCATGAGACAAATAATGGCGTAGATCTTCTTCCTGATAAACTACTTCCATTGCGCGCCCACCAAGTACGTAAGAGGGCCTAACGACCAAGGGGTAACCAATCTTATTTGCTAGAACAATAGCCTCTTCTTCACTACGAACGGTACCATTTTCGGGCTGGTGTAATTTTAATTCAGTGACTAATTTTTGAAAACGATCCCTGTCTTCTGCTCTATCAATTGCATCTGGGGATGTTCCTATGATTTTCACACCATTCGCTTCTAAAGCTCGAGCTAATTTTAAAGGTGTTTGGCCACCATAATGGACAATCACGCCATCAGGTTGTTCCACTTCAACAATGGCTAAAACATCTTCTAAAGTCACAGGTTCAAAATACAAACGATCTGAAGTATCAAAATCAGTAGAAACAGTCTCCGGATTACAATTTACCATAATAGTTTGACAACCTGCGTCCCTAAGTGCCATAGCCGCATGTACGCAGCAATAATCAAATTCAATTCCTTGGCCAATTCGATTAGGACCACCACCAAGAATCATAATTTTTTTCTTGTCTCTATCGGGTTTCGCCTCACAACTACTTTCATAACAAGAATACATATATGCTGTGGCACTGGGAAACTCGCCTGCACAAGAATCAATGCGTTTATAGACAGGGAAGATTCCCAACTCTTTCCGTCTTTGGCGAACCTCTTCTTCAGCACAAGACCATAGCTTGGCTAAATAAGCATCCGAAAAACCTCGCTTTTTCAATAAGCGTAACGTTGTTGCATCAATGTTGCGTAGCGCCTTTTCAGCAACAGAACGTTCCAAAGTAACCAACTCTTCAATTTGTGCTAAAAACCAAGGGTCTACTCGGCTTTCCTGGTGAATTTCTTCAAGAGACATATTTTTTCGAAAAGCATCAGCAATATACCAGAGTCTATCTGGAGTAGGTTCACGTAAATTCCCTCTTAAACGTGCTAAATCACCTTTTAGAAACAAGGGATGTAAGCCACATCGACCTATCTCTAAACCACGAATCGCTTTTTGTAATGATTCCTGAAAATTAGCACCTATAGCCATAACTTCACCAACGGATTTCATTTGCGTCGTTAGTGTATCTGAAGTTTGTGGGAACTTATCGAAATTGAATCTTGGTACTTTAGTGACTACATAATCAATACTTGGTTCAAATGAAGCAGGAGTTTTACCACCAGTAATTTCATTTTTTAATTCATCGAGAGTATAGCCTACCGCAAGTTTCGCAGCAATTTTTGCAATTGGAAAACCAGTTGCCTTAGAAGCTAAGGCCGAGCTTCGAGAAACCCTGGGGTTCATTTCGACTACAAGCATACGTCCATTTTCAGGATTAATAGCAAATTGTACGTTAGAGCCCCCCGTATCAACTCCAACCGCTCTTAATACCTTAATTGCGGCATCACGCATACGTTGATATTCTTTATCAGTAAGAGTTTGTGCCGGTGCTACGGTAATTGAATCACCAGTATGTACGCCCATAGGATCAAAGTTTTCAATGGTACAGACAATAATGCAATTGTCATTTTTGTCACGCACTACTTCCATTTCAAACTCTTTCCAACCCAGCACTGATTCATCGATTAATAATTCATGAGTTGGCGACAACTCCAAACCACGCATACAAATTTCTTCAAATTCTTCACGATTATAAGCAATACCACCACCACTACCCCCCATAGTAAATGAGGGTCGGATAATCGCAGGATAACCCAAGCGAGCCTGTACCTGTATTGCTTCTTCCATACTGTGTGCAATCGCAGAGCGCGGCATATCCAAACCAATTTTAATCATCAGCTGACGAAATTTTTCTCTATCTTCAGCACGATCAATCGCCTCTCGTGTCGCGCCAATCATTTCAACATCATACTTTGCCAAGATTCCTTCACGTACCAAATCTAATGCACAATTCAAAGCAGTTTGCCCCCCCATGGTCGGCAAAAGTGCATCTGGACGTTCAATTTCAATAATTCGTGCAACTTCCTTCCATGATACAGGCTCAATATAGGTCGCATCTGCAAGTTCTGGATCGGTCATTATGGTCGCAGGATTGGAGTTCACTAAGATCACTCGATATCCTTCTTCCTTTAAGGCACGGACAGCTTGAGTACCCGAGTAATCAAATTCACAAGCTTGTCCTATTACTATAGGGCCCGCTCCAAGGATAAGAATGGATTTAATGTCAGTTCGTTTCGGCATGGCAACAACAAAAAAAGATAAAGTGATGTATTTTACCGAGTTTTGCTTAAAGTTTATACCCTTGACTTGCAATTATCCTAGAAAAAGCAGCTGGGTCCTACTGCTTTTTCTAGGATTATGTGTACAGATTGGCTAAAACAATTTGAAGTCCTGCTTCAGTTAACGATAAATATTTATAATTTGGATCCGCAGTAGTTCGTTCCAACCATTCATTAGCAATACAGACATCGGTTAATTTCTGCAATTGCCGTAATGAAACAGACTCATTTAATTTTAGAGAAAGCATTGCTGCAGATTCATCTTCCATATTTAAAAAAACTTGATCTCGAGTCACTCCAGTAGTTCTCATTACATCATAAAATAAACCTAAAATATCAATTTCATTCATGATGACAGGTCCTTTAAAATAAACATCAATTAACTATTAATTTATAGTATAAGCCTTAAATTACTCCATGGAAAAAATGGCTTCCTTTTCGAGATATTGGAATTAAGTACACTTAAGATACAACCTAGTATTCTGTTCAAGGGGTCGTGTATGAGCATGGCCTCCTGTTACTGAACCAAAAAATGCATGACAAGAAGCCCACATGCTGAAATTTATTCTTTGTGTTTCAGATAATTGAGACAACAACCTATCCACCAAAACACGTATTTCAACAACGGCATCACTCAATTCCTGGGAAGAACAATCATTTTCAGTAAGCTCGTACCACAGATATCTTGTTTCCATGTGATGGTAAGGCTCTGGCTTTTTAAAACGATCTCTAATTAAAGGGTGCATGGGATTTTTTTTCAATAAATGCAAAAAGCTTTCTTTATCCGTAACATAACTTGAAGCAGGGACATGATACCAACGCTCCCCTTTTTTATATTGTTTTACTAATAATATGGGTATATTGACTTTATTGTAGGCAATAAGCTCATCCTTAATTTTACTTTTTTCATTATCGATTAAAGCAAAACGTACCTCCTCCAATTTGGAAAAAAGATCTTGATATTGAGTGTATAAGGTTTGTAAAACAATGAATTGCTCTTTTGTTAGTTGCGCTAAAGGCTCTTTGAAGTTTGTTACATACTCCATGAGTTCTTCAATTTTTTTTAATTCAATTTCATCAAATAAAATAGGAGGCTCTCGTGGTTCTTTGCTTTGCAAATCAAGAATCTCAAAATCTTCATCCACTATCTCAAGATCGAGCCCCCCCTCTGCAATCCGTTGGTCTCCAGCATAATAGATAGCCTCATTTAATTCCTCTCTATCGTCAAGTCCTAAAAAAGCTCTAATTTGGTTCCACACATCCTGACTTACAATTTGTTGAGTACTTAAAGTATTCCAAAAACCATCCATTCCATAAAAGAGACTGTTTTTAAAACCAAGCCATAATGCCTCAACCGTATGGATTATCATACTGTACAAAAAATACGAAGCTAAAAGAACAAGAGCGCTCGTAATTAGGACTGCGGTCATTGGAAAAACAAAAAAAAGAGTCAGCGGTATATTAACTGCTTTAGACATACCTTGGTAATTTAATGTTAATGCCAGCGACAAAGGTATGCCTATGCTGGCACAAACTCCAATAAGTAGGGCAATCATTGCATACAAAAGATGACATGCAAGCACACGTAATGGTACTACAATAATACCTAAGAAAAGTGCTAAGAGGCGCTCTAGAATATACATAAGGAGACGTTTAACATGAGTTCAATATAAAAAATATCGTAATTTTTTAGATTAAACTACTGTTATTCATGATACTCTTGTATTTGGTTTTGTTTAAAACAAGTCGCTCCTATTGTGGAAGAAGTTGATGTTATTATCATTGGCGCAGGTGCTGCAGGCTTAATGTGCGCTATTGAAGCGAGCAAACGTGGCCGAAAAGTCTTAGTACTTGATCATGCCAATAAAGCGGGTAAAAAAATCTTGATGTCAGGTGGAGGCCGTTGTAATTTCACCAATTATTATATAGAGCCCGAAAAATACAAATCCAATAATCCTCATTTTTTTAAATCGGCCTTAACTCGCTATACCCAATGGGATTTTATTGAGCTAGTAAAAAAGCATAAGATCCCTTTTCATGAAAAAACCCTAGGACAACTCTTTTGTGATAACAAATCAATCGATATTGTTACTATGTTGCTTAAAGAATGTGATGCTGCAGGAGCGACAATACAGCTAAACACCAGCATTGAAAAAATTCACAAAACACAAAGTTTCAAAGTACAAACCACTAAAGGAACATTTCATTGCCAATCTGCAGTTATTGCCAGTGGTGGATTATCCATCCCAACCATGGGAGCAAGTCCTTTTACCTATAAAATTGCGGAACAATTTGGAATTAAAGTATGGCCAACACGAGCAGGACTTGTTCCTTTAACTTTGGATGTGGTTGAAAAAGAGAAAATAGCATTTCTTTCAGGAATTGGAGTAGATAGTTTGGTTAAAAATGCTTCTATAGAGTTTCGTGAGCATACACTGTTTACCCACCGAGGTTTGAGCGGTCCTGCAATCTTACAGTTATCTTCATATTGGAATGTCGGTCAAACTATTTGCATCAATTTATTGCCTGAAATTAATCTTTTCGAGTATTTAAGAGCGGCTCGAGTCAATAAACCACAAAAACAATTAAATTCGATATTATCCACACTATTACCCAAACGCGTCATTGAAATTTTTATCAAACCTGAACTTGCAGAAAAGAAATTAGCTGAACTACCAAATCGAGACTTAGAGTCTGTAGCCAAACAACTTAATTCTTGGATCATAAAACCCAATGGAACTGAAGGTTATCGAACTGCTGAAGTAACGATTGGTGGTGTAGATTGTCATTCCATTTCATCAAAGACAATGGAATCTCATGAAGTCCCTGGTCTTTATTTTATCGGTGAAGCCCTAGATGTAACTGGTTGGTTAGGAGGATATAATTTTCAATGGGCATGGTCCTCAGGTTGGGCTGCTGGCCAAGTAGTATAAATTAGAAGTCTACTGAATCACAGCTATCGTACCCTTTTCATGAGATAAAGTCCCAATAGTGCAAAAATAACCGTAGGTCCCAAAGCCGATAGCTCAGGCGGTAACTGAAATACCGTACTTAGCGGACCAAAAAAACGATTTAAAATATGAAAACTAAATCCGACTGCAGCACCAACCAATAACTTCGATCCCATGGTAGTTGAGCGTAAAGGCCCAAAAATAAATGGAATGGAAAGAATCATCATAACCATAGTTGTAAATGGTTGGATAAGCCGCTGTAAAAAAGCAAACTGATAATTATGTACATTTTGATGATTAATTTTTTGTTCTCGTATGTATCGATTTAATTCATGTAACGTCATTTCGTCAGGATCAATGCTGCTAATTGTCAAGATCTTAGGCTTTACCGACACATCCCAAGGAACAGAAACAAAAGTCTGCGCCTTAGTTTGATCGTCACTAAACTCTGTTTGTTGTACATCATAAGCTATCCACCCAGTTGGAGTATGCTGAGCCTCACGAATATAACGCGACATTCTTAAATGATGCTGATCGTCAAAGCGAAATTGATAAATGTTATGAAGCACATTATTGGAACGGACTACTCCCACTGAAATAAAATCATTATTATAACGGAGCCAAAACCCTTTTGAAGTTCGCAAAGTTTGGCCACCACTAATCGCAGCCGTTTTGTAATCATTCGCATAATGAGATAAGTATGGGACTAAAGTCTCACCGAGAGCAGTAACTAATACAATAAGGAACACAGACGCCTTTAAAACTGCCCAAGTAATCTGTCCTATAGACATGCCTGAAGCACGCATAATGACTAATTCACTATGATTCGCCAAGATCCCCAAACCAATTAACGTGCCGAGCAAACTAGCCATTGGAAAAAACAGATAAACTTGATAAGGCATTTGCAACATCACAAAAAGAGTAGCTTGCGCAATTCCATAATCAACTCGTCCCAAATCACTTATTTGATCAACAAATAAAATAAAAATTTGGAGTCCTATCAACATTAAAGTAACTAAACCAATAGAACCAAGAACTGTTTTTGCGATATAACGCTCTAATATTTTCATAGTCATGCCAGCTTTGCCTGATTACGCCAGAGCAACAGTAATCCAAATGCTATTATGCTAAGATGTACCCACCATAAACCTAACCAATACGGCATTTTTCCAGACACCATAGCATCACGTGCAATGAACAATAAATTAGCATATACAATATAAATAATAATTGCGGGTAGTAACTTAGCAAATTTACCTGATCGAGGATTAATACGACTTAAAGGAACGGCAATTAAAGTCAATGTAAATACCATTATTGGTACAGAAAAACGCCACTGCAATTCAGCTGCTTTAGCACGATCTGGATTATTGAATGGCAATAGATTTGCAGTACTTAGGGTACGAAAATCTTCGGATATCTTTACTACAGGGTGGGGTAATCGTGCTTTATATTGACCAAACTCCGCAATTTGATAATCAGCATGACCAGGAACCCCCTGATATTCTTTACCATTTTGCAGAATGATATAATCTTCACCTGTTTGGGGATCGGTTTCTGCAAAAGCTTGATCCGCCCATAACACATCCCAACGTGTTTTATCTTCTACTGTAGTTCGTTTTGCAAGAAATACTTGTTCCGCCTTAGTATGATCTCGACTCATCGATTGCACATAGAACACCTCCTTACCTTCATTAATGGCATGAAAACGTCCTGGCATAATGGTTTGGACTAAAGTTTGTATTCCAGTAGAGCGTAACAATTTAGCTCGTTCGATATAAATTAAAGGACTTCCCCAAATCATCACTACAGCTACGATAAAAGCAACTACTGTCGCCATAATAAAACTATGTTGTAATAATTTATTTGGGCCATAACCACAGGCACGTAATACAGTCATCTCACTTTCAGCATACAAACGACCATAAGCAAGTAACATTGCGATGTAAAAACCTAAGGGGATAAGCAAACAGAGTAAGGTAGGTAATTCCAACATCATTAATTTCATAATGATAATTCCTGGAATACTACCAGAAGCCGCTCGATTGAGGTATTGGATCAGCTGATTACTCAAAAAAATTAACACGAGTATAGACGTTAGCGAAATCAAAGTGATAAACACTTCTTTAGCTAAATAACGAAAAATAATCACTCAATGCCCCTATTTTAGTAATTCCCCCCTCTTCTAATGAAGGTAGCCCGATAAAGAGGTAACTACTCAAGTATCCTGTTACTGTGACTCAGCGACAAAGGCTCCAGGATATAGAGTAAGACACCTAGATTTTGCGTACACGCCACAGAACATAGGGCATTCTTTTCCCCAGATTTATTGGGAATTACCTAAAAGATGAGATAGCTTTACGCATTTTAACCCAGAAAAAGCGGTTGAATCTACTAAATTAACGTGAGTTCGACATAAAAGGGTATAAAAATAACTTTTATGTCCTTAAGAGAACCAACGGTCAACAGACACTAGAATCACTGTCATTAACTGAAGCAACGAGTAGTCGCCATCACGAAAGAGGGGCCCCATGTTGATGGAAACACAATGCTTCTATAGAAATGGATTTCCGCTTTCGCGAAAATAACAACATCCTTCAGCAATGGCAGTAGACTCTAGATGCTAGGCAGCAAGAACGACAACAGCTCAAACTTAATTGGTTGAGCTGTTTTAACAAGGCAGTGGATTAATGCTTTGCTTCAGCAGCTGTCTTTTTGGCTTCTTGAACAAAACCCAACATCGCTTTCTCAATAATTTGGAACGATTTTTGAAGATAATCCAAAGTTTTGTGGCCATTTTCAACAGCCAAATTGATTTGTTTCTCCAATAATTCTTCAGGTTTTTTAATACCTGCGATCTCTTCGGGTTTGAGGTAATTAATACCTTGTAATGTTTTAACATTTAATTCAGCCATAGCTTGAAAAGGCTCTTGCATTTTCTTAGCTATTTCAGTCCATCTTTCAAAATTTTGTTGATACATGATATTCTCCAAATATGTTGCAATGCACAATTTTATATTAGTATATATGCGTCAATTTTGTCAACGGGTTATAAAAATATTTTTTGCAATGCACCATAAAAAAGCATGGACTAAGAATTAACTGTTAGATTTAAATAAGCTTTGCCATTGCTGCATCATTTTCTGCATTTGTTGATTCCAAGTTTCCGTTGCCTGGAGATAAGGATTATTTTGCAATGGCTTATCCATAACTTGAAACATCTGCTCCATCATCTGTTTTAAAGAAGCATGCATAGGATGATTCGCTAAAGAAATAATCTGTCGTAAAATCTCAGGGGATAAAAATTGAGTAGATCCTGCCTCCATCTCTACGATAATTTGCAATAAAATGGAGTTAGTTAAATCCTTTCCTGTTAGAGAATCCTCTACTTTAAACGATACATTATCTACAACATAACGTTGTAACTCTTCTAGGGTGATGTACTGACTGGTCTCAGTGTCATAAAGCCGACGATTCTTATATTTTTTTATTAAACGAGCCATAATTTTCTCATGATATAAATAATCTTAAGATATTCATAGAATGTTTCGATTTGAATTACATAAAAAGATTTTCAAAAAATTCATTCAAATAACTAATACATGTGAAGACCGCCATTGATACTCAAATTAGCCCCAGTTATATATTGGCTTCTTTCGCTAATCAAAAACTCAACTGCCCAGGCAATTTCCTGTGTTTGAGCTAAACGTTTTGCAGGAATTTGGGCAATAATAGCTTCAAGAATATCGGGTCTAATTCCCTTCATTAATCGAGTATCAACATACCCAGGGGAAAGACTATTAACAGTAATATTTTTACTCATTAATTCTTGCGCCAAACTTTTTGTGAATCCATAAACTCCTGCCTTTGAAGCAGCGTAATTCGCCTGTGAAAATTGTCCTTTTTGTGCATTCACAGAAGAAACATTAACAATTCGGCCGTATTCATTTTGCTTCATGTTTTCAACCACATGACGAGTTACATGAAACATTCCATCAAGATTAACAGTAAGTACTTCATCCCATTGCTGTTTAGTCATTTTAGTAAATACAGCGTCTCGAGTAATTCCTGCATTATTAATCAATACATCGATATTACCGTACTCTTTAATAATCGAAGAAATAACCGTTCCACATTGCTCATAATCCGTTACATCCATATGACGAAAATGAATATTTTTATATCCTTGCTCTTTTAACTCATTTTCCCATGCTTGACCTTGCTTTTCAGAAATTAAATCAAGAGCAAAAACATGCTTATATAATGCATTTAATTCTTTGGCTATCGCAGTACCGATATCACCAGTACCACCAGTAATCAACGCCGTATTGTTTTTGTGCATACAATTCTCTACTTATTAAAAAAGAAAGGCTAAAATAATCAATAATGTCCAAGCTTTTAAAACCAGGACATTATCTTTTACATATACTGACCGCCATTAACATCTAAATTAGCTCCTGTGATAAATCCACTACCCGGAGATACTAAAAAGGCAACGGCATCGGCAATTTCTTTAGGATACCCCAAACGTCCAACAGGAATACTTGATATTATTGATTTAAGCACGTCTTCTTTTAAAGAGGAAAGCATAGGAGTTTCTATATAACCTGGAGAGATCGTATTCACAGTTATCCCTTTGCTTGCTACTTCCAACGCAAGACTTTTGCTAAAGCCATATAAAGCAGATTTAGTAGAAGCATAATTACATTGACCGAATTGTCCTTTTCGACCATTAATGGAAGAAATACTTACAATACGACCATAACCTCTATCAATCATTATGGGAATCACATTACGAGTCATATTAAATACACTCGTTAAATTAGCCTCGATAACACTATGCCAGTGTTCTGGAGTCATTTTTCTCAAACTGCAATCATGAGTAACACCTGCATTATTTACTAATACATCGATACGCTCATAACGTTCCATGACAAGAGAGATTAACTTTTCACAATCTGCAAATTGAGCTATGTCTCCATAAACGATATCAATATCAAAACCTAACTTTTTTTGCTCTTCTTGCCATTGTTTGGCTTCGTCATGTTTTCCATGCTTAAAATAACATGCCACAACCTGAAAATCGGAAGCCAATCGTTGACAAATAGCGGAACCTATGCCTCCCGTTCCTCCAGTTACTATTGCTATGCCTTTCATCATAAACAACTCCCTGTTAGTACGATAATAAAATAAATTATAGAAAACCAAACTAAAAACCCATCAATTTGAAATGATGGGTAATTACGTCAGTTCCATATAAAAAATAAAGTGATTTTTTATATCGAACTGTTTTTATTTAGAACTGGATCCCGTATAAATGCTACGCATCCCCACTTTTGCTGGGAACAAGCTTTACGGGATAACGCTCGTTGAGCTGCCATAAAAGGCATTTCTATGCCTTTTATGTCGAACTCACAATTTACCTGTAAGCAGGAACATATCCTTTTATTTGCTGCGCAAATTGCCTTAAAACATCAAGACCAGACTCTTCTGCCTGCCGACACCACTGTTGTAAAGCCTCAACCAACTCTTTCTGGGTAGAGGCCGTTTTTAGCCAAATATTTTGTAGTGACTGTTTGTAGGCATAAACTACACGTAGTTGTTCACGAGCTTCCAGTAAGTTAGATAAACGAGTTTTTGCTTTAGCAGTCAACAAGCAATTTTCTCGTCTTAATAGACTTCCTGCACGCGCAAAAAGCTTTTTCTCTTCTTTACTTTCTACACCGCTATTTTTTTCCTGTTTGAGTATCGGTCTAATGACACTTTTATAATAATTCGACATAACTTGGAATCGATTAGAAACCACCGCTTTTACTGTATCTAAATCGACATGCAACTTACCTGCATCCATAGCAAGCTTAGGAGGTAACTTTTTCACTTTAGCCAAACCTAAAAAGGAAAGAATACGAATATACATCCAACCTATGTCAAACTCCCACCATTTAACTGAGAATTTTGCTGAAGAAGCAAAGGTATGATGATTATTATGCAACTCTTCCCCACCAATCCAAAAGCCCCAAGGAAAAATATTTCTTGCAGCATCGAGACACTCAAAATTTCTATACCCCCAATGATGTCCAATTCCATTAATGACCCCAGCAGCAAAAAATGGTATCCACATCATTTGAATCGCCCAAATGGTAATTCCAGGCACACCAAATAAAAATAAATCCCCAAAAAACATGAGCCAAATTCCTCGAGAAGAATGACGAGAATAAACATTTCGCTCGAGCCAATCCGTAGGAGTACCATGGGAGTATTTAGCAACCATTTCTCTATTTTTACGGGCCGAACGATAAAGCTCAGCTCCCTCCCAGAATACTTTTTTAATACCAAAAACCACAGGACTATGAGGATCGCCTTCTACATCAGCTGATGCATGATGCTTACGATGAATAGCAACCCAATCTGCTGTGACCATTCCGGTGGTTAACCATAACCAACAACGAAAAAAATGACTAACAATGGGGTGCAAAGTCAGCGCTCGATGAGTCTGATTTCGGTGAAGATACAACGTGACCGCTGCGATAGTAATTTGCGTCAAAATCAATGTCGCAATAACATATCCCCAAAAAGACAGGTTTAAATAACCAAAAACCATAATTACCTCGCTTCAAATGCAAAACATGCAAATTAAGAAATTCCTTAGTTGAGCCTCAATAATCCAATACATCCTTGAATATTGTATATGATACTAAGAATAACACAATTTTACGCTTTACGTTGCAACATTTCATTAAGTAGCCGATAATTATAATAACAACGATTAGGAATGATGATATGAATGAGAAATTTCCATTTGCAAAAATTTTTGAGACTTTAGTCCCTTTCGTCATAGCAGGGATGGCAATTGCATTGTTCTTAGGCCTGTTATTTATGTTTTCTTACGTGTTAATTTGGGGCATTATTATAGGTGGTACTCTGTGGTTAATAGCTACAATAAAACAAATCCTATTTTCAAATTCTAAAACGACAACAGAAGTAGTCAAAAAGAATGAAGGCCGAATTATAGAGCATCATGATAAAAAATAATGCCTGAATTACCTGAAGTTGAAACAACAAAAGAGGGAATTAAGCTCCAGCTGGAAGGACACACAATCAGCTGGATTAGCGTTCATAATCCAAGACTTAGGATACCTGTTCCTAATCACTTAAATGAACTCTGTATTGGCAAAAAAATTATTGCTGTCACTCGCAGAGCAAAATATATTTTGATCCAGCTGTCTGAAGGATATCTTCTCATTCATCTAGGAATGTCAGGACACTTGAGGATTGCCAAAAATAAGAGCATTCCAGAAAAACACGATCACATTACCATGACTTTAAGCAATAATCTTAAACTACGATTTTATGATCCCAGACGATTTGGCTTATTTCTTTACATCGATAAAAATCCATATGAACACCCACTTCTTATTCATTTAGGCAAAGAGCCACTTTCAGAAGAATTTAATGGTCATTATTTATTTCAAAAAGGAAAAAATAAAAACAAACCTATTAAATCATTTATTATGGATAATGAGATTGTCGTAGGTGTGGGTAATATTTATGCGACAGAGAGTCTTTTTTTAGCTAAGATCCATCCGAGCACACCAACAAAAATGCTTTCTGAAGAAGCTCACTTCAACTTGGCAATGCACATTAAAGAAGTACTCAAACAAGCCATAGCATGCGGAGGTACTACTTTAAAAGATTTTTATACTTTAGATGGCAAACCCGGTTATTTCAGTGTCTCACTTAAAGTATATGGACGAAAAAATCAACCTTGTGTGCAGTGCCTGCATCCAATTGAATCAGTCATTATTGCTGGGCGCAACTCTACTTTTTGTCCTCAATGCCAAAGTTACATTTTTCATTATAATTGAGACTCTACTAAGAAAAATAAAACGTCACCTGCAATGGCAGAATGAGTTTTCATAATACTAAAAACGCGCTGGGCAATCGAATCAACTTGCGTTATATTAGCGCTAACTTACTTTATCTCAACGATAATGAAAATAAATCAATTTAGAACAGCTTGGGTTATTTGTGCTTTAATGTTTTATACAGCCGTAACAAGTATACGCTGTATCTTTAAATATTTTCTTAGTACTTTGAACCGATCTTGGACTGATAAAGCAATTCACCATTGGGTTGATCAATTATTGAATGAAGTACAAGTAGAATATAAGGTCATTAATCCATTCAATATTCAACCACAAGCAGGAAAAGCGACCATAATCATGTGCAATCATTCAAGCGCGTACGATATCCCGCTCGCTTTTAAGGCCTTTCCAAATCACTCAATTCGTATGCTTTCCAAAAAAGAACTCGCCAAAATTCCCTTAATGGGTAAAGCAATGGCTGCAGCAGAGTTTCCTTTTATAGACAGAAAAAATAAATATCAGGCTATTAAGGATTTAGCTTTTGCCCAGCAGCTCATGGAAAGTGGGATTGTCATGTGGATTGCTCCTGAAGGTACTCGCTCTAAAGATGGGAAACTCGGTCCTTTTAAAAAAGGAGGATTTATTACGGCCATACAATCTAATGCGACAATTATTCCCATAGGAATCCGTGGTGCCAATAATATTCTACCAGCGCGTAGTTTTAATATTCACTTAAAACAAAAGGCAGAAATACATATTGGTAAACCCATTGATGCCTCTCAATTTACTTTAGAAAATAAAGATAGACTGATTAAGCAAACTTTTAATGCGATTAAAGAGTTGGTTGGAGAAGGTAATATACAATAGTGCCATTGCCATTCAGTTAAATGGCAGTACCTTTAATACCTTATCCCATATCCCCTTTGTTGATTCACAATTGATGCAGCCAAGCCTATATTTCTTGGATCAGATGCTGCAGTTAATAGATTACGTTGTTTATCCCAAGTAATTGCTTGCAAATCACCATAATATTGCCCTAACGGCATCAAGTGATATCCCATAGCTTTTAGTCCCTCTTGAATTGCGGGTGGAAAAGTATCCGGTTCAAACTGTAACACATCAGGTAAATACTGATGATGAAAACGCATGGCAGAAACCATGCTTATTGCTCCATAAGCGTCGTTAAAAACTAAAGATGCAATTAATACCATAGTAGGAATTCGACTGCCTCCTGGTGTGCCTAAAATTGCAACACGTCCTGGTAATTCGAGAAAAGTAGGTGCCATATTTGATAGAGGTCTTTTACCGGGCTCAATGGAATTTTTATCAGCACCTACGATACCAAAAACATTTTCTTCACCAACTTTACTTGAAAAATCATCCATCTCATCATTCAACAAAATACCAGTTCCTTCAGCAACAACACTGGAACCAAAAATATAATTAATGGTCATTGTTGCCGCAACACGGTTTCCTTCTGCATCAATAATCGATATATGCGTGGTATTTTTAGAATTGGAAGATTTAGTAGTGTTTTTTTTCTGACCTTGTAACACCGCACTTGGTGTAGCCTTATCTGGATAAATTAAAGTACTCAATTGTTTCCCATTTTCTGCAGAAATCAATTTTTCTACAGGAATAGTCACAAAATCAGGATCCCCTAAAAATTGCTCCCTTTGCCAATAAGCAAGTCGCATAGACTCAACCAAATAGTGTATCCATTGCACTTTAGATAACGAAGCAAGAGAATAGTGAGACAATATATTTAACATTGTTAATAAAGCAATGCCACCTGCCGAAGGTGGTGGTGCTGTAATAATAAGCATATTATGGTATGCACCTATTAAAGGTTCTCTTACCTTAATCCGGTATTGAGCTAAATCGGCCAATGTCCAAATACCTCCCGCTGCATTGACACTCTTGACTAATTGCTCTGCCACTTCACCCTCATAAAAGCCTTGTTCTCCCTTTTTAGCAATTAACCTTAAGGTCTTAGCCAAATCTTTTTGAACTAAACGATCGCCAATTAAATAAGGTCGACCATTTTTTAGAAAAATTGCTGCGGTAGCTGGATATTTTTTGATTTGATTAAGTCTATCTTCATTTTTCAAGAAGGTGTGAAGTTGCTTATCCACGATAAAACCCTCTTCCGCCAGCCTAATAGCAGGGGCAAGCGTTTTTTCCAAAGGTAATCGCCCATAGTTTTTTGCAATGTATGCTAAAGCTGCAGGTTCGCCAGGAATTGCTGCTGCCAGTCCTCCATTTAATGATAAACCGGGTATGACACGCCCATCTGGTCCCAAATACATATCTTTTTTAGCAGCCATAGGTGCTGTTTCACGAGCATCAATAAAGGTGTTTTTATGTTGTTCTTCTTGATGCAATAACCAAAATCCCCCGCCTCCCAGACCAGAATGATAGGGTTCAACTACGCCCAACACCGCTGATACAGCTACAGCAGCATCAAAAGCATTTCCTCCCTGAGCTAAAATTTCAAGTCCAGCATTAGTGGCTAAAGGATGAGCACTTGCAACCGCGTAACCAGGAGGTTGTACGTTATATTGCTCCGCAAAACTCGTATTGGCATAAACTAAATTGACACTAAGTACAATGCAAATAACCTTATGTATTCTCCGTAGCCTGATTTTCATTTTGTCTCTTTTTTAATTCTCTAACAACACAAGAAGGAACAAACTGAGAAATATCTCCATTTAAAAGTGCAATTTCCCGCACCAGAGTGGAAGAAATAAACATTAAGTTTTCGGATGGTGTCAAAAAAATTGTTTCTATTTTTTTGGATAATTTTCTATTCATTCCAGCCAATTGAAATTCATATTCAAAATCAGAAACCGCCCGTAAACCACGCAGAATAATCCCAGCATTTTGCTCTAATACAAAATCAATTAATAAGTTCTCAAATCCTTGAACATGAACACCGGGTAAATGAGCAACCGATTCCTCCAGAAGTTTGATTCTTGTCTCCAAAGGCAAAAATGGACGCTTTGCTTTATTACTTGCGACACCGACAACAATTTCAGGGAAAATTTTAGCAGCTCGACTGATGATATCAATATGCCCATTCGTAACAGGATCAAATGTACCTGGATAAATCGCTTTTAATTTCATTATGGTTAAGACTAATTGCATATCACCACAGTCTAGCGTATTGTTAGGTGAAAAACTACAAAAAAGGACTTGAGGTGATCCATGAATAATTTAAAAAAATTAGCAATCATTCCTATTTGTCTCGTAACTGCCTGTGCTCCTCCTAGACCTGCAGCTGAATTGCCTGAAAATAAGGTCATGCCAGTAGAACAACGCAAAGAAAAAACCGCAACAATCTCCTCGTGGGAAATTCGTGGTGCTATGGCCGCTAAAAACAAATCCAAAGGATGGTCTGCTACTATGAATTGGACACAAAATGGTCCCAATACTTATCAAATTCGTTTAATGGGTCCTTTGGGAGGGGGAACAGTACTCATTGACAAAAAAGGAGACACAATTACCTTCCAAGATGGTCCCAAAAAAATCACCTCTCATGATGCTGATGAATTGCTTGTCCAACAAACTGGAATTAAACTTCCTGTAAACAATCTTTACTATTGGGTAAGGGGATTACCAGCTCCTGGTGCTGTTCAAGCAGAACATCGAGATGAATATAACCATCTGACTCAATTAAAACAAAGTGGTTATACAATTAATTTTGCTAAATACACTTCAGTAAAAGGAATTGATCTTCCAAGTATGATTCATCTACAAGGAAATGGAGTAATGGTTAAAGTTGTTATTCAAAATTGGACTGTATAATACAATCCAGCAAGAATGACATAAAAGATGAACCTATCAACTGTTCATCCCATATGTTATTCTTGCTTTGATGTCAATTCCTAAACCCCTTAAAAATTACAAAAAATTCTTGCATTCAAAGTTGACATGTTGCAAAAACCCCTGCAAAATACGCTACACATTTGTAGGGATGAACGTAATTAATGCATGGAAGATTTAAGAATCTGCAAATTTTAGGGGTGTCGCCAAGCGGTAAGGCACAGGGTTTTGATCCCTGCATACCTAGGTTCGAATCCTAGCACCCCTGCCACTTTCTTGTTGATTCAAGTAAACAGACAGCAGAAGATAACCTGGAAGGATGCGTTTTAGTAATGCTCAAATAATAATAATATCTTTTTGGCTGTCTTCTGCTATGTGTTTAAGTTAAATGATTAACCTAGATCGAAGGCTTCATTCACATGTCCACAATGATGATTTTTTCAGGAAATGCAAATCCGGAGTTAGCACAACAAATTTCATCTCATTTAAAAATACCTATTGGCCAAGCTACAGTGGGTACTTTTAGTGATGGAGAAACAATGATTGAAATTTTAGAAAATGTTCGCGGTAAGGATGTTTTTATAATTCAATCAACATGCGCTCCAGCAAATAATAATTTAATGGAACTATTGACCATGGCAGATGCATTAAGAAGATCATCTGCTGCTCGGATTACAGCAGTAGTCCCTTATTTTGGCTATGCTCGACAAGATCGACGCGTTCGATCCGCGCGCGTCCCGATTACTGCAAAAGTTGTTGCTGACATGATGGCATCCGTGGGCATTTGCCGTGTTCTCACTGTAGATTTACATGCAGATCAGATCCAAGGCTTTTTCTATATGCCCGTCGATAATGTTTATGCCACTCCAATACTTCTTGACGAAATCGCAAAACAAAATTTAAAAAATATAATGGTAATTTCTCCTGATGTAGGGGGTGTAGTCAGAGCTAGAGCTGTAGCTAAGCGACTTGATCATGCAGAGTTATGTATTATTGATAAACGCCGTAGCGGTCCTAACAAATCTGAAGTAATGCATATCATTGGTGACCCTACTTATAAAAATTGCATTATTGTTGATGATATTGTAGATACAGCAGGCACTCTTTGCTCTGCTGCTCATGAGCTCAAAAAAAATGGAGCTCATAGTGTACGAGCTTATATTACTCATCCCGTTTTATCTGGTCCAGCAATAGATAATATTAAAAACTCTGGACTTGATGAAATTGTAGTAACTGATACCATCCCTCTATCAGCAGAAGCGCGTCAATGTGAAAAGATTCGCGTAGTTAGCTTATCAGAGATGCTGGCACAAGCTATTAAACGAGTAAACATAGAAGAATCAGTCAGCTCAATGTTTGCCGAGTAAGCGTTTTTGAGTAAACTCTTCATATATCTACGTTCCGCTCCCGCGGCTTGTCCGCGAGATCTAGAAATCTCGCGCTCGAATTAGATTTCTGAATCCGAAGACAAGCCACAGGGTCTAAATAACTTACCAAACTGTAAGCGCTTTGTTTCAAGAACAAATGGAGATTCTTGGAAGCTGTAGAGTGCTGTAGGCTTTGATTGAGACCCTCCGCTTTCCGCGGAGGGTGACGATATGCCTATTACGATGAGTCAAAAAGCACTTAACTTAGTGCCACTAATATATCTGTGTTTTATTGCAAGAAGACATTTATTAAGATTGAAAAAAGGAGCTTATTAGCTCCTTATAAAACTTAAACTAATCTCGAGTACCTACATACTTATCATCAAAGTAACGGCGCAATTTGGTTCTCAATGTTCCGCGACTAATTCCCAGCATGATTGCAGCCCGCGATTGATTGTACTTGCAATGCTCCATAACCGCACGAAATAAAGGGGTCTCAATTTCTTCGAGAACAAACTGATATAAGTCAACAGGATCAGTTCCTTTAAGTTCTGAAAAGTATTTTTGCACTGAAAGAGTTACGCTTTCAGCCAGAGAAGCGGTGTTATCCACTACTTCATTACTGATTGTTGTCATTATTATTAGCTCCTCTTTTTAAAAAAAGTATATTACCGAAACAAGCCACTTGAAACAAGGGCAGAACTAAAAAAAGCACATTAAAAATCAATATATAATATTCATTCTAAGTTTAAAAAGCTTTAATTAGATGTAGATTGCTTCTGCAAACTACATCTTCAAAAGTATTCTAGTTCCCTTCTAGAACTTCATCATTGAGGGATCATAAGGCTTACCATTAATTATAAATTTGCCCTGCTCTAAAGAGACTTCGATGATGTAATCTGTACCTTGAGCTATAATGAAACCAGATTGCTTTAATGCATTTAATTGTTTTTCAGTCTGCATATCAGCTAATTGCTCCGCAGTAGGTGTGGGTGCTGGCTGAGTGGTTTTAGCTGCAGGTTGATTAGTAGCTTGATTTGCCTGCAATTGTTGCATTAAGGTTTGTTGTAAATTAGGTTCTTTGGATAACTGCTGCATGATTGACTGTTTCATAATTTCTTTTACTGCTTCAGCAGGAACTTGCAATTTGGCTTTACCCTGAATTTTTTGCATCAATTCAAATGGATTAGAATTTTCTCCTTTAGGCAAAGTAATATACAGATTCCCTTCGATTTGTCCTTGAGGAATTTTGAAGCTGAGTTGAGATATTTCAAGCTCTGCACCCTTGCTGAATAGCTTAGGTAATTCCGGTAATAAAGCGAGCATCGCTTGTTGGCGTTGAACTTCATCACCATTTTGCATGGCTCGTGTCTGCTCATTGATTTTAGCTAATACATCAGCATCAAGATTTCTTAAAGCGATATCCAAATTTCCTGGACCATAATTCTGTCCATTGGCTAACATTGATTTTAAGCTAACATTAAAATGTGTATTAAAAAGATGTTGCTCAATATCACTATCTGATTTAATAGCGAGATTATTAATCCCAAACATTTTTTGGTCTTTAACAAAAACATCAAAACTAGGTAAATTAAAGTTTGCATCACCTAAATACAGTCCAGCGGGTGTTTCATGCAAGTCATAATCACTTGACACCTTGCTTAAAGTAATTTTGGTATCGTCTTTAGTCGCATTCAATCCATCTAGAACAACACTTCCTTTAACTTTCTTCACTCCAGAAGTCATGGTAGTACTAGAATTCATGCCTAACCATTCAAAGTTACCAGAACCATCTTTTGTAATTAATTTAAAGTTAGGAACATTAAACTCAACAGTGCTTTCATTAAGATAATTAACAAATATATATAAATCTAATTGTGGTTTTATTGATTCTTGAGTGAACTGTGCATTAAATTGATCATTATATTGTGGCGGGAATGGGAAAACTGCTTCTGCATATCCGAATCCAAAACGTATATGATCATTAGCAACGATAACTGGGCCATGATGAATTGTTAATGGCATTTCTGTTCTATAATCTTGAGCAGGGATGGTTTGAGATTGACCATTAGCATCGGTTACAACACGCTCTGGTACATGTAAATGCCATTTAATTTTGGCTTCAGAATTAAACAGTCCTCTATGGTATTGTTCTATATCCGCAGATAAGCCATTTGATTGATCAATTACTTTTATGGTCTTTCTGATTGATTTTTCAGTAAGAGCACCCATACCATAATATCCGCCTAGAATTAGAACGGCCAGGATAATCACTAATCCTGCAAATTTTTTCATTCTGTTCTCCATGTTATTAATTCGCCTACAACAAACTGCAGTACGAAGTATAACAGCAAATAACATAGGAGTGCGATACGCTTATAAAAAAACAGTCCTATAGCCCGTTAACAATTCGCTAGGCTAAGCCAAAAATGACATGATTTTAGAGGATTGAAGCGTAACATACACAAAATACATGCGTCTCGGAACGTATAAAATCACGCCATTTTGACCTGGATGTAGCATGGTCCACAGGCCATAGTAACTTTGCAACAATCGATAAGCGATTAAGTATGCTTTGTTGACGTGCAATAAGTTTCCTTAACCATAAGTGCCAATATCAATGCAATCAAAGAACAAATGGGTAATATCTTTAAACCAGCCTGGAAATCTGATAATAACAAGGTTTCAACATTATAGGCACGAGCCCCAGAAACCATATCAACTAAACGTCCTACCAAAGGCTGCAATAAAGCGCCAACAAAAATCGAAATCATATTAGTGAATGCGATTGAAGTTCCAATAACATTTCTATCATGGATCTCAGTAGAAACTGCATAGGCAATAGCAACACCTGTGTTGGTAAGACCAAAAGCAAAAAACAATAAATAAGCTGAATTTTGGCTTAGTGTAGGACTATATACATATAAAGTTGTAAAAATCACGCCAAATATTGCTGAAAGAATCATTAGTGGTTTACGACGTCCCATTTTATCTGACAGCCAACCTGACAAAGGACCACTAATTCCCCAGCCTATAAAAATTAATCCAGTTGCGAAAGCTGCTGCATGTGCCCCTAATCCTCTACCAAATTGCAAATACGCAGGACCAATTGCTTCACCAATAACAGCTGTTGGACCAAATAAAAATCCGGCATAGAGCGCGTTATACCAAGTTTGCTTGCACGATAATACAATTTTTAAGCTCTGCAAGATACTCAATCGATTTATAGAACGCACCTCACTTCGATGTTCTCCTGGCTTATCTTGTACAAATTGATAGAGTAAAGCAGCAAGAGCAATAAATAGAAAAGCAATAATCAGCATGCTATGGCGCCATCCGACATTACTCACTAAAAAGGAAACGGGAGCTTCACCTGCTGCAGCACCTAACATTCCTAAGGCTTGGGTTAACCCCGCCAGTAAACCTAACATTGTCGGTGGAAACCAAGAGGTCGCTAATCGGAGCGAACATACAAAAGCAAACGCAGCGCTAAAGCCTATGAGCATTCTACCGATTGAGCCCATAAATAAACTTCCTGCTAAACCAAATACACAACAACCAAAAGCAGTAACTAAGGACATCACCGTAAGTAACCAACGAATACTTAAACGATCTACGGTAAGTCCTACAGGAATTTGCATTAAAATATAGGGCACGTAAAAAGAAGCAGTTAATATCCCAAAACCCGCTTCATTAATTCCAAAATCAATTTGTAAGTATCGATGCATTACTCCGGGAGCAACACGAGCCATATAATCTGAAAAATAAAACGCAGCGGCCAATCCCCAAACTAACCAAGCAAATCCCAGATAATTCTTACGGTTATAGATTTCTACTTTAGATTCATGCATTTTGTTCATAAATTCTCTATCTTAATAAAAATTCTAATTCGCTTTGTTTCATCGAAGGGTTATTAACCGCATTGGTATATCAAAAAGCAAAGCTCCATTTCCGGGCCATTAATATTTCCTACTAATGCTAGAACATTGATTGTAGTATAAATATCAATAAGCCCCAATATTTATACAAAAATGAGCAAAAAATCTGCAAAGCAAGGATCACATTATACTGCTGTTGTCATTTATTTCAACACATAGTTTGATTTCTTTTGTATTCATCCTAGTTCTTCTATAGGCAAGGAGTTACTCTATATATAGAATAGGGGTATAATCAATTGCGGTTATTAATTTTTTTAAGGCTAAAAATGAATGCTCTTGATCTTGCAATAAAAGAAGCACTTCTTTCTGCAGGAACCACGAAAGAGGCCAATAAGGCTTATCTTGAGTTTATTAAAGCTAATTTTATCATTCCAATAGAACAAAGCGCTGAAAATGAAGCTCCTAGGGTTCTATTTTTGCAAGAGAATGAGCATATTTTTTTGCCTGTGTTTACTGAAATGAGTTATCTTAATTCATGGGCTTCTGACATTGCTGCAGAAATCAAATTGCTCAAATTATCTGGAGTGGATTTACTTAAAGGGATTGGTGATAATGTTACTGTGTGTCTCAATATAGGCAGTGATATATATAAAGAATTTAATCCTTCTGAAATTACGCGTATGCGTTCAACTGTATTAAAATTATTCAAAAAATAATTCAATATTTAATTAGAAAGTACCTATTCATCTGCCTCGTAGGATTGTATTTCCTTCTCCCTAAAGGGAGAAGAGAAACATGGATTCATTAACAACACTACATAAATAGGTGAATTTTGCTCTTTAGACTGGAATATCGATTTCCTAAAATTAGGCTACTAACTCAAATAATTGATATCCAACTAATGCTGAAGCTGCTATAGCACCACTAATTTCAATAACAAGTGATAAAAAACTATGCTTATGACAATAAACTTGATCATTTGCAGCAACTTCATTTTTTACAGTAAATACTTCTGGAGTCTCAGAGTTTAATTCGAAGAGAGGTTGCTCTCCTTCCATTGCATCCCACCAACCCTCTAACCAATGTTCCGCTTGTTGACTACCTTGCTGGAAAGGATTATCTTCTTCTGCTACGTCAGCAAGAGCGCATTCGTATCCAAATGCGTAGCTGTCTTCATAACTTGGATGATCAATGTTAAAACGCAATTTAATATGTGGTAGTAAGGCTGTTATGTCGTTCATGATTGTACCCTCTATTTATGTATTCAGTATATTCGCAATACTGTAAATAATTTCTACATTTAAAACAATTTTACGACTTTAAGTTAACGCTTATTTACCAATTCAAAACATTTACTCATTCTTGACAATTTTTTTATTTGCTAGAAAACAACACTTTATTTTTATATTTCTGTATTATTAGATGCAATTTATGGGCCAACTTTTTTTGCATTTTAAAAAAACAAAAAAAGTAGAAGAAGGACAAAAAGAGGGATTAAATATAAATATGTGATGTAAATTTACTTTTTGCCGGCAAATTTTGCCATCGTTCTAAAAAGTAAAAGATAACGGAGACTGATGAATCATATTTCGTTCAGCGGGTATGCTTGCCTCTTGGTGAGCGGTGGCATTTGAGGCGTGAACGCGCTTACTACGATGAGGGCAGGTTCAACCTGAGCCAACCATGGCCGTCTCTGATAGGGCATGAAATTGGGCGAGGCCAAACGCTTTGTTAGAATTATGGTGCTAACCGATGATGTTTCCATTGTCCATCTTGCTGAAAATACTGGATTCGATCATGCAACCGATTATCTCTTCCTTGCCAAAATTCTATTTGGTCAGGAATAATCATGTATCCGCCCCAATAAGTTGGACGTACAATAGGTTTTTGACCATGCCTTTCGATTAATTCATTTAAGGCATTTTCTAATGATTGCCTATCCTTAATCTCATGACTTTGTGGTGATATAATTGCGCTAAATTGACTTTTAATTGGTCTTGATAAGAAATAAAGATCAGATTGCTTCTGATCAACCTGCTTGACTTGACCACGGACTCTAACCTGTCTAGCCATTTGCGGCCAATAAAAATTAAGTGCGGCATATGGGTTTACTTTGATCTGTTCCGCTTTTGTACTTTGATAGTTCGTATAAAAAATAAAATTGCCTTCTACCAAACCTTTTAACAAAACGACTCTAGAATCAGGACAACCTTTATCATCTACCGTAGACAAAACCATCGCAGTAGGATCATTTTTTTCATTTTTAAGAACATCTTCAAACCATTGCATAAATTGCACTATTGGATCATCAGGAAGTAATTCTTCGCTTAAATTCAGTTCTCCATATTCACGTCTTATATCTGCAATGCTTCGAAAATTTGTCATGAAATACCACATAAAGTAGCCAGGTAAAATATACCTGAATGCTCTGATTTATAATAAAAACAGTCTGGATAATCATTCAATCATCCAGACTATTTCCTCATCTATTTCCAACCAGTTACTTCCGCTACTGCGTCACCTAGATCAGCTGGAGAGCGTACTGTTCTCACGCCTGCTGCTTCTAACGCGGCATATTTTTCAGCAGCAGTTCCTTTACCACCTGAAATAATTGCACCCGCATGTCCCATACGTTTACCTGCTGGAGCAGTAACACCTGCAATATAAGAAACTACGGGCTTACTCACATGTGACTTAATATACTCAGCCGCTTCTTCTTCTGCCGAGCCGCCAATTTCACCAACCATAATAATCGCTTGTGTTTTTGGATCTTGTTCGAATAAAGCTAAGGCATCAATAAAATTGGTACCAGGAATAGGATCGCCTCCAATACCAATACAGGTACTTTGGCCAAAGCCTTTATCTGTAGTTTGTTTTACTGCTTCATAAGTTAATGTACCAGAGCGTGATACAATTCCAACTTTTCCAGGTAAATGGATTGAGCCCGGCATGATTCCAATTTTGCACTCGCCCGGTGTAATAATTCCAGGGCAATTAGGACCAATTAAACGTGCTTGAGTGTTATTTTCCAAATATACTTTTACCTGTAACATATCTAATACAGGGACTCCTTCAGTAATACAAACGATTAATTGAATCCCTGCATCTGCGGCTTCTAAAATTGAATCTTTACAAAATGGAGCCGGAACATAAATCACACTCGCGTCTGCTTTGGTTTCTTCAACTGCTTCTCGCATCGTATTAAATACTGGCAAACCTAAATGCATTTGCCCACCTTTCCCGGGCGTCACACCACCAACCATACGTGTACCATAAGCAATTGCTTGTTCTGAATGATAAGTTCCCTGCTTTCCAGTAAAACCTTGACACAGTACTTTAGTCTGTTTATTAACTAATACACTCATTGTTAACCTCGAAAATTAGTAATTAAGCAACAGCCGCCACGATCTTCTTTGCAGCATCAGTTAAACTGGTTGCAGCAATTACATTCAAATCACTTTTATTTAAAATATCAGCACCTAGTTGTGCATTATTGCCCTCAAGACGTACTACCACAGGAATTTTTACATCAACTTCTTTCACTGCAGCTAGAATACCATCAGCGATGAGGTCACAACGAACAATACCACCAAAAATATTAACTAAAATTCCTTTGACTTTTTCATCAGATACAATAATTTTCAGTGCTTCGCTCACTCGCTCCTTAGTAGCACCACCGCCTACATCCAGGAAGTTTGCTGGATCGCCACCGTGAAGTTTAATCACATCCATAGTCGCCATAGCTAAGCCGGCCCCATTCACCATACAACCAATAGTTCCATCAAGAGGAATATAATTTAATTCCCAGTCGCTCGCGCGATTTTCCCGCTCGTCTTCTTGTGTTGTATCACGCAAGCTCTTTAATTGAGGTTGACGATATAATGCATTACCGTCAATATTAATTTTTCCATCCAAACAAATTAATTGTCCTGATTGAGTCACTACGAGTGGGTTTATTTCCAATAAGCTCAAATCACATTCAACAAACATTTTCCCCAGTCCTATCATCAAATGAGTGAACTGCTTGATCTGATCATCGTGTAAACCTAATTTAAACCCTGCTTCGCGGCACTGAAAAGGCATAACCCCAACTAAAGGATCTACAACTATTTTGAAAATTTTCTCAGGGGTTTCTTCTGCAACTTTTTCAATCTCAACGCCCCCCTCTGTAGAAGCCATCATTACTACTCGACGGGTAGCACGATCAACAACGGCACCAAGATATAATTCTCTGCCTATATCACACGTTTCTTCGATAAGTACAGCATTAACAGGTTGTCCATGTGCATCGGTTTGGTAAGTTACCAGACGAGTTCCTAATAATGATTTCACTGTAGCCGCTAATTCATCTTTATTAGCTACTACTTTGACTCCACCTGCTTTTCCTCTTCCTCCAGCATGAACTTGTGCTTTAACAACCCAACGATTTGTCGCTAATTGAGATGCTACTTGTAATGCATCCTCCACATTATAAGCAACTTGGCCATTTGGAACGGGTAAATTGTATTTTGCAAACAATTGTTTGGCTTGGTATTCATGTAAATTCATTGCAATTACCTTTCTAAAAAAAGTAAAATTCATCAGCACATAAGTGTAAATGAAACTTAAACATTAAGTAAAAGACGAGCAGGATCTTCCAACAGCTCTTTCACACTCACCAAAAATTGGACTGAATCTTTACCATCTATTAAACGATGATCGTAAGACAAAGCCACATACATCATAGGACGAATCACAATTTGTCCTTTTTCCACTACAGGTCTATCTTCAATCTTATGCATACCTAAAATACCTGTTTGTGGGGGATTAATGATTGGAGTAGCTAATAAAGAGCCAAACACTCCACCATTAGTAATAGTAAACGTACCGCCTTGCATGTCTTCCATAGCTAACTTGCCTTGTCTGGCTTTTGTTGCAGCATCATTAATTGCTGATTCAACATTTGCCATGCTCATTTGATCGGCATCACGAATTACTGGCACCACTAACCCTCTATCAGTAGATACTGCAATACCAATATCATAAAAGCCATGATACACCACATCTTGGCCATCTATAGAGGCATTTACTTCCGGAAAGCGCTTTAAAGACTCAACGACTGCTTTAGTGAAAAAAGACATAAACCCAAGTTTTACCCCATGTTTTTTCTCAAAGCTGTCTTTATATTGAGAACGCAAGTCCATTACTGCTTTTAAATTGATCTCATTAAACGTAGTAAGCATAGCTGCATTATGCTGTGCTGCTAATAAGCGCTCTGCAATTTTAGCTCTCAATCGCGTCATTGGAACACGACGTTCTTCACGTAACCCCATCGGCGCTCGTGTTGTTTGTTCTTTTTTATTTTCTGCAAGACTTGATGATTTTTCTCTGTTCGATTCTATATATGCAAGAACATCCTCTTTAGTAATTCGACCTTCTTTACCACTACCCTGAATTTGTCCTGGCTGAAGATCATGTTCTGCCATCATTCGCCTTACTACAGGACTTGTTGATTTATCTTCTTTGGCACTCACTCTTTCTTCCGCAGAGTCGCTCTTCTCAGTTTTCTTTTCTTCTTTGGATTCAGCCTTTTTCTCTTCTTTAGCTTCAGCTGCATCACTTTCTTTTATTTTTGCAAGCAACTGGCCAGAACGTACGGTGTCTCCCTCTTGAAACATGATGTCGCTAAGTATCCCATCCATTGGAGCTGGAACTTCAAGAACCACTTTATCTGTTTCTAGATCCAATAAATTTTCATCACGAGTAACTTTATCACCTACTTTTTTATGCCATGCAGCCACTGTTGCATCAGCAACTGATTCAGGCAAAACAGGTACTTTGACTTCGATAGACATGGTTATACCTTCTTATTTTATTAGAGTCTGTTAAACCCTAGATTCATTAACAAATTGTAGCTGGAGAAAGCAATGCTTTAATCCAGACTACGATAAAACGCAAACTTACCCCAACAAAGCTTGTTCCACTAAAGCTTGCTGTTGTGCTGTATGTAGTGCTGGACTTCCTACAGCCGGCGCTGCAGCAGAGTCTCTACCTGCATAATGCAATGTTTGTCCAGAAGACAAACAATCTCTTATATTATGCTGAGAAGAATACCAAATCCCCTGGTTTTGTGGTTCTTCTTGGCACCAAATTATTTCTTTTGCTTTAGGATATTTATTGAGCTCAACAGTAAGTGATTTCTTAGGGAACGGGTATAATTGCTCTAGACGAATCAGCGCAATATGATTCAACTCCTTATCACGACGCATTTGTAGTAAGTCATAATAAACCTTCCCGCAGCATAGCACTATTCGAGTAATTTTTTGCGCCTTTAAATCATCAACTTCAGGAATAACGGTATTAAATTTTCCTTTAAACAAATCTTCTAAAGGAGAAACAGCTAGCTTATGACGCAATAAGCTCTTTGGCGTCATCACGATTAACGGTTTCCGGAAATTACGAATGACTTGTCTACGCAATAAATGGAAAATCTGTGCAGGAGTTGTTGGGGTACATACCTGTATATTATGCTGGGCACAAAGTTGCATATAGCGCTCCAAACGAGCCGATGAATGTTCTGGCCCCTGTCCTTCATAGCCATGGGGCAATAACATGACTAAACCGCACAATCGTCCCCACTTTTGTTCTCCTGAGCTGATAAATTGGTCAATAACAACCTGAGCACCATTCGCAAAATCACCAAACTGGGCTTCCCACAACACCAAAAAATTAGGATTGGAAGAAGCATATCCGTACTCAAAAGCCAGCACGGCTTCTTCAGAAAGTACTGAATCAATCACAGAAAAAGGACGGCTCAGTTCATTCGTTACATTTTCTAAAGGAATGAAGGTATCACCAGTCTCAGCATCATGTAATATAGCATGGCGATGAGCAAACGTTCCCCGTCCTGAGTCCTGGCCCGATAAACGTACACCATAACCTTCCTGAACTAGGCTTGCATAAGCCATAGTTTCAGCATATCCCCAATTCATCGGCAACTCACCGGCTGTCATTTTATCACGTTCATTTAACAAACGCTGGACCACTGGATGTAATGTAAACCCTTTAGGTAACTTACTTAATTGTTTCGCCAACTTTTGTAAATTGGCTTTAGAAATTGTGGTATCGGCTTTATCTGTCCATTTTGCATCAATGTACGGAGTCCAATCACTCGCATATTTTCCTTCATAATCGCCATGTACCAAATCAACAACGGCTTTGCCTTTATCCAGGCCATCTCGATACGCATCTACTAATTGTTCAGCATCTTTACTCGTTAATAACTTTTCTTTAATGAGTTGATCGGCATAGATTTCTCGTAAAGGGCGCATCGATTTAATTTTTTGATACATTGCAGGTTGCGTTACTGCGGGCTCATCTGCTTCATTATGCCCATGTCTTCTGTAACATACGAGATCAATGACCACATCGCGTTTGAATTTCATCCTAAAATCAAATGCTAACTGAGTGGCGAATACCACTGCTTCAGGATCATCACCATTCACGTGAATCACGGGTGCCTGAACCATTTTAGCAACATCAGTACAGTATAAAGTCGAACGAGCATCTAAAGGATTACTGGTTGTAAAACCTATTTGATTGTTGATAACGATATGAACTGTTCCACCAGTACAATAACCTCGAGACTGAGAAAAATTAAACGTTTCCATTACGACTCCTTGACCAGCGAATGCTGCATCTCCGTGAACAACAATGGGAACTACTTTTTCTTTTTTGTCTAAATCATTGCGTCGTGTTTGGCGAGCACGTACAGAACCCTCGACTACTGGACCAATAATTTCTAAATGAGAGGGATTAAATGCTAATGCTAAATGAACCACCGAGCCTGAGTTTGTTTTTATATCTGATGAAAAACCCAAATGATACTTCACATCTCCAGTGCGCTCAGATTTGATTTTTCCTTCAAATTCTTGAAAAAGAGCGTTTGGTTCCTTACCTAATACATTAACAAGAACATTTAAACGTCCTCGATGTGCCATACCGATAATCAATTCCTTAACATTATCTCTTCCAGCACATTGAATAATTTCCTTCATCATAGGGATTAAAGAATCGCCTCCCTCAAGAGAAAATCGCTTTTGCCCAACATAACGAGTACCTAAATAGCGCTCCAAACCATCAGCAGCAATCAAATCTTTTAGAATTTCTATTTTCTTTGGGATATCTAAAGTTGGACGACCACGTACAGACTCCATACGCTCTTGCAACCATTCTGTTTCTTTACTATCAGAAATGTGCATGTACTCAATACCAATGCTGCCACAATATGTTTGTCGAAGTGCTTGGTATATTTCATCCAATGTCATTTCGGGTCCATTAAAAGTGGTTCCTGCAAAAAACTTACGATTCTTATCCGCATCGGACAAATGGTGATAATCCAATTCCAGTGCGGGAACTGGCAAACGTTCCGTCATTTCCAACGGGTCTAATTTGGCAGCATGATGTCCCATTGATCGATATGCATTGATCAAATGTGCAATTCGAAATTGTTGATTGTCTGATGATTGAACAATGGGTATTGCTTTTTTATCCGCATTCTGCAAAAAATACTCGCGGATATCTCTATGTGAATACTCTTGTTCCGCATTATTAACCTTGGGCAGCGCACTGAACACTGCTCGCCAATCTGCTGAAACCGAACTTGGATCAGCAAGATAATCCTCATAAAGACTATCAATATAAGCCATACTTCCACCAGACAAATAGGAAGAAGCCCATTCATTTTGCAGATTGGAACTGCTCATTTTTTCTCTCTCCTAAGGGGCAAAAAACAGTATATTAAGTTTCTTGTGTTAACATCTGTACACGAATATCTGCAATCGCTTTTGTTGGATTAAGTCCCTTAGGACAAACATTCGTACAATTCATAATACTGCGACAACGGAATACACTGAAAGGATCCTGCAATTTATCCAAGCGCTGTGTTGTTGCTGTATCTCGGCTATCCGCTAAAAACCGTCTTGCCTGTAATAATCCAGCAGGTCCCACAAATTTTTCTGGATTCCACCAAAATGAAGGACATGAACTAGTACAACATGCACATAAAATGCATTCATATAATCCATCAAGCTGTGCTCGTTCTTCTGGAGATTGTAATCGTTCTCGAGCGGGAGCCACTTCATCATTTTGTAAATACGGTTCTATACGTTCATATTGTTGATAAAATTGAGACATATCAACAGCTAAATCTCTAATCACTGGAAACCCTGGCAAAGGACGAAGCACTACTTTATCGGTCTGCAATTGAGAGACATGAGTAATACATGCTAATCCATTGGTGCCATTAATATTCATACCGTCGGAACCACATACTCCTTCACGACAAGAACGTCGGTAAGTAATGGAAGGATCCTGCTCTGCTTTCAAACGCTCGAGTAATGTAAGTAACATAGGATCACTTTTGACTGGGATTTCCAGTTCATAATCTTTCATATATGGCTTAGCATCCACCTCAGGATTATAGCGATATATTGATACGGTCAACTTTCTACTATCTGCCATGTAATGTATCCTCTTTAGTAAACACGCTCTTTGGGCATAAAAGGCTCGACATGCTTAGGTGATGCATTAACTGGTCTAAAATCAATTGTCTCACCTTCCTCAAAATAAAGCGTATGTTTAATCCAGTTCTTATCATCTCGCTTTGGATAATCTTCTCGGCTATGTGCTCCACGGCTTTCGGTACGTACCATAGCAGAATGAGCTGTAGCATATGCAGTTGCCATTAAATTATCCAACTCCAATGCACTCACTCGTTCCGTATTAAATACGTTACTTTTATCTTCCAATTTAGCGCTTGCTAAACGCTCACGTAACGCTTGCAGACGTTTTAATCCTGATGCCATAACCTCGCCCGTACGGAATACACCAAAATCCTCTTGCATCACGCGCTGCATTTCATCATGAATTACGGCAGGACTTTCGCCCTCTTTTGAATTATTCCAGCGGTTATAGCGCTCTAAGGACGGAGCAATATCATCATCACTAATATAGGCCACCTCAGGTAATTGGTTTGATTGCCATAATTCTTCCACATGTAAGCCCGCTGCTCGCCCAAATACAACCAAATCAAGTAAGGAATTACCGCCTAAACGATTCGCACCATGAACGGATACACAAGCACACTCACCCACAGCATACAAACCTTCCACTAGATGTTCTTTGCCTTTGGTTTTGGTAATAACCTGTCCATACATATTGGTAGGAATCCCCCCCATACTGTAGTGGCACGTAGGAACAACCGGAATGGGTTCAACAATAGGGTCAATACCAGCGAATTTAAGAGAAAGCTCACGAATTCCAGGCAAACGTGACTTAATAAGATCTGCACCTAAATGATCTAACTTTAATTTAACATGATCAATACCTTTAGGATCAAACCCTTTTCCTGCTCGTATTTCTAAAGCCATAGAACGCGCAACAACATCTCGAGAAGCTAAATCTTTAACTCGCGGCGCATAACGTTCCATGAAACGTTCACCATCTTTGTTAATCAAATAACCACCTTCACCACGACATCCTTCCGTCACTAAAACACCTGCTCCAGCGATTCCCGTAGGATGAAATTGCCACATTTCCATATCTTGTAAAGGGATACCAGCTCTTAGTGCCATACCATACCCATCACCAGTATTGATAAAGGCGTTGGTTGTCGATTGATAAATACGACCTGCCCCACCAGTAGCCAGAATACACACCCGTGCTTGAAAGAAAACTATTTCACCAGTTTCAATACACATTGCGGTAACACCAGAAATGCGTCCCTGTGAATCTTTAACTAAATCAAGGGCATACCATTCACTGAATACATGTGTTTTTGCTTTCAAATTTTGCTGATAAAGAGTGTGGAGCAAAGCATGACCTGTTCTATCCGCGGCAGCACAAGTACGCGCTGCTTGTTCACCACCAAAATTTTTAGATTGGCCGCCAAACTGACGCTGATAGATTTTACCATTGTCCATACGTGAGAATGGCAGTCCCATATGCTCTAGTTCATAGACAGCTTCGGGACCTGTTTTACAAAGATATTCGATTGAATCCTGATCACCAATATAATCAGCCCCTTTCACGGTATCATACATATGCCAACGCCAATCATCGTCATGTGCATTTCCTAACGCACAAGTAATACCTCCTTGTGCTGAAACGGTATGTGAGCGGGTTGGAAATACTTTAGATAAGAGTGCAACTTTTAAACCCGAATTAGCCATTTGCAGCGAAGCACGCATTCCAGCTCCACCTGCACCTATAATTACTGCATCAAATTTATTACGTGCAATTGCCATACTACCGCCCCCAAAGGATCATTAAGCCCCAGATAAACTGACCAAGGAGCCATAAAACAACTATCATTTGCACTGATACACGCAGCACAGTACATTTCATATAATCTGTAGTCACTGTCCAAATACCTATCCAAGCATGCAATGAAAGAGCAAATAAGGCAATTATAGATGCAACCTGAACTACGATATTAGAAAACAGAGCATGCCATTGAGCAAAACTCAACTCAGGATGAGATAACAAAAAACCAACTATAAAAATAAAGTACACAGCAAAATAAACCGCGGTCACTCGTTGAATCAACCAATCTTTTAACCCATTACCCGTCAAGCTAGTGACATTAGTTACCATATCCAGATTCCTAGAAAAATTGTCAAAATAGCGGCAAGAACAATGACTAAAACAGCCGAATTCCGGCCAGCATTAAGATGCTCACCAAACCCCATATCCATCAAAAGATGCCTGATTCCGGCAAGCAAATGGTAAATCATAGCCGCCCCAAATACCCACACTAGTATTTTATAACTTGGATGAGATAATAAGTTTTTCACATGAATGAACGTTTCTTCTGATTGTATTGATTGCCCCAAAATAAATAACATAATGGGTAATAATAAAAACAAAACCACCCCTGAAAGCCGATGCAATATAGAAGCTATTGCCATTGGGGGATATTTCAAACTCGCCAAATCCAGATTAATGGGTCTTTTTTTATTCACTGTAGGTTTCTTCCTTAATTAGAGAAAGTTATTAAATAAAGTACAAATGCGAGTATAGCACTCTGTTTTTATCACGCAAGATTAAGTCTCTATGGAATTTGAATAAAAGTAAACAGTATCCCTATTTTGAACAATTTTTTATTAAATCTTCTTGGCTTACATGTCGCACCAATGTAGAAGGATTTTTGCAGTTAGAATAATTTTTATCGCTTAGGAGATGAAGAGCCTGAATTATGGGGTTGTTTGTATGTATCTCTTGGGGCTTCAGGGGGATAGCCGTATTTATCTGCATTTTGTTTCACAATTTGTAAATAACGTTCACCCCATTCACCTGGATCAAAGTTCGTTACTACCACGTTGTAAGCCAAGTTGATAATTGATTCAAAAGCCTTTCTTTGTGCCAGCAAATGTCCGCCAAAAGATACTTGTACTTCCGTTTCTGTGGTAATACCTTCGTTTTTCAAACGCTCAACCAAAAGGTAAATCATTTTTTCTATGGTCATATAGAGTTTATACATAGACATGCCCGCGCTAAGCATGTCTACACTTTTAGAAGTAGATAATTTTGATCCTGCATCATGGATAGGATATACAAATTCATATTCATCTGTATCTGGAATGAGTTCAGGCTTAATAATCGCTGGAGGTGAAATAATATCAATAAACGGAGACACGATATATAACTGAAAATCAGCCCAACGCCACCAAAGTTGATAAACTCGCTCAACCATAGCGACCGGATCATTTAAATCTGCCTCCATTTCTAATCGACGCTTATCTATATCGATACCAATTGTTGGAGTTTCAGGTGTATCAGTATTATCAACCATTTATTTGTCACATAAAAACAAGCTTATAAGTCTATATTAGCTCAAATTTCGCCAAGGGGCACGTAAGATAAAGTTGCCTAAGTAAAAAATCTGTAAAAATAATCATAAGCAAATCTTTTTCAAAATTAAAGATACTGATAATACTCAGGTTCATGGGTTCGACATTTAAAGCAGGTGTTTTTACATTGTACCTGTTCCTGACACTTACGGATGACACCCTTGTCGATCCATTGATGAAGCATCGGTTGTAATGCGGAGAAGTCTAAATGAAACTCTCTACTTAATTGTTGCGTACTTACTACACCTTCTCGACGAATATAATCACGTATTTGCAACAGCATTAGTTCTCCTCATACTTCGTTTTTTAAGAATGCCTAACACGATAATAAAAAACAAAACAAATAAAGATACAATAATCCAAGAACTATTTAGTTCTGAAGCTTGAATCCATTTGGCCACTTGATAAAATAAAACCGCAGTCATATAAGCAACAACAAAAGACCAAATTACTGAAACCCACATCAACTTTCTATTTGCTTCTTGTCTAATTACAGCCATAGTAGACACGCAAGGAATATAAAGAAGAACAAAAAGTAAATAAGCAAAGGCACCGATTTGGCCATCAAAGCGTTGTACCATAATTCCATATACAGATTGAGATACAGGGCTATCTGCAGCACTTGCTAATACAGGGTTTGCTAATGCAGAGCCTAATTGTGATAAATTCACAGGAATAGACCAAAAAGCTGCCTTAATACCCGCCCAAAGATCAAAATGTGCTGTAGCGATCTCACTTACATGACCGACTTGAGCATAGAGTGAATTTAGTGTGCCCACTACTACTTCTTTAGCCAACATACCCGTTAGCAATCCTACGGTTGCAGGCCAATTATCTTGATGAATGCCCATAGGTGTAAATAAAGGAGTAATCCATTGCCCCATTAAAGACAATAATGATTGTGTACTGGCCTCACCTGAATTAATTCCTCCATCAAGGGTAATAGCATTTAAACCACCCAAAAGAACACAAATAGGTAGAATTAATTTTCCTGCACGCAGTACAAAAAAACGCAACCGCATCAATGTTTCTTTAAATAAGCGTTTCAATGCGGGCTTATGATAAGCGGGAAGCTCCAAAATCAATGGAGATGCATGCCCTTTTAAAGTGGATTTTCGCAGTATGAACCCTGTTAACACAGCCATTAAGATACCGATAATGTATAAAGAAAAGACAATATTTTGACCGCCAGAGGGAAAAAATGCAGCAACAAATACCGCATAAATAGCCAAACGAGCACTGCATGACATAAAGGGGCTCATCATTACAGTTAATAACCGATCACGCTCTGAATCTAAGGTACGCGCAGCCATGATGGCTGGTACGTTGCAGCCAAAACCAACAATCATCGGTACAAAAGACTTACCAGGTAACCCCATAGCACGCATGGCTTTATCCACAACAAAAGCAGCTCTTGCCATATATCCTGATGTTTCCAGTAGCGATAGAAAGAAAAACATTGCGGCAATAACAGGGATAAAAGTAAGTGTTGTATTAATTCCTTTACCCAATCCATTAGCTAATAAAGCAATTAACCAATTCGGAGCATGAATTTGGTGTAACAGCCAAGCTGTACCCTGTACAAATAGCGTATCTGTACTCATGTCAAAAAAATCCTGAAATGCTCCACCAATATTGATTGCAAATAAGAACATTAAATACATCATGGCAAAAAATATAGGGAGCGCAAAAAAGCGATGCAATACAATCTTATCGATTTTCGCGGTAAAATGCTCGGTGGCGTCACTACGCTTTTTCTGAACCGAAATAACGATTTCATGTATTTTCTGATATCGAGCATCGGCCAATAAAATATCTAAATTAGGCTCTTCTTGATTCAATGAGGCTAAATCTTTGGGCAATGTCTGCCCCGAGATCAATACGTCCCCTTCAGCCATTCTACGCGCTTGGTAATAAGCAAGAGATTGACTATAACCTTCATTAACTAACTTATGTTCCAATGCCATTAATGCTTGTTGTATTGGTTTAGGTAAGGGAAGGGTCAAAGGCATGATAGCTTGTGGCAATTTCAGCAACGCTTGTTTGAGCAAAGGAATGCCGATCATTTTATGTGCTTGGATTGCAACTACGGGACAACCTAACCATTGAGATAAAGCAGTAGTATCGATGGTTATACCTCGTTGCTGAGCAATATCCGTCATGTTGAGTGCAAGGATTACTGGTTTACCCAATTCTAGAATTTGACTGGTTAAATATAAGTGTCGCTCAAGATGGCAGGCATCGATCACATTAATAATACAATCCGCTTGCATAGAAACAACTGACTGCGCAGCAATTCGCTCATCCTGACTTATTCCATCTGCATTAGCGACTAATGAATAAACGCCTGGTAAATCAGTTATGCTTATACATTGCTCCTCGAGCAAAAATTCACCGGTTTTCTTTTCAACGGTAACGCCCGGCCAATTTCCTATACGCTGATTATCCCCAGTTAATGCATTAAATAAGGTGGTCTTGCCACAATTAGGATTGCCAACGAGTAACACATGAGTCATACATACTCCAAAATCAATTGATTCGCCTCTTCTTTACGCAAAGTTAAAGCCGTTCCTCTAACTTCAATTTGTATTGGGCAACCTAAAGGAGCAATGCGAACAACTGAAAACTCGGTACCACAAGTTACACCTAAAGATAAGAGTCTACGTCGATACTGCATATCCGTTGTGCCAAAACTTGTTAATCGTACTTTATCACCTTGGATTAATTCTGTAATTTTTACCATGTGCGAACAAGCAAATAACGAAATACACTAATTTTAGCACAAATGGAATCGAGAATCATTCTCAGCTATGGAAAAAATGATACATTTTTGAATTTGAGATGTAAAAATGACATCCAGCAAAACAACAACAAATTTTTGAGAAGCTCTCTCTTCCGGAATACAATGAAAATCTACCCAGATCAATTTACCTGGCTAAACCTAATTTTTAACCTAAATTCGGCAGTTGAATTTAGGTTTAAGATTTTATGCTGAACAAATGTCCATCGGAATCACTTCCTTTTTCCCTAAAAAGCGCATCAACTTCTTTGGAGGGCTTTATGCTTAATCTATTAGCTCTTTGTAAAGACTCATTGCAACAAGATTGGAGTCTTAAAGCAGAATCTTTTTTTTCTCCAACATATTTATTAATTTTATCAAAATCTTTATCACTCAGAGTAATTACCTTATCTGGATTATCTTGAAACGCTGTTTCAAAATTTACTAAAATCTCAAGTGGCGTTTTTTTTCTGGGCAATTCTAGGGTATTTTCTTGGATTCTTTGAGCAACTTCCTCATTAATTAATTCAGTCATCATAGAGCGATAACTTCCATTCGTTACCTGATCTTCAACAGAGGGTGGCGAAGTCTTTTTTGACATCCAGCGAGCAAGTGCATGGAATGGTTTTGAAATGTGCTTGATACCTTGCTCTACTAAAGCAAAAGGAGCTAATGCAACTAAAGCGATAATGCTTGCCAGTGCAGCTACTGCTTTTAATGTAGCTGAGTGCGCATGGTTCCAAATCATGGAAACTCCGGAAATTATATGTCCTATTGTTTCTGATGGAGCAAGTACGATTTTTATTATAGCAGTGGGAAGCCTAGCAAGTGCCACAAGTATCAGTGCTGTACCAACACCAAATTTTTTCCCTCTAGAAGCCTCTTGATCCATAATAATACTTATTAAATTTCCCATGGCTTCTTGTAGAAAACTGATATTTGCTATTCGTGTTAGAAGGGTATTTTTTTTATTTTCAGCAATTATTGCACAAGCTGTTTGTACGTTACTAAGAACCTGCTGGGGCGTTCCGAAAAAACCCAAAGCCAGCCCACTTAATGCATGCTTTAACAGGGGATCATGATCAGCACCAGCTGTTAATATATCAGTAGTTATTTTCGAACAATTTTTAGTATGTAAATCAAATTTTGGCGCATTCGGATTTGTTACTTCACGCATTTTCTTGAGCATCGCTTCAGGAGATAGACCTCTTCTGTCATCAGTCAAAAAAGGTAAGGTCACTACATGATCTGGAGGTATACCCTTAGTAATATACTCACTATTGAACTCCTCATGCTCTAGAGTTTCTAATTCTTTTTTTAGCAGAGTTTCTTGTTCTTCAAGCGTTTTTATATGTTCTTCAACTTTTTTTAGAAAAAAAATTTTGAACTTTTGAACAGCTACTTTTCCTGGATTTTTCTCTAAATAATCTCTTATTAATGCATCACTTTTTAGCCCAATATTTTTACATATTAGCGTTAAACTACCTTCAACCTTAAATGTATTCATCGCGTTGATTTTTGATATTAATAAGTCTTTAACACCCAAATATTCATTGATTCGCTCTAATTGCAAACCAATATTAATTTTTTTTACTTGTGTATCAGATAAATCTCTTTGATGGACTATAACTGAAGGAGCGTAAGTCATTATTTGCGCCCCTAATTTTCCAGCGTGCATTCTCTCTTCTGGATGTAAATATTCTTTTGCGTTTTTACTGTAATTAAAACTTCTTCCTTTTCGCTCATCAACCATATCCTCATCTGTATCGGATAAAAAAAAATTTTCATCTTTACTTGGCCACCAACTAAATTCTATTTGAGCAAATTCAATGTTTGATACAATTTCTTTTGTTTTCTCAAACATTTCTTTATTGTATTTTGCTGAATGAGTACTATGTTGGATATGAGTAGTTGGTATTCTTTGTTTCGCGATTTTAAAGAAGTTCTCAATGGTCAAATTAGGTAAAATTGCATTGAATTGTTCATATGTTTGCTCATAACAATAGGTTGCAATCCATTTTTTGGTTTCTTCATTTATTGGGAGTGACATAACTATAGAGACATGTCCACAATTTCCGCCAAATAACTCCTGTTCTACAAAATTATCTATTCCGTTACTTGTTTTTTCTTTTGTTCCCCAGAACTGTATTTTTACATGATGTAACGAAGGATCATACTTAAACATGATATACTCGAATGCTAATTTGATTATTACCTAAACTCTAAAGTTTTAATCGCATCCTCATATTAGTCTAATTGGGCAATTTTAATCCAATTAAACATTTTGATTTCTCATATGAAATTTATAAATAATTGTTTTTTTTCAGATAGTTAAAAAAAATTATAACTTCTTAAGAATTAGATTTTAGATAAATGGAAACAAAACAAGAGGCTCTGTGGGAATTTCCTGGATCAAGTACGACTAAGCTATATCACGATTCAGAATCACCCGAAATTAACTCGTGCAATTCTCGTTTCGGATGGCGTGCCAAATAATCTACCGACTGCATTTCCAACAAACGACTCAAAGTTCGTTTAAAGGTTTCTTGCATTTCACCCTCAACATATAACTTCTCTGCTGTAACTTCAGCAGAAATAATAATATTAATACCACGATCATACATCACATCAATAAAGTGAATAAACATAATGGCTTGTAGTGTATGATTTACTGTTAAAATAGGCACATCACTTAGAAAAATAGTGTCAAATTTATCTGCTAACTCTAAATAATCTAATTGGCTACGCGGAAGATTGCACAAAATATCAAAAGCAAACCAAATTGATTTTACGCCACATTTTAGATAAGGAATTCCTCGATTTTGTATCGTAATCACACCATTATCTTGAAATTCATGGGTCAATAACATAAATTGCTTTTCCATAGCCTGGCTCGTTTGAGCATTCAATGGACAGAGATAGGCATCCAATAAGGGCGCACGGCCAACTCGATAATCTCTTTGTTCATTCAAATAAAGAACCTCACAATTTTCTTTAATAGCTGCAATAGCAGGTAAAAATCGTTTGCGATGAACACCGTCTCGATACAAATCGTCTGGAGGAATATTTGACGAAATTACTAAAATAACGCCACGAGCAACTAAAGCCTTAAGTAACTCAGCCAAAATCATGGCATAAGCAACATCATGAACCATAAATTCATCAAAGCAGAGTACACGAGTTTGCTTGGCAAGCTTTTTAGCAATCTGAAGTAGCGGATTTTTTTGTCCCTGTAACACCCTTAATTGTGCATCAACTTGTTGCATAAAATGGTGGAAATGAAACCGGGCTTTCTTTTTTTCCTCAAGAAACTCATAAAAGAGATCGACCAAATAAGTTTTTCCCACACCAACAGGGCCATAAAGATATATTCCTTTTATTCGAGTCTTAATCAAAGGATAAAGCCATGAAGAATTTGACGTTTTAACCTCATCAGCAAGCCGCTGAAAATGCTGCAACATGTCTCTTTGTACAGAGTCATCGTCAATTTCTCCACGAGAAATTGCTGCTTCATATTGGGTGATCAATGTCATTTTACAACTACCTGGGAAGTGATACAGTCAATCAGCTTTGTTTTAAGTTCTATCAATTTCCCATGAAAAAAATGGCTCGTATCGGCAAAACGAATGACTGGAATTTCAGGGTGCGACTGTGCTGCAAAATCAACAACTAAATCAGGAGGAACGACCTCATCTTCATCACCTTGGACAATGATCCAGGGGAAAGGTGCAGGATTAAATTCGCGGTAATTATAGTGATGTACCGGTGGAGCTACCGTAATTAATAAATTTGAATCGACTTGTGCCGCAGTCCGATAGACAACATAAGAACCAAACGAAAAACCCGCAAAAATTAATTTTTTTTCCGGCTGCTCTTTTTGCAATTCACGAACTAAAACAAGCATATCCTCACTTTCACCTTGACCTGCATCATAAACTCCTTCAGATTTCCCCACTCCTCTAAAATTAAAACGTAATGAAGGAATGCCTAATTCTTTAAAGACACGCGCCAGAGTAGTAACGACTTTATTGTTCATCGTACCGCCTTGCAGTGAATGAGGGTGTCCTAAAAAAGCAATAAACTCGGTATCGTTTTGTTCAGGAACAGTCAAAACTGCTTCCAACTTCCCCATGATACCTTGCAAAAATAGAGGATGCTCACCAGGGATGGCTAATTTTTCAGTGATTTGCATAGAAAACCTGTTCATATGAAGTATGTTATTAGTCACAACTACAAATGCTCGTCTTGTGAAGCAGGAATAATACCTCAGAATTATAAATGAACAAAATAGACCGCTTAAATAACGTGGGCTCGACATACAAAAATCACTTTATTTTATATCGAGCTGACATTAAATAACCAACAGATTTAACATCTACTTCTCAACGCACAGAATTTAAACTATGATACGCAATGCATTGACCCGTAGGGCAGTGACTTTAACTTTTTAATTTTTGGAGGACTTGATCCATGCGACAGGTACCTGAAGTGTATTTTGCTTTTCCTAATCATGCTTACTCCATTTTTCTAATTAAGGAGTAACACAAATGAAAGTTCATGATTTCAAACGTAAAAAAGAAGAACGACAAAAAATAGTCATGCTCACCTGTTATGATTATCCCTCTGCCTGTATTGTAGCTGAGTCTAATGTAGATTGTGTTCTTGTTGGTGATTCAGTAGCTATGGCAGTACATGGCCACGAAACAACCATTATGGCTACTATAGAGATGATGGTACTTCATACCCAAGCCGTAGCACGTGGCTTAAAACAGCAATTCTTAATCAGCGATCTCCCTTTTTTAAGTCATAAAACCTCATTGGCTCAAACGATAGAACATGTGAAAAGTCTCTTACGTGCAGGTGCACATGCTGTAAAAATCGAGGGGGCTGATGCAGATACCTGCCAAACTATTTCCTATTTAGTACATGCAGGTGTTCCTGTTATGGGTCATATTGGTTTAACACCTCAATCCATTCATCAACTAGGAGGCTATAAAGTACAGGGGAAAAACCCAGAACAAGCAGAAACACTGATTCAGCAGGCACTTCGTTTAGAAAAAGCGGGCTGTTTTGCACTTGTAATTGAGTGTGTGCCCAAACTGTTGGCTCAAACCATTACTCAATCATTGAGCATACCTACTATTGGAATTGGAGCAGGTTCAGATACTGATGGTCAAGTACTTGTTTGGCATGATATGTTAGGTTTACAAACTGATTTTAATCCCAAATTTGTCAAAAGATACATACAGGGCAAAGAAATTGTGTTGAATGCATTAAACGCCTATGCACAACAAGTACAGCAGGTTAGTTTTCCAGCATCTGAACATACATTTTGAGTGAGGAATAGCACCATGCAAATTTTTCATAACCTAGAAGAATGGATAGCCTTCCGTAAAACATTATCCACTGAATTAACCCTAGGTTTTGCACCTACTATGGGAAATTTGCATGCAGGACACGCATCTTTATTTCTAGCAAGCCAAAAAGAAAATCACCGCACTGTTTCCAGTTTATTTGTAAATCCAACGCAATTTAACCAAGCTGAAGATTTTAAATTGTATCCACGCACGTTGGAAACAGATTTGAAGATGATGGAAAATTCAGGTGTAGATTTTTGTATTCTTCCTGATGACAAAGCAATGTATCCCGACGAGTATAATTATCAAGTACATGAAAAACAACTAGGTCAATTAATGGAAGGCAAACATCGACCCGGACATTTTAATGGTGTATTAACCGTGGTCATGAAATTATTGAATCTGGTCAAACCTCATAGAGCCTATTTCGGGGAAAAGGATTATCAACAATATCAATTAATCCAAGGAATGGCTAAAGCGTTCTTTCTGGATGTAGAAATCAAAGTATGCCCAACCATACGTGAGTCCAGTGGCTTAGCATACAGTTCGCGCAATAATCGCCTCAGCAGCGAGCAAAAATCCATAGCGGAGGAATTTGCCCAATTATTTCAGCAAAACCATAAATCCTGCTCGCAAATCATTGAAGAATTAACGCAAAAAAACATTGTTGTCGAGTACATCGAAGAACATCTAGGTCGTCGATTTGCGGCAATCCGTATTGGTGATGTTCGCTTAATTGATAATTATTTAATATAGCGCTCGAGTTATTCAACAACGCATTTCTAAAAGATGAACTTAATTGACAATTAATTGAGTACAGGTTAGGTTTTATAAATATCTATTTTACACAAGAAATTCAAGTGAAAAAAAATTCTTTGTATTGTCGGTACCAGGCCAGAGGCGATTAAAACGGCCCCTATTATATTATCCCTTAAAACACAAACATGGGTTAATACAAGAGTAGTCGCTACAGCCCAACATCGTGAAATACTGGATCAAATGTTAGCGCTTTTTAATATCAAACCCGATGTTGATTTGGACATCATGAAGTATAATCAATCTCTTCCATACCTTGCCTCAAAAATACTCTATCAATTAGATAATTTTTTCTGAAGCGAACTCCCTGATGCAGTAATTGCTCAAGGAGATACGACAGCCACTTTTGTTTCAGCTCTAGCCGCATTTTATTTAGACATACCCTTTTATCATGCTGAAGCAGGTTTACGTTCTTGGGACATGAAACATCCTTTTCCTGAGGAAATGAACAGAGTTTTGACCGCGAGGCTTACACGCATTCATTTTGCTCCAAAATTAAACAATAAAAATAATTTATTAGCAGAAGGGATTTTTCCAGATTCCATTTTTATAACAGGTAATACTATTATTGATGCGCTGCGTTACATAGCTACGCAACCTGTAAATTATAATCTGGGGATTGATACGAGCAAACGTATAATTCTTGTAACATGTCATAGACGGGAAAGTTTTGGAAAACCCATGAAAGAGCTTTGTATCGCTCTTCGTAAATTAGCCAATGAATTTAAAGACATCCAAATTTTATTCCCCGTGCATCCTAATCCAAATGTCTCGCAAGTTGTATATCAAGAATTGAGTCAACTAAAACAAATACTTCTTGTACCTCCATTGGATTATAATATTTTTATCGCTATTCTGAAGCAATCTTATTTGATTTTGACTGATTCTGGCGGTGTACAAGAGAAGCCTCCGCGCTGGGTAAACCTGTTTTGGTGTTAAGAGAGGCAACGGAGCATACAGAAAGCGTAGATGCAGGGGTAGCAAAGCTAGTGCCGTTGAATTCAGAAGAAATATTTAAGGAAACTGCTGAGCTTCTTAAGTTTAAAGATAAATACAATTCAATGTCGAAAACAATCTTACCGTATGGGGATGGAACTGCTGCCATACAAATTGTAAATATTATCAAAGAAAAGATGTGAGAGAGTTAATCTCTTCGCCCATCCTTGAATGCAGAATTATCTATTAGATAAAATCAGTGATTAAAAGGTAAAAAATGCTTCTAAGAAAACTACATTATTGTAGTATTTTGAACGATATGGATTAGGTGTTGGGCTATTGACTGGAATATAATATCCCTGCAATGATTCATAGCGTACAACAATATTCCAGTGGTTAGACGGTTGAAAGGCAATCCCTGGACCTAGAGAGTACGTATTATTAAAAAATTCATGATTTGTATCAAGAATTAAATAATTAGCCAAATAAACATCTAATGAAGCGCTATGGAGCGTTACAGCACGAAAACCTGGCCTAAACCAGGATGTACCAATAACGTTATTATTATAACGTGAATAGTAAATTAAATCCCCATATAGAGTCGATCGCCATTTCCATGGAAACTCTAAGTGAAACGAAAAGTCAGGTTTTACACCCCAAGCATTATAATAAACTAGCCCTCCTCTTAGGTCTTTTCTCCATTTTGATCGATTTCGATAAACCAAGTCTTCTGCTTCACCAGCTTCAATAAAAGATAACAAGGGGATCGTTTTAAACGGATAAGCTCGAATACCAAAGCCATAAATGGCAACATTATCTTCAAAAATTTGTGAAATATAATTCTGAACTGTACCCGATCGGTTATCTTTTGTTCGTCTATAAGTCAAATAAACTGCTGTTTGATATGTTTGATTAACTACTTTCCCTGCATGAGCGATTATAGGTAAAACACCGAGATCAAACCGACTGAAGTAAAAAGGTGCAGTATAAAATTCAGCAAAATAGGGAGAAGGAAGAAATTTAGTTTGTATACCACCCATATTTGTCATCGCTATTTCAGCTTTATAACGTTGCTTAGGGTCTATTGTTTTTGATGCTAACTTAAAATATTGGAATGCCTGGATTTTTTTATTCAATTTATCATATAAATAACCAATGTTAAGTGCATATTCTGGCTTGCTTTCGATGAAATAAAGACGTTTCCACAAATTAATAGCAAGCTCATTTTTATTTTGAGCCGTAGCAAAATAAGCTGCTTCTTTTAACAAAAGCACATCATTAGGATACAAATTTAAAAGAGTATTTAACGCAATCCACGCTTTTTGAGGCTCTTTTTTCTTTTCTTCATAAAAACTCATTAACAATTTGTCCCGCCTACTTAATGGGGCTTGAACGAGTAGTCCTTGTTGAAACGATATGGATTCAGGGGACTTAAGATAAGCAAGGGCTTGCCTGGCCTGTGAATGAATATCACCTTCATCATGAGACAAAGCATACTCAAAATACTGTTCTGCCTTGATTTTATCGTCTAATTGTAAATATAAATACCCGATTTGTAATGCTAGCTTTGGTTGACTATCAAGAGAAAATGCCTTCAGAAAATATTGTAATGCCCGAACAGAATAGTTCTCTTTAAGTTCGAGATAACCTAATGTTTGATATGCTTCTTTATAATTAGGATTTCTTTTTATAATCAATAACAGATAGGACCGTGCTTCATTTGGTTGCAAATTGATTATTTCCATGGCTTTATTGAACAACGGAGTAAGATCTTCCTTATTGTTCCAATGGATAGGCTCAATTCTGGATATATAGTTTGTAATCTCTGTTGAATCTACACTTGGTACAAAATTTGACTGATATAAAGCGGATGCTTTTTTCTGCAGTGCCACTTGATCCGAAATCATAACTTGTTTTATCAATGGCTTCGCCAATTCTTTTTTGTCCATCATAATATATAACTGAGCAAGATCTAGGCAGATCTGTGGATCATTAGGAAAGCGTTGATGATTTTTTTCAAGATGCTCTAAAGCAGAATGAGTATCTCCCTGCTGAAGATACCACGTTGATAATTTATAAATTGCTGATAAATTATTTGGCTCTTGTAACAAAATTAAGTCGAGTGCTTCTTTTGCTTGCCAAGGTTTGTTTTCCTTATACTGATTGTAAAAGTTGAGTAGCGAGGGTATGTCACGTTGTACTGATTTGATTTTTTTAGAAATTATAATTCCAATAATGCTTAAAAAAATAATAAACAAAATAATGTATACTAATTTTTTATGACGCATGGATAATATTATTTTAATATACTAATATCATAAATTATCAAGGATTTATTAAAATTTCCATGAAGACATGCATACAAAAATTTTTAAAATCATAATATTATTGTTTTCAGTCACTTTGTCATGCGCTCAAACTGGTCAGGGAGACTCTAATTTCACTAATAGCCAAACTTATACGCTCTATCAGCTTTCAAAAATCAATACCGCTGTTATTAAAGGACAAAATCCATCCTATTCTTTTTACATTCCAATTCCAGCTCAATGGTCAATGAACTCACTTGATCTCAATTTTGTTATTCAGTTTTCCCCCATCCTGCTTTCCTCTTCAACGCTTACTGTAATGGTTGAAAATGTACCGCTAGATACAATCAAGCTGACAGCAGAAAAACAACAAGCTTTTTTCTGGAAAGTAACCGTTCCCAAAAAATTATTAGAGAAAAAAATCACAACTATTCGTGTTGTAGGTTATCTAAAAATTAGTGAGGATCCATGCCAGGATATGGAAAATGAGGGTAACTGGCTGACTATATCAGGAAATTCAACAGTCACTTATAATTTTAACCAAATAAATAAACCATTAGATTTAGCTCGGTTCCCTTATCCGTTTATACAAAAAGATTCGCCGATAAAAGATAAGATTTCATTTATTTTGCCAAACCCATTAAATGCTGAAACTATAGGTCCTTACCTTAAAACGGCAAATATTTTGTCAAAAAAAGCAAGTTGGCGAGGTGTATCTTTTGATTTTGCAGGCCAAGGAAAAGGAAATATTTTCCCTTCAACACCTTATAATGCAATATTAATTGCAATGCCTTCTGATTTTGACTTTAATCAAATTAAACTTGAAGTTCCTTTTGAACTTAAAAACAATATTTGGTACACCGATAATGGAACACCATTAGCAAATAATCGTGGCCTGATTTTTCTAGTGCCCTATCCGAAGCAACCAGAACAAGCATTATTGATTGTCACTGCTAATAGCCAAGAGGGTATCAATACAGCCTTAAATAGCTTGAGCAATAATGTGTTGAATTTTACTGCAAATACAGACTCCTATTATATTGCGGGAATTCCAGAAGATCCATTCGATAACAAATTGAGTAAACCCAGCCTTAGCTTCGCTGATATGGGGTATCTAGATAATGTAGTATATGGTGACGGACAACAAACAATCACCTATCAGTTTGATCTTCCCAAAGAATTTATTAACGAACCTGTCAAATTGGTTTTAACTTATAATCATAGCCCCTTTTTGGATCCGGATCATTCCTCATATTTGATGGTACGTTTAAATGATTTACCATTAGATGGAGTAAAATTATTGTCAGATGATGCAAAAAAATCGATTATCGAAATTGTACTGCCTTCGAAACAATTAAAACCAGGAAAAAACAAACTCGATGTCATATTTGATTTACGACTTCCTGATAAATATTGCTCACAAAACTACTTAAGTCTTGCTTGGGGTACAATTTATAATGACAGTTATTTGAGTTTTACCCCTAACAAAGCATTAGGTGATTTACGGATAAAATATTATCCATATCTTATGGATAACCAAGTTACTATCGGGTTACCCCAAAATGCTAAAACCTATGAAAATAAAAAATTGTTGTTGGAATTAATAAAATTTGCTACTTCCTTTAAAAATAGCTCGGAAATCTCCGTAGTGAAAAATACACAACTTGGAGACTCTTACATAGACGGTAACGTGGTTTATTTAGGAACAGGTAAAGAGAAATCTCCTTTTTTGCAAGAATTGAAAACAACGTTTACTGATATGACTGAACATTTAAACTTGACATCCAATAACACTTTAAAATCAATTGACAAAAACTTGTTTCTTAATGCATTTGATAAAAATCAAAATATAGGTTTTGTTGGTATTACCAAAGATACTGAGAACAGTATTCATTTAATTTTATTTGGTTATACACCCACTGAATTGGAGTTAGCACTTGCCTTAATGAATGATCAATACAAACGTGATAATCTTCATGGGAATATTGCCGTCTCTTTTCAAAATGGTTCCTATACTAGTCTTTCGAGCGAAGAAATTAATCAACAAATTGAAAAGGAACTCAAACTTAAAAAATCAGGCCAAATAACATTTTATATAGTTTTATTTGTTTTGGGAGGGCTAACTCTTCTTGGTCTGACATGGTTCATCCTTCGAGGTATCCGAAACAAATAAGCCGAGTCAGCGAAATTAACAAAAATCAAAGATTTTTAGTCCGAAAAAAAGTGGCCATCTTATCCTAAACATACAATTCAAATTGAACTTGATATGGTTTTAAATGATTTATAATTTCATTAATTAATTTTTCATTACTAGGATCTGGTATCGCGACAGTTATTTTTTTTTTATCTCGATCAAATTGAATAGGATAAATATTGTATCGTTTGAGCCAGTAGTAATTATAAAAAGAAATACCTGGCATATCCCGACGAATAAGTGGTTTTAAGTCACCCAATGTGTTCAAAGAGAGTTTATATTGTTGAGCAATTGTCTTCATAAGCTGATATTGATTAACATAGTTTTTTCTTCGTAAAATATCGCCAATTTGTTCCCCTGTCTTTTTCTGTTCTGCGACAACTAATTCCAGTTGGTGAAGAGTTATCAAGTTGCTTTGAACGAGCAAATCACCCAATCGCTGTTTATATGAAATAAGGATATGACTTCCAGGAAATTGATGTTCGGTTTTATCCCAAACAGGGCTTTTGCTGACTCTTTTTGGAGTGAAAAAAAACTGTCGATAAGCCCGAAGTAACGCATGTAAGTTGATGACATTTGCATACAAAATACGGGGAATAGACAAAAAAGCAGGAATCCATCCATAAATTCTACATGTGGCTATAAAGCGTTGAAATAAGCGTTCTAACATCAGAAACGTAACAAATAAAACTAAATACCAAACCCATGGATGCAGATTAAACTGTTCTTGTAAACTTGGAAATTGTGGATTATCATGGGTAACAAACCAATAAAGTACCCAAAAAATAAAAAGGGCGTAACCTAATATATTAACAAAATAAGTAAATGCCGATTTTCTATCATGCAATAGAGTGTAGCGTGTACTAATATTGCCTACCCATCCAGTCTGAGTCCACTCTTGCAAACTGATACCCATAATCCATCGAGCTTTTTGGCGTACAGCCTTCATATACTCCATAGGAAAAAGAGCTCGAGTTGCAATAAACTCATGCGTTTTGACTTTTACATATTTTCCCCAGAAGCCCCATTTTCGTTTCCAGCTAGTATGTAAAATACTTTGATACACAAAAATTTGAGACAATCCTTTAAGCCGGATTGTTAATGCTGTTTTATAATCTTCAGTCAAAGAGTATGTGGCGAAAGGTTGACCATCGTTTCCCTCTGCAAGAATCTTCAATGCATGAGATGAAAAGGCGGTGCCTACTCCTGCAGAAGGAACTAGACCTTTGATCGATTCTCTGACTACTATATCTTTGGTATGGTTTTCACAAAATTCATCGTTGTAGACCCAATGTGTGAACTTGAAATACCCTACCTCGAGAGGAAAGACAGGAATCTGAATCATATCTTTACGAGGAATTAAATAATTATAGAGTTTAAACGACAGTGGATGAATAATATCTTCTGAATCATGAAAAACGTATATATCAAAGTGCTTATCATTTGTTAGCTCATATTTTTTTATATATTTGTATATCTGATTAAGATTAGAAGCTTTATTGGTTGGCCCTGGATTCTCTCCGATGACACAATGTACGTGAAGGTTAATTTTTTCAATCTCTTGAACAATATTAACTGTATCAGGATCATTAGGATATACGCCTACAAAAATATCGTAGCACTGATAATCAATACTATTGCAATTATGGATCAACATAGTGGCAATGACACCTGCTTCGTGCCAACAGGGAAGCAACACTGCAATATTTTTTTCGGGGTTTGACTTTAACATTTCATAATTTAATTTAGGATATTTACGAGTACTCCAAAATCGCCATCCGTATCGGAGCCAGTAGTAGATGTCAATAAATAAATCATCAATGCCTGAAATAGCAAACAATATAGCCGCAATAATAAGGAATATCCAGGCAAAATAATATATTCCCAAAATCATCGTGATTGTCATCGAATATTAAATTTCCTTTTAATAGATAATATTATAGCAAAATAGGTGCTTTGAAGGTCAATCAGCCAACAGAATATCTCCGTTAGGGCATATCTTTCTATAAACCATTCAAACAGTGGTTTTCCAGAGGGCATTGGTCTGTGCATAAATCACTGTTCCTACTGATCCTTCTCTGATTTGTCGGACACCTTGTTAAGAGAATAAAATCTAAAGCAGAGGTGAATAATGAGTACTAATAAGTCAAAAAACAGTTAGTTAGAAAAAAATATAGTCCCCAGTTTAAAGATCCGGTACTTGAGCGAATAGCTAAAGATGATGTTCGTCAGGTTGTTAAAGATCTTGGTTTATCAGAAGCTTTATTATATTCCTGGAAAGCACAACAAAAAAAGAGGTGACTCCCTTGAAAATCAAAAACTACAACAGTTTATGAGCTACCCCAGATAAAACTTCATGTAACAGAATATCGTTTGGTCAAGGGGCAATGTTCATGCTGTGCCTTAAATCATGTAGCTCGTCTTCCGAAAGGAGTCACATGGAGTATTACCGGGCCTCATTTAACACGTTTTATGTCGCACATGGTTTCAAAATACAAACTATCACGTCGAGAGCTTGTCGAGTTTTTGAAAGAGCACTATGGATTTAATTTAAGTTTAGGCAGCGTGTTTAATAAACAAAAACTTGTCAATAAAGCATTAAATGAGCCAGTCAAGGAGCTCTTAGAGCAAATGAAACAAAGTATATGCGTCAATATGGATGAAACAAGCCACCGACGAAACGGTACAACTCAATGGCTTTGGGGCATGATGTCACCTAAGGCCGCATTTTTCTCTATTGAAAAATCACGAGGTAAAAAAGTGATTCATCGTCTTATGGCAGGATTTGAACATATTGTTACCTCAGACCGATAAATACTTAGAACAAGGTACTTATACTGACCCTAAACTGAAGATTGTTCGCTTTTGTAAAAATTTATTAGAGCACTTTTCAGCATTGTGGACTTTTCTTTTTATTCAGGGTGTTGAACCCACCAATAATCATGCAGAACGATGTCTAAGACCCGCGGTGATTTGGCGTAAAAAATCGTTTGGAACTCGTTCTGATTATGGTTCGGACTACGTAGCAAAAACAATGTCTTTCATTATGACCTGTAAGCTGCAAGCAAGAAACTCTTTTGAGTTCCTTAAAGAATCCATGACCGCTCTTTTTGAAAATAAGGACGCCCCTAAGTTAATAATTTTAAACTAGGGGGCTGAGCTATTACGCATTATCATTTTAATCGCCTGATTTTTTTCGGAATATTCTCAAAATAAGACCGATAATAATTAAGGCAAGAAACGTAGCTAGCACGTATAAAACCAAATGCGAAGTAATCTGGGTGACTTTTTTCATGGTTGCTTCAGATTCTGTTTGGCTTTGTATATCTTCTGGTGACAAACTCGTAAAGCTTCCATTTTCAAATGATACTGCAAGATTTCCTGAAAGCGATTCTCGTTTAAAACCATTATCCAAGAGTCGTACGGCAAGATTCAGATCTGCAGGGGAATAACCATAAAGGATCATCTGATGAGTATTTGGATCGGTTTCCTTTTCCCAAATTCTTGCAAAGCCTATTCCCTGACTTTCTAAAAATGCATTTTCAAAAACAGATTTATCTATATCAGTAAGCACCGGATCTTTGGTATTTTTCAAAGAAACTAGGAAGTTCTTGAACAGTTTTTTCAGATCCTCAATGAATAATGAATGGCTCTTTGCGGTTGTGAAAAGTAAAGTATTGTAAGAAGCGATCTTAGATTTTTCAAATTTGGAGTGATTTAGCAGTGCAAGAGAGGTATTATTTTTCAAATTGGATGAAAAATTTATTAAGTTATTGATCAATTTTTTATTGTTGTAGGCTTCTTCTTCAGAGGGCAGTGATACAAATACATTTCCCGTCATCAAAGAGGGCCAATCTTTGAGTTGAGGCCTATCTAATATATCTTCATCCTCACTGCTGAATTCTAAATTGCTGTTCTGATAAATAATTCCCCAAGCTTGAGCCAGATAATCTTTAGAGCACCATGAGCTGGCTAAAGACAAAACAAAGTTAATTGTTAAGTTATTTTTTCCTACCACTAAATTATTGGCCGGAAGTGGAAGTTTCAGAGTTTTAATGCCTTCCGAATCTGGAACCAACTCTACTCCACCAATAGGTACTCCATTTAAGTTAACACTCAGACTAGATAATTTTATTTTTTCAAGAAATGGACTATGACTATATACAAGATTTAATGAGTTATTTTTTCCAAAAAACTGGGTTGGAAGATTAAATTGGTAAGATAATGCATTTTGCCCTACTCCAAAAACCATATTATCTTTATAACCTAAATCCTGAAAAGTAATTGAAGATCGATTTTCGAGATTGTCAGGGAGATCTATTTTATTCTTAACCAAAAAAAATGATGGGTTGTTTACCATCTTTTGCATCAAACCAGAACGAAGTGTACGGATGGTGTTATTTAAGCCTTCTGTAGAATTTGAAGAAATAACTAATAGTGGTTGTTGTTGATATTGAGTTAACCAGATAAAACCACTATTTTCTGGCAACACAGTTCCATCTAAATTCACCCACTGTCGATTTTTTAATCGTAATAAACCAGGTTGACCAATAGCTGTAAAATCCACATTATCCGCTGTAGCAGCAAGCACAGCAGGATGTGAAAGTGTTTTTTGTCCTAGCTCGTTTACATGGATTAAATCAAAACTCACCCCACGCCAACTTGCTTTTTGGGCAAGGATATTTGCAAAATCAAAATAAGGAAAGAACGAAGTATCAGTTAAACGATTTGGCAATAATAGGGTAACTACATCTTTGTATGGAGCATCTAGGTGGATAAAAGGTTGGGGGAAATTGACTAGCGCTGGCGTCCAATCGGATTTCATATAATGATAGACAATATCTGAGTTTCCTGAAATTGCAACCCAGTTCCCTTTATTTTCAGTATCCTGACAGATTTTATCACCTATTTTAAACCATCCATTCAAATTAATTGTAGTTACTTTAGGCGAAATATATTCTTTAGGTATAGTTACATTCCAGTGAATCGGTTGCTGTTTATCTTTAGTGAGAAATATAGAGTCAATGGGAACATCACCAACACTCAGAGTTAAAGTTGATGTATTTTCAAGCAAAGGTGAGTGTTGAAATATTAAATTTAAATCGAGGTTATTAACCTGCCAATTTTTAGGAATAGGGATATAAAAATTAAAGGATGGTCTGTTTCCCTGCATCACTACGGTTTCAACTTTTATAAGCTTATTGAGTTTAAAGCTTCTTGTGTTGCTTGTAGCTACAGGAGAAGTTGGATTTTCAGCTGATATAGCCGTATTTAATGCTAATAGCCATGAAAGCAAAAAAAAGCTAATTGTATATAAAATCGTCTTAGAACCAATCAATCTGAAAAAATGATGAGCATTACTATCCCTATTTCGTTTTCGCATATTTCTAATGTTCATTGTTATTTCCTATAATTTGATACTGTATCAGAAGATCTTCTGCTTTTGAATCTCATCACAATTTGTAACTCTATAAATTTAAATTAATTATATTGTATCTGTGTTAATATAAGAGCAAAAGCCTAGCTCGCAGAGGGGCTACTCTATGACGGATCTCATTTCGAAATTGTTTATCTGGTATATCTTCCAGGCCAATAGAAACTATTCCTTCATCAATACTGATTAGCAAACAATGGTGGTCAAGTAACCAATAATAGTTTTCTGTAGGGATCTCTGCTAATTGGTTCTGATGCAGTACTGGCAAATTCTTCTTTCTCACAAGTTGCATGTTGTATTGCAAGGCAAGAACTGACAAAAGTGTTTCTTCATCAATATCTTTATTTTTAATAAGAATTTTCCCAATTTTTTCACCTGTTTCTTTCTGTTGCTTTAACGCATGAACTAAGCGTTCAGTTTTTATTTGATGTTTTTCTATCAATAAATCTCCCACATGAAGCTCATACTGAGCGAGTAAATCTGGTCCCGGGAAAAAATTATCTGTTTTATCCCATTTGGGTACGACTTTAGGTTTGTGCTTAATAAAAAACTGACTATAAGCTCTTATAAGAACATGCGCATAAAGAATATTGGAATAAATGGTACGAAATGGGCAAGTTAGCGCTGGTAACAATCCATAAACTCGATAAACTCCAATTACGCGCTGCAAAATTCGGTCAATCATAAAAAAAGTATCTGCCACAATCAAATACCATACCCATGGATTCAAATGCAACATCATTTCCAGCGTCAAATAACCGGGAACAAAAAGGGAGTAAATATAGAAAATAAACCAGAAAATAAATAATACATATCCACACATGTTAATAATATGTGAAATGGCTGCTTTTCTATCATGAAATAGAGTGTATTTTATCGCAAAACTTCCAGGCCATCCTGAATAATACCATTCCTGAAAAGCAATACCGATAGTCCAGCGTGTTCGCTGACGCACAGAAGCAGAATATTCCATGACGCGTAATGAGCGAGTAGCAACCAACATTTTTTTTGTGCGATAGACCGTTTTTCCCCAAAAAAGCAACGAAGGTTTCGAAACAATACGTTTGACCCAAAAAGTCATAAAGATAGTGTTTAACCGGTGCACTTTTAATTTAAGTGCACAACTATAATCTTCTGTTAAACTGAACAAGGAAAAGGGTTCACCATTATTATGAAGTGCGAGTGTTTCTAAAGCCTTACGTGAAAAACCGGTTCCTACACCTGCCGATGGAATAAATCCATGAAGTAACTCCCTAACCACAAGGTCTTTGGTATGGATTTCTGCAAACTCATCATTATATGTCCAATGAGTTATGTATTTCATCGAAATAGGCAAAGGAACAACAGGAAGCTGGACCATATCTTTACGAGGTATAACATAGTTGTATAATTTGAAAGATAAAGGATCTATGACATCTTCTGTGTCATGCATTACAAAAATTTCATATTTTATATTTAATTCTTGTTCACGATTTTGGATATATTTATACATGGAATTTAAATTTTTTGCTTTAGTCGTAGGCCCTGGCAAAGGTGAAAAAACACAAAAAATGTTGGGAAATATGTCCTGAACTTCTCTAATTACTGCGACTGTATCTGGATCGTTGGAATATACACCTATAAATATATCGTAGTTTTCATATTTGATTTTATCAAGGTTGTACCTCAGCATATTGGCAATCGCAGGTTCGTGCCAACAAGCAATCATAAGCGCAATTCTTTGTTCAGGAACTTCAAACAACTGTTTTAAATTCAATGGCGTATATTTTTTCATTTTTAATCTACGCCAGGGAAAATAAATCCAGTATACTAAATCAATAAAAAAATCATCTAATCCCGAGATGAAAAAGAAAACAGCCGCAAACATGAGAAAATACCACATCCAGAAAAAAAGAAAATCCATTCTTCCCCCGTCATCGCGCTATTTAACTATTTAATAAAAGTTTGGATTGATTCCTTTAATATTACAAGGTAGTGCCTCTATTTTTAACAAATCTAGCATATCGCCAATTGTATATGGATCCCGAAATTTGTAATAGTGAGCGGAAAAACCGTTACATTTCTCCAAATTTCTCGACACAAACAAATCGCATGCCCACATCAATGATTTTTTAAACGGCCATGTATAGATCTACCTTATATCCTATCAGGATTTCTTCTTATTCACTATTTTTTCGCTTCAATGTACCTGCCATAACAAGTAATTAATTTATCTTCAAAGCTAAAATCGATAATACATTTCAAACATAGCTACATTGGAAGCATAGCTTGATCCATAGGGGTTTATTTCGGGACCATTTACTTTTATATATTGACCAAATCTTCTTTCAAGGCGAAATGCAACCGGCCAAGTATTATTAGGAACGATCGCGATCCCTGGTCCATATTCAACTAGGTTATTGTAAAAATATTTATTCGTATCAACGATAAGAAATCCTCTAGCATACGCGATGAGACTCATATTGCGATATTGCATGACTCGATATCCTTTTCGAATACGACCGTAGGTAATCCAATCATTTTGGTATCTGGAAAACCAGGAAGAATCCCCATAAAAATCATCTGCTTGGGAAAAAGGAAACACTATGCGCTCAGCATAACTAGGTAGCGGCCCCCAGTAATACCATGATAAGACACCACCGCGCCTATCATCTCGCCAACGATCCCTGTTCCTATATATAAGATCGTAGGCCATTCCTGCTTCAAAATAAAATATAAGGGGAATTTTTGTATTAGTGTAATATCGAATTCCAGCACCGTTCAAAATATAATTGTCATCATAAATACTAGGTAGCTGTCCATTACCCCCACTTTGTGAGCGACTATCTTTATTTATGTAATTATTATAATAGACCTCAATTTGATTTCGTTTACCAAAGCTTCGTCCAACACGTAAGTGTTCAGGAATTACAAACAGAGAAAATCGGCTATATTCAAAAGGCGCAGACCAAATATCGGCAAACCAAGGCGGATTGAAAAACTGGAACCGTTGACTGCCTAAATTAATCATAGCCTTATAGCTTTTATCTCTGATATCAGAGTCATGAGAGGGAAACGCTTTTTTGAACCATAAAAAGGCATCTCGCTTTTTTCCTAAGTCATCAAATAAATAACCAATTTGTAATGCTAGATCATAGCTTTCAGGTTGCAATTCCCAAGCCTTGATAAGATAGCTTACAGCCTGTGCATTATTTTTTTCGCGAATCATTAAAAAACCCATTTCCCGGAGGGCACGATAATCATTAGGATAGTGTTTTAGAACCTGTTCCAGTATTTTTTGGGCTTGTTGTGGATGTTCTTTTTGTAGCGCATAATAATTATTCATTAAGTGGTCATAAAGGGATAATGGAGCTTTTGCATTTTCATTTCCTACCGTTAACATTCGTAAGCCAGTGCGTGCTTTATTGATAACGGCTGGGTTGGAGGATTTTAATGCTAAACTAAAAAACTCTTGCGCTTTTTTATTTTCTTTTAATAAAGAATATACGTAAGCTCCTTGCAAGGTAATATCCCAATTATGACTATCGATCTGGTGGGCTTTGAGAATGTAAGGGAGTGCTTTTTCTGGTTGGTGCTCCTTAAGAAAAAAATAACCCATTTCCATCTGTAAAGTTGCATTTTCAGGCTGCTTCTTAATAATTTCTGATAGAATCTTTACTGCTTCTTTTGTTCTTCGTTCCCTCAAAATGTAATAGATGTCTTCGGGCGTTAACTTATCGGGTAATTGTGTTGAAACAATACCTTTTTCCAGCATATCCAATAAGTTTTTAGCCTGATTTTTAATCTTATCATCTGAGGACTTAGCGCCTTGCGAGAGCCAATATTCAGCTTGAGGGAGATTTCCGGAACGTAACCAAGCCTCTCCAAGAAGGCTCAAAAGCTCGTCATCATGCTTAATGGACCACGCTTTGGAAAAAAGAACAATGGCATCTTTATAATCATTTTCCCGCAATTTTTGGATCCCTTTTTCTCGAATCATTAATACATTGTTTGGATACAACGAAAGAATATGGTCAAGAAATATTTTTGCCTGTTTAGGATTAAACTTTAATAGCACATGGTAAGTGTGAGCTTGAGTCTGATCCGTGGTAACGGGAATATTACTATTGATGCCCATATTTCTTACTACTGTTTTCGCGGCAGTAGAGATTATTGCTAATCGTTTTTCAAGAGGCGTTCTAGATTTTTTTTTGGCGTAGCGATCTAAAATATCCTGAGCTTTAATACCGTTTATTCCTTTATTGGTTGCAGCAACCTCACGAAAATATTTAAGTGCCTCTTCATATTGATGGAGTGAGTTTAGCGTATAGCCTATTTGCATTGTATAATCAGAATTTTCGGGATTAATCCGATGTGCAGCTTTTAAATAAACTAGAGCCTCTTGGTAATTTTCTTCCTGCAACAACAAATACCCAAGTTCAGATTGTATCAGCTCGTTGTCTGGAAACTTTTGCGCTGCTTGCAACAAAATCATCCTTGCCGATGAAGGATCTTTTAGCCTTAATGAATAATAATCGGTAAGAAGGGTATTAGCATTTGATTCATTAGTAGATGATGCATGCAAATATCCAATATGCAATATAAATACAAAAGGCCCCACAAAGAGCAGCAATATAATAGCATTTCGTAAAAAAACCAACCATGAAATAAAAAACTTCATCAATATTGAGAATCCATTTTAGCTTTAATATTTACTATAATTACATTCGATAGTTGTTTACAATAATTTTTTGTATTTATGTTTACGTCAAGGTAATTATAATGAGAAAAAAAAATATTGTCTGTATTTGTGGAACACGACCTGAAGTTATTAAGTTTGTTTCTATTGTAAGAGCGCTGGAAAAAACTGATTGGGCTAATGTTATTTTAGTCTCTACAGGCCAACATCGTGAAATGCTAGATCAGAAATTAGGCTATTTTGATTTAAAACCAAAACGCGACTTGAATCTGATGCAACCTAATCAGCAACTCGCCCAATTGACCGCGCGATTAATCGCTGCAATTGATGAAGCCCTAAAAAAAGAAGCTGTTGATTTAATTCTGGTACAGGGAGATACAAGCACGACTTTAGCCGCAGCTATGGTTGCTTTTTTCAACAAAATTCCATTAGGTTATATTGAATCGGGATTACGCTCTGGAGACATTCTTCATCCATTTCCTGAAGAAATGAATCGTATTCTTATATGTCGTCTTGCCACACTTAATTTCGCTGCCACCGAAAAAGCGAAACAAAATCTTTTAGCAGAGGGAATTCATGCTGATTCTATCTATGTTACAGGAAATACGAGTATTGACATCCTATTAGAAGAGGCCAAAAAGCCAATTACTCTAAAGATCCCAATAGATTCGGGCAAAAAATTGATTTTTGTTACGACTCATCGACGAGAAAACTTTGGAGAGCCCCTAGTACATATTTGCCAAGGAATACGTAAGTTTGTTGACCTAAATAATACAGTTCAGGTAGTTATCCCAGTTCACAAGAACCCGAATGTTTATGAAGTGATACACAGAATTTTAGGCAATCATCCACAGATACTGCTCACAGATCCTCTTGACTATGATCAGCAGGTTGCTTTGATGAAAGCCAGTTACTTTATTATGACTGATTCAGGTGGTATTCAAGAAGAAGCTCCAACATTTGGTAAGCCTCTTTTGGTATTACGGGAAAATACTGATAGGCCGGAGGGTATTGAGGAAGGTGTCGCTCAAATCATTGGTACGTCAACAGATTCTGTTTTTAATGCGGCATGCACGTTGTTGCAAAACCGCGCATTATGGGAAAAAATGGCTCGAAAAACAATGCCTTATGGTGATGGCCATGCCGCTGAAAGAATTATCGAAATTATTAGAAACTGGTTTACCATATCTCACTAATTCACCTATTTTATGAAGAAGGATGCACGAACACAGAATTTTTAGAACAGAATTGTAGTTTTTTAACTTGTGTCCTATTCTTAATATCATAGAACATCACTTAATTTAAAGACATGCAAATCACCTACTTAGGGCATGCTGGTTTTTGTTTGGAAACTAACTCTACAGTAATCATTATGGATCCCTGGCTATCGCCACATGGGGCTTTTGATGCTGCCTGGTTTCAATACCCTAAAAATCATCATATGGCAGAACATGTAAGAAAGATATTAAATACTAATAAGAAAGATAAGTATCTTTATATTAGCCATGAGCACAAAGATCATTTTGACATAGAGTTTTTGGAATCTATTGAAAACCGTGATTTTACGCTCATTCTAGCTGATTTTTATCATCCAGTAGTTAAAAATAATTTAATAAAACGCCATTACCAATGCAAAGAAATTATTAGTCTAAAGGATAGCGAATCGTTTTATTTCAAAGATGGATTTTTAACATTATTCATATTAGATGTAGAGCTTGATTGTGACTCAGCAATCCTTGTAAAAACAGATTCAGGAAGTTTCCTTAATCTAAATGATTGTAAAATTCATGAAAGATTGGCGATGATAAATAAAAATTATGGCCCAATAGATATTTTAGCAGGTCAATTTTCTGGAGCAGTTTGGCATCCAACTTGTTTTCAAATGGATCAAGAAAAATATTCAATTATTTGCAAGAACAAAACATTACGAAAATTTGAATATATTTCCAAATCTATTGAAACAATGAAGCCTTTAATGTATTTACCTTCGTCTGGACCTCCCTGCTTTTTAGACCCGCTCTTATTTTCAATTAATAATCAGGAAATAAATACATATCCGCGAGCAAGGCAATTAATTGAGTATCTAGATATGCATTTCCTTGATAAGCAAATCCAAACGCAGTGGCCAGAACTTATGCCTGGGGATGTTCTTGATACCCAAAATTTAAAATTCACTTATCTATCTCCTATCAGAATAGATGATAAAGACTTTAAAGAGTATGTTTATTCTTATGCGAAACAGTTTGAAAATTTTTTTAAACAACGGCAAATTGAAAACTCAAAAATTAATCCACAACAAGTTTTTATTCAATTAGGAATTGAATTAAAAAAAAGATTGGAAAAAATGGAGTCCGTTAGAAAATATTTATCAACTTTTTTATATTTCTCTCTTGAGGAATGTAATAAAGAAATATATTGTGTCGATTTTCAAGAGGGCACAGTAAATATAACCAATGAAGTTGATCGAGCTAAAGATTTTTTTTGGATTACTACTCCTGCCTGGCAAATTAACAAAGTATTTAATAAGGAAATCAGCTGGCCTGATTTTGCTCTAACTTTTCGTCTCCTCATAGAAAGAGTGCCTGATATTTATAATACTCTCATGCATGGATTTACAACCCTAGAAACTGAAAGCTTGGAGCGCTTTTGCCAAGTGTTTTTAAATATTCTGTCAAAGAATGAACGCATTAAAATTAATTACAAAGGTAAAACGTATTCTATTTTAAGATATTGTCCTCATCAAGGCGGTGATTTGTCAAAAGGCTGGATTGAGGACTGTTTTTTAATATGTCCTAGGCATCAATGGAAATTTGATCTTGAAAATCATGGTAAATGTAGATATAACAACGCCAGTATCGATGCATTTTGTCTCAATGATGTTAATAACAAGAAAAAAGAAAATTAGCATATGCTTGTAGAGTCAAGCTTGTTTTCATGCGCATGCTTGTTCTTCTGCATCTTCTTCGATAACAGGCAGCTTCATAATTTGTTGATATGGGAAACTGCATGCTGTTGATTGCGCAGGAATACCGGCCCAATGAGTACTTTCAGGTAAACGCTCACCTTTCATTAATAAAGAAAGACTTCCTAAAGTAGAGTTTTCTTCCATCAATGTATTATAAAGAACAATGGAATCGACACCCACATTACACCCCGAGCTAATTGTTAAATAAGAAACTTTAAATACTCGGTCTTCGTAGAGATGGGTTTGTATTCTTGCTCCATCATTAATACATACATCATCACCAATAGTAATTAAATCAAACTCTGCAAATCCTTCCGTACCTACAAAAATTCGTTTGCCTGCTTTAGTTCCAAAACAACGTTCTACACAAAGTGCGAAAGGAGTTCCTAACACTTTTTCAGTAAAATGTGGATTAATAAAGTAGCTGTACGAATATTCAATCACATCATTTTTCCAAATAAAAGGATCCCACAAAGGCTTGGTTAGTGGCTTCAATTTACCCAACATTATCCACTTTAAGGCAATTAATACACCAATCAGGCTAGCAGTCAAAAACAATTCCGCTGGAGGCAATACAAGAGCCGTCACCCACCATGAGTGCTCAATAAGCATGTAATCAATAAGATACAACAAATTAAATAAAGTGATTAGTGAAAATACTGAGGGTAAAATAATTCTAATAAATTCAATAAACAAACGCCGGAAATACAGTTTACGAGGAGGATTAAATCGTTCTTTATCAGAAAATCCACCCACTAATTCCCGCCGGGGCAGAAAAACAGCAGGGGAACCTAACCAAGAAGAATGAGGTTCTTTTGCTTGATCACCGGGAGGAGTCACGGAAAGACATCCTAACAGTGCGCCGTCACCAATAGATTGACCACCAGGCAACAAGCTTACATTACCCACAAATGCCTCATGCCCGATAGACACTGGTGCAAAAGAAATAAACCCATTGTAGACATTAGGCCAAGCTAAGGCAACCGAACTGGCAGTAAAGCCGCCGTCTTTAATAGTAAGAAGATCAGGAAGAAGATGGGGTGCTTCGCCCATTTCTACGTTCTTGCCTAATTTTGCTCCAAGCAAACGCAAAAATGCAGGAAGATATAAAGAATCCGCCAAAATGTGTATTTCATTTACATCAAAGATTTTCATAAAAGTCCAATGACGGAGATAATAAAAACTCTGCAAAGGATAATAGCCAGGTTTCACCTGGTGCAAAATAATTTTTTTACAAATTAAGGTACAGAGATAATAGGAGCTTAGAAATAAGATGCTTCCTAAGGGGATGGCAAAAAACATTGTGGTAAAATAATTTCCTTGATCGTAATAATAGCTAATTAATGATATTGACGGAATAAGGCACAAATAATACATCATAACAGCAAAGACTATGCCTAAATAATGAAGAATACCAAAAAGGACATTTTTCACCTTAGTTGGCGCTGCAATGTTCTCTTTTCGTCGGGTAATATGATCGACAGGAAGAGTTCCAGTTACTGCAGGAGAACCTGAAAAATAAGCCTTTTTCGGAATCACACTCTGGGCAGGCAGCATGGACATTTCATCCAGAACGGCATCATTTTCAATTGTTGTATTAATCCCAATTACCGAACGAGGACCTATGTAACAATGATCACCTATAGTTATAGTCCCTATTTTTAACCAACCATCTTCGACTATATAGCCATTTAATTTACTGTCAGTACCTATAGAAGTATTCTTCCCAACACTGAATAAATCAGGAGTAGCAACATACATAGACCCTATATAACAATTTTTTCCAATTTTAGCGCCTAATAATCGATAATAGATATTAATCAACGAAGAGCCAACTAAAAATTTAGGTAAAAACAAATTATGTTGCAGTCGTCGTACTAACCACCAACGGAAATAAAACCACCCCCATAAGGGGTATTTTCCTGGTTTTACTTGTCCTAATAATAGCCATTTCAATCCTATTGTTATAAATAAAGAAATGAACGGCATTGCTAAAAATAAAGCGAAAAATATAAGCTCAGACTCTTTTGAGAGAATTGAATATTTAGAACTTACCCAGCTATAGCATAAAATCACTGCTAATAAGTGCAAAGTTCCTAAGCCATATTGCAATAAACAACCCAATATCTGTCCTAAACCACACAAATAGTATTTCCATGCAGGCGCCCTGTATTTTTCTTCAACTATCTGTTCTTTATTGGAGTTTGAATAAATGCGTGCATCACTAAACTTCTGTTCTAACTGTCGAATTGTAGGATTCTTATATAAATCCAGAATTGATATATTTTTTAAAGCAGCGATTTTGCGCAAATTGGAAATTACGTTAGCTGCATAGAGTGAATGTCCGCCTAAATCATAGAAAAAATCGTCATCCATTGAAACAGTTGAACAATTTAATGCCTCTTCCCATACACGTGCGATTTCTTTGCCAAGTACAGACGTAGGTGCATTTTTTAATTTTTCGGTTTTCTGTGGTACCGGTTTTGGCAACTCTTTCCTATTTACTTTGCCACTGGCCAAAACAGGAAAAGTTTCTAAAACGTCGATTATTGATGGGATCATATAATCGGGAAGACAAGATCTTAAAAAAGCCTTAAGCTTATTAGCATCAAATAGAAAACTTTTATCAAGGATTAAATAAGCAACTAAAGTGGGCTGTTCCAATGTTTGCAAAGAAACTACTGCTTGTTTAATTCCCGCATACTTCATGATGATGGCTTCAATTTCATTTAACTCAATACGAAATCCGCGTAACTTGACTTGATCATCCACACGCCCCGCAAAACGTAGTTCACCATGAGTTGTCCTTGAAACCAAATCACCCGTACGGTACAAGCGTTGATTTTTATTTTTTGGATTTAACACAAATTTTTCTGCAGTACTCTCAGGTCGATTCACATAACCACGAGCCAAAGCAACACCAGCAATACATAGCTCACCCTCACTCCCTGCTTCTACTTCTCGTAATTGCTCATCCACAATGAGTACTTCATAACCAGGCAAGGGTCGTCCTATGGTAATTTCTTTTTCAGGATGACATTCAGCATAAGTAGCGATAATGGTTGCTTCAGTAGGACCATAGGTATTGACAATCCGCAGTCCATCTCTGCTCCAACGTTTGACTAAACTGGAGGGACAAGTTTCCCCACCTAAAATTAATAATCGTAAATTGGGTAGTTGTCCTTCTAATGTAGATAATAAAGTAGGTACCGTTGAAAAAACGCTGATCTTATATTGTTGTAAGAAAGAAATTAAACCCAACCCAGAACGTACTTCTTTTGCAGTACATGCAATAAGAGTGGCTCCATTGGCAAAGGCCATCCAAAACTCTTCTAAAGAGGCATCAAAAGCTAAAGAAAAACCTTGATACACTCGGTCATTACTGTCCATATTATAAAGTTCACTAGCAACTCGAACGTAATGACAAATACTACGCTGCGTAATTTCCACCCCTTTGGGTTTTCCAGTAGAGCCTGAAGTGTAAATGATGTAACATAAATCATCGGCACTTCGTTCGTAATCGGGCTTAAGCCGTATTGTAGGTTGTTTCGAAAGCTCCTCACTAAGCGTATCAAGAGCATAAATAACGGGCCATACCAGATTTTTGTTTGCCAATTGCAACGAAGTTGTTAAAACAGCATCAAACGCCAGATCAGAGAAAATATAGTTAATCCGTTCATCTGGATAATCCACTTCAATAGGAACATACACTGCTCCTGTTTTTAAAAGAGCTAAAATGGCAATATAGCATTCTACAGATCGCTCTAATAGGATCCCCACTACCTTACCCTTGGTTATTTTTTTCTCAGAAAGATAATGCGCTAATTGATTCGCACGACTTTCTAATTCTTGATAGGAAATAAATGCATTATCGCAAATTAAAGCAATATTGCTTGAATAATGATCTACCGAACATTCAAAAAAATGATGCACGTGCATCGTGTTATAATCGGGTGAAAAACTCAAATTGGTTGGCTCCTACTCATTGCGTATTTTCCATAATTGATTTATTGCTTACTGTTAGTTCGATATAAAAAATAACGTGCTTTTTATATCGAACTGTTTTTATTTAGTACTGGATTATGTATAAATTCTGCACATTACGGGATAACGAAGCAGACAAAACTGTATTCCAGTACTTATAATTCGCATCAATAATATTAAGACTTAAGGAAAAGCACACAGAAGCAAAATTATTTTTGCGGATTATAATTCAATCGACCCCATTTACCATAATTTTTTAATGATATTCGGAACTTGTTGATCGACATGAAAAACAAAGTGTTTTTTATATCGAACTGTTTTTATTTAGAATTTTATTTGGCAAAAATTTCTTGCAAAAAATTGCTCATGGCTTGCCAAGAACGTCGTGCAGCAACCTCATTATAAATAGTCCCAAGTTGAGTATCATGTGCATTTGGATTAGTAAATGCATGCTGAACATGTCCGTACATATGCATTTGCCAGTCCACACCGGCATCAGTCATCTCTTTGCAAAATGCGTGTACTTGCTCTGGCTGAACCATAGGATCATCATAACCATGTAACGCTAAAATCTTAGCTTTAATAGACTCTGATTTAAGAGTTCCTGGTTTGTGTAATAAACCATGAAAACTCACTACACCTTTAAGATCAGCTCCAGAGCGAGCCAATTCAAGAGCGCATAAACCACCAAAACAAAAACCTATAATGGCCACTTGTTGACTATCTACTTTAGGAATAGAACAAACAGCTGCTAATCCAGCCTTTATCCGTTGACGTAATAAAGATTGTTCTGACATTAATGGAGTCATTAATGCTTGTTTTTCCTCTACAGTAGAACCAAGTTTCCCTTGGCCATACATATCTACGGCAAAACCAATATAGCCCATTTCTGCAAGCATTTTTGCTTTATCGCAGGCAAATTCGTTACGACCAGACCAATCGTGAACTACTAATACTACAGGTCGAGTCCCAGCAATAGATCGATCATATGCTAAAAAACCCAGAAGTTCCTGTTCTCCATCGCGATATATATGATTTGAAAGATGCATATTAAGCTCCCTAAATTAATACAAAATGAATAAACCTAGAAAAATCCAGCAGGTTCAGTGCTTTTAGCACGCACAGTAGGGGCCAACTGCTTTTTCTAGGTTAAATCTAACGTCATGTTAATAGTATTATAAGTAGCTCCCATTTTTCGACTACACTTAAAATAAAATCTAACGGGGGAATTAATCATGATAACTTCATCATTTACCCATGTACGAGATTTATTACATGCTCAATTGTGTTATCAGGCTTTTATTACTCCTATCTTTCTTCCTTTGGAAAAACCATACAGAGATTTTGCCAAACTCGCTTGTGAATTTATGGAGAGCATACGTACCGAAGTGATTCATCAAGAGTTTCCTCGCCACCATGTATTGCATCGCTTCGCTCCTCAAAAAGATTCAAACAATAAAAAAGTACTGATTGCCCATGGATGGATATCACGTGCGGCTTACATGGCTCGTCTAATCCATCCCTTACATCAACTAGGATACGAAGTATATGCCCTCGATTTTCCTGCTCATGGAGAAGCTAAAGGGTTACAGTTGCCGTGGACAGATGCCATTGCCATTTTGAGAGATACCATTAATCAATATGGGCCATTCTACGCAGTTATTGGACATTCATTTGGTGGATCCATGTTACTAAACACCTTAAATGTGTCAGGCCAACTTCCCGACTGGCAATTAAAGTATAAACCGGAACGTGCTATTTTAATTGCATCACCAACTCAAATGCGAAGTCCTATAAACCGTATCGCAAAAAAGTTCAGGCTTAGCGGACATGGATATCTCCAATTACGACAAGTTATGCGCCAACAAGCACAATTTGATCTGAAACTGATACGATTAAACCATTTTATTTCACAAGCACCTCATATTTCTTTTTTGTGCATCCATGGAGAACTTGATAAAACAATCAGTACTAAAGAATCCATCGAGTTCTGTGAGAAATATCCTGATGCAAAGTTATGCTTACTTCCAGAAGCCAACCATATCAGTGTATTAGTTGATGAACGAGTGGAACAATTAGTTTGTGATTTTTTAGAAAATAAAAATTAAAATCTAACCCGGGTTTTCTTCATTATACCAAGCAAGATAAATCATTGCCTTATGAATCTAACTTTCCATATACTGTTTAAGCTTTTTCATAGCATTCTTTTCTAATTGTCGAACGCGCTCAGCAGAGACACCATATTTTTTAGCTAAATCATGTAGGGTTAACTTTTCTTCTGACAACCAACGTTGTTGCAAAATATCCTGACTACGCTCATCTAACTGTTCTAGAGCAAACATCAACTTTTCGCGCCCTTGATCTCCAGCGCTATTTTTTTCTAACAATACAGAAGGATCATCATTTGTATTAAATAAATAACGTTCGGGGGCTGTATAAAAATCATCATGATCATCTGCATCTGGAGCATCGTAAGGTGTGTCCATCGCATTCAAGCGTTGCTCCATAACAAGTACGTCTTCACGACTCACGCCTAAGTCATTGGCTACAGCAGCCACTTCTTCATGACTCATCCACCCCAGGCGGTTTTTCATTTGGCGAAGATTAAAAAATAACTTACGCTGAGCTTTAGTTGTAGCAACTTTAACAATACGCCAATTGCGTAAAACAAACTCATGGATTTCTGCTTTAATCCAGTGCACTGCAAAAGAAACAAGGCGTACACCCATCTTAGGATCGAAACGCTTTACTGCTTTCATCAGACCAACGTTACCTTCCTGAATTAAGTCATTCAGAGGTAAACCATACCCTAAATAACCACGAGCTACGCGAACAACATAACGTAAATGAGCAAGAACTAAACGTCTTGCGGCCTCGAGATCACCTTCAGAATGAAAACGCTCAGCACAAGCAATCTCTTCCTCTAATGACAGCATAGGAATTTGGTTTACCCTGTGAATATACGCATCAATACTGCCCACAGGTAAATTTATTCCGGCAAGTTGCAAATAGTGACTCATGCTTCTTCCTCTAAAATTTCTCTGTAAAACAAGGTTATATAAGAACTCATATTTGAGGCTCTATAGAAGCTAATTGTCGCTTTACAGACAATCGTGCTCCCGTCCATCCTAGTATAATCGCAAACAAAATAAGTAGCAAGACCTGTCGCATTGACAATCCTTCTAGCGGATAGTGCATTTGATAAACAGCTGCCAATTGATTAAGAGCAGCTCCTAAACTAAAAATAAAAATATTAACCAAAAAGATTGCTATAGTAGCTCCGATTGCCCCATACCAGATTCCTGAATATAAAAAAGGCCTAAGGATAAAAGGATCTTGAGCTCCGATTAGTTTTAACACTTGAATTTCTTCTTGCCGACTATGAATCGCCAAACGTAAGGTGGTACCAACAATCACAATTACTGCCATTGCCAATAAGGCCAGTAATGAATCAGCAAACTTGGCAGCAAAACCCAAAAGAGCATGCAAGCGGTTTATCCACTCCATATCGACTTTTACATTCTCAACTTGAGTGATTGTTTGCAATTGTCGTGCTAATAAGTCCAATTTAGCGGGTGAATTAACAAGCAAATCGGGTACAACATCAATCACTGCAGGTAATGGGTTTTCAGGAAGATAACGCATAATATCGTTCATTCCTTCTTGTCGTGTTAATTCAGACAGTCCCTCTTTGGAAGATTTTAAAACAACTTGTGCTACTCCTTCGGTTTTACGTACTTCCTGCACTATATTTTGTTGCTCTGATTCAGACAAACTAGGTTTTAAATAAAGAGAGATATGACCACCACGTTGCCAATTTGCTGTTAGGTTAGCTAAATTATCAGAAAAAATCCAAAAAAGAGCTGGCAAAGCTAAGGTAATAGCAATCACAATAGAAGTCATCAACGTTGCTACAGGTTTACGACACAATAAATTTAAGCTTTGTATTGCCGCTTGCAGATGATAAGCAAGAATTGTTCGTGCTCGCTTTAACACATCCGGCCTCCTTTAAGCATTACAATTCGGTGTTTCATTCCCGCAATTAATGCCAAATCATGAGTAGCAATTAAAATACTCACTCCTACTTGATGAAATTGTTCAAAAATCAACATAATTTCTGCTGAAAGTTTAGGATCAAGATTTCCAGTAGGTTCATCAGCTAATAACAATGTCGGCTTATGAACTACAGCACGAGCAATACCCACTCGTTGTTGTTCCCCTCCTGATAAATGAATAGGCAACATTTTTTCCTTACTGAGTAGACCTACCATATCTAATGCTGCATGTACTCTTTTGGCTATCATAAGGGAGGCCATGCCTTGAATTTGCAAAGGCAACGCTACATTATCAAAAACGGTTCGATCATTAAGTAAATACGGTGATTGAAAGGTGATTCCCAATTGGCTGCGATGCACCGCCACATCGCGTTTCTTTAAATGATTCAAACGCAATCCATTCATCGTTAATTGACCGGAAGTAGGTCTTTCCAGTAGAGCAATTAATTTAAGTAAAGTACTTTTTCCTGCTCCTGAATGCCCAGTGAGAAAAACCATCTCACCTTTTTGCATGGAAAAATTAATATGGCTTAAAGCTTCAAATCCACCTGGGTAACGTTTACTGACTTGGTCAAATGTGATCATTAAATAATGCACCAACAAATTGCGCCGCATTAAAGGGTTGAAGATCCTCTATTCCCTCACCAATCCCTATATAACGAAAGGGTATTCCTAGTTCATTAGCAATAGCAAACAAAATTCCGCCTTTAGCTGTTCCGTCCAATTTGGTCATGGTAATTCCCGTTAATCCAATCGCTTCATGAAATTGCCTTGCTTGAACTAATGCATTTTGCCCTATAGTAGCATCTAATATCAACATAGTTTCATGAGGAGCATCGGGACAAAGTTTTTGTAATACTCTTTTTACCTTTTTCAGCTCTTCCATTAAGTTGCTTTGTGTATGTAAACGTCCTGCCGTATCTGCGATTAATACATCCATTTTTCGAGCTTTTGCTGCTTGTAATGCATCAAAAATAACAGAAGCACTGTCAGCACCTGTATGCTGGGCAACAACAGAAATATCATTTCGCTCCCCCCAAACAAGTAATTGTTCTACCGCGGCGGCCCTAAAGGTATCTCCAGCAGCTAACATCACTTTTTTACCCTGCTGCTGAAATTGCTTCGCTAATTTTCCTATTGTAGTGGTTTTACCTGCCCCATTCACGCCAACCATTAAAATAACAAAAGGAGAGTGATCTTGAGTCTCTAGCGTTAGAGATTGATTTTTTTGATTTAAAATCGTTTGTAAATGAGATTTAAGTGCCTCATAAACCGCATCTCCGTCGGATAACTGTTTGCGTGCTAAACTTTCTGTCAATTGCTTTAATACTACTTGGGTGGTTTCTATACCCAAATCAGCACGGATTAAAAGAGTTTCTAACTCATCCAGCAAATCTTGGCTGATTTCTTTTTTTCCTAACAATAAACGGCCAATACCATCACCTAACTGATGACGTGTTTTACTTAAACCTTTCCTAAAACGAGCAAAAAATCCTTCTTTTACAGGATCTTGATCGTGTTCCTCATCCTTCGTAGGTACTTGAGGTAGTACCTCTTCTTTATGCTGGGAATCATCGGCTTTTGAAGAAGTAGGAGTGTGACTTCGTTTGAACCATTTAATCATATAGTGTACAAATCCTAAAAAATGTGAAATTCTATCATCTTTTTTACTTTGAGGTTAAGTTGTGCGCAAAATACTCTTTACGCTACTTATGGTACTATCTTGCCAGACCTTTAGCCAAGTTCAAGAGTTTATCTTGAATAATGGATTAAAAATATTGGTCAAAGAAGATCATAGGGCTCCTATTGCCGTATCAATGATTTGGTACAAAGTAGGTTCTGCTGATGAACCCGGGGGAATTACGGGTGTTTCTCATGCCATAGAACACATGATGTTCAAAGGAACAGAAAAATTCCCTTTAGGTGTCTTCTCCAAAACAATTGCAGCAATTGGCGGTCAGGCAAACGCCTTTACAAACAATGATTATACTGCTTTTTTTGAAAAAATAGATGCATCCAAACTAGCAACTAGCTTTGAGTTAGAAGCGGATCGTATGAATCATTTAATCCTTGATACAAATGAATTTACTAAAGAAATTAAAGTAATCCAAGAAGAGCGACGCATGCGTACTGATGACAATCCGCAAGCGTTAGCCTTTGAGCGTTTTCTTGCAACGGCTCATTTCAGTGCTCCCTATCATCATCCTGTTATAGGCTGGATGAGTGATCTGAAACAAATGAATGTAGAAGATGTAAAAGAATGGTACAAAAAATACTATGCCCCTAATAATGCTACTTTAGTTGTAGTGGGAGATGTGAATCCAGAACAAGTCCGTGTTTTGGCTGAACGCTATTTTGGGACTTTGCCACAAAAAACGCTTCCTGAACGAAAATCACAAAAAGAACCTCCTATGTTAGGTAAAAAAAGTGTCCATGTGCACGCATCAGCAAAATTACCTTTGCTCATGCTCGGCTATTCAGTTCCAAGTGTGCGTACCACTCAAAAGGCCTATGAACCCTATGCATTGGAACTCATTGCTGGAATATTGGATGCAGGCGAAGGCTCTCGCTTTGCTAAAAACTTAATTCGTGGTAATCATATAGCTGCCGGTGCAGATACTTACTATAATCCCTATACACGATATCAAACTCAATTCATTCTTTATGGCACCCCAAGCCAAAACCATAAAGTAAGCGATTTGCAAAAAGCATTTCTTACGGAATTGGATGATTTGAAAAAAAATCTAGTGAGCGACAAAGAATTACAACGAATAAAAAATCAAATTATTGCTCAAAAAACTTTTGAACAGGATTCAATTTATGGACAAGCTTCAGAACTGGGTCTTTTAGAAACAATTGGTCTAGGTTGGCAAAAGGCAGGGGAATATACCAAAGCAATCGAAGCAGTTACCCCAGAACAAATTCAGCAAACGGCACAACATTATTTTCAAGAAAAAAATAGAACAATTGCACTGTTAGAGCCTCTAAAACAGAAGGTAACATCATGAGAATTTTTAGCGCATGCATTATGGCATTAATGATTGGCTTGTCACAAACAACGACAGCGAATATATTTAAGACAGAGAAGTGGAACACTCAAAATGGAGTTCAAGTGATTTTCTATCAGGCTAAGGAAGTGCCTATGTTGGATATCAGCTTAGCATTTGCGGCAGGATCAGCGAATGACGGCTCTCAATATGGTTTAGCTGCATTGACGAGCCAAATGATGAATCAAGGTAACTCAGGTCAAGAAGCAACTACCATTGCTGAAACCTTGGCAGATACAGGAGCTCAATACCATGTTGAGGTAAATAGGGATATGGCGGTTCTCCATCTCAAAACCCTGGTCAGCAAAAATCAGCTCATGCAAGCCAGTAAGACCTTTACTCAGATTATTAACCATCCGGATTTTCCTGATGAAGCCTTCCTCAGAGAAAAAAAACAACTATTGCTGGCTATTGAACAACGCCAAGAATCACCGGAAGAAGTAGCTAACCTTAATTTTTTCAAAGCATTATATCAACACCATCCTTATGCCCATTCTATTAATGGCACAGCTGAGACTGTTAAAGCAATCAATAAAAGCCAGGTTATTGAATTCTATAAGCGCTATTATGTAGGTAGTAATGCCGTTTTAGTCATGGTTGGTGCGATTACAAGTGAAACTGCTCATCAACTAGCTGATCAATTGACTCAAGAGCTTCCAAAAGGACAACCTGCCCCAGCAATCCCCAAGGCGCAACAATTGACTCAGGCTGAAACAATCAATATCCCATTTCCATCGTCACAAACGATAATCAGACTTGGTCAAGTCGGTATTGATCATCATAATCCGAATTATTTTCCTCTTATAGTAGGAAATTATATTTTAGGTGGGGGTCTTTTAGTTTCTCGGCTCGCTATTGAAATCAGAGAAAAACGTGGCTTAACATACGGTATTGACAGTCAATTTGTACCTATGCCAGGAGAAGGACCTTTTCTCATCAGTTCCTCTACTAAAAATCAACAAACTAAAAATTCCTTGGCCATTATTCAAAAGGTTTTAAACGACTACATCAATGATGGACCTAGTAATGAAGAAATGAACGCCGCAAAACAATACCTCACAGGAAGTTTTCCACTTTCTTTATCAGGCAATCACAACATTGCAAACATTTTATTGCGCATGGCTTTTTATCATTTACCTGATGATTTTCTGGATAATTACACCGCTCGTATTAACTCAGTAACCAGTGAGCAAGTAAAAGAAGCATTTAAAAAGCAAATTAATCCTAAAAAATTATTACTCATTACCGTAGGGCAATCATGAAACAGAGTGTGCGCATTATAGGCGGGTTGTATCGAGGTAAAAAACTACACGTTCCAAATGAAGAAGGATTACGCCCTACACCTGATAGAGTACGCGAGACTTTATTTAACTGGTTGATGCATGATATTAGAGAAGCGCGCTGCCTGGATGCTTTTGCGGGCAGCGGAGCCCTAGGCTTAGAAGCATTTTCAAGAGGAGCAGCACGCGTTGTTTTTCTGGAACAATCACCCAAGGTATGTGCAAATCTACAAAAAATCATCAATGCATTTAATAATTCCAAGCTCAAACTCTTAAAAACAGATGCCTTATGCTACCTGAAACAAAGTCAAGAAGAATTCGACCTTATTTTTCTTGACCCTCCTTTTGCGAAGAATTATCTACCCCAGTGCCTTGCAGAGATCACTCAAAGTCAGATCATTAAAGTGGGTGGTCTTGTTTATTTAGAGTCTGCGGGTACAATTCATCTCGATGAACATCACTGGCGACAAGTTAAAATAAAAAAAGCAGGGCAAGTAACTTATGGATTGTTTGAAAAATTATAGATTTTGTACCCTGAATTAAATCTCAAAATGGATCAATGCAATAACAATATCCTAATCGCCCATCCACTTCCTCAAGCCGTTTACATAGCGAGTTTTAAAACAGTTTCTATTTAAATTCAATAATTCACTATCGATAGGCTTGACAAGGAGGCTGGCTCCTGTTTCAATCAAACGAAGATTTCCAAACATTTAAAGAATTGAATGAACAATAAGCTTCTCATGCTGTTTATTGCCTCAGTCCTACTTGCTGGCTGTAAGACTGGTGTACTTTTTAAAAAGCCACCTGTTAATAATCCTAGTGATGATGCTACAATTAAACTTGCAGAAGCTGCAGTGTCAGTAAGTGATTCCATGCACGAAATGGCACGTGTTGAAAAGATAATCATACCTCCTCATAAAGACAATACTCTAACCATACCTAACGCATATAACCTACAAGCAAGAGCAAGTGTAGATTGGTCAGGTCCTATAGAAGAGCTTACTGCTCGTATTGCCAAGTCGGCTCATTACAGATTTCGAGTCTTAGGAAAAGCTCCTTCGATTCCTGTTTTAATTAGTATAAATATAAAAGATCAAAGTTTAGCTGAAATTTTGCGTGATATTGATTACCAAGCAGGTAAAAAAGCAGATATCCACGTTTACCCTAACAGTCAGGTTGTTGAATTACGCTATGGCAAAATTTATTCGTAGTATAACAGTTATATTATCTGCATTATTGCTGGCATGCACCTCTTCAAAATACATGGGTGATACTGGCTCATTGGCTGGTATACAAGCCATGGCAAATGTCAACAAAAACCAGAGAAATAAGAAGCTCAAAGGTAAATTTCGTCAAATGGCCATCAAAGAAACAGCTTTAAGCCTTGGGGCGCAAGGAGGCCTAGCTTGGAGAGCGAAAGTTATTGATGAGCACCTAATTCGACAATCAAGAAGACTTGATGCCATTTATGATTTTAATTCTCTAATACTGGAACATAACATTTTACCTCCAGTATTATTGGAAGGAAGAAATACACTTAATCTTGCTGATACTCAGACCATTCGTATTTCCGATCGTACTTACAAAGTGGCAAAGCAGGCACATTTTGTAACCACTCCTCCAACTTGGCGCCAATATTTATGGTTGGACTATGTAAAACCAGAATATCCTAACTATACTCTGCTCCCTAAAACAAAAGTCGAAAAGAAAATATGGTGTATTTATGCTGCTAAGGGATGGAGACAAGGGGTTGATCAGGCCAATACTATCCTTGAAGAAAATATAGCCCGAATCAAAGAAGATTTTGGCGGCATGATCTTATATAGAAAATTATTAGCAATGAATATGGTCTCTCCTCCCTATGTTTCTCATACTGACTTAGGTGTTACAGGCGATGCATCAGAAATTCATATTGATGATAGAGTATTAAGAATAACTGCATTACCCGCTCTTAATGTGAATAGCGAGCAGTGGCGAGCAGCTGTTTCTAAAGATGAAAATGCTCTAGAGCACTTCAAAAATATGGAAAAATTGGCAAATCGTTCTAAAATTATAATAACAGATAAATCGTGGCAACCTGTTATTGCCCCAGTAAACGACAACAATAACCTTCATCAATGAAAACGTATGAGTAACAATATTCATTTAATGCCCGATGAGCCAACTCGCTTTACTCCCTTATTCATGGATAGGATGTTGGAGCATACTGAGAGTTTAAATGCTTCAGACATCACTATTCAAACAGGTGAACCCATTTATGCAGAGGTGTATGGTAAACTATACCGAATCACTAATCGCCGTTTATCAAATACAGAGCTTGGCGATTTAATTAATGCCATTTATGGGCCTAATGCCACTACTCAACTTCTTTCCGGTAAGGATATCGATACACACTATGAATTTCGTCCTAATCGAGGTGTTAGGTACCGTTATCGGGTCAATGCAACAGCCTGTCTGGTAGAAGGACATGATGCGATTCAAATTACCTTAAGAACTATTCCCACAACTCCTCCCCGATTAGCAACAATGAATCTGCCAGATAATATTCTTGAGGCAATTGCTCCTCAAGAAGGAATTGTATTTATTACTGGAGCAACAGGATCAGGTAAATCAACTTTATTGGCATCAATTATTCGGCAATTAATCGAATCTGAAGACTCCCACCGCAAAGTTTTAACCTATGAATCACCTATTGAGTTCGTCTATGATGAAATCGAAACAACATCCGCAGTAGTCAGTCAATCAGAAATTCCTCGACACTTACCAAGTTTTGCTGATGGAGTAAGAAATGCCTTACGAAGAAAGCCTCGCTTAATCATGGTAGGAGAGTGTCGCGATGCTGAAACAATCAGTGCCGCTTTAGAAGCAGCACTCACCGGGCATCCAGTATATACAACGTTACATACTTCAGGAGTTGCCGAAACCATGCGTCGACTTGTAACCTCATTTTCTGGTGAAGAGCGTCTTGGTAGAACGATTGATATCTTAGAAACAATTAGACTGTGTATTTGGCAAAAATTAGTACCTACTGTCGATGAAAAACGCGTTGCTTTAAGAGAGTATTTAGTTTTTGACGAAGAAGTTCGGGATATTTTACTTGAAGGCGATCCTAACGAAGTTACATCCGCCACGCGTAAACTAGTTCGTCAAAAAGGCCAGCTCATGACTTGGGATGCGAAAGCAAAATTCGAACAAGGTATTATTAGTGAACGAGTGTATAAATTAATTATTGCCGGCGCAAAAGAATACCAACAATAGCCCGTTCATATTTTTCTTTGATTAAGGTGTGTTGACAATTCCTGTTCACCGACTGCATGTCTTAGTATCCATTGGTCTAACATTCATTTAACCACATAAAAAGCATTTCTATACCTTTTATTATTTTAGCTATAATTATTAAAGAATAATGTTTTTAATCTATGGAATGATATGAGCGAGCCTATAATACTTTTAGATACCTCCTTAAGAGATGGGGGACATAGAACTAATTTTAATTTTACAGACATTGAATTAGAAGAAATCCTTCAACCTCTTGATAACTCAGGCATTGAATACATAGAAGTTGGCTATCGTAATGGCTCTTTAATACCCGCTGACGTAGGTAGGGCAGGCTGGTGCGCAAAAGAATATTTATCTTTTTGTAGGTCATTAATTAAACAAGCTAAAATAGCAGTGATGATTTATCCCAATAATGTAACTCAAGAAGATTTAATCGAATTAAAGGAATGTGATGTTGATTTATTAAGAATCTGCGTTCCTAAAGGTGAACTTGAATCCGCTTTGCCTAAAATAAAAATGGCTCGAAATGCACATATGAAGGTTGCGATTAATTTTGCCCAGACTTCTTGTTATAAAGAAAACGATCTGGACGAAGTGATGAAACAACTCAGCGATTATGAACCAGATATTATTTACTTTGCTGATTCCAATGGCAGTCTATTGCCACCACAAGTTAAAGCGCTTTATGATAGATATAGGAATACTTATCAAACATCTTTTGGATTCCATGCCCATGATAACCTTGGTTTAGCACAAGCCAATGCGTTAGCAGCTATAAGTGCTGGAGTACGCTTTATTGATGTCACGCTTGCAGGAATGGGGAGAGGAATAGGAAACTTAAAAACGGAGTTTTTTGTTGCTTATTTACATTCGATTCAATTCAAAAAGTACAATTTAGAAAATATAGTAAAAGCGGCAAATTACGTTCGTCATTCATTAAGAATCGGTCAAGAGCCTATTGAAATAAGTGAGTTTCTGCGTGGGATTTCTGATCAATAATAATCCTAAAAAATTATGGAGATTTCATTCGTATGGATGGCTCAACATCTTTGTTCATTGCAGTTTCTAAATGATGTTTAAATTTACCACCTGGTTTATCTAAGTAGCCTTGTGCTAAATTTTTTAAATCGGGATTATCAGGATCTTTTGCAAGAGCTTTTCCTAACTCTTGAACTTTTTTACTTTTCATATCGTCGGTAAAACCTTTATAACGATCTTTGATCTCTTCTTTGTTTACCTTATCAAAACCTCCTTTACGATTTGCTTCTTGACACGCAAGTATTCCCTGGATATTAGAACGAGAATTGGCAACAGTACAATTGTCGTATTTCTGTTGACTTTGAGGAATGTCATAAACAGGCTCTTTTCCTTTAGTGACTTTCGCCACTCTACCCATTATTTCATCGTGTGATTGCCCTTTGTAATGACCATTCATCATTTTATTGATAAACTCAGGAGTAACATCGCGCTTATCTACTTCATAGATTTGGGTTCCAAATTTCCCTGTTTTTTCTGCACCTTCGCCACGATTCGTTACTATTAAATAAGTTTTATTGGGATCTCCTGCCACCGGAGCAAAAGACAAACCCATAGCGTGTCCTTTACAATTTATAGGGACTGTTGTGATCTCTCCAGCTTGAATTCGTTTCGCTAGTGCATTGCCCGCTTCAGGAGATCCAGTAGGATTACTGCCATGAAATTTTGAAACACTATTTGTAAAATTAAATGCATTGGCAATTTGTTTGAAATCATCTTTAACGGGCTGACTTGAACACGATTTACTGTAATCAGAGACCGATTCTGTCATTAATTTATAAGCAGGACCTATGTGTGCTCGTTGCGATGGAGTACCATCTTTACTGGTCATTTCTATGCCCAAAACTAAGCCATACTCTTTAACTAAGTGCAAATTCTCCCGATCTGAAGGCCTGTAAGAAGATGGAAGTTGGATGGTACCATCAGCAAGTGCTTGTCGCCCTTTCTCACTGTCTATCGCAATATCAAATTCAGCTAGGGCTTGATTATCAAATTGTGCTCCAGACATGAGTAGCGCATTTGCAAGACTAAACTCTTGATCTTGTAATGCCTTAACTAATGCCGTCTGCCCGCGAGCATTTTTTGCAAGACTCAATGCAGTAGGAAGATCTTGATAACCACAGTCTTGAGCAATCTCTTTTAAAGGCACTTGCAATTGATCAAATTGCTGGTTTAAAAGCAAGTCATTCTTTTTTTGCAAAACTACAAATAATTCGAGCATAAACCGTTCTTCATCTGCTTTTGTATTTTGCTTATCTTTTAGTTTGTCATTAACAACGTCAGAATGACTTGTTATGGTGCTACTTGGAGCAGACAATTCGGGCATAATATCAAAACTCCCCATTTACTATTTTGAAACAGGCGGTGGTCCAGATGCACCTGCTGGCGCACCTGCATGTTGTGTTGATTCAACCGAACTCGAAGAGGGTGTAGGATTTTTAGCATCGCCACTACTTCCTGCTTCTCCACCATCTTGTATACCTTCCCCAGATGTACTTCCGCTACCACCAAAAGCTTTACCCAAGGCGCCTTTAACTTTCCCAACACCCTTCATAGCAACACCACCCATAGTCTTTTCCATGGTACCTTGTGCTGTTTGTGTTTCCTTACCAGCTTCTTGAACTTTGCCTTTTACTTCCTCACCCCATTGTGCACTTTCTTGACCAATACTTTCAGGAGTACCGCCTATCCAACGCAACACTTTATCCGGTAAGTAAGTAATTAGAGTAAACGATTTTTGAATGATGGTTAAATACAACATCGTGTAACTCAATACTGCGAAGAAGAATGCATAAATTGCAGTCCAATCGGTAAAACCTTTCGAGCCTCCCATTTGATTCCACAGTATGTTCCCTTTCAAAAGCTCTCCATTATTAGTTTCCTGTGCAACAAATGCTATAGCTTGGTCAAAACCTGCATTCAAAAGCCAAACGCCTACATAAGACAAGGCTATAGCGGAAATGTAACCAATGATCATCATCGTAGGTCTTAAAAAGACATTGAGCAAGAGCATGATCGCTGCCTCACCCTTACCAAAAGCATCATGTCCTTCAGGATGAGTAATACCCAATGCAATAATTGGCCCAGCAACCATCGCTTCAATTACCGCAATCATCCAACCTATTCCAGCAAAGACAAAAATTATATAGGGCAATATAGGCACATAATATGACGTGATAAAACCTATACCAACCATGATACCAACCCAAGCAATAACTAGAGGCATCGCTAAAGTAAGTAAGGCAAAAATAAATACACCAAATATAGGAATTAATGCGCTAGATATTGCTAATCCCAGCAAATAAACCCATAAATTACCTGCAAAATTGATATACTGACTTCCCATATTGGCTAAAGCGACCACAGGATTAACTCCTGGCTGGGCAATAATATAAAGGCCTTGCTGAAAGATTTGTGCCATACCTTGTAATGGAATTTCTAAGAATGCATCTATAATGGGATAAATAATCTGTAGAATTGTTTTTATAAAAATATTATATATAAACCTGATGATCCCGTTATAAACCACATTACCTACAATCCTTCCCAGACAAATATTGAAAAAGGGTTTTACTGCACCACAACTAAAACTTACTGAGGGTAAATCAACTGGAGTCGTATTCACCTGCACGGTGAAGCTGTCGCCGAAAGTCAGTGGCTGTGTTCCTGGTTGGCCAGGCGTTTGCATCATTAGGGAATTATTTAAAAAGCCAAATACTGTCGATGCTGAATTATTAGTCATTAAAGTCATATTTGTAGCAAGAGCAGGCACTTTAGTCATTGTGGAGGTTGCCCCTATGAGAGATACTAAATTGTTTACAGCAGTATCGCTAGAATTAAACCAAAGACATAGATTCGTCAAATCTTGGTCTGGTAGCTTTCCTGAACTGCAATTAGACGAGCTAGTGCCTGAGAATGGGCTGGTGATAACAGTAGGATCAAACTTACTATTCTCCAAACCTGTATTTTGATCTATCTGACTTGCATTGCTTATTGAAGAAGCTCCTTGGATTTGTACCAAATTGTAATAATAAGCACCTGCCATAATCCATCCTTGGAGTGATGCCTGATTAATAAAATTAGTAGCTGAGGTTTCATTATCTTGGCTAGTTAACATACGTGCCAAGTTAATTGTCGGCATCATAACTCCATTATAGCTATTAATCGCGTTAGTTAACTCTGTTCCGTTAAATAAAACTCCCCCAACTACAGTACCCGGCACAGGTCCCCACGTAACACATTCATTTTTTGTCTCATTGCATGCCGATCCATTTGTAGTATAAGGGATACCAAATTGTTGAGTTGCCCATGGAGGCGTAGGAGTTGTACCACTGCTACCAGTTGACGACATTTGAGGGTCATTACTAATTATTAAACGGGCTGTTGAAGACAAATCAGTATACATTTGTTGAACAGCAATAGCACGAGATAACTGAGTCATAGCAACTTCTGAAGGATTCAAGGTTACCTGATTACCATTCTTGCCAGAAATTGTAGTATTATTTGTTCCAGTACCTTGATTTGCACTTCCTGTATTAATCCCACTCGTATTGGTAGTTAATCCGCCAAATTGTTTAGGGTAGCTCGTTGCAAGACTGTTCCACTGTAGGGTACCACAAATTCCATTTAAAAAAGTGTAAGGTCCAGAGTCAAAATTAGGCATTTTAACACTATAACTTGAGGGTGTGGGCTTTGCGGTTTGTTGTGTCGTTTGTGCAGCAACTGCATTGACCGAGCTTAGAAAATCAGGAACAGGAGTTTTACAAAATGTATCCATTGGTGAACCTGGAGTAGCATTCTTGCAATCCCCTCCACTTTTTGCAGAAAGATAAGATTGTCTTACATTTTCCAGCTGGGTCTGCAAACCTAACATACATACTTGACCAGCAAGTATCGTTTCGGCACCGTTAGCAATACCACCAATTCCGGCTCCCTGACTCGAAGTAAGTTGTGACGCAGGATTTGATTGTTGTGCTTGAATAATCACACCACCACGATTTAGATAACTTAACGCAGCCTCCCAAACTTTATCGGCGGCCCCCACCCCTTGCACTACAACCCACATCACAAAAATCTGCATCATGCAATAACCCGAGGCTTTGGGAATTAATAATGCTAAACCGATTGTAGCGCGAATAGGAATCCAAATGGACGACCACTTTTGCCCAAGCATCTGCCCTTCATGAGCCGTATTCATGGTGGCTACTATAAGCGTATATAAAATAACAATGCCACCAATGGCGAGGACTGCCGCGTTAAACACGCCAAACATACTTCCCATAATTTGACTTCCAGTACCGCTTAACACCCCGTCAACAACACCGAATAAATTGCCAAGAAATACGACCGAATAATCACTGGCAGGAGGAGCAAAACTCAAAGAGCCATCAGCTGCTAAAACCAAACCAGAAAATAAAAAGAGAAGCACAGAGACGGCTAGTTTAATCATTTCTTCTCCCCTAATAAACCTTGCCTATACCATTCACTGAAGGTACATCCCAACTTTCGCTGTTTAATTTGAAAGTACCAAAAATGATAACGGAAGGCTAAAACCAATGCGATTGACATAACGACAAGACTCACAAAGAATGCCTTGAGAGACCCCAAGTAAAGCTGGTAACCTGCATAACATAAAATCAAAACTGCAGCAAGCATCATTAACATACTTAAGCGAAATAGTGCTTTTTGTTGGGCAAGTAAACGTTCATCACTGAGTCCAAATTTCTTTGTAGCATCAGTAAATGATTCCTCCGTTTCAATATTTTGATGAGGCACAAATAAGTGTTTAATCCCATTCCCCAAAGATACAGTGATTGCTTTCATCCGTTCCCAATCAAACCAACTACGAATCTTAAATATTCGTGAAAACAAAGTTACAATGCGTGAATGATGGTGTTTTTTCATATTTTTTACTTCTTTATTTTAACCTTCATAATATACTATAGTAGTAAGTATAGAGTTCGTCCATTCCATATTTACAGTAAAGAAAGAGTAAAAAATGCCTGATTTAAGTCATGAAGCCTCAGCCAAGTACTGGTTTGAATATATTGATCCTATGATTTATAGAGTTATCACGTTTATGGAGAGCGTTGAAGATTGGACTTTAGATGGAAATCCAGAATTTGAAAGAGCCATGGAGCAATTAGGCAATGAACTTGATGACATAGAAAAAATCGATATGGGGCTCTTAGCAGAAGAAGAAAAATTTATTCGTATCGTAGGAAACATCAAATCCGGTCGAGGACTTCGTTTGCTTCAAGCAATTGATACCGTCCACCCCGGTAGCGCTTCACGCATTTTAATTCATGCGGAAGAGACAAGCACTGGAAGCAATGATCCCGCTGGAATTTTTCTCAAAAGAAATATTGTTTTTGAACGCCTAAGGTTATTGTCTCGAGTTTTTTGCCAATATCGTCTAAAACTTGTTTTACGTGCACTCGAAGGGGAAGAATAAATGAAATTAAAATTTAAATTTGCATTGCTTAATTTGCTTTGCTTTGCTGCATTTCCTGCCACAGCAGATGATACAACGACCGAGTATCAACAACAGCAAGCATCTAGTAGTTTGCAAGAAATAGTTACCTATTTAACCAATTGGGGACAATATCTAGGCTATGATATCACCCAACCCAATAAGTTAGGCCTTAATGGTAGCCCCCTTCTTACCATAACATTGAATCAAGCGCAATCCGCGCAAGTTTCTTTATTTTATAGCTTTTTAGGCGCTATTCCATTTAATAGCCTTAACATGAGTAATCTTGGAACATTTGTGCCTCAGGAGGACAAAAATCTTTTTGACACGTTGAATCCTTATGCGAATGCTACTTTTCCAGGTTATTCTTCTCCTGATTCCTCATCCTCGCAAACTGGAATTGGGGTCAATGGCTTAATTGATCAAAAAAATCAAGGCAGCCAAACAAATCAAGGCAGCCAAACAGGTCAAATATCAGATCCCGTATCTCAGTCTATATTAAACATTTTAGGCACTCCAGATTATAGCTACTGTATAAACTATGATGGAAGTGGTGTGATACCAGACTGTCCTTACCTTACGGAGAGTCTTGTTGCGAGCAATGTGATAGGCCCTCTTCCTCCTGCAGATAGCTCAACAGCTCCATCTTATTTTTCTTATGATTACATTACAACGTTTTTAGGACAGGTTAATAGCAATTCATTAATTGCTCCTTTGATGTACTCAACCACGAGCGCAGGAGGAGGACAAGGAGCGCAAGGGTTAACCGCAAATAACCAAGCACAACAAGCAGCCAATTTTATTCGCTATGCTACAGGTGGTGTAGTCCCTATAAAATTACCCGTTTGGAAAGATTATGATAATCTGTATACTCAAGCCACAGCTCCTTCAAATAGCGCTACGGTCACACCCACTCAACAAATGCAAGCTCAAGCAACTCTCTCTCGGTATCTTGCGAGCTTGCGCACTTATGCCGCTCAAAATTCAGTGGGAATAAGTAACTTATATTATATTTTGTCAAAAAGGTTACCACAGGGCCCCAAAGCTCCTATTACTAATTTTGTCCAGCAACTACCTCAATCAACAAGCCAGGCATTGAATGAATTTAATATGGCAACATGGCGAATTTTTAATCCCACAACGGTCGAAGGTGAAACAGGTGCAGTAGGTAACACACAATGGATTGGCCAAATTAATAATGGTTCATCTGCATCTGTAGAAAAAGAAATCGCCATCTTACTTGCAGAAATCAATTACCAAATGTACTTAGATCGTCAAATTCATGAGCGTCTTTTACTCACTAACACTATTTTGTTAATGCAAAGTCTTCGTTCCACTCCACCTTCTGCTGATTTTTCGCAACCGCCGCAACAATAAATTTCTAAACTCCATTTCCTGGGTAAAGCGCTTTGCCCAGGACTTCCAAACTCACTCTTATTAAATGTGTAGTACATGTTCATAAAAAAATGGTGCAAAAAATGCTATATGTGTTATGATTTCACGCAAATCGTAACTTCATGTTTTTAAGAAAAAACTATGTCTAAAACCTATGTTTTTTATGTTGAGGGAATGACCTGTGTTAATTGTAGCAACGGCATAAAGCACTGCCTAAGAAGCAAATTTGGCGATAAACTACACTACTTTCATGTAGACCTGACAACAGCTGATCCTAAAAAAACGCTTGTAACCCTTGATAACGACGAAGATACACGAGCACATCAAATAATTTGGTCTGAATTAAAAGAAGAGATAGAAGATATTGGTTTCAGCTGTAGGGAGTACGAATACACTCCGGAATCCGCTCCAAAAGGAGCAATTCAAAATAAGCTCCAAGAACAACCTCAGCAAGCACTTTCTTGGAATACACTGATTACCAAAGTAAAAGCGCTTGTCGCCTCCCATTGGTTTCTGGGTGCAGTAGGATGTATTGCTGGACTTGCTGTGCTTATTGCTTGTCTTGCTACAGGGGGCTCTCTTGCATTTATGATTCCAATCGCCATTTTCAGTACCTTAACCACATTGGCCTTAGGAGCAAATTCTTATTACCAAGCTTGGTCAAAATTAACTAAAACCGGCATCTTAACCATGGATAGTTTATTTGCTCTAAGTTCACTATCCATTTTGGCTGTTTCCATTGCTTCGTTATTTGTCCCGTGGCTGCCAATGATGTTTGAAGCGGGATTGCTTATCTATGGTTTTAGACACATAGGTATTGCCATAGAAGAAACGATTAAAGAAAAAATAAGTACTGCTCGATTTCAAGACAGAGCACCTAAAATGGCAAGAAAACAAATTGATCTTGATATTGAAGAAACTCAATTAGAGCATATTAAACTAAATGAGGTGATCGTTATTCATCCAGGGGAAATTATTCCGCTCGATGGTATCTGTGTGAATGACAGCATTATTTATGACACAATTATTACAGGAGCGACCCGACCTCATTATTTTTCAGCCGAAAAAAAAGTATTGGCAGGCATGCGCTTAGCTGAAAATACAAATCCGTTAAAAATTCGCGTTACTCACACTCATACCAACTCTTATCTGAAACGACTTGATGCCTCAATAGAGAAATCCATATTAGAAAAAGCACCCATTGAAATCAAAACGGAGCAATTATTGACTTACTTTATTCCAACAGTAATTGCATTGGCAGTTATCTCTGGAGTAATTATGGGATTCTTTTTCCCAGCTGCTGTAGCACTTCAATGTGTGATTTCAATTTTAGCCAGCGCGTGCCCCTGTACTTTGGGTCTTATTACCCCGCTAGCAGTAAACACTGGCATGCATAAGGCTGCAGAAAATGGTGTGCAATTTAAAAGCGCAAAAACATTACAACAAGCCGAACAAATCGATACGGTAATTTTTGACTTAAATGGCACTTTAACTACCGGGGTACCTAAGATAAAAAATCTTTATTTATTGGATAACAGCAAGCTTTCAGAAGCAGATTTTCTTTCCATTTGCGAATCCTTAGAAAAGAAATCAAGCCACCCCATAGGAAAAGCCATTTATTCCTTTGCTAGCCAGCACAACAACCCAAAATTAGAGGCAACTGAGCTTGATGAAACATATCACTCAGGCGTAAGCGGAGTAGTACAGGATAATCACTATACCATTGGCAGCAAAGCATTAATGCATGAAAAAGGCGTTGCGATCCCATCAGAACTCAAACACCTTCCATTAGCAGCAGGTGATCAACTCGTTTATGTTGCACGTAACCAAGAAATCATTGGGGTTATGGTAGTAACCGATCCTTTACGTAAAGAGGCACAGCGCACCATTAATGCATTAAAAACCATGGGAAAAGAAATTCATTTATGCACTGGTGCTGATGAAGAAACTGCTCTTCGTTATGCAAAAGCTCTTGGCATCGAAAAAGTTTATGCCAATTGCATCGCAAGCTCTATGGAAAACAATCATCGATCAAAAACAGCCTATATTCAGGCTCTAAAAAAGCAAGGACGAAGGGTAGCCATGATAGGTGATGCAGGAAATGATGCTGAGGCAATCGCAGCCAGTGATCTAGGTATTGCTATAGCCTCTGATGGCAGTGACGAGTTGACACAACAAGTAGCGGGCATCGTCATTCATAATGACACTTTATTACCTATTGCTTCCGCTTTTGCAGTTTCAAAACAAACTGTAGCTAATATAAATCAAAATCTAGCGATGAATTTGATTTATAACAGTGCCGCAATACCGGCAGCAGCAATTTTTACCCTTAACCCTGTTATTTGTGTCGCATTAATGATTACTCAAGCCTGTATCACCTTCATGAACGTTTATCGCTTTAAACAACAGCCTTTGGAGCATTTGCAAGAAAAAACAAAGCAAGAATTCAAAGAACCTTCCTTCGAGGGATCTCATATTAAAATAAACAAACATACCCCAAGGTATAATAGTGAATCAATGTGTATCCAAGAGCCTTCTGCTACTCAGAAATCATTAAATAGTAAAACTACTGCTACTGCCCATCCTTTTTGGAGTGGTTGTATTTCTAACATAACTGCAGACAACGCTTCCGAAAACGTGGAAAGAAAATGTCATTTAATAGTACCTAATTAACTATATTGATCGAAAGTTATTTTTATTAGAGGCACAGGTAATATATGGTGATATTTTAAGAATATTTGCTTCAGTAAATAAGTTTTGTTGGTGTCAACCTGATGGTAATATCAACCACAATATTAAATTCAGAACTGATGTATAATGTCAACTAAGAAAAATTTTATAGGAATTAATGTTGAAACCCTTGTGTTAGTTGCTGTTTGGGAAACCCCTTTTATTTTTCAGGGATGTTTTAAAATTAATGAACTACAAGGTAACAATACTGTTTTGTTTTTCTTTAGAAGCCAGACGAGTCATGTGCAACAATCAGATATTCTTCACAAAGATTTTTTATCTGAGCAATACGATTTTACACACTTATATAATGAAGAAGGTCTGATTCAGTTAAATAACCTAGATCAGGTACATGAAGATGCTCTATATTTATTAAAATATGCTCTACATGTAACCTTGGGAAAGATGTTATCTAGTAGAAAAATGCATTTTACTTCGATAGATGATATTGCAATGCAAGCACTGATTGATAGAGTGAGGCCTATTTTAAATAGAGAATTAACTTTACCTGAGGAGGAGCATATTGGATTTGCTGTTGCAATGGATTTTTGTCCCGAAGAAGAAACCGCTTTATTACCTGCATTGGCTTTGCTTAGGAAATTAAAAAATACGAAGAACATTTATGTTTCAAAAATAATATAGCATGATCTTTAAATACGGCAGCTCTTCTGCCCAGTCTAGTTTCAAGCTCTTATTTTAAACCATAACCAAAACATATTTCTGATTTTGAATCTATCTCTGAATCTTTTTCTTGCTGCTCTAATTCAGTATTATTGTTTTTTCCGACCTCTTCCAATGTTCTAGTCAACATTGCCTGTTTTAAATTCTCCGCGGCTTTCTCTTTATCCTTGCTATTTACTTTATTCCGTTGCTCTGGGCTGAGATTTTGCAAGCTCCCCTTATTCTCTTGCAGCAATAGTCGCTGCAATATCCGGGCTGAAGTGGGAGCCAGAGGCATTTCTGGTTTAACCTGATTGTTTATTGATTGTTGTCCTGCGATTAGTACTTCGTTTACTAATTCGGTTATCTTCTTTGCTTCTTTTCTATCAACTATTCCCTTTATTCCAACAAGCCCCACACCCATTAAAGCAGTAATTCCAGCAGCAATACCTAAAGGAGGCAAGAAAACTACAGCTAGAGCAATTAAGGCTGTAGTTGCCATAGCTAACGCCATCGTGGAGATTTTAAATCCTGTGCTCAGTTTACTTTTTGAAGCGAGTATTGAGTCTGTACACGCTTTAAAATCATTAAGTGCTTGTTGTTTTAAAGAGGCATTTACATTTGTGCTTAAAACTTGTTTGATTGCTTTGATTAAGGGCTCAATGTTGATATCCGAATTCTGCTTGATTTCGTTTATTAATTTAACCTGCATCACCAACGGGCTAGTATAAATGACATAGGTAAATTCTCCGTTCTTATTTTCCGGCTCTTCTAGATAGGGAAATTCTTTTGCAAGTTCATAAATTATGTTGTTTTGGGATTTAAGGGTTACCCGAGATACATTATAGATATTTTTCTCAAGCGTCATGGAGCTCATTTCGATATTCAATTTAGCAATTTTTTCATGAAATCCATCTAAATCATAATTCTGCGGAAAAATACACTCTTGATAGGTATCGCTTTTCAACGCCTCGGCAACAGAAACGTCACGACATTTGACAACACAACCGGTTTGTTCATCGATAATTTGTGATGGTAAGCGGACTATCTTGTTCTTCCTAAAAGTAAATCCACCATCAGTACAATCATATTCTTCACGAAACTTAGCGAAGTTATTTCCTGTACCATTATGGTGAAAGCCATCATCAAGAGGAGGAAGACGGCGATTAAAATCACCACAAAAGAAATGATTGTTTGATTCCTTCAACATATTATTTAGGACCTCTTCCCCCTCTGTAGCCTTATCCGCATGAGAAAGATGACCGTTGGAGATAATACAAGTCTCATCTTGATAGTTAAACTCTATTGAGCTAATTTTGAGCTTAGGATCTTCTTGCATTTTCATAAAAGAAATCTCTTTCGTATTCCATAGAGTCGCGATATTTCCCTTCGAAAATTTAAACTCCCAATCATCACCTAGATTTTTTTGCAAATTCTTAACAAAAGTTTCTGTAGTTTCTTGTAATAAAAGAATTGGTGCGGAAATAGCTCGTTTTTGTAGCGTTTGAATGAGTCTTTTCTCACGCTCAAAATACATTTTTTCAACTTCTTTGCTTGCTTCAAAACCCTCAGGGACCGATTTCCATAAATTGCCTCGTACGTTATTATCGGGATCATTGATGTCATTCACTATTAATGGCCCTGTTAATGCTACGTTGTATGTAACTACATCAAATGACTTATTTTGTTCAGTACTGCAATGAATTAGTTGGGGTTTATGATCAGAATATACTTCATCCCAAGTAAGCACATTCGGATGAGCTATAAAGTCCTCGAGCCTTAGAGCCGCTCTTCTTTTGGGATGAACATAAAAAGGGATTAAGTTGGAAGGTAACCCCTCTTGTTTTGGAGCTTTAAAGTTATATTTTTCAAAAACAGTTAAGATTGCCTTGACCCGATCATCTTTTAACACTTTCGATAGTTGTACCAGCCATTGCTTTTGTTGAAGAAATGATTCTAATTGGGAATGTTCCTCTTTTGATAATATATCCTCAAATGCGGTAAGGTTATCTGGATTAGGAGCTTCGAAGTATGTATCAAGAGCTTTGCGAAGCCCGAACCTATCTGAATTTGATGTATCTTTTACTGTTGGCATTGTGATAGCTCCTTATACTCTAAGCAAAAAAAGCGATTACTTCTGCTCAAGAATTTTATTTGTACTTTTAGTTTATTATCTCGCGATTAAGATAAAGTTAGATTGATATTCCAATAAGTTGTTTGATATTTTCCTAAAATTTTAACTGAGCTGCAGAAGCCATGGCTTTATCAATTGGTTGCTTAGGTAATTTAGCAAGTTGGATGGTTCACATGCTTTGCACGCGTATTTTTTAAGAATGTGAACGACACGAAAAGTCATTTAAGAAACCACATCCAGCTGCTCTGCTCTGTGATTTCATCAAAGATGTGGATTAAACTGGATCCCGTTCGTTTAGCGACATAAAAGGCTTTCTATGCCTTTTATGTCGAACTCGTTATTAACATACTTTAGTACTTTTGGAGCAATCTAAAACCAGAGACAGCTTTTCCATCACCTCGTCAACTGAAATTAATTGCATAGGTTCATCACCATGTACATGTTGTCCCCATACTTCTTCAATGCATGTGCTTCCTAAAATTTTTTTTGCTGCCTCAGGATAACGATCCACCACTAAATGTTGAAAAAGATAGGGACCAGAAATAAGGGGATTGGTTACAGCATGCAATGCAACAACAGGAGTATTTACAGCTGTAGCCATATGAGAAGGCCCCGTATCAGGGCAAAGAACAACAGATGCTTTACTAATCAACGCTAATAGTTGTTTCGGTTTGCTTTTGCCTACAAGATTAATTGCTGGAATAACTTTTGTGATTTGTTCGGCAAGCTGTTTATCAAAATCACCTGGGCCACCAGTAATGAGCACGTGTACATTCCATCTGGCTTGAGCTCGCTGTAACACTTCAATATAACGTGCAATAGGCCAACTCCGTTCTGGCTTACTCGCCGCAGGATTAATGACTAATATAGGTCCCTCTTTGGGCAAATAATGTTCAGCCCATTGATAATCAGCAGGAGAAATAGGTAAATCCCAGCGAATGACTCGCTCCTGAACCCCTAACGCTTGAGCAAATTTTAAAAAACCATCTAAAGTATGTTCCAATCCTGGTGTAATTCGCTCATTAACAAACAAGCCATGAGCATCGTTTGCTCTATGGTCATCGTAACCTATTTTGCGTTTCGCACGAATTAATGGATAAAGTAAATTTGTCCTAAGGCTCGCTTGTGGGGCTAAAAGTACATCAAAAGCCCGTCCTTTCATTTGTTTCTTAAAAGACCAATAATCGTTAATGCTACTGGGCTTGTCAATTAAAATGAACTCAACGCCATCCATTCCCTCTACCAAATCAAAAGCCGGTTTAGAAATAATCCAAGTCAACCGAGCTTGTGGCAAACTCGCCTGTAAAGTTCTAATGAGAGGAACAACCATTAGAACATCACCTAAAGCAGATAATCTTACAATACAAATCGAATGAATCATGTAGGTGATCCACCTCTGTCAGAAACGGCCGCATTTGCAACCGTTAGAGTCAACATTAACATGGGAAGGAACCTAGGCTATTACTTAATCATTCTGTAAAACAAATCGCGAACCACAATAAGGACAAACCTCTACTCCTGTTTTTTCTATAGGCAGATAAACCTTAGGGTGTGCATTCCATAGCACCATATCTTTTGTTGGACAACTCAGAGGTAATTCATCATGATGTACCACATAGTTTTTTTGGGTACTCGCGGGTATTGGTTTAGTTTCTGACATAATGTTCCTTTAATAAAGGTTTTTTAGGATTATCCAAAAAAAGAATTATCTAATATTTCCCTGGTTTTCGCTATAATCTGATCGCGAAAAGCTTCGTTTTGCGGATCATAATATAAAGCGTCCTCCCAATGCCTTAACCAAGTTAATTGACGCTTAGCTAATTGACGCGTAGCAGCAATTCCTTTGTCACGCATTGTAGAATAGCCATAATCATTTTGAAGATATTCTAGAACTTGTCTATAACCCACGCAACGCATCGAGGGCAAGTTTATCGATAACTGCCATTTTTGCCGTAGTTGTTTCACTTCCTCAATAAATCCTGCCTGTAACATGTGATCAAAACGTTGGGCAATACGTTCATGTAGCCATGCTCGATTTTCTGGAAAAAGGATAAAATTGACAAAATGGTGTGCGTTCTTTTCCTTTTGGTGCTCGAAAAAAGTGGATAAAGTCGTTCCGCTTAAATAATATACCTCTAATGCACGTTGAATTCGTTGCGCATCGTTCGCATGAATACGTGTAGCGCTATCAGGATCAATTTGCATTAATTGTTCATGCAGTCTTCCCCAACCATGCATCGCTGCTTCATTTTCTAGTTGTTCGCGTAAGACCGGATCAGCCTCAGGTAAGGCAGCTAGGCCTTTTTGTAATGCATTAAAATACATCATTGTCCCACCAACAAGTAATGGGATCTTACCTTTCATAAAAATCTCATCGCATAGAGATAAAGAATCACTGCAAAATTGAGCTGCAGAATAGGATTCCACGGGATCTTTAATATTAATTAAATGATGAGGAGCACTATGTAACTCTTTAGGACTAGGTTTGGCTGTTCCAATATTCATTTCCCTATAAATCATCGCCGAATCTACACTGATAATTTCAAAAGGATAATGTGTTACTAACTCACAAGCTAAAGCAGTTTTCCCTGCAGCAGTAGGTCCCATTAAACAAAAAATCAATTTAGACATCTAAGAAGTTCCGACAATCTTCAACGGTTAATGCTTTAAATAATCCAGTTTTTTTATGTTCTTCTCCGTGAGCGTTTAATAACAACTCATTTAACTCCATTTTTTCCTCAAGACTTAATAACCTAGGATCAAAAACTTGTGCTTGACTCATGAGTTCGATTAGTTTGGGAAAGTGAACTACCTCCAGATCAGCTACAGCATCCAAAAATAAGCGTAAGTCCAAATAGGGCATACAAAGTGGGATACTCCGAATTGATATCTCCTGATCTCCAAAATCTCCAATATGTATTCCTAATTGACTCAAGCAATAAATAAAATCCGAACGATTCGTAACAAACTTGGTAGGTAGAGGATAACGAATCGGCACCAACAAGGGTCTACTTACTAGGGGGAAAGTCAATCCAGACATTTGTTGTTGTATCTTATATTGTTGTAACGCCATAAGATTAACGATATAAGGCTGTTGCTGAATAAAAACCAAAATATAGTGATTGTTTAAAATAATCCAAGGCTGATCAAGCGTGTTAATGCACTCTCTCATTAGAGTCAGCTTAGGATATGGCTCATAAATCTCTTTTGCTTGGTTGGCGTGAAATTTACGTACGGTTTCTTGATTCCTCTCTTTTTGAGCGCCCAATGCCGCGGTTAATTGTGACGTAAAGAAATCAACAATTAACCGCGGCTGCTGAAAACGTACTTCATGCTTTGTAGGATGTACATTCACATCAACTTCGGCATGATTTATTGTTAAATACAACACACATGCCGGAAAGCGACCTGGATGTAATAAACCATCATAAACCTGCTTTAATGCATGATGAATTAACTTGTCTTTTACCATGCGTTCGTTGATATAAACCCATAAACGATCACTTTGACTACGCTGGAATTTAGTACCACTTATCCACCCACGCAGTTTCATTGAATGATGATCCACATCAAGATGGATCGCTTCTTTAACAAACGCACTACCCATTATTCGAGTTATCCGGATTAATTGAGATTGTTCGCTTGTTGCCGCAGGAAGTAAGAGCACCTGTTTCCCATTATGTTTTAGGGTTAATGCAATTCCAGGTGCACTTAAAGCAAAACGTTTCACCACTGTTTCTATTGCTTGAAACTCTAATTTTTCACTCTTTAAAAATCGTTTTCGCACCGGGGCATTAAAAAATAAATCAACAACATCTACCGTAGTTCCTACAGCACGGGCACAAGAAGAACACGTTATTTCCGTACCTTGCACACGCAATACCATCGCTGTTTCTTGCTGTGCTGGTCTAGAACTGATACTGACTTTAGCTACTGAAGCAATACTGGCCAATGCTTCGCCACGAAACCCCATACTCTCAATTGCGTACAAATCATCAAGTGAATTAATTTTACTCGTAGCATGGGGCGCAATAGCCAAAGGCAAATCATCTGCCACAATTCCTATTCCATTATCACTAATTTTAATTTGATTTAGGCCGCCATAACTAATTTCAATAGTAATTGCAGAAGCCCCTGCATCAAAGGCATTTTCAAGTAATTCTTTTACTACAGATGCTGGACGCTCTATTACTTCTCCAGCAGCTATTTGATTGGCTATTAATGGGGGTAGCTGTCGAATTCTCATGGTCATAGATCACCCTCCAACCGTTTGCTTAGATATAAGTTTGAGGGATCTGAACTATTACTTCTCATGCCCATGCTGGAGGAATCACCAATTTCTGCCCAGGTCGAAGTCGACTGATACCTCGCAAATGATTTGCTGATTGGAGTGCTGTGACTGAAACATGATAACGAGCCGCTATAGCAGGCAGCGTTTCACCAGTTCGAACTAAATGAATTGTATTTGTTGCCATTGCTTCAATACGTGATCCATGCGGAGGATGCTCCCAGAAATATCCTTTAATGCCTTGAAAAATGGCTTGACTTAAACGAGCTTGATAAGCAGGACTAGTGAGATTCCGCTCTTCAATAGGATTCGATATAAATCCTGTTTCAACTAAAATTGAAGGAATATCGGGAGATTTTAAAACAACAAAACGAGCTTGCTCTACTTTGTGATTGTGTAGATCAGTAAAATTGCCGAGTTGATTTAAAACTCGCCCTCCCATTTGTAAGCCTGCATTAATCGTAGCCGTTTGAGATAAATCAATTAATACGGAACGCACTACCCCATTTCGATCATCTAACTCACCTAAATTCACTCCACCTAATTCAGAATAGTTTTCTTTTTCAGCAAGCCAACGAGCAGCTTCACTCGTTGCTCCTCTTTGGGATAATGCAAATACGGAGGCACCATGAGAATGTGGGTTATTAAATGCATCTGCATGAATAGCAACAAAAATATCACCATTATGTCTTCTAGCAATATCTAAACGTTGACGAAGACCTACATAATAATCACCTGAACGCGTTAATACTGCACGCATACCTGGCTGCCTATCAATTAATTGCTTTAGTTTTAAAGTAATTGCCAATACCACATCTTTTTCACGGCTATGTCGTGGACCTCGAGCTCCGGGATCCTTCCCTCCATGACCTGCATCTAGAACAACAATGACATCACGCAATCGAGTAGGTTTGCCACTAACCTTAATAGGTGCTTGACGTGCTAGAATAGGTTGTACTGGCTGTTGCGATGCATTCATGTTCTGTTTTGGCAATTGTTGTTGAAACTGTTTGATTGGCATTTTTTGAGTTGCTGGCAACTCCTTCATAGGTGTACTCGAAGCAACTGGGGCTACCAGATGACCACTATGCAATAAATCAACTCGTATTCCACCATAAGCCCCATTAGGCTGCCAAGGAGATGAACGTAGTTGTACTTTTTGATTTACTTCAAAAACTAATCGTAAAGTTCTAGGCTCAGAATGCCCGCTACGAACTTGTTTCACTAATCCGTTAATTAAACCTAATTGATTTAAATCTACAGCTAATTGAGTTTCTTTTAAATCTAATACAACTCGCTCAGGCTGGCTTAATAAAAAGAGTTTATGTGTAAATGATCCATCAATGGTCAAGTAAAGAGAAGTTTGGTTTCCTTGTTGTTTTAAAACAATTGACTTAAGTTGAGCGCTCAAAGTAACAACAGACCAAAGACATAATACAATAAAAATCCATAAGCGAATGATCATGTTTCTCCTGCCAGGCGAGCTAAAATTTCTTTACCAGCCGCGCTCAATGCCATTATTTGCACTTCACGTCCAGCCCCTTTAACGTGTAACTTAAAACGAATATCGATATAAGGCAATGCGGTTCCTGCATTTTCAGCCCATTCAATGCAACAAATACTACTTGGCACAAAATAATCTCGAAACCCTAAATACTCCAATTCGTCCTCATGATGTATTCGATATAGATCAAAATGATGCACGAGCATGTCTTGACAGGTGTAGCTTTCGACTAAGGAAAAAGTGGGACTCTTAATAGCAGATTGAACTCCTAGGCACTTTAGCATGGCACGAATAATCGTGGTTTTTCCTGCGCCTAGATCACCACTAAAAGCCATGATTAAAGAAGGAGTTAGGCATGAAGCCAAACGAGAGGCAAAATGTACGCTCGCTTTTTCGTCAGGTAAATCCAGCATTAGTGCATTAGGTTGATTCGTATCCATCATTCAGAACAATTCAATACATGTGGTATAGCATCCAACAAATCACTGGCTAATAATCCAGTCCCTCCTAGTTTTTTCGCGATCCAGTCTCCAGCAACCGCATGGACCCAAACGCCACACTGTGCTGAATGAGCTAAAGAAAAACCTTGGGCACAAAAACCGGCAATAATACCGCTCAATACATCGCCCATCCCTGCACTAGCCATACCAGGATTTCCACGAGGGCAGATAAATGTGTTTTTTTCAGCGGTTTGAATCACAGTTCCAGCACCTTTTAATACAACAACACCACCATATTGTTGTTGGATTTTTGCTGCAGCTTGATATCTATCTTGCTGAATCAAATCAGTAGCGCAAGAAAGAAGACTTGCTGCTTCCCCAGGATGTGGCGTTAATACCCAATTATCATCTGATTGCGCGTTACTTGCTAACAATCTTAATGCGGAGGCATCAATCACCATAGGTAATTGTGACGTAATTGCTGTCAAAAATAGCTCAATAGCCCAATCACTTTCTCCGAGACCAGGCCCTATAACACAAACGGAAGCTTTTGCTAAAAGTGGTTTTAAGTCTTTTGCAGTTTTAATACCACTTACCATAGCTTCAGGAATTAAGGATAAAGCGCTTTTTGCATATTCAGGCCAAGTTGCCACAGTAACTGACCCAGCACCCGTTCGCAGTGTTGCTTTTGCCGCAAGACTAATGGCTCCTGGCATGCCTGGGCCTCCTCCTATTACTAAGACATGGCCATAATTCCCTTTATGCGAATTTTTTTTACGCTTAGAAAGTGGTAAAGATAAAGCAATAGAATTTAGTAAACGTGCAGCAGGTGCTAATTGAGTAGTACAGGCTTCCAAGCCTAACGGACAACAATAAATATCCCCACAATAATCTGGACCATCCGCAGTATACATACCTTGCTTTTGAGCTATGAATGTTGCAGTGACATTGGCTTTAACACAAAGGTTTTCCACCTGTCCTGTATCTGCATTAAGGCCTGATGGAATATCTAAAGCCACTACAGGAAGGCCACTTGCATTGATCTGATGAATTGCTGATGCAATATTTCCCCGCACAGGTCCTCTTAAACCAATACCTAGAAGAGCATCGATAATTAACTCAGCTTCGCTATCTAAAGGCTCCTCCGCAGGTTGGCAGTCAACTCCAGCATTAATGGCCATCAAAGCTGCATGTTGGGCAGCAATGGGCAAATCAGCCAATGCCTTGCATTGATAAACAGTAGCAAATAATCCATGTTCATGTGCTAATCGTGCAACAACATATCCATCACCCGCATTATTTCCCGAACCACAATAAACTGCAAGATGACGAATATGAGGATAAAGTTTTATTATAAGCGAAAATGCCTCTGCTCCCGCTCGAGACATCAATGTATTTTCATCTAATTGATATAAAGAAGTAGCCTGTTGCTCACAAATTCTAATTTGCTCACAACGATAAAGGGCATTTTCTGACATGCTACTTCACTAATTTCAACGATGGCTTACTTTTAGAAGACACTGGGCCTTCAACATCTGATGTAGATGAGCCCGAAGATGCCGGAGGCGGCTCTTCTTCATCTTCAAGTGCAAAGGCTATGCCCCTACCATTTTCTTTGGCATATATTTCCAATACAGCTGCTGGAGGAACAAAAATTTGCTCTGTCTTTCCTGAAAAACGCGCCGTAAAGATTATCCGATCATTCTCTAACAAAAGACCTCGAGTAGCTGCTGGAGAAATGTTCAACACAATACGATCATGATTCACGTGCTCTCTTGGAACCTGTACACCTAAATATGCTGCATTAACCAAAATATAAGGTGTTAATTCGTTATCGACTATCCAGTCGTAGGCAGCGCGAATTAAATACGGTTTATTTGATGTCATAGTCATATATTTATGCCGCTCGCAATTGTCGCTCAACGTCAGTCAAACTTGTTTGAAACGATTCACGTTTGAACAAGCGCTGCATGTAAGCGATTATTCCTTTAAACTCTGGTGCAATATCTATCCCTAAACGAGGCAAGCGCCACAATAAGGGAGCTAATGCACAATCCAATAAAGAAAACTCATCACTTAAAAAATAAGGTTTATCTGCAAAAACAGGTTCAAGAGCCACTAAACTTTCAAATAAGCTTGTTCTCGCCTCTTCAACATTCTTATCTCTTAAGATATTATTCATTAAATAATACCAATCATGTTCTATTCTGTGCATCATTTTTCGTGTTTCCGCACGAGCAACTGGATAAACAGGTAATAACGGTGGATGAGGAAAACGCTCATCTAAATATTCCATAATAATACGTGGTTCATAAAGTACAAGTTCTCTATCGATTAATGTAGGAATTGTTCCATATGGATTAACTGATAACAGATCAGCACTAGGTTCTGCTTGCTTTGCTGCAAGAATTTCTACATTAACTCCTTTTTCAGCCAACACGATACGAACTTGATGACTGTAGACATCATCCGTATCTGAAAATAAAGACATTATAGTGCGCTTTGCAACAATTGCCATGAGCAACTCCTATCAATTCATTAAAATATGTAACAATAAGGTAAAGACAAACAAAACCATTACTTTACCACATTTTTGCCTTTTTGGGTTACTTTATGCCGATTTTTCGCCAATAAACTACTTTTAAGCTCAAAGAGACAAAAAATAAAATGATTAAAAACCCAATCACAAAAAATCCCATAGAGTAACGCTCAATCTGGGTGGGTTCACTCACGTAGGTAAGAAAAGTCACCAAGTCTAATAAACTCACATCAAATTGTCGAGTTACCATTTCATCACGTAATGTATCCAAAATGTTGGGCATCGCAACATCAGGCACAAGATGATTATTAGTTCCAAAAGGTCTAGAATCATCTTTGTAAAAACCATTCAAGTAATTGTAGAGCCATTCTGTTCCTTTTTCCCGAACAATTAATGATAAATCTGGAGGTACTCTCCCAAACCATTGCTTTGCATCTTCCGGTGGCATGGCAATCTGAATTGGATCATTAATTGTTGCTTGAGTGAAGATAAGATTGTTTTTTAATAAACCCTCATCGATTTGTCCTGGAAAACGTATTAAGCCCAATCCTTCTGCCATGCGATTATACCTTAAATAGTTTAATGAGTGACAACCCGAACAATAATTCATAAAAAGCTTAGCACCTCTTTGTAGGCTCGCCTGATCGTGTATATTGATTGAAAATGAATGTGCCAATACTTGCTGAGTAACCAATAACCCTGCTAATAAGAGAAGATAAAAGAACCGCATCAACGCCCTCCTAAGTGAATCGGGAGAGGACGAGTGGCTTCTATGCGTGTGTAAAAAGGCATAAGGACAAAATAAGCAAAATAAAATACTGTAGCTAATCGAGCAAGAAACAAACGCACTGGCGTTACTGGGATTGTGCCTAAGTACCCCAATACTACAAACGCAAGCACACCTAAAAAGAGCATTATTTGTGACCATTTCCCTTTATAGCGCATGGAACGTACGGAACTACGATCAAGCCATGGTAGTAAAAAAAGTAATAATAGTGCGAGACCCATGCATGTGATTCCAAGTAATTTATTAGGTATAGCACGTAACATGGCGTAAAAAGGCGACATATACCACATTGGGGCAATATGATCGGGTGTAATAAGCGGGTTTGCTGGTACAAAATTATTATGCTCTAAAAAATATCCCCCCATTTCAGGAGCCCAAAATACCACTGCAAAAAATAAAATGAGGAATCCGAGCACCGCGACTAAATCTTTAATGAGGTAATAAGGATGAAAAGGAATTAAGTCAAACTGCTTTTCGTCTACATCGAGTCTATTTTTAAACTCAATTCCTTCTGGATTGTTAGAACCTACCTTATGTAAGGCAACGATGTGCAAAAATACAAGCAACAACAGTAACAATGGGATAGCAATAACGTGCAACGCAAAAAAGCGCTGCAATGTAGCATTACCAACTGCATAATCGCCTCTAAGCCAGATCACAAGATTTTTGCCTACGTAGGGAATAGCATCAAATAAGGAAGTGATGACTTCAGCCCCCCAATAGGACATCTGCCCCCAAGGTAATAAGTAGCCAAAAAATGCACCCGCCAAAAGCAGTACATATAAAAACATTCCCAAAAGCCAGACTAACTCTCTAGGCTTTTGATAGGAGCCATAAAGTAGGCCACGAAACAGATGCAAATAAATGACAATAAAAAATGCCGAAGCTCCTGTTGAATGCATATAGCGTAATAACCAACCAAAATGAACATCACGCATGATGTATTCAATTGAAGAAAATGCTTGCTCAACACTGGGAGTGTAAAACATAGTAAGCCATAATCCAGTAATAAATTGATTGGCTAAAACTATGATCGCTAATGCGCCAAAAATATAAAAAAAATTCAAATTCTTTGGAACATAGTAAGCACTGAAATACTTCTTCCAAGTACTTGCCAAAGGAAAACGCTCATCGATCCAATTGAAGAATCTATTCATTTAGTTAGTCTCTTTCCTCACCAATTACAATAGTGTGTTCATCAATAAAATAATACGGGGGTACTTCCAGATTAATGGGGGCTGGAACATCTTTAAAGACTCTACCTGAAAGATCAAAAGTAGAACCATGACAAGGACAAAAAAAACCACCTGGCCAGTTAGGTCCTAAATCACCAAGATTTGGCTTGTATTTAGGTGAGCAACCTAGATGGGTACAAATTCCAATAAGTACCAAATACTCTGGGTTAATAGAACGATATTCATTTTTTGCATAATGGGGTTGTTGAGCAGTCAATGAATGAGGGTCGCGGAGTGACGTAGAATTCGTCGTTAATCGTTGCAACATTTCTTGAGTTCGTCTAATGATCCATACTGGTTTGCCACGCCATTCAACGATTGCTTGTTCTCCAGGCTCTAATTTGCTTAAGTCAACCTGCACAGGGGCTCCTTCAGCCTGAGCTTTAGCGCTAGGTAACCAAGAAGCAACAAAGGGAGTTAAGGCACATAGAGCTCCAATACCGCCTAGTACACAGGTTGTAGTTACCAAAAATTGGCGTCGTTCAGCATCTACCAAATCATTTTTATCCTGTTCGTGCTCAGGATCATTATTTTTACTCACCATAATATCGCCTACATATGTTGTAACTAACGTGAGTTTCGGATAAGGAGTTCCTCCTCCACGGCGCGCAGCGTGGAGGAGGGTTGGGAAGAGGGAGTTAATCGATTGCACAAGCAATCTTTTAGAGTTTGTATCGCTAGGTGACGCTATTTTATCCCCCTCTCCCTGCCCCTTCCCCACGCTGCGCGAGGTGGAGATGGAATATATTCTATCTCTCCTTATCCGATACTCACGTTAAGTTACCTACTTCGTGATCGAGATAATTTTGAATAATAAACATCATTATTCTTTTAATGAAGAGCTGGATGTCACAAATAAAGTGCAGTACGTAGACTGGGGATGCAAACACCAGCAACGCCTAGATCCGTAAATAAAAAACCCCGACAATGCGGGGTTTCTTTAACCAATAAACAATTAACGTTTTGAGTATTGGGTTGCACGACGAGCTTTGTGCAAGCCGACTTTCTTTCTTTCAACACGACGTGAATCACGGGTGAGTAAACCTCGAGCACGAAGTCTTCTACGAACAGAATCAGGACTAGGCTCTGCATCTTCTGCCAATCCCTTTTCATCATAAGCAACCAACGCTCTTGCAATTCCTAACCGTACAGCGCCTGCCTGACCAGAGATTCCACCACCAGTTACTGTAACGTAAACATCGAACTTGTCAACAAGATCAACGGTTTCCAGTGGCTGCATAACCACCATGCACGAAGTTTCACGGCAAAAATATTCTTGTAAAGTACGACCGTTGACTTTGATCTCACCTTTACCTGGGCGTAAAAACACACGAGCTGTTGAACTTTTTCTACGACCAGTGCCGTAGTATTGCTTCACTTCAGCCATAATACTTATTCCTCAATATCAAGTTGTTTGGGTTGCTGTGCAGCATGTGGATGCTCGTTGCCCGCATATACTTTCAGCTTACGATACATTTCTCTTCCCAAAGGATTCTTTGGTAACATGCCTTTAACAGCTATTTCGATAATTCTGACAGGATTTCTTGCTTGTAATTTTTCAAAACTATCTGATTTTATTCCACCTGGATATCCAGTATGACGATAGTACATCTTATCGGTAAACTTACGACCAGTTACAATAACTTTTTCAGCATTTGTAACAATAATATAATCTCCAGTATCAACATGGGGAGTATACTCAGCTTTATGCTTGCCCCGTAAACGACGGGCAATTTCAGTTGCTAAGCGACCCAAAACCTTATCGCTGGCATCAACTACTAACCAGTCACGTTTGACTTCATGGCTTTTGGCACTAAATGTCTTCATTAAATGAACTCCGAACCGCCTAAATTGGTAATCTTCTATCATGGACGGGCGATTTTAACCAAAACAGAATCATCCTACAAGTATAAAGGAAAAAAATTTATAAATAATTATTAAAATCCGTGTAAATAGAGCAACTTTCACACTTGATCCATTAACAACTGAGTAACAATATTACCAGAAATTAAATGTTTTTCTATGATTTCATCGATATCAGCAAAAGATGAATAACTATACCATACGCCTTCAGGATAAATCACGATACATGGACCTGAACTGCAGCGACCAAGACAACCTGTTTTGCTAATGCGAACTTTTCCCGGTCCATGCATTCCCAGCTCTAAAAGCCGTGATTTTATATAATCAAAGTACTCTTCTCCACCAGAATTGGCGCAGCATTGTTTACCTGCTGCCTTCTTGTTGGTACATAAAAAAATATGTTTCGAGTAATAGTTCAATGAATTATTTTCCTATGGATTCAATTTTACTTTTTAGCTTCAAGCCTGGTTTAAAAGTCACAACTCTTCTCGCTACTACAGGAATTTCTTCTCCAGTCTTGGGGTTTCTACCTGGCCTTTGTGGTTTGTCCCTTAAAGTAAAATTACCAAATCCAGATAATTTTACATGATGTCCATGTTCAAGAGCATGTCGTAATTCTTCAAAAAAACTCTCGACCATCTCCTTTGAGGCAGGTTTGGACAACTTTAATTCATCACACAAGGTTTCTGCCATTATAGCTTTGCTCAATGCATTCACGATTATTCCCTCAATATGATTGAAAATTTATTTTCTAACGTATTGATTATAGCATCAATTAAAGAATTAATCTCGGTGTCAACCAAAGTACGACTTTCATCTTGAATGGTTAGAGAAATCGCCAAGCTTTTTTTACCCAAAGGAATGCCTTCTCCTGTATATACATCAAATACATCAAAGGATTTTAACCAGTTCTCTTTTACAGTAGCTCTTACTGCTGATTCAATGTGCATGACCTCGATATCAGTATCGATTAAAAAGGATAAATCTCTTCGAATTTGAGGGTATTTTGAAATCGGTTTATAACGTGGTGCTTCGCATCCTATTAATGCCTCTAAATTGATTTCAAAGAGAAGAACATCATGATGTAAATCCAGAGCATCTGTTAAGCGAGGATGCAACGTTCCCAGCCAGCCCGAAGGAACACCCTTTATATTGATTTGAGCTGATTGTCCAGGATGCAATGCGTCATGTGCTGTAGCAATGAACGCTACATGCTTTAATTTTAATGAAGCGAATAAAGATTGAAGATCTCCTTTTAAATCAAAAAAATCATACAATCGAGTCGTTTCACTCCAATGAACACTGCCTTGTTCCCCCATCAACAAACCTGCGATGCAGGGACGCTCTTTTAACTGCTCTTGATCCATATCAAAAACCACACCAATTTCAAAAAATTTAACTTCATTTTGTTGACGGTGTACATTATATATCAGAGAGGCGATTAAACCTGGCCACATTCCTGTCCGCATTTGCGATAATTCGGAAGAAATAGGATTAAGTAATTGCATAAATGCTTTACGTGGATAAAGCTCATGTTGTAATTCAGGATCAACAAAACTGTAACTGATCGTCTCGTGGTACCCTCTGCTTGCAAACCAGCGCGAAAGTATTGTTGCTATTTCTTCGTTGCCGCATGTTTTTCCTGCTTGTACTAGCGTATATGTAGGTTCAGCATGTAAATTATCGTATCCATAAAGGCGAATGATTTCCTCAACCAAGTCCTCATCCCGCTGAATATCAAAGCGATACGAAGGAATAATCACATCAAGAAAATGATTTTGTTCTTTTGTAATTTTAATACCTAAACCCTCAAGGAAACGCTTCATTTCCTTCAAAGAAATATTAAGCCCAGTCAATTTTTTAACTTTTTCCGTATTAAACGAAAAACATACGGTGCTCTGTACGTATCTTTGATCAGAAACCTCAATAATCGGTCCAGCTTCGCCACCGACAATTTCTAAAATTAATGCGGTAGCTCTTTCTAAAGCGTTTATTTGTAGGTTTGGATCTACACCTCGTTCAAAGCGTTGCGATGAATCACTAAATAAACCAAATTTCCTGGCCACTCCGGCAATGACAATGGGATTAAAAAAGGCGCTTTCTAAAAAGACATCTGTGGTATGCGCTTGCACAGAGCTTGCTTCTCCCCCCATAATTCCAGCCATTGCTAAAGGTCTTTCCTTATCAGCAATCACTAATACTTTTTCGTTCAAAGTTAATTTTTGGCCATCAAGCAACTCTAATTGCTCTTCTTGGTTACTATAGCGTACCTTTATTTCCCCGCTGATTTCATTCAAATCAAAAGCATGCATGGGTTGGCCTAATTCAAGCATGACATAATTCATTACATCAACAACAGGATGAACGGACCTAATACCGCTTCGACGTAAACGCTCACTCATCCATAAAGGCGTGCTTGCTTGAGCATTTATTTTGCGAATAATTCGACCACAATAACGAGAACATGCCTCAGGAGCGTTCAAATGTATTGGAAAAACATCATCAATACTTGGAGTAACCGGAGAAATTTCTTTTTCCAATAAGGGTATTTTATTCAATACTGCTATTTCACGTGCAATACCCAAAACACTAAAGCAATCCGCACGGTTAGGCGTTAAATCAATATCCAATATATAATCATCAAGAGTCAAATATTTGCGCAAATCCATTCCTATAGGTGCATCACCTTCTAACTCCATAATTCCATCAGATTGCTCTGCCATACCCAATTCACTGACTGAGCAGAGCATCCCTTGAGATAACTCACCACGCAACTTTGATTCTTTAATATTAAAACCACCTGGCAAGCGTGCCCCAACCATAGCCAGAGCTACTTTTAATCCTGCTCTTACATTCGAAGCACCACAAACGATTTGCAACGGTTTTTCTGTATTTGCGTTTACTTCGCATAAAGTCAATTTATCTGCATTAGGATGAGGTTTTGTGCTAAGAACTTCAGCAACGATTACATGAGAAAACTCTCCTGCTACAGGGCTTACCGCATCCACCTCCAAACCAGCCATAGTCAATTGATCGGCCAATTTCTGTTCAGACAGTGAAAAATTAACCCATTCGTGTAACCACAATTTACTTAGTTTCATCTAAAGTCCTTACTGCATGATTGATTTTTACTCGGTATCGATATGTTCAATTCGCATCACGTTTAACAAAAGCGTCACCTATTGCCATTGAAGCCTATTGACAATCCTATCCCTCAAAATTGACTTAAAAAAGACAGATCATTTTCAAACATCATACGCAAGTCATCTATTCCATAATACAACATAGCCAATCGATCCATACCCATACCAAACGCCCAGCCCTGATATTCATCCGGTGAGATATTTACTGCTTTTAGAACATTAGGATGCACCATACCACAACCTAAAACTTCTAACCATCCAGTAAATTTACAGGAACGACAGCCTTCCCCACTACATTGAGTACATTCAATGTCAACCTCAGCCGAGGGCTCTGTAAAAGGAAAATAGGAGGGTCTAAACCGTAATGCTAATTGGCGACCAAAAAAATCGGCGAAAAAATCGTGTAGTAGCCCCTTTAAGCTCGCTAAAGTAGCTTGTTTATCTACCAATAGCCCTTCAACTTGATGAAACATCGGTGTATGAGTAAGATCTGAGTCACAACGATAGACTCTTCCTGGAGCAATTAACCGAAATGGCGGTTTACATTGCTCCATGGTACGAATTTGTACTGGGGAAGTATGTGTCCGTAAAAGACGACCATCACCGAAATAAAAGGTATCATGCATCGCGCGAGCCGGATGGTGTGCAGGAATATTAAGCGCTTCAAAATTATAAAATTCTGTTTCAATTTCCGGGCCATCAACGATATCAAAACCCATACGACTGAAAAATTCGTTAATTCGATGCTTGACTTGAGTTACTGGATGTAAGGAACCACTCTCCTTCTTACGTCCGGGAAGTGTTATATCAATGCGTTCAGCCGATAGCTTTTCTAACAGTTGTTTTTGTTTCAGTTCAAGCATTTTTGTTTCAATCAAAGCACTAATTTCACGCTTTGCCTGATTCACAAGCTGACCTACTTTAGGTTTTTCTTCAGCAGATAAATGAGCAAGACCTTTTAAAATTTCAGTAAGTCTTCCTTTTTTGCCTAAAAAATCAACGCGAATTAACTCTAATCCTGAAACATCCTGTGCATTTTTAATTGCTTCGGAAGCCTGTTCTTGTATGGTGATGATATCCTGCATAGTTATACCCACAAGTAAAAAGGAGGCCGCAGCCTCCTTAAATAGTTCATTTTGCAAACTTACCTTTATTCATGTCATTTTTCTAGGATATAAATCCAAGGCAAAAAACACAAAGATTATTTTGCTAATGCAGCCTTAGCTTGTTCTGCAATTGCAGCGAAAGCTACTTTGTCATGAACAGCCAGATCAGCCAATACTTTTCTATCTAATTCAATTGATGCTTTTTTCAACCCATCAATTAGACGACTGTATGATAGGCCACACTCACGAGCTTGTGCATTAATTCGAGTGATCCACAATGCACGAAACTGACGTTTTTTCTGGCGTCTATCACGATATGCGTATTGACCTGCTTTAATTACTGCTTGTTTGGCCATGCGATAGGTTCGGCTACGAGCACCGTAATAACCTTTTGCTTGATCCATAACCTTCTTGTGACGCGCTTTTGCGGTCACACCACGTTTAACTCTTGGCATTTTTCATTTCCTCCCTTAACTACCGTGCAACATACGTTCTGCCAAACGTGCATCGCATGGCTTTAAAGTTCCAGCTTCTACGCGTAAATGACGCTTTTGCTTGGTAGACTTTTTAGTAAGGATATGATTTCTATAAGCACCGCGACGTTTAATCGCGCCACTTGCTGTTCTACGAAAGCGTTTAGACGCTCCGCGATGTGATTTCAACTTCGGCATAACAATATACTCCGCATTTACTCAGCTTTTAGTTTTTTTGGGTGATAATACCATCAGTAATTGTCTTCCTTCGCGTTTCGCCTGCTGCTCCACAATAGCAAAATCAGCTGTATCCTGCTGTATACGCTCTAGAATTTTCATACCAAGTTCTTGATGAGCCATCTCACGACCACGAAACCGCAGTGTGATTTTGACTTTATCACCATGATTTAGGAAACGGATCAGGTTGCGTAGCTTGACCTGATAATCTCCATCTTCCGTTGTTGGACGGAATTTTAATTCTTTAACCTGAATTTGCTTCTGCTTTTTTCTAGCTTCAGCTTGTTTTTTACTCAGCTCAAAGAGAAACTTGCCGTAATCCATAATACGGCATACAGGGGGTTTGGCTGTTGGAGAAATCTCTACTAGGTCCAATCCACCTTCTTCCGCTGCACGCAGGGCTTCACGTGTGGAAACAATTCCTGCTTGATTACCATCGACATCAATTAAGCGTACCTCAGGTACATTGATCTGTTCATTAATTCGTGCGCGATCATTTTCACGCTTAGTTGGTGCACTAATGGTTTAATCCCCCCTGTTTATTAATTAATAACTGACCCTTTACGAGCAATTTCTTGCAGCAAGGTATCACAAATTGTATCTATTGTCATCACACCCAAGTCTGTACCTTCTCGTGTGCGTACAGCAACTTGGTCTGACTCAACTTCTTTATCCCCTATTACTAATAGATATGGGATTTTTTGTAAAGTATGCTCGCGAATTTTAAAGCCAATTTTCTCATTTCTCAAGTCAAAGTTGGCACGAACTCCTCTTTTTTGCAAAATTTGTGTTACTTTTTCTGCATACTCGTTCTGTTTTTCACTAATTGTCATGATTACAGCTTGCACTGGCGACAACCACAAAGGTAGCTTTCCTGCATAATGCTCGATCAAAATTCCCATAAAGCGCTCAAATGATCCTAGGATAGCACGATGTACCATGACCGGTGTTTGTTTGCTACCATCTTCGGCAATATAAATGGCCTCCAAACGTCCAGGCATCGAAAAATCAACTTGTATCGTGCCACATTGCCAAATTCTACCTAAACAATCAAATAAGGAACATTCTATTTTGGGCCCATAAAAAGCACCTTCACCTGGCGCATCAACCCATTCTATATTTCTGTCTTTCATCGCTTGTTTTAAGGCTGCTTCTGCCTTATCCCAAACTTCATCGCTGCCTACCCTTTTTTCAGGACGCAATGCCAAACGATATTTAATTTCTTTAAATCCAAAATCAAGATACACAGATTGGACTAGCTCTAACATCATAGCCACTTCTGATTGAATTTGATCTTCCGTACAGAAAATATGAGCATCATCTTGAACCATATTGCGAACTCGCATTAGACCATGTAATGATCCTGATGGCTCACATCGGTGGCAATTACCAAACTCTGAAAAACGTAGCGGTAAATCCCTATAACTTTTTAAGCCTTGGTTAAATACTTGAACATGGCAAGGACAATTCATTGGCTTTACAGCATAATGACGATTTTCTGTCTCGGTAACAAACATCTCATCTCTAAAATTAGCCCAATGACCTGACTTTTCCCAAAGTACGCGATCGACCAACTGTGGCGTTCTAATTTCTTGATAGCCAAAATCTGCTAAACGATGGCGCATATAACGCTCAAGCTCTTGATAAATAGTCCAGCCTTTGGGATGCCAGAAAACCATTCCAGGCGCAATATCTTGAAAGTGAAACAGCTCCAAACTCTTGCCTAATTTACGATGATCGCGCTTTTCAGCTTCTTCCAAGCGAAATAAATAGTCGGCCAGAGCCTTTTTGTCAGCCCAAGCAGTGCCATAAATACGCTGGAGCATTTCATTATTGGAATCACCGCGCCAATATGCCCCCGCTACTTTAGTCAACTTAAATGCTTTTAAAAAACCCGTTGCCGGAACATGAGGACCACGACATAAATCTTCAAAATCACCTTGTTTGTATAAAGACAATACTTCATCTTTAGGAATATCAGCAATAATCTTCGCTTTATATTCTTCACCAATACTCTTAAAATATTGGATTGCCTCATCACGAGGTAGTTCTCTGCGAGTCACAGGGTAATTTGCTTTTGCCAACTCCACCATTTTAGCTTCGATTAACTCCAAATCTTCCGGAGTAAACGCTCGTTGAAAAGCAAAATCATAATAAAAACCATCTTCAATCACTGGACCAATAGTTACTTGAGCTGAAGGAAAAATACTTTTAACAGCTTGTGCTAATAAATGAGCAGTAGAATGACGAATAACCTCGATACTCTCTTCTTGTTTTTCAGTAAGAATCACTAATGCACAATCATTTTTAATAAGATAAGAAGTATCAACTAATTGGTTATCAACACGACCCGCCAAGGCGGCTTTAGCCAGTCCAGGGCTTATACTGTAAGCCACATCATAAACAGTTAAAGGCTCTTCATAATGTTTTATACTTCCATCAGGCAATTTAATGTTTGGCATGATTTTTATCCGTAAGCATCTATAAAAAAACCCTGCATAGCAGGGTTTAAACTTTCTAGGGACTCAAATTTCAGGCATCACGTACACGAAAGGTTCACGCTCCTGAACTACTAATTCTGTTGCATGGTAGGCACGAGTGGGATCGAACCACCGACCACCACCATGTCAAGGTGGTGCTCTACCACTGAGCTACGTGCCTATAAACTGACCTGCATATATACTGGCAGGAAGTATATAATAAGGTAAGGTTACAAAGCAAATGATTTATTCATGACTCAACTGCTTTTCTGGGTTCAAGAAATAATCACCTCACGCCTATATAAGGGAACTTGCAACAAAAATTCACTCACATTGTGCTTCACAACATCTTCAAAACAGTTATTGTATGCAAACACTTTTCTTTGACGCTCGGAACTTGTTCCTGAATCCATAATAGCCTGAAGAGTTGCAAAATAGGTTTGATAGTTAAGTTGCTCAATATAGGGTTTTAATTTTTCTATCCACTCTTTAATATCTTCACGCATTAATTTCATTTTTCCCTCTGTATTCATCACCAATTCCGCATCTAAACCATAACGAATCGCTCTCCATTTATTTTCTCGAGAAAGCCAATAAGGAGGGTATGCTACTGATTCAAGCCAACTTCCATTATCGGCAAACCAATGGGCAAGAGTATGTATCAATGCAACTAGGGCTAATGTTTCTGCAAGGGTCGCCGTACCATCGCAAACACGAATCTCCAATGTTCCAAAATTTGGACTTGGTCTTAAATCCCACCATAAATCCTTGAGTGATTTTATAGAACCACAGGATTTCAGTGTCTTATACAAATGCTCAAAATTCTGCCATGAGCGGACATGATAAGGTTGGCCTGCTGTAGGCAGTGCTTCGTATGTGGTCGGACGGCATGAAGCAAGGCCCGTGTCTATTCCTTGCCAAAATGGAGAACTTGAGGAAAGCGCTAACAAATGAGGGAGAAAATACATAAAAAAATTATTAAACCGTATACATTCTTCTCCACTCGACATCCCTAGATGTACATGTAGACCGTATACACTCATACGACGCGTAAGCCATTGATTACGATCAATTAAATCCAAATAACGTGCTGTTGGTGAAATCTCCCAGTCAGAATATTTGGAAAATGGGTGAGAACCCGTTGTTGAAAGTAGAATTCCAAGTTTTTTCGATACGTGTTGAAGTTCAAATAATGTTGCATAAAGATCCTCTTCAACCTCTTGTACAATCCTGCATTTGTCAGTGTTTACTTCAATGGTGCTTAAATAGAATTCTGGCTTAATTTTTTCTAAGTGAGACAGAGCAGCAAGAATATCTTCTGCTCTAGAACACAAATTGTAGTTTTCTGCATTGATGAGTTGTAGTTCAAGTTCTACACCTAAAGTGAGTACTCCCCCGCTATTAAAATAAATTTCTTCTTGGTCATTCGATTGCGGAGTATCTTCAGTTAATTTTGACAAGGATTCGTTGAGTTGACTTCGCATAATTAATCCTTCTTTTTATTATTATTGGATGCCATTGGCAAGTCACGCTCTTCGATATTTTTGAGGAGCTCTATATAGTTAGCTTGAATAGTCAGGTACAATAGGCATACTGTGCGCGATCATAATTCCAAGTTTTTACCTGGTGATTTTTGTTCCAATTAGACGATTAAATCTTGACAATAAACGTGCTGTTGCGCTGCGATTTAGTTGTCTAATTGGAACAAAAATCACTCGCATCAAAAAACTTGAAATTATGATCGCGCGCAGTATAGTGCCTTGAATATTCATATCTATTGATATAATTCGTATACAAATTATTTAAGGATACTAACGGTTAATATACTTTTTTTCAACCTTAAATCTTTGAAAGACCATCCATGAATAATATTTTAAAAAATCAGAATGAGAAAAAAGAACAAAGTGTCATGCAGTCCGAGCAATGCTCTAAGAATATCATTCTTGCTTTACGCAAGATCATGCAACAAATGGATTTTCATTCCAGAAGGTTAAATAAATGTTATGGTTTAACCGTACCACAAATCGTATGTCTGTATGAAATTTATGAAAATGGGATTATGACAATCTCTACTCTTTCTAAAAGAGTCTATTTATCAATGAGTACTTTAGTAGGGGTAATCGATCGGCTGGAAGAAAAAGAATTCGTTCTTCGTACACGCGATATTAAAGATCGTCGGATCATTTATATTGATATTACCGAAAAAGGAAGGGAGTTTGTTAGCGCGGCCCCTTACCTTCTCCATAATCGATTAAATGAAAACCTACAATCTTTAGACGAAAATGAGCAGAATACTCTTGCTAACTCTATTAATTTACTGGTGAATTTATTAAAAGATATATAGCAAAAAAATTCATTCCTTTTAAATTCTCTTCCCAAATTTGATTCCATTGGTTTAACGTTTAGAAGAAAGGCCTGAGTGAAGGGGAACCACTCAGGCACTTATTGCGAGGTTAAGCGCTATGCTTAAACCACTTTCTCTTCTATTTGGACTCATATGTGGCACGTGTTCCATCGTGTGTCGCATAGTTCCTTTGGACAATGTGGAAACCTTTTATTGGTTTCAGGTGCACATTATAGTTATTTAGACTCGTTTGTCAACTTTAAATTTCGAAAAGAAACTCAAAGTTTCCAATAATACTTTTTATTTGCGAATCAATTTCATTTTGTTATACTCATACCACTCCAAATTGATAATCCAGCAACTATGGAAAAAACCAACCTAGCGAAACAATTTGCTGATCGTTTACGGGATGCAATGGTCGCTGCAGGATATAACTCCCAACGCTCTACTTCTGGGGTATGTATCCATAAGCTTTCTGAAATTACAGGTTATTCATTACAAATATGTCGCAAGTATCTTCGTGGTAAAGCCATTCCTGAACCGATCAAACTAGTAGATATTGCTGCAAAACTCAAGGTTTCTCCCGGCTGGCTATTATTTGGCGACCCAATCAATGGTCCTGGTATCGTTGAAGATAAAATATCCATTAACAAAAATGTGCTTCACTATATCTTTGTAAAAGCATCATCGCTTTATAACAGCACATTGTCAGAGCCAGAAATATCTCGCTTTTTACTGGAGTTAATTAATGATGTGAGCCTAATTAATGCTGATGAAGATCAATCTAAAAAAATTATTGATTTGGCTTTAACCTCAGTAAAACATTTTTATAAGCCTTAATATTTCTCTATTTGATCCAATAGTGCTATTATTGCATTTTAAAAAAACACTGAATCCAAATGTTACTTCATTATTTATTTATCATGGGTATTTGCGTTGAAGCAATTACTGGCGCATTGGCTGCGGGACGCAAAAAAATGGACTTTTTTGGAGTGATGCTTATTGCCAGCATTGCTGCATTAGGTGGTGGAACAGTAAGAGATACGCTGTTTAACACTTATCCCTTAACTTGGGTTATCCATCCTGAGTATCTCTTATACACATCGTTATGTGCTTTTCTAACTATATTTATTGCCCATTCATTAATACGGATTATTAAAATATTCCTAATACTTGATGCATTAGGCTTATCTACTTTCGTCATTATAGGCACTCAAAAAGCACTCCATCATGGGCTATCACCCAGTATTGCAATTATTAGTGGCATGATAACTGGTATTTGTGGGGGAATGTTGCGAGATATTTTATGTAATGATATCCCCTTGGTATTAAGGAAAGAACTTTATGCCGTGATTGCACTTGCCGGAGCATTGCTTTTTATCACTCTAGATTATTTTCATATCCCAGCAAATATGAATGTGATTATTACACTTGTCAGTATTTTTATCGCTCGCCTCTTGGCGATTTTCTTTCATATTGAAATACCTATCTTTGATTATTCAGAAAGTATCAAAAAACGTAAGCAAAAGTCCTAATTTTGACATACAAGTCTCCCTGGGTTTCGGATCTTCCAGATCTTCGCCCAGGTTCCTCATTGCCTAGTCCTGCTGAATAAGCATTCACGTAAGTGAGGAAAATGAATTACCAACATGCCTTAGTATTTATTTATATCTCTTTCACTTCAACAATACTAATTTCCTCAACAGGTACATCAGCATATCCCATATGTTGCCCGGTTTTTATTTTGGCAATAGCATCCACAACATCCATACCTTCAATAACTTCGCCAAAAACACAATAGCCATATCCTTGCATATGGTCAGCACTGTAATTTAAAAATGGATTATCAACAACATTAATAAAAAATTGCGCTGTAGCGGAATGAGGGTCCATGGTTCGAGCCATCGCGATAGAACCTCGCTTATTCGGCTTCGCATTCTTTGCTTCATTTTTGATAGGTTCATTAGTTTTCTTTTGTTTCATCTCTGAATCAAGCCCACCACCTTGAATCATAAAACCAGCAATAACACGATGAAAAATTGTATTATTATAAAAGCCACTGCGCGCATAATTAAGAAAATTTTCCGCTGTTGCTGGAGTATTCTCTGTATCTAACTGTATATGAATGTCACCTTTAGATGTACTGATTACAATCATTATCGCTCCTGTCATTTTTAAGTTAATGCAAAATAGCGCTATTTAAGGATATAAAAATTTTGCAGTACTTTTATATCAAACCCTCAGAATGTGATCTCACAAGATACTTGAAATAACATCCGCCCTAGCGACATAAAAGTCATATTTCCCCTTTTATGTCACACGTTCATTCATTATCAGATCACGTATTTTATCACAAACATAATGCATGACGTGAACATTATGAATACTCGCTAATGCTGTAAATAAATTCGTTTTTTGCTTGGACAGCTGATGCAAATAAGACCGTGAGTAATGACGACATGTATAACAGGTACATTGCGCCATAATTGGCGACATATCCTCAGCAAAACATGATTTTTTTATTTGAATGCGCTCGTTTTCATACTCACTAACAAAACGCATCCAATTGCCTTCTCGAACGAGCTCACCACAATACAAAGAGCCATGACGCGCATTACGAGTTGGCGCAACACAATCAAACATATCAATTCCTTCCGCAACGACCTCTAAGAGATCCTGAGGTGACATTCCTACACCCATGGTATAACGCGGCTTATTATCCGGTAAATAATCGCGTACCCAGCGGATAACCTCAACTGTAGTTTCCATATTAAAACCTATAGTTTCACCTCCTATAGCAATACCTTCTGGATTCATTGACGAGACAAAATCCGCACTTTCACGGCGCAGATCGTTAAAAGTCCCACCTTGAATAATGCCAAAAAGAGCTTGCTCATATCCATATCGTGAATTAGGGTGCTGCTGATGATAATCCATTGATTGTTTTAACCAACGATGCGTACGAGTCATGATATGACTCACTTCATCCTTAGTACACCTGTCTGGAGTGCATTGATCAAACGCCATGATGATATCAGCACCAATGATTTTCTGAGTTTCTAGAGACATTTCCGGAGTCATATGAATCAATCCCTGGCTACCAGGCAATCTAAAATGAGCCCCCTCTTCATCAATAGTACAAATTTCATTATTCTTGGATAAACTAAAAACTTGGAAACCACCACTATCGGTTAACATAGGGCCATGCCATCCCATAAAAGGATGCATTCCACCCGCTTGCTCAATAACCTTCATTCCCGGAGCACATAACATATGGTAGGTATTACCCCCTAAAATGATCTGACTATGCGCCTCATGCAATTCGCTTGGAGTCATATTATTTACACCTGCTCGCGTACCTACTGGCATAAAAACAGGGGTAATAAATTCACCATGAGCTGTAATGACACGTGTCACTCGCGCTTGAGTCGCTGAGTGTTTGTATAACACTTCGCAAGAAAAGGTTTTCATTTAATAAAAATAACTCAAAATAGGTGATGATAGCTAAGTCAAACTCAGATTACCAGCATGAGGCGTATTAAACATAATACAACTTATGATATGATGCATAGACCCTAATAAGGATACCCAATATGCCCAGTTCAAATTCTAATTTATTCATGATTGATCTTGAAAGCACAGAACTTTCTGATATTGAACGGGAGCTTTTAAAACATCCTAATGTAGGAGCTGTCATTCTTTTTACCCGTAATTTCGAGAATCCACAGCAATTAGAACAACTCTCTTCTGAAATCCATACAATCAATCCACATATTTTCATTGCTACGGATCATGAAGGAGGATTCATTCAGCGATTTTTGCGCCAAGGCTTTCGTTCCCTACCCGCTGCTCGTGTCTATGGTGACGTATATGATCTATCTCCAGAAGCAGGAATTAAACTTGCAAGACAGTATGGAGAAATCATGGCCAATGATTTATTGGCATGTGGTATTGATTTAAGCCTTGCTCCTGTCCTCGATTTACGTGACATAAGCCCCATTATTGCTCGCTTGGATCGAGCTTTTCATCATGATCCCGATGCAGTTACAGCTTTAGCAAACGCGTTTATTGAGGGAATGAATGCCGCAGGAATGCCTGCCGTAGGAAAACATTTTCCAGGACATGGAAGAGTTGGTTCGGACTCACATATCACCATGCCTATTTCTATGACTTCTCTTGATGAATTGAAAACTAAAGATTTAAAACCATTTATTGAGTTAATAAAAAAAGAGCGATTAGGCGCGATTATGCCTGCTCATGTGACTTATAAAGCAGTTGATACCAATAAACCCGCCGGCTTTTCAACAATTTGGTTGCAAGAAATTTTACGTCACGACTTGAAGTTTACAGGTATGATTTTAAGCGATTGCTTGAGCATGACTGGTGCAGATATAGGTAACTTAATGACGCGAACTGAAGAAGCACTTAGAGCAGGTTGTGATATGTTAATTGTATGTCACCAACCACGTCCTATATTATTAGAATTATTACAAACAGTGGACGTTCCCCAATCTGAAGAATCCGCTGCTCGTATTACTCAGTTTAAAAATCAAATGCTCCGGTTCTCGCATCCTGAAAAAAATCAAGTGAAACCTTATTTATCACACACGTTACTTGGACAACAGGAACATCATACAGATTACAGTAGCCAAAATCTGCAGTTTAATACATCAAAAACAATTTAGTGTTTGTACTAAGGGTAACACAGCCCCGTTCTGGCCAAGATTCACCATCTCCCGTGACCTGCTACTAAGGCACTTATTTTGTAGTGATTATCGATGAGCTCTTTCGAGTATGCCAAAACAAAAAACATCCCGTAAGTGCTATAAATAAAAAATACAGCGCACACCATCCGGGCATTGAAATTCCTAACAACTGCCAATCGACTTCAGCACAATCACCTGTCCCTAAGAGCAACGTTTTGACTACTGTTTGCCAAGGAAAATACTGAATTAGAATATCTAAGCCTGGCATACAAGCAGGTGCATTTCCTTCTGGTAAAGACTGTAACCATAATTGGCGTAGCGAAAAATACAAGCCTGCGCATGCAATAATGATTTGCAAGAAACTAATGAGATGTGCTCTTTTTAAAGTGCAAAAACTTACTCCTATAACAGCCAATAATAAAAAAACACAAATGCGCTGCATCATGCATAACGGACAAGGCATCAATCCGACAACATATTCAAAATAAAAAGACGCAAATAACATAACTGCTGTTAGCACTGCATTAAAAGCTTGAATTTTCCGATAAGTAATTTTTCTCATGATTTTGGCAACATATAGGATATAACCGCTTTAAGATCATCTTCATTACATTTAATACATGTCCCCTTTGCTGGCATAGCATTTAAACCTTTGAGTGAGGAAGCAACTAAATCATCTAATTTTCTACCAGCCAACCTAGGTTTCCAATCTTGTTCATTCTTAAATCTAGGTGCTCCGGCCAGACCATCCTTATGACAAACAACGCAATGATGTTCATAAATTTCTCGTCCAGCCGTTTCTTGAGACGCATCATCACGCGTAGCTTTATTATCTAATTTAGCTTGACGTTGCACAGAAACTTGGCCGACAGGTTGGATTCTTAATTGAACTTCATGTTGCTGTGCCTCATCGCTTGCATACAACACCAATGAAAAACAACACAATGAAATCAATAACTGTAACCTCATGCCAATACACCATCATGATAATAAGCATGATGATACAGAGAAGTCATTTTTTTTTCCAGACGATGAAATTAAAAGAATCGAAAAATTCATTCGACATAAAGGCATGGAAATGCTTTTATGTCGAACTCACGTTAGTTTAATATAAATATAGGCTAATGCAGTATAAAAAAGCGCGATAGTACTATTTATTTACCAAGGAAGAACATGGTTAAGCTGATCTCTCGTTATCGATTTCTAGCTTTATTTGTCATCCTGATTGCATTTTGCTTCTTTAAAGCAATCACCGCTCAATTAGGATGGGCCGATCGCTCCGATATTATTTTTGGAATTCTTACAGCATCAAGCTTATTTATCATTGGCCGGAACAAAAATGTGCTGTTTCTAATTGCAGCTCTTATTTTTCTAAGGATTAGTTTATTCATACTGGAATACTACTTTGATGTGATTCATGTAAATACACTAAGATTATTAATTATTATTATTTTTTTAATTTTAATGACTTTCTTTTGTCTTTATTTCACGTTGCAAGATCAAACAATTAGTGTTACTACGTTATTCGGCTCTTTATCAGCCTATTTATTTATCGGTCTTATTTTTGCCTATCTTTACTTATTATTGGAATCAATAAGTCCTTTTTCTTTTACCGAATTACAGCCACAGGATGAAATACAAGCAATTTATTTCTCATTTATTACCTTAACCACCGTAGGATTTGGTGAAATTGTACCGCTTAAACCCATCGCTCAAACTTTTGTGTGGACAGAGTCTTTTCTAGGGCAAAGTTATCTAGCAATCATCATCGGTCAATTAATTGGCCGTTATGTGGCAGATCGCCTCAAGTGATACACTACCCCCAGTTACTCCTTTTCCTGCCTAAGATGTTAAAAATTCGACAACTCTTTGAAAATTAGGCTATATTTCTATTGGGATTATTAATTATTAATGGATTATCCTAAATTCGGCAGTTGAATCGACAACGAGCGCCCAAGTTAGGATTATACAAAAGGAAATGGACATGACTAACAGTGGCATTTGCGCACCAAATACCCTTAGACATAATTGGGGTTGGCTCTTGGGATTAGGTATATTACTTGTTTTTCTAGGCTGTATCGGGTTAAGTATGGTTATTGCATTAACCCTTGTCAGTATGTACTTTTTTGCTGCCTTATTAATTATTTCTGCACTGTCTCATTTTATAGATATTTTTAAGCACAGAGACTGGCAGGGAATATTCTGGCAAGCAATAATCGCATTTTTATATCTGATTGGAGCCGTGATTGTCCTTTATGATCCCTTTTTAGCCTCCACACTAATTACAGCTTTATTAGCCACAGTCCTTATTATTATTGGCATCACTCGAACCGTTTTAGCATTTTCTTTAAAAAATGCAACAGGATGGGGGTGGCTGTTGTTCGCAGGGATTACTGCCATTATCCTTGGCCTGTTAATCCTCATACAATGGCCAATTAGTGGTCTATGGGTTATCGGAATGTTTATTGCCATTGATATGATAATTAATGGCTGGACCTATATTTTTATAGCCCTTGGAGTGCGTGCATCCTTATCATGAAAAGAGTATGATACTGCATTCCTCCTGAATGCAGTATCAAAATGAATTCAAGAATAATACGTATAGCAACACGTCAAAGCCCTCTTGCTCTATGGCAAGCAAATTATGTCCGGCAACGTTTATTAAACAAATGGCCAAAACTTACTATTGAATTAGTACCCATGACCACCTCTGGAGATAAGTTTCTTAAAGATAAACTTTTGGCTGTTGGCGGAAAAGGTTTATTTGTCAAAGAATTAGAGGAAGCATTACTGGATAAAAGAGCGGATTTTGCTGTACATTCATCAAAAGACATGCCCGCAGAATTTCCAGAAGGACTTTGCCTGGCTGCAATTTGTAAAAGAGACAACCCCTTTGATGTCTTTGTCAGCTATAATCATACCAGTCTACAGACACTGCCTCAGCAAGCCATCATTGGGACAGCCAGTCTTAGAAGACAATCGCAACTCTTAGCGTACCGATCGGATTTATGTGTTACACCTTTGCGAGGCAACATTAACACTCGACTCGAAAAACTCAAGTCCGGAGCATATCAAGCGATCATCCTCGCTGCTGCTGGTCTTGAGCGTATGGGTTTCAGCCATGTTATTACAGAGCAATTATCCGCAGAAATCATGTTACCCGCATGTGGGCAAGGAGCCTTGGCAATCGAATGCAGAACAGATGATCAAGAAACACAAGCTCTTGTTACTGAATTAAATGATCCTATTTCATCGATTTGTGTCCATACAGAACGTCGCGTTAATGCACAATTAGGTGGAAATTGCCATGTCCCATTAGCAGTCTTCTGTACCCCCATTGAAAGGAATCAACTTTGCTTAAAGGCAAAAATCCTAACTCTTGATGGTTCCCAGATCATCGAAGACACCCAAATAGGAGCGTTGGATCAGGCAAAAAGTCTGGCTGATCTCTGTTCACAATCCTTGATGTCACAAGGCGCAGCCAATCTTCTTGCATCGGTGATGCAATGAATCAATCACTAAAAGGTTTGCGCATTTTAAATACTCGACCTCAAGAGCAAGCATATAAGCTCTCTCAATGCATCCGTGCGTCAGGAGGAATAGCCATTGAGCTCCCCACCCTAGAAATTCAAGCCTCAAACAGTGATTGGGTTTCTTTATTACCGGATTTAAACCATATAGATCATGCTATTTTTATTAGTACCAATGCGGTCCATTATTGCTTTACTCAATTAAATCGATTGAACTTGAATTGGCCTTCTTCAATTCAAGTTATTGCAATTGGCCAAGGAACTGCCGCATCACTGCAACAATTCAACATCCAAGTTAATGCTATCCCTGAGCTTCCTGATAGCGAACATTTACTCTCCTTAGAAACCTTACAAGACCTTGAAAAGCAAAACGTGCTACTATTTAAAGGGAAAGAAGGCAGACCCCTCATTGAAGAAGAACTGATGCAAAAAGGGGCAAATCTAGTCATTCTTAAGGTATATCAACGAGTTATGCCCAAAATAAATCCTTTATTCGTTCAATCGATATGGCGCGATGACTTAGTGGACATTATACTGTTAACAAGCGAACAGTCTCTGCTTAACCTTTTTAAACTGTTTGATAAAGAGGCTCATGATTGGCTAAAAAATAAAACATGGCTAGTGATTAGTGGGCGTCTCGCTCAAATTGCCTCTTCATTAGGAATATATAGGATTAAAATAAGTCACCCTAATCAGGTGCTAAATACACTGTTTGACTACGTAAACAAGGATTAACTATGGCCAGTAGCAATGAAGAAGAGATGCAAAAAATAAAAAAAACTCCAGGCTTAAGACAAAGTGACGCGCCAAAGTCTCAAAACAATAATTCGTTTAACAATAATTTTTTTATACCTACTTTAGCAATCATCCTTGCATTAGGGGCTTTAGCTATAGCTGCATATACGCTTTCCCTAAATAACCAATTACACGATCAATTAATCAATACAAACTCTAACCTCGCTGAAAAATTAAAACAATTAGAACAAAAACAAGAGAAAACTCAAGAACAAACCAATGCAAAAACGAAAAATACTGAAGAACTTCAAACCCAATTTCAAACAAAGTTTGACGCTCTAAGCAAACAATTACAAAGCGCTATGAGCCAAAAATTTTATCAAAATCAAGACTGGCTTCTGCTTAAAGCACGCTATTATCTTGAATTAGCACAGATCAATGCGCATTGGAGTAATAGCTCTGATGCAACAATAGCACTACTGGAGCAAGCAGATCAGTTATTAAAACAATTTAATGAGCCTAAGATCTTTGCTATAAGACAAGCAATAGCGAAAGATGTAGCACAAATTCAAGCCATATCTCCTGTAGATATTGCCGGATTGTTAAGTCAATTAGATGCAGCACAAAATAGTATTAACCATCTCAGTATTCCTATGCCTGGAGACGAATCCACAACAAAACCATCAAACGCATTACCCAATAATACGTCTTCCTGGAACACACGTTTACAAGACAGTATAAATATCTTAGGAAAATTGATTGTAATACGCCGTCATGATCAAGAAATCAAACCGATTTTATCGCCTTTACTTGAAGCCACTCTTAAAGAAAATCTTCGTCTCAATCTACAAGAAGCTCAATGGGCCGTTCTTAATCATGATTCTTTTGTTTATCAACTGGTTCTTAAACAAGCAATTAACACACTTAAAACAAATTTTAATGAGAACACACAAAATACAGCAGCGCTCATCAAAAAATTAACCGAGTTACAGCAAATGAATGTTACTCCCAAAAGACCACCCTTGAGCTTAGCACTTCCCATGCTCAATGAGTTGATTGAGAGTAAAAAAGGAGCTTCGAATCAATCTATAAATAAGGAACAAGAAGGAGATCAACAATGATGCGTGTTCTTTTTGCCTTCGTGATCTTATTGGTTGCTGTAATTCTAGGCATTCAGCTTAATAAAGACCCTGGTTATGTATTAATTGCATTGAACCATTGGACCATTGAAACTACGGTTTGGGTGGCTGCTTTAGCCGTTATCCTCTTATTTATGGTCCTCTATCTTTTTTTGCGTCTATGTCAGACAATCACTCATACTCCCAGTACATTAACTAAATGGCATGCAAAAAAACGCTTTCGAAAAGCGCAAGCAATTACCCGAAAGGGTTTAATTGAATATAGTGAAGGAAATTGGCTAAAAGCAAAAAATCATTTAATCCAGGCCTTACCCAATTCAGATACTCCCTTACTTAATTATTTAACCGCAGCTCGAGCGGCTCAAAAAATGGGGGATAATCAATTACGTGATGATTACTTGCGAGCAGCCCAACAATCCATGCCTGAAGCCAAAATTGCTGTTGAATTAACGCAGGCAGAATTGCAATTATCGAATCATCAATGGGAGCAAGCTTTAGCAACCCTAAAGCATTTACATGCTATAGCACCGCGTCATCCCTATGTGTTAATGCTAATAATGCGACTCTATCAAGAGGTAAAAGATTGGCCTCAACTCATTGCTCTTTTGCCGGATCTAAAAAAATATAAAGTAATTAACCAACAAGAGTTTGAGCTATTACAATACAATACTTATTTGCAAAGGCTCATTGATCTAGCCAAACAAAATCAATGCGATGCAGTAAACTCGTTTTTTCATGCCCTCCCTAAGGCTTTGGCTAGTAATCCTGATATTATTGCAGAATATACTCATTTTTTATTAAGAAACAATGAACTCACCACAGCAAAAAATATATTATACCGCACGCTACGCAAAAACTTTAGTTCACAATTAATAAAGCTTTATGGAATGTTACCTGCTGATGAAAATCAACTGACTTTTGCTGAGTCCTTATTGAAAAAAAACCCACATTCAGCAGCGCTTTATTTATGCTTAGGTCAACTGTGCATTAAGCTCCAACTCTGGGGAAAAGCAAAATATTATCTTGAAAAGTCCAATGAGATAGAACCCACAGCTTTAGCCTATGAAGCCAAAGGAATACTTCATGAAAAACTTGGAGAAGAGGCACTTGCATGCACTAATTACAAGAAAGGCATAGAGCTGATCACTCACAAAACTGTTTGAACACGATTAATTATAAAAAACCCGGATTATGACATGCATCATTACAGTCTGTTGCAGTGCGTTCCACCTGAATAGTCACATGCTGAATATTAAATTGATGACGCAATTGTTCAACCCACTCAGCTCTTAATGAATCAGAAAGTGGTTCATCAGGCATATACAAATGAACAGACATTGCATTTTCTTGAGTACTAAGTGCCCATATATGTAGATCATGAAAACCATTCACTCCAGGTTTACTTAGCAAAAAATCACTAACGGCTGTCCAAGATATATGCTCTGGAACACCATCAATAATTAATCTGAAGCTGCCAGTAAATAAAGACCAAGTTCCTTTAAGTATAATAATTGCAATAAGTAAACCAACTACAGGATCTATCCAAAGCCACTCAGTCCAATAGAGTAAAGCAGCAGAGACTACGACACCAACTGAAACCAAAGCATCATAGAACAAATGAAGGTAAGCGCCTCTAATGTTTAAATCTGCTGAACCACGCATAAATAACAATGCAGTAGTCGCATTAATCACAATACCAACAGCAGCAACAATCATAACCGATACCGCCTGAACTTCTGTTGGAGAAAATAACTTATATACTGCTTCTGTAGCAATAATACCGCATGTAAAGACCAACAAAATTCCATTTGCCAAAGCAGAAAGTATCGATGTCTTTTTTAAACCATAAGTTGCCTTCATTGTTGGTGCACGTTTCATCAGCACAGTGGCAATCCATGCTAACATCAAACCTAATACATCACCTAAATTATGAAAAGCATCTGCAAGTAAACTCGTTGAGTTAGCTAAATAGGCAAAGGCAATTTGCAATACAACAAATAAACCATTTGCAATGATGGAAATAATAAACGCTTTATTATAGGTTACGGTGTTTTTATCATTTCCATGATGATGGTGGTGATGGTGAGAATCACCATGTGCGTGTATGCTCATGATGTACCTTCATTATCTAAATTCTCAGAATAATAATTAACACCAATTTTAATTCGATTCCTTTCCTTTTGTTTCCGCCATGCATTAGTATCACGTAACGAATAAACGCAACCACAATACTCTTGTTTGTAAAACTCTTCACGCTTAGCGATTTCATACATACGTTCCGAACCACCATTTTTTCGCCAATTGTATGTCCAATACGCTACATCAGGATATTTACTGGCAGCTCGAACACCGCAATCATTAATTTGATTCATATCTTTCCAACGTGAAATTCCTAAAGAACTGCTAATCACAGGAAAACCATGTTCATAGGCATATAAAGCAGTACGTTCAAAACGCATATCAAAACACATAGTACAACGCTTACCCCGTTCAGGCTCCCATTCTAAGCCTTTAGCTCGAGCAAACCAATTATCTTTATCATAATCAGCATCGATAAAAGGAATATTGTGTTTTTTTGCAAAATTCACATTTTCATTTTTTCTAATTTCGTATTCTTGCACAGGATGAATATTAGGATTATAAAAAAATATAGTAAAATTAATCTCTGACGCAATTAGAGCTTCCATTACTTCGCCAGAACAAGGGGCGCAACATGAATGCAGCAACAGCTTGTCTGCTCCATTCGGTAATTCCAATCGTTCTCTTTGAATCATTTTGTTACATCCAGCAAATTGATAAAATGATCACGATAATAAACTAATTCTGCAATAGAATCTTTAATATCGTCTAATGCGAGGTGTTTTGATTCTTTAACAACCCCATTTAGTAACTTAGGTTTCCAACGTATCGCCAGCTCCTTAAGTGTACTAACGTCTAAGTTCCGATAATGAAAAAATGCAGCCAAATCAGGCATATATTTATATAGAAATCGTCTATCTTGACATATGCTGTTACCGCACATGGGGGACTTACCTTTATCCAGATACTGTTTTAAAAATTCAATAGTTAATTTTTCTGCTTGTGCCTCATTAATCTCACTTTCAAGTACACGCTTGACTAAACCCGATTGACCGTGCTGTTTTGTATTCCAGGAGTCCATACCATCGAGCAACACTTTGGATTGAGAAATAGCAAAAACAGGTCCTTCAGCAAGAATATTCAAATAAGGATCAGTCACAACAGTAGCCAGCTCGATAATTCTATCCTGCTCAGGATCAAGTCCTGTCATTTCCAAATCTATCCAAATTAGGTTTTGATTATTTTTCATTTTTTTTCCAAGAATTTAATATCAATTCAACACATGCTACACGTCTTTGATGAAGAGCTTGTTTAATGGCTTCTCCCTCATAACCTTCTTCTACTATTGCTTTGATATTTACTTTAGCACACTCTGCTAACAAACAACTCCATAATTTATTTTGGGGATAATCAATAATTTTGCCGCACCCTTCTGCATCAGCCTGACACGCCATTAACATATTATAAAAAAGTGATGGACGACGAAATGCATCACTCTGCTCTAAAATCTTCACAATAGTCCCTGCTTGCAGTTCGAATAAACGATGAATATTTAAATGGAATCGCGAAACCATAACCGCTAAATTGCGATAATCATTTGGAATTCGCAAACGGTTGCATAAGGACTGAATTATAGCTACTCCTCTCTCTTCATGCCCATGGTGACTAGGCCAATTGTTCATCGGTGATAAAGCCTTACCTAAATCATGAACCAAAGCCGCAAAACGGACTATGGGATCATTTGTTAAAACAACAGCAGCTTGCAAAACAAATAAACTATGGATGCCACTATCTACTTCATGATGATAGCGATAAGGGTTAGGCACACCAAATAACGCTTCAATTTCAGGCAAAATAACACCCAGTGCGCCGCATGCTCTCAATGTACTAATAAATTGTTCTGGATTTTTTTCTTCAAGACTTTGCTGCCATTCTTGCCAGACACGTTCCGCAACTAGATGAGCTAACTCCCCTCGTTTAACCATGGTATACATCAGAGAACGTGTTTCATCAGCCAATTTAAAACCTAAATAATGAAATCGTGCTGCAAAACGAGCAACACGCAACACACGTACAGGATCTTCAACAAAAGCAGGGGAAACATGACGCAATAATCTGCTTTCTAAATCTTTTTGACCATTGTAGGGGTCAATAAGTTGGTCTTGATCATCCCTAGCTATTGCATTAATTGTTAAATCGCGTCTCGCTAAATCTTCTTCTAAAGTAACCTGTTTACTAAAATCGCAAGAAAAACCATAATAACCTGGAGCAGACTTTCTTTCTGTTCGCGCTAATGCATATTCCTCATTGGTCTCTGGATGTAAAAAAACAGGAAAATCACGCCCAACTTGCCTGAATTTTTTTCGCAATAACTCATCAGGACTAGAACCAACTACGACCCAATCGCGTTCCTTCACAGGCAGATTTAATAGTTGATCTCGAACAGCGCCTCCCACTAAGTATACTTTCATTAAATTAAATTTACCCTCATACTGTATGTTATTCAGACCTGATCTAATTTTCAAAATCGGGAATCACATTATATTATAGATCCTAACTATGAGTAAAAGACGTATTAGTAAACAACAATCGACACGAATTGAAAAAATACAACAAAATTATCATCAGTATAAACAAAATGATGATGCTCTTATCGAAGGGTTAGTGATTACTCGATTCAGCAAACATGTTGAAATAGAAGATAATCAAGGTAACCATATACGTTGCTCCATCAGACCAAATTTGGAAACCTTAGTTGCCGGAGATAGAGTCATTTGGCAAATGGAAGGCAAGAATCAAGGCGTCGTGGTTAGCCTTTATCCTCGCAATAGCCTTTTAGCAAAACCAACGAATGCTGGTGTAAAAAAACCTGTTGCAGCAAACATCACCCAAATAATTATCGTTATTGCCCCAAAGCCTGAAATATCTTGGCCATTACTCGATAGTTATTTAGTTATGGCAGAAACATTACAATTGCACGCCGTTATTTTATTCAATAAAACTGATTTACCCTGCAAAACACTTCAAGAACAACTATTCAAGAATTATGGCAATTTAAATTACCCTATTGTGCTAACGAATAAACATTCTTCAATCGGCTTAGAACAATTAAAGCAAGTACTCAATCATCAAGTTAGTGTTTTTGTAGGTCAATCAGGGGTAGGGAAATCATCTCTCATTGCAAGCATTTTACCTCATGAACTCAATATTGCAACACAAGAGCTTTCTGAAATTTCAGAACTAGGTCAACATACCACCAGCAACTCACGCTACTATCATTTACCTAGCGGTGGCGCATTAATTGATTCCCCAGGAGTAAGAGAATTTAGTTTATGGCATATCGATATGGCTGAAATTACGCGTGGATATGTTGAATTCAGACCTTATTTGTCACAATGTAAATTTCGCAATTGCACCCATAAAGACACACCTCATTGCGCTATCATTCAAGCAGTAACGAAAGGTTTAATTTCTACCAAACGATATGAAAATTTCATTAAACTTTGTGCTCAATACGACTCTGCCAAATAATACCCTATGTATATTGCCCCATGTAATCTAAGGGGCGACTGCCACTTTTTGCCATTTCTTTTTGCGCTACAGTTAAAATAGGCTGTCCAATTTTAAATAAATATTTACCTATTTTTTCTGAAATTTTAGGCTCAAGGTTAAGAGCAAGCAATTGATTTTTATATTCCGTTATCATGGAACTTACATCTTTCTTCTCTTCGGGTAATTTAAATAATTTAGCACTATCGAGCTTGTACAGTTGAGAAAAAAAATGCACTGTTCGAGTCTCTGTTGGAATTTGACTTAATTGAGACAAGCGATCATTAATATATGAACCACAATTATTGAGAAAATTGGATTTGGCTGTTTTAAGATCACAAAGCTTTATTAATCTCAATAGACTAACTCGGTGGTGCTCACCTAGTCCCATGAGAAATTCATTAAATAGAATATTAACTCGAAATTGTTTCATTAAATCATTTTGATCTTGGGCATATGTTTGAATGATATCATCTAAAAACAGATTAATACGTGCTTTCAAAGATTGATGATTTGTGTTGAATAGAAGCAGCGCAGAGAATAATAGTTCTGGTTCAAACCAATAAACTCCAAGTTCATTCAATTTACGGCTCTTAGCAAGATCAAGCCATTTAACTGTTTCGTCAGATCGAGTAGCCCAGGTGTACCAACTTTTATCGGTACTTACAGGAAAAATAATATCTTTAATAATACCTCTATAAGCTTCTGCTAAAGCATCCGGTTGGTTTTCAGCAACCAAAGGCAGTAAAATATTAAAAATATCTCCCAACTCAGGAAGTACCTCATTCGATTTATCCCATAGACTATAAGATCGTTTTGTAAATGCGGTGGAAACCTTAAATTGAGTAGTCAATAGAGAAACTAACAAACTACAACAATTTTCTAAATCTTTGGTTTGGTTGTTATTTGTTTCAGCTAATTGCTTCTCCTCTTTAGGTAATTCTGCGTAAATACTTTCTAATTCTTTACTTGATGCCCTTAATCCTGAATCAAAATGAAACAACCATTTACTTAGGGCTTGCATCGCTAACTCCATATCAGAAAAATCGGTCGCAATATGAAGATCGATAAATACATCCAATAAATAGTGTTCTGCACCCTTATATTCGATTTTTGCTCCATATAAAGTATTTACTTCCGCTAACTCATAACCATACACGCGACGAAAAAAATTCCTAACATCCTTTTTAAATACAGAAAAATCTAATCCTTTCGATTTTAAAAAATAATAGCGCTCGACTAGCTCCACCAAATGGGGTAACAAACCTATAGGAATCCGTTCATTATCTATCAAGTGAATGAAAACCTTTTTTCTCATTAAATCCCAAAAATTGTCGAAAATTTCAGTATCAATAGTCACTTTTCTTGCCGTTTGATTACATAACTTTAAACGGGCTAGCTCATCTATTGTAACCACACTCAACGTCCTGTCTGTAACATTTCTATAGGTTGACAAAGTAAATTGCCACCGCTCTAAATGTCTGCAAAAACTTAATTTTCTATATAAAGTAGTCCCCCCATAACCAAGATAAAAATTGAATAGATTTACTGTTTCTGTAAGCGGTGAAAAATCATTTAAATCAATATCATTGGTTAACGTAGGTATCAATATTTTTAAATAACTTCGTTTGGCTATTGGTTCAAGTTCGCGGGCAAAATTAATCCACAATTGATTCGCACTTGATGGATTAAGTGTATAATCATTTTCACTATCAATAATTACATCCCAGCGACTTTTATAGCAATCAAGTAGAAATTGAATGTCTTCGTTATTTAAATCTTCGTCTGCGGATCTTTTGGAAAAATGTTCAGAAAGACGCTGAAGTAATAATACATCACTTGTAATTGGATTATCTTCATGTTCAAGGTTTGAGATAAGCTCCAAAATGCGCTGGACTAACATAGCACAACCTTTCCTAAATAAAATTACCTTAAACTAAAGTTCAATAAAAATCAATTAAGAGAATTTGCAACGGCTTAAAGCGATTTGAGAGTAAGGTATAAATAAAAAAAGCGGCTCAAAAGCCGCTTTAGAATAAAACCCTGGCGATGACCTACTTTCACATGAGGAAGCCTCACACTA
>NZ_LNYE01000007.1 GCF_001467695.1 Legionella gratiana
AAATAAAACAGGATCCAATTATTTTTTTTGCAGAAGGAGACGGTATTGAGAGCATCGTCACCCTCTGCGTAAGCAGGGGGTCTCATACGCGTATGACTGCAAGGTGAAGTTTAGAGCAAAGCTTTGTTACTTTTAGACCTTCCGCTTTTGCGGAAGGTGACGGTATTGAGAAGTCCCTCCCCCGCTGCGCAAGCAGCTGTCTCTTGATGAGATAGGATCAAGAGACAGGACGTTTGAGAGAGCATCATCTTTTGCAACAACAGCAAATCTATTACAAGATAAGGTTTCTAGCAAGATTTGTTGCTTTTTTGCGCGGGAATATCCCTCCATAGAAACAATATGCATCTTATAAACCCGATAAATTGTTCAAAAAAACAATTTGACTCGAGCTCATTACGCAAATAATGAGACATTACTTTAAACAATAACATCAATCTGCTTGGGTGGTCGGCCATTGTATGAGGCAACCCGAGCCCCCCATTCCAAGAGGTTTTTATTACAATCATCTTTATCCAAAATAACTTCAATGAAACATAAGGTATTTGATTGCTTTGCTTCGTCGAGTGCATCAAGAAGGGCTTGATGAGTAGAGGCTTTAAATGTTCGAGCATTTTCTTGATCACCATTAAAAACCTTCACCAAATCCGCATAATTCCAATTATTAATCACATTATAAGGACCATCATGAATTTGTACTTCAATAGTATAAGAAGCATTATTCATTAAAAAGATGATTGGTTTAAAACCATAACGAATTATCGTAGAAAGTTCTTGAGCACTCATTTGAAATGAACCGTCTCCAATCAACGCAATAACGCGCTTTTTAAGATGAAGAGCCGCTTGCATTCCTAGAAGTGCTCCCACAGACCAACCAATGGAGCCGTATTGCATTTGAATTTCAAACGGACAATTTTCAGGTAAATTAAGACGCATGCCATTAAACCATGAGTCACCCGTTTCTGCGAGGATACCATAATCACTGCTTAAAAGTTTTTGAATTTGGCCAAACAAAAATCGGGTTGTTAGTGGTGAATTTAGATCACTCGGTTCATGATATAAAGGCGCTGAGCCCTCGATTCGTTTGTATGCTTTGAGCGAAGCATCATTAAATTTCAACTTATCTTGCAAACCTCGTAAAAACTCATTCATGTACACATCGGTATATACTTTTCCGGCGACAGAAACACTGCCATCGGCAATGACAATCAATTTCTTAGGCTGTATATTACATACATGCCCTACTGTTGTGTAATCATTAAAATTAGGTCCTACAAAGAAATACAAATCACTCGACTCTACAATTTCACCACAGCCTGGGGAACTAACAGGTCCCCAATAAATACCAATGTAATTAGGATGTTGCTCCGAGACAAACCCCTTAGCATCAGGCATTGCAGCTAGGGCATAGCCGCAGGATTGGCTTAATGCCTCAATCATTGCCGTAGCTTCGCAAGGACGTGATTTACTTCCTGCAATCAATACTGGCTTAACCGCAGCGTTAAGTTTTTCTGAGGCATCCTCAATCGCAGCAGCAAGAGATGATGTATCACTCAACCGTTTGACATTAAGAGCACGTTGGGTTGGCGGAGAAACACTAAGCCCTGCAATATTACAAGCAATTTCAATATATACTGGTTTTTTCTTTTCAAGTGCGATTGCTATAGCAGTATCTATTTGCATAGGCGCGTCACTGGGTCTATGGATAAATACTGTATGCGCGGTTATTTTTGCAAATATCTCTCGGACATAGCTGTAATTTTCAGTCGCAAGCGTATGATGTAAAATCTCAGCGTCCTGAACGGAGTTAGTATTAGGTCCACCTGAAATAACAATGATTGGCAAATTCTCCGCGTAAGCCCCTGCCACAGCATTTACGGCGCTTAACCCTCCGACACTAAAGGTAACCACTAAAGCAGAGACGCCTTTTATACGCGCATAACCATCTGCTGCATAACCTGCATTGAGCTCATTACAGCAATTGATCATTTTCAGTGAACTGTTCTTTAATAGTTCATCCAATAAACCTAAATTATAATCACCAGGAATAGCAAAATAATCATCTACGCCTAATTCTTGAAGACGTTGAGCAAGATAAGTACCAACAGTAGTCATGAGAAATCCTTTTTAGAAAGATTGAAAATTTATTATGGCAGTGGGTAATGCTTTCTTCAAGAAGTTCTTCTGACTCCAAGTCATTGCACCAAAGAAAAATAAACAAAGAAAAGATGCAATTAAAATGGAGGCGCAACAGATTTTTTCCCCTAATTAATAAGGGGTCGATACCATGGAGCATCTAATAAAGCATAAAAATATTGGGTTGTTGACCCCTAGAACCAGGGTGATAAAGTACACAAATAGATTCTCCCAACAAACATTAAAATTTGACCTTTTAGTTTATTTTTTGATATATTGAACCCTTTTTACAGAGAGCAGGGATCCTTTCTATGTTTCAATTTTTTTCTGGAGCCATTAAAGCAGGCCTTAATACAGCACAATCACTCCTCTTAGGCCCTTCCAAAACACGAGATGAGATGTATGCTGCTCAAAAAAGTCGTTATCATGCAGTCGCTGACTTCATTACAAATCTTCACTATAAACCCCATCAAAATTTAGCAAGAAAACAGTATTGGTGTAGTCAAACCTACTTTTTGGGGCAATTAATAAAAAACAATTCAGAAAAAATTCAAGAAATAACTCAACTTCCTGTTTCCGTTGCATCTGAGTCAGCTCTACTTGAAACAATCAATCACTTGATCTCCGCCCTAGATGCTCCCAACAATGTGAACAAATTTTTGAAGCTTCTGGAATATGACCTTAAAACCGTCGAAACAACCCCACTTCAACCAAGCATTCAACGAAACACATCCAATTTGCCTTTGCAATCTGGAATACAATTAGTTCATGGAGATGTCATTCAGTTAATCAAACAATTGAATGATCAAGGGGTCATTGTGATCACTGATAATGCTCCAAATTCGCATCGAGATGGAGCTGCAAAATATTCGAGTGGTTCTGTAGAGGAATTATTTTCTCGATATACCGATTCTGCTTTAAAAATGGCATTGCACTTTTGCGATGTCCATCAGCGTAATATCGAAAGCAATCAATATGCTTTTTCTGAGCAGCCCTATCCCATTGATGTTGTGGAATACCAAAAGCGGTATTTAAAAATGGTACTCACTATTTGTGCCAAATTGGTTGAAAAAAAAGAAACCTATCTTGAGTCAGAAGCGTTCTTCAATGATTTATTTAAATCATATCCCAATCCGCAAAATGGATTACCCATCTACTTTGATATGCAAAATAATGTCTATGAAGTACCCGTTGGTGGGGGCTCTATTTCGTCACATTGGTTTGCCGATACCAGCGAAATAACCACTGTAGAAAAAACAGTAGAACAGCTGCAAAAAAATGAAAAAACGCCAATGACCATTGTAAGCTATGCAGCTCCTGATTTACGGAAAGTGGAAACATCTCCTTTAGATACTCGCTCAACATCCAATAAAATCTTACAACATCCTGAAGCAGAAGGCACCCTGGGGCTCTTATTGACTACAGGTATCGCTGCTCAATGCCAAGCAGCAATTAATAGAGCAACGTACTTTAAGGAGCATGGAATCAACCAAGCTGTAGCTGCCGTTTTTGTTATGCCAGGTTGTGGTGCTTTTAATAATCCAGAAAAGCAAAGCGCAGCTCAATTTATCAGTGCTATCAAATATTATTATCCGGAATTAGAAAAACTGGGGATCCACTGCTACATTGCCGAATACAATCAAAAACTTTATAAAGTACTTGCAGAGGCAAATGATTCTTTTAATTCCGAATTAGGTCAACTTAATGAAACCATTATCAGAATGACTGATCCTGAGCTTCGTGCCAAAGCCATTACCGTTAAAGAAAAAATTCTTGAGCTTTATGCAAAAGGGGAACAATCCGAACTGTTGATCAAACATATCACCCAAACCACTCAATTATTAACGATGCCCCCAAGCCCCAAGCGTCACGCGCTTACTCTTGAATACCAAAAAAATGCCAATCTGCTTTCCAAAAATAATAATTCTGTTTTGCAATCTTTGGGTTTTGCAATGATGGTTTTGGGCTTAGCAGTTATGGTAGTAGGAGTTTCTTTTGCATTAACCGGAGTAGGTCTATTAACATCTGGAGCTATAACCGCTGGAGGTTTTGGGTTATTGGCAACTGGAATAGGTTTATTCTCTAACGAAAAAAAGAAAAATATTGCTACTCTATCTGAGAATTTAAGACTTTCTTGTATATAGTACATAATACGATCCACCTTTGCATTTTATATCGAGTTAGGCATGAACAGAAAACGCATTATCATTGGCATCACTGGTGCTTCTGGAATCATTTATGGGATACGATTGCTTGAGTTGTTGGCCAACACAGACTATGAAACTCATCTCATTGTTTCAAAAGCCGCGCAACAAACTCGTGCTTGTGAATCGAATCTTTCTGCAGCCGATCTTGCTCAACTTGCTGACAAACATTATCCAATTCATGATATCTCTGCGTGTATTTCCAGTGGATCGTACCTCACTGCAGGAATGATTATCGCACCTTGTTCCATGCGAACACTGGCAGAGATTGCTTGTGGCACGACATCCAACTTATTAACTCGTGCTGCAGATGTTATTTTAAAAGATCGAAGACGACTCGTATTGATGGTTCGCGAAACACCACTTCACCTTGGTCATATTGAAAATATGAAACGGGCAACAGAAATTGGTGCCATCATTGCACCACCTGTACCGGCATTTTACAATCATCCACAAACAATCGATGATATTGTCACTCATAGCATAGGGCGTGTTCTCGATTTATTTGATATTGAAATCGATAGCCTTAAACGCTGGTCTGGCACATAAGAAGAAATGATGGAATTACCCTTTCATATAAACCTCATGAATAAAGCACCTCTTATTAACGTGAGTTCGACATAAAAAGGCATTTCTCATTTCTATGCCTTTTATGTCGTTAACCTCTACTCAAAGGATTTCTAATTATAGAAAATAAGTCTTGGTTTTTATGTTCATGGAGCCGTGTAGTCAGTAAACATTTTTGTTGCCAAGGCTGTGTCAATAATTGCTGTCGATGCCAATGATGAATTCGCGGGTCAGATTCGCTCCTAAGCTCTTCTAAAAGTTGATCTAAAATTTGTCTTACTTTCTGCCAAAGGAAGGGCTTTGAAAGACGATAATCTATCACTAAACAATGAATCCCATAAGCTAAATTACTGAGCAAATTACTATCAATGAATTTATTGGTCAGCTCGGTAAGCTCAGGACGAATGATTGTTGAATCAGGATGAAGAGTTGGTTTACTAACCTTATCATAAAGTGAATGGCTGCAAATTTTTGTACCCCTTAAATCACGGATCACCAGCCCTGAAGGACGATTGGCTTGAAAAATCACCAAGGTATTTTGCTGATGAGCTTCTAAGACAATTCCATAACATAATGATAAATGCAGTTGACTTGCCAAAACACAGCGACAATAATCCATAAAATAATCTACGGGATTGCCATGACTAAGTGCTATAAGTTCACTCAATAACGATTTTTTGCTTAATGGTGAACGTTTAAAGAGTGCCGCCAGAGGAATAAGCTTTTGATTTAATCTTATCCATTGCAAAGGATTTTCACGGACAATAAGCGCCAAATGCTTCTTGTCATCGTCCTGAATTGAAGGATGGGAGGTATTAATACCCGCTAAATCACGTGCTAAAAATAATTGTCCTTTATAGTATTGATTTTGTGCAAGTAATTCATTGATCCATTGTGATAGTATGGAGGAATTACTTACTGAAGCAGGAGAAACAGTACATAAAGATGAAGTAGTATGCACACCAACTGCTAATTTAAGATGAGGGCCATGTTTTGTTAGCGGCATCATGGTACGAAATGACATAGAGGGTTTTGTGGGCTGATATACAGAATTAACCACAAACTGATGTGTATCAAGCAACGGTTTAGCAAGCATTTTTAATTTATTAGTCCATTGCCAAGGATGTATCGGAAATGGATAATAATCTTCTGGATTTAATTGTTTTAATCGAAGTGCATCACTCCATAAGCCATACTCTTTGGGAAAATGACTACTAAATATCCAATGAAAAGCAGTCTTTGTCGCAGAAGTAAATGCACGTGAACGGTGAACTGCTGCCCAACAAATATTCACTTCAGAATTAAATTCGGGAGAGTATTGCATAACCTCCTTCCGATTAAAACCTATTTTGGCACGAAAATTAGGATGAGAGGGATGTCCTAGGCAACCCCATTGCTCTAAAAAATGAAGTATCTGCTGTTGATTGAATTGCTCGATTAACCAAGACCATAAATTTGAATGTCTTTTCGCATGCTGCTTGATCATTGTGTCCCATTGATATTGGTAAGCAAGAGCTAGAGCTTGATTCGCAATACTTTCATTTAATTCTTCATGTAATGAATGCCAATATTTCGCATAATTTTTTGGATTTTTAGAATGAATCTGTAGAAAATCAAGATAAGTAGTTATAGATTGAGTTGTTATTTTTTTATCAATTAACCCTTCTAAAAGAGCCACTCGTTGTAACCGATTAAAACACTGTTGATAAGCGATGAGAAGGAAACGTCCCATTTGCTTGGACGACAAAGAAAAACCTATCTCCAATAATAATGAATGTAATTGGTAGTTTAACTCATTAAAGTTGGGATTAGCTAAAATCATAGATACACCATCCTTCCGTTTGTTTTCAGTTTATGTATTATTCATCATGATGACTGACTCATTGCATCATTCAGAACAATACAAATGAGAATCATTATCATTTAATATAATCGATAATGATTCTCATTTGCAATAAAAGGAGCGCTATTTTTATGAATGATTGATACGAACCGGGATGTGAATAGGCGTTCAACGGATACAGAGACCGAATTGAAATTTCATCGATTTATCGAGCATGCGGCATAAACACGATGCTTTACGCCACATTAAGGCGAAGGGATGGCCTCAGAGTTTCATGAAGCGTTCTTTTCAAAACGTTTCATTTTTGACCAATCTGGATAAGTAAGTTCCCAAACACGATAGAGTTTATTCTTTTTATATTCAGCAACTAAAATTACTTCGATTTCTCGTTCTGATTCATTAGGTTTTTTAGTTGAAATAAACAATCGTCCAGCAACTTTATTCCCTTGTTCTACGAACGTTTCCTCATCATATCGAATTTTGTATTGAATGGGTGTTTTATAGATTGCTTGATGTAACTGCAAAAACTCCTGATACTTCATCGTATTTCCATTGGAATATAATTCGAAGTCTTTGTCGTAATAGAAAGGAATTACCTTGGCATTTTTTTCTACAGTCACCTTAGCAAACATTTCTTTTAATAAAGGAATGTAATGCGATGATTGCTCCGCAAAAGTAATCTGGGGTAACAATTGAAATACAAAAAGACAAAGACCACTCAAAAATCGAACCAAAATGTTTTTTTTCATGTTCCAACTCCTATTATTCCTTGGGCTTTCGATTATCCTAGAAAAATGACCTAATCGCAAAATGAGCCATTTCTTGGGCTAAGATACGATGCATCATAGTAGTTATCTTATATAGCTAGAACCAGTTTCTTAACGGTAGATTAACAAACGCTTAACAATTCCTTAACAATTACTTAACAATTCCTTAACATTTGTCTGTCATAATGCCCGCGATTTCAAACTCAAAGTAACCATATAGGAGAATTCATCACTTATAGAACATGTACTCCGTATTCATAGGGCGATCACAAATCACCCGGATAATCGATTCATAAAATTAGTATTCCATTCGTTAATAATATAATTATTGAGGAGTCACGAGTCATGGCATTATCAGAAATCATTATCAATGATATAGTTCAATCTCAAACCAAAAAAGTCATTAGCGAATCAAATTACCACCTTCTTCGACAATACCTTCTAGAAAGAAAACCCTTATTAAGAGTACTTAATCCAATTAGTACCTTACTTTTCGAGCACTGTAATTCTGACAAACAAGCAATGATCAATTACTTAACTCAGCTAGCCTGTGAGTCCCAAAAAAATTATGATTCTCAAGAAGCCCTAAGCGATGAACAAGAGCGAGAAAATGAGAGCTCTCTGAGAAACGATTACGAGAGGGAATTATATGATTTAGAAAGTAGACTTCAGCAACTTGAAACAAAATGTGCACAACAAGAACAAAGCTATAACCAAATAAACAGACACTATAATGAGATTAAAATAAGCATTTCTCAGATTAACAGCAACTTAGATAGAATCCGTAATGAACGTCAAATACGATTCCCCGAAAGTAACATCCATACCCACACTACAACGATGACACACTCTCCTCGTATTTATCCTGAACTTTATCAACAAGATCAACACACATGGAATAGACTGTTACAGGAAGAAAATAGACTTGTGGAAGAGCGCCAAAGACTTACATATCTCCTTAATTCTAAAGAAACCGAACGAACCAAAGAAGAACAAAATTTAACTCTGTATCTTCAAGAGAAAAAGGAAGCAGAAAGACGTTATCAAGAAATAAAACATCAAATGGAGATTGTCTTCCCTGAAAACGAACATCAGCGTCAAATCAGAAATGAAGAGCGCTTTGCTAGAAACAGGGCACGAAATACCTATGATCACCATCTTCAGCAATTATCGTCTAAAAACCTTGAAGCACTGAAACAACAAATCGAAATCCAATCCCGAGAATTAGAAAATCAACGTACTCAATTAATGAGTGAAGCAACAGAAATGAGTTATAAGACTTATTTAACTCAACTGGAATTAGCACTCCAACACACTGAAAACAGCCCGCAAATAATGTTCAATGAAAAAACCGCTTTAAAGATGATTGTTGCTATGATGAAAAATCTCGTAGAAATGGCGGAAAAAGAAAAAGTATTGATGAACTCACTCAATGGGGAGCAAAATAATCTGCGCTCACTGCAAAAAAGTTTGCTAGAGTGTACCCGAAAATTACAAAATCATCTGACCTCTAAACCTCATCTGGTAAAACAGAACAAAGAACTTACTGAAGAAAATGTACGTTTACAGTTAAAAAGTGATTCCGCAGCAAGTTACAAAAAAAGTGCACTCTATGTCTCTCTTTTTGGCATTACCAGCAGTCTATTAAGTACAGGCATCATGGGTACGCTCATTATTAGTCCTGTATTTTTTACTATTCCAGGAGCTCTAGCGATGCTTTCGCTGGTTGCGTTAGTAGTTGCTCTAGGATTTCAGTATCAAAAATACGTAAGTAAAATTCAAATGGAGCACAACAGCCAAGTCATTGAGAAAAATGAGGTCATGCTCATGAGGGATTGGAAAAAAGCCAATGAATTATGTGTAACCACAATGTCTGAATTAAACACTAAAATAGAACAATCAGAAAAAGAAATAGTAGAGTTGGATCAAAAATTGAAAGAGCAGCAACATGTAATGAATCTTGTGTTAAATAAAGCACAGGGGGTCTCAACCGCTTACAATGGAAACAGTAACTTCTTTGGTAACACAAATACAGGAAATGTAGTTTATTTACCTTCTGCTCCTCTTCAAGATGAACCATTATATCCCTCAATTGAAGGAGAAACAGTAAATTACCATTACTAATTAAGGTGAGTTCGACATAAAAGGATAGAAATGCCCTTTATGTCGAACTGTTTTTTTTAGAACTCTCGTTATTTAATATAATCGTTGATCCAATCTTTAATTCGCTGCAAACGATCCATTTCGAAATCATACCTATCTAGTGAATGACATTGTTGAGGATAGATAACTAATTCGGTAGGTATATTTTGTGATTTTAAAGCCTGATATAACTGCTCAGATCCTATACAAGGCACATTAAAATCCATCCTAGCACACATGAATAAAGTGGGGGTTTTTATCCGATCTGCCTTCATAAAGGGATAACTGAGTTTCATATAAGTTTGAGGATTTGACCAAGGCTTTCCTAACTCTAATTCGTATTGAAGGGTATATTGATCCACACCATAGTTTCCCCAAATATTACCAGTACCAGCACCACTAATCGCTGCCTTAAAACGAGTTGTACTCGCAATAACATAATCAGTAAGCATGCCACCATAACTCCAGCCCGCTACTACTAATTTATTAGGATCAATGATGCCTTGGTTGATTCCATAATCCACTGCAGCCAAAACGTCTTTGACATCCAAATTTCCCCAATCTGCATAAATGGCTTTAGCAAAATTGAATCCTCTTCCAGAGCTTCCTCGTGGATTTGGAGCTATAATTACATATCCCTGAGCCGCCAACCATTGCCATTCAAAATTAAATTCATGACTGAATTGATCAACGGGTCCACCATGTAAATTTAAAATGCCAAGATAGCGATTTCCAGGCTTATAATTTGCAGGCTTTATCAATAAACCTTCTATGCGAGTACCGTCAAAACTATCAAATTCAATGTCCTCAACAGGTGAAAAACGTACTTCCTTTAAAAGCTTTTGGTTATGGTGTGTTAAGGGCCTTAAGCCATTTTTTTCAAGTGCAAATAATTCACTTGGATGTTGATCATCAGATGAAACTAGAACTATCCGTTGATGGGCTACTGAAAAATACTCATCCACTCGAGCACCTTGGGTTAACATTCTTACCGTACCTGTATTTACATCAATTGCGCTAAGATGAATATTCCTACTTGTTTCAACTAATGCATAAATTGTTTTACCGTCCTCGGACCATTGTGGGCCTGAAAGCCAACGATCTAAGGGTCCCACAACTCGCTCTTGACCATTAGTAACATCAACGACGGCTAATTGAGTCGGCGCATAGTCATAATACATTGCTTGAGAACTACTACTGCGAATGTATGCAATTTGCGAATTATCTAAACTCCAGGAAGGGCTAGACTCCCACTCCAAGTCCAGATCTGTACCAGGAAAATGAGTGAGTTGCATGGCTTTACTTCCAGGGGTTGGATTTATTAGATAGATATCTGAATTGAAATTTTTATCGAGCTCTTTTCCTCTTTTAGTAACAAACGCAATATACTTGCCGTTAGGAGCCCAGGCTGGGGCCCATTCATCATAAGGCCCCGAGGTTAACCGTTCTGCTTTTTTCGTTTGAATCGATATGCGATAAAGGTGGCTTCTATCTGAGCCCAAATAACCTTCCTCATCTTTTTTAAATACATATCGGGTAATAACCATAGGCTCATTTTCGGATTGATTTTCATCTTTTGTTTTATTTGCAATAAACACAATATTTTTAGAATCAGGAGCCCAAATAAAGTCACTGATTTCATATTGGGTATTGGTTAACCGAATAACTTTTCCACTTTGTTTGGAAAATAATTTCAGGATTGGGATTTTTGAATCACCACTTTCTGATAAAAAGGCAATCCATTGACCATCAGGACTCCATTTAGGAGCGTAATTGCTGCTTTTCTTACTGTGTGTGAGCTGTTTCGATACAATGCCGTCATAGGACACTAACCAAATGTTGTTAATCCCCTCACTCTTATTCCTGCCCTCTTCTACACTATAAACTACCCATTCTCCGTTTTTCGATAGGTCTGGCTCACGAACTGTTTTAATGCGCATAATATCACTTAAAATAGGCAGTCTTTGAGCAAAAACGTCACCTTCATAAAAAACCAAGGAAATTAATAATAGAATAACCTGAGTATAGAAATTGTATTTCTTCATATCGATTAGGTTATTTTAATTGTTGAAGGCAGTTAATGGTTATTGTAGCTGCCTTCTTGGAAAATACAAATCAAGGCTGTTAGTTCACTATCCTATTAATAGACCTACCCACTATAAGAAATTTCTTACATAAATTTGAGAAATAGAGTGATGACAATTTAGCTCAATTTGTTACGATTACTTTAACGAGGAATGACAGTGGATGTCTTAAAAGGAATTAATAGCATCATGGATGATGCTCTGCCACATGGATGTGGTTACTCTCCTCGTAGATGGATTTGTTTTTCCAAAGCCCTAACCCTATGAATTAATTTATTGATATTTAATTAAAAATTAAATAAGCTTAATGTCCTGATCTTTTATAACAGTCGCCATCGCTATGTTCACTTTAAGAAAAATAACTTTTTTTCTTTTATGCTTCATTTTAAATTCTTTTTCTTATGGCCAATCCCTAGAAAATGAGAAGCAAATCCTAGTTAGTTATGTTCCTATGGGAACATTCTCCAAAGAAGTAGCACAGAAGGCATTAAACAAAACTCCGCCACTTGATGCACTTACAGCAAATTATGAGGTGTCGCTTTATAAAATCAACTATAAAACTCCGGCACCAGATGGTCACATAACCATTGCCTCTGGCTTAGTTGCTGTACCTTCAACGACAGATAAGGCCGGAATTGTCAGCTATCAACATGGAACTCGTTTTAATCGCGAAGAGGTTCCCTCTAGAATGAACGAAGGAGATTATATCTATCCCGCTTTGTTTGCCAGTCATGGGGGTTATCTGACCGTCATGCCTGATTATCTTGGCTTAGGAGATAATGAATTAGAATTACACCCTTATGTGCACTATGAAACACTAGCAAGTAGTAGTGTGGATATGCTTTGGGCGGCGAAAGAGTTTGCAAAAAAAATAAACTTTCAACTCAATGATCAGCTTTATATTACCGGATATTCAGAAGGAGGATTTTCTTCTTTAGTCATGTTTGAACTACTCACCACACAATACTCAAAACATCCAATTACTGCTGTTGCATTAGGTTCCGCTCCTTACGACTGGGAAGAAACCATGAAATTTATTATGCTCAATCCCGGACCAAGAGCAACAGCATATTTAGCTTATTTTTTCTATTCGCTACAAACTTACAAAAATTATTGGACTGATTTAAATCAAATATTTGTTAGTCCTTATAATGCCATCATTCCTGAATTATTTGATGGACTCCATTCCAATAATGAAATACTTAATGCCCTACCTCAAAATCCAGCATTAATTTTTCAATCAGAATTTTTTTATGCCATCTTAAATCATACCGAAAGCAATTCTGAAAAGCTTAAGCACTATTTCAATCATTATGATTTTATTCCAACAGCACCTTTATTACTTATTGGCACAAAAGGAGATAAAGATGTGCCTTATTATGGAGCCGAAATAGCTTATAACCAATTTGTACAAAATAATAGCGAAGTCTTTATTAAATCGGTCAGTGACCATTTCGATCATAAAGAAGCAGCACCTTATGTCTTATCAGAAATAATCCATTTTTTTAAACAATACCCGAATCAAGAGACAGTATAAAACTGGATAAATAAAAAATACGGTTACAACTTAAAATGCACTATAAAATTGCTGCTCGTATTTAGAATACAGAAAAGAACTCTTTAACTTAATTGAACTTCACATTATTATTTCAACAATAATCTACTCTACAATAATAGGGTCACAACTAATATGAGCTCATTTCACTTAAATCGATTTTAAATAAAATCAGTTCGATATAAAAATCACTTTCATTTTTTATATCAAACTCACATTAATTCTAGGAATTTTAAATGAAAAAAATATTCTTCTCTTTAATTCTACTCATCCCCTTAAGCTTATTAACAGGATGCTGGACGGTGCAAAAAGGACAAAAATCTGGAATTATTGTTAAAGTAGCGAAAGAAGGTAAATTTTGGGGAACCTATGAAGGAGAAATGATCTTGGGTGGTTTAGAAAATGCCACCGGCGCAAGTGGTCGTGCTTTTCACTTTACACTTGGTCAATTCAACTCCGATCTGGTAAAACAAGCCGATTTTGCCATGGAAAATAATAAACACGTCATTATTAGTTATCATTGTGACGCTTATACCCTCCCTTGGAGTGGTGAGACCAAATGTTTTGTCAGTAAAATTGATATATTATCCGAAAAATAGATATCTATAATTGGATTAAAGTACGATCGTTTATTTTACAAATAATCTTTAATCCGTTCATAAATAGACACTTGTATCCCAATCTGGAAAAATTCCTCGAATGAATGCATTGGGATACCCATAACTTGAGAAAAAGTATGGTAAATTGAATTACTGTTGACTGTAGAGGACAAAGGAACTTTAAATCCACCACGAGGATAATCAAGATCCAAATTATTTATCACTTCTACCGCTGCTTTTATCCTTAGCCAGTGTTGTATGCAATCTTCATTTTTGTATACAGTGTAACAAGCATGTATAGGGAGTGCAAAAGACCCTAATTGCAGTCCATGTTGAGTGGCAAAATTGACATCATAAGTAATGCAATGGGCTTTTAAACTATGATCCCGACTATATCCAATAGGTACTATCCTCCCGGTCTTTCTCGAAGTAGCAAGTCCATGTAATTGTGCAACTACTGCATTACTTTTAACGTCTCTTAAAATCCAATAATTATGTACAAAACGATTAAAAAGCAAAACAGGTAACTGAAACATAGCAGCTTGGATACAATATTCTGGCATATAAGCTTCCTATCAACCTGATTAACTCATATTTTTTAAGTTTTATCATTTTTAGTATAGATTGAAATTGCTGTAACATTTATTTTACGGTGCAGGAAACGGAACCATTATCCAATTGCAGTTGATTGCCGCCAAAGTCCGTCATAAATTGCCCAATATAAGTTTGGTCATGTTGGTTGGCTTGCGCTGAAATAAAAATTCGCGGACGATCACTCTGGTCTTGGTCCATAGCAACTAAGAGTAAATTACCCGCTCTCATACTAAATCGTGTCACATTCACTGGATAGGCAAAATCAATTTTAGGAAAATCATCCATTTTGCTGGGTACGGTAAAAGATAGAGTATCGCCGATTCCTTTCATATGACATACAACAGATTTTTGCGATGCTTGTGCTGCTGCACAGCCAGTTAGAACCAGTATCAATGAACAAATAGAGCATTTCATAAAACAGTTCCTTATTCTATTTTTGTTAAAGAATAACTGAGTCTGAAAAAATCCACCACTAAATTTAAATCCTATCAAGAGCATAGAGACACAGTTTTAGTTATACTATTCAAATAAGGATTATTTATGAGGGATGAAAAAATGATTAAAGGTGCTGAGCTCCTAATTGCGGCCTTAGAAAATGAAGGTGTAGAACATATTTTTGGGATTCCTGGTGAGGAAAATCTTGACGTTGTCGAAGCACTTCGCAACTCCTCCATCAAACTGGTGTTAACACGACACGAACAAGCAGCAGCATTTATGGCAGCAACTTATGGGAGATTAACGGGGAAACCAGGCGTTTGTATCACCACACTTGGCCCTGGCGCACTTAATCTTACAACTGGCGCCGCCTATGCTCTGCTTGGTGGAATGCCAATGATTATGATTACAGGACAAAAAGGAGTTTTATCATCACATCAGGCGCGATTTCAGATGGTGAATACTGTAGCTACAATGCAACCACTCACCAAAATGTCGCGTCAAATTATTTCACCTTCCATGATTCCTACCCTAGTGCGAGAAGCGTTTCACCTCGCGCAAGAAGAAACCCCGGGGCCAGTCCATTTAGAACTCCCTGAAGATATTGCCGCTGAGAAAAGTAAAAAGATCGACCTTATTCCTCCCCATCCTATTGAGTATCCGATTGCAAGCGATCAAGCGCTGAATCGTGCTGCGGAAATGATTATTCTGGCTAAGCGTCCTTTAGTCATGCTTGGTGCCGTAGCCTCTAGACCAAGAGCAACCAATGCTCTTGCTGAATTTATTTTGCGCACCAAGATTCCGTATTTTACTACGCAAATGGGTAAAGGGACTGTTTCTGGAGCAACAGAATTTTACATGGGCACCACAGCACTATCAGCACGCGATTATGTTCATGAAGCAATAGAAAAAGCAGATCTCATTATCACGATTGGCCACAGTACTGTAGAAAAACCGCCTTTTATCATGGAAAAGTCACACCTTAAAGTAATCCATGTAGGATACCAATCGGCTACTGTGGAGCAAGTTTATTTTCCACAAGCAGAGGTTATTGGTGACATGGGCCCTTCATTAAAATTGCTCGCAGATAAAATAGAAGGCAAAATCCCTCATGCAAATGCACTTCTCCCTTTACGGGAAGGTATTTTGAGTAAAATTGCTGCTCGCTCTACCGAAGATCGATTTACCCCCCAACGACTGGTGCATGATGTCCGGCAAGTCATGCCTCATGATGGAATTCTCGCACTGGACAATGGCATGTATAAAATCTGGTTTGCACGAAACTATCGAACTCAAATGGCCAACACACTTTTACTCGATAACGCGCTTGCTACAATGGGAGCAGGTCTTCCTTCTGCAATTATGGCCTCCCTATTATATCCTAATCGTCGCGTAATGGCGGTGTGTGGTGATGGTGGTTTTATGATGAATAGCCAAGAATTAGAAACTGCAGTGCGACTTAAATTAAATCTGGTGGTGCTCATTATAGAAGATAATGCTTTTGGAATGATACGTTGGAAACAAGCTATTGATCACTTTCCAGACTTTGGTATGACTTTCAGTAACCCTGACTTAATCAAATACGCTGAAGCTTATGGAGCACGTGGTACTCGAGTTGAATCCATTGATAGTTTTCAGTCCATTCTCGAAAATGCATTCACTACTGGTGGAGTCCATCTTATTGTTTTTCCAATTGATTATTCAGAAAATAAACGTGTTCTTGTGGATGAGCTACAACAACGATTACCGCCGGTGAACAGAGGATAATGATGAATAAAACACTGCGAATAGTACATGCTTTTGACCGCTCATTAATTACCGAAATTCCTACTGATGATGCTCAAGCACTTGAAGCGAAACTTACTGCTGCGATGGGTGCGCTGAAAAATCGAGATGGCTGGCTTAAACCTCATGAACGTATCGCAATACTAAGAAATACGGCTCAATTACTCATAGATCAACAAGAACGATTCGCCAAACTTATCGCTCAAGAAGGTGGAAAACCATTTACTGATGCAGCAATTGAAGTGTCTCGTGCTATTGATGGAATACATAATGCTGCGGACGAATTACGTCACTTTGCCGGTAAAGAAATTCCTATGGGACTTACTCCTGCAAGTGATCATCGCTGGGCATTCACGATTAAAGAACCCATAGGCGTTATAGCTGCAATTTCGGCTTTTAATCATCCATTAAATCTCATTGTTCATCAGGTAGTTCCAGCAATTGCAGTAGGATGTCCTGTGATTATTAAACCTGCCGTGCCAACCCCCTTATCCTGTTTGGAGTTTGTGACGCTATTACGACAAGCTGGCCTTGCAGAACAGTGGTGTCAAACGTTTATTACCGACGACAATAGCTTGTCAGAGCAATTAGCAACAGACCAACGTATCGCATTCTTAAGTTTTATTGGCTCCGCTAAAGTAGGTTGGTACTTGCGTAGTAAACTTGCTCCGGGAACTCGCTGTGCTTTGGAGCATGGTGGGGCAGCACCAGTAATTGTTGATTGCAGTGCTCATTTGTCGAAAACGATTCAATCTCTAGTCAAAGGTGGATATTACCATGCTGGCCAAGTTTGTGTTTCAGTACAAAGAATTTTTGTTCACAAAGAAATTATCACTTCATTCATGGATGGATTTGTGAAGCAGATCAAGTTACTCCGTGTTGGCGATCCCCAATTCAAGGAAACCGAAGTTGGGCCTCTTATTCATCCGCGTGAAACAGATCGCGTCCTTTCCTGGATCGATGAAGCAGTAGCAAAAGGAGCAAAATTATTTGGTGGAAACCGTCTTTCCGAAACCACTTTAATGCCAGCAGTATTATTTAATCCACCTGCAGATACTAAAGTATCACAATTAGAAATTTTTGGCCCAGTAACGTGTGTTTATGAGTATGACCATATCGATCAAGCCATCCGTATTGCAAATTCGCTGCCCTTTGCTTTCCAAGCCAGTGTTTTTTCTGAGAACCTAGCACCAGCGCTTAGAGCAGCAGAATGTCTAAGTGCTTCTGCAGTACTCATTAATGATCATACTGCTTTCCGTACGGATTGGATGCCATTTTCAGGATTAAACCAATCAGGATATGGCATTGGAGGAATACCTTCAACAATGAAAGAGATGTCGCACGAAAAAATGATTATTTTAAAACGAAGTTGATCTTCAGGATAAGCGAATGGATAACATGAAATTCGAAAGCAATAAATTTCTTCTTGTTTTACAAGAAAATACTATGAGCTCTGTCGGAAAAAAATTTGAAAATAAATGAGATTTTATCTAATGTTTTCTTAACAATTGATCAGTATACTTGCGCTAAAAATAAAAAGTACTAGGAGATCAGGTATGTCAGCAACTAAATCATTAACTCAATTTTATGGTTCTTTCTTTTTGAAATGTGGAGAAATTGCCATATACCCCTATTTATTGACCATGGGCGCTTTCATTGATTCTAATCCACCGAAACAAGAAGATCTTATTTTAGGAATTGGTGTTTGCCTCTTTTTGTCCACAGTTGTTCCGATTTTACCAGCAGTTACTTCAATAACTTTTGCCATTGCTTCATTTGGCATATGCCTTGGACTCGCTTCAATGTTTATCGCTTATCCTACCGCTCTATTATTTGATGCATTGGATTCTACTCCTTCCACTCATCGCATGACATTTTAAGGATAATCCATTCAACAATTATGTTATGCGCTTCATTCGAAATGAACATCACTCACCGCAAAGCGGGGTGATGAGATACTTAGAAAAAGCAATTGGGTCCTACTGCTTTTTCTAGGTTTAAGGCAATGCAAAATGCCAATCCATTGCTTTAGATAAACCTTCTAACATAATTTCACCTCGTATGCTATTTCCTTTAGCATTAACTCTTGGACTTAATACCACAATGCCAGCTTTTCCAGGAACAACAGCAATCGTATACCCAGAAACACCGCTTTTAGCCGGCATCCCAGTCTTAACCATATGAGTACCAGTTTCATCATATAATCCGCAAGTTGCCATAATTGCTAACGCAACTTTACACGTTTCAGCTGAGATAATTCGCTCACCACTGTTAGAATCTATTCCTCGGTTTGCGAGTAACGTGGGCAAGAAAAGCATCTGCTCTAGCTTTGCCTCATAGGAACATAATGCAAAATACAAATCTAAGGTTTCCTGTATATCAGCTCCAAGATTATTGCGACTCTTCAATATATAGGCAAGTGCACGATTACGATCACCAGTTCGTTTTTCAGAAGCAAAAACCAAAGGATTAATACTGAGACGTTGATTAAATAATTTTTGTACCCAATGTTCTAACCATCGAAATTGTTGCTCACCTTTGCCAGGAATATGAGAACATAAAGTGATAGCACCCGCATTCAACATAGGATTTGACGGTTTAGGGCCAAATTGTTCTAAGCGTGTAATTGAGGCAAAATCATCACCTGAAGGTTCGACTTTAACCCAATCAAACAATTGTTGGTCACCAAATTCCTCAAGGAGTCCTATCAATGGAATCATCTTGGCGGTGCTTTGCAAGGTTACCGGGTGAAGAGTACTGTTACTGTGAGAAATAGGTTTCTCGCCAATGAGTTGTACGGCAATTGCTGTCAATTCATGATTCACATTAGCAAGTTCCGGAATATAATCCGCAGTTTTACCTTCTTGATTTAATTCAGCAACATGAACAAGATCTTCTAATAAACTGATTGTAAGTAATTTTAGTGCCATATAACTCTTAAAGCGAAAAATAATCCATTATGCTAAATTTAGCATAATGGAACAAAATGAATTTACAAAATGAATAAATATTTTATTTTGATACTATGCGCTTATCAATAGTCTCTAATAAAGTCATCCTAATTCTCTAAAAAACACTGAGCAAAAATAATTATTCTAAACTTTTAGTTTTTAGTGTAAAAAAGAAAAGATTTTTTTATTTTTTGAAAATTAGGACCGCTATGAAGCAATAAATTAAGGTGGGACAATGAAATTAATAATAAAAATTAGTGCGTTATTCTTAATAACCCGAGTTAACTGAATTGCGTGATTTCAATGCTCCAATTCCTACTTGGGCAGCATCAATGCCCGAAAAAAGAAAAGCTTTTTTACGTTATGGCAGTCCTAATGTATTTTTTGAATACAGTCCCCATTTTACGTTAATGGCGAAACATTTTCGTAATCCAAGCCAAGCAAAACAATTTCAAAATGAGATGTCTCAGCTCATTCAATCTTATAACTTTCCGAAAATTTTAACGCAATCATCTGTAATTGCCATGGGCTATGTTGATTCTTTTGGCCAAATTACTCAAGAAATTGAACGGATTAAGTTACCTAAATAAAGTAGTTAATCGCAATAGCTCCTGTTACGAATTTAGCTGCATGTGGACCTGTGACAGAAAACCAAACTCCGCCAATAATGCCTAAATTTGAAGTAAAGTTATATTCAAGAGCTGGAGCAAATGAAACCTGCTCATTCGAATTTCCTCCAACACCAGCCGCAGTAGTACCACCAGGAGTAAATCCAGGGTTGCCATCAAAGTGACTTTCCGGACTATGAGCATACAGAACTTCAAAAACAGGGACCCAATTTTGCGTTAATGTATATTCAAAAGCCAAATCAGCAGAATAAGCATTTTTAAGCCTTACTTTACCTTGGGTTTTAGTACCCCCTCCGAAAACATTCGGCCCATGTACAATAACATCACTGAACTTGACACCAACCAGACTCAATCGTGTACGAAAATAATGTTCATTTTTAAGCTGTACCAATTTTTGAAAATTGAATCCAAACAGTGTTTGAAAAGCACCTAGACCAGTCTGATCAGTACCCAGTTTCTTAGGATCTAAATTTTCATAACGACCCGTAGGAAAAACCTCTTGTATCACAAAACGCAAATCAGGCAGCCATGAATGCTCTTGTTGTCGCAAAACTTGCATCCCTAAAGCCAAACTATAATCACCAATACCATTCCCATGCTCTCCGTCAGCCCAACTATAATCATAAGGGATCGATGTTTGTAAATCTAAAAAACTAGCAATCCCTACACTGACAATTGGAACACCTTCAATGTTTCTATATCCACGTGGATAGCCAGTGAAAAAACCATAAGGCTCAATATTAACGTGCCCTGCAGGTATTGTTTTTCCTGCTGGTGCGAGCAAAGGTCCAGTAAACCATGGACCTGCAAATGCAATATTCACAAAAGATAATAAAAATATGAGTCTTATAAAGTACATAGTGAATAGTTCTCAATAAAAGTTAGCATTTATAGGGTCTGTTGATAATTAAACAATCTTGGCAAATTAGCAACAGTCCCCCTGTTAATTAAAGAAATTTATTTTCATAAGTTCTGCACAAGTTTTACTAGACGTAAATCATTTTTGCAGTGCTGTCAATATCTATTAATTATCCGTTTATCGACCCGGATTTAATAGACTCTATTTTACTCATTAAGAGATGTTTTATTTTGTACTTCATGTAAATAAGTTACTACATTCTCAAACTCTTTTCGATTGAACGAAAAACCAAAATAAGTTGAAACTTTAATTGCCAAATCATAAAACAGTTCACACATTTTGAATAATGCAGTCCACATATTTTTATAATCCGCATCAACGTAGGTCTGTAAAAATGCTTGCCATATTTTGGGCTCAAGATAGTGTTCAATATATTTGCCATAAGCTCCTATCGTTCTATTAAAACCCGTTTGGGTTCCTATATACCAAATTAATATCCGGATGAGCTGATCTTTTACTCCCTGTTCTGAAACGTATTTTGCGTACGTGAGCTGTTTTCTCCAAAGACCCTTAGCTACATAAGTGCTTACCCATAAAAACTCATTACAACAATCGAAAAAATCCTTTGCTGTAGGTGGTTTCGGTAAATAATCCTTATCTGAGGGTTGATCAAAAGGTTCAATAACCTGATCTTTATCAAGTAATAAAATACTTTGACTATCTCTTGGCATAGTTTTTAATTGATTAATACTTAATAAAGTAAGATCAATTCTATTCCAATCTTTAAATTGCATTAAATAGACATATTTGTCTTTAGATTTAGGCCAGTTTTCATCCATTTCATCAGGCATTTGCATGATGAGTAATTCACCAAATTGACTCACCCAGTTTTTATCATCAACAAATGATCCAACATCAGTGACTAAATACACGATATCATAATCCTGAAAAATATCTTTTTTGGCAGATGGACTTGCTCTTGAGCCGTTCATAATCACGGCTCTAATTCTTTTATCATTCTCTGCTACTTTGATAATGAGGTTAAGCATTGTTTTCTCATCACGTCTATTTTCATAGTTCTTGATCATATGATGCTTATTAAGAGGAAGTGCCTTTATTATTCTAACCCATTCTAAAAAGCTAATCTGCTTATCCTGCAGATATTTTTGTTATGCTAAGCGAAGCCTACGGAGCGCTACTATTCCATTCGCAATGACTCTTTTTCTTATCTTGAACTATTCGTTCAAATTTATGAAATTAAGCTTATCAGGCCATATTGTATTCTGAACTTAAATACATGATTATTTATAAAATCGTTCTCATTTGAATTATCAATGACTAAAGTCTATAGGAACAACAATGACTGCAATTAAATTATTTAAAAAAATTACTGTACTTATCTATCTTTTGGGAGCTGTATTATTTTTTAGTTCGTGTGCAAAGACTATAAATCCTAACGCACAAAATGTAGGTGTTGGTGAAGAGTATGGTACAAGCGATTCTGATTGGCGCTAGTTTTTAAATTTATGACATTACATCGTTGGGATCTAAATTGAGAAAAAAAGAGTTCAATACAAATGAGAAATATCTTAAAGCGACTTGTCGTGCTCTTGAAAAAATCGCGCAACCACTAAAAGGAAGATTTTTGGGGCTTAAACTTTAGAGTGTGTTGTCACACACTCTAATTTAATTAAATTCTTTTTCCAGTGCTTACATATAATTATTCGAGGTGGTATCTTATCCTTAACCTTAGAATACCCAATTTGAAATAGGACTTTGTCATGAGTATGATGACACGAGATAGGCTTATTGGTATCTGGCGGCTTAAAGAACCTAAGTAATAGAATTAGCGAAGCAAGATGATGGTATTTTTCTAGGATTACACACATGAATTAAGGAAAAAATATGGCATGGGTTTATTTATTTCTCGCGGGCCTTTTTGAAGTAGTATGGGCAGTAAAACTCAAAGATACACAAGGATTTACAAAGCTTTATCCTTCACTCATAACAATTTTTGCCATGGTATTAAGTTTTATATTACTCGCTCAATCTTTAAAAACATTACCTATTGGAACTGCTTATGCGATTTGGACAGGTATTGGCGCAGTTGGCGCAGTTATTTATGGCATTTACTTTCTTGGTGAACCCACCTCGCTTATACGAATTGGCTGCATTGCCTTAATTATTATTGCCATAATTGGTCTAAAACTATCTCATCAAACCTAATAAATGAACAACCTTTTAATAAACAATTTTACCCTTGACAATAGGCCATTTGATTGAGAATAATTGGGAACAATCAAGAAGATATAATATTTTAGCATCTTAAAAAATAATAGGGACGTTTAGAAGGTAATCAATTTAATCTATGAAAATTTTAATTACTGGTGGTGCAGGGTTTATTGGTTCAGCAATGGTGCGCTATCTTATTGAGCACACAACAGATACAGTAATCAATGTAGATAAGCTTACTTATGCTGGAAATTTAGAGTCACTTAATCACATTATCAACAATCCACGTCATATTTTTCAACAGGTAGACATCCGCTCTCACGATCAAATCAATCATATTTTTTCTACATTTCAGCCTGATGCAATCATGCATTTAGCCGCAGAAAGCCATGTGGATCGATCTATAGATGGGCCCGCTGAATTTATTCAAACAAATATAGTCGGGACTTATAACTTACTTGAAGCGGCTCGAGCTTATTGGCAATCATTACCGACAGAACGACGCCAATCATTTCGCTTTCATCACATTTCTACTGATGAAGTTTTTGGGGATCTAGAAGACACCACTAAATTCTTTACAGAGACAACCCCTTATGCCCCAAGCTCTCCTTATTCAGCAAGCAAAGCATGCTCCGATCATTTAGTTAGAGCATGGCATAGAACTTATGGATTACCCACAATAACCACAAATTGCTCTAATAATTATGGCCCCTACCAATATCCTGAAAAGCTGATTCCAGTTATCATTCTCAATGCTCTTGCTGGAAAAAATTTACCAGTGTATGGTAATGGAACGCAAATTCGAGATTGGTTGTATGTCAATGATCATGCTCATGCTCTTTATTTAGTTTTAAAAAATGGCATTGTCGGTTCTACCTATAATATTGGCGGCCATAATGAGAAACAAAATATCGAAGTAGTTTATACAGTTTGTTCATTATTAGAAGAATTAGTCCCCCAAAAACCAGCCAATATTTCATTTTATAAAGACTTAATCACACATATTAGAGACAGACCAGGCCATGATCTTCGTTATGCAATTGATGCAACAAAAATTCAGCGAGAGTTGGGATGGAAACCCAAAGAAACTTTTGAATCTGGAATGCGAAAAACAGTAGAATGGTATCTCAACCATCAAAATTGGTGCCAAATTATTACAAACAAACTGCAACAAAAGCAATTACACGTTATTGAAAAGGAATTATCAGCATGAAAGGAATTGTGCTCGCAGGAGGATCAGGAACACGGTTGTATCCAATAACTCAAGGCATCTCAAAACAACTAATTCCTATTTATGATAAACCCATGGTTTATTATCCCTTATCCGTTTTAATGTTAGCGGGTATTCAAGAAATTCTTGTGATTACCACTCCAGAAGATTGTCCAGCATATCAACGACTCTTAGGAAATGGGGAACAATTTGGCATACAATTACACTATGCATTACAGCCTAGTCCAGATGGTTTAGCTCAAGCTTTTATTATCGGTGAAGAATTTATAGGTCACGACAATGTATGTTTAGTACTCGGCGATAATATATTTTATGGCCATGGATTTACCAAACAATTACGAGAAGCTGCTACACGTCAAACAGGGGCTACGGTTTTTGGTTATCCAGTAAAAGATCCTGAGCGTTTTGGAGTCGTAGCGTTTGACGATCAAATGAAAGCTATATCCATTGAAGAAAAACCCTCTCAACCAAAATCACATTATGCAGTAACTGGACTTTATTTTTATGATAATCAAGTTATAGACATTGCCAAACAAGTACGTCCCTCCTATCGAGGAGAATTGGAAATATCCTGTATTAACCAGTTTTATCTTGAATGCGGCAATCTTCATGTAGAATTGCTTGGACGTGGATTTGCTTGGCTTGACACAGGAACTCACGAAAGTCTGCTAGAAGCGAGTTCTTTTGTACAAACTATTGAACATCGTCAAGGATTAAAAATTGCATGCTTAGAAGAAATTGCCTATAAAAACAATTGGATAAGCAAAGAAGCACTTAAAGAAATTGGCAAGAAACTCAGTAAAAATAGTTATGGAACTTATTTGCTGCAGTTAGTTGATCCAATTTGACAAAAACTTCAACCTAGAAAAAGCAATTGTGCCAGAAAAGAGCGAGTTAAGGACGCTGTATTTTTTAATTTTTTTTGTGGAAGCAGTAATCACCGCTATGGTGAACAAAAAAATACAGTATATTCAGTGCTTTTGGCTCGCACAGTAGGACTCAACTGCTTAGTTTAAAGTAATACCGTTAAATCCAGAAGGCATTTCATAAATTCGGATTAGATTTTATATTTAGAAATTTATTTAAGTTTATGATTTAAACATATTTAGGAATTAGAAAAATGCTAATAGCCGGATTTAAAAATACCGTAGCTGCTCAAAGCAATAGTTTTTCGCAGGGAATCTTAAATAAGAAAGTAGATTTTTTCTCGTTTTTTGCATTGTTGATACTTGTTATTGTTTTACTTATACCTAGGCTAGGTGGATTAGATATTCTCTCGGGAAAATATCTTTGGGCTGAAGATGGAACCATTTTTATTAATGAAGCCCAATTTATTGGCTTTGCTTCTTTATGGAAACCATACGCGGGATATTTACATGTATATCCACGTTTAGTTGCCATAATAGCAAATTATTTTTCTTTGGACATACGTCCAATCATCTATTTTATAGGGTGGATGCTATCCTATTTATTCCTGTTTTGGATTCTTAATAAGAAGGCAAAAATTTTTGAGACTAGTTTTTTATCATTAGTGTTTTTATTTATTTTAGTAAGCTTTCAACGCTATAACAGTCAAAATCTATTTAATATATCATATTCACAATGGATGTTAGGTGCGGCTCTTTCTTTATTAGTACTCACTAAGGATCCTTCCTTTAAAAGTTCTGCTTTAAATATCATATTGTTATTTCTTTTAGGATTAACTGGTCCATTCTCATTAATATTAATTCCTATCCTGATATTGAAAAGCTTTATAATAAAAGATTTTCGAAAAAACATTTGGATGTATTTAGTTGTGATAGGGAGTGGAATAGTTCAATTATGCATATTACTTCATTCAGAACGTTTAGGCTCTAAAACAATTGATCCTCATATATGGGATTGGTTAACTTCTTTCATCCAAATAGTTTTATTTGGTGCAAATACTGTATTAACAAAAATTTGCGCTTTGTTTTTCTATGTCATCTTAATGATAACAATGTTTAGTAAAACTAATCTCACTCTAAAACAATCTGAAATAAAAATTCAAGTAGCCTTGAATATGATGGGTGCAGTTTTATTTATTTTCGCGGCTCAATGGGCTTGCAAAGAAAATCCGATGGCTGTAGCCCTTGATGATGCAACAAGATACGTATGGATCCCTCAGACATTGATTTTTTTCAGCGCCATAATAATCTCAAATAATAATTTACTAACTCAGATTGCTTTATTTACTGTAGCATTTATAATTTGTTTTCAACAATTTCATCCTGTAACTTTCCAAAATTTACAATTTAAATCTTTTGCTAATTTCGCAAATTACACAAATATTACTATTCCTATAAGTCCGCAATGGGCAGAGTTTCCAGGTTGGCATATTAATGGAGTGCCTCGAAACAATGTTCCTGCGGAACAGGTAAATATAAAGTTCAGCACTATTTCTGTGGCTGGTGCTAAAACAAATTTATTGAAAAACAAGTTTGAAATCATTTCAATCTCAAATGATCCAATGTTGACATTTAATAATAAAATTATCTGTAAAAAAGCGTCCGATGTGGGACTAGAATTTAATATTTGGAGATCCCATGAAGGTTGGATGCAAGTTTTTTGGGATAACAATGGGATGTTTTCCGAACAAAAGTCATTAAGAAGGTGGTACCCTTCAGGATTAGTCAAAGCGCAATTTGCCCTACCTTACGCGCATGGTGGCGTTAATATTCGATTTGATCCTCTTGAAATGCCAGGAGAAATTAAGGTTAATAACATTAAAGTATATTGTCTTTCTTAAATTAAACTATTTTATTAAAACAAGAAGAACAGAAAGAGAAAATAATAGATCTGCATATAACTTACCGAATTCTTTAAAAATTCTATCTAAAATGCAAAGTAAAAAGAATATATTTGGGATTATACATTAATAATGTTACTATTTCTTTGTAACTAATTGTTTTTGTTAATATATAATAAAATGGATTTTTCATGAGTCAAATAATAAAAAAAATCATAATCCCTGGGGGAGCGGGACTTGTAGGTCAAAATTTGATCGTTCGTCTTAAAACAAAAAATTACAAAGAGATTGTTGTTTTAGATAAACATCAGACCAATTTGGCTATTTTAAAAAAGTTACATCCTGATATTACTGCTGAATATGCTGATGTATCAGTGCCTGGAGAATGGCAGAAACATTTTTCTGGTGCAGATGTAGTTGTGATGTTACAAGCTCAAATTGGTGGAAATGATTACCAAGAGTTTGTGCATAACAACGTAAGCTCCACAACGCTCATTCTTGAAACAATCAAAGACAATAAAATCCCTTATCTAGTTCACATAAGCTCTTCAGTTGTAGAATCGGTAGCCAATGATTTTTATACGAACACTAAAAAAGAGCAAGAAGATTTAGTACTAGCCAGTGGCATACCGTGTGTTATTTTACGCCCCACGCTGATGTTTGGTTGGTTTGATCGTAAACATTTAGGTTGGCTCTCTCGGTTTATGAAAAAAGTTCCTATTTTCCCAGTTCCTGGGCATGGACGATATATGCGTCAACCACTTTATGTGGGCGATTTTTGCAATATTATCATTAGTTGTATTGAAAAACAGTTTGTTGGCGGTGTTTATAATATTTCAGGCCATGAGCGCATAGATTACATCGATATTATACGTGAGATAAAGCGTTCAATCGGCGCCAAAACAATTATTACAAAAATTCCATACAGTTTATTTTATTTTCTCTTATGGGTATGGGGACGCTTAGATAAAAATCCTCCGTTTACCACCCAACAACTTTCTGCATTAAGTGCTAAAGATGAATTTGAAGTCATTGACTGGCCTCATATTTTTGGTGTGCCTTATACCTCCTTTGCTAAGGCGATTGATGAAACTTTTAATGAGCCTACTTATAAGAAAATAATTTTGGAGTTTTAAAAATGAGTCAAAGGATTGCTGTATTGGGAGCAGGCCCGATGGGTTTAGCAGTAGCATATCATTTGGTACGTGAGGGTTATCAACCTATTATTTTTGAAGCTGATGATCGTGTAGGAGGAATGAGTGCTTCTTTCGATTTTTCGGGTTTATCTATAGAGCGTTATTATCATTTTCATTGTACTTCTGACCATGCGTTTTTAACAACATTAGATGAATTGGGATTAACCGATAAACTGCGTTGGGTTGAAACTAAAATGGGCTATTGGTATCAAAATAGATTACAACCTTGGGGTAACCCGCTAGCCCTTCTCAAATTTCGTGGATTAAACCCAGTAGCTAAATTTCGTTATGGTTTTCACGCTTTTCTATCTACAAAGCGAGCTTCTTGGAGATCACTCGATAATGTAGAGGCAACTAAATGGATTAAACGATGGATTGGTAAAAAAGCATATGATGTTTTATGGCATCAGCTTTTTGAATATAAATTTTATGATTATGCAAATAACTTATCGGCTGCCTGGATATGGAGTAGGATAAAAAGAATTGGCATGTCTAGATATAATTTATTTCGAGAGAAATTAGGATATTTGGAGGGAGGCTCTGAAACTTTATTGCAAGCAATGAAATCAGAAATCGAAGTCAATGGCGGAGAAGTTAGGCTTAAATGCCCAGTCAACAAAGTGATAATTAAAGATGGTAGAGTACAAGGTGTAGAAGTAGCTGGAAAGATTGAATATTTTGATAAGGTGATTAGCACCATCCCCTTGCCTTTTGTTCCCAAAATTATGCCTGATCTTCCTAAACATATTATGGAACGTTATCAATCGATTAAGAATATTGCTGTTGCATGTGTTATTGTAAAACTTCAAAAACCTTTAACTGAAAACTTCTGGCTTAATATTAATGATCCTGAAATGGATATTCCTGGTTTGGTTGAGTATTCAAACTTAAGAGATTTAGGACAACACATTTTATATGTGCCTTTTTATATGCCAGGAGAACATCCCAAATTTGCTGAGTCCGATCAAGTGTTTATTGATAAGGTACGCAATTATTTAAAGAGGATTAACTCAGAGTTAGATGATGAACATATTATTGATATTAAAGTAAATAGATATCGTTATGCACAACCAATCTGTTCTCCTGGATTTTTAAATCAATTGCCTCCTGTAGGATTACCCATTAAAGGATTATGGGTAGCTGATACTTCATATTATTATCCTGAAGATAGAGGGATATCCGAAAGCATCGATTTTGGTAAAAAAATGGCACAAGAAGCAATCGCATGAAGAAACAATTTTTCTCTAGACAGTTTATTCTTTTTTTATTTACAGGAGGTATTGCTGCGGCTATTAATTTTAGTTCGCGCATCGTTTATAGTTTTTGGTTTAATTTTTCTTTATCCATATTCCTTGCCTACATTACAGGTATGATTAGCGCATTTATCCTTGCCAAAATAATAGTATTTAGAAGGGGAACTCAGAGTACACATCGTTCTGTTATGTGGTTTACTTTAGTTAATTTTATTGGAATAGTGCAAACTTGGATAATTAGTCTAGGTTTAGTTCATTACCTTTTGCCTTTGTTTGGAATAGAACGATTTATACAAGAAATTGCACATGCAATTGGATTGGTTGTTCCTGTATTTACTAGTTACATTGGTCATAAACGCTTATCTTTTCGCGAAGCATATTAAGAAACTCTATTAATTTATTAACTATTTTAAATTTCTAGAGTCTGTTTACAATTCGCTAGCTTGAAGTCAAATACTTTGCTTTTGTGCGCTTCGTAGCGCACAAAAGCAAAGTATTTTGGCCAAGAAACTAGAAGTATCAATAGACCCAGGATACTTCGAGCTAGGCAGCACAAATTAAAATAATCAATATTTAAAGAAAATATTAGCCGTAGTTCTATTGAATTGGTTTTTTGCCTTTATTTGTGATATTTTTAATTACTTAATGTTTTATAGGACAAGGCAGTTTCATGAATGTTTTAGAGACCCATATACATGAAGTTAAAATTATAGAACCTCATATTTTTGGTGATGGGCGTGGTTTTTTCTATGAAACATTTCAGATTCAACGATATGAGGAGTTGCTTGGCATACAAGATACTTTTGTTCAGGATAATTTATCGCGTTCACGAAAGGGGGTTTTACGAGGGTTACACTACCAAAGTCAACGGCCTCAGGGAAAACTGGTTTCCGTTTTCGCAGGTGAAGTCTTTGATGTGGCTGTTGACATTAGGTTAGGCTCCCCTACTTATGGTTCTTGGGTTGGTGTTATTCTTTCGGGAGAAAATAGGCGTCAAATTTGGATCCCGAAAGGTTTTGCTCATGGTTTTTATGTTTTAAGCGCCACTGCTGATTTTTTTTATAAATGCACTGATTATTATCACCCGGAAAGTGAACTATCGATTAATTATCGAGATCCCGAATTAGCCATAGATTGGCCTCTGACTGATGATGTTCAACTCTCTGCAAAAGATATTAAAGCGAGTCCTTTGAGCGGAATTGATTCTCAATTGTTACCGAGATATCGATGAAAATATTAGTTATAGGCGCTAATGGCCAAGTTGGCTCTGAAATTATCCGGCGATTTATACAAACAAAACATACGGCAATTGCTTTAACGAGAAAAGAACTGGATTGTGTTAATATTAATGAAGTAGGCCCAACTCTCTTTTCGATTCAACCCCAGCTGATAATCAATGCATCTGCATATACGTCTGTAGATAAAGCTGAAGATGAAGCCACATTGGCCCATATTATCAATGCAGAGTTTGTGCGACAGTTAGCATTATATTGCGATCGAAACAAAATACCCTTAATTCATTTGTCTACAGATTATGTATTTGATGGTACTAAGGATGGTCCATATAATGAAATAGATGTTACACATCCTCAAAATGCTTATGCTCAGTCCAAGTTATCAGGTGAACAGGCAATTATTTCACAACTTAAAGAACATATCATTTTACGTGTGAGTTGGGTCTTTGGGATTAGTGGGAATAATTTCGTAAAAACAATTTTAAAGTTGGCTACATGTAAAGAGGAACTGAAAGTCGTTACTGATCAATGGGGTAGACCAACGGCAGCTCGAGATATTGCAAGAGTTCTATTAGAGATCGTAACAAAAATAGATACTCCATCTTTTAACGATTGGGGAGTATATCATTATGCTGGATCGGGTGTAACCAACTGGTTTGAGTTCTCACAGCATTTTATCGATCTTGCTAAGAAAATGGGTATGAATTTACCACTTATTCGTTTAAGCCCTATAAAATCAGAAAATTATTTAACGAAAGCTTCAAGACCAAAGAATTCTGTTTTGGACACAACAAAAATCGAACATACATTAGGTATTCCGTGTCACAGTTGGAAAGATTATCTACCGGAAGTAGTGGACGATTTCATGGAAAAATGCAATCCTTTAAAATGTGATTAAAACTGCGGTCAACTCTAAATAGTCTTCATTGGAACACTAATGGAGTGCAGCTTTTTAAGGTAAAAGGTCACTGGCGATAGCCCTATACCAATCGCTTTTCTTCCTTCCAGCTCTTGGTAACATTCACGTAGCAAATCCAGGTCGACAACGTAACCAATATTGTTGAACACAGTGTCTTTCCTGTACTTTGCTCCTGTGTCCTATGCATTCGAGTTTTGTTTTCTTCTGTGGCCCGTATGCTGTATGTACGGGCATAAGTGGCCCTCGTTTGCTATTACTCTCTGCCTGCCCTTTGCTCCACAATCGTTACTCGCTTCATCACTACTACGGCTGACTCCGCCATCCCTAAAACCTTCTTTTCATCTCGCGACTTCTATACTGCTTTCCTTGCAGGGATCTATGGACTTCCCAAGTTCCTAGTCTTATCTCTATTGCCTCGCTGACGTTTACAACCCCGGTGAGAGAAGAATGCTGTGTTCCCGATTCAGTTACTACACTCTTCTGTTGTTTGCTGAGCTACAAACCTCATCTGCTCTCACGATCACGTGTTTTCGGAGCTAATTTCGTTCACCCTATGCGGTTCAGGTTTCGGCTCGACAATTTCTCTGTCTACGCTTCGTCAATTTCGTTACCTCCATTGACGCAAGACTCGATACGCAGTGGGATCGGTTCCCCTTCTGCGACAGGACTTTCACCTGCAAGATAAGCCAATCTTTGCTTGGCGCACTAATAGGTCACATTTAGCTTGTATAATCCTAAATTCGGCAGTTGAATTTACTACGAGTGCCGAATTTAGGATAATGTTTGAACTTGTTACTAATAGTTTAATTTCAAATAAATCCTTCTACTGAAATCGATGACCAATTACTAAGAAAAATATTTCTATTCTTTTTTATCTATCATTTTAAGAAGGATTTCTTTTAAAAAAACCAGCAATTTTAAATTGGGGGCAAATTTTAATATTTCTTTTCTCAGTATATGCTAATCCTAGAGTGTACTTACCTCTAATTGCTGATACATCTGCAATTGAAGTATAGCCTGAAGCATCTAATTTTGAATCTTTGAAACTTACTCCTATGTCTGGTCTTTGCATGGATTTTGTTTGAATAAAAATATTCTTCCCTTTGTTGTCGGTTAAGACTAAAAGTACTGATTCAGGTAACTCAGCTTTTGTCCTAGTTGATTTAACTAACCATCCTTGTACTTTAAGTAAATTATTATCAACAACAAATGATGTCGTAGAAGGAGCTCCATTTATCATATCAATATAACCAGCACAATACTTAGCAAATGAAACTCTTTCTTCACTAACTTCATTTAAAATCGTGTCAGTTTTAAATAGGTGAGAAATACTAGTGTTTCTTGTTCGGTCCAATTTTTTTTGTTGCGCAGATTGAGCCGAAGTAGCAGTACGAGGGTCTTTCAATCGATATATTGAAAAATCACTATCTACCATATATATATTACTCTCATAACCCCACTGTTTTAAGTTAAGACCTGGTTTTGTCTTAATCTCAGTGACAAGTGAATAATCTTTTGCCGTTTCAGGATGATACATTGAAAAGCTTATGAACTCCTTTGGTCGCAGAACAATAAAAGAAGGCTTTAAAAGCTGAATCAGATCACCGAAACCTTTATTAGGGCTTAAAGCAAGTGCATCCACAGAAACTTTAGAAGCTAGACCTGGATGATCATATATTGTTTTATTAAATGCTCCAAAACCCATGTACCCTAATGGTTCAAGTACAGCAGTATCACTTGGTCCCATCATTGAGCCCAAAAGCTCTCCAGTTTTCAAACGAACTCCACGCTCTATTTGATTTTGAACCCGTTTCTCTACTGGAAACGAGAAGGGAATATGAGATGCATATACTATAGCTATAAAACTCCCAAGGACAATTGCTCCAACTTGATAATAACGTGTTTGCTGAAAAGTTATTCCCGACAATCCATATCCAGCAAGCAAAAATAATAAAGCAACGAATGGAGGTAAATACCACATGAAGTAAGTGGGTAATGTTGCAGAAGATCGATAAGCTATAAAAGTTAAAAGTACTATTGCTACTCCTAATAATTTCCACTCTCGGATAAGACAAGCTTTCAAGATCCCTAAAATGGCTAGGATTATCACAGTCATAACGACGAACATAATTATGGAAGAAGAAAGAGGCTCCTGTGTGGTAAAAAACCATTCTTTAAATGGAGCAATACTCTTCCATGAGTTTAAAAAATAATCAATTACTGTCGGTAATGAATTCTTAAATGGACCAATATTTCCAGATAAACTCTTTGCAACAATCGTATTTGGGACTATAGAACCATAATAAAAATAGGCAAAAAACATCCATGGTAGTACGACACAAGAAAATGATATTAAGCTAAAATAAGCTTTTTTTGATGAAGAACAGATAATACCCACTCCCAATATTGGAAGCCAAAAAACAAATTCAGGACGAGTTAGCATACCTATTCCGGCCAAAAAACCAAGTATTACCCATTCCTCCTTAAAAAAGTAGAAAACAGTTGCTATAAAAATCATCGTAGCAACTTGAGTTTCCATCCCAGCCATCCCGAAAAATATTTGTAGTTGATCGGTTGCGAGATATCCAAGGACAAGTATCTGTCCGGCTCGATTAAAATTTAGGAGTTGGCCAATGCGATATGCATAGTAAATAGATCCGACAGCTGCTGCCAATGATGTTATTCGCAACAAAAATAATCCTTGATGAAAAGTTTCACCGATAAGAGCAATGAATACACCGACTGGCGATGTAAAACTTTGGATATAAGGCTCACTAATATGATGAGTTAAACCATATCCAAGCCATCCATTACGTGCAGATGTTAATGTTATGAGTGCATCTTCCCAGATACGTTCGGTATAAAACCAAAAAATTAATCGTACGAAAACTGCAATAATGATAAAAGTTACTGCAATAGGATGGTTTGTCATTAGATTTCGTAGTTGTAATCGTATACTCATATTAAATTCCTTTAAGTTTGATTTTGTCCAACAAAAACGTTCAAAATATCTTATATATTCCTATGTCGCATTTTTAATGATTCCAGGAATTTTAAATTGAGGACAAATTTTGATAGTATTTCCATCCTTGTATGCCAAACCAAGACTATAATTTCCACTTATATCTGCTACATCAGCAGTGGCTATATATCCTGTATTGTCTAATATTGGATTTTTGAAATGCTTACCCACATCAGGCCTAATCGCTGGCCGAGTTTTTATGAAAATATTTTTTCCCTTGCTATTAGTTAAAACTAAAAAAACGGAATCAGGTATTTCAACTTTTGGCTCCACAGACTTAGCTAACCAACCTCGAACATTAATCGACTGATTAGCAATAAATGATGTAGTAGCTGCTGCTCCATTAATTTCATCAATATAACCCACGCACTGTTTTGCAGCCGAAACTTTTTCAGTACTTATATTTATAGCCTTATCAGGCTTACCGAAAGTAGCGGGAATTTTAAACTGAGGACAAATTTTAATACTGTTTCCTTCTTTATATGCCAAACCAAGATTATAATTTCCACTTATATCTCCTACATCAGCAGTAGCTATATATCCTGAATTGTCTAATATTGGATTTTTGAAATGCTTACCTACATCAGGCCTAATTGCTGGCCGCGTTTTTATGAAAATATTTTTTCCCTTGCTATCAGTTAAAACTAAAAAAACGGAATCAGGTATTTCAACTTTTGGTTCTACAGACTTAGCTAGCCAACCTCGAACATTAATCAACTGATTAGCAATAAATGGTGTAGTAGCTGCTGCTCCATTAATTTCATCAATATAACCCACGCATTGTTTTGCAACAGCAACTTTTTCAGGGCTTAATATATCTTCAGTTTTATCAGAATTACTAAAGGTACCAGCAATCTTAAATTCTGGGCAAATTTTAATACTATCTCCTTCAGTATACGCTAAACCAAGAGTATAGTTACCACTAAGTGATGAAACATCTGTAAGAGCGGTATAACCAGAAGCATCTAATTTTAGATCTTTGAAGCTTGCGGCTACATCAGGCCTTTGCATAGAGTTTGTTTTAATAAAAAAATTCTTTCCTTTGCTATCCGTTAAGACTAAAAGAACTGATTCATGTAACTCAGCTTTCGATTCAGTTGATTTCACCAACCAACCTTGTACCTTAAGTAAATTATTATCAACAATAAATGAAGAAGTAGCAGGAGCATCGTTGATCAGATCAATATAACCAGAACAACTTTTAGCAAATGAAACATCATGATCATTCGAACTTTGTTCAATGTGGCCGAAATTATGAATTTTTGCTATATCTACTTTAGTAAAATTAGGCATTTCTTTAAAAACAACCTTAAATATATTTTTCCATTGCAATCCTCCTCCAAGTGGCACGATGGAAAATGACTCTACTTTTTTATTTCTTAAAAAATCGACTCCACCATATAATAAACTAAATTCTGCAGTGTACTCTACTAATGGGGAAATTAAGAACTCTGATTTAGCCATTTCAGGAATTATTCGATACGACTTTGTTGTTCCATTCTTAAGATGCAATACAATTTGCAACTGACTTGGCTTATATAATACGTTCATTAACTTTCCAAATATACTTTGCTCCATATAGATTTCAGCAAGAACCGGAGCAGAAATATCAGGAACAAAGACTGTCTCACCTAATGAGTAAACAGACTCATGTATGTTTTTCGCTTTAGGGATTTCAACTTGTGAAGATCTTCTATGTAAATATAAATAATCATTTTTTAAAGTACTTGGTTGATAATAACTTAAGAATATGGGCCAACTAGGACCATTCTCTAGCGAAGGGATTCTGCTATCTATAGTTTCTAATTTGAAAATAAGATGATCAGGTGATTTTTTACTCAGTAAATGCATTTTGTCTATTTGTGCTAGAGAAGGAGTATAAGCAGAATAGCTTTGAAGAACCGGTCTAGGATTCCAATTATTCTTAGATGCAATTAGATAAGCTTGACTATATGAATAAATATCAGTTGTCCCTTTAAATTTTGGAAATTTTACTTTTTCTTGTATCTGCACAAGTGCTTTATCAAACTCTTTATTACGCCATTGATTGTCAGCAAAACTTTTTATAATTCCATTCCAAGTCGATAGATAAAAAGATTTTATGTCATAAATAAAAAACTGCATTCCTATATAATGGATGTTAATACCGATACACGCTAAGGAAGCAAAGAACAAAACTACGGATGCTTTCTTTAAGTTGACTACAAAAAAGACAGATACCGCAGCAATCAAAAGGGCTGAGGCTGCTATCATCGCATGACCATCATGTCGAACAAAACCACCCTTAAAAGCTAAAAATAGATAGATAAAAAATGATAATCCAATAAATAATTTTAATTTATTAGAGCCCCCATTTTTTTCAATCAATAGTAAACTTAACAAAATAAATGCAGCTAGAAGATAGAAAACTATCTCAGATAAATTTCCATTAATTCCCATTGCTTCTCCATACCCGGAAATAATCGCTGAACTGGATATGAAATAGTGGTATAAATTTAAAATCGGTTGGCCAGATATAGCCCAGAAAAAAAGAATGGATACAAGAAATGAACTTACTATAGTAATAGCTTGAATCCACTTTCTATCTGATATAAACAAGAGAAAAGATAAAGCTAGTATACCTAAACAAACAACTAAGAAGCTTCCTTTTATTAAAGGTAACAATCCAAACGGGAAAAATAATAATGCTAAAATAATAGGAGACAATTTATAGACATGATTTGGCTTTATTTCTGTATTTAGCGAATTAAAACAATATATCGCGACAAGTAATGGATATGTATAAAACAATGAATCCCTCACCAATAAAGTGGTCATCAAAGCTATCCAAACAAAAATCAAAAAATACCAAGGTTTATTTTTTAGTAGAAAAGCAAGAAGTCCTCCATATGTGATACTCAAATACAATGCCACAATCATCATCGAGGAAGCGACTGCAGGATGGTATAATTTTGTATACAAAAATACAAATGGCCCATAAGTAAAAATCATATCTCGGCCAAAAAGTAACCCCTGTGATATTGCTTGGTTTAGTCCAAAAGCCCAGGACGGATCAAGTCCTTCTTTTGGCATTTCAGGTGAAAAAGGAACAAAAATACAAATTACTGTAATGAATATGAGTATCTCTAAACTCCAGTGAAGTATTTTATTAATTACTTGTTGATCTTCACTCCATGAAAACAATTTTTTGAGCATAATAAAATCCTATTGTTAAAAACAATTTTAAATCCACACCAAGTATAGGCCTCAACAGATAATTCTTTTAAATAACTATAGAATTATGCTCCTATTTTAGGCGCTTAAATATTTAACCGATTAAAAACAAAACTTGGCAGATGCCTAATTACGATCATAATTAATGCCCATTTAGTTGGGGCATATATCACCGATTTACCTTTTTCTAGACCTTTAGTAATAGTTTTTGCCACATCTTCAGGTTCTGCTAAAGCACCTACTTGTTGCTTCAAAGATGCGGTCATAGGTGTATTTGTTGGTCCAGGTTTAATCAAAATAACTTTAACGTTGGTTTGAGCGAGTCGATGTTGAAGACCTTCTGCATATCGTGTAATCAGTCCTTTAGCTGCACCATACACATAATTGGATTTACGGCCTCTATCTCCCGCTACAGAACCAATAATTGCCAAAGTGCCTTGATTTGCTTTTTGCATGTGTCCTACAAAAGCTTCAGCAAATAATACAGGTGAAAGGGCGTTTATCGCTAATGCATCGTGGCAATCGATAATATCTTGCTGACAAACTGATTGATCAGGTAAAGAGCCATGAGCGATTAATACTAAATGCAAAGGTCCTTCTGCAACAATTGAATCTACAACCTGCCTGATCGCAATCGGATCAAGAAAATGTGTTTCTATGATTTGAATCACAGTTTGTGGGTTGCGTGTCTTTAAGTCTGCAGCTATAGGCTCTGTTTTTGCCTTATCACGACTTACTAATGTTAAAATAACAGGTTCCTTGTCAATCCAAAAGCGTGCACAGTGCATAGCAATGGTTGAAGTAGCACCAATAATTACAATTCTCTTTTTATCATCTACCACCAACTAATCCCCTATTAATCGACGCGACATCGCTGAGCTTATTCCTGGATCACGATATGGCAACAGTTCATGAAAGCGAGGATAACCACTCACAAATAAATCTTTTGGCATGCGTGCATCCTTAGCAAGATAATTTCGTCCTCCTGCCGCTCGAACAATTGCATCTAAGCGTTCGAAAAGCTTGTGTGTATGTAATCCTTTATTGGGAAAATCCAATGCTAAGGTCACACCAGGCATGGGGAAACTTAATATACCCACTGATTTTTTATGACCAAAAGTTTTTAATACAGTTAGAAAAGATCCTTGTTTGGATAAAGAAATTTCATCTAACATCGCTTGTATCGCATCAATGCTGTTTTCGGGAGGAATGACTGTTTGATACTGAAAAAATCCTTTAGGTCCATACATTTTATTCCAATGAGTCACATGATCTAAAGGATAAAAAAAGGGTTCATAATAAACTTTTTGAAACTCTTTAGAACTTTTCTTTACATTAAAATAAAGCCAATTAAATGCTCGTAACGATAAAGGATTTACCAACGATACTGGTGGAACAATAGGCATCGTCCATTTTTTCCCTCGATGAACTATATTTTTATCTTGTTCATAAGAATTTGCACGCATAAAAAGGCCACGTACTCTACCCTTAGCCACACAATCTATCCAAGAAACGGTATACGACCAGTTTGCCTCTGATTCACTAGCAAGTTGAAAAAATTCATCAAGACTCTCATAAGGTAATGTTTCAGTAACTAACCACGGCCCAACAATGGGAGCAAGCTGAATTTCTACCTCAAGAATTACTCCGGTTAAACCTATTCCTCCTACTGTGGCTGCGAACCATTCTGGCAGGAGATTCGGTCCACACTCAATAACACTCCCATCCGTACGAGCCAATTTAATTCGTTGAACATGGTTTCCAAAAGATCCAGAAATATGATGATTCTTACCATGGACATCGTTTGCAATTGCTCCTCCAACCGTAACCATTTGGGTACCAGGGGTCACAGGTACAATCCAACCTCGTGGAATAAACAAACGTTGGATGTCGCGTAATAATACTCCAGCTTCACATGTAAGAAGACCCGTTACTTCATCAAATAAGATAAAACGATCAAGCCCTGTTGTTTTCCATAAAAGACCTTTGGGGTTTAAACAAACATCTCCATAACTACGTCCCATGCCATAGGCAACCCCTTTGCAATCACTTTGTAATTGTCCAGGAGTTTGATATTTGCAATACAACGATCGAACTTCATGTTCCCAACTACCTAATCGTCCCCAAGAAGTAACGGCTACCATAATCCTACAGCACCTAAAACTAATATAAAAGAAAAGGCTAAACCAGCCAACAAGCTAACTTTATCTTTTACCGCAAACACTAATGGATCATCATGCATTTTTCCTCTATGAGCTTGCAACCACATCCAATTAATCCAAAACAATAAAATAGGTACTTCTACCCAAAGTAGCTCTGGAATTTTATAGAGTTTCATAATGGCATCACTATGAATATAAAGAGTTAACACCAAGACAGCGGCAAAACCAGAGGTAATTCCTTGCATCTGAATTAATTCACCATCTGAAGTATAATAACCACGTCCATGAGCACTTTTTGAACCATGTTGTAATTGGACTTTTAATTCAGAATAACGTTTCACTAATGCAAGTGATAAAAATAAAAAAATAGAAAAAGTAAGTAACCAAAATGACATGGGTGTATCGATCGCTGAATTACCCGCGATAATTCGCAAAGTATAAAGAATCGATAACACAAGACAATCTACTAAAACAATACGTTTAAGTTTCCAAGAGTACAAACAAGTTAAGATAAAATAAGAGGCCAGCCAAAATATGAAAGTGCCTTCTACATGTCTTGCCAATAAAAGGCTGCAAAATAGCAATAATGGTGCAAGAACAACACCTATCCAAGCTGGAATTTGACCCGACGCAAAAGGTCGCTTGCATTTTCGTGGATGTAAGCGATCACTTTCCAAGTCCATTAAATCATTAATAATATAAACTGAAGAGGCACATAAACTAAATGCAAAAAAAGCAAGAATGAGCATAAACCAATGATCAAAAGAATTAATTTGATGTGCTGCCAAAAGAGGAATAAATAAAAGGACGTTCTTTAACCATTGATGAACTCGTAATACACGACACCATGTTCCAAAATTTGACTTTAATGAAGGAAACACACGCTCAATTTCGCAACTTTCCTCTGCTTTTTCAGCTACTTTTGCAGAAGCATTGACTACAACTGCTTTTCGAGCACATTGCCATACAGGAATATCCACTTTAGAATTACCAGCATAATCAAAACCTGCATGCCCATAACGCGCTACAAGAGCCTGTGCTTTTTTCTCCCCTGCCAAATTGATGGAACCGTCGCTTGCGATTACTTCATCAAAAATCCCCAGATGCTCTGACACAGCATCTGCAATAGAACGATCGGAGGCAGTGCACAAAATAAGCTTGCGTCCCTCTGTTTTTTGTTGCTTTAACCACTGTAATAAATCGTTGTTATAAGGCAAAGAACTGAGATGTAACTGTGTATGTTTCGCTAAATACTCTTTGAGGGCTGCTTTTCCTCTTGATAACCAATAAGGGATACGCAATAGAGCAAAAGGGTTAGTGCGCAAAAGCCTTAAAGCTGATTCATGAAGAATATCTGTATGAATTAGTGTCCCATCAAGATCAACAATTAATGGAAGTAAGCTCAAGATGAATTCCTTATCATAATTATCCAATAGCAATTAATCCTAATGTATTTCTTATTGATTTCCAAGAGTTATTTAGATTGGTATGCTATGTGACACCCCTGCACTTCAATTATTTTCCAACTCTCTTGTGTTGATACCCATTGGCTTAAATAGTCGACTGTTGGTATTTGCACTGAAGGACATACCACTACTGCACCCAGTTGTGAATTCTTAGTATATTTTTCTGGATGTAAAGCAATCTTATTGTAATATTTAAAAAACTCAGGCACAGTAAAAGATTTTCTCTCCGATAAATAAGCAAGCGTTGAGCTCCAATCGTTACCAAAGGCAATAAAATACTTGTTTTCTGGTATTTCCTTTTTTAATACACTTGCTACAGCATAATCACGTGAATTTTCAGTATTAAAATCGGCTTTAATTGTGCCCAGATAATCTTGAGAGAAATAGTAATAATTTGAAATAAGCATACACGTTACGATCAAAAGTGATAAGGCAATATTTTTACAATATTCAGTTAACACGTAATTTGTAGACAACGCTATCGCATAGATGAGGAATATTATATTTGCGGTTTGGTAATAATAATGAACAATGTGGAGATTTGTAAACAAAAATAGCGGCATCAGCCCTAATAATAAACATACCAGAATAGTAAATTTCGTCACTTTATCGATTTTAGAGCCTAATGCAATAAGGACTATTCCAATACCAAATATCCCTGATAGATTCTGTTGAAAAATTCTTTTCCAAAGAACATCGATGTAAAAAGTAGATGAAAATCTCTGATGCAAGTCACCCCAGTTCCAAGAGTGCAGTGACTTTGAAGTTAGTTGACCACCAAAAAGATTCAATTCTTTAATATGATCAGTATATACTGTCCATAATGTGCCTATACTGATAGGCAAACCAAAACAGAGAATTAGGGTAAAGAACATTTTTTTATTACAAAGTAATTTTAATGAATGGTGATTCTTGTTTACCTCTAACAAAAAATAACAAATGAATAATAATATAAGAATAGGCAATGTTGTTGTCGCTTTCTGCAATATACCTAAACTCATAAACAATGCAAAAAGAATCTGATCTTTATAAGATTTATCGGATTGAATCAGAACAACAAAATATTTTATTCCCACAAGAGAAAAAAATAATGCTGCTGTTTCGATCATAAAAGTGCGTCCCCAATAGAGATATATTGGACTGGAGAGAAAAAAAGCAATAAATAAATAAAATGCTGCTTTGGGGAAATGCAGGCTTTTAGTTATTGAGCGAACCGGAAATAAACAAAGAACCAAGAAAAGATAACTTATAAGCCGAGCAATAGTATTTATATTTCCACCCGTAAACTTTGTTATAATGGCAACAATGTATTGATAAATCGGAAATTCAAAAGGAATACTCCAGGGCGGTCCTCCAACTGGGGTTTCATAAGCAAGATGAAACCCGTTTTTCATGAGCCAATATGCAGTCAGAGCAGTTTGAGTTTGCCTGAACGCATAGAAATCAAGAGGAACTTGATTAGCATAGTTTATTGCAATATAAGATGCATATGAAAAACAAGCAATTGCAAAAAAATAAAAAAAGTTCTGCGTTGTTATCTGTTTCTTTAACAGCTGTACTAACATTATAACCCTCCTGAATTGAATTCCAACCCAATTTCTGGCTCATCTCTTTCAATTTCTGTATATTTTTTAGAGAATTCCTGTTGCTGTGTATTATCCTTTTTGCCACTTAGTTATGAGCAAAATTCGATTGCATTAATCCAATCCATCATGCGTGTAAGTCCTTCTGTAAAAGAAACTTTCGGAGCCCATTTTAATTCTTTTATTGCTCGTTCTATTGAGAGAATGCTAGTTGATATATCAAATACCCTACCTTCTGTATATCTTCGTTTTACTTCAAATTGAGTAACTCGTTCAATTTCATCCAGTACTTCATTCAAGCTAATACCTTGCCCTGATCCTATATTAAAAATATGCTCAGCACCTACATAGGTAATGGATTGAAGCATTGCACTGATTACATCTGATATATGTATATAGTCTCTCACAACGGTACCATTTCCCCAAATTTCTATTGGCTCGTTACTCAAAGCTTTTCCCAAAAAAACAGCTACGGCACCTTGCATTGAGTTAATGCGCTGTCGTTCCCCAAATGGATTGGATAATCTCAATATCGTATAATCAAGCCCATAAAGCTGATTATATAGTGCCAGATACTTTTCAATCGCAAGCTTAGTAATCCCATAAGAGCAGATTGGATTTGTCGGGTGATTTTCATCAATCGGAAGATATAATGGAGTACCATAAATAGTTCCACCTGATGAAAGAAAAATAATTTTTTTTATTCCTGATTTCACCGCATGATTTAATAATTTAACCGACCCTACTAGATTTGTTTCTAAATCAAAAATAGGATCTAAATTAGAGGTTTTGGGCAAGACAGTAGAAATCAGATGAAAGCAAATATCACAACCCTGCATTGCATTAGCAATATCTAATTCTTTAACAAAATCACCTCTAATATACTGAACATGTTTAGAGTGGATATTGGTTGAATGAGTAGAGGTTGTGCGTGCCAATACTCTGACTGAACAGCCTTGCTCCACAAGCGAATCCACTAAATGAGAGCCGATAAAGCCATTAGCACCTAATACTAAAATATTAAGATCAGATATCTTCATGAATTAAGATCAACTTATAAATTTAACGCGTTAGTCCAGGTATGTGAGTTAATGCCTGCGTAAAGCCTTGATTGGATACAATAATCGGAATAAGTCTTTCCATAGCATGCAAGATCGATCCATCATACGGCAATGGCTCTTCAGGATACATATCCCACGAATATTTTAATTCAAACAAAGGTTTAATAGCTTCAGGTCTTGCCCAAAACATAGTTCCTACAGGAAAATTAAAGTGATGCTCAGGTATACTTGAAAGTTTCATTTTCTCCGCGAGTTCATCAGCAAAAACTTTATTTTTTCCCCAATCTAATAAATACGGATCATCAGCAAAAACTAAACCAATTTTTATATCCTTTTTAAATTCATTTATAATTTGATCAGCCATTAGATGCTTACCACCTAATAAATTTTCTATAAGAAAAAGATACCAATCGCGAGCAAATTGAGCATTTTTAATGTCTAAGCTTTTTTTAGTATGAAAATGACCTATCACTTCGTATTTTTGTAATTCATCAGCAAACGCACTTATCAATGGCCCTATATCTCTACCTCTATTGGGAACAGCTTTGATTTTAGTATTTATTTGCTCATAGTCTGATAAAATTTCCGATACTTGTTTGAATAAGACCTCATTAGTACTAACATAGACATCGAAATCTGATTCATTAATTTGAATACGATCCATGAGGTCTTTTAAAAGGTCAGAATAAAAAACATGGATATGAATAGCACATCGTAATTTTTTCTCATTACCAAAAAAACTATCACTCGGAATAATTATTTGCTCTTGCCAGGGACCTTTTGGTTTTCCCGATCGGATATAATCAGCAAATGGTTCTACAGTATCATCCTTATTTTTATTATAAATATGGTAAATTGTTTGATTAAATCCAGGTGCTGGTTTCCTAAGCAAGTTAACTTTACTGTGCCAAGACCTAACATACTTTCGGATAGCATCTTGCCGGCTAACATCCGATTGTAAATAGAAATCTACTTTAAAATCATCTGAATTTTCTAAAGTAATACAATCAAGCTCTTCTTGCCTAACAAGTTTCATTTGATTCTTTGAAAGAAATAATAAGTTAGAAACATAATTGTTCATATCAAAATAGTTTTGAGCTAATTTTTTAATTTTTGATGAAATTAAAGAATAGTATTCGGGCGACTGATAAAATCGAATAATTTTCTGCATTGATTCAATAATACTTAAATGAGATATAATGCATTCGGTAGTATCCGAATCCTGCTGTAAAATTTCAGCTATTCCAGTTCCTTGATCAAAGCAAATCAGTGGTTTTCCAAGCACCATTACATCAATAGCCACATTCGGCAGAGGGTCTAAACGTGAAGATAAATAAAATAAATCTGCCTGTTGATACAATTCATCTAAGTTAGAAACTTCATCAATCAATTCAAAGTAACCTGTTAAATTAGAACGTTCAATTTGTGCTTCAAGATAACAAGAATAAGAAATATCATGCTCCGGATCATATCCTGAACCAACCCACAACATTTTAATATTATATTCTGGATAAGATCGTTTCAGTTCTGCCGCAGTTGCAATAAATAGATCAACTCCCTTTCGATAATGTACTGAACCTACACCTAAAACTAAAAAAGGTTTAGACTGCAATTGATTGTCATAGGTTTTATGACTTTTAATATTTATTTCATGATTCTTTCTCATTATCCCAGCTTCCACAGGTATATTTGATTTACCTTGAGAAAGTACTTGGGTCGAATGAATCGCCTTTTCAGTATAATTACTAATCGCATTATCTTGAACAATTTTAGCAGGGAAAACTATTTTACCAGCCCATAGAAAAGCATCCATAAACTTACAATGAGGACGTGTATATGTTGCAAATTCATGAATTAAGAGAATACTTGGGATAAAACGTCTCGCTAAAGGCTCCAACACATAAAAGGACTCAATTGAATTAACAATTGAGAATTTAACATTATATTGCTCAACCGCTTGATGCACCAAATTATCTATAAAAAACCTATTAGAATGAATTGACCTATCGATGCTTATTATCGCATTACAGGTTTGCTCAAAAAATAAAGTTATACCACCAGAATTTAACAGTAGAATAACTACATTGAATTGCTTTTTTAATTCTTCCGCAATATTAAGTGCAAGTATTGGTGCTCCTGTTCTAGAGGCATCATGGCTTACTAAAAGTACAGTTTCATTTGCATCATTAAAAGGAGTTACATCTTTATATAGATTAAAAGGACTTCCTCTTCTTCCTTCCGATTTTCCATAATTTATAAAATGAAAATAAGGATCTATATCCGCATTTGCGATATCAGGATAAAGTGTTAAATAATAATCCTTATCAAACTCGTATGGGGAAATTAAATTCTCGTTAAGTGTAACTTGAGGACTAGTGGGTAAATCTACCTCTTTAGATTTAACACTTGTAGAGAGTGTACTTTTATTCCAAAAGCATCTAGGAGGGAATGCTAAAGAATAATGACTACCTGTTAGACTTAAATTAGGATTATAAAATGGATCGTTTTGCAGTAAATCACTCCAATATTTTACCATATAAATAACTTCTTTCTTTTCTTGGGCTTTTTCTTCTTCAGTTTGGGCACTACCTCTAGTTAATGATTCATGATGATATAATTCTGCATAAGGAGTCCAAAGAATTCGATAACCTTTACTATAGGCACGTAAACAAAGATCGACATCGTTGAAAGCCACTTTCAACGTATTTTCTTCAAATCCATCTAATTCTTCAAATACCGAACGTCGCATAGCCATACATGCAGCCGTAACTGCTAAAAAATTTTGTGACAATGAATCTTTTCCCATATAACCATGTATTTTTCTAGGCCATCTGGAAAATATATGTCCAGCTACTAAACCATAACCACCAATAACACCAGCATGTTGGATAGTATCATCAGGATAATAAAGTTTGGCACCAACCACCCCAATTTCAGTCCTCATAACTTGGCTAACCATCTCCGTTAGCCAACAAGAAGAAATAACTTCCGTATCATTATTAAGAAATAATACTATTTCTCCCTGTGCTTGTGTTACAGCAAAATTATTGATTTTTGAGTAATTAAAGGGTTTATAGTAAGGAATAATTTTAATTTTTTGATTCTGTTTTAATTGTTCAAAATAATCATATGTTTTTTGTTGCTGACTTTGATTATCAACAATTATTAATTCAAAATTGGAATATTCAGTTTTTTTAAGAATGCTTTCAATGCAACATTTAAGCACATCTACTTTATCTTTTGTTGGAATAATAATACTTACTAAAGGTTCAACCTTAGGTAAAGGATAAATAACACGATGAAAATTAGGTAAAAAAGGATTTTGTCCTACTTGTGCGCCAATTATATTTTGACGTTCTAAATGGGCTTGAATTGCGTTTCGTGCTGTATCTTCACATGTATATGCTTTTGAATTTGACACAGACTCGGAAAGAATACGCCAGTGATATAAAACATGTGGAATATGACGAATTTGATCTGGTGTAATCACTTCAATAACTCGAAGCGCCAAATCATAATCTTGACTCCCTTCATAGCCTTTACGAAACCCACCCACGTTGTTAACTACTGAACGCTTATAAACACCCAAATGACTGATAAAGTTATGGCTGTAAAATAAGTCTGGATTCCAATCTGACTTAAAGTAAGGTTCGTAACGTGTTCCGTAGCTATCGATTTTATCTTCATCGCTATAAATTAATACAGCATTAGGATAATAATTCAATTCTTCAGCGATTTTATATAATGCATGCTCCGTTAATTCATCATCATGATCTAATAAAGCGATGAATTCACCTGTCGCCAATTGCAATGCACTATTACTTGACTCCGAAATATGGCCATTCGTTTCACGATAAATGACTTTAATTCGTGAATCTCTTTTAACATAATCACTTAAAACTTGTTTTACATGAGCAGCAGTAGAAGCATCATCAGCAATACAAAGTTCCCAATAAGGATAGAGTTGTTTTAGAACAGAATCAATTGCTAGCTTTAACCATTTTTCAGATGAGTTATAAACTGGCATAACTATAGAAATAGTAGGGGTATATTCCAGATTAGCTATTTTATCTTTAATATTTTGCCTATCACTCTCAGTAATAGTGTCATATAAACTAACCCAATCTTTATAATTTCTTTTGGTATTCGTAAATTTCTTACGTGTTTTTTCAAGATGTACTAAAGGATTGATACCTTCTTTTTCTACCTCAGGATACTCTGATAAATAATCGGCGGTTGAAAAATTAGGACCAGGATCACGTCTTTCAACAGCACCATATTGTACGAAATGAAATACTGGATCTAAACCGGAGGCTTTTACATCAGGATAACGATTTAAATACCAATTAGCATCAAAATAAACACTATTCTTACAAATTCTAATCGTTTTTTTATTTGATACCTTACTTCTTCGCCAAATTTCCATTAATCGAAACATTTTTTCCCTAAGTTTTAAGTAAATCTAAATTAATACTTTTAAAAATTCAGAGCTTTTCGTCTGGTTAATCGTGTAATACTTTAGTGCATTAAATTGAAGAATACAACTATGATTTTTTAATACATTTTTCCTTAGATTGAGACTATTCTAGTGCATTGATATCAAATTTTAACAGATCGATGTTTGCGGCTATCTATAATTGAAAGGACCAAAAGGCTAATATTAGTTTGAAACTAAGAATATATTTAAAACAAAGCTGTCATAGTTGCTAATGTGCATATAACTTGAGTTTAGATACATAAATTTAATTCATTCGACACTCTAGTTATTTATTCAGAAAACCTTTTGAGTTTCATAATGCACTAAAGGATTCATACCCATTTGTTCTACTTCTGGATTTTCTTCCAAATAACATAAGGTTGAAAAATTAGGACCTGGATCTCGTTTTTCAGCTGCACCATATTTTAAATAATGCATTACCGGATCTAGTCCTGAGACTTTTACATCAGGATAAGAATCCAGGTACCATTTCTTATCAAAAAAAACACTTTTTTTACAAATTTTCATAGGGTTTTTTAATGTTTTCTTCCTAATAAATAGAGTAAATTGATTTTTCCTTTTAAAAGATTTAATAACTTGTTCTAAAAACAATATCTTTTTGTCTTTATATTCATCAATATTTTCTAAATTCTCAACATACTTTTCTTTATCTTTAATCATATACTCCAAATTTCTTATATGATTGTTTTTCTCTTCAAACATCTGCTCTAGATTTTCGATATGTTCTTCTTTATCTTTAACCATACACTCCAAATTTCTTATATGATTATCGTTCTCTTCAAACATCTGTTCTAGATTTTCGATATGCTCTTCTTTATCTTTAACCATATGCTCTAAATTTATTATATGGTTGTCT
>NZ_LNYE01000008.1 GCF_001467695.1 Legionella gratiana
GGAAGGTCTAATAGCAGAAACCTTGCTCTAAACTTCACCTCGCAGTCATACCCATTAGACCCCCTGCTTGCGCAGAGGGTGACGATGCTCTCAATACCGTCGCCTTCTGCAAAAGAAATAATTTGATCCTGTTTTATTTGCAATAGACAAGATGTGTAGAAGATTCAGCTGTTTTCGCAGAGGTCCACGATCAGCAAATGTCTTGGTATAAATCTCTCCATGTAGGATTTACAGACTCAATGAGCTCGATCTTCCATGCTCGCAAATATTTCTTTAATCTTTTTTCGCGCTTAATCGCTTCTAAAACATCAAAGTGTTGTTCGTAATAAACAAGATACCTGCAATTATATTTTTTCGTAAAACCATCAACGAATTTATTTTTATGTTCCCAAATTCTTTTGACTAAATTTGTAGTGACGCCAATATATAACGTCCCGTCTTTTTGATTCGTTACAATATATACGTATGAATATTTTTCCATAATAACTTACTCTATGACTTCCTTTAATTGGCCTGGAGAACGATGATCATTCCTAGAAATGATCGTCGCTTAGAGAGAATATTAAATTTCTAGAGATCTACTCATACTGTACGATTAGCTCCTAACGTCAACCAACTCAATATCCTCAAACGCCAATGACTCACCTAAGAAAATCTCGCCAACGGTCTGGAAGCGTTTGATCGAATCGGTGACTAAATAATTTACTCTACGAGACATCGTAGGAGCATCATTCAGTAAATCCTGCTTTTCTAACAAGCGATATAATGCGACAGCTGTTGCATGCGCTGAATCAACTATGGTAACCCCTTTAGGTAATAAATGAGCTAATAAAGACTTGAATACTGGAAAGTGAGTGCATCCTAACAACACCGTGTCTTCGTGAGCAAAACCATCCAGATAATGTTTTAAAGCTTCGCGTGCTACTTGATTATTAATCATTCCTTCTTCTGCTAACGCGACTAAAACACTACACGCTCGGGTATTAATGACGGCTCGAGGTAATTGTTGGGCAATTAACTGTTGATACGCATTCGAAGCGATGGTTGTTTCAGTGGCCAAAACAATTACCTGATTATTTTTAGTCGCAGCAACCGCTGCTGCCGCACCAGGAGCAACAACACCCAGTACAGGCATGTCCGGTAACATGGATTGTAAATAGGGCAATGCCGCCGTAGTTGCCGTATTACAGGCTATGACTAAAGCTTTAATACGACGTTCTACCAACAATTTTGCCATTTGCATGGCATATTGTTTTACCGTATCTGGACTCTTAGTGCCATAAGGAAGACGTGCAGTATCTCCCAGATAGACGAATGATTCTTGCGGTAACCCCTCTCGTAAAGCACGCAAAACAGTTAACCCCCCCATCCCTGAGTCAAATACACCAATCGCTAATTGGCTTGCATTCAATTTTGTCCCCCTTTTATTATTTTATTCACTGCTACCCCTAGTTAGACCTGCAACTCGCGGTGATATCTCTTCTTGTACAGTTTGCTGCTCGCGTTGCTTCTCTTTCTTTTTCCCATCTTCTCTAATCTCAGCATATTGCTTCTTTTGAATAGTCTGCTCTAGTTTTTTATCAACAGCTTTTGTTTCTTTTTCCGCAACACTTTTTTCTTGAACCTTGGTTTTATAATCGTCAACATATGTTTTAAATTTATCTTCCTTAGGTTTGAAAACAGTATTATAGAAAGAACCTTCCGCAACCACACCTTTCTTGAGTTCATTGTTGGGATTAAACCCAGGTACTCTCGACACTATATGATCAGGAGAAATGCCATAAGCAATACACGCAGCCCACACAAATTTTGCCTTTTCTGGATCTTTTCCTGTTATCACAATGGGATCCTTTTTACTCGGCGGATTATTGTTATCCAAGCGCTTGAGAAGCTCCACCATAACCGCCAACATTGCTGTATCAATGTTTTTATCTTCAAGCATCTTAGGAGATAAATGACCGTCTTTATCCTTAGGAAACACAATTTCTATCCTTCCTGCATTAGGTTTATGAATTTGCCCCTCTTGCAAAGTCCCGGAAGATGGAGCTGAGGTAGGAACGTAGGTAATACGTCCTTTAACATCTAAAGGTATATCTCGAATATCAGGCGCGTCATCAGTACCACCAACCCTAAATCTTCCTGTCACTTTATCCGTGATATCAAAACAAATAACTTCATTAGGACCAGGCTTGCCTACACGTTTGTATACAGCATCATTACTTCCTTTACTCTCAATAGCAACATCATGAGTTGGAACGGGCCGATCAGAAATAATTCGATTCGGGTCTGAGACAGTTTCTTGCATATTCCTTGCTTTATTACGATCTTGATAATAAATCTTAACTCCTACTGGCATGTAGATTTGTCTTTTGTCACTAAGCGCCTCGTCGATTTCTTGCAATTTTTTAGCCGTTTTATTTGCAAGTGCCGTATAAAAAACAATTCCATCTTCGATCAATTTCTTTTGAGCAGCCAACTCTTTATTCAAAGCTTCTGCTTGTTCCTTTATCTTTTTATCTGTGGGTGGTGACTTAAGCTCTGGCAGTACATGCGTTTCAATTTCTCGTAAATTATCTTCTAATTTACGCACAATATTAATGCATTCTTTATTCAAATCTTGATATTGTTCTTTCTTTTTTAAAATCTCGCTTTTGGGTTTTCCTTGCAATGCAAGACTATGAGATTCTTCCAAGTGCCCAAGATCAACTAAGTTTGTGTGAAATTCCAGATAAGTTTGATTATCTTTTTTAAGCCTTTCTAAAACGGGTTTTGTATTTTGAATAATGACAGCCTGATCTAAAGGGCCTGCTTTCGAAAATGCCTTCTGATTTTCTTCAGTTTTGATTGCACGAAATAGGGCGGGAGTAAGTTGCTTCATTAAAGCTTCTTTCAAAAGCGTATCATTATCGGTTAAATCTCTATCTTTAGGCTTCCACTCATTAAAAAACTCTTCGATATCTTTGCTTTCGTCAAAGACTTTCTTTAGATGTGTGATATCCGCCACACTAAACTCTTCCTCTTTCTCTATCCTTATTAAAGCAGCTACTAGTTTTTTATTTAACTCTCCGTCTGGCTCATCTAGCTCCTCAAGTAACTTTTCATTATTCTTATGTTGCTTAGCAATAGCGTCTGCTGTAGATTTAGTTAAGGGATCAAAATTATTACCTACTATATTAAATGCCTTATAAAAATTAGTCTTCTCAATGCCCAATTTGTTTCTAATATTTTCGATGAAATCAATATAGGTTCTTTCAACAGTGAGATCATCTCTAGTTGCATCTTCTATTACCCCATTAATTTCTAAAATTTGTCTAGAGGTTAAATCAAATGGAGGATCATAATTTGCCAATGCTTGAGCGATTGCAGAATTTTCAATTTTTTTAAATTTATCGTTTCTTGCATTTTCTTTAACTAACTCATCTACATTTACGTTTCCTAAATAATGTTTAAGAACATCTTTCTCAGGAGAGTTCATTATAGAAGAGACTATTTTAGGATTTTCGACTATTTCCTTTTGTTTGGCGGGAGGTAACGTGCCAAATAGCTGGGTTAACTCAGAATGAGCTTTTATCCCAAGACGTGAACTATTCTCAATCATCAATTGAAAATGTTGCATCCGTATTTCTTTTTGTAAGGCAGGCAAATCCTTATCTTTAATAAAATCTACTTTTTCTGTGCCCAATATCTGAGCCATTTTTACTTGAAAGTCTTTCAGGTTATCAATCTGTCCAAGATCTTTTAAATTTTCCAGATCGCCCTCACTAGGACGAGGCTCACGACCCATTTGATGGATAAAATTCTTTACTAACTCTACTTGAAATTCAGCAAAATTTTTCTCTGTTACAGCATGGTCAATAAGATCCTCATGATCGTCAATGCCTGCTTTTAATTTTTCGATTACTTCAGTTTTATTTTTTGCTTTAAGTATGTCTTTGAATTTTGTTGGATCCGCAATTCCATCTTTTAATAACTTAGCCTTCAAATAGCGTTCACATAATCGTTGTTGAACCTCTTCGCCAATTTTTTGCCTTTTCTCTTCAGGTAACCCTAAGAGTCTCTCCTTATATTCTTTATCATCTTCTTCTTTTAAGAGAGGGGTATCCTCATTAACTAAATCTCTCAAAAAATTCTTTGAATCTTCTTGATTCAACAGATCAGTTTTACCCAAAAGATCTTCATCTTTAAGAGTACTTTCAAATAATTGCAATTGACGTCTAAATTCCGCTTCACATAGTTCATCGAGTCTTTGCTTCTTTCGCTCATCAGCTTTGTCGGTTACTTCTACTGCTAAATCCTCACCCTCAGTGAACGCATTAACAATATTATCAACAGTAAGCCCTTGACGATCACCTGGTTTAGCCAAATCAGCTATTATTCTTGCAGCCCGTTGAATCTTTACTTTATCGCCTGAATTTAGATCTTCATATAATTTAGGATCTTTTAATCCAGGTTTAGTAGCCATTAAATTATCGTCAGAGAGCACCTTGAGTAATACATCGTTTGCTTTTTTGAGTATTTCCTTATTTAACTCTTCGGCTTGTTCAATTACATTTTCGCCTAAATCCTCTTTTTTCTTGAATGCATTAACAATATCATCTGTGGTTAATCCTTGAAGATCATATCCTGAAGCTGTAATAATCTTTTTTGCAGCCTCTTTAATCTTTGGTAAATTACCCGATTGTAGATCTTGAAATATCTGAGGATCCTGCATCTCAGGTTTAGCCATGATAGTTTTATTAGAAAGTATTTTAGATAATAAAACATTCACAGCTTCTGTTTTTATATTTTTTAGAGCTTCGCTAGTAAGTACATCTTCATTCTCTGGGTTCCATCCAGGCACATCACCTAACGTCTTCGTTCCAACTTGTATTTTGGTTGCCAAATACGCTCTACATTCTTTATCATTATTTTTTAAGATAGTAATTAATACGTCAGGTTCTACCCCAGCTAAACCTAATTTTACCCGTTCCTCAGCCGCTGTTTGCTGAAGTTCTTCGAATGAATAATCATATTTTGTATCAACTTCAGGATTTAAAAAATCCTTACTTTCAAAATATCCACTAGTCCACCATGGATCTTTCATAAGATCCTCAAATTCCTCCCAGACTTCTTTATGATTAACTATCGCTTCTCTAAAATCTACATCGGAGCCATCCTCATTTAAATCTACACTTAATATAGCGTCTAGTGCGTCAATTTTATCTTTTTCGTTGATATCTTTGTTTTTTCGTAATTCTATCATCGCATCATATAAATCAGTATTCTTTGGCATAATAAACTCCACTAACCCTCATGTATCTATTTTAAACGTTATTCATTAAATTAGTCTTAAGTTTTCATCACTTAGTAAGATCTAGTATGTATAGATACAGTAAGATGGACTAACTTATAACATAGTATAGCAATCTTTAAAGATGAAATGATTTAAATCTTATTGCTATACGATTACTTTTCATAGGACGACGAATTCCTTAAGCAGTGGCAGTACATTCTCAGTCGAACAAATACTAATTTACAAAAAAGTCTTAAAGCAGCACCAATTACCCCACCGCCAAACGCGAACGATTATCCAATTCGAAGTCTCTATTAATACGGTTTCTTTGCGGGGTGCTCGAGAAAAATGAGAAGCAACTAGGTTCTTTGGCTTTATGTTGTTCCAGTGCTTGGTTAATGGTTGAATTGATTTCCCATTGGGTTGAGGTCCAGCCATACAAGCCGCGCAGTTGCCGAATAATCCACAGTTTACTTCGCAATTGGCGAATGTATTTGACGCCTGCTGATTCCTCATCCGACGAATAACCATTGATATCGTCTCTTAATTGCAACAATCGGTTCTCAAAATTTGGATGATATTTATTGACTTCAATAAACCGTTTAATACACTGAATTGCCAAATTCTTTTGAAACTTTAAACAAAAGCGATGATCTTCCCCAATGTTTCTTAAAATTCGTTTAAAGGCACCATAAGGCATACTTGCTCTGATTTCTTGCAGATAAGGATTGGGATAACGATAGGCTTTAACTGCTGAATCAATATCAGCAAGTTTATAAAGATTGGTTTTGCGGGCACCATTGTTTAATAAATGCCGCATCATAAAATAGGCATTTTTACCCACATCCTGATCATCACTAAAGATATGTACCCGCTCTAAAGCAACATCCAACGGTGTTTTGCCTTCTTTATTTTTTACATTAATGAATTGACCAAACATACTGATTGTTTCTTCATAGCGATATTCACCCATTTTAATGGCGGTGTGTAAGGGAGTGTCACCGTTTTCAAAGCCCTGTTTGTCACGACACAGTTTTTTATAGCGCACAAAGGATTCTTGAACCTGTTGGATAAGTGCCTCATTAGAACTATGCGGTGCAATAATTTCTTTGAGCAACGCTTGTGTTTCTTGTTCATTCAATTGCGACACATAATCACGGAATTCTTTGATTGAGAACAATACGGCTCGCAAACGCGCCAGTCTTGCCGTCAACGTTTGAGTCACCAGGGCAACATGGGCACGATCAGTACTCTTTTTCATATCCGCACACTCTTTTAAGGTGTGCTCAATTAATTGAGTTGGAATTAAAATATGCTTATAAAAAGACTTCCATTTCGCTTTGATAAACGCAGCATTATTACTTAAGCGCGCAAAGGCATCGATGTCTGCATAATTACGGTATTCCTTATTGTCAAAAGGATTCGCAATATAACCGAATTTAGTAGGCCAATAGGAATTACACGAATTTTTTAAACAGGCAAGTGACATCAAATCATCTACGGTAATGTCAAAAGCATGAGCCCCATGAGTTAAATGAAAAGGTCTACGGGTCTGAAAACCCATAATGCTGTCCACAAACATGAGATCATGATCAATTTTAAAAAATACCGCATGGGGTTTACCGTCTTTTTCGACCAAGTAAAAACCAAAATTTCCTTTATGTAAATCGTCCTCCTCAAGAGTATACGACGTAGAAAGAATACTCGCCAACGACTCATAATCAATGGTTAAAATACCCTTTGCTTCATCTTCAACCAAATTTGCATAAAAACCTTGCGGTAGATTATTCAAAAAATTAATGGGTATATCTTTTGCAGCATCGACGTCCACTTTAGTGTATCCACAACCAATCTGTTGTGAATCAGTTAACTTATAAAAGGGATGTTCTAATTTTTCTTTTTCTGCGATTACATGTGAAAGATGTTCGATGGCCAAACCAAGAACATTGTTATTTTCATCAGTGACCAAATTCGAATCAGGTGTTAAATTCGGTACTAAAAACAATCGAGCTAACTGGCTAAATGTGACTTCTAACCGTGAAAAATCTGCACGACCGTGCTTATTTTTTTTATAAATAATCTTATGACCAGTAGGATTATAGATTGCCTTGAGGTACGCTTCATGTCCCGATGAGTTTGAAACAGGTCCTGCTGTAATATCTTTAATACGAAAATTGCCAGCCATGGAACACTACATATATAAGCCCAAAATTGCGCTAAATTTTAACACAAAGTTTAATATAGAGCAAACGCTAATCCGATTCTAATCCGATTCTATGGTTAAACTCCCTTCTGAAGAGTCAAAATCTTTACCACTATTTAAACGAATTTGTAACCCCACATTATTTTTGGAGTCCGCATATTTAATTGCATTCTCCTGAGAAATCAACCCTTTTTTATAAAGTGTTAACAAAGCGTGATCAAAAGTCTGCATCCCTTGTTCGGTACTACGTTCCATCACTTCTTTAATCTCATCAATTTTTCCTTTTTCAATTAAATCAGAAATATAAGGTGTATTTAATAAGAGCTCCACCGCAACCATTCGTTGCTGGTTTACTCCAGGGACAAGACGCATGGAAATAATAGCTCGTAAATTCAACGATAAATCCAGCAGCACCTGCTTTCTTGCATCTTCAGGAAAAAAATTAATAATCCGATCCATAGCCTGATTCGCATTATTCGCATGCAAGGTAGAAATGCATAAGTGTCCCGTTTCTGCATAGGCAATTGCGTGTTTCATCGCATTGCGTTCACGAATTTCGCCGATTAAAATCACATCAGGAGCCTCGCGCATTGCATTAACTAATGCATTATCATAACTCATCGTGTCAATACCTACCTCTCGCTGATCCACAATAGATTTTTGATGCTGATGAATAAACTCGATTGGATCTTCAATTGTTAAAATATGTCCACTCTGATTCTGATTACGATAATCAATCATTGCAGCTAGAGTCGTTGATTTCCCCGAACCAGTCGCGCCTACAACTAAAACTAAACCACGCAGCTCCATAACTATAGATTTTAAAATGGGGGGTAAGTTTAATTGTTCGATTGAAGGAATTTTATTTTTAATATAACGCACCACCATGGAAATATCGCCACGTTGACGAAATAGGTTAATTCTAAAACGCCCTACTGCAGCTATGGAAAGTCCCATATTCAGTTCCATTGTAGCTTCAAACTCTTTACGCTGATCATCATTCATTAAAGATAAGGCAATTTCAGCCATTTGTTGGGCTTTAAGCGGGACATGACCAATGGGTGAAATAATTCCTTCTATTTTGATGTTGGGAGGGGCACCTACACTGAAAAAAAGATCGGAAGCACTTTTATCCACCATTAATTTAAAAAAAGGAGTTATGTCCATATATCATCTCCAGGGGCGTACTCTTCTTTTAGTATATTCTACTTGCGCTATTTTATATGAAAAACGAAACAGTTCATTTTCATACAGCCACCTACCGCAACAGCGCAAGGCCTAAAAAACACCAAATCGTGCTTCAAGACATCGCCTTGCAGCATCTCCTTATGAGACCCCCTGCTTTCCGCAGAGGGTGACGCTTTTTTCATACCGTCACCTTCCGCAACAGCGGAAGGCCTAAAAAGCACCGAATCGTGCTTCAAAACATCACCTTACAACATTTCCTTATGAGACCCCCTGCTTTCCGCAGAGAGTGACGCTTTTTTCATATCGTCACCTTCCGCAACAGCGGAAGG
>NZ_LNYE01000009.1 GCF_001467695.1 Legionella gratiana
GTTTTATTTGCGATAGACAAGATGTGTAGACGATTCAGCTCAAACGTCACCTTCCGCAAAAGCGGAAGGTCTAAAAGTAACAAAGCTTTGCTCTAAACTTCACTTTGCAATCATACGCTTACGAGACTCCCTGCTTACGCAGAGGGTGACGATGCTCTCAATACCGTCTCCTTCTGCAAAAGGAATAATTGGATCCTGTTTTATTTGCGATAGACAAGATGTGTAGAAGATTCAGGTAAGCGGGAGGGTTTCAATCAAAGTCTTGGTATAAAGCACACAACATTCTACAGATTCAAAGAACTTGAAACAAAGCGCTTACTGTTTGGCACGTTATTTAGACCCTCCGCTTTCGCGAAGGGTGATGTTCTTTCGAAAACTTAGAGTTGATCCGAACCTCATCCTTTCCATTCAAGTTGTGCTTAGTAATCAGCATGTCCTGGGGTGCGTGGGAAAGCAATGACATCACGTACGTTTGCTAATCCTGTAACATAGCTTACTAAACGCTCAAGGCCTAAGCCAAAACCTGCGTGTGGCACGGTACCATAGCGACGCAAATCTCTGTACCATTGATAACTTTCTTTATTTAGATTACATTCCTCGATGCGTCTGTCTAAAATGTCTAAACGTTCCTCACGTTGACTTCCACCAATGATTTCACCAATTCCGGGTGCTAGGACATCCAAGGCAGCAACTGTTTTTCCATCGTCATTAAGACGCATATAGAAACCTTTGATTTCTTGTGGATAATTAGTCAATATGACTGGTTTTTTGCAATGTGTCTCTGACAGATAACGCTCATGTTCCGATTGTAAATCGAGCCCCCAGCTGACTGGAAAATCAAAAGGTTGTTCGCTTTTTTCCAAAATTTTAATGGCATCAGTATAAGTCATAATTTCAAAATCAGATTCAACAAGATGCTCCATACGCTCAATACATCCAGGCGCAACAAATTGATTGAAAAAGTCCATATCATCCGCACGCTCTTCGAGAACCGCTTTGCATAAATAACGCAACATGGATTGACTTAATTCGCAAATATCGGGTAATGCCGCAAACGCAATCTCAGGTTCCACCATCCAAAATTCGGCTAAATGACGACTGGTGTTTGAATTTTCTGCGCGGAAAGTTGGGCCAAAGGTGTAAACCTTGGACATGGCCAGACAATAGGCTTCTACATTTAATTGCCCAGAAACGGTAAGGAATGTTTCTTTACCAAAGAAATCCTTGCTAAAGTCAATTTGACCGTGTTCGGTTTTAGGCACATTAAGCAGGTCTAAAGTAGATACCCGAAACATCTCTCCGGCACCTTCGCAATCGCTTGAGGTAATAATGGGTGTATGTATCCAAAAAAAGCCTTGTTCGTGGAAAAAACGATGTATGGCTTGGGATAAACAATGGCGAATTCGTGTAACCGCGCTAATTGTATTAGTGCGCGGGCGTAAATGGGCTACTTCACGTAGAAATTCAAGTGTATGGCGTTTTGCTTGGATAGGGTAAGTATCAGGATTTTCTACCCAGCCAACAACCGTGATATGTGCTGCTTGAATTTCAAAAGTTTGCCCTTTTCCTTGGGAGGCGACTAACTTACCTGAGACAATTAATGAGCATCCGGCAGTAAGTTTAGTCACTTCATTTTGATAGTTCGTTAAACTATCGGTGGCTACGACTTGAATGGGAGAAAAACAGGAGCCATCATGTACACTGATAAAAGATAGGCCTGCTTTTGAATCACGCCGGGTTTTTACCCAGCCTCTAACTGTAACGTGTTCATCAACGCTGATTTCACCATCCAAACATTGTCTTATGGTAAAAACTTCGGTCATTTTTTAACTCCTAATTATAGATATACTTCGCTCACTCATAAACTACGACTTTAGCCTGTATGTTTTGATTTAGAAAAAGCACAAGTGTATTTGCATTACTTAATAGAAAAATTTGCAAGCACAGCGTGGTTAGATGGTGCCAAAATCGCGATTTATGACCCTGCGAAGTATAGATACCTTTTACTAAAAATGAGATGATACACTGGGCCTATTGGCATTTCTACTATCTTGATAAAAACGAATGTATTTTCTGGTTTTTATGAGCTATAAAAGCAAGGGTTAAGCGTAAATATCAAGGTTTATTTTACAATTCGTTAAGTCAAAATGCTTTTTCTAAGTTAAATAGTAAAAGTATTAACAGAAGACCCTATTGAGGACGTATTATGTTGCAAAAGATATTATACCTATTTTTGTTTTTTTATTCTTTTGGGGTTGCCGCGAATGATACGATTTTAAAATTATACAGACCTTATGGTGATGCGGAGAATCAAGCTGTTCCGAAAATAAAAAGTTCGCTTAGAGGAGAATGTTATTCTCAATCGCAATTAATTGTACGTGAAGACGCATGGCGTTGCATGGCTGAGGGTAAAACTTATGATCCATGCTTTGTTAAAGCAGGTCCCAATAGAACTACAGCTTTATGCCCTCAATCTCCTTGGGTAGGAGACAGTGTGCAAATCATGGTAAAGCTACCTTTGAATAATGAGCAGAATAAGACCTTGGATATGTCGCATACTTATCCTTGGGCAATAGAATTAACGAATGGCGAATATTGTCAAGCAATCAATCCAGGTAAAATTTATGACAAGATGCCGGTGCGTTATAAGTGCGGTAAAAAGAATTACTTAGTCGGGCATTTACAACGATGTAGAGCTACTTGGAGCATTCTTGAAAAAACTCCTTCAGGGGTTGTTACTGTAGAACTAAGTAAAGCTTGGTTCTAAATATTGATAGTATTTTATGAAGTCTCAGGGCTCGCTTTTTGAAATGCTTCGAGTGTTAAGCAATGCGTGTTAATTTCATTTATAAGAGGATAATCATCCATTGCGAAGTGAAACCGATGTGCATTATATACTTGAGGGATAAGACAAAGATCTGCTAGAGAAACTGTACTGCCAAAGCAAAAGGGCTCTTGGCGAGGGAGACTTTGTAATGTAGTTTCGAAGGCATCGAATCCAACTTTAAGCCAATGGTGGTACCATTCTGTTATTTGAGTGTCACTAGGTTTAAACTGATGCTTTAATTGATTTAATACTCTTAAATTATTTAGAGGATGCATATCACAGGCAACAATTAAAGCTAAAGATCGAATCATAGCTCTATCTCTAGCGTTCTGGGGTAATAAAGGGGGGGTAGGATAAGCTTCATTGAGATAATCGATAATCGCTAATGATTGGCTTAGAACATGCCCATCGATTTCTAAACTGGGAACCAAACCTTGAGGGTTTATTTTTCGATATTCAAGACTATGTTGCTCTCCTCCATTATTGACTAAATGAACATTCATTTTTTCGTAGTCAATATTTTTCACATTGAGTGCAATTCGTACACGATAGCACGCAGTTGAACGATAATAGTCATAAAGTTTCATGGTTTATATTTTTCCACAATTTGATCTATTGCACCAAAAAGATTATTTCTTTGTTGGTTCAACATTTCAATTCGAATCCTATCTCCAAAGCTCATAAAAGGAGTTTTTGCTTTCCCTTGCTCTATGATTTCCAGCATCCTTCGTTCTGCAATGCATGAGGATCCTTTACTGCGATCTAAATTTGATACAGTACCTGAACCAATTATGGTGCCCGCACTTAACTTCCTCGTTTTTGCAGCGTGTTGAATCAACTCTGGAAAGGAAAACGTCATATCCACACCGGCATTGGGTTGACCAAATAGCTGTCCATTTAAATGACTTAGTAAAGGGAGATGCACGCGCTGCCCATCCCAATCAGAACCTAATTCATCAGGAGTAATCGCAACGGGAGAAAAACTACTGGAAGGTTTAGATTGAAAAAAGCCAAAGCCTTTCGCAAGCTCATTGGGGATTAAATTGCGTAATGATACGTCATTGACTAACATCAATAATTTAATATGCTGTCCTGCTTCTTTATGGTTGATACCCATCGGTACGTCATCAGTAATAACTGCAACTTCCGCTTCGAAATCAATACCAAATGCTTCGTCTGCTACCAAAATAGGATCTCTTGGACCTAGAAAGGAATCAGCACCACCCTGATACATGAGTGGATCAGTCCAAAAATCAGCGGGAAGCTCCGCACCGCGGGCTTTGCGAACCAGTTCGACATGATTAACATAAGCACTGCCATCTGCCCACTGATAGGCACGAGGCAGGGGGGATGTACATTCTTGCGGATTAAAATCAAAAGTATTTTCTATTTGCCCTTCATTAAGTTGCTGATATAGTTCTCGCAACTTTGCTTCTACTGTGTGCCAATGATCGAGTGCATATTGTAAGTTAGGTGCAATTTGCGGAACAGTGATTGCTGCAGTTAATGACTGATTGACTACACATAGTTGCCCATCTCGAGATGATGTCGATTTTAAACTCGCAAGTTTCATAAGATCCTCATTATCAGCCTAGTGACTACGGTCATTAGGAATAGCTAGTGCTCGTTATAGTCCATTTTACAGGCATCAAATGCCTAGATTTGGTAGGCCCCCACCCAGGCTACATTTGATATTTCTAAGTAGATGTTTCTTTCAATGTACCGCGTTTGATTTGGTCTCTTTCAATCGCTTCAAATAACGCTTGGAAGTTACCTTCTCCAAAACCTTGATTTCCTTTACGTTGGATAATTTCAAAAAATACAGGGCCAAAGATATTTTCAGTGAAGATTTGCAGTAGTAAACCATGTTTCGGATCATGCTCTCCATCAATCAGTATTTTTTCTTCATTCAGCTGATCGACGGACTCTTGATGCCAAGGAAGACGATCATGCAACATTTCATAATAAGTATCAGGGACATCGAGGAATTTCACGCCTTGTTTTCTTAAAGTATGAACAGTATGATAAATATTGTTGGTAGTTAACGCGATATGTTGGATACCTTCACCTTTATATTCATGCAAAAACTCTTCAATTTGTGACAAATCATCTTTGGATTCATTTAATGGAATTTTAATTTTTCCACAAGGACTGCCTAAAGCGCGGCTCAACAATCCAGTCATCTTGCCTTTAATGTTAAAATAGCGAATTTCTTGGAAGTTGAAAATCGATTCGTAGAAATGAGCCCATTTATCCATATTGCCACGAAATACATTATGGGTTAGATGATCGATCTTCACTAAACCATTACCTGCTACTTTTTGATTGGATTGATGCTCCCATTGAGTAGAGAAGGGCTGATGTTGTTCATCAACAAAATAAATTACACTTCCACCGATCGCTTGAATGGCTGGTAAGCCATGATGAGCATGCTCACAATCCTCAAATGCTGCAGCTCCATTTTTGAGGGCGTGCTCCAATGCTGCTTTGGCATTTTTAACTCTAAATCCCATTGCACAAGCTCCAGGGCCATGAGTCTTAGCATGGGTTTCTGCTTGGCAATTAGATGCTGCATTGACTATGAATTGAATTTCACCCTGTTGAAACAAAGTAATATCTTGGCTTTTGTGGTTGGCAGTAGCTTTAAAACCCATGTCAATAAATTGTTGGTGTAGACGTGTTTTATCAGGGCCTGAAAATTCTAAGAAAGCAAAACCATCTAATCCGCAAGGGTTATTGTTTATTTGCATTATCTATTACTCCTTTAAAATTATTCGTAAGCGCTCACCTAATGGCGTCAACTTAAGGACAATCTTCGCCTTTAGGCAAATCGTCACCCTCCGCGAAAGCGGGGGCTCAATCAAAAGCCTTACTATAAAAGCACCATTGTTCTAGAAACAAAGCGCTTACTGTTTAGCAAGTTATTTAGACCCTCCGCTTTCGCGGAGGGCGACGCTCTTTCGAAACCGTGAGTTCCTCGAAACCTCATCTTTCCCTTAAGTTGACGTCATTAAGTATTCACCTAATGCCGTCAACTTAAGGACGAATCTTCGCCTCTAGGCAATCGCCACCCTCCGCTTTCGCGGAGGGCGACGCTCTTTCGAAACTGAGAGTCCGTCGAAATCTCATCTTTTCCTTAAGTCATTACCTGAACAGATGCAATTCTATTCTACTGCATCAAACGTAGTGCTTACGTATGGTTTGGTTGTATTAATAATAATCCGTCAGCTATAGGCAACAGACTAATAAACACTCGTTGATCATTTTTAATTAATTCATTGAGTTTTCTTATTTCTCTAGTTTGCCCACCAGTTTCGTTTTCATCAATTACTTTACCATCCCAGAATATATTATCTATAGCGATTAATCCCTGTGGTTGAATCAGTTTTAATGCCATCTCATAGTAATTTACGTAATTGGTTTTATCAGCATCAATAAAAATAAAATCAAATTTTTGCTGCCAGCCTTCGTGAATTAATTCATGCAAAGTATCAAGAGCACGACCAAGTCGTAATTCAATTTTATGGTCCTGTTGTGCTTCTTTCCAGAAAGGATGTGCTTTGCTCGTCCATGTAGTATTGATGTCGCAGGTAATGAGTTTTCCATCGTCAGGTAACATCAATGACATGGCTAAGGCACTATAGCCTGTAAATGTCCCTAATTCTAAGATATTTTTTGCATGAATTAAACGTAAAAGCAATTGAAAAAATTGAGCTTGCTCTGGGGGAATTTGCATATTAGCCAACTCCATTGTGGATGTTTCTTTGCGTAATGCCGTTAAAGACGGATGCTCACGCAAAGATTTATCCAGCATGTAAGTGTATAATTCGGGAGTCAGGCTAATATGCTTCATGTGATCCTTTTACTTTTAAGAGAGTTTCTCTTGAGCCAAATGATCTGCTATTTCGTTAGTGGGTAAATTTTCTTTGGCAGATCGAGCAAAAATTTCCATTAAATGATTATATATTGCATCAATTTGTTCATTAATTTTTTCTTCTGGGTTATGAAGATATTTAGATGCAGCAAAAATTAATCCTCCTGCATTGATTACATAGTCTACCGCAAATAAAATGTTTTTATCATGTAACTTTTTACCATGGTAAGTATGTGCTAATTGATTATTTGCTGCACCTGCAATAATTGTAGTTTGCAGTTGAGGAATTGTAAGGTCATTAATAACTGCACCCAATGCACAAGGGGCAAAAACGTCACAGGGAACTTTGTGAATTTGATCAGTGCTTACAGGTTTTGCTCCAAATTGAGTCACTGCACGTTCAACTGCAGCCGGGGAAACATCTGCAACAGTTAGTTTGGCACCTAGCTCATGTAAATGTTTACACAGCAAAAATCCAACATGGCCTAAACCTTGAACAGTTACATGAATTCCGTTTAGATTGTCTTTCCCTAATTTAAAAGCAACAGCTGCTTGAATACCACGTAGAATTCCTCGGGCAGTGGACGGAGACGGATCACCATCGTATTTGGATAAACTAGCAACATAAGGAGTATGTTCTGCAATGATGTCCATGTCTTTTAATTCAGTTCCACTATCGAGGGCGGTAATGTAACGACCGTTTAATTCTTGAACGAATTTACCGAATTGATGCATGTATTGGATACGATCGAAGGGCTCTCTGGGTTTTATGATAACCGACTTACCACCTCCTAAAGGCAGATTCACAGATGCGGCTTTGAAACTCATTCCACGAGCAAGACGCATGGCATCTTTAAGGGCTGCCTGTGTATTGGGATACTCAATAAAGCGACATCCTCCCAACGCAGGACCTAATTTGGTGTTGTGTATGGCTATTATGGCTTTCATCCCAGTTTCAGGATCTACTTTAAAATGTAAATCGCCAAATCCATGAGAGAGCGCATAATCAAGAAAATCATCATCGGCTATTGTTTGGTTACTATTAGATATATTGTCCACAGACATCATGTTTCGCTCCGATTGAAATACTTGCAGAAGTTATATTCCTATTTTTTAATTAAATCAATGGTACCGTTTAATAATTTGGTATCTTAGGGTTTGCTGATATACACTTATTCGATTATTTATCAATTTGGAGCGTGTCATGCGTCAGATAATTCGAGTGCTGGCTTTTATGGTAGTTACGCCGTTTGCTGTTGCGGGAAATGTTTTGCCACCGCCACCGCCACAACCACAATTAGTTCTTGATAAAATTGATTTCCAACTTTCCGCAAAACAATGGGTGACAACGCAAACTGCATTGCTTGGAGTAACTATTAATGTAACGTTATCCAGTGCGGATCTAGTAAAAGCTCGTGCTGATATTATGGAGCGATTAAATAAAATTGCTAAAGGAGATTGGCATCTCATTCAATTTGATCGTTCACAGGACAGTTCTGGGCTTGAAAAGCTTTATGTACAAGCACAAGCACGAGTAAGCCAAGAAGTGTTGACAGATATTTATCAAAACGCCAAAACGGTAAGCTCGCCTGGTGCTCAGTATGAAATCTCCAGTGTTGATTTCAAACCAAGTTTTGATGAAACACAGGTTGTTTTAACTCAAATTAGGCAGCGCTTGTATCAACAAGTAAATGATGAGCTTGATCGCATTAATAAGGCCTATCCAAACCAAAATTATAGCGTAAGTAATTTGGTTTTTGTTGATGGAAATAATCCTCCTCCTCAGCCAAGACCTTACCAAGCTAAAGAGATGAATACGATGATAGCTGCAGCTGTACCTGCTGCACCAGCGTTGACGGTAAGCAATGAATTAATTTTAACCGTCATTGTTGAAGTTGCATCAAATCGGAAATAATGAGGGAGAATTAATTTGTTTGCTGTAGAAAAAATTATTGGGCATAGGGGCGCTTCTGCTTATGCCCCTGAAAATACCATCGCAGCATTTGATAAAGCATTAGCTTTAGGATGTCATTTCATTGAATTTGATGTGATGTGCAGTTCTGATGGTGAACCTTTTGTCATTCACGACGACAATTTAAAAAGAACGACAAATGGACGAGGGGATGTAGGTATCGTTGATTCAAATTATTTACGCTCCTTGGATGCTGGCTCTTGGTTTTCACGGCGATTTAAAGGAGAACGTATTCCTCATTTTAAAGAGGTTTTAGATTGGTTATCTGTTGCAAATGTGCAAGCCAATATTGAGATTAAACCCTATCCTGGTGCAGAAGAGCAAACAGCAGTAGCGGTAATGAGTCATATTAATCGCTACTGGCCACATGAAAAAAATTTACCTTTAGTTTCCAGTTTTTCTTGGGATGCTTTGGTATTATGTCGAAGTATTGCACCAGAGATGCCCTTAGGTTTACTTCTCCATGTTTGGGATGAACAATGGTCACAAAAAGCAAAACAATTAGCATGTTTTTCCATTCATTTTAATCGCAGAGTTTTAACTAAAGAGCGAGTTAAGGAAATTAAAGCAGAAGGTTATGTGCTTTGTGCCTATACAGTAAATCGCAAACGTTTAGCGCATAAATTATTTGATTGGGGGGTGGATGCGGTTTTTAGTGATTATCCTGACTTATTAGTATGAAAAAAATAATTCATCATTACTGTAGATACCTCATTATTTTTAATTGCTTAGTCGCTTTACTGTGCACTTTTCCAGCGCAAGCAGAACGAGTCGAGCTGGTATTTTGGCATGGAATGGCAGGACATTTAGGCGAAGAAGTCCAAGCACTTGCTCAAGAGTTTAATCAAAGTCAAAGCAAATACTTGATTAAAACCGTATATAAAGGAAATTATGTTGAAACTTTAACCAGTTTTGCCGCAGCATTCAGAGCACATCATCCTCCTGCAATAGTACAAATATTTGAAGTGGGCACTGAACTTATGCTTTCACCTAAGGGTGTCATTAAGCCCGTGGATGAACTCATGCGAGAACAAGGAGTCCGTTTACCTAAAGAAGATTTTATACCCTCTGTTCGTGAGTTTTATAGCAAAAATGGACAGTTGATGGCTTTGCCTTTTAATCTTTCCGTTGCGACTTTGTATTACAACTTGGATATTCTTGCTAAGGTAGGTTATACGCAAGCGAATTTTCCACGTACTTGGCATGAAATGGAGGTATTGGCTAAAAAGTTAAAAAAAGCGGGTTATGAGTGTACCTATACAACGGCTTATCCGGGCTGGGTACTTTTTGAGTCTTTCTTAGCGATTCATGGATTACCCTTAACTCAAAATAACCCTGTTCGTGCTGTTTTTGCTACACCACAATTAGTACGTCATTTTGAACGCTTAAAACGTTGGCATTCTCGTCACTATTTTCGCTACGCAGGGAGAGTCGATGATGCTACTATTTTATTCACCAGTGGAGTTTGTCCTTTGTTTAGTCAGTCTTCCGGTGCTTACAATAGCTTATCTGCTTTAGTTCCTTTCCATCTTGGTATTGCAAGTATGCCTTTGGATACTCAAGTGAGTAAAACAAGGTATGCAAATGTTGCAGGAGGAGCTGCACTATGGGCGGTATCAGGGCAAACAAAGGAACAATATCAAGGAATTGCGCAATTCTTTGCTTTTATAGTAAAACCAGAAACACAAAGACGATGGCATGAGCATACAGGATATCTTCCTATTGGTTTGCAAGGTCTCTATGCGAGTATTCTACAAAGCAGTCATCATCCTACTTTGCTTATGGCAAAGACTGATTTAGAAGGAGAAATACACAACAAATCACTATGCCGCTTCGGTCCACAAAACCAAATTCGTAGTATTAACGATGAACTACTCGAGGCAATGTTTGCTGGATTTATAAGTCCGAGTGATGCATTGCGGGAGTCTTCTATACGCACAAATCATGTGTTATTGCGTTTCATGCAAAATACTGAGCGATAACAAAAGTAAGTAATTTTTTATCGAACTGTTTTTATTTAGAGCGTTATTTAGATAGGGTAATTTATAAAAGGATCGCTCCTATGAAACATTATTTTACAAGTTTGCTGATTTCAGCATACTTGCTTCTATCTTGCCATAGTGACAATATCCCCAATAGAGGTGTGGTAGAGGCGCAGAACTTTATTGACAGCTACACCAAGCAGTATGTACTGCGTTATACGAATGCTCAAAAGGCACGATGGAAAGCGAATATTGAGATAAAACCGGATGATGTTACAAATGCTATGATCGCGCGGAAAGCTGATGAAGCTCTAGCTGTATATATCGGTAGTAAAGATAATATTAAAAGCGCCCGTAAATACCTCGCCCCTCCATATAAGCTAACAAAGATACAAGTAAAGCAATTGGAGCTTATCCTCTATTCTGCTGCTAATAGCTCTCAAGAGGTAGCTGATCTTGTGAAAAAAAGAATAAAAGCTGAGGTTGAACAAATATATAAGTTATATGGATATCAATATATACTGGATGGCAAGAAGATAGGCATTCATGACATAGATTATATTCTTAAAAAAGAAATCATCCTTAATAAGCGTTTGTCCGCATGGGATGCAAGCAAACAAGTTGGACCTACTCTTAAAGCAGGACTTATCAATTTACGCAATTTAAGAAATCAAATAGTACAATCGTTAGGCTACCCTGATTTTTTCACTTATCAGGTAAACAGCTACCATATGAGCACTGATGAAATGATGCAAACTATGGAGCGTTTCATGAAGGAACTTTATCCTCTATACCGTGAGCTGCATACCTGGGTGCGTTATGAACTAGCTAAGCGATATGGTGTAAGCAGCGTTCCTGAGTATCTGCCCGCACATTGGTTGCCAAACCGCTGGGGGCAGGACTGGAGTTCTATATTGAAGGTAAAAGGCATTAATCTTGATGATATCCTTAAAAACAAATCCCCAGCTTGGATTATGAAGTCAGCAGAGAGCCTGTATGTAAGCCTTGGATATCCTAAACTACCGGAAACGTTTTGGAAAAAGTCAAATCCTTATCCCTATCCTTCCAATTCATCGATTAAGAAGAATAATCACGCATCTGCTTGGCACATGGATCTTGATCAAGATATACGTGTCTTGATGAGCTTAGAGTCTAATGTTAAATCGTTCAGGACAGCTCACCATGAATTAGGTCATATCTATTACTACCTTACCTATACTAACAAAAATGTTCCGCCACTGTTACGAAAAGGAGCAAATCGTGCCTATCATGAAGCTATTGGTACCATGATGGGACATGCTGCTCTGCAGAGGCCTTATTTAGTAGAGCGCGGATTGATCGATGCTTCTGTAGGAATAGATAATATGCATACGCTTCTTAAAGAAGCGCTCAATTCTGTCGTGTTTATTTTTTTCTCTGCGGGCACGATGAGCCATTTTGAAAAAGCCATGTATGTTGATAACTTAGCTCCTGATCAGTTCAATGCGAAGTGGTGGGAGCTTGCTAAGAAATACCAAGGAATTGAACCGCCATTTACCAGAGGTGAAGAATATTGCGATGCAGCTACTAAAACACATATCAACAATGATCCCGCCCAATACTATGATTATGCATTGTCTTATGCTCTCTTATATCAGCTGCATAACCATATAGCTAAGAATATCCTGCACCAAGACATTCATGCGACCAATTATTTTGGCCAGAAAGCTATAGGAGACTTTCTAATACATATTATGCGCCATGGTGCTTCTAAAGACTGGAGACAAGTGCTTAAAGAATCAACCAGTGATGAGCTGAGTGCCAAAGCTATGTCAGAGTACTTTCAACCGCTAGTCCACTGGCTGCATGAACAGAATAAAGGAAGGAAATATAGTCTGCCGGAAATTATGGAATAAGTTTATAAATATTACTTATGAATAATAACAACTGATTTGTAAGTGTCTATATCAGTAGGGACGTCTGGATACAAAACTTGAGGCGGATTATATCCCGGGGCATAAGTGTAATGAATGGGAACATATGATGTGCCGACTACAGTAGCTGTAGACACGCAGCTTGTTAGAGGCGGTATTATCACAAATAGGCTACAAGAGATAATCATCTTTATCATAAAATTTTCCTTAAGGCATACAAAAATCAGTATTCCTTTAAGTTCTATTGTATAATTATAGAACATTTTGAGCCGTAAAACTTTAGAGACGTTGCTAAAATATATATGAACTCCCTCGCGCTCAAGGAATTTGAATTCACCTAAGGAGCTAGTGCTGCATCATCAGATGCCTGTTATTTTGGGTGAAGAAGCTCAATACTTTTGGCTGGATAACCCTCAATAACCTAAAGAACATATTCCTAAAATGAATATAGCCTCACACTAATACTCATTTTTGCTTAAGTATTTGTTAAGGTTTGATATTTAATCTAACTCTTGGTAATCATTTGTAAAAAAAAATTACTGGGCGGACAGGGACGTCTTTTTAAGCCAATGGGGATGGAGCTTAATTTACAAAAAATAAGGTATTTATTATGGAAATATCTATAGCAATAAAAAATAATTTAATTGCTGTTTTCAAAACATTAAAACGGGGAGAATTAAACGAGGATGAAAAAAAATATTATCTAGAAAACTTGGGTGAACTGAAAGAGTTTCTGCCTATTTTTGCTGCCGCATTTAAGCGAACAAAAACGCTGGCATCACTTAAAATAGAGCATGGATTGTCATTGCATAAATTTGAGCAATGGATGCAAGGTGAAAAAATTGAGCATGAAGATACGGTTAAAAACGTGATTACTAAAGAGGGGATTGTTGAAAAATACACTCCAGTTATTCCCACGTTCGATGATTTGATTTGCAATGCAAGAAATGATGTAGAGTATTTGTCTTGTCTGTCCCAATGTACAAAAAAATCTCGTGACCTTGTCATAGATAAGCTAGCTAACTTAGTGAATCTAAATGATTTAACTCAAAAGTATTTTCCTGAAATTAGTCAACTCAAAATTAAAAAATTTGACCAAATACACGGTCGTGATGCGTATGCTTTGATAGAGGCAATTAAGTCAAATAATGTGTCATTTGTCCAACAGTATAGTAGTCAATGTTCTTTGGCTTTAAAAGAGTATGGTTTGATTTTGGCGGCCAGTCTTCAGCATACGGATATAATGCAGGTACTGATTGATCGGCTACACACTCCAACCGAGAAATTATCTCTTTGGATGTTCGGAAAAAAAACTTCGATGTTGCAAGATCCCCTGCTTCCCGATGTGGCTAATATAAAATCGATCTTGACTAAAGATGGATTGAAATTAAATGAGCCTTATATAGCTTACCTGGAACGATTTTTAGTAGCCGAGGGTAAGAGTAAATTATCTACAGAGCAACAATTAGACTTAGTGCATGCAGCTGTTCAAAAAGACAATCTTGAGTTACTAGCAATGCTAGTAGAACGATTGAAATGTATCTGGGAACCTAAAAATTATAATTGGGAGTCGGAGCATAATTATATAACAACTTATGAAAAAGAAGTGGACGACTATAATTCAAATATGGAAATTGTAGGAACTACTACAGAGTATAAAAATGTAACGATCTTTCATCCAGCTAAAGAGCACTTAGAGTATAAAAGTGCCTTATTCATGGCAGCAGACCGTGAAAAAGAAAGAACATTGACCTGGCTCTTGGCGCATACCGCTGATTGGAAAGTAAAATCAATAGAACGACTTGAAGATATGGCTCGTACTCGTCCTATACTTCGAAGCTGTCTTGATGACGTCACTAAGCAGAGTGAATACCTTACAGTAATGAAGTGTGCATCTAGTTTGGGAAATAGTAAGGATGTGCTAGCAGGTGCAATCGAGGTCTTGAAGCATGTAGATAGAGTCCCTGATGCCATTGATTATTTGAAAAAAGCATTACAAAATCATTTTTATGGATATTATCATCATCAATGGGATTGGACGAAGCTAAGAGAATTGTCTGCGTTATATTCAGAAAAAAGAGCTTACATCAACCATGCAAGTAAAAAAGATTTTGTAACGTTTATGGATGAGCTTAACCTTATTGCACATGCAGCTGATAATTCACTAAATGAGGAGCAAAAAAAACAACTGAAACAGCTTGCAACAAACTCATCGGAGTGTATTAATGCTTTATTAAATATCATCCTGAAACGCGATGATCTTGAAATGTTTAAGTATTTTTCGTCTTGTTATGACCGCAAAGTGAAATATATGGCGCCCGAAGCAGCTGAAGCCGATGCGGGAAGTATTGTAGAATATATTTTTTCACAATGCGAGAAGAAGCCATGGGACGATGTGATCAAAATAAACAAGGATGGTAAGCATCCCAAACTAAGGGCGTTTTTGTTGAAGGAGATTGATCCTCCTAATCTAACGAGTTCTAATCAATTTGGTTTTTTTGCACCATCTATGTCAGAGGTATCTAGGACACTTAGTGCAAAAAGTAACAATGACCAGGGATATGTTGCGGATGAAAAAGCCCAAAGATCTTTAACTTAACGTGAGTTCGATATAAAAGGCATAGAAATGCCTTTTATGTCGCTAAACGAACGTTATCCCGTAAAATGCGTAGCATTTATACGGGCTCCAGTTCTAAATAAAACCAGTTCGATATAAATAAAGTGATTTTTTATTTCAAACCGTTTTATAAAGATTCTAGAAAATGATTTAAGCTAGGTTTTTCCCCTAAACGATATTGATAAACTACATAAAAAGCCATAATGTTTTTTAAATAATTGCGTGTTTCTTGCCAGGGTAACGTTTCTATCCATACATCGATTTCTTTAGGGGGATGTGTTTTTAACCAATAAACTACTTGTTTTGGGCCAGCATTATAAGCTGCGGCAATAAGGATAGGATGATTACCGAATCGTTTCGCAAGTTGTTTTAAATAGGCAACCCCTATATTGATATTTTTCTGGGGTAAAAATAACTGCCTTTGATCATTATAAGGAATCTTATCTGCCTTTGAGACTACTCGTGCAGTGTAGGGCATGACTTGCATTAAACCACGAGCGCCAGCTGAAGAAGTTGCATCATCTCTAAATCCGCTTTCTTGGCGGATAATGGCATAAATAAATTCGGGTTCAACCGTATATTTTTTAGAATAAAGAGAGATACTGTCTTTGTAGGCAAGGGGAAATCTTAATGAAAGCTGGTTATTGAGGGTTTCGTTATTACTGAGATAAACTGATTTGCCATGCCATTGCAGTTTACTATCAATCCAATAAACCAAAGCGCTTGCCTCATCTTTAGGTAACTCACTAATAAAATCATTGAGTAACCGAGATGCTTGCAGATTTTGTTTGGTTAAGTAGAGTGTTTGGATTTGATCGATAAAGGATTGATAAGGCTTTAAAACCTCTAAGTTTGTTGTTGGTGCTTCATTGCTAAAGCTTGGTGTTTTATCAAGACGTAAACTGGCTAGAAATCCATAATATTGTCTGTTCTTAGCTAAAGGCTCATAAACGGCGCGTGCTTCCGCTATCTTACCTTGCTCTTCTAAGGAGCGAGCAAGCCAATATTGCCAACAAGGTTCCTCTTTATTTTTTGAATCATTAATTAAGAGTGTGACTTGAGCCCAATTTTTATGTTTTAATGCGTAGCGTATTTGCCAATCCAGCAAGGTATCATTGTAATATTGCGGCTTTACTTTAGCAAACCATTGTAATGTGTCTTCATGATTTCGCATTGCTTTATAAAGTGCTACATGGGCTAAAAACGCTTGCTGCTGCTCTTGGTTAAGCATCTTTTGGGTTTTATTTTGTTGCCATAATTTAAGTGCTTGATCCATATTTGTTGAAACCATGTGCTTCAGACCATAAAGATAAATGGTACTGTTTAATCCTCCTGGATTAAGTTTACTCACGTTAGCTGGATTCTGGATCACAGCATTTAAGGCTTGAATTTCTGTCCCATGAGCTATTTTGTACTGTTTTAACAAATAGCGAGCTAACTGTATGTTACGTTGGTCTAATGCTAGGTCAAAACGCTTTGTAATTAAGTTTTGATCTAAGTTGTTGTTTTTCAACAATAAGTTAAATAAGCTATCGCATGATGGTGGCCTTGAGCTTCCAGTTAGCCACAAAGGAATCGACTCTTTTAAAACCTCATCGTGCATTCCTAAATTATATTTTGCAATCTGGTCATAACATACAAGATTAAGATCCTGAGATGGCCGGTAATATTGATTGAAATTAGTCCAGTCTTTATTCTTTGCCAATTCATAAAGCCATTTGTCCCGTAATTTGCTTGAAAGAGCCCCATCTCCACTAATAAACTCGAGGAATGTACTGTTAGGTGTAGCAGGAATATTTTGACTAAAGGAGAGATAGGTATTAAATCGATCCATGTAGGCTTGACCTGAAAGAGCATGGCATAGCTGTGATCCCATAAGTCCACATAATAATAGAATGATGTTTTTCATAACTCTCTTACATTAAAGTTTTTTTATATCGGCTAATTGTTCGCGCATAGCACTAATGGTGTTTTTGTAATTAGTACTCTTAAATACTGCAGCGCCAGCAACAAATTGATTCGCACCTGCACGCGCTAAGGTAGCTATATTTTCTATTGTAACGCCTCCATCAACACAAAGATCGAGCTGAGGATAACGTTCACGGATCTGGGGTATTTTGTTAATGATTTCAGGAATAAGTTTTTGGCCACCAAAACCTGGATTCACAGTCATTATAAGTACGAAATCAAGTTTATGAGCACACCAGGTTAATACCTCAATGGGGGTTGCTGGGTTTAATACTAAACCTGCTTCGCATCCTAAATCCTTAATAAGATTGAGACTACGATCCACGTGTATTGTTGCATCTGGATGGATACTAATACGCTTTGCTCCAGCTTTTGCAAAAGATTCAATGAGTGCATCTACAGGTTGAATCATGAGATGTACATCGATGGGAAGTTGGGGAAAGCGTTTGATTAAAGCGTCACAAAATGCAGGACCAAATGTTAAATTAGGTACATAGTGGTTGTCCATGACATCAAAATGAATAAAATCAGCCCCAGCGTTCATCACAGAATCGACTTCAGTACCAAGGCAAGTCAGATCGGCAGATAAGATTGAAGGTAATATTTGGTAAGTCATGGTTTATTTAGTTAAATTCAGTGCATAGGCATATGATATGCTGTCTTGAAAAAACATGCTATTGCTATCGTGTTGAAAGCGATAAATTGTTTTCATAGAGCTCGATTAGGGGCGAAGGAAGCTGTGGGATGTAGTGATAATAAATTTTTTAGGGAATGGACTCTATGCAATATTTGTACTCAACATTGAGCATTTGAGCAAAATATGAGATAATAACAAACTATTTCTGATTTTTTTATTGCGTTAAGTTGCAGCAACCTAATCATGCTTTTAGGGAGAATGATATGAGTCAAAATTGGCCTACCAGAGACAAAGATTTACAAACTGCCCGTATGATTATGGAAGAATATGCAAGTGAGCGTGAAAGTGATACTTTAGGTCTTTTTGAAATTGTTGTAGATCAAGCTGAAAAGAAGATGGATTTTCGTTTATCCGGATGGGTTATTATTTTAGCGAAACATTTTAATTCAATATATGGAGTGGATCAGGGGGATTTTGTAATCCGACAAGTGATTACACGTTGTTTTACTCAGGGACAAACATTGCATTAAATTTTTTCTAAAATGATAGGAGGCGGCATAAAAAACTATGGAACTGCATTTTATGCTGCGCGAAAATAATATTGAGGAAACGAAGCATACATCAGCGTGTGAGGCTTTCGAAGGCAGGAATGCTAAGTATTAATTCGGCATTCCATTCTAATAAAAGCAGTTCGATACAAAAAATTGATGCAAATGGAAAACTCTTTGTTGCTGCAATCAAAATCCTGGTTTATCGAAAAATATCTGTCAGATTTACATCATCCTTTGGATGATAGTGTCAAGAAACTGATTCTTATTAGCGATTATGCGTGCAGACATATTCAATTACTAAAAAAACTACTGATGGTGGATGAATGTCATTCTTCTTTATCTCGAGAGGATTATTTTCATGCGCTAAAAAGCACATCATTAAGTGTCCCGATTGCAACTTACCTACGCATGGTGCGCCAATTTAGAAACACCCAGCTTTTGCGGCTACTCCTACTTGAGATAGCCGGTATTATTAATGTTGAAGAAGCAATGAGATCTTGGTCTGATTGTGCTGATGCTTTGATATTAAACGTTTTAAGTTATTGCAAACAATCACTTTTTTTACGTCATGGTACACCACGTGATAGAGATGCAAATGAGGTTCATTTATATACTCTTGCTATGGGAAAGTTAGGGGGAAGAGAACTCAATTACTCTTCTGATGTTGATCTGATTTTTGCTTATACACATGTAGGTGAAACTGATGGTGAAGAGCGTATTGATAATCAACTTTATTTCAGTAAGTTAGTGCAACAATTAGTTCAGATTTTGCAAAATATAACGGCAGATGGCTTCGTATTTCGTGTTGATTTGAGGTTACGTCCCAATGGAGATAGTGGTCCTTTGGTTTCGAGTTTAGCGTCTATAGAAACTTATTATCAAGAACAAGGTCGCGATTGGGAACGTTATGCTATGGTTAAAGCTCGTGTAATTACTGAGTCACTAGATGAGGTACATCCTTGGTTTGAACGATTAATTGTCCCTTTTGTGTATAGGCGTTATGTTGATTTTAGTGTGATTGAATCGTTGCGTAGTATGAAAGCAATGATTGAGAGAGAAGTTGAGTTAAATCCCCGATTAGATGATATAAAACGAGGCAAAGGTGGAATACGAGAGGTCGAATTTATTATTCAAAATTTTCAATTAATTCGTGGTGGCCGTTTTCCTCAATTACAAGAACAAAATGCCTTATCAGCACTGACTGTTTTGAAACGGGAGAAATTATTACCCCATACCGAGGCTTTAAAACAAGCTTATCTGTTTTTGCGCCAATTAGAAAATGTTCTACAAAGTTTGAATGATCAACAGACTCATTCTTTACCCGAAGATCCAATAAAGCAAGAGCAAGTTATTTTGGCTATGGGGTTTTCCTCTTGGGGTGATTTAGTCTGCAAATTAAACAAATATCAACGTATTATTAGCTATGCATTTCATTCAGTACTGGGTAAGGTCAAAGATTATGAAGACGATAGGCGATTATTGGCTAATCAGTTATCGAGCCTTTGGCAAGGACATGTCGAAACCAGTATGGCGATTAATTTATTAACTAGCTTAGGTTTTACAAACGCCTCTTATTGTTATCAGATGATTCATTCCTTCCGTCATAGTCCTCGATGTAGACGTTTAACACAAAGTGCACGTATGCGTTTGGATCGATTAATGGTTATGTTGCTTGCTGAACTCACGCATGTTGAAAAAACGGATGAGGTGTTATTGCAAGTGATGAACTTGCTTGAAAATATAGTAGGTCGTAGTGCTTATCTGGCGTTAATGACTGAAAATCCTCAAGTACTTACTGAATTATTATTTTGGTTTGCTCATAGTCCCTTTATTACATCATTATTGGTGAATCAACCGTTTTTGCTGGAAGTCTTGCTGGATCAAGGACAGGAATGGCGACCATTATCTTTACATCAATTACAACAGCAATTGATTGAAAAATTAGTTCATCATGATGATATTGAGTTGCAAGAAGAAATCCTGCGTCAGTTTAAATTAGCTAATTGGCTGATGGCTGCTCGTGCAGAATGTTATGGCTTCAGCAGTGCTGTGAGAATTGGACAATTTTTGTCCGATGTTGCCCAAGTGATTGTGAATCAGGTTTTACTACTCGCAAGCGAACAATTATGTTTACGTTATCCTGAAATGGAGCAAACCAAATCACACTTTGCAATCATTGCTTATGGAAAATTAGGTAGTCGTGAAATGAACTACGCGTCTGATTTGGATTTGGTATTTTTATACAGTGAAAAATCCTCAGAAGAAGCTTTAGTGACGCGGTTGACCCAAAAAATTTTGCATATGTTGACAACTCGTTCCCAATCCGGGGTTCTTTACAGTGTGGATACACGTCTTAGACCTTCGGGTTCTGCTGGATTATTGGTGAGTCATGTTGATGCATTTGTTGAATACCAAAAAAAACAGGCATGGACATGGGAGCACCAGGCTTTATTAAAAGCACGGATCTTAAGTGGAAATGCAAAAATTAGACATCATTTTATGCAATTGAAAAAATCAGTAGTCCAAATAGAACGAAATAAAATGACCCTGCAGCATGATGTACTTTCTATGAGATCCAAGATGGAACACTATCAAGATAGGGATCCTATTTCTCGAGGGTTGTTAGATTTAGAGTTTTTAGTACAGTATTTGATACTTAATTTAGGGAACCCTTCTTTGGTTCGCTATACACACACATTAAGCCAACTGCATCATTTATTTTTAATTGGTGTTTTAAACAAAGAACAATATACTCTTTTGAAAAAAGCTTATAAAAAACACCATCAGCTATTACATCTGAATTTATTACGCCCAAGCACGGTAAGTAGTGATGGCATGCAGAATGAGATTATGACCATTTTCCGTGAGTTTCTTGGTTAATCGTTGAATTCTGCATATAAATCATAATCATCACTATCTGTAATCATGACATCCGCAAAAGAGCCACTTTTAATTCCTGGGGTAGGGGGCAGAATAACAAGGCCATCAATCTCTGGCGCATCACCTTTGCTACGCGCAATAATTTGATCGTCATGGACTTCATCAATTAATACAGTTTGAGTTGTACCGATTTTACTTTCTAATTTAGTACGACTCATTTCTGCTTGTAATTGCATGAAGCGATGGTAACGTTCTTCTTTTATTTCTTCTGGAACTGGGTTACTTAACTCATTGGCTTTAGCCCCCTCCACAGGGGAGTATTTAAAGCAACCTACGCGATCTAATTGTGCTTCTTCTAAGAAATCGAGCAATTCCTCAAACTCCTCTTCGGTTTCTCCTGGAAAGCCGACAATAAACGTGGAGCGAAGTGTAATTTCAGGGCAAATCTCACGCCAAGAAGCAATGCGTAAGAGCGTATTTTCACTACTTGCTGGGCGTTTCATTGCTTTAAGTACTCTTGAGTTTGCATGTTGCAAGGGAATATCTAAATAAGGAAGGATAAGCCCATCGCGCATTAAAGGAAGAATTTCATCAACATGGGGGTAAGGGTAGACGTAATGCAAACGAATCCAAATGCCTAGTTCGCCTAATTGTTCGCATAACTCAAAAAAGCGTGTATTAATGGCCTTTCCTTGCCAAGTCACAGGTTGGTAGCGTGTATCTATACCATAAGCACTCGTATCCTGAGAAATAACTAAAATTTCATTAACTCCTGCGTCCTTTAATTTCTTGGCTTCGGTTAATACTTGCGCCATTGGATAACTTTGTAATTTTCCACGCATGGTTGGGATGATGCAAAAAGTACATTTTTGATTGCATCCTTCAGATATCTTTAAATAAGCATAATGACGTGGGGTTAATTTAATTCCTTGTGGAGGAACAAGTTGCATAAAAGGATCGGTTGGAGGAGGAAGATGTTGATGAACTGCATTGACGACTTCTTCGTAGGCATGTGCACCACTAATATGAAGAACATCCGGACATGCTTCTTTAATGATGTCAGCTTTAGCTCCTAAACAGCCGGTAACAATTACACGTCCATTTTCTGCCATTGCTTCTTTAATGGTATCTAGTGATTCTTTAACTGCACTATCAATAAAACCGCAAGTATTAATAACGACAACACCGGCATTTTGATAACTGGAGACTAATTCATATCCTTGGGCGCGCAATTGGGTAATAATTCGCTCTGAATCAACCAGAGCTTTAGGACAACCGAGGCTAACAAAACCAACTTTATGATTCATATAATTTTAACTGTAAAAAAAATGAACTAATTATACCTCTTATTCGCTACTATTCCAATAATTCTTACTTAATTCTTACTTAATTTTCTCATGTTTGGTGTGGATGGTGTGGGCTGAGATGATGGTTTTGTTAATGGCAGTGAGCGTTAGGCCAAGGCCCGGCCTATGCTCTTATGTAAAACAAATTTTATTTGGAACTGGATCCCGTATAAATGCATTTTACGGGATAACTCACGTTAATTTAGAGACATACTCTTCCGAGCTTCTTCCAAATTTTCATGAAGTTTAGTACCACGGGATTTCCAAAGATTCATAGGATTGCTTGCTATATTCTCATTGGGAATGAAAGGAGCCAAAAATCCTAAATGTACCAAAAGAGTTGAGATAAGCAGTTGGGCCGCTGTCAACACCTTGGTAATGTATCTTGAAAAAGAATCACGATGTACTTTTAAAGTTTCTGCCCCATTATTAAGGGTAATAAAAAACTGATTAACGCGATCGGATGGTCTCAAATAAGAGTCAGTATCATTCAACTCCTGTATTAGTTGTTCCATTAATGCAATTTTATGTTGTGTTCTTTTTATTTTGGTTTCATCCATAGTTGTTAAATCTTGAGACTTAAGATAAGCGTAGTATTCTTGGGTCATCGGCAACAGTTTATTTTGAATTAGAGCAAAATATTTATGTTCAGTTTCATTATTTACAAGAGACTTCAAGATTGCATTTTCGAATTTTAAGCTTGTATTAGCGAAATTTGTGAATTCTAAGACATGCCTCATACCATTTATTAATAGCTTGTTCATGTTATCTATTGACCAGTTAGCTTCAGCCAATGCTTTTTCTAATTTTTTAATTTCCTTGTTTTTTTCATCGATTAATACATTAGCAGCCTTTAATGCCTTTCTATTTTCTTCAATAGAATTATGCTGTTTTAAAGTTTCATCTAGAGTCCTGCTCGTTTCATTTGTCAAACGGTTGGCTCTATCTAATGCCTTTTCCTTATTCATCAGCTCTTTGGAGAATAAATCTATCAATGAGGCGATACTTATTACTTTGGTTTCTGGTTTAAAATCTGGAGGTCCATTTTGTTTAAAGAGTTCAAATTGTTGCTCATTTCTCAAATATCGTACAATATTCCAGCCTTTATCCGTATCAGATAGCTTAACAGGCGTTCCAATGAGCGATTGAAGGTTTTTTTTCACTAGGGTACCATCTTGATTTTTTAAAGGAACCATAGTGGTGCGCCGATTGTGATCTTCACTTTGATCAATTTGATCTATTTGTAGATGGTTTAGACCGTTCCTTTTTTGAATGGTTGTTGCAATAGCTGCTTCATGCTTACGATAATTACACGTATCTGCACCAATGCGATGGAGCACTATCTCTTTATCATCGATGTGATAGACGGTTTTTCCAATACGCGGACGTTCTGCTGGCATATGACCATGATATAGTTCATGCACACCACAAGATGACAACTTACGAAAAGTTTCTTCTTTTAAACTATTTCCGAAGGCACCATTGTCATCAGTAAACTTTATATTGATTAAAGATGCTCCATTATTGCGAGCTGCTGGGAGCCCCATATTAATGAGTTCAGCAAGACCTTTATTAAGACGTAAAGTTGATTGTTTATCTAAGGTATTGGCTTTACTATACAAATCAAATAACGCAGCATACCAAGTATTTTCAGCATCCAACAATTCATTGAGATCTCGTGCAATTAACATTCCATTTCCATTCTCTTGAGGTATATTGCCTTTGAAAATTTGAGATAATGTCTCCTGATCAACTAATTCTTTTAAAGTTTTAGGCAATATAAAGGAATTGTCTTCAATACCCCCATGAGTAAATAAAGTACTACCAATTTGTGCACCTAATTGACAATGACTAAGATATTTGACATAAGGACTGTTAGGATTTGTAAAGTATTCTTTTACAAATCTTAAAGTTTCTTCTTCTTTATCAACCACTATTTTATCTTCTTCCCAATGAGCAAAACCTAGCTCAAGAGCCAGATCTTCCCATAATGCAGGGGCTCCCGTGCTGTTTGCCAACATCCATTTCGTATATAAAATAGTTTTTTGTATCTCGGTTAGTTGATTAAATAAACCAGTTAACTCATCAGAATTTAATCCTTCGGGCCACTTTAGCTCTGTTCTAAGATAAGTTAAAAATGGTTTAGCTGGACCATCTACCCATACCAAAGATGAATCACGGGCTGCGCCTGTTTTTTTGAGTTCTTCTGGAGATAATAGAACATCATTTTGAAATGTCGTATTGATATGTTCAATATTTAGTTCATTCAGGATGCGAAATTTGGTTGTTTCGCGATTACCAAGAATGGAAACCATCTGTTCCCCGTATACTTCATGGGTATTGTTGATAATTTCAACGAGACGTATATTCCGAGGTTTTTTTTGACCTGTATTACTGCGTGATTTATCAGTAAGGTCACCTATATTCACGCAAAAAACATTATCTGGTAACTTGATGTAGGTTTTGCCGTTTTGGGTTACTAGGGTTAAATCTTCTTCAGTAATTAGATGATCCGGAAAATTTTCTCTATATATTTGTTTATAAAGAGCAAGGCTTCTCTCTAAAAAATTTAAATCGCCTTCAAGATCTGCAAAGGTAATTATCATTTGTCCCTCATTTAACTCATGATGGCTCTTCTTTGTCATTATTAAATGCTCCTAAAAAGTTAAGTTTTGCAAATATTTGCACATAGAGTCGTATTTTTGCCAATAAATATTATTTATATATGATATGAAATTTACAAATAATTTATTTTTTACAATGAGTTATAAGAAGTTGTGGCATAATAGCTTCTGAGTAAATGGGTTGCAATTGAAATTCAAGATGAACAACTTAACATATAGGATATGCCGTGGTTTGTTTCTGAGAGTTTCATACGAAATTAAAATGTAAGTTAACGTGAACTATTAACGCTTATTGAATTTGCTCTAAAGTTTTTAAAAATTTATCGGTTGAAATTTCGCCCACTAATTTAAAATGAGCTAATTCTTTACCTTTTGTATTCATAAAGATAAAAGTGGGGGGGGCTACAACATGAAAATAATTGAGTATGGCTTTATTTTCTGCATTCTGTGCTGTTACATCGATTTTGATTACGGAAAATCGGGTTAAAGCATCTTGCACACGAGGATCTTTGAATGTTGTTGCTTCCATCACTGTGCAGGAGTGACACCAATCCGCATAAAAATCCAACATAATTGGTTTGCCTTGCGATTCTAAAATGGCTTGTTTTATGTCACTTAAGGTCTGTACTTGTTGTGATTTCATGAGGAGGGGCTCTGTTGCGTGTGCCGTAGTTAAGGGTTGCAAAGGACTTGTTGCCCCCATGCTTGCACCCACTAAAATTAAGAAACCATATACGAGCAAAATCAGTCCCACTCCTTGACTGAATTTTTCACGATTTGTTGTTGAATAGGTTAGTGCGCCACTGTAAATACCCGAGAATATCAGTAAACAGGCCCATAATCCCATACTTATTAAAGATGGTGCTATACGAGAAATTAAATCAATAGCAACCGCAATGAAGAGAATGCCAAATAGTACTTTAATCGTATTCATCCAACTGCCCGTTTCAGGTAACCATTTGCCTGCAGACGTACCGATAAGCAGTAATGGTGTGCCCATTCCCAAACTCAAGATGAATAGAGTCAAACAACCCAGCAGGACATTTCCAGTCTGGGCAATATAGGTGAGTACCCCAATTAAAGGAGCGGTAACACAAGGAGACAGAATCAAAGTAGACAAGCACCCCATGATTGCGGCTCCTAGATAGTGGCCGCCTCTTCGATTACTTGTACCGTGTATTTTTGTTTGCCAAGAATGCGGCAATTTAAATTCATAAAATCCAAACATAGATAAGGCTAAAAGAATGAAAATTAAGCTGAATATTCCTATAGCCCAAGGTGATTGCATACTGATTTGCAAATTGGCACCAAGTAGGGCGACTACAGCTCCAATTATTGCATAGGTTATTGACATACTTAAGACATAACTTAACGATAGGAAAAAAGCTTTTTGAGTGGAAATTTCTTTCCCATGACCCACGATGATCCCAGATAAAACTGGAACCATAGGCAAGATGCACGGAGTAAATGATAAGAGTAAACCAAAACCATAAAAAGTAATAAGAATAAAAAGCCAATTATGATTCAAAAAGACTTTTGAAATCCTATCATTTTGAGTTTCTTCTACAACTTCAGGTACATTACGTAGTTGTTCCAGGTTTGCTTGAGTCAAAGCTAAATTGTTATCTATAGATAACCGTATTGCTTTTGTTTCTGGAGCATAACAAAAACCGTCGTCGGAGCATCCTTGGTAGTGCAAATCCACATAAGTTTCTCCTGGTTGGTCTGCTAAAATACTCACTGGAATAGAGACTTGATTGCGATACACAGTATAAACATGTCCTTGCTTGTCTGTTTTGTTTACTGCAGGAGGCAAACGAAGAGGCCCTAAATTAATGGTACTGTCTGTTTTAGATGTTAACTTAATACGTTTGCTGTATAGGAAATAGTCTGGCTTTATTTGAAAATTGACGGCAAAAGTATTGGGATCAACTTTTGTTACATTCACGTGAAATACTTCTGAAGCAGGAAGTGGGTTTGCATGAAGAGCAAATGTAATAATAGAACAAAGTAGCAATAAAAACCATTTTCTCATTCTGAAAACCTTTTGTAATAAAAAATTGTAACTAGGACAGCAATGCAAGTATAAAATAACTATATCAGAACATAGTGTAGTGTGAATAAAGTTAAAACTAAAATTTTTTTTGTTTTTACCCTTGAAAGTTTTTTGCTTGTCCCCATATGCGAGTCAGTAATATTGTAAATGAGTTTAAAGTTTAATTAATCAGGAGATAGAAGCATGAAAATTCGTCCTTTACACGATCGAGTTGTTGTTCGTCGTATGGAAGAAGAACGTACCACAGCTGGTGGTATTGTGATTCCAGATAGCGCTACCGAAAAGCCAATGCGTGGTGAAATCATTGCTGTTGGCGCAGGTAAAATATTAGACAACGGTGATGTTCGCGCTTTAGCAGTGAAAGTAGGTGATATTGTTTTATTTGGTAAGTACTCAGGTACCGAAGTAAAAATCGACGGTAAAGAACTGGTTGTGATGCGTGAAGACGACATCATGGGTGTTATTGAGAAATAATTTGTTTCATTAGGAGAAATAGATAATGGCAAAAGAATTACGTTTTGGTGACGATGCTCGCCTACAAATGCTGGCTGGTGTTAATGCATTAGCTGATGCAGTTCAAGTGACCATGGGTCCTCGTGGTCGTAATGTTGTTTTAGAAAAAGCTTATGGTGCGCCCACTGTAACTAAAGACGGTGTGTCTGTTGCGAAAGAAATTGAATTTGATCAACGCTTCATGAATATGGGCGCTCAAATGGTTAAAGAAGTCGCTTCTAAAACTTCTGATACCGCTGGAGATGGTACAACTACTGCTACTGTACTGGCTCGTGCTATTGTAGTTGAAGGCTATAAAGCAATTGCTGCTGGTATGAATCCTATGGATCTGAAACGCGGTATTGATAAAGCAGTTACTGCAATCACCAAAAAACTACAAGCTATGTCTAAGCCTTGCAAAGACAACAAAGCAATTGCACAAGTAGGTACTATTTCTGCCAATTCTGATGAAGCAATTGGTTCAATTATTGCTAGTGCAATGGATAAAGTAGGTAAAGAAGGCGTTATCACTGTTGAAGATGGCAATGGATTAGAAAATGAATTATCTGTTGTTGAAGGTATGCAGTTTGATCGTGGTTATATTTCTCCATACTTCATCAACAATCAACAAAGCATGACTTGTGAGCTTGAGCATCCATTCATTCTCTTAGTTGATAAGAAAATTTCTAGTATTCGTGACATGTTGTCTGTATTAGAAGGTGTTGCAAAATCAGGCCGTCCATTATTGATTATTGCTGAAGATGTTGAAGGTGAAGCTTTAGCAACTTTAGTGGTTAACAACATGCGTGGTATCGTTAAAGTATGTGCTGTTAAAGCCCCAGGATTTGGTGATCGTCGTAAAGCAATGTTACAAGACATCGCAATTCTGACTCATGGCCAAGTAATTTCTGAAGAAATTGGCAAGAGTTTAGAAGCAGCTACTTTAGAAGATTTAGGTACTGCTAAGCGCATCGTCGTTACTAAAGAAAACACAACAATCATTGATGGTGAAGGTAAGGCTGCTGAAATCAATGCGCGCATTAATCAGATTCGTGCTCAAATTGAAGAAACTACTTCTGACTACGATCGTGAGAAATTACAAGAGCGTGTTGCTAAATTATCTGGTGGTGTTGCCGTGATTAAAGTTGGCGCTGCTACTGAAGTAGAAATGAAAGAGAAGAAAGCTCGTGTTGAAGATGCATTACATGCTACCCGTGCTGCTGTTGAAGAAGGTATTGTAGCTGGTGGTGGTGTTGCTCTAATCCGTGCACAAAAAGCTCTGGATTCTTTGAAAGGCGATAACGACGATCAAAATATGGGCATTAACATTTTACGTCGCGCTATTGAAGCACCTATGCGTCAGATCGTATCTAATGCTGGTTATGAAGCTTCTGTCGTTGTGAATAAAGTAGCTGAAAACAAAGATAACTACGGTTTCAATGCTTCTACTGGTGAATTCGGTGATATGGTTGAAATGGGTATTTTAGATCCAACTAAAGTAACTCGTATGGCATTACAAAACGCTGCTTCTGTAGCAAGCTTAATGCTGACTACCGAGTGCATGGTTGCTGACTTACCAAAGAAAGATGAAGCTGGTGCTGGTGACATGGGCGGCATGGGCGGAATGGGTGGTATGGGAGGCATGGGCGGCATGATGTAAGCCTCCTCTCAAAAGCCTGTTCTTTTAAAACCCGTCTTATGACGGGTTTTTTTTAGGGTTATTTTTGTGAGCGATCATTAATTAATGAAAGAAATAAATTATGTGGAATATGTAATCGAGTCCTTCAAAATAACAGTATTTTGTTTATTGGTCTAAATTATTAGGTGCTTCAAGGCAATCATTACTTATTCTTTTTAATAGGGCAGTGATGTTTTGTGCAGCTACCTTTTCTGTTGAAAAAAAGCATTTAAATCATGTCATTTTAGGTGGAAGTATTATTATGCTATCTGTTGTGATTGGTGGTGTAATTGGTTATTACGTTCCATCCGTGGGTGGATTTTTTGCAATACAATTAGGTAATTTTCTTGAAAACCGTGAGCCTGCAGTCTGCAATGGTTTTATAGAGCATTAGCTTTTAAAAGTTACATGATAGACATCATCTATTAACTTAGATAATAATAGCCATGAAATATTATAATACTTGTGACATTAGAGAGCTATTGATCATTTGAACGTCTAAAGCTAGGAGTAACGATGGGAACAATAATTAAAAAGTTGGAAGTAGTATTAGCCGATACATATGCTTTGTATCTTAAAACACAAAATTACCACTGGCATGTTAAGGGTGTGCAATTTAAAAGTTTGCACGAATTATTTGAAATGCAATATAAACAATTAGCAGATGCTGTAGATGAAATTGCAGAACGAATTTTAATTATAGGTCATAAAGCTCCAGCTACTTTTTCTGAGTTTAATGCATTAAAAACAATTAAAGACGGTGATTCTAGTGCTGATGCAAATCGGATGGTGAGCGAGTTAGCTGAAGATCATGAGGCTTTAGTTACGGACCTTAATAAAGCAGTTCGTTTAGCTCAAGAAAATGGTGATGAAGGTACTGTAGCATTATTAAGTGAGCGTATTGCAGCGCATGAAAAAGCGCATTGGATGTTAAGCGCTTCTCGCTAATTCTAAATTTTTCAAAGAAATCATTCTTGTAAAAGCAGGGATTCATTGAAATCAGGAAATTGTATCCGTTCAGTAGGCTTTCCTCTTGGTGAAAGGATGGATTTTAGCGCATGATGCGCCAAATGTAGCCTCGATGAATGAGAGTGAATGCGCACTTTATGATCCTAGACCCTCTGCAACAGCAGGGGGCCATTACATGAGCGAGTAATCTTTACTTAAGATAATCGTGAACAATTTTACCGTAGGGTAAAGTGAGATCGGATAATATATGTACTGCATTAACTATGCGACGAACAGGAAGGCTCGCTACTGGAGCTAATGCATGGTGTGCTAACTCTAATTGAGCAGGTCCTTGCCAGGCTCCTTTGATAACAACATCTTCTAAGTGATACTCGACAAGCTCACAAATGCGGATACTGCCATCCACATGAGGAATGATTTTGAGCAAATAATTAGGAGCATTCATTGACTCAGCTACTTTTTTTACATCTAGTGTTTGGTATTTGTAGCCCATTGTTGCAGTTGCGACACGAAAAGGCCCATATTCGAGGGTACCGAGCAGTGTTTCATGAGCGACTTCGAGCTTTGGTTGGGCTAATTTCTTAGGAAACCCCCAGATCTCTCGGCCTCCTGCTATGGGAGGAAGATCATCTAAAAACATCGCATGAGTATACCCTCCCATTTTGCCCTTATAACGGACAGGGATTACTTGTCCTGATTCAGTATAATCACCAAATCCTGTTGAATCAGGCATGCGAATGAATTCAAATTTGACTAAAGGATCTACTACTTCTAAAGGTTCAGGGACTATTTTGCGCAATAAATCCATATCCGTTTCATAAGTAATGATTAAATATTCTCTATTGATAAAGCGATAAGGGCCCCGTGGATAAGCGGGACTTGTTAGTGGCATCGCAAAAGCCTGTTCTATTACCTCTGCTTCATTCATTTCCAAACTCCTTGTTGATGTGTGTATGGAGACAGACTTTGTCTATGTCCTATTACTCCATGAACCATCCATGAGTGACTATAAGTGATTGACCGGTAAGTGCATTGGATTCAAAAGAAGCAAAAAATAAAGCAGTTTGTGCTACATCATCCGTTGTGGTAAATTCTCCATCAACGGTTTCTTTAAGCATGACATTTTTAATGACTTCTTCTTCAGTAATTCCTAAGGCCTTAGCTTGTTCAGGAATTTGTTTGTCGACAAGTGGTGTGCGTACAAAGCCCGGGCAAATGACATTTGCTCTTACATTATGAGCTGCGCCTTCTTTGGCTACTACTCTACATAAACCGAGTAAACCATGTTTTGCAGTTACATAAGCTGCTTTCAGCTTAGAGGCTTCTTTTGAATGTATGGATCCCATATAAATAATACTTCCTCCTTTACCAGAGGCATACATGTGTTTTAGCGCAGCACGGGTTGTTAAAAAAGCACCATCTAAATGAATAGAAAGCAATTTTTTCCAATCAGAAAAAGCGAATTGATCTACGGGACTAATAATTTGAATTCCGGCATTGCTGACCATAACATCTACGCCGCCAAAATGCTCGGCTACAGCATCTACTCCCTGATTAACTTCATTCTCATTAGTGACATCCATGGCAACTGCCATTGCTTTTCCACCTTTAGAGTTTATTTCTTCAGCAGTGATGTTGGCTTGAGATAAATTCATATCAGCAATTGCAACTTTTGCTCCTTCTTTTGCATAAACCAAAGCAATTTCTTTACCAATCCCACTGGCAGCCCCAGTAATTATAGCTACTTTGTTTTGTAAACGCATGATTACAATCCTTGTATTATTTTTGAGTTAACGGGCAATCACGTAGATTGACCTAAATTTTTAAATAGTATAGCAATGGAAGTTAAATATTGCTTAATCTTCACAAAGAATTTTTGATGCTAAATAATTTCTCATAGATACGTTACACAGAATAACACTTCAAAGGCTAAAAATAATAACTTTAACCTCTTTTAAATAGAGGTTAAAGTTATTTTCTTGCATTAGTAATAATAATATCTGTAACCAGGGCGATAATAAGTATTACGGTAATAATAGCGTCGGTCTTGTTGTTGACCAATAGCATTTCCTATAAGTGCCCCTGCTCCTGCACCTATTATTGTACCAACCGCACTTCCTCCTGTGGCAGCATATCCTATACCCGCTCCAGCTGCACCACCAACACCGGTTCCTACTTGCGTACTAGTGCAACCACCGAGTATAAAAGCGGACAAACTGATAAAAAATAATGGAGCAATAATTTTTTTCATAATGAACTCCCTTTTGTTTTTAAGAGTTTTTGCATTTACCCATTGACTCTTGTTGCAAAAAATCCTAATTTCTATATTTCCACTATGATCTTAGTACAAAAAATATTTATTTTGAATAAAAATAAACCATTATTTGTTTTTATTGAACCATTTATAAGACAAATTTTACTCTGACACTCATTTTCCAGTAGTATTAGAACTATCAACAATAAAAAAATAGAGGAAGATATGTTTAAAGGAAGCATAGTTGCTTTATTAACCCCCATGCTCAATGATCAAGTAGATGTGTCTCGTCTACGTGAACTCGTGGAATATCATATTGAAATGGGCAGCCATGGTCTTGTTGCGGCAGGCTCTACGGGTGAATCAGGAACTTTATCCCACGAAGAGAAGATTCTTGTGATTAAAACAGTGGTCGATCAAGCTAAAGAACGTATACCTGTAATTGCTGGGACGGGCATGAATGCAACTCGTGATTGCATTCAATTAACTCAAGAAGCAATGGAATGTGGTGCACATGCTGCATTAATTATGACTCCTGCTTATATTAAACCGACTCAAGAAGGTTTATATCAACATTATTGCCAAATAGCTCAGACAGTAGCTATGCCTATTATTCTTTATAATGTCCCAAGTAGAACAGCTTGTGATATGTTGCCTGAAACTGTAGCTCGACTTGCGAAAATTTCTAATATTGTGGGGATAAAGGATGCAACGGGGCAGATGACTCGGTTACAACAAATTTTACGTCTTTCTGAAGGGAGTATTGATGTTTTTAGTGGCGACGATTTTACTGCCGCATCTTGGATGTTAGCTGGAGCGAAGGGAAATATTTCTGCGGCAGCTAACATAGTTGCTAAATTAATGGCAAAATTATGTGATTTAGCTTTAGATGGAGACCATGCAGCATGTTTGCGTCTCAATGAGCAATTAATACCTTTATATGAATTATTGTTTATTGAAACAAATCCTATTGCTATAAAATGGGCAGCAAACAAGATAGGGTTAATGGAAAATGAATTAAGAATGCCATTGACGTGTTTATCAAAAGAACACCATGAACCTTTAGAAAAAGTACTGATGAGTTTGGAGTTGATCTAAGTGAAAAAATTGAGTTTTATTCTTGTTTGTATTGCACTGGTATTTTCTGGATGCAGTCGTTATGCAAGTAATGGAGAGCGTCTTTACTTAAATAGTCGCAATGGTCCAACATTGGAAGTTCCTCCTCCGTTATCGAGGGCAAACATTAGTAATTTTTATGATTTGCCGCAACAAAACCAGGATGCACGTGTGAGTATTGTTCCACCTGTATCATAGAGGGTTTATTATATGTCAGAATCAGCTGAATTACGTATTGTTCAGGATTTATCGCAGCGTATTGTAGAGGCGCAACGCAAGATCAGGATTCTTGATAGTATCAAATGGGATGATTCCATAAAAAAAGAGTTTTTTAAACATAAAGATAAGAAGTTGCCGCTGGTTGATAAAGAATATTATGAGAAAAAGCCTTTACCCTTTAATGTTTTTGAAAAGCAAGAAGAGTTCCGTAATATTTTGCGTGATGCTCAGAATCAATTAGGGCAATATTCTACTTTAACTCGTTTAATTCGACGCCAATGTGAAGAATACATTAGGGCAATACAAATGCTCGCTGCACGAGGTACACCCGCATTTTCCGAAATAGCGACAGAGCTGTATGGCAGCCCCAATGATGTGTTTTATGCGGGGGGGCCGCGTATGTCAGAGATGGGTACATTACTCTTTGATGTATTAACTGGCCTGAGCGTTCAATTGCAATCAGAAGCAGATATAAAACATTATACGCCGCAACAAGCACAAGAAATTTTACAAGCTCGATTAGGACAGTTTTTTGATAAGCATCCAGGTAAAGTCACTGTTATGGTCAGCGATGATATGATTGCAGATGCTTCAGCAGGTGCTGACAGTATTAAACTGAGCCAACAAGCTATGTTTAGTGATCGAGATCTTCGTTATTTGGAAGTGCATGAAGGATGGGTTCATGTGGGTACAACTTTGAATGGTTCGATGCAACCTAATTGTTTTTTTCTTTCCAAAGGCTCGCCATCCAGTAGTGTCATCCAGGAAGGTTTAGCAGTGATCACAGAGGTCGTCACCTTTTCTTCATATCCTAGTCGGATGTTAAAAATTACTAACAGAGTAATTGCTTTAGATATGGTGACCCAAGGAGCAGATTTTCTTGATATTTATAATTATTTTTTGGGATGTGGTTTGAGTGAAGAAGACAGCTATAATCAAACAGTGCGCGTTTTTAGAGGCAGTATACCAACCGGAGGCCCTTTTACAAAAGATCTTTCTTATGCCAAAGGTTTTGTGTTGATTTACAATTACATTCGTTTTGCCATAAGCAAAAAGCATGTTGAATCGATTCCATTATTATTTACAGGTAAATTAGTTTTGGACGATTTGCCTTTACTGACTGAATTAAAAGAGAGTGGGATATTAGCTAATCCTGTTTATCTTCCACCTCCATTCCAAGATTTGGCTGCATTAAGTGCCTGGATGAGCTTTTCTTTATACTTAAATCAGTTTGATTTGAATGAGATCCAAAAGAACTTTCGATTTTTGTTGGTTTAAATTTTAAAATATGTCGTTAAATTTATTTTTGTAAAGGCCAGAAAGGGCGCTGCTTTTAAGGTAAGCGCCCTGGTTATAATTTTATTATTATAAAACTATTTTTCTAGCGTTGACCAAACCTTGATCCAGCTGTATGATTTTCATCATCTTTATTATCATCAGTTGATTCTCTTTCTTTCAATAATTCTTCTTGCAACTGTTTTTCAATGTAATCATCGTCAAACAAGGGTTCGTTTTTCTCGTATTCCTTAATTTTTTCCTTTTTATCAAAAGATTTTTGTTTCTTTAATTTCTCTGACTCATTTGGTTTAAACGGCATTTGATTTTCCTCTGGTTCAGGGTAAGTAGTTAACAATCCAGCTTTTGATCGTTGTTCTCGTTCACATCATATCCTGATTTAAATAATATTTCATTGGAGCTGATGGATAAATTTCTCTTTCTCTGGTGAGAAAAAAATTGATCTCTATTAAGAATTGGTTCTATATGTCTTTTACCACGAAATTCTGCTAATTTTTCCGAATCGTAAATTTCTGCTTTTTTATCTTTCATATCTATCCATGCAACATAAACAGGAGTAGTACCCTGTGGCACGTTAGTATCATAAATAGAGACTTGAATATCTTTAGTTCCAACTAATTCTTGATTGGAAAGCATGTCATAAGTTGCTACAGTAACATTGCGATGGGAGTTGATTAAATAGGAAGTTTGTACATAACGACCGGTACTCTCTCCACGGTGTTGGGCTCTTTTTACTGAACTTTCAGGATCAACAGTAACAATTGAAATTTCAAGTTTGCCATTATTTTGTGTTCCTAGTTGAATTCTATCATTAGCTGGAGCTACTCCATCAATTAACATATGGGGAGCGCAATTTTGGCTAATTTTTTGGCGCATCTTTTCGTAACCCATGAGTGTAATATAAGATGCTTCGTCATTGTTTAACGATACATGCAGCTCTTTATCCGTTCCTAGTTGTTCCTGATATCCTTGACATACTAATATGCGATGTGTGTCTGTGTTAATTTTAACCATATCTCGCTCATCGATACCTCTTGTTGTTTTTGCTTCATGAAGTACTCGAGCGAGAATGGTTCCTTTTCCTGATGCAGGTGCTCCAGCCAACATAAATGTTACCCTCTCTTCTCCTTGGTGTACTGATAATTTTTGCAAGGGGGCTTCTCCGATGACATTTCCCTTTGAATCATGGATAGGGAAAGGAGTTTCTGTAGCAACAACCTGGTCAATAATTTCTTTTATTTTAGGAGTAATATTCATCTGGATGCATTTTTTCATTTCTTCATTATAAACCATATCTTCCATGGTCATTTTTACTAATAAAGGGAACGCTTCCTCTGGATTAATATGGTGCTTCATTAGAAACTTTGTGGATACTTGATATTGCTCATTTTCGAAGGCAGCTTTTATTCTATCGTATACTTCTTTGTATTTAGCCAACGAAGGATCGAGTTCTTCTTTTGTATGGATCGTGTCAAAGGCTTTTAGAGCAGTAATTTTTGCTGTTTCTTTAATTGCTTGCTCAAATTCTTTAAAGTTGATTTTAGAAACTTTGTCATAAATGTAGTCGATGTATTTATATAAATCCAGTTCTTCACCACATTGAACTTCAGTTTCAAGGGTTGCAATGGTATCGAAGTATACGAGACGTTCAATTGGATAAGTAATAAGACTTTGGACCGAGGGGTATTTGGGTTTTTCTGTCTTAGTGTATGCTGCGTTACATGCCATTATTTCAGCGATGTCTAGCTTGGGACGTTGACAACTTTGCAAATTGGTATGTGTATATATTGGTTCTATACCCGATTTGATCAATTCTAAAACTTGAGTTGCTGGAACATTTTCAATATATTTAATTGTTTCATCAATTTTATTTTGCATAGCTTACTACCTGGTAGTCAAATAATTTTTTATTAAAATAATAATCCAATCCATATACTCCTACTAAATGAGCCAATAGATTGTTTGTATTAAAATAGGAGGTTTCTCTTGTACTCATTGCCATTAAGTTAATAGAGTAGTCATCCTTGCGCAGGCGAGACCCTTATGAATGGAAACCGCTAGAACAGGAATGCTACTTTTTTACTGGTATGAGCCTGTACTGAAGTATTCAGACGATGCAGCTGCATTAAACTTTACACGCTACAGCTGCTTCTACATATTCGTTGTTTACCTCTTTTTCTGGCTGACGGGTAAAGAACCGATGAATATTGCTAGGGCGGCACGACTTAGGTTTCGCATATTCGTTCATTGTTCTTGCTAGTTGAGGATACTCCGAAACTAATTTTTGGGCCTGCTCTTTGATGTATGAATCATTAGACTTATGAATCATTCCTAAGTAATAAGCTGCTCTTCCCACATCATCTGTTTTTGCCAATATTTGGCACATTACCAGCATTGCATTAGTACATCCTAAGTTAGCAGATTCACGCATGGTTTTTTTGTACTGAGCAGAATTGGGTGGATAGATATGTGCTAAATGATATAATGCCATCGGATTATCTTGAGCTAAGGCCAACATTTTAGGTAAATGTTGTATCACAGCTGTTTTTATGGCTGGATCATTAGGTGATTCATGTAATTTGTTTACTAATGCAGCAAATTCATTACTTAATGTGGTCATTTCCTTACCCCCAACGTTAACTACTCTTGAGTGTAGAATAAAAGATGAAGGTTAAGGTAAGATTAAGCCCAATTGTCTTTACGTTTTTTTTACATTTTCAAATATTGCCCACCCCAAATGGAACAACATATGCGCTAATATTGCTGTAATAAGTCCATATTGCCAAAATAAGTACCCAAAAAGTAAGGATTGATAAAGGCTAAGCAGCATAAAGGAATAGAGAAAGCGTCGACTTGAGGTACAACCAGCAGCAATATAGGCTGGCAGTTGCCCTAGTGCAAATATTAACCCACTAATAAAAATCGAAATCCAAATAGCAAGGTTGAGATACTGCTTCGCAAAAAGTAAACCAAAAAAGGCCGTTAAATTCATGAGCCCCCAGCGGGCGATTACTTCTTCAACTACGCCTCCATAAAGAATACAACCATCAACACCAAGAGTACTACGAATCTTTTCCATGATTTCCAGACTTTTTTCGTCAATAATTCGTTTTATTACTCCATAATACAGAACGCAAAAAATAAGAAGTCCAAAAAATGCATACAAGACTGTAGGTAATACAATAGGTAAAAGTGTACTTATTCCAGTGGTCCCTTGTAAAAGTGCTTCGAGTTTAGGGGCTCTTAAACCCGTTGTTGGAGACAAGACTGCGCCTGCGATACTCAAAATAAAAACCATAAACAGGGTTTGCAGAATGGCAAAACGACTTATTCGCTTTTTTAATTCTTCAGAATTATCGGGTAATAAAAAATAAATTAAACGCTTTATCGCTATTATTACTCCTGGGATGGATAAGCAAAATAAAACAATGATTAAAGGCCAATTGAGAGTCATTTTTCATCCTTAGATAATACAGCATAAAAAAAGCCATCCATACCTTGTTCCCCAGGTAGAATTTGTTGACCGTATTTTGTTGTATGTCCCCAGGGCCAAGATTTTGAGATTATTTTACAGTCAGGATTGTTTTTTATAAAATTAGCTATTTGTTGCTCATTTTCAGCAATCATTACCGAGCATGTGGCATAAACAAGTATCCCTCCTTTTGCCAATAGAGGCCATAAAGCCTGAAGCATAGCATGCTGGATTTTTGTAATAGCGACAATTTCTTCATCGTTTCGGAGTAATTTGATATCGGAATGGCGTCGAATTACTCCAGTTGCAGAGCAAGGGGCATCTAATAGAATACGATCAAAGAACTGCCCATCCCACCATTGGGAAGGGACTAATGCATCGCCTTGAACCAAAGTAGCATGCAGATTGAGGCGATTTAAGTTTTCTCGAACTCGGTCTAATCTTTTAGAATCAATCTCCACAGCAACACATGCTGCAAGATGAGGTTCTTTTTCTAAAATATGACAGGTTTTCCCTCCTGGAGCACAACAGGCATCAAGCACACGGAGGCCTGGTTTTAAAGATAATAATGAAGCTGCTAATTGAGCTGCGCTATCTTGTACTGAAACTAAACCTTCAGTAAATCCGGGAAGTTGATGTACGTCACAAGGTGTTTTTAGAACGATTGCTTCTGGCGCTATAGGATGAGAATCTGCCGCAATATCTGCTCGTTTTAAAATATTTAAGTACTCAGACACGGATATTTTTTGCAGATTGACTCTTAAAGACATAGGGGGATGAGTATCGTTTGCTTTAGCTATAGTTTGCCAGTCGTTAGGCCAATCCTTTTGTAATCGTTTCAATAACCATTCGGGGTGTCCATAAAGAAATAAGGGATCATTATTGAGTCGATTGAGAATTTCATTCTGTTGGCGACAAAAATTACGTAATACTGCGTTCAGAAGGCCTTTGGCCCATCCTTTTTTTATTTTTTCAAGTAATGCAACGGTTTCTTGAACAACAGCATAGTCAGGCAACTTCATATAGTGTAATTGATAGATGCCTATTAATAGGGCAATCCAAACTTCTACTTCTTTAGGTTTTTTTTGAATGAGGGAATTTGCTAGAGCCTGCAAACGAAAATAATGTCGACAAAAACCAAAGCAAATTTCTTTAGTCATTGGCGAAATTTCTGCAGAAGATGACATAAGCTGCGATAAGGGCTTTTTTTCAACCAGTAAGTGGGTGATAATTTTTAGGGCATGTAGTCGTTCATTAGCTTTCTTTCGCGGTTCTACTGCAGAGGAGCATGATGTCGTTGATATAGAGTCCTTATGTTTTTGCGTCGTCACTGCAGTATTGCGTTTCGAGTCGTTTCGCACTTTTCTCTCTGCGGCGAATTTTGAAGGGGGGCTATTCTTGTTCATCAAAACAGAAACCTGCATGCACATGTGATTTAGATGAATTTAACCAATCTGATATAGAGATGATTTTAGCACCAGGAAGCTGAATTTTTTCTACTAGCAAACCTTGACTCCCAGTTGCAATCAGTAACCCTTTTTTATCGATGCTGACTACTGTTCCGGGCGTTTCTGCAAAGGGCTTTGCAATAACTTTGGCTTGATGAATACGTAAAATTTCTTCGCCAAAGAACGTGTACGCTATAGGCCAAGGATTGAAGGCGCGAATTTTTCGATCAATTTCTATTGCAGTTTGTTGCCAATTAATACATGCATCTTCTTTATTAATTTTATTCGCATAAGTCGCTAATTCATTTTTTTGGATTTCTGGTTTTATCGTTTGGTTGGCTAATTCATTAAGTGTATCTAATAAGGGTTGAGCGGCAATTTGAGCTAACTTGTCATGCAAACTGCTTGCCGTTTCTGTAGGTATGATAGGACAAGTTACTTTATGCAGCATCGCTCCAGTATCCAACCCTACATCCATTTGCATGATGGTGACTCCAGTTTCTTGATCACCGTGCAGGATAGCTGATTGTATTGGAGAAGCTCCACGCCAGCGCGGTAATAAAGAAGCATGTACATTAATACAGCCTAATCTAGGAATTTCAAGAACTGCTTTAGGAAGTATTAATCCATACGCGATAACAATCATAACATCTGGCTTTAAAGCAACTAACTCAGCAATTGCCTCAGGGGTTTTAAAGTTAACAGGCTGATAGACTGGGATTTGATGAATTATAGCCCATTCTTTTACAGCAGAAGCCTGTAGCTTTCGGCCTCGACCTGCAGGTCGATCAGGTTGAGTATAAATCGCTTTGAGATGATGATTTGAATACGATAATGCATCAAGACAAGGAATGCCGAATGATGGTGTACCCGCAAAAACTATAGTTAATTGATTCATGATTTGCGTGCGTGTTGACGTTTGAATTTTTCTAATTTTTTTCGTGCCATGGCTTTTTTTAATGGAGAGAGCAAATCGACGAATAGCTTACCATTCATATGATCAATTTCATGTTGCAAACATTCAGCGAGCAAGCCATCAGCTTGGATTTCAAAAGGATTACCTGTTCTATCTAACGCTTTTACAGTAACTTTTTCTGCACGAACCACTGTATCATAAGCGCCAGGAACAGAGAGACAGCCTTCTTCAAATTTCTTTTTGCCTTCAGAAGCTATGATTTCAGGATTAATAATCACGAGTTGATTTTTTTTATCACCTACAACATCGATGACGGATAATCTCAGACTAACGCCAATTTGGGGGGCTGCAAGTCCTACACCACGAGCGGCATACATAGTCTCAAACATGTCCTCAATTAGAGTTTGTAATTTGTCATCAAAATGAACAATAGGTTTTGCAACCTCTCTTAATCGAGCATCAGGTAAGTAAAGAATTGTATGAATAGCCATCGTTTATCTGGTTCTCTGCATAAAAATCATGATATTATCCTTGATATATTGTAAGGCTGCAAGATATTCCAACAAAGGATTGACTCAATGAGGCTCGTTCTCTCGTTATTGTTTTTTTTCTTTTCTACTTTGAATTATGCCTTAAGTTTAAAGTCAGATGCTCCTCGACGTTATGTAGTCCAGCATGGAGATACTTTATGGACTATTGCTAATCGTTATTTGCATAATCCTTGGGAGTGGAAAGAGCTTTGGCATGCTAATCCTAAGATAAGAAATCCTAATCGTTTATATCCAGGAGCAGTTCTGATTTTAGCCGATGAGGGCAACAAACAATACATCAACGTGTTATCCAATGGCACGGTAAAATTATCACCTAATGTACGTCCTATGCCTCTTGATGAGGCTGTTCCTGCGATTCCATTAAGCGATATAAAGCCTTTCTTGAATGAATCTTTGATTTTGGATCAGGATGTTCTTAATTGGGCGCCTTATATTGTAGCTTTCGTTGGAGAACATATGATGGGGGGGCAAGGAGATGAAGCTTATGTACAAGGCTTGCATCCATCTCGAGAGCTACCAGTAAGAGGTAATCCTGCTTATTCTGTTTTTAGGAGCGGTAAAAATTATGAGCATCCCAGGACTAAAGAGTTTTTAGGATATAGAGCAGATTTAGTGGGTTATTCTGAACTGGTTGCAGGTGGTGAACCTGCTACTATTGTATTAACCAGTATCAATGAAGGAGTTAAAGTCCATGACAGTGTATTGATTAATAATAGCCCCGAATTTAATTTGTATTTTGAACCTAAAGCCCCAAGTTTTCTTGTGAAGGGTTATATCATTGATATGCCAAATGGAATGCCTAATGGAAATGCTCAAGAAGCTGTAGGAGGTGTTGTGGTGATTAGCTTAGGTGCTCGTGATGGACTGGGAGCTGGGGATGTGCTTGGTATTTACAGAGATTCGGGCATAGTTCCTGATCCTAAGTATAAATTAGCACCCATACAATTGCCGCCTGAGCGTATTGGAGAGGTTATGGTTTTTCGGGTATTCACCAAGGCAAGTTTTGCTGTGATTGTTCGTTCAACGCGAGCTGTTTATTTGTTAAACTCGGTGACTAATCCATGAGTAATTTACCCTTTTATCTTGCTTTAAACCGAATGGAAAAAGTCGGACCACGTACCGTAGTAAAGTTGCATCAGCGCTGGCCTGATTTACAACAAATGTTTCGGCTCTCAACCGTTGAATTAGAGCAAGTAGGTGTGCCTAGTGCTTTAGCGCAAACCATAGTTAATTTTGAGTTCAATTCAATTCAAACAGATTTGGACTGGTTTAACGCAGCAGACGATCATCATCTTCTGACTTGGGATTCGCCAGAGTATCCCGCTTTATTAAAAGAAATTACTGATCCTCCTATAGTTTTATATGCGAAAGGTCAACTCTCTTGTTTGCAGCAACCAAAGCTTGCTATAGTGGGAAGTCGTAATCCGACAGTAACTGGAAGCGAGAATGCAAGGAAGTTTGCAAAATCAATTGCAGCTTATGGAGTTACAATTGTAAGTGGTTTAGCTTTAGGTATTGATGCGCAGGCTCATAGAGGATGTTTAGAGGCGGGAGGCCAAACAATCGCTGTTTTAGGTACCGGTGTTGATTGTATTTATCCGTATCGACATGTAAAACTTTCGCAACATATTAGCCAAAATGGTTTACTATTAAGCGAATTTCCTTTAAAAAGTCCGCCAATTGCTGGACATTTCCCAAGAAGAAATCGTATAATAAGTGGTCTATCATTGTGCACATTGGTTGTTGAGTCAGCAATAAAGAGTGGTTCATTAATCACAGCACGAATGGCTTTAGAACAAAATCGCGATGTGCTAGCGATTCCAGGTTCTATTCATAATCCTTTGGCTCGAGGGTGTCATTACCTGTTACAGCAAGGAGCTAAATTAGTTACTTCGGTTGCTGATGTTCTCGAAGAGTTAATGATTGATTCAAAAGAACAAACAACGAGTAAAGCAATTTTACCTCTTGCCAGCGGGAATAAAAACCTAGTAAAGTTCATTGGTTTTGAAATGACTACTGTTGATCAGATCATTTTACGTAGTGGATGCACCGTTGAGCAAGTGATTCGTGAGCTTGCAGAATTAGAATTAAATGGGGCAGTTGTATCTGTGCCCGGTGGCTATATGAGGTGTTAGTATATGAAAGATAACTTATTTGAAATGTTATTGAGTTTATTTGAAACAAGTCTTACTCAGCTACAAAAAAGCCATAAAATCTCTGATCAGGATGCAGTTGAATCTAACGATGAAGAGAGTTTGGCTTCCGAAGAGCAGATGGTGCATTTGAAATCGCAACAGCATACATCAACTCGGGTATTTACCTATGATGAGCAAATAAAACTAACTAAGGCCAGCTATCAATTTCTTGTACGCATGAAATTATGGAAAATTCTTAATGCGGAAACTTTCGAAATCATTATGAATCAAATACAATTTTCTGAATCTCGCATTGTGACCCTTCAAGAGACTAAATGGACAATAAGGAATGCACTCGCTAATAGTTTAGATGAAGAACAATTGGCTTTTCTCGATTTAGTTCTTTATCAATCAGAAGATGAGTTGACATTACATTAATATCATCTATTACCTATATTACGAGAATTTTTTAATAATTCATTCTTTAGCGCCAATATTCGCCTTCACTTCGCGGATTTTTGGCATTCTTGTATTGAAATGGGGCAGAAGGATAAGGTTAACATTAAGATGAGCAAACATTTGGTAGTTGTTGAATCACCCGCTAAAGCAAAAACAATTCAAAAATATCTAGGTAGTGATTACGAGGTCATCGCCTCTTATGGGCATGTGCGTGATTTACCTGCACGTAAAGGATCAGTCAAGCCCGATAAAGATTTTGCTATGACATATGTTCCTATTGAAAAGAATGCTCGTCATATTGAAACAATCGCAAAAATACTCAAAAAATCGGATTCCTTATTGCTCGCAACGGATCCTGATAGAGAAGGGGAAGCTATTTCTTGGCATATTTATGAATTAATGAAAGAAAAAAATCTGACAAAAGATAAGCCTATTCATCGGATTTTTTTTAATGAAATTACTAAATCAGCCATTCAAGATGCTCTAAATCATCCGCGTTCTATTTCAATGGATTTGGTTAATGCCCAACAAGCAAGACGGGCATTAGATTATCTAGTAGGCTTTAATCTTTCTCCTTTACTGTGGAAGAAAGTTAGAAGAGGTCTGTCTGCTGGTCGAGTACAAAGTCCTGCTTTGCGTCTTATTGTGGAACGTGAAGAAGAAATCGAACGTTTTGTTGCCCAAGAGTATTGGAAGATTCTAGCTCAATGCTTCCATGCAAATAGTGCGTTTGAAGCACGCTTAACTCATTATAAACATGAAAAACTACATCAATTTTCGGTAGTGAAGCAAGAGCAAGCAGAGCAAATCAAAGAATTTTTGATTAACGAAGCCAAAGGTTCTTTACTGGTTACACATATTGAGAAAAAACAACGTAAACGAAAACCTTCCCCACCTTTTATTACGTCTACTTTGCAACAAGAAGCTGCACGAAAATTAGGTTTTACCGCCAGAAAGACAATGATGGTTGCTCAGCAGTTATATGAAGGAATAGATATAGGAACAGGAACTGTTGGTCTTATCAGTTATATGCGTACTGACTCAGTAAGTTTGTCGATAGAAGCCGTAGATGAAATTCGCCAGTTTATTACAGGGCGTTTTGGTGCAGACAACTGTCCAACGAGTCCAAGGATTTATAAAACTAAATCTAAAAATGCTCAAGAAGCTCATGAAGCTATTAGACCTACATCAATTAAACGTACACCAGAAATGGTGCAATCATGTCTGACTGCAGATCAATATAAGCTTTATAATTTGATTTGGAAACGTACAATAGCATGCCAAATGGCCGATGCTGTATTAGATACAGTTGCTGTAGATTTAAGTTGTGGTGAAGGTACTCTTTTTCGTGCTAATGGTTCTACAGTCATATTTTCTGGATTCCTTTCAGTGTATGAAGAAGGTCGTGATGATACTAAAGAAGATGAGAATGACGGTTCTTTGTTACCAGCGCTAGCCGTGGGGGAAAAAGTAAAAGTACAGGATATATTAGCCAATCAACATTTTACTGAACCACCACCACGATATTCTGAAGCAACTTTGGTTAAAGCATTGGAGGAGTATGATATAGGTCGTCCTTCAACTTACGCGACTATTATCCATACCTTACAACAACGAGAATATGTCGTTGTTGATAAAAAGCGCTTCTTTCCAACTGATGTAGGTCGCATAGTCAATCGTTTCTTGACTGGCTATTTTACACGTTATGTTGACTATAAGTTTACTGCAGAGCTCGAAGATACGCTTGATGCAGTGTCTCGTGGCGAAAAAGAATGGATACCTGTTTTAGAGGAGTTCTGGCGGCCATTTGTACAACAAATCCAAACTACAGATGAGCAGGTACAACGTAAAGATGTGACCTCAGAGGTTTTGGATGAAAAATGCCCCAAATGCGATAAGCCCCTATCCATTAGATTAGGCAAACGTGGACGATTTATTGGATGTACTGGATATCCTGAATGCGATTATACTCAAGATATTTCAGGTCAGGAAAATGAAAAAAAAGAACCTGAAGTAATTGAGGGAAGAGTGTGTCCTGAATGTTCTAGTCCTTTGCATATAAAAGCCGGACGTTATGGTCGTTTTATTGGCTGCAGTAATTATCCTCAATGTAAGCACATGGAGCCCATAGAAAAACCAGCTGATACTGGTGTTGATTGTCCTAAATGCCACCAAGCAAAAATACTACAACGCAAATCAAGAAAAGGAAAAATTTTTTACTCATGCGGTAATTATCCAAAGTGTGATTATGCTTTATGGAATGAGCCGATTAATCAACCCTGTCCAAAATGCAGTTGGCCTATTTTGACGGTTAAGGAAAGCAAGAAATTTGGTCGTCAAATTTTATGTCCACAAGAAGGATGTGGTTACTCTGCAAAGGAAGAGTAAATCTAAAATGAGTGCTCATGTAATGGCACGCTACAGAGTTGTTAGACCTGAATTTGAAGCTATTTTCCCAGCCTGCTTGCTTGAGGCTGGGTTTGGATAATAATTTAATACCAATCAATAGTAGTTGCTGTTACATCTACACCGGGATAAGTATAAACCGCTACAGGTTGAACGGAAGGCATAACTTGCCGGTATTCGACAACATCGGTTGAGTTATAGCATCCAGACATCAAGACAGCACTAATTATTAGGATAATCCATTTCATTATAACTCTCCTTTATTGGATACCTATAAGAATTGTATATTATTTGACCATTAATGGCCAGTTTATGGTACTCGTATCAATATTCAGAGAGCTTTGAGTCAACAAATTAGATAATGTGTTCCATTTACAAAACTCATTCTTCCTGTTCATTTTGAATCGGTATATACTCATCATCTTCTTAGAAAATAACTCAAACAGGATGTAGCGATGTTAGACAGGGCTATTGTGGTTGATGAGCAGTTTTGTAATCGGGTACGGCAAGCAGATTTTCCAAAATTAAACAGTACGATGACTCCGGAAATGGCGGAATTGGACAAGAAAACTGCTATCGATCTCTTTGATTCGCAAATCAAATCACGTCTTCTTGATTTGATTGCTAGGCAGCTAAAGGAAAAAGGCTTGTCCTTTTATACTATCGGTAGTAGTGGGCATGAAGGCAATGCAGTATGGGGACAGGTTTTTCGCCCCGATGATATGGCCTTTTTGCATTACCGAAGTGGTGCATTTTATTTACAGCGCGCTAAGAAATTACAAGGAGTAGACGGTGTTAGAGACATTTTGATGTCCTTAGTTGCTGCAGCGACTGATCCTATTTCGGGTGGACGTCATAAAGTTTTTGGTAGCGTTCCTTTAAATATTCCACCACAAACATCGACTATTGCTTCTCATCTGCCAAAAGCTTTGGGCGCTGCTTTATCTATTGCTCGAGCAAAAGAATTAAAAATTCATGGTACATTAAATCCTGACTCGGTTATCCTTTGTTCCTTTGGAGATGCATCAACCAATCATGCTTCGGCACAAACTACCTTGAATGCTTGCTCTTGGATTGCACAGCAAAATTATCCTTTACCCATAGTTTTTATTTGCGAAGATAATGGAATAGGAATTTCTGTTCCTACTCCTCGTGAGTGGATAGAGCATTCTATTAGTGCGCGTCCTGGATTGCATTATCTGGCTTGTGATGGATTAAATATCGCTGATGCTTATGCTGTAGCTCAAGAGGCTGAGTATTTAGCACGAGTAAAAAAGCAACCTGTTTTCTTGCATATGCGTTGTGTGCGTTTATTAGGACATGCAGGTTCTGACATTGAATCGCAATATTGTACTCAAGAAGAAATTGAAGCCAGAGAAGCCCAGGATCCTTTACTTCATACTGCAGGGCTTCTTTATCATGAAGGTTGGATGAGTATTCAAGATATACTCAGCCTTTATCAAAATAATAAAGATCTCATCGAAGCCAAAGCTGTAGAAGCGATTAGGCAACCTAAACTTTCCAGTGCAGATGAAATAATGTCTTCATTGATTCCTACTGTACCCAAAAAGCAGTCTTTTCCCCTCCCAAACGAAGCACAGCGTACGGTTGTTTTTGCCAACGCATTGTCGCAATTAACTCAAAAACGTAATTTATGCCAACAGATTAATTTTGCTTTAACTGATTTAATGCTGCAATATCCTAATATGTTGGTATTTGGCGAAGATGTGGGTAAGAAAGGTGGAGTTTATCGAGTGACTGCAGATTTGCAAGCACGATTTGGGCAACGTAGAGTGTTTGATACACTTTTGGATGAGACAACTATTTTAGGCACTGCCATTGGTTTAGCTCATAATGGATTTATTCCTGTTCCAGAAATCCAATTTTTAGCTTATTTACATAATGCAGAAGATCAGTTGCGTGGTGAAGCATCTACTTTATCCTTTTTTTCCGGTGGCCAATATCAAAATCCTATGGTTGTGCGCATTGCTTCATTGGCTTATCAAAAAGGCTTTGGCGGCCATTTTCATAACGATAATTCTATTGCGGTATTACGTGATTTACCAGGCGTAATTGTAGCTTGTCCATCCAATGGTCCAGATGCTGCAAAAATGTTGCGTACTTGCATGCGTTTGGCTTATGAGCAAGGACGAGTGATCGTGTTTTTAGAACCAATTGCTTTGTATATGACTAAAGATTTACATGCGCCTGGCGATAATGGTTGGTTATTCCACTATCCTGCTCCTGATGTTGAGATTCCATTGGGGGAAGTGGGTATTTATGGTGAAGGAGCAACAGTCATTTTGACTTATGCTAATGGTTATTATTTGTCACGACAAGCAGCGCAAGTATTGCAGGAAGAACATAAAATTTCTGTGAAAATTGTGGATTTACGTTGGCTTAGTCCCTTACCCACTGATGCAATTCTAAAAGAAATAGCCAAAGCAAAACAAGTGTTAATTGTAGATGAAGGTAGAAGAAGTGGTTCTGTGAGCGAAGGATTGATGTCTTTGCTCTTGGAAGAAGCTTCATCCAGCTTAAAAATCAAACGAATTACTGGTAAAGATTGCTTTATTCCTCTGGGTAATGCATGGCAGTATTTATTACCTAGTAAAGAAAGTATTATTGAAGCCGTAATTGCGTTAGAGTCAGATAAAAGGGAGAAAGAGAGTGGACGACTTGTTGTTTCTTGATGAACAATTGAATGACGATGAACGCATGATACGAGATAGTGTAGCGCGTTTTGTCAGCAATGATGTAATGCCTTTAATGGTTGAATCCTTTGAGCATGCTCAATTTCCACGTGAGCTGATTCGAAAGTCTGCCGAATTGGGTTTATTAGGTTTGACTTTACCTGCAGAGTATGGCGGGGCAGAAGCATCTTATGTTGCTTATGGTTTAGTGTGCCAAGAATTAGAAAAAGGGGATAGTGGCTTACGCAGTTTTGTTTCGGTACAAAGTTCTTTATGTATGTTTCCTATTTTTCGTTACGGTAGTGAAGAGCAAAAAGTACGTTTTTTACCAGGAATGGCTACCGGCGAGATTATTGGATGCTTTGGTTTGACTGAACCTGATTTTGGTTCTGATCCATCAGGCATGAGAACAACGGCGAAAAAAGTCGATGGAGGTTGGTGTTTGAATGGTGCCAAAATGTGGATAACCAATGCACCGATTGCTGATATTGCTATTGTTTGGGCAAAAACGGATGAAGGCATACGTGGTTTTATCGTGGATACTAAATCTCAAGGTTTGAGTCGTCCTGAAATTAAATTAAAGATGTCGTTACGCGCTTCTATAACTGGAGAGTTAGTATTCGACGATGTTTTTGTGCCTGATGAAAATTATCTTCCCGGTAGTGATAAAGGTTTAGGTGCCCCCTTAAGTTGCTTAAGTCAGGCACGATATGGGATTGCTTGGGGAGCCATGGGAGCGGCTATAGCTTGTTTTGATATTACTCGAGATTATCTACTGGAGCGCAAACAATTTAATAAACCGTTAGCTTCCTTTCAGCTTATTCAAAAAGATTTGGCTGATATGTATACTGAAATTATTAAAGCACAGTGTCTTAATATACAAGTGGGGCGAATAAAAGATCATCACCGTGAAAATCCTGTAATGATTTCCCTTGCTAAAGGCAATGCTTGTCGTGAGGCATTAAACATTGCACGAAAATGCAGGAATCTATTAGGAGCAAATGGAATTAGCCTTGAATATCATGTAATTCGCCATATGCTTAATTTGGAATCAGTCTTTACATATGAGGGGACAGACAACGTTCATACCCTGGTATTAGGAAAACATATTACAGGAATTAATGCTTTTGCTTAGCTCAAGCAGAAATACAGTTAAGCATTATCAATAGTACTTGCTCATGAGGAAGGCTTAAGTCTACTCTACACTAATTAACGTGAGTTCGACATAAAAGGCATAAAAATGCTGTTTATGTCGAACTCACGTTAATTAAGTTAGAGAGGTTGTCATATCTTCGCAGACAGGAATCTGTTTACAAAGATGGCATGATGCTGCAAAAAAATGGACTCCTACTGCATAGGAATAGCTACTGTTCTCTTAACTAGTGAGCTACACTCAAGGTGAATGATTTGCGAGTGTTTAGTAATTTAGTAGACTTACTTCATTAGGGATTGTATGAAGTAATGACAGATTTGTCAGACAACTTACAGGAGTATCTATGTTTAAAATGATTTTAAAAAGAGCTTTAATTTGCAGTTTAATCCTATTTAGCATGAATGCCCAGTCTGGGCAAAGTAAAGAGTTTTTAGCCAATCAATGTCAGGAATTATCCCGTGTTATTATTTCGACGTCGCAAAAACAAGATAAAAAGCAATGCATTGATAAACTTTATATGGCATCAATACAAGTAGATACAGCAGCAGTTTTAATTATCGAAGATGAACCTAATGCAGCAAAAGAAATATTGAATAATGCGGTTGCTGATTTACAGTATGCTGAGTTACTCAGCTGTAAGCAATACATACAAATTGCACATTCAAAGTATGAAGCACAGAAAATTAAGACTTTATTATAGCGACGAAAAACTTATTTTATCTGGAAGTATTTTATTTCCTAATGCGACTATTCCTATAGATTTCGATCCAGATCGAGTCAGTGATGCCTATTTAACTTACAGAGTAGATAAAGTAGATGCCAAAGCGGGAAGGAAATCTAGTGATACTTCGGGAGTATTCACAATGCATCCTTCTTTAGGGGTAAGATATGCGCAAATAAAGCATAATTTATCTTTTGCCGCTCCGGGAGAATTGAGCAGTAAATTTAGTGGATCTGGACCACTTATTAGTTTGGATGGTCACTATAATTTATGAATATCAAATTAATGAATATTTTAGTTCAATGGATACAATTAGAGGATTTGCTGGAATAGGTGGTTTAGGACCTCAAAGAATTGCCGGAAATGAAATAAATAATTTCTCTTTTCAGGGGCTTTTCTTAAGTCTAACCTTACATGCTTAAAGTATTTAGCTTGAGTGAAATATATTTTTACTTAGGAGCTGATTAGTCTTAGCTGGAGAGCAAAATCAAGATCTTTCTATGGTTCGAATAAATATTAGTGACCTATGGAAAGAATGCATTCCTTGATTGCAGCTCAAAAAGAAGATTAAAGGGCTGGATACCCATATATCCAACTTGATTTTTATATTTGCTTTTGAAGAAGTTCGTTCAATGCCAAAATGAATCAATCGCAGATTTCTAGAATAAATATTCTTACACTTGTTATTTCGTTCAGACTTCGCTATCATTTGCCAGCAGTCGGGGCGTAGCGCAGCCTGGTAGCGTACTAGCATGGGGTGCTAGTGGTCGAAGGTTCAAATCCTTCCGTCCCGACCAAAAAATCCCCTTTAAAATCAATCAGTTACATATCCAATTTTAAATCAATTTTTATATAGAAATATTTTACTGGGTACCTCAGATTTTCCGGCCGGTCCTTAGCATGTGAGTAATCGAAGGGGCCTCATTGTCGGCCCATTCACCCCGCAGGATATTTTTAGAGGATATTTATGTTAATAACGTATCTGTTCGGTAACATGAATTATGAGGCAACGAAAAAACTCTTCGGTAACATTTTTTTATGAAGCATCAGGATACCTAAGCTTGAGCACCATATTTCTTAGTAATTTTAAACTACTTCAATTTCAACAGGAGCAATGCCTTTTATACCGAGTTTTTTAGCGGCAGCAAAGGATAAATCAATTAGCCTGTTCGATAAAAAAGGACCTCGATCATTAATCCGAACCACAATCGACCGGCCATTATTCAGGTTTTTGACCCGTACTCGTGTAGCAAGTGGAAGGGTTGGATGAGCAGCTGTCATCGCATACATGTTGTAGCGCTCTCCGGTCGAGGTTTTTTGATTCCGAGCATGTGACCCATACCAGGAAGCAACTCCTTTTGCTTTGTAGTTTTTGGCTGATTTCATCACATGATATGTTTTCCCTCTGATCACATAGTGATCCGGACCATTAGATTGCTGATGCGTACAAGCAACCAGTAGCATCGGGAGTAAGCCTGTAATGAGTCGGTTAATGGTCAACAAAATCGCATAATAATTCATAAATTTATCTTCTACTTCCGCAATAGATATTTTACATATAAAGTTTAAATGTTATCGAGATGACCTTTATAAAATAAAAAAATTAATAGATCACGAGAAACAAAAATACTTTTTTACAAAGAAATCGTCAATGGGCAACACAATTTTTATCATTGCCTTCATCATTCAAGTTAATTCCAATATCTCAAGAACTTGCTAATATTTGTCAAGCCTATGCAACGAGCTTGTAATAGAAAAAAGCTGCGATTATTTCCACTTTAGAATCAGAGGCGGCTTATGAGAGGGAGGTAAGGTAGGTCCTGATGGCCAGCCCAGAATAATTGGAGCCACAGCAGTCATTTTTTTAGGTATTCCCAACTCTTCTTTCCACTCTGGTAAATTTAATGCTGGAACTGCGAAACCAACAACACACGAAGCAAGACCATAAGTTAGTGCAGCAAGCATTAAATTTTCAGCAGCTAACCAGCAGTCAGCACTGACAAATGTTCCTTTAAAAGTGCTGTATATGACAATTAAAGTACGAGCATTATAAAATACATTGAATTCCTTTTGTTGCACTATTTTCAAAACGTGCTCTTCTTGTAAGTCCAGACTTTTCTTTTTATTAGACGTTGTTAACAGCTTAGCACTTTCTGAAATACGATCTAATAATGATTTATTCTGAATTACTACAAATCCTCTAGATTCTTCATGAAGCGCTGAAGGAGCATGTATTGCAGCATCTAAAAGCTTATGAATAATTTCTGAGTCAACTTTTTTGGGTAAAAAACTACGGACAGCTCTTCGATTATATATTGCATCTATTACATCAATTTTGTAACGATTGATTAATTCTGGGTTTTCCATGGCCAGCTCCTGCTTTTTTTAGTTCGAAGTGCCTATCCATAGCTTATTATAGCAGAATCTAGAAGTTCATGATTGATATATTAAACTTGAATTGCTTAATTCTTTTTTTAATTGAGCAGCAAGTTTTTCAACGGCACTTTGGACGTATGGAGAAAGAGTAGAGTCTAAAACAATAACATCTATTTCAATTCCATAAAATATAATATTGTTGGGTAAGGCATTAAGAGCATTGGCCAATTGGAGTGCTTGCAAAACCCCTATACCATGAGTTGAGAATTGATTCTCTGGGGCAATGATCTCCTCTTTATTAAATTGATGTATCGTTCCTATCTCTTTATTTGATTTTATTGCATCAATGAGAAACACTGTATTCGCATTATTTATTAGTTCAATCAGACGAGCCCCCGGTCGATCGTGACTTTCTATTATCACGTATGAAGCGATCTCAGAGGGTAGGGCGATTTGCTGCTTTAAGATTTCTATTACTTTCCATCCAGCCTGATCATCTCCAAAAGGAGATCCAATACCTAAAACCTTTATCAGCTTCACTCGCGACTCACTTTGATGTTTAAAAAATGTGTTGAACAAGAAATGCAGGGATCGTAATTGCGTATGATCATTTCACTGTAGGAACGTAATGAATTTTCATCTTTATTCAAGCCAAATTGAGACAAGGAAATAGCGAGATCTTCCTCAATGCGCGCTTGGTTTTGGCTGGTTGGAGGGATGATGCGTGCTGTTTTGACTTGCCCTTTTTCATCGAATCGATAATGCTGCCATAAAATACCTCGTGGTGCTTCTGTGCACCCAATGCCTATCCCAGAACGTGGTTTGATTTCTTGAGGGAAAGAAGCTTGGGGCATTTCATAACGTTCTAAAATACGAATGGATTCTAAAACACAGTAATAAATTTCAACAGCTCTAGCAATGATACTTTGGTACATGTTATTCGAAGGGAAGTTAATATTTAAATTTTGTAAAAGTAGATGTATGGGTATTGGTAAGTGACCAAAACAATTATTGACTCGTGCAAGTGGTCCCACTAAATAAGGTTTATTTTGCAATAAACAATGTAAGGCAGTGGAGTAGGGAACTTGGATTTCTGTGAAATAAGTATCAAATTCATCAATGCTAATATTTAATCCATGGTTTGATACTAATCTGCCTTCGTTAAAAGGATATTCCGTAGGATGATACAATGAAACATAAATAAAATCGTGCGAATTATTTGGCAAGCTAAGTTCAGCGAGCCAACGAATTAATGCTTCACAGTCTTCGATTCTTGCCTTTGCAGTTTCTAATAGTAAATTAATTTCAGAAGGGGGCGGAGCTCTATAAAATCCACCTATACAAGCCCCAACCGGATGCACAGAACGGCCGCCAAATAATTTGATTAAATCATTACCCAATGCTTGGAGACGCATGCCTCGACGTACTTCTTCGGGGTGGACTTTTGCCATTTCAGGTGCTGATTTAAAACCTAAGAAATCAGGCAGTGCTAAAAAATGAATATGCATACTGTGGCTTTCCAGCCACTCACCGCAATAAAATAAGCGACGCATACTGCGTACCCAAGGGGTTGGTTGAATGCCAAAACAATTTTCTATTGCTTGAGTAGCACTCATTTGGTAGGCAACAGGACAAATACCACAAATACGGGCCACAAAATCGAGCACATCGGTATAACTTCGTTCTTCCAGAAATTTTTCAAATAACCTGGGCGGTTCATAAATTTTCAATTTTAATGTTTTAATTTTATGGTCACGAATTTGCAGTTCTAGTGCTCCCTCACCCTCCACTCGGGCTAAAATGGGAACATTAATTGAGATATTTTTACTCATTGATGATTTTAATTCCCTTAAAATAGGTTCCAGCAGCATTAAACGCAGCAGCCTGATTATTAATATGGAAAAATTTTTGTGCAATGGCTTTTTTACTCATGCCAAGATGTTCAAACCAATTTCCCAGCGCCAAAGTATTGGGATTATCTTTTGGTCCATAACATGCATAGCATCCTCGTCCAATGGATGGACAAAGAGAGCCGCAACCTGCTTGGGTTACTGGGCCCATACACGGTTTTTTTTGAGTCACCAGCACACATACATTTCCCTTACGTTTGCATTCCATACACTCAGAGTCTCGCTTGATACGTGGAGATGCATTTGATAATAAAAAACGAATGGCCTCTAATACTTGTGTTCCATTAACTGGACAGCCCCATAATTCCCAATCTACTTTGACATGATGGGAAATGGCAGTTGAAGTGCTTAAGTGTTTCACATAATCAGGAGATGAGTAAATACTATTCACCCATTCTTTGGAGTTATTCACTTGCCGTAAGGCTTGAATACCCCCGGCAGTAGCACATGCGCCAATCGTAATAAGGTATTTGCTGTTTGCTCGGATTTTTTTAATACGCACTTCTTCTTCTGGCGTTGAAATACTGCCTTCTACAAAGGCTATGTCTATTGCGGCATTAAGATCTACGGCCCCTGCTTCAGCAAAATGCTCGATATCAACCAGCTCAGATAAAGTAAGCAACGCCTCTCCAGCATTTAAGAATGCCAGCTGGCACCCATCACATGATGTAAATTTATGCACCGCCACGCGTGGTTTCATGATCATTAAAATCCTGGCATATTAAATAATTCCTTAATTTCTGAATAGGCAAAAATAGGGCCATCTTTGCATATAAAAAAGCCACCATATTGACAATGGCCACATTGTCCAATTCCGCACTCCATATTGCGTTCCATACTCATATAGAGGTCATTTTCAGAAATTCCTTTCTTTTTAAGCAGATTAATCGCTGTGTGCATCATGATTTCGGGCCCACACATCATTACTACAGTATTTTCTGGATTCAGACTGATTTTATCAATCATATCCGTTACATAACCCACGTTCCATGGCCATTTTGGACCTGCTTGATCTGCTGCTATATGAATTACAGTATTAGGGGATTTTTCCCATACTGCATATTTTTTTCTAAAAATAAAATCATCACTGTGTTTCACACCTTGTAAGATGCTTAAATGACCGTATTGTTTTCTTCTTGCTAAAATATAATCAATAATAGACACGGAAGGTGCGCATCCAAGTCCTCCGGTGATCACAATAATATCTTTATTCTGTGTTTGCTCAAGAGGCCAACCGCGACCATAAGGGCCACGAACCCCGATTTTATCTCCTGTTTCTAGTTTCTGTAATGCTCGGGTCACTCGCCCTACAGCCCTGATGGTGTGAGTCAGAATATCTTTTTTTTCGGGATCAGAGACAATGGAAATAGCAACTTCGCCAACCCCATAAAGGTAGAGCATATTAAATTGGCCTGGATAAAAATTAAATGTGTCGTGAAGTGACGTATCAAAAAAACGCAAATGCAGGGTAAAAATAGTAGGTGATTCCTGGATACGTTCTATAATTTCAGCTTCAAAGGGCACATAAGGATCATTTGGTTGAATCACTTTGTTGACTCCTTACATTGGATTCACCTGAAATCGCTGCTAACTCTTCTGTAATGTCAATTCCAACAGGACACCATGTCATACAACGACCACAACCCACACAGCCACTTGTATCAAATTGATCAAACCAGCTGCCTACTTTATGAGTCAACCATTGTCTGTATTGTTTTCGAGTATCCTCACGGATTATTTTTCCATTCAAATTACTATGGCCTGTTGTAAAACAAGAGTCCCATTCTCGTTGATGTTCACTTTGCGTACCATCTAAGCTCGGTTTTTCTACTTCAGTATGGCAAAAACAAGTAGGGCATACCAAAGTGCAATTCCCGCAAGATAGGCATCTTTCTGCTACCTCATCCCAACGTGGGTGATTTAAATTGGAAAACAATAAATCACGTAACTCACGTTTGTTATTTAAGGGGATTCTTTTGGTTTGCATTGCACCGGCTTGAGCTACATTTTTTATTGCCTCGTTACATTGGGTAGTTTTAGCTTCTAATAAATCTAAATTGCTAACAATTTTCTCACCGCGCTCACTCCCTGAGATGACTACAAAACCGTCAACAACTTCAGTCAAAAGGATGTCGAAAGGTTCCCTAATTTCAGGTCCGGTTCCTGCTGAAACGCAGAAACAATTTTCAGAAGAGTACGTACAATGTACAGCAACGATAAATAATTGCTCACGGCGTTTTTTATAGCGTGGATCAGGATGTGCGCTTTCGATGAATATTTTATCTTGGATGCTCATTGCTACTAAATCACAGGAACGTGCACCAATAAAAGCTATAGGCATCTCCTCTGCTTGATGGGGTTTAAACGTTAATTTTCCTTCTTTATTGCGTTCTACTTTCCATACTGTTTCATGAGGTTTAAATAAAATGGGTTTTATTGCTTGAGGGCCGTTTGCAAAAGCAAAAGCCTTGTGTTCCTGAATTTTTTCTAAACTGTAACTACCCGGAGTTTGGTGATCACGCATTCCCCAGGGTAGTTGATCCGCATGTTTGAGTACATCATAAACAATAGCACCATCTCGTATTTGAGGACCGACACAGGAAAAACCAGCCTCTTGTAATCCTTGAAACAGATTTTGCAATTGCGTGTAAGGCAAAAAATAGGGTGTCATAAAATTCCTTTAACAAATTCTAGGCAATTGTTCCCCTGCCAGCCAATCAATAATTCTCATTCCACCTAATTTTGTTTTTAGTTGGACAAAATGTCGCTCATCTTCAATGACTTGACCAATATCTTCTGCATATAATCCTAGAGGATGTGAACGCATTACTGCTAATAGTTTGTTGGCATTATTGGGGGGGCAAATAGCAATTAATTTTCCTTCATTAGCAACATATAAAGGATCCAATCCTAGTAATTCACAAGCACTGGCGACTTCAGTACGAATGGGAATTTTATTTTCATCAATCATAAAGCCAACATTTGATTGTAATGCTAATTCATTTAATGTTGTTGCAAGACCGCCACGCGTAGGATCACGTAAACAATGGATATCAGGTACAGCATCAGTCATGCAGCGCACCAAATCATGTAACGAAGCAGTATCAGATTGTATTTTTGTTTGAAATTGCAAATTATTACGATGTGCCATAATCGCAATGCCATGATCACCAATATACCCACTGACAATGACACGATCTCCCGGGTTTGCTCGATCACCTGAAATATGAATTCCTTCGGGCAGTACCCCAATCCCAGTGGTAGTAATAAAAATGCCATCTCCTTTACCGCGCTCAACGACTTTAGTATCGCCAGTAATAATTGCGACATTAGCGTGTCTTGCTGCATGAGCCATGGATTCTACAATTTTTTGTAAATCAGCAAGTGGAAATCCCTCTTCTATAATAAAACTGGCTGATAAATACAATGGTTTGGCCCCAGACATTGCGACATCATTAATTGTTCCATGAACCGACAAAGAACCGATATCACCCCCGGGGAAAAATAAAGGTGAAATAACATAAGAATCTGTGGTCATAACCATTTGGCCAGGTGATACTGTAAAACAAGCGTGATCATTTTTTTGAGCCAGCCATTGATTATCAAAAGAAGCTAAAAATAATTGCTCGATTAATTGAGCCATAACTCGGCCACCGCTACCATGAGATAGATTAATGATTCCTTCTTTAAAATTAAGTCTGAGAGTTTTAATTTTTTTAGTTATTGTGGCCTCAGTCATCATGCATTTATCCGCCCATAAGCATATACTGCAGCACATGCACCTTCAGAAGAAACCATGCAAGAACCTAATGGATTTTCTGGCACACATGCTTTAGCAAATAATTTACATTCCATTGGTTTTTTTACCCCTCGAAGTACTTCACCACAAAGACATTGTTTGTGTTCTTGTGAGACAGAATCGGGTAATTGAAAACGTTGTTCAGCATCAAATTCAGCATATTCTGCTCTAATTTTTAAAGCACTTTTTGGAATAAATCCAAGGCCGCGCCATTCAAATTGATCACGTAATTCCAAAACCTCGGTCATAATTTCTTGAGACGTCGCATTGCCTATATGATTTACTGCACGCGTATATTGAATTTCTACTTCGCAACGTTTTTCATTGAGTTGTTTTATTAACATTAAAATTGAGTGTAACAAATCCAAAGGTTCAAAGCCTGAAATCACAATGGGTTTATGATATTTTTTACACACTGCCTCATAGGGTCTACTTCCAATAACTATGCTCACATGTGCTGGACCAACAAATCCATCTAATTTGACCTCGTCGGATTGCAGTAAGCTGTTCATAGCGACAGGCGTCAAGACATGATTGCAAAAAACACTAAAATTAGAGAGTTTCAATTTTTTTGCCTGTTTTATTACTAATGCTGTTGGCGGTGTTGTTGTTTCAAAGCCAATGGCAAAAAATATCACTTCTTTTTGGGGATTTTCCTGGGCTATTTTTAAAGCATCATTTGCTGAGTAAATCATTCGAATATCAGCCCCTAATGCTTTAGCGTGTAATAGATTTTTTTGCCCAGTACCAGGAACACGCATCATGTCTGCATAAGTGCTAAGGATAACATTGGGTAAGGTGCTTAATGCAATCGCTTTATCAGTGATGGTCATTGGTAGTACACAAACAGGACAGCCTGGGCCGTGGATCATTTCAATATTATTTGGAAGTAAGCTTGGAATTCCATAACGATGTATGGCATGGGTATGTCCCCCACAAAACTCCATAAATTGATAGGATTGATTGGGATTTACCTGAGCTGCAATTTCTTTAGAAAGTACTTTAGCAAAATCGCCATTTCTAAACTCTTCGATGTATTTCATATAGAGGCATCCTGGGCCATTTGTGCAAATAGGTTTAAGGTTTTTAAAGCTTCTTGCTCATCCAATCGTGTTAAGGCATACCCCACGTGAATAATAACGTAATCACCTTCAGTTACTTTGTCTAATAAGGCAATTGAAATTTCTTTAATGATACCCCCTAAATTAATTAAGGCTCTTTCTTCATCAAGAATTTGTGTAATTTGTGCAGGTATTGCTAAACACATAGAGTTATCCTTTTATTCCTCCAATCCAAGCCTGTCCCAAAGAAATACCACCGTCATTGGGAGGTAATTTTTGTGGTAGTAAAGGAGTGATCCCGGATGCGCTGAGTGTTTTGCTCAATCCTTCAGCTATTATTTGATTCAAAAAGCATCCGCCACTTAATACTACAATATCAATCTTTTTTTCTCGACTTATTTTTTTAATCCATTCTGTAAGACCTGCTATAAGTGTTCCATGAAAGAGATTGGCACCTATTATGGGATTTTCTAAGTCCAATAGTTGCTCCAATGTGGGTATCATATCAAAATGATGATCTTTTATTTGCCAGCCATTGGGTATGATTTGTAACTGAGTAACCAGACTTTCCAATTGCATTGCAGCGTGTCCTTCATATTGTGAAATCAGCTGAACTCCTAATAGGGCACTTGCTGCATCAAATAAACGGCCGCAACTGCTGGTACTAGGACTGTTTATTTTTTTATCTAAAAGATGATGGATCAAATTTGCTTGAGAACAGTTTGGAAATCGTTTGACAATTTCACCGCTTCGGCCTAACACATGTAAAACACTGGCCCCCATTCGCCAAGGTTCGCGTGCTGCTCTATCACCACCAGGTTGTAACAGTGGGTAAAAAGATCCGATCCGTTCAAATGAATCGTGATTTAGCAACAAAAGTTCACCTCCCCAAGCTTCTCCATTTAAACCGTATCCATACCCATCTAAAGCTAACCCAAGAACTTGTTTTTGGATGCCATGTTCCGCAATAACTGAAGCCAAATGGGCATGATGATGCTGGATTGCAAATGCAGGTACGCCATATGATTTCGCAAATTGAGTAGTGTAAAAATCGGGATGTAGATCATGGGCAATTCGTTCGGGCTTTACATTCAGAAAACGCAATAAATGATTTAATGATTCATGGAAGAAATCAATGGTTGCCTTGTTATTTAAACTGCCTAGATGTTGTGAAACAAAAGCCTCATCACCACGAGTAATACAAAAGGTATTTTTAAGAAGCCCCCCAACTGCCAAGGTAGGAGGGATAGCACGCGGAAGTTGAATAGGAATAGGCAAAAAACCACGAGCACGTCGAATAAATATAGGAGTATCATGAATAAGACGCATCACCGAATCATCAATGCGCGTGACAATTTGTCGATTGTACGTGACAATTTTATCTGCAATAGTTCTAAGCTCATGTGCAGCACTCACATCCTCCCTAATGAGTGGGTCACCACCCAAATTGGCACTAGTAACTACTAAAATCATAGGTTGATATTCATCGAGCCAATCACAATTATTTTTGTTGGCTGCAAACGCATTAAAAAGTAAATAATGTAAAGGGGTATAGGGAAGCATTATTCCAAAATGATTTAGATTTGGAGCAACTCCAGCAAGTTCAATCTTTTTTTTGAGTAAGACTATAGGACGTTCAGCACTTTCCAATAACGCTCGGCAGCGTTTACTTAGTTCAGCAATTTCGGCAACACTTTTGCTATTAGCCATCATTAGCGCAAATGGTTTTTTATCACGTTTTTTTCTTTCTCGAAGTTTGAATACAGCTGTCTCATTGCTGGCATCACAAAGAAGTTGATACCCACCTAGACCTTTTAAAGCAATTATTTCTCCTTGTAATAAGGATTGTGCGATTTCTTCTATGGATAATGAGAGTTGGGGACCGCAACGAGCGCAAGCAGTAGGTTGGGCATGATAACGTCTATTGTCAGGATTTAGATAGTCTGCCTTACACTGTTGGCACAAAGGAAAAGCATCCATGGACGTATTGCAGCGATCATAGGGAAGATTTTGTGTGATAGTGAATCTGGGACCGCACTGAGTGCAATTTAAAAAAGGATAACGAAAATAGTGGCTAAGAGGATCAAAAAGCTCTTTTAAACACTCAGAACAAATGCAGGTATCAGGAGAGATAATCGTATTCGACTCACCTTGGTCACTTTCAATAATATTAAAGGTATCTTCATTTGTTTTAATGGAGACAGTTTGAAGTTGAAGGTGATTTATTTTAGCCAGTGGAGGTAAATTAGCTTTTAAATAAGGGACGAATTGGTATGCTAAGGTTCCTTGAACCTCCAGTAAAACACCTGCAACGTTATTTTTTATCCAACCGGTTAACTGGAGTAGCTTTGCTATCCGATAAACATACGGCCTAAAACCAACCCCCTGAACTCGACCTTGAATACTAATCTGCAAGCGCTCGATTTCCATGAGTGCTCACTGACATCAATTTTTGCTTTAACCAGCTGTACCAATCATCCAACCCATGACTTTTAGTAGTTGAAAGAGTTATTATGTTCACATTGTGTTTAATTCGACGCGCGTATTCGATACATTGATCCAGTTTGAAATCTACGTAAGGGAGCAGATCGGTTTTAGTGATTAGTATTAAATCAGCACAACGAAACATCTCTGGATATTTAAGTGGTTTATTATCACCTTCGGTCACTGAAAGTATGACCACTTTAAACTGTTCACCTAAATCAAATAAAGCAGGGCAAACAAGATTACCTACATTTTCAATAAATAATAGTGATTTTTCTTTTATAGAAAGATCTTCTAATGCATGGCTTACCATGTGCGCGTCTAAGTGACAGACTCTTCCAGTATTTATCTGGATGGCATCGCCGCCACTGGATTGAATTAATTCTGCATCATGGTTTGTTTGTTGGTCACCAACAATAACGGCAATATCTAATTCGCTTTTTAAATCATGAATTGTTTTTGCCAAAAGAGTAGTTTTTCCTGAGCCAGGACTAGACATTATATTGATTGCCAAAACATTTTTATTGGTTAAATAATTTTTATTATCAAGGGCAAATTGTTGATTTTGGGCTAAAATATTTTTCTCAATATGAATTAAATGTTTGTCATGCTCATGTTCATGATGATCAAACTCCGTATTTTCTTCAGAACAACCACATATTCCACACATTATTCCACCACCATTGATTGAACACGTAATTCTTCACCTTGAAGAATCTTTAATGAATGACTACCGCATGCTAAGCATCCTTCATAATACTGTCGCAAAGGAACTACTTTTTTGCAAGACTCACAGAATGCTTCTGCTGAGATATCAATGATTTCAAGCACTGCATTCTCTGCTATGGTTCCTTTACTCGCTATGTTAAAGCTAAAAATTAAAGTATCTTTTTCAACTGCAGCAAGCTGCCCAATCTCTAAAATTACTTTTTTTACAAGAGTACACTCTTTTTTTATGGCATTTTTCTTAATAATCTCGAGAATGCTTTGACACAACCATAATTCGTGCATATTAAGGCTCTATGAATATACTTTGAGACAGTTCATTATGCCCACGATGAGACTAAAAGATGCAATGATTAGTCCAGACATACGTGACAATAATAAAGACATTCTATCAGCGCGTTGGATTAATGTTGAGACAAATAAACCATTAAGCCCATCTGACGTCATCATTCCCAACATAAATACTATACCTAATAGTCCTGAAAATAAAAATCCTGCCATTGCTTTTGCTGAAAGTGAAAATAAAACCACCTGACTTACGGTATCAAAAGAAAAAGCAAAGAGTATCCCAATAGATACAATATAGAAGGGATTAATATTTTTCTTGATTAATTTTCTTGATAGATAATTTTTTAAACTGGTAGGTATCGGTGCTGTTGATGGGGATTGAAAAACATTCCAAAGTGTTAATGAGCCAAATACAAAGAGAAATGTAATGGAAATGCAGTCTCCTAATCCATTTAACCATTCTGGAATATATGATGGTGTAAATCCATGACCGACGATGAGACTGATTAAAATGACTACCATGCCGTGCCCCAACGAGAATAAAAAACCTACAACTTTTGAAAGATTTCGATGTGGGCCAACGATTCGTGTCATAGAATCTATAGTTGCCAAATGATCCAGATCAAAACCATGGCGAACTCCTAAAAAGTACGCCATTATAACTGAAACCCAGAGTGTTTTTTGCATTATTCTTCTTCTTTTTCAACACGTGCATGTCACATGGTTACAATTTAAAGATTTTTATGGGTAGTTTATTCTGCATCATGAGTTAAATCTATTTTAATTTTTGTGCCCCAGGTCAATCTTAATGAATTAAGAATTGCAAGAATATCAATGAGTTCTTGCAAAAGTGCACCAGTAACAGGATTAATGAATCCTAGTGCAGCAAATATCATCCCGATAAGACTCAGAATCATTCCTCCAAGAGCACTTTGTAATGCGATTTTGCGTGTATATAAGCTGAGGTGTATTAATTCATCTACTTTGCGTAATGTATTTTCCATAATTACGGCTCCAGCTGCTTCAGTTGTAACACTACTGGCTTGACCAAAAGCAATCCCAACTGTAGCTGCTGTTAATGCGGGGGCATCGTTAATACCATCACCCATAAAAACCGTTGGTGCTTTTAATCGTTCCTGTCGAACAAGAGCAAGTTTTTGCTCAGGACTTTGGGATGCATGCAGTTCGGTCACATTTAATAAGCTACCTAAATAGTTTACTTCAGATTCGCGATCTCCAGACACGAGCATAATTTTTTTAAATTGATGAGAGGGTGCCAAATGGCTGATAAATGACTTGCTATCAGTGCGAGGAGCATCATGAAAATGTAATGAAGCAGCATATTCATTATCCACTAAAACAATACATTCCAAACCCGGTGACGTGGGAGGAAGTAAACTGGCATATTGAGGTAGGTTTTCTAAAAGCTTTTTTCGCCCAGTAATTTGAATAAGGTGTTGATTAATAGTACCTTGTAATCCTTTTCCTGGTTCTTCCGAAATATTTATTGAGTTAAGTAAAGTTGTATTATTTTTTTTCGCCGCATTTAATACTGCATTTGCTAATGGATGCTTGGAATATCGTTCTATGCTCGCAACATATTGGAGGATCATTTCTGGTGCATAATTTGCAACCGTTATAATTTCAGTTAAAGTCGGTTTCCCATAAGTAAGAGTGCCCGTTTTATCAAAAATTGCTGTTTTACATGTGATTAACCGTTCCAAAACCGTTGGATCTTTAATGATAATTGCCTGTTTTGCCGCTCTTGAAATGGCACTAATCAAAGTAATTGGAATCGCTATTAATAATGGGCAAGGTGTTGCAATGACCAGGACTGAAAGAAAACGTAATGAGCTGCCAGTAAAATACCAAGTAACAAGTGCAAAAGTGAGTGCAACTGGCGCGAAAATTGCTCCAATTTGATCTCCTAAGCGTCTGATTGAAGGTCTTTTTTGTTCTGCCTCCTCGAGTACTTTAACTATAGCGGCAAATCGTGAATCTGAAGGCAAGGCTGTTGTTTTTATTGTCAACAATGACTCCCCATTAATAGCCCCCGATAAGACATTGGTTCCTGGCGCTTTTGATATTTGATAGGGTTCACCTGTTAAATAGGACTCGTCCATTGCTCCATGTCCTTCTGTAACGATACCATCTACCGGACAAGTTTCATGAGGATAAACCAGTAGTTCATCATGAATATGAATTTCTTGTAATGGAATGTCTTCAACTCCTTTTGCTGTTTTTCGATGAGTAATTGATGGCATACGTTCTATTAGATTAAGTAACACTGAAGATGCTTTACGCATCGCAAAAACTTCTAAAGTTTGACCACTAGCAAGCATAAGGATAATTAGAGAAGCGGCAAGATATTCATCTAAAATAACACCGGTTATTAAAGCAATTGCTGCTAGTAGATCCGCTCCTAAATTGCCCTGTAATAATTTAAATAAAATTTGTAAAAATAAGGGTATTCCTCCGATAATGATGAGAAAAAACAGTGGAAACAAGGATAATAAAGGATCAAAAAAACGCATAAATAGATGTACACTAATAGCAATTAATGAAAAAAATGCAATATACGATTGCCAGTGATATTTATATTGGATTGAAGTCATTGTATTCCATTGAATTCATTAAATTTTTTAGTATAAGTATAAGTGGTAGTATTTTGCTATTAGGTTGATCAAGAGTACAGACTGAAAAAGCCTTTTTATTTTTAATTTTTGAATTAATTCGAATATAAGATTCGCTATCAGGGAATGTATGGATTTCTGCTTTACCAATTTCAATAGATAGTTTGTTGCTTAAGGCTTGAGTAAGTTCCTTGTTTCCTGGTAATGAAAAAAGAATGGGATTGCCCATATTTAATGCTCCATATTTTTTTCAGGTGCGATTTTAATAACATTGGGCATAGATAAAGCATAGGTACAGGCATAGTCCAATATCCCTTTAGATTCAGCATGGATTCGATACAACAATTGCCCTTTTTCCACATGCGTATTTAATTTTGCAAAAAATTCTATTCCCGCTGCAGGCTCATAAGGAGCTCCTGCCAATTTCGCTATTTTAGCTAGATTCCTATTATCGATTTCAGTAACAAGTCCATTTTGGAGCGCAACAACGTCATGTGTAAATGATGAAGTAGGGGGAACTTTAAAACCTCCCTGAGCGTCACAAATGGCTAAGAATTTTTTTAATGCAGTACCATTTTCTAATAGTTTTATTGCTAACTCTGTGGCTTGCTGAAGGGGTATTTTTTTTCCTAATTCAAGCAAGATCGCAGCAAGTGTAATTGCTTTATTTTTTAAATCGATAGGTGCATCCTTTTCATTATGCAGGACAGCCAAGATATCTTTTGCTTCTAAAGCTGGGCCAATCCCATTTCCAAGAGGCTGATTTCCATTTGTTTTTAAAGTAATAACATTCAGTTTAAGAGCATTGCCTACTAAAGAAAAATAATTTTGATATTTTAAAAATTCAAGCTCAGAGCGAATTTTTGCTGTCGGCCCCACTGGAACGTCTATAAGCACATGCGTAGCACCAACCGCAATTTTCTTAGAAAGTACAGATGCTATCATTTGTCCCATAGGATCAATATCCAATACTCTTTCTACTCGAATAAGGATGTCATCTGCTGGGCTTAAACCTAATGCACCACCCCAAACCATGCAGCCTCCTTCACGTGCTACTACCTTTTGAATTTTTGAAAGAGACAGATTTACTGTTGTCATAGTTTCAATCGTATCGATAGTACCTGCAGGAGAGGTAATTGATCGTGATGAGGTTTTGGGAATAATAAGCCCAGCTGCAGCCACAATAGCCACAACTATGGGTGTTGTTCTATTACCAGGAATACCACCAACGCTATGCTTATCTAGAATAATAGGATGGTTCCAATGCAATCGCTTGCCTGTTTTAACCATGGCGTGTGTGAGGTAAATAATTTCTTTAATGCTGAGATTGTCATGACCACAAGCAGTAATAAAACTTGATAAATGAATATTGGAGTATTTACCAGCTACAATATCACTGATAATTTCATAAAATTGAGAGGCTGTTAGTGCATTTCCATATATTTTAGAACGGACATAGTTTATAGAATTTACAGGAAGTAGGTGAGATATATGGATCAGGCTGCCTTCTTTTGCACCAATTTGTTCCCAAGCACTTTCGGAAAGACTGGCTTCATGCTTTTGCAAAATATCAGAATGAATAATATTCAAGCTTGCAATTATCGATTTTTTATTTAACTGCACGATAACTCGTGCTTGTGTTTCGAATCCTTCCGAGATACAAATAAAACAATCTGAACGTATAAAAAGAATAAACTCCTGTCTCGTATCAATGCCTAATTTAACTAATTTTAATTTATTTGATCTTTTATGTGATTTATTATTCATCTTAATTTTTCTTGATCTAAATAATTAGGAATTAAGCAACTCCAATGAAATCGCTGTTCTATTTTCATTTTAAGCGATTCGGCTGACTCTTTTTCCCCATGAGTAATAAAAATTTTTCGGGGCGCATTTTTTAAATGTGCTAACCAAGACAATATTTCAGCATAATCTGCATGCGCAGAAACATTTTCCATCTGTATCACCTCAGCTTGAATTGGAATCATTTGCCCAAACATTTTTATTTCTTTTTCGCCACGAACCATTCTATCCCCACGAGTTCCGCCTGCTTGAAAACCACTGAAGAGGATGGTGTTTCTATAATTGGGAGCAAAATTTCGTATGTGATGTATCACTCGACCGCCGGTAGCCATACCACTAGCAGAGATTAAAATCATGGGCACTTTTTGTTGGCTTAGTGCAATAGACTCTTCTGTGGTGCGTACATATCGAGCAACACCACAAAGTTCAGCACATTGCTGGGGATTTAAGCGATTTTCATTTGCATGACGGGAAAAGATTTCTGTCGCATTCGTAGCCATTGGACTATCAACAATAACAGGAATATCTGCAATTACTTTTTTTGATTTTAATTGTTGAATGTAATACAACAAACATTGTGTGCGACCGACCGTAAAAGCAGGGATTAAAACGATACCACCTCGTTTTACTGTACGGTTAATTATTTCTCCAAGTTGTTCCTCAGGATTCGTTTGCTCATGCAACCGATTACCATAGGTTGACTCGACAACTAAATAATTTGACTCTAATGGTGCTTGGGGTGGATTCATAATTGGATCCTGGGTTCGGCCGAGATCCCCTGAAAAAAGTACAGATACATTATGATGACAAATTTGTATAAAAGATGCTCCAAGAATATGACCTGCATAATGAAAGCTTGCATAAAAATCATCATGCATTTTAAATTGCTTATTGAAGTCTGTAGGATGAAAGTAGTTGAGGGATAATTCAGCATCTTCGCGAGTGTAAAGAGGAAGAGCGGGATGATGTTTCGAATAGCTTCTTTTATTTGCATAAAAAGCTTCCTCTTCCTGAAGGTAGCCACTATCAGGTAATAGTATTTTACATAAATCATATGTAGCTTCAGTACAAATTATTTTTCCACGAAATCCATTTTTTACCAGCAGTGGAATATATCCACTATGATCAATATGAGCATGTGTGAGCAAGACAGAATTGATATTTTGAGGCTTAACAGGTAGTGATGCCCAATTGCGTAAACGAAGTTCTTTATAACCTTGAAAAAGACCACAGTCGACAAGGACGTTCATATGTTCCGTTTGTATTAAATATTTTGAACCAGTGACTGTTTGAGTAGCACCTAAAAACTGAATTTCCATGAATCACCCTTTAGTGTATGGATATTATCTATTATAGGTTGGTTTAGGAGAAATCTGAGAAATTAACGATTTCGAAATTGCAATTAGAATTTTCACTTTTTTGTTTACTCTTATTCAAATAAGTTTGGAACTCTTCAGAAGTGCAGGGTGCAGTTATAAAAGGAAAATGAAAGTTGCGGCTATTTTTCATTGTAGAAATAAATGCAGTTTCATCTTGGGCAGAAGGTTCGCGTAGTAAAATCATTTTTAACTCAGTAGGTATTTTGTTTGGTTGAATATGGTATCACGCTGTCTTGTTTCTCATTAATGCCGTGGAAGTGCAATGGTGAATCTAGCGCCTTTTAATATCGGTGATTGCGTAGCTGTTACTTTTCCTGCATGGAGATTAACAACTTTTTTAGCAATAGCTAATCCTAATCCAATATGTTTGTTTTCAATTCCTGTGTCTTCGGCAATCGTATATTCAGAAAAAATGTCAACATCATTTGGCAAGCCTGGACCATCATCATCTACGTGAATTAAAATATGACGATTATCCAGCGAAATGGTTAAAGAAATATGGCGCACTGCAAATTTCATGGCATTTGTAATCAAATTGGTAACCGCATGTTTTAAAATATTTTCATCTATGTATGCGCTCAAAGAATCTAACTCATGAGTATGAAATGTAATTTCAAATATTGATGAAGAATACGGCTCTAATAACTTTTTTAACCATAATATTATATCTGTCTTGGACAAGTTTAATTTTAATTCACTTGAATGCATTTTTGAGTAAATCAAAAAAGTGCTAACGATGCGATTCATGCCTGCAATATCTTCTTGTATGCTGTTCACCTGCTTATTGAGTAATACATCGTCTACGTTTTTCCTTTTGATACTGTCCGTCGCCATTTGTATGGTTGACAAAGGGGTTCTAATTTCATGTGCGACAAATCGGCACATTTGTTTATGTGATTCAATCAGTTCTTTTAAGCGCTTACCCATGTGGATGATATTTATATAAAGCCCATACAAAACAGAGGTGGTGCCTATTTTTCGATGAAAATCGAAGTTTCCTTGACTAAAATTTTTTGTTATCTGATATACTTTCTTCATATTTCTAACAAAAAGCAGTGAAAAAAATGCAATAAGACAAAGAGACAAGGAAAAGAAAGCCACTATGAAATAATACATAACATCACTAATTCTTGCCATAACTGGTAGATAGCTTAGTGGGCCAATTTTGAGTATTCCACCACTAAAATTATAATAAAGAATAACAATTTGTGACGAGTTTTTATTTGTTTCAAATACTAGACGCTTTGTTGATAAAGAATTAGTTATATTACTTGGTAAGAGTTGACTCTCGGTTTTATAAACATGGAGAGGGAAACCATATATTTTTTCTAAATTTACTAGTTCATTACTCCATGTATTTTTCGATTTTGATAATAAATGTTGAACAATTTGTTTTAAAACAGGATTCATATAATTAAAAATAATTTGGCTAGGATCTGAAAAATTGTAAGCTAATGCGTATGGGGTATTACCAATTTTTTTATATGCAGTATGTTCTACAATTACCTCGTTTAGAAATTGATAGGTTGTGCCTGATAAAAAAATTATCTCACCATTATTTAATTGGTTATTCTGCGCCAGGGTAAGTTTTAGACTGTCAATTGCTATAAGATCAACACTGTCATCTCTCTTTTTCTTTATTAGTGTACCCCAGTTTGATTTTGGGTTTTTAATTAATTCATTTTCTAAACTAATTAAAAGTCCTTGTGACATAGTTTTTCCTGCATTAATAACTATTTCTTTCTCAACTGACTTTAAATAGTTACAAAATGCTAAAACAAAAAATAAAAAAATCACAAAGAACGCAGTCAATATTTTAATATATATATTAAATTTCATTACCATACACTCTAAATAACGTGAGTTTGACGTAAAAGGCATTTCTATGCCTTAGATATTCTTTAGTAAGAAAAGCTTATTTTATGAGGTTCTTTATCAAGGGAAATCATAAATTTTTTCTAACACTTAATGGCTTTTTACCAATACCCATCAATCCCTCAGTCCAAAAAATTGGTTTTTCTTAACGTTCTCTTAATGATTAATATTTAAACTTAAAGTAATATTATTTTTCATAACGGTTTATGTCATGGTAACAATTTCTTTTGGTCAAGCACTATTGCTTTTAATGAATAAGTACAAAGATAACACATCCCTCTGCAATGCTTTGAAGCAATTCTATATTCAAGGTATCCTTTCTTCAACAGAACTCAATTACATGAAACAATTATTTAGCGAAAGTGGCTTAACAAAAGAATATGAAATTTCTTACAGTGAAAAAGAGATCGATGAGGATCCTTCCAGGCGCTATTTTGAGACCCATTTGGCATTTGAAACTTTATTAAATTCCTTGGATAAAATGAATGGAGAAGATCTTTTAAAATATTATCAAGCACTCTATAACGCTTTACCTGAAGAAACTAAAAATAAATATAATAGTTATATGGAAGGTAAAGTTTCTCCAAAGGAGGATAATTTTGCTACGGAATATATGGATGCATTCCAAAAAGTGCAAAGCCATAAAAATTATCAAAAACTAACACCGGGGCAACAAGAAAAAGTAATATTAATATTAAAAGCATCTTGGTTAGGCGTGTTACATGCTAAAAATCCCCAGATACCTCTGAATCTTTATGGTACAGGATTTTTCTCGGAAGCAAATAGAGGTAGGATAATTAAGGAAAAACCTAGCTTACCTACTGAAAAATCACCTTATTATTCCAATCATTTTGGGCTGATGAAAACCTACATGCCAGTGCCTCGCAATGATATCGCTTATGCAGAGAATGGTTTCACGTTCCTAAAACCCTCCGATCAAAATACGTTTAATCCAGAATCAGCGTGGGCTAAGCAGAATTTTTCAAAATTAGTTCATCCATTTTCCTGTTCCATATCTGGTACGACATTATGTCAATTACGTATCATGAAAAAATTACAGAACGAAGGACAACTGCCATTTAATTTCCAAGAAAAATTTACTACTTTTTTAAAATGTTTTATGTCTAGTTTATTATTTAACAGCGGTGGTCATTGTTTCAATGAATTCTTAAGTGTTTTGGAAATACCTCAAATCAAAAAGGAATATAGCTTTATTGATGGGTTTGAACAAATCAATGCGACAACTTTATTATTGCATGGAAATGAAGATGCTTTTGAGAAAGCCCTAAAGGATACACTAGATTATACCCAAGTATTATTGGCAAAAAAGGAGATGCACAATGAACTGAAGACTCAATATGGATTTTAATATGAGCTCAACGACTGTTGCCATGGATGGGAGACAGCCTGGTTTTTCTAATTTTCGCTATAGGGTGGTTTTTTCTGTAAAATTTTTGGGAACGCCCATCCATTGCGATTTCTTGTTGTGACTCAATAAATAAAAATACTCAGCATCTTCTACCTTTTTATTGAGGCGTTTCCTTCTTATTGAAGAACAAGAGCATTTAAATTATTGCACATGGTAAACAACCCCTGTTTGCGCACCTTCTACACTTTTACTATAGGCCAAGGCAACTCGTTTTACAGGCACAGCCTCAAAACCACGGAAAAAGGGTGCGTAGTTTTCCATTGATTCACTGATTACCGTTGGACTTACGGCATTAATACGAAGATGGTGGGGCATTTCAATAGCTGCACTTTTTACAAAAGAATCAATAGCTCCATTGACCATAGAAGCAGATGATCCCAGTAAGATTGGATCATGGCTTAAAATGCCACTTGTTAATGTAAAGGAGCCTCCTTTATTGATGTATTTAAGACCCGCTAGAACTAATCTTACTTGTCCCATCAACTTACTATTCAAACCTATGTTATACTGTTCCTCGGTAAATTTAATTAAAGAGCCATAGAATACTTCACCAGTTACAGCGACTACAGCATCGAATGAGCCAATTGTTTGATAGAGTAATTCAATTGAGTTGATATCTCTAATATCAACTTGAAAATCCCCATTTGTATGTCCAACTTTAATGATCGTATGACGCTCTGATAATTCTTGAGTTACAGCTTTACCTATTGTTCCCGTTGCTCCTACGACAATAATTTTCATTATTATTTCCTTTTGTTGCAGACCAATATGTAACTTTCTCAATAATCGGGTCAAATATAATCCTAAATTCGGCAGTTGAATCTACTACGAGTGCCCACTGCACTGATTTTTCTGTCTATTTTTCTGATTTTTCATCTCACCGTATGGGTGATACGCCTTCGATAAAAAATCAGCATATTAGACCCTTTCGCTACGATTCAACTGCCGAATTTAGGATAATTCTCCTATTTCTGCGGCTTGTTCCTGAGAGGCACACAAAATTTAAACTAAAAAAAGCTTTTGATCTATTCTATAGTAGATTCCCTCTAATTCATACGCTATTCTCAATTAGGGAAGACAACATTTTCAATCAAAGGAGTGATATATAATGACCTTTTCTATGTTAAAAGGGACAGCTGTTGTTCTTACAATGTTTTTTTCTTTCACTGTTCATGCAGATCCTCAACAACAAAGCGGAGATTTCCAAACTTTATGTACCGATGCTTGGATGAAAAAGGCTGATGAAGCAAAAGATAAATTAGATTATAAAAATTTTGGTGAAAAGTATTGTGGTTGTGCGGCAAAACAATCCTTAGATAATGATGATGCAGTAAAAAAGGCAATTCAACTATGCATGTCAAGAACGCTTTTGCATGATGCAATGGATTCTTTAGAAGAAGAGATTACTTTAAGTAAAGCCAAAGAAAGTGATATTAATGATTATTGTCTTGATAGATGGAGTGTTGTTTTGCCGAAACAAACAGATGATGACAAAAAATTAATCAATTCTTATTGCCAATGCGCTCAGCCAAAATTAATGGAGCTGATTAAAAAATCAGATAACATGACTGATAAAGAATATGAAGCAGGCATCGATAAAGTTGCTGATGATTGTGCCGATAATACGCTAGCTACAAAGCCTACTCCAGCCCAGTAATCCAGACAACATTTACTCAGGTATGTTATCGGAGAGAGTACTTGAGGGGTAGCGAAAGCACTACATAGTGCTTTCTCTGAAAATCTTATCAAGTTAAGGAGTATCTTTTTAATATTGGGTCGTATTTTGTGCTCGTTTTTATGCTAGTTTTTCGTGAACTTTTTTCATATTAATCGATTTTTGCCATTTTGAAATAATCAATGCCGCAATGGCATTACCGATCATATTGGTTAACGATCTCCCTCCGGACATGAAGCGATCCACCCCAAGTATTATAACCACTCCAGCAACAGGTATTGTCCCTATAGTAGCTAAAGAGCTGGCTAATATAATAAAACCACTGCCTGTAACACCAGCAGCTCCTTTTGAACTGATAATCATAATCATTAATAAAAAGATTTGTTGATTAAGGGGTAAATCTGAGTTGGTTGCTTGTGCAATAAATAAAGCTGCAAGAGTAAGATAAATTGCTGTTCCATCTAAATTAAACGAGTAACCGGTGGGTATAACCAGATCCACCACTGATTTATCACAACCTAATTCAATTAGTTTTTCCAGCAAATTGGGCAATACTGTTTCAGAAGAAGATGTTGCAAAAACGATAAAAATTTCAGTTTTAAAATACCGGATCACTTTAAAGACATTTAAGCCTAAAAGAAAATAGAGTACGCTGCCTAGTATGACTAAGATAAATGCAATACATGTTAAATAAAAACAAAGCAATAATTCAGTCAGTCCAAGTAACGAATGGACTCCATATTTACCTACGGTATAGGCCATAGCGGCAAAAGCGGCCATTGGGGCATAATGCATCATGGCATGAATGATATTAAAAAATATATTGGTTAGATGCTCGAAACCCTCTAAGATAAATTTTCCTTTACTTCCATAAGACATCAAACCTAATGCAAATATGATTGCCACAAATAATACTTGCAGAATTTCTCCATGAACAAATGCACTAAAAAATGTTTCAGGAACAATATTGAGAACAAAATCCTGGACATTGCTCATCTGTTCCGTTTTACCAAGATAGGATCGTGCTTCTGATATATTTAAAGAAGACGGATCAATATTCATACCTGTTCCAGGTTGAACTATATTCGCAATAACTAACCCAAAAGCTAAGGCACAAGTGGTAGTTATCAAAAAATAAAGCAGCGAGATACCGCCAATTTTACCCACTGCTTTTATATCACTCATTGCAGCAATTCCTGAAACGAGTGTTAAAAAAATGATGGGGGTTATCATCATTTTTATTAACTTTATAAATAAATCTGCAAAGGGTTTAAATGAAATAGCTAGTGCTGGAGCAACAATACCTAAAATGATGCCAATAATAATTCCTGCAATAACCTGAGCATGTAATTTTTTTAAATATCTCATAAATAAGCCTAATAATTGAGTTCGACATAAAAGCATAGAGAAGCCTTTTATGTCGTTAATCGAATGGTATCTCACACAGCTTGTGCCCATATAAGTGTTTGTGAACAGTATTTATACATGATCCAGTCTCAAATAAAAACAGTATTAGAACTTTTTTTAATTCTAACGACTCTCTAAAAATCAGATGCAAATAAATTTTTACCTGTTATGATGTCAACCCGTTTTTCTTGAGGTTTTTAATAAATTATGACTGATATAATTTTTATTGGCGCAGGACCTATTGGTCTTCTAGGTGCGATACAATTAAAATTGCAATTTCCAGAAAAAGAAATTCTTATGTTTGAAAAATATGAAGTTCCTGTACGTAATCACGCTATGTATGTGGAACAAAGCTCCTTTTCTGGAATGGATAGGAGTAAGGGTTTTGGAGAGGTACTTGATAGTATTCCTTCCAAAGTATTAATCAGTGATTTGGAAAAAAAACTCAGGGAATATGCCGCGTCCATTGGAATTAAAATTCAATATCAGGAAGTAAAAGATTTTAACGAATTAAAAAAACAATATCCTGAAACTGATTATTTTGTAGGAAGTGGTGGATTAAGAGGGATTATCCATCCTCAAGTTTTTAATGGGGAAAATCAAATCAATGAGTCCCTGCGTTATGCAGTTGAAGTTAAATATAAAGCCTCTGGCACCACAAGGGCACTTAATAAAGTCACCGAACTTCCAGGTGTACTTGCTTATACCAACCATTTGGTTTCCGAATATGTGGGGCATTTAAAAGAGGGACAGACGCCAATTTCACTCAGAATTTTTATTGATGAACCTACCTATCAAGCGATGAAAGGTGCAACGTTTAAAGCCCCATACACTCTTTCGGAAGATAAAATTCCCTCTAATTTATATGAAACCATAACCACCTATTTAAAAGGCAGGAAGCATCTAGCTGGTGAACTAATCGAAAAAGACAGTTTAAAAATTTCTACGATTACCTTATCTCTTTATGCAAGCAAAGATTTTTGTAAGCAAGTAGATGGAAAAATAATTTTTCAAATTGGAGAAGAGGGTTTTGCCTGCCCATTTTACCGAAGCTTTAATGATAATGCATCATGCATCCCATTTTTTACTAAAGCGATGAAAGCGCTCTTCAAAAACAGCAATGTGGAATCGAATAAAATTGGTTCAAGCTCAATTTTTAGTAGTTCTACTGTTGAAGAAACGCCACTTGAATACTATCAACATAACGTACAAGGCTTAGTAAATAGTGAGATTCGAACCATCCATTATTTAAATTTCGGGATTGATATGCTTGAAACTTCAGTTGCTTCATCTCAATCTGTTCCTAAACTCACAGGAGCGAAATTAAATTTAAAAAGAGGGGGGAAGACTTTCTTGAATGAGGTAGAAAGAGAGCCTCAAAACGATGAATCAGAAAAGCGTTCTTCATCAACGTGTGTGCTTTTATAAATAAAATACATAGGAGTAAATAAAATGCCAGGAGAACTACAAGGAAAAGTAGCTTTAATTACGGGAGGTACTAAATCAATTGGTTTAGGGATAGCTAAAAAATTTTCTCAGAATGGGGCAACAGTCATCATTACTGGAAGAACTTCTCAAGCAGAGGGAGAGCAAATTGCAGGTAAAATTGGAGCCACGGCTATTTATTTATGTTTGAATGTAGCCTCCGAAACAGATTGGGAATGTGCGGCCACATTTATCAAAGAAAAGTTTGGTCAACTTGACATCCTGGTTAATAACGCAGGTATTGATTCACCTCCAAATACAAAATCTCCCCAAGATCCTGAGCATTGTTCTATAGAAGATTGGGAGGAGGTGCATCATGTTAATCTGCGTGGTGTATTTCTTGCTATAAAATTCATGCTGCCATTTTTAAAAGAAAGTTCTGCTGCCTCAATTATTAATATGGGGTCTCGTTCGGGTTTAATTGGTGTACCGGATTATGCCGCATACTCATCCAGTAAAGCAGCTGTTTTAAACTATACAAAAACGGTTGCGATTTATTGTAAAGAACAGGGATACCCCATTAGTTGTAATGCTATTGTGCCGGCGGCGATAGATACTGAAATATGGGATAAAGATTTTGGTCACGGGCTAATGCGTGAAGAACAGGTAGCACAATACAGTAAGAAAATTCCTTGGGGGCGAATGGGAACCGTAGAAGAAGTAGCAAAACTGGCTTTATTTCTTGCCGCCAATCCTGATTCATTTATGACTGGTGCTCCATTTATTATTGATGGGGGTATTACTGCCGGCTCAGGTTCATATAGTCATAAAAAAATGGACACTGTGTTGCCAACAGTTGATGAAAAAGACGTACCTAGATTTAATGAAAAAAATATCATCTCAGCTGAGGTTCTTCCCAAGCATTCTATTTTCAGATTTCCAGAACGACCCGCTAATACAGCGACTATAGAAAATCCATTGCAGGAGATGGGACAAAAGCTTTAATCTAAAAGACCGGCAGGATAAGTTACTGAAGGGAAAGATGAGGTTTCGAGGAGCTCACGGTTTCGAAAGAACGTCGCCCTCCGCGAAAGTGGAGGGTCTAAATAACTTGCTAAACAGTCAGCGCTTTGTTTCTAGAACAATTGTGCTTTTATAGTAAGGCTTTTGATTGAGCCCCCCGCTTTCGCGGAGGGTGACGATTTGCCTAGAGACGAAGATTGGTCCTTAAGTCATTACGTGAGCGATTACGTTAAGACAGCTGATGGACGTGTTGACTTTGATACATATTTGAAATGTACTTTTAGTTCGAGATTAAAACATGGCATTTCCTACTGTAATCCATGTAAGGACTCACTTATGGTATTATAATCAAATTGGAATCCGCTCTCGAGTAATCGTTTTGGTTGGACTCGCTCAGAATCTGTTAATACAACAGATGATTCGCCGATGAGTAATTTTAATACTGACTCAGGCATGGGTATTCCAGGGGCCCATTTAATCAATCTCAATTCCCTTAACATTTCAGAATTACTGCTGGGTTGTGGTGCAGTTATATTTATTGCACCGTCATTGAGCGTATCGCTTTTGGCAATAAATTCAATCGCCTTCGCCACATCTTTGACATGCACAAAGGGAACAAATTGATTACCGGAACCAAATCGACCAGCACAGAAAAAACCAGCGAATCGATAATAAGGTAAAAGACCACCTTCATTAGATAGAACATGTCCAATTCTCAAATTAACCACGTTGCAATTCGCTTTATTGGCTCTTTCTTCAATTTCCTTACACACGTCTACTCTGAATTTTGTTCCAGGATCAACCCCAACAACGGAATCACTGTCTTCAGTTAAAATCGTATCGCCAGCATCTCCATAAAATCCTGCTGCGGAAGCTTGTAGATATTTTAATGGTTTTTCTTGAGCTCTTTCTATGTTTTGAATTATTGTGTCAATTACCCGAATGCGTGATTCGGCTATATCTGATTTTACCGAAGGAGTCCATCTGTTAGCGCCTGGATTTGATCCACTTAAATTTAATATGATTGTATTTTTATCAATTAAGTCGGACCAGTCTTCATTAATGAGCCTGACTTTGACGCCTTCAATATTTAATTGTGTTTGTGCAGAACGACTTAAACAATATACATCATATCCTTTTTTGATAAACTCCAAACAAACCTCTTTGCCAATCATTCCAGAACCACCTGCTATAATAATTCTTTTATTCGTTACAGCATCCTTTTTGTCAATTTGGAATTGACCATAATAATGCAATAACGTACCAATCATAGGAAAAGAAACCTTGCCATCAAATTTCCATCCTTCTTTTATTGGTGTTTCAATCCACTCTGATTTGGGTAGTAAAAATGTGGGTAATGGTACTTGGAATGAATCAAAAAATGTTATACCTTGAGACTCATATTTTAATGACTTATCGGATTGAAGTTTTATTTGGTAAATAAATCGAAACGCTTTGTCTAGAAACCCACCCATTCCCTCACTTAAATACATTTGTTGGTTAAACCCACGATAGGTCGAGTGGGTGGTTGAATATGTTTTCTGTTGAGGGGTATTATAGCCAAATACCCTACTCCAACGCTGTACATTTTTAGATAAATTGGTTACTTGAGCATAAAAGGGTTGCTGCTTCATATCACGGGGAAAACCTGCAAAAGTTCCCAGTATCTTTGCAAAAGAGGAAGGTTTTTCTACGGTAACAACACCTGTCCCGCTGCCGCCAATACTCGACGTTTTGAACTCTTTTACAGGATTATCGAGTTGATCAAGTTGGGGAAAAACACTGCCGAATAAAGAAGATGATGCATCATCTGTTATCGATAATCGAGGGGCCTGCCAATATTTCGACTTCGTTGAGCCGCCTAAGCTGAACGATACAAAATATTCAAATATGCTCCGTTGTAACGAAGGAAAAAAACTACTCGCAGTACGCATTACCCCATTTCGTATCATTTTAAGTATTGGATTTTGAACCTGTCCTACGGACGCAATCAAATCAGCAACATTTTGCACTGTTTTAGCACGTGGTTTTCGTTCTTGCTCGTACTCGGATAAGCCTTCTAAATAATCAACTCGATTGAGCTTAGAAGCCAGGCACGCTGCATCTTCGATACATAAACCAGCTCCTTGCGCAATATTCGGTGCAGTAGCATGTGCTGCATCCCCCATCAACACCACCCGATTGTCTCGTGATGTCCAAGGAAATTGCTCAACGCCTTGAATTTTAGCAATATCTGTTCTTAGTATTTTGTCCGTTGAATTAATTAATTCTTCGTAATCAACTACAACCTCCCCAGAATCCGTACAAATAGGTTTCCAGTCTTTAATCAATTCTTTTAGAAATTCCTTAGTGTCTTCGTTAACTACCTGAACTCCATTAATTGGCGATAAATATTTGTGATCTTTTTGTGTTTTAACCGCGATAAACCAGAAGGCATTTGGTGGTTTTAGTGGAACATAACCAAAACGAATTTCATGATTTCCATACTGTTTAGAGGTACCATTTCCCCATGTTTCAAATGCTGCGGACCACCATTTATGCTGGGTGTCTGCTGGAAGTTGTGTATTTGCACGAAAATAAGTATAACCAAGGTCGGTTTCTAGGACTGGTGGCAGTTCTAATTCAGACATCAGACAATTTCTGATTTTTGAGTGAATGCCATCACAAGCGATTAGTAAATCACCTTCATATTTAGTACCATCAGCATTAATTACAATTTGATCCTTATCTCTTTCATATCCGCGGATTTTTTGTGACGTAACAATTTCAACATCATCCCTATTTTTTAAACCTGCCGACAGCATATTTATTAAATCATCACGGTTTAAACATTGAACAGGAAATCGGTTACCAAAGTCTTCATTAGCTCTTGCTAATATTTTACCCTCTACATCTCGGTAACTCGGAGATGGCATAATATAACCAAATTGTTCTATAAAATTTTGATAGTTTGGTATGTTTTTTAATACGGCCTGACTTGGTGGCCAAATGCCTATTCCCCCTCCGATACTTTGCTTATTACTATCGCATGACGGCCGAGATTCAAATAAAGTTACGTGAAACTTAACGTCTTTATTGCTCTGAATTAATAAATTAGCTAAAGTCAATCCCGAGATACCACCGCCGACTATTAACACACGAACTGATTTAACCACGGTATTCGTCCTTATTGATTATAAAATATACATATTAGCATGATTTTATCATGGGTTAAATCAACTGAGAGGTATTATTCAGTTCATAACATTCATTTCACAGATTTTTTTATGATAATCTTCTAAAAACAGTTGTATTTTTTCTTTATTTAGTTCTTTGATATTGTTGATAGTTTGTGAGATATCTTTAATCATTTCTTTCTGAATGAGTCTAATGGAATTGATATAACTGTATGAGTGTAAACTAAAGCAAGTTAAATTGTGGTATGTAGCAAAAGAGTCTTTAAAATTTACCATAAGATAATGTTCTATCTCACGCAACAATATCGATTTTTGTAAATCAGAATCGAATAATTCAGGATAATTTTCTAGTGACATAATAGTAATAGCATTAGTATCTTTTTTTCTTAGTTCTTCAAAAGCGGGAATAGCTGTTTGCCAGTCATCATTATATTTATCCAAAAATTGATTAAATAAATAGCAATCTTCAAAGCAACAATTTAATCCTTGCCCCAAAAAAGGTACCATCGCATGCATACTATCGCCCATTAATGCAACTTTATCTAAGTTCCAATGACCTTCATTAATTGTAACTAATGAACCTATGGGATTATTATAAAGATCATTTTCTAGATTGCTAATGAATGGAAAGACATCTGAATATTGATCTTTAAAGTAAGTAAGCATTTTCTGCGGTGGGTGATCTTTCTCCAACATTTCAAAACTATATTCACCTGTACTCGGTAAAAGAAATGCGCATGTAAAAGAATGATCATAATTCGGTTGTGCAACTAACATGCTATTTTTACGAGGCCACATGTGCATGGCTTCAAGTTGTAGCGGGTGATTTTCCAAATAGGGTATGGTTAATTCTTTATATTGATATGGAAAATAACTGTGTTGAAACGTACTCTCTTTTTGTTTTTCAATACACTTCCTAACCATTGAATTGGCGCCATCGCATCCAAAAAGAAAAAATGGTTTGATGTTATACTGTTTTTTTAAATTATTATCGAAGAGGATAGATTCACCTGATGTTGTATCCATGTCAACAAAGACTTGATTGAAATGTACCATGATTGCTGGTACGGATTCAGTTTCGTGCAGTAAATCAAAATGCAGTTGGGAGCGTGATACGGTATGAATGCAATCATTCTCATATTTTCCATACGCAAGAGAGATTATTTCTTCGTTAGGTAAATGAATGATTCGATCGCGCATTGGAACGGATTTACTTAGTATTTTTTCAGCCAAACCTATTTCTGTTAAAGATAATAACCCACGAGATGATAGGTCAATACTCATCTTGCGTCCTTTGTCAAAGCGATGTGTTGTCATTCTAGGATCTGGACGTTGCTCATAAATATCGATCTGGTATCCTCTGCGGGCTAGATAAAGTGATAACATTAGTCCAGTTAAGCCCGCGCCAATAATAGCAATCCTCATTGCCTCTGCTCCTGCAAAAATTTACTTATAGGTAAGGTCTCTAATTTGTTATTGTACGAATTGCATGAATTAACTTTTGAATATCTTCTTCATTATTGAAAAAATGGGTAGATACTCTTAGTCCACCTACATTTGATGTATAGCGCAAAGATAAATATATTTTCTTTTCTAGCAATGCTTTAAGTAGGGCTAAGTCTTTTTCGGCATTATTATAAAAACTGAACACGGTAATGCCCGATTGTGAGGCTTCATCTTCTTGAGTAATTTTAAAGACATTTAGCTTGTTAAGCTCTTGATGTAATAAATTACTTAGTTCACGAATTCTTGATTCAATGGACTTAATTCCAATTTGATTAATAAGTGAAATGGATTTTCCCAGCCCAATTGCGCCTACATAATTTGATGTACCACCAATCTCAAATTGTTTTGCAGTTTTAGAAAAATTAAAAGCTTGAAAAGGAGTAATAGAAGGTGTCCTAAAATAAGTTCCCCATCCTCCTTGTGGTTCTTCGAGGGACAAATAACCGAAAGAATTAGGCGAGAGTTCATTTAAGACGCGGTCAGAGAGATACATTATCCCACAGCCAAAAGGTGAATTTAGCCATTTATGTCCACCAGCAATGTAGAAATCGACGTAGTGTTTTTGGAGATTGACTTCCATGGCACCCATTTCATGGATTCCATCTACAACTAACCAGATTTTATTTTGTTGACATAGCCTTCCTAGTGCTTCGAGATCAATTCGATACCCTGTGCACCATTGTACTGCCGATACACAAATCGCTTTTGTGTTTTTATCTATCCTCTTTTCAAATTCATTAATAGTTAATTTTCCATTTTGTGTCTCAACTGGTTTAATTTCTATGCCCTTGCTTTCTTGTTTTTTGATCCAAGGAATAGAAACTTGCAAAAATTCGGAATCCGCTATCAATACATTATCGCCATGATTTAAATTTAAAGCGTTTGCGGCTATGTTTAATCCAAACGTAGTGCTTTCAATCAAAGCTAGATTTTTGACGTTAACTTGAAGTAATTTTGCGGCTTCATCAATGGCTTCTAATCTCAATCTATCCATTTGAATGTGATGTGATGAGGCATCTTCAGCGTAGCAGTGCAAAGCTATATCTAGAAAATTATCAATTGCTAGCTTAGAAGGAACAGGAAGTAAACTAACACAAGCTGCGTCTAAAAAAACTTTATTCATTAATCCTGGAAACAATTGTCTTACTTCTGAAAATTTCATACTAAATTCCTTTTTCTTAAATGATGAAGCGTGTAAATTATGCATTAACTATTAGGTGTCAATCAATATCAGGTATTTTAATGATCCATCATTCAGTGGTTATATCGAGTAGAATAATCCTAAAAAAGAGATGCATGGATTACACCACTCATATTGTTTATGATGGCAAATATCAATCTGAACGGTTTACGAGTATCTATATGTTGTTTGATTATGGTTGTATCGGACTTTACCGGAAATAAGAATTAACCAATAGGCTCATGTGAAGAGCCTTGGAGATAGCGATGGAATATGAAAAACAACAAATGGGTGAAAAGCTCATAGCTGGTTTCCAAAACCCGCCACTTCCGACAACATCAGCTGAATTTATTACTGTATTAGCTCATTATCATCGAGCTGAGATCGGTCGCATGGCCGGCTGGCGAGACCGAATCGATCGAACCACTAACTGGGCAATCACCGCTGTAGCCGCAATGCTTTCACTCTCACTCTCAACTGCATTGGCACATCATGGGGTCCTGCTGTTCGCGATGATACTCGTTTTGCTACTTCTGCTCATAGAGTCAAGAAGATATCGATTCTTTGATGTCTACAGAGGACGTGTGCGTCTCATTGAGCGACACTATTTCGCTCCGATGTTCACTGCGGCCAGAGCAATTGAGGAGCACTGGGCAGAAACTCTGGGACAAGACTTACGTGAACCACGCTTTCTTATGAGTCTCCGTGCCGCAATTTCACGACGGCTGCGTAGAAACTATATCTGGATGTTCCTTATTTTGTTAATGGCATGGATCCTAAAAATATCTTCCCCAAAGCTCCAAAATATCGGCACACATCAGGAGATGGGGATGTCTTTCAGTCGAATCGTGAAAAATGCCGCATTAGGTCCAATTCCCGGATGGGCTGTGATTACAACCGTTGCTGTATTTTTTGGATGGCTCGCCTATGCGTGCCTTTATTCCCCTAAATATATTGGCGAGTTGTCGTATGGCGATGTTCATGTTTGATGATGCATCTAATGGCTGGTGAGGATGTTAAAGAAAAGTACTGGTGATTTATAAACTTTATCTATAGAATACCTCATTTGTATTGATCTCAGATGAATCATTCTGACTTTTATTATATATGATTATGAATTTCATTAATAAAATAGTTTTACCAACGCTAACGGCGTTAACAATAACGAGTCAGTGTTTTGCGGTTACCCCCAATAAACCTCCAGTACAAGGTCTGGTGAACATGGGGGATATTACTTTTTATAACCAGCAGGATAGTATCGATCCTCCATCTCCAAATAATTCTTTAGATAAATTAACATTGCCTAATACAGTACAACTATTTGGTGGTACAGTAATAAATGTTACTTGGGCTCAGTTACAACCTAATCCACCTGATGAAAACGGTATTATTACGCTCGATACAACAAGTATTGATCAAGCACTTAGTGCTATAAATGCGTATAATCAGGCCAATCCTAATGCAAAGATTTATGCTAAGTTGAGGGTGTGGGCGGGATTTACTGCTCCAAATTGGGTAAAAAATTTAAATGGAAATGAGCCAATTAATATTGTTGCTCAAAAAGGTACTATAACCCAGAAGGGTTCAGTGGCTCATTGGTGGGAAGATGATTACTTAGAAAACTGGACAAATTTTTTATCTGCCTTGGCAAATACAACAGATATAAACGGTTATACTTATGATGCAGAACCATTGATAAGAGAGATCAGTATTACTTCTTGTGCTTCAGCAACTGATGAACCTTTTATTTCATGGGCTGATCCAAATGCGGAAAATACGCTAATTAGTGCAGGGTATACGGATCTTGCGCAACAGAATTGTTTGTCAAATGCTATAAATGAGCATTATGCCGCTTGGAAAAATACGTGGCTTGATTTTCCAATCAGTCCCTATTTTCCCATGCAAGCGGAAAATTCAAAGCCCAATTTTGCTTTTTCATACAGCGTAATGCAGCAATGTGCTGATAGTGGAACTTGTATTATCAGTAATCAAGGTTTGAATCAACAGTCTTTTTTGAACAGTAATTTGGTGCAAATATATCAAAAAATATTGAGCTTTGTTGCTAATGGTAATTCATATGCTGATTTTCAAACCGTTTCCCCTGCTGTGTTGGCAAGTAATGAGAATGATAATTTGTGTTATGTGATCCAAACTGGAGCGCAATATTATGCACAATCGATTGAATTATGGCCTTCTGTTGCTAAATTAAGCGGCTTCGATACATTATCGCGTAATCAAATACAAATCTTGGCAGCAATTCTTCAAGGCAATACAAGTGTATCGTGCGAGGGTTTTCAGTTTATCAAAAAGTATAAAGACTATTAATAATTGGTTAAGTTTTGAGTGATACAATTAAATTGTAGCGATATTAAATCTCCTAGGTTATAAATCACTTTTTTTATCGCTACATTCAACTTTATGCTATAGCAGAAAAAAATAAATAGCCCGGAATTGCGTAATGTCCTTTGCTTCGTAGAAGAAATCTATATTGAGAGTTTAAGGATCAATATTCCGTGATTTATTAGAACAATGCATGATGACCTTCTGTAAAATCCAAAACTGTTGTTTTAAGGAGTTACTGAGCGCATGATGGGATTTTGCAGTGAGATAAGTGTTTCTGTTGAGTGTATTTCATCGATAAATTGAATTTTATTCACTAAGAGTTGTTGTAGCGCATCTATTGATTGGCACATTACTTTAATAAAAATATTAAAATGATGGCCAATAGTGTAATAAGCCTCGATGACTTCCTCCAGATCTTCCAATTTTTTAAGAGTAGATTGGTACTCTTTTGCATGGTTCAGAGTAATTCCAATGAAACAACAAACATCATACCCTAATCGTTTTGGGTTAATATGCACATGCACTCCCTCAATAATACCCGCTTGCCGCATTTTTTCTACACGCACGTGAATCGTAGCAGGGCTTACAGCATATGCCTTGGCTAATTCTGCATAAGGCGTACGTGCATTTTTCATTAATGCATGGAGTATTTTTTTATCCAAATCATCGATTTGATAATTTTCTAGGTCTTTCATTGTTAATTTTTAAATATTATTTAATAAAAATTAAATTTTATTAAATTAAATCTTGTATATCAATGTTTATTTTATTTTAACAATAAAAATAATTGGAAAATTCAATATAATATAACATTCATATAATCTGAGGTAACATGATGAAACAGTCATTTATTGAAAAACAAAGGCAAATAAGCTTTGTTAAAACTTTTTTTTCGCGGGAATTGGAACAAAAATTAGGTCTCCTTGAAGTGCAAGGACCATTATTAGCTTGTGTAGGTGATGGTATACAAGATAATCTCTCAGGTACAGAACAAGCTGTTTCTGTTAAGGTTAAAGCCATACCTGGGCGTAGGTATGAAGTTGTGCATTCATTAGCTAAATGGAAAAGAAAGTTACTGGGGGAGTGTGCTTTTCAAGCTGGAGAAGGTATTTATACTCATATGCGCGCTTTAAGACCTGACGAGGAAGTGTTAAGTGCTACCCATTCGGTTTTTGTCGATCAATGGGATTGGGAGCGGGTTATAGATGATAAGGACCGTTGTTTAAGTTATTTGAAGAAAACAGTCATTGAACTTTATGAAGCACTAAAAGAAACAGAAAAAGCTGTTAGTGATCTTTACGGTCTAAATCGATTTTTACCCCAATACATACATTTTGTTTATACGGAAGAGTTACTTGGCTTATATCCCGATCTATCGCCTAAAGAACGAGAGCGAGCGATTACTAAAAAATATGGAGCAGTTTTTTTAATTGGAATAGGGGGAGCTTTGTCCGATGGCAAACCTCATGATTTACGTGCTCCCGATTATGATGATTGGAGTTCGGTGAATGAAGTAGGATTAACTGGGTTAAATGGAGATATTCTAGTTTGGAATCCGGTAATAGAGGATGTTTTTGAACTTTCTTCTATGGGAATTCGAGTCAATGAAGCCATGCTAAAATATCAATTGGCATTGACCGGTTACCAACATCGTTTGGATTTTGATTGGCATCAGAAATTACTCTCCGGTGCTTTACCTCAAACAATCGGTGGTGGTATTGGTCAATCTCGTTTAGTGATGCTTTTTTTACAAAAGGAACATATTGGACAAGTGCAATGTAGCGTTTGGCCTGATGAAGTTGTAGAAATTTGAACCATGAAGAAAGCTCGAGCGTATTCCAATAGTCTAGAATACGCCCTCGCTTATATTACTTATAGTTTTTATAATTTGCCAAATCCCCAATTTATTTGTATTAAAATGTAACAAATTTGCGCGCAATAGCGCGTTTGTTTAGAATACTATTGCTTTAAATGAATCAATCTTACTTGATAGATTCCATCCCAACTCACATTGGTTCCCAAAAGCGATAAGTACCGTTTTTTCCTTTTTGGTTATCTCTTCTAGCGAGTTAGGCAGGGGGGGTGAAACTCTATAATTTCTAGATTTTTATTGTTTTTTAGTAATGTAATAAGCGTGTCGGTTTGCGCTAATGTGTTGTCTTTTAAAAGTATTATTTTATTCATGTTATTTCTACTGCTTTATCCACGTTTCATGTAAATGTCGCCAAAGCAATGGTTGTTTTGGATTGTTTGTTGGAATAAAAATTGCTGTGGATAAACGTCTCAACTGCTCCTTTTCGGTGAGTTGCTGAAGTTCCTCATAGCTAACAATAATATTTTCTGGACAAGAAAAAATTTCTTTAAAATGTTCAATTTTAATTGTTACTTGCGGGCGAGAACCTGCTGCCTTAGCGTACCAATTGCTAAGCCATATAAAATCTCTTAAGATTCCATCAGGTTGGATTATAGTAAAATACGGATGAAAATAACTTAAGAACGGCAATCGAGTTTCGTCCATAGTTTTGTTGTGGAATAAATTTTCAATTTGGACATGAAGTTCAATGACTTCTTGATAGGCTTGCGTAACTTGCATCGATGTATTTTGCATTTTAACTCTGATAAAGTAGCAATTTTTTTCATTATAACGTAAAGCCGTAAATTTACGTGAATTCGACGTAAAAAGCATGGAAATATCTTTTGTGTCGCTAAATCTTATCCCATAAAATGCCAGCATTGATACGGATCCAAATGAGATCAGTTCAATAATTAACATCAATGGTCAATTCGTTTTGGCCAAGTAAAATGAAATACAGCACCTTGGTTTTTACCGGACTCGACCCATATATTGGCACCTTGAGTTTCAACAATTTTTTTGGCAATACTCAGTCCTACTCCGCTACTTTCTAAAACATCGCGAGGTTGTAGTGTTTGAAAAAGCTGAAAAATTCGATCTTGGTAAGCACCTTCTATTCCAGGCCCATCATCAGCAACAAAAAACTCATAATGTGAGTTCTTTTCAATAACGCCCACTTTAATGTGCCCCTTCTGAAGATGATGATGTTTCACACTATTATCAATGAGTTCGTAAAGGACTTCTTGCAATGGTGTCTTTTCTGCTTCGATAGCAAAAGTGCACCGATCACAATGAATATCGAAGTCATTCGCAGCATCAACTCTGTAGGCGACACTACTTACTAATTCGGAAAAGTTAATTTTTTCAATTTTTGAATGTATCACTCCAGCTTGAGTATATTTTAATAGTCCATCCAATAAGTTCGACATGCGGTAGGCACGTTTCCGTAAAAAAGATAAATACTTCCTGGATTGAGGAGTCAATTGATTCCCTATATCTTCCTCTATCCACGAAACGAGATGTTCTATTGCGGGTAATGGCGATTTTAAATCATGAGACGCTAAATAAACAAAACGTTCTAATTCATCTTCTGCATTTTTTACTAAAACCAAATTAGCGACTCTTGCCTTAAGTTCTTGAATAGAAAAAGGTTTTACCATATAGTCTTGGGCGCCTTCTTGGAGTATACGGACACAAAGATCATCGTCTGTTTTAGCAGTTACAATCATGATAGGGGTGGAAAGTAGAGGGGCATGTTGTCTTATAGCATGGACCATTTCTATTCCATTCATTTTAGGCATCATGATATCAGTAATAATGACATGAGGAAGTAACTCAAAAGCTTTATCTAAACCCTCTTTACCATCTTGAGCACAGACAATGCGATAATCGTTACTTAGAATTTCACACAAAAATTCATTCATTGCTAAATTATCTTCCACTATTAGAACAAGAGGGCGGTTGAAATTTCCTATTCCTTTTGTGGGTATCCTATCTGTTTTTTGCTGTTTATCTACGCCGTGCGCTGTCTCAAGCTTTCTTGACGGTGGTTGTTTATCGTGTACGAGTTGATTTTCTGGGGCTTTTAATGGAATTTGAATGGCAAAACGAGCACCACCTAATTTTGATTTCCGCACTTTAATTGTACCATTATGCAATTCAACAAAATCTTTTGCGATTGCAAGTCCTAAGCCAGTACCTGTGGAATGATACAAGCTTTCTTCCATTTGAAAGAAACGTTCAAAAATTGTTTCTTTAAATTTTGCAGGGATTCCTGGACCATTGTCTTCAATATAAAATGCTGCATTATCCTTTTTTTTATGTAACTTAAGATTAATTTCTCCATGAATTGGATTGAATTTTATTGAGTTAGAAAGTAAGTTGAGAATAACACGCTCAATTTTTTCACTATCAATTTGAATGAATAATTTTTTAGGGAGGTTACAAGAAACTCGTAGTTCTTTTGCTTCAATATCTGCTTCAAATAAAGATAGAATTTTTTTAATAAGACGTACAAAATCAATGTTGTAATAATTAATTTTTAATTTCCCTGCATCAAATTTTGCAATATCTAACAAATCGTTCACATGTTTTAATAATAGAAGAGCATTCTCTTTAACTAATTGTATGTTTTTTATTTGTGAGGGTGTTAATGATTTATCCTGTAATAATATATCTATTGGCCCTAAAATTAACATCAGTGGGGTACGTAGTTCATGGCTAATATTTGCAAAAAATTGCGTTTTCGTTTGATCAAGTAAGGCTAAATGGTTATTAGCTTCCCGCAATTGTTTGTTGACTGTTTGAATTTCTTGGGCGCGTTGATAAATTTCAATTTCCATTTCTCCTGTTCGAGTACGCAGTTCTTTCATTATTTTTAGTTGTTCAGAACGCGATTTTTTCAGCTGGATATATTCGGTAACATCCTCAACTCGGTGAATAATGTATTTAATTCTGTTATTGGCATCTAAAATAGGTAAATTTATCGGACTCCAATACCGTACTTCATATCCTCCTCCTTTTTCTTCAGGACGACGAATATCATATTTTTGGATTGCCATTGTGTCACAGGTTTTATTTTTTAAAACCCTGTTTAATGAAGCACGTAAATTATTTACTCCCGTCGCGTGAGGATCCTCAGGATTATCTGGGAACGCTGTAAATATATTTTTTCCAATAATTTGCTCTCTAGTCACCATAGTGGCGTGCAGATAACTATTACTGGCCGCAATAATTGTAAAATTTTTGTCTAAAATAAGATACAGTCCGGGCGTAGACTCAAAGATTGTTTTAAAATCAATTTTTGTATTCTTCATTGGGTTGACCTCACAATCCATGTATTTTAAGTATAAAATATTTGCAATTTTTTTAAAGAAAAATCAGATTGAGAGGGTTTTGTAGGGTGAACATTGGATTTGAGAGGTGAGTCACTAGAGCTCGGAGCATTTTGCTCCGAGCTGACTTCCTATTTTGCGGGAACTTCTTTCCACCAATTTGTTTTGGTTTCTGTTGCCCAGTGTCCTTCACGCATTCGAGCAACAAAAGCCTCCGCTTTTTCAGGAGATGATATTTTGGGATCTAATTGAATACACCAATCCCATTCACCTGTTGTAGACCACATTCTTTTTACACCATCCCATTTTGCCATTTCATTCATAGCAGACATAGGTTTGTTACTTTTCATAAAAATTACACTATTCCATGCATCCATTATTACTATCCTTATAAAAATTTGTTTAAAATAAGCTTAAGATCACTTAAGCATATTAAGGATAGAATAATTCTAGAATTCTTTCCATGCCTCTCATAACTTTTTATAATCACTTGTAAACACGTTAATGTAACAATTTGGCTGCTTCAGAAACAATAGCTTTGCGAGCGGCATCAAATTGGCCATTATCCCACACAGAGTCTATTTGTAATGAATTATTATCCAAAAATTCATTATAGGCTGCTAGCCCAATTAATAGATGAGAAAATTTAATTGTTCTAAACTTGGCTATGCATTCAAGCAAAGTCAATTTTTCAGTTTCAGAGCCGCTAATGTCATCTCCAAATTCACCATCTACACCCTTGAATTTCTCCTTAAACCACTTTTCTAAGGGTTGGGTTATTATAAAGGTGTGCGACATTTGAAAGCCACCTGCGGCACGTGTATCAAGATATTGTTGAATGTCTACACGTTTCGCATTTGTTTTAATGTACTCAAAAGCTTCAGTAAATAAAGGAGTTAACTCAAAAGTTTGTACTTGAATAAGAGCACGTAATTCAACTAATGACTTTTTTACAGAGTCATTTTGCTCCTTCTCTTTTTGTGCGTCAATCGCATCTACCAAGTGATGCAGACGTGCAGCATTTGTATCTTCATCTCCAGCTATTTCCTTTAAATTTATTCGAAACTCATTAGGTAACGATTGAGCTTGTTTGCTGTCTAAAGTTTCTAATAAACGTTTGTCAAATACAGCTTTATCCAATTCGTTATATAATGGTGCAGCCTTTATATAAAGATTGGCATGTTCTTCTTCCAAATGTTCTTCGAGCATTTTATGCTCTAAATTATTGGCTTTGGTCGAATGACTCATTTCAACCATACCCCCACCTGGTAATAGATAAAAACCAAAACGTTTTGCAAAACGAATTTGTCCTTTTGCATTGATACTTATCCTATCTACAGATTCATTGAAAAGCTTACCGAGCATTTGAATTTGAATAGGATATAATTGATTTACTGGAGGATGATTAATATCCAGTTGATCTAAATCAAAATCATCTTCTTTGTTAATTTTTTTAAGATGGGCTTTTTGAGCGGTACGAAATTTTTTCCAAATTTCAGGAGTGTATGCAGAAATCGGTTTTTTCAGTCTCATTTGTCCTGGCGAACCAAATTCAAACCAATCCTGCAATTCATCATCTAAGTCCATTTTATAGAAATCAATCAAAATATCAAAGAACTGTTGATGTTCCATTCGATTCAAAGCGTCGGCATAATTGATTAATGTCGCCGCATAAGATAATACTTTATAATGCTCCTTCGCTTCATTCGTAGAGGTAATTTCTCCAGATAGTTTTTGTACGGTGGTAATTACATCAAGCAATAGAGTCTTTCTTGTTTGAGCATTTGTATTTTTATATTGAAGGAGCATTGGTTCCAGGTTACTAAATAATTGTAATTGAGAAGACATAGTTACTCCTATATAAAAGAGCGGTATCAATTATTTTAAGCATTTGCTTGAGCAGGGAAGAAAATAAGATGTTCTTTTTTTATTATGGTTGTTAAGTATTCTAAAGCTGTAGTAACTTTTTCTGGCTCATCAAAAAACTCAATGACTAAAGGAAGAGAAAAGGGTACATCTAAAAAAGAGTTATTAGGGGCATTTGTTTCACCAAAGCCACTGATAGCGCGAAAAATGCTTATTCCACGAATTTTAGCGTCATTTTGTAAATAATTTAAAATAGAAGGAATATTTGGGGCTTGTTCTAAGGTATAAATCCGTACTACTGTAATCTCTACGGTTTGAATCTTGATTTCGCGTAACATGCTCTCTCCCTGATACATATACAAATGATTACCTCATAATCTTTATTAAGTATAACAATACAAGATCACTAAAATAAAAATAAGTTTCTTAAACGCATTTGCAAAATTACCTCATGCTCTATAATACGTTGTTTGTAGCGGTTTTGGAAAAAATCGCTGTTTACTGTAAATTAACTAGGGATCTGTTTAAAAAGGTATTTCATGAAAAGGATATTTAAAGTCTCGAAAAATGAGATTAATTTACCTGTCATTGTGATTGTTATCAGTGTCTTAATTGGTATTTATCATATTTTTTCTTATTTAATTCCTTTTACAAGCCATGCTTTTGTGGTGACTAATGTGACACCTATAGCAGCAGATGTTTCCGGTTTTATTACTAAAATTTATGTGCATAATGGGAGTATTGTTAAAAAGGATCAACCTTTATTTGAAGTTTATCAGAAACCTTATCGTTTAACTTATGAATATGCAACAGCACGCTATGAAGAAGCAATAGAATCACTTAAAGTGATTAATCGCCAAACCCAAAAAACTGAAACATTATTAGCTGCAGCAAAATATGCTTACGAAAAAGCTAAGTTTGAATATCAATTAAAAAAAGCGCCTAGTGTACGTGAAGCTTTGTCAAAACTCGAAGTGCGTACACTTGATTATGATTTGCATTCGCTGGAACAAAAGATGGATTCACTAAAAAAGCAAATTGCTATTGAAGATCAGCAAATCATTCAACAAAGAAAGCTCATTAAAGCACTCAAAGCAGAAAAACATAACGCTCGCGTTAATCTTGATTTAACTACAGTCAGAGCTCCGGCCGATGGCGTAGTTGATAATCTTTATATTGGTCCAGGTACACCGGTTAAAATTCATGAGCCTTTATTCTCATTTATCGATACGTCAGCATGGTGGGTACAAGCAAACTTATATGAAACTGACCTAAGGCGAGTAAGGCCAGGTGATGAAGTTTATATCATGCTTCGGATGTATTATTTTAATAAAATCTTTCATGGAAGGATAGTCAATACCCTATGGGCTGCGGACCGACAAACGACCGATCCCCGTACGCAACAGCAAAAAGTGAGTAGCAATAATCAATGGCTTTTGGAACCACAACGTTTCCCAATTCAGATAGAAATTCTTGATCCAGATCCTAAATATCCCCTTCATCCTGGTGCTAGTGCTTATGTTTATATCAAAACTCACTCACATCATTGAAGTTTATGATCCATACGGGAATCATCGTGTTAATGGATTGAAATCCGCGTATGTTTTGTTGATCCTCTTTGCTGTTAATTTTGTTTTTTCAATTCCTAACCCCTATTTTTATTATTTTTATATTCCGATAACCGCAATGGCTGCAGAAGTGGTGGGTGATACTCCAAAGAAAAAGAATCTGCTGCTTTTTTATTGTATCTTGTGGTCTGCTATTAGTGCTTTTCTTTTTGATTTTTTTTCTGTTACACCGTTTTTTCCTATTCTTGCATTTGTTTATTCTCTTCTGCTGTATTTACTCGCTATTGACAGCAGAATGCATACTATGGTTATTGCGCCTGTTGCTTTAAGTTTGGGTGCTTATTCTTTGTTGTATGGAGAGATTAATACGAGTTTTTATGAAATTTTAAATAATTGCTTGAACACTTTTATAGCTTTAGTAGTTGTTTTTGCTGCATTAGCCTTTTTTCCTCGCAGCTATTATTATCGTCTGTGGCTAAGAGCTTTGTTATTGCTGATGACACAAATTACGGAACATTTATCTCTAATGATTGCCAATCAACGAATTATTTTTGATCCAGTTCGTGGTCATACGACCCATTTAGTGCGTTATGCTAGGATGCTACCTCGCACTTTTCCACTTCGCTCCATCTGGAAAATAAATTTACTCATGAATCAATTACATTTACTTGTTTGTGTTATTGAAGCAGATACGATTATGATGGAACATGAAACGGTTAATTTATTTATTCAAAAACTTCAAGTATTGAAACATGCCGTGGAACAAGAGCGGCCTTGTGATTTAGCGGCAACACCTTGGGTGATTTTAAATAAACTAGTATATTCTTGGAATTATCTGTGTTTAAAATTGTAGATTATCGTAAAACGCGAGCATTACAGATCTGTATCGTTTTTGCAACAGCTTTGGCAGTACAGAGATTATTGGGATACTCTCATGCCGGATGGATAGGCTTTGCAGTAATGATGATTTATGCAGGCTTTGAAAGAGGGGCAAGCTTACTGCGTACCATTCATCGATTTTGGGGGGCTGTTTTTGGATTACTTCTCTCCTATTTTTTGTGGATTATGGGACAAATAGATTTTCGCTTAATCTTAGTTGTTATTCCTTTTATCGTATTTATGGCTTATTTTTCTTTAGGTAAGCTTTATGCATTTCCTACTATTTTTACAGTGACTTTGACTTCATTAGGTACTGATTATTATGGAGGAACTAATTACGCTGTTCCTAATTTCTTTTTTGACTACCTATTGTCCACCGTTGTTGCTTTTTTATTGTGCGTTATGTTTGAGTTTTTTATATTTCGTGGCAGTCAATTATCGCGTAAATTTTATCTTGATTTGCAAAAAAGAATTATCACGCGTTTAAATAAACTCTTTCAGATAGTTATCCAGCGTCCAATGCGCGACAGTAGTTATTTACAAGCAAGTATTAGTTTGAATACTAATATGTTGGATTTATACGCTTTTGTTGATGCGGCAAAGCATGATACCCATCCAGAAGTAAAGTTCCTTGAGGAGTTGGCTTTTTTTAATTCTGTGGTACACCAAGCATATCATAATATCCGTAGATTATTCGTTTTAGCACCTCATCGTAATGAGCTACTGGAATTAGAAACTCAAAATATACTGGAGCAACTTACCCGAGAAAACCAAAACCAAAGGATAAAATACATTGGGGAATAAATTAATAAGGACAATTAGCTTACTGACTTTGAGTTTTATCATGAGCTCTTGCATTCAGCGCGCCCAAAATCCTGTATTAGTTGTTCCCGATCAGTGGGCTGTTAAAGATACTTATTACACGAACTCTAATGAAAACCTACCGTGTTTTGCATGGTGGAAGCAATTTAACGATCCTAATTTAGATTCACTTATTGATAGCGCTTTAATTTATAATAACGATATTAAAGTTGCTGTTGCTAATATTGAAGCAGCTCAAGGCGAATTAAAGCGTGTGCAGATGAGTTGGATTCCTGAGGTTACTGGAAATGCAGGATATTCTTCATTTCCTTATTTAGGTTTCCCAGGTGTTTTGCTCACTGTAGTGCCTACTTATACCATTAATATTTTTAAGCAGATTAAAGAACAACAAAAAGCCAAATATGAATTAAAAGCTACAAAAGCGATGTATCTGGGTGTTCGACTTGCTGTAATGAGTCAGATTGTCAGCAATTACTTTAATTATTTGAGCCAGATAGAGCAATTGACATTACTGCATGCATTAGAGCATGACCTTTCTAAGTTAATTGCCATAGCCCGCACTATGTATCAAGGTGGTTTATATGCGCGAACCGAATTAGATCTCGCTAAAACCGAGCTTTCTTTAATTCAAGCAAAACAAAGAGTAGTGCAACACAATATTATAGTCAGTGAAAATGCATTGCATTATTTATTGGATGAAAATCCAGGTCAGATTCTAGTGAATCGTCCTTTCAAGGATTTAAATGGTCAAAAAATGATTATCGGTGCGCTTCCTATAAATATCATTGAAAATCGACCTGATATGGAACAAGCGAAACAAGAGTTATATGCTGCTAATACAGGGATTGGTAGTGCTTTTAGCCATTTGTTACCTGCAATTAACTTAGCAATGGCTCGGGGTGAAATTGCTAAAGTTGAAAATGGAGGGCAATTAGGCCAGGCGATTCATTTTAACCAGGCTATCGTTGAAGTTCCTTTTTTAAAAGCATCAACCTATGGGCAATTAATAAAAGCTAAAGGATTAGATAAAGCATCTTATTCTCGATACAGCAATACTTTGCGCAAGGTGCTTAGAGATGTAACTAATGATTTGTCGGCCCATGAATTGTACACCAAACGTCTTAATGATGTATTAAAAGCAGAGCGAGAATTGAGCAATGCTTATCATTTAAATCAAACCTTATATCAAAGAGGAATTATCAGTCATCTGAGTTTGATTAAAGAAAAGGTGAAATTAGATGAGCTTGCGCTAGAGGTCAATCAGCACAAGTTAGAGCAATTAATGACTGTTGTTAATTTGTATCAAGATTTAGCGGCTGGGTATAATTACGTTCCTACTCCTGAAATGTCCAAGCAGTAATTTGCTGAGTAAGAGTTAACACCATTAAGTCTTAATTCTGCTGGGGTAAGGTGATCGAACAAGATGAAAATCAGCATCTTCAGCTCAGCACTTGTCACTCACTCCCTACGGATCCAACAGCTTATTTTAGAATGAATTATGACATCATGAAGGTATTTTTATTGGAAAATACTTCTTTAAAAGGATGCTTCAATTCGTTGTGTATATTTTTTATAATTTTACCCAAGCGCCCATCGTGTAACGTTTTTAATTCTTCCTCTGAATAGGATGGCTCTTTACCAGTTCTTAGTTCCTCAATTACCTTCTTTGCAGCAGCGATTTTAGCGTGTTTACTGATAGCATCAATATTTTTTCCGCAGCTAAAAAAGCGAGCTTTCCAATGAAATTCAGGCTCTGTTTCTCTTTGTTGTATATAAGAGGTTAATGCATTGATATGTTTTTGGTACTTAATCTCATTATCTTTAATATTTTGTTGGATTATCAAATTTTTTGCTAAGCATCTAAATAACTCCGATACATTGTGACTGTTTTTAGAGCTTACTTCAAAAAAAGATAAATCGTGCTGATTTGCAAACTGTTTGGCTGTGTTGTAATCAACTAATTTTTTTGAGGTTAAATCTAATTTTGTACCTACCAACACAACAAGAGTATTTTTAAATCGAGAATCATTAATTATTTGTTGCGCATTGTTAAAACTTGCTACATCAGTACAGTCAAATAACACAATATTACAATCACAATGTCGAGGATTGCGAACTAAATAGGAATCCTTATAAAGGTGTAATTTTACTTTCTTATCATCTATGATTAAAATTTTTCCGCCATTATCCGTACTGCAATAAGGATAGCCTGCAGAAAAACTATCTGCCATAAAGCGTTGAATGAGTGAGCTCTTGCCAATACCTTCTTTCTCCAACCATGTTTCTTTAAGTACACTTTGGTTTTCTTTTTTTCCATGAATTCCAATTACAAACGAATAATCATATTCATTTGCATTTTTATTTTCTTCAATAAGTTTTGGCATAAGAGACTCATAGGACAATATTAATGATATTTAATCATTTGACTATAGTGTTGATTATTGATCCAATTGAATGTTTTTATATCTCATATGAATTTTTTAGATAATTTATCATTTACAGAGAGTTACAATGCCCGGAAGCTGAGCTCAACTCTAGAGTACTTTATTGTAGGGTATCCATTCCCTATAATTTTATATTGAAAAATATTGGCTCTTTTCCACTTGTTCTTCGCTTTGAGTTGTAGGGATATTTTGTAGAATATCTTGAATCGATGATTGAGTGTAACGTCGTTGAGGATTGTTTTTTTCAAATAGTCCATCTCTAAAAAATGCAGCATGATAACTTGAAATATTTGAGTCACCGTAGTCAAAAACAATTTCTTGATTACCATAAACTGCTTGAAATTGGGCAGCAATATAAGCCTCTAATATATGGGTTTGTTCCTCATTTAAATCATTTCGTTCAAATCTTCCGGAGACAAGATATACTTGGAGATAACCTGTTCGTTGACAGACATACCCCGCATAAAATGCAGAACCGTCATAATCATTTTCGGGAAGAGTTAATGAAGGATGGCCATACCGATCGTTCCAATTTAAAAATGAATGAAGAGACTTACTAAAACTGTCCTTAAATCCCGTATATCCATACTCTTTTTCATAAGCATTTTTTATACCAGTGGCCAAAATAAAATCGCTGCGTAAAGCCCAAATTCGCTTTTCTTGTGGTCGCAAGGGATAGTGAATACTTGTAATCTCTTGATAGCCTGGATTGATACTCCCTTCATTGGAATAACTATATTTGGGTTTAACCGGCGCAATATTATTTTTAATATAGTTTTGAGCTTTTTCAAAGCATGAATCACGATGCGCTATTTGAACTGCTGCGCTAATTGAAGAAGATTGATAGATTCTAGGACTTTTATGTTTAGAGATCGATTTATTCTTAAAAAATAATGCAGAATCAATATCGTCTTGTTCCGGAGTTGTATCATAAAATACTACTTTTTGGAGTCCGTAAGCTTTTTGAAACTTTAATGCCAGATAAGACTCAATGACGTGAATTTGTTCCTTTGTTAGCGGTAAAATTCCTTCGTCAACTCGATTACATCGATTGTATCTCCCAGAGGATAAGAAAACTTCCAAGTATCCATGCCGTTGGCAAATAAATCCGGCATAAAGAACAGTTCCATCGTAATTATTATCGGCTATGGCAAGGGAAGGATGGCCATATCGATCGTTCCAATTTAAGTATGGATATTGTGATTCTTCAAAAGTTTCTTTTAACCCTTGATAACCATGTTGCTGCTCCGCGTTTTTAACTCCAGTTGCTAGAATAAAATCACTGCGTAACGCAAATATGCGCTTTTCATTAGGTCGAAGTAAGGCATCAACTTCCTCAATACGTTGAAAAGCTGGATTTACTCCTGACTCTTCGGAATAAGTATATTTAGGTGGAACTCCTTTAATATGGCGTTGAATGTAAGATTTCAATACAAACTCTACATTAAAAATTTTTGACAAAATGTCTGTTATGCTAGAACTCATGATAATTGCCTCATTTTGTCCCAAATTAATCCATTTGCTTCTATGGATAGAAATTTGGGTTACATTCAGCAGCAAAATTAATTATCAAATTTTTGCCACTAAATTTGAATTTGAGCGCTTTATACTGGGAGTAGATTCGAACCAGTATCGTTAAACCTGGACACTGGTATTGGTGAGGATTAATTTGTTAGCGCTTTTTCAAATAACTCCGCCCAATCTCGACAACAGTGTCCAGGCAGCGCATTATCATTTGTTGAAAGCATTGGTGTTGCATATTAGCGAGCATCAATATGTAATAAAAACTCATTATGTCACTTGGTTGAACATTGTGTCAAATAGTTTTTTCTCTGCACCAAAACCGGTGTCTAACTTAAAAATGGATCCCCGCTTGGCGAGGACAACAGATTATTTAAGTTTGGTAGTGGAGACTAGGTTATTCGGAGATGGAGTGATCTCATTTCGGTAGCAATATTAGATTTGGCACACTACCTCTTGTTGCGTTGCCTGAAGAGTAGGAGCAAAATGATTTTCTTTAGATGCAAATAAATTTCTCGCTTTGGGGTTCACGGCATTAGGCTCCTGTACAACTGCCAGATTTGTTTTAGGTTGCGAACGATAACCCAAAGCGTGTAAAACTTTTGAAGTTGTATGTTCAGAATGCTCTAGATCCATAACTGCATTTTTACTGTTTGCTGCCGCAGACACAATTGCTTGTTGTTTAAAACGATATAAATTGGCCAATACAATTGTGGATTCCAGCACCACTAAAGCAACACCAATTGCAGGGTTGAGTGTAAAACCTAAAGCAACAAATAATCCTGCTGCCACTAAAGTAATGGTTGAATTATAAGCCAAACTCACGAATAAGTTTTGGTAAATATTATCTTTGGTTTTTTGAGCGACATCAAAAGCTGTGGCAATAGGAAATAACAGTCCCTGTTGGATTACTATTCCAGCTTGCTGTTGCGTGATGGTATCCCCAATGTTGGATTGGACAGCAATGCCTATATCTGCATAGGCAAGCGCTGTGAGATCATTGGCCGCATCACCTACCATCGCAACTTTCAGGCCTTTGCGCTTTAACAGTTGAATATAACTTGCTTTAGATATTTCCCCAGACTTAGTGACAGCACCTACGGTATTTGCACAAATATTATCTTTAGAAATACCTAATAATAAGGCATATTTTTCCGCGGTTGCTCTATCAGCTCCTGTGCAAATATGTATTGTTTTACCCAAACGTTTTAGGTGATTTATTGTTGCAATGGCATCTTCACGCAAAGGGTCAGCTAAGGCAATTTGTCCTATTACTTTTTCTCCACGTACAATATAAACAGAACCATTTTTAGGATTATCATAAGGTTTAGCTATATGCGTAATTCCATTTGCTAAAAGCATATCTTTATTACCGACCATAAAAGTTTCGCCATTAATTACGCCTTTTATACCGGAATGATGACTTTTATCAATAGAAGTAATTTCTAAAGACTCATCGGATACAGCATTTTGATCGTGTAGGTATGATTTAATGATCTTTGCTACTGGATGATCGGATTGGCTTTCTAATAATGCGATATGATGCAAGAGTTTTTTATCATCGATATACAGCGCATCTACTACAACCTCGCCTTTAGTGAGTGTACCATTTAAATCAAAAACAATAGTATCAATATCAGCGGCAGCTTGTAATGCTTTGCCGTTTTTAAATTGAATCCCTTGTTCGGAGGCTTTTTTCATCCCAATTTTAACGGCCATGGGCGTAATCAAACTTAATGCACAGGGACAGGCACTTACAAGAACCGATATGACGCATTGGATGGCAAGTGCAGGAGTAAACAATGAACCTATGACAATACCTGAAACGAGCGCTACACCGAGCAAAGCCGGAATAAAATATTTCAATACTCGATCCGCAAATAACTCGATAGGTGCTTTTTCATTATTCGCTTGAGTAATATTTTTTGCGATCAAGGAGAGATAGGAATTTGGATACGTTTTTGTAACACGCATGTGCAATGAAGGAAGGTGATCCGCTAAACGCATGCCTGCTTTTACTGTATCACCCGGTTTAAATTTTTTGAGCTTGGGTGAACCATCGATTCGAGTAGTATAAAGTAGGGCTTCTTCGGTTAATATGCCATCAACAGGAATAACCTCTCCTTGTTTCACCATAATGATGTCATTAGGGATTAACGTCTTGACAGAAACTTGCTTCTCAGGATTTCCCTTCAATAGGACTAATGGAGTAATACAATCGCGTACATCTAATTTTTTATTGATTTCACCCACTAAAGTATGCTCAATTCCTTCTGCTAAATGCCAAAAGCCTAACACAAGAGGTGCGGCTTCAAACATCATCGGTAATCCAGGGATAAACATGCTGGCGATAGACACAGCGACGATGGTCAAAGTACTAATCGTATATAAAGTTGTGGTATCCCATTTTTTGTCACGCAACGCATCCCATGTTGATTGATAAACAGTATGGCCTAGATATAAGGTCATTAACGTAGTAAGTCCTGTTATGACGTAATAAGCAGTCATAGGAATATTGAAACTTGCAATAGAAAGAGCAAGCAAGCCTATTCCCCAAATCAAACCTAGAGCAGCCTTAAGCCAATGGTTTTCATGACTATGACTATGGTCATGAGAATGGTCATGAGAATGGTCATGAGAATGGTCATGAGAATGGTCATGAGAATGGTCATGAGAATGGTCATGAGAATGATTATGACAATGGCCGGGGCAGTAATCCTGAGAAGGCTTATTTGAATGATTGTGCTTGGATTTTTTTCTGTGTTTCTTAAGAGGCAAAGAGTGTACGGGATTCGATGTATGTTGATGAGCTTCGTATACTATTTCTTCTTCATCTGAAAGTGCTTCTTTCTCTATTAGTTCACTTACAGCGATGTCTTCTGCCAACAAAAGTTGAGTTACTTTAGTCTGTATGGCATGAGCATCTTTGGATTTGCACAATAAACTGATGCTTTTATTTTGACTGGTCAAATCGATTGCTACTCGTACTAATCTCAATTCTTTGGCTTCATTCAAAATGTGTTCTATTTTTTCGGCGGTTTTTTTCGGATCGAGAAATGGAACATCATCTGAAAGGTACAATCGATAATTATAATACATGGTTTTACCCCTAAAAATTCAAAAGGAAAGTGGCTCAAAATCCCTCAAATTGCACACAAGCTCCCTGAAAGTGTTACATTATAACAATTCATTGCTAAAGAACAAGAACAAATAAATAATTTTTATACATAGTAAAATGTGGGCCGATGGTTGCATCAACAAAGACCTTTGCTCTCTGGCGACCCTCTTGCTCAAGTCAAAGATTTACAAACTGATGCTCCGGATTGGAATGGATTGACCTCGCGTCAGATGATGCGATTAAAATCAGCTTGCGAGCAGCGTATTAAAAGCTGTACTCGTAAAAATCAAAATCCTGTGATGGAGGCGGCTCTATTTTATGTACTTATGGGAACAGGGCTTCGGAGTCAGAGGTGGTATCACTTAACATAGGACAGTATCGGCAAAAAGGACTGTATGATGTTCTGCGCCGTAAGTCAAAACGCGTAAGTCAAAAAATTCCATTGCCACAAGAGAGTAGGGAATATTTGGATCACTATTTAGAAAAAAGAGAGGCAGAAGAAGGTGAGCCTTTATTTATTACAAGATATGGTACTCGTTTGCAAACTTTGGATGTTTGTCGGATCTGCCAGAGGGTATTAAAGCAAGCACTGGCATTTTTACCTGAGCATGAAAAATTTGAATTTACTCCTCATCAGTTGCGACACACCTTTTTAAAAAGATGAAATCTCAGTATCAATTAAGGTTATTAACACCCGATCCATTTTTGAATTTTGAAGAAAGAGCAGGCATAAAAATCATGGGATGAGTATTGATGATATTTGTAAAATGATTAAAATATCTCGACTAAGCCACTTTAAGTGATAGTATTTTATCCAAAAGTTATGTCAAAAGGACAACTGAGATTACTGAATAGCGCTGAAGACCTAGAAATGGCTTTGTGATTTTTTGTTTAGAGAACCCTGTTTGTTCCAATGATTGTCATATCTCTATTACGAGTACTATTGAAAATTTTAAATGGATAGCCGTGACAGAAATTACGATTTTAATTAATTTTAAATTGGAGAGTACATGTGAATAATAAAGTTGTAGGGAAACCAAATAATTTGTTTCGGATATGTAGTATTGCTTGTTTGGGTTTATTAATTTGTGTTAGCAAAAGTGCAGTTGCAGAAAATACCTTTACTCTAGGTCAAATGGCTTCACAAATTACAAATTCATTTGAACAGTTGGCTAAATTAATTACTGCTGGTTCCTATATAGCTGGGTTAGGTTTTTCTATCAGCGCTATTCTGAAATTTAAACAGCACAAAGATAACCCAACCCAAATCCCGATTGGAACACCAATAGCTTTGGTGTTTATTTCTGCTGTGCTGTTGTTTCTCCCATCTTTCTTAGGAGTAGTCGGTTCTACAATGTTTGGAGAAAACGGCGGTGAAGTAGCAGGACCTAAAGGAACAGTTTTTGCGAGCGTAGATCAAAGGGTTTTTCAATAGCTATGGAATATTTTGTCTGATTCTGCAAAGAGGCTGATTAATCTCTAAATCAGCCTTTAATTAGAAACTCTCTTGAGTGTTGTAATTCAAGAGAGTACTGCATTATATGGATTACGCGAGTAGCTTGACTAATGCTTGGGCGCTAGCGGTTGAAGATGCGGGATTTTGTCCCGTAATTAGATGGTTATCAATGATAACGAAACTTTGCCAATTAGGTGCTTTTTCGAATAGACCTCCTAATCGTTTCAACTCATCTTCTACGAGAATCTCACTTACTTCATGATGCATTTAAGAATTAGTGAACTCTGCTTAGGTACTTGTTTTGGATAAATTTCCTCGCGTACAATTTGCACCAAATCAGGATGAGGATAATCCCAGTATTTATACGAACCAATACCAAAACGGTGGCGTTCCATAATGACTGTCTTTTCTACTCAAATTAAAGAGTCTTCGAAGACATAGTGCATTATAGTGATCAGCTAGGTAATGATGCTTTACATTCTGTGATACACTAGTAAATTAAATATTAAAAAGCTAAAGATGATTATGAAGCATAATTTGTTGGACAAGGCCTATAAGCATTGCGTGGCTCATGGCTATCGATTTACAGAGCCAAGGGAACGTGTCCTCAAAATTTTAGTAAAAGAGGGCGCTCCGCTTAGTGCTTATGAGATATTGCAAAAATTATCCATGGAAGTTGAAAATCCCAAGCCACCTACAGTCTATCGCGCCATTCAATTCTGGCATCAAGAGGGATTTATTCACTGCATTGATAGCCTTAAATCGTACGTTGCCTGTTTGCATGGGCATCATGTGGGGCAAGCACAATTTCTCATCTGCAATCAATGTGATTTTGTCAAAGAATTAGAGTGCATTATAGATTTCACCCCCGTAAAAGAATCAGCTGACTCCATTCAATTTTCAATTATAAATTGTACTGTAGAAATCAAAGGATTGTGCGTACAATGCAATCGAACTCATCTAGGGAACTAGGGTGTATATTACTTTGAAAGCAATAATTTTATTGGCTCTATACAAAGTTAGTTTTGATCGCATAAGATAGAATGTTAAATCACATCTAATAATCGCAATTAGCACCTGTTTTTCGCTTAAGGATATGCTATGACTTGCAAACTTGCTTCTTTAATGTCGCGTATAACTCTAGGGATTTTAGCATTATGTCTTCCTATTTTAGGGCAGGCGCTTTCTAAACCGACATTCGGTATCGTAGCAACTACTCCAACTCAAGTTACAGTCCCAGTACAGGGTCAGTAACAGTAAATTATCAAGTCACCAATAATACCAAACTAACACGCACCTTAACTATGGTGCCAATAAAGGGGATTAGTCAAAATACGGGTGGTTTAGAAAATTGCAAAAATCCTTTCACATTGGCACCTAAACAATCCTGTATGCTCTCTTTGCAATTGCATGGAAATGAACATCGGGAACTCAGGGATTTGTTACTGGAGTCAATGTTGGTAATGCCACTATTTCTGCCTTTTTCAATGAGTTATCAGGTTCAGCACCCATACAAGTTACTGCTGCTGTTGTGACTCAACTTCAGATTACACCAAGTAAGCCCTCTATTGCTAAAGGGACAAATCAGCAATTTACTGCAACGGGTATTTTATCTAACGGAACTACTTCGGATTTGACGACTCAAGTGAATTGGACTCCGCAAATCCTGCTGTCGCTACTATCTCATTGCTTGTGATAACGGTGGCTTATTACACTTAATAGCAGCACCTACGGACATCAGTTCAGGTATTATGTGGGAACAACTTAACTGTCTTTGGGCACACTACGCAGTCATAGGCGGGTTTTCCCCTGGAGGCGATTATTGGCGCTCCACTGAATCATCTGTGAATTCTGCTTATAATGCAATCACTAGAAATTTTACCTATGGGATACCTAGTGACGTGGATAAGATTACGCCTCTTAGGGTTTGTTGTGTGAGACAATTTATGTAAATGAGTAAGAGGTAGGTATTACTGTCATTAATTTAAGGATTCTGTTATTTTCACGAAAGCTGAAATCCATTTTTATAGAAGTATAATGCCTCCATCAACAGGGGTCCTCGCTTTCGCGAGGACTCAAATCCTAAGTTAATGGCAGTGGAGGTGGGGCTATCTTCTTAGAATAGAAGTGCTCTAAATTAGAATCGCTCCACGGTTACTATTTAGAAAGAGAAAGATATGATGTCAGAATATTCTCCTGTATGGCCTCATGGCGAGATTGTTAAAGAATTTAAAGGTATCTATGTTGTACGCGGTACAAACATTACTTATTTTGAGAATATGAAGATTCAACACAGTAGGAACATGATCATAATTGAAAGTGATGGTGATTTAGCACTTATTAATACTGTGCGTCTGAATGAGGACGGATTAAGAAAGCTTGATGAGTTAGGATGTGTTAAGCATGTTATTCAGATCGGGGCTTTTCATGGTAGGGATGATGGTTTTTATTTAGATCGATACAATGCCTGTTTATGGACTGTTCCTACTGAAGATCAAGAGGGAAAATCTCGGTATCCTATAATCCACTACTTAAAAAATGCTGATGAGCTACCCATAAAAAATACTCATTTCTTTATGTTTAAAAACTCTGCTCCTGCAGAAGGGTTTCTATACATTGATAACCATGAGGGTATTATTATCACTTGTGACAGCATTAAAAATTGGGTGGAAGCGGATCAATTTTTTAGTGAAGACACCGCAAAAGCAGCTAAATCTCAAGGAGAAATTGCAAAAGCTCAAATTTCACCTATTTGGCTGAAAGCCACGGGAGTGCAAAGCAGTGATTTTGCACCTTTATTAAAATTGAAATTTAAACATCTTCTTAGCGCTCACGGGGATGTTTTAAGAAATACAGCCTATAAAGATGTCAAAAATTCTGTGAGGCAAATTGATTAAAACATATCGTCACTCATTTCCTCTTGGTGCGGATTAATATTAGATGAGTGCATTGAATCAACAAAACCTCCTGGAATTTTTCGAGTTTCACTAGCCCATTCACCTAAATCAATAAGTTTGCATCGATCAGAACAAAAAGGCTTGAATGGGTTATCTGAGTGCCAGGTGTTTCGTTTATTACATGCAGGACAGCTGATTTTTTGATGTGTGTTCATAATGTTCTTCATTAACTTATGTTAGTAAGTATACATATGGTGCTTCCTTTGAGCAATTAGTTTTAGCGACGTAAAAGGCAAAGAAATGCCTTTTACGTCGAACTCACGTTCGATTAATCGTTCCTTATGTAATCGCTGTAATAACAGATGAAAGTATACCATGCCCGCATCAGGATGCCATTTTGCTGTAATTTCAGAGATTTTTTTATAATTCGGTTTACTCTCAAGATGAAGCAATTGATATACTAATATTGGTAAATTTGCGGCCTGATAAATCGGTTACTTGTCCCCTGATATGCATTAAAGCTGGATTCTTTTCAAGCATCTC
>NZ_LNYE01000010.1 GCF_001467695.1 Legionella gratiana
AGTTTGTCTTCTCTCTTCTTAATGAACTCACCCTCAAGGTGTGCTGCGTATTCTACTCATTTCACTCTCAGTGTCAAACACTTTTTTGCTTTTTTTGTAATTATTTTCTTCTGCTTATTTACTATAATCCATATCGATTTTTTAGAATCCAAATTGATCATATTTTTACTTGCCTTGCTTAATGCTTTGTGATTTCCCATGAAGGAAATGCTTATTTTGTTACCTGTAGTTACTAATGTGACGAATTTCTATTGTTGCAAATCATTGATAACTTCATTGCCAACTCTCAAACCCGATTCAACAGCACCATCCATTTGCGCCCATGACTCTAACGCTCTTTCAGAGCTTGTCCAATGGATTCTACCCGTAGGTAGGCGCAAATATTGCCCAAAGCTAGTCCAAGAGCCCAAACTGGGGACTCCAACACTGCCAAGCGAAAATGAGCTTGCATCCCACATTTGTTCAGCATAATCAATGGGATTTCGAGCATCATCACCAAAAAATTTGACTAGTGAATCTTTTAATACCTGTTTTCGTTCCTTTTGTGACATGTCAGCCAAGTTAACTGGTCTGCCAAACGGTATATTTAAAAGAATAAGGCAGCCAACTTGGGCATCTTTTGGTGAAGCATCCCAAACCACCCCAATTGGCTCAGAAGAGGTAACTACATGGCCAGATAATCCTCGAGCACGCCAAAAAGGTTTATTATAAACAAACATTGCTTTAAAACCTGGCGTCATCGGAATTCTTTGATTCATATCCATCGTACCAGCTTGAGGAACAATTTTATCCCCTGCTTGATAAAAATGTATCCCATTAACTGCTATAGGTGGAATTGCTACAACTATATGAGTTGCTTCAATCGTAGTATTTTTAGCATGAACTCTGACACCATTTTCAGCTTGATCGATGCGATAAACCTGATGGTTAAATAGCAAGCTTACATTTTGATTTTGCTTTAATTCTTGAGCTATCTTTTCAGCAATTGCTGCAACACCGCCTTCTACACGCAACCAATATCGCATGTCCGCATAGTGATTTAATCCATGTGACATTTTCACATAAGCAAGCACATTCAACAAAGAAGTAGCATACATGGGTCCAATATATCCCTCAATTGTACGAGCCACAATATGGACATTTTTAGCATCCATTTTGGGATAATTTGTTCTAAACCATTCTAGAAAAGTCATACTATCTAAACGTTCTGCATCAGGATAGGTCCAGGGATGTTTAGCATCGAGGCTCTGACTCATAGTAATCAAACGTTGTAATAATTGAGCAGCAGGTTTTAATGATAAAGGTGGTTTTTCAGGAGAAAATGATAATTCACTCATCGGCACACGATGCACGGTATTATCTGACTCCATAATCAATGCATCCCCTTTGATATACGTAGGATATAATTGAACATGGTACTCTTTAGCTAGTTGGATCATATGTTTATGGGTAGGGCTAATAATCCATCCCGCTCCTAGATCAGCTGTAACACCCGGCAGTAGCTGTTTAGAGTAAGCACGTCCGCCAACACGATCCCGCGCCTCAAGAATAATGACACGGTAGCCTGCTCTCGCAAGTGTGCGCGCTGCCAATAAACCGCTATACCCAGCACCCACGACAGCGACATCTGCTTTCAAAAGTCTTGTTGTATTACTCGCTGTAGAGATAGAGGAGTTAGAGAGACTTCTCTCGACGAATGCATTCATGAGCTTAAAAATTTTCTTATTACTATTATTGGTATAACCTATATGAATCCCCTTGGTAATAAACTTTTTTTCAAAGGCTACAACTTCAGACCAATTTTTAAATTGATGATTTCGATAAATGAAATGTCCCTCAGGGTCAATAGTAATGAGCACACTTTTAGCCATAGAGTCCCCATTAGGAATCCATGTCTTGGGGAAAGGCGCATCAAATAGATGGCCCGCTTCCGGCCAAATTTTCAATTTAAATTGAGGGTTCTTATTTTGCATCAACAAACCAAAATCGATCGCTTGCTGTGGTGACACTTCATCATCTTTTCCTGCAATCACGTCTAAAACAGGAATCATCAGTGGACGAATGTGTTGTGGATCATAAGATAAAATCATTGCCGGATATAATACCATTGCATATTTGAGAATATGGGGAATTCGAAGAGCATGAAACAATCGTTCATCCAATACCAGGGTAACAGCTAATCCACCTCGCGAAGTACCAAATAGACCAACAGGTAAATGGCAATAATCTTTCATCTGATGAATTTTTTTAATCGCTAAAGCAATATCTAATACTTGCGAAGGCAAACTAATTGCCGCCTGATCAGAGAGCACATGTGAAACACCTCTTATTTTATAGGAGTCAACGACTAATACAGCCACTCCCATTTGCAAAAAATGACGAATATGTTGACCGATCATTTGATCTCTTACACCTTCTGACCCCGGTGAAATGACTATAACTCCCTTGCTCTCAAGTTCCGGCTCATAAAAGCTGAGAGAAGCTTTTCGAGTCAATTCAGGCAGTGGCGTTGTTCCGAGTAATACTGAAAAATCGTCAATATCTGTCGTTGTGAATGAGATATTAGTAAGTTTTGTTCCTTGTGGAACCTGAATAGCTGCTGGAGACAATAATACCGCTTCAGTATTAATAGCAACAGCAAATATGTTTTGATTAAAAAGCAAAAATATCAATAACCCTAAGAAACAACGCTTACAGACTCCTATACTAACTATCTCTATTTGAAAAAAGGTATATAGAGATACTATTCTAAAAATCCTTGTAATGTTAGCAAAGTAAAACATTATTGGTGGATTCCTTTCTTTTCTTCTGCGATATCCATTTGCGTATCACGTTGAAATAAAAGCGCTGAGATATTGGGTCCTTCGAAAAAATAAATATCACAATTATACCAAGCTCGATGATTCCTCCCATTTGATAAAGTTTGTGTTCCAGAAGGATTTTGCATCATGATAAATGCGTTACCAGCCACCAACACTCTTTCAACATTCTCATAAAAATCAGGCAATATTGCTAATAATCCATCAAAAAACATTGCTTTTACAGCTGTTTTACCTTTTAAATACAAAATACCTGTAGGTTCCCATGTAGATTGTTCAATATTGTCTGTTAATCTCTCCAACAATAATTGGCCTCTTTTAACAGTTGGCATAACTGTGCGTTTTAAATCCAGTATATAAGCCATGCCAACTAAGTTGTTGGTTGTAGTAGTAGGATGCCAATATTTATCAATAATTTCATATTCATGTTGAATATCTATTGATTCTGGATGTTTAATCAATTTCATGTAGGTATCTTCTTCGACACGCCAATCAACAATTTTTCCATGTTTTATAGTTATAACATCGCATCCTGCCCAAACCCATGGTTTCTGTTGTAAAGGAGAAGTTGACGCTTGATAGAATAAGATGAGTACACTATCAAAAGGTTCCTGACTTCCACCAACTCGTCCTCCAGCTACCATGAAACGACCGACTTGTTTTTTCAACTGAGAATATTCTTTTACCTCATGATTTAAATAGGTTTGTATCGCTTGTCTACCCCGTATTGGCATGGTTTGTTTCCCTTTCCACTGGAGCATGACAACGTCTTCATCCAGTAGCTGACTCATAGCAGATACCCACTCACTACCTTGTTTGTTTTGATAAATATCGATAATTTGTTTAAAAACAGGATCGTTAAGTTCATTAAAGTGAGGAATATTTTTCCTTACTTGCTCGGCTGTGAATGCAATTTGGGGTAGACAAGTACTTATAAAAAGCAATAGCAAAGCCAATGTTCTTTTTATCATGTTTAGAAATCCTTTCATATTTTTCCATTGAGATTTGGTGCAAGGAATTAAATGAGTTTCGATAAGCAAATAAATTTTAATTTCTTATGCAGGTTATCACAAATTTTGTAGAAATCAATTAACGCAAATCTTCTGGCGTAAAAGACATTATCATTACTCATGACAGAAAAAAGCACTAATTTGAGGTAATGAATTATAAATGAGATGAACGTCCTCTAAGATTCCGCTCATAAACATAAAACGTCATATCATACTTATTTTTTTCATCACGTTGTCGGAATTTTTGGTTTCGAATAGACCAAATTGACTCATCAATTTTTGGAAAAAAAACATCAGCTGCAAATTGATGATGTATTCGCGTAATATATAAAAAAGTTGCCTTATCGATTACTTCATTAAATAATTCAGCACCACCAATTATCATTATCTCATCATGTTCTGCGGTATATTCAATTGCTTTTTCTAATGAATCAAAAATGAGGACGCCTTCAATATGCGATAGAGTGCGACTCAGTACAATATTTAATCTTCCAGGAAGCGGTCTCCCTATAGAGGTAAACGTTTTTCTTCCCATAATAATGGGCTTTCCCATAGTCATTGATTTGAAATGGTGTAAATCGGCCGGTAAATGACAAAGTAATTGATTATTGATGCCTAAACCACCTGACTCATCGATTGCAGCAATCAAACTAATTTTTGTCATTGTCTCTTCCTAGATAAAGCCATAGACTTAGCCATATCAACCGCAGCAAACATTGATCCTGTATCCAATAAGTTTTTTCCTGCAAGTTCTAAGGCAGTTCCATGATCTACAGATGTTCTAATGATTGGCAATCCTAAAGTTACATTCACTGCTGCATGAAAATCAGCATATTTCAGTACTGGTAATCCTTGATCATGATACATAGCTACATAAGCATCACACTCATTTAATTGATTTTTAATGAACATCGTATCTGCAGGCATAGGACCTTCAACTTGAAAACCTTGCTCGCGTAAAAAAGCTAACGCAGGAGAAATTACCTCAATTTCTTCTTTCCCTAAATAACCTGATTCGCCAGCATGGGGATTTAGCCCTGCTACCTTGATGCGTGGATTTAGGATATTAAAATCCTCAATCAAAGTTTGATGTACTTGACTTACTACGTTGATAATTAAATCTGAGGTGATCGAATCTGCTACTTTTCGTAAAGGAAGATGGGTTGTCACCAAAGCCACTTTCATCTGCTGACAGGCCAGCATCATGACCACAGTTTCCACATTGTAAAATTGTGCCAAAAACTCAGTATGCCCACTAAATGTGATACCCGCTTTATTAATGTTTGCCTTATTGACTGGAGCAGTGACTAAAGCCGAAAAATCACCGCTGCCACATAATCGTGCAGCTTGGTTTAGTAACTCAATAACATAAGCTGCATTATTAGGATTAAGACATCCGCTTTGGACCGGATCAGGACAAGGAATAGACAACACCGGTAAATAACCAGGCTTAGGCTCAATTAGCTGGCCACTTTGGTAAGAAGTCAAGCAAACATCAAGTTTTAATTCTTTCGCTCTGGCTTCCAAAACAGCTCGATCTCCTAAAATGACTAATGGGAAATCGTACCTTGCAAGAGCCAAACATAAATCTGGGCCAATACCTGCTGGCTCTCCACTACTAATAAGTAATGGCTTCATGCTAATTCCTTATCAAGGATATTAACGTATGCATCTGTTCGTATATGTTGCTGCCAATTTTGTACTGCTTCAGCAAATTTTCTTTGCTGTAAAAATTGTCTGACTTGTTGAACTTTAAACGCTTCTGAATCATCCTCTTGCTTGCGCCCGAGGACTTGAATAAGATGCCAGCCAAATTGTGATTTCACTGGATGACTTATTTCATTGATAGAGAGTTTATCCATCGCTTTTTCAAATTCAGGAACTAATACTCCCGGCGAAACCCATCCTAAATCACCGCCTTTTACAGCGCTTGAGGAATCTAATGAATATTGTTTTGCCATCAGAGCAAAATCTTTGCCTGCTTTTATCTGTTGATAAATATTCTGGACTTGTTTCTTTGCATCCTCAGGAAGCATGCTCGGATCAGGCTTTAAAAGAATATGGCGTACGTGAGTTTTGGTGATAATATGATGTTGATTTTCACCACCAATAGAAACCAATTTTATAAGCTGAAAACCGTTTCCTGCTCGCAAAGGACCAGCAACCTGACCCGCTTTCATTTTTACAACTTCTTTAGCAAATAGCTCAGGTAACTCAGCGAGATGCCGCTCACCTAAATCCCCACCTTCCAATGCAAATTCCCCACTGGAGTTTTCTATAGCGAGACGACTAAAATCCTCTCCTTTCTTTATTTTCGTTAACAAGTATTCTGCTTTATTTTTAGCTTTTTTTACTTGTTCTGATGTAGGCTCCTCACTCAAAGGAATAACTATATTTTGTATGCGATACGTCAACGCTGAGCGATCAACAATTCCACCTTCAGTTTTTAAATACTGATTGACTTGCTCACTTGTAATCATTGCATCTCTGCCAACCGCTTTTTGCTGCAAATGGCTTAAGAGCATTTCTTTACGAATATTTTCCCTGTATTCATCCCAGGTCATACCTTGTCGGACAATTTCTTCACGTAACTGAGTTAAAGTAGCGTGATTCGCAGACGCAATTTTTTCAATTGCCTGGTTTAATTCCGTATCATCTACAGTAAGGCCATTCTTTTTCGCCATTTGAAGTTGCAAATCAACATCAATTAAGTGCTGTAACACCTGTTTACGTAATACAGAATCCTCGGGTACTTGCATTTTTTGTGCAAGAATTTGTTTTTTAGATAATTCAACTTGCTTATTTAACTCACTCTCGGTAATAACACCATCATTGACAACGGCAACTACTTTATCCAGCATTTGTGTTGCTTCTGCAATACCTACAACAGAAAAGAAGATGCATATCAGTGCTATTTTCTTATACATACCAGATTCCTTATTTACTTTTTTCGAGCAATTTAGGTTATTTTTATCCAAAACTCAAGCAAATTTGTTCGATTTTCATCATTCATTAGCGTCTGTTGACAATTCGCTAGGCTGAACCCAAATGGTGTGATTTTAAAGCACCGAAATGAAGCATACATGAAGTATGGTGAGCATCGGAGCGCATAATCACGCTATTTCCCCTAGGACAGTAGAATTGTCAACAGACCCTAGTCTAACGACGAAACGGGTCACTATATCCTGGGATATATGTATTCAATACACTGCCAGGATCACTATTGGCTACTGATCCTAAGCCTTTTAATAAAATTTGCAAATAGATATTATTATTATATCGAGGAGAATAATCCGCATCTAAGTTTTTAAATGTTCTTCCACCTAAAACTCGAACGGCCCAACAACAATTATCATACTGCATCCCTAACAACGACATCATGCTATAATCTTTACTAATATTATGGCTGTAAGCACCAATAGCACTCCATCGGTCACTTAATGGCCAAGAAATAGAACCGAGAACTTGATGTAACGCATTGTCGACTCCTAGGTTATTTCTGACTGCAGTTACATCACCATTCACTAAGTAACTATACCCCAAATTAACAACTGCATTAGGCTTGGGCTGGTAATGTATGTTTAAATCTGCATTATTTGTAGCCGAAGTAGCAGGATCCCAAACATAATCGCCTAAAAGTTTCCAAAATGGGCCCAAAGAATACATGGCACGACTTGCAATAGGTGAAAGTCCATAAAATGGTGATAATTGTCCTATTTCCAAGGGATTTGCACTGCAAAAACCAGAAGGGCTACGACACAGTTGTACATTCCTATCAGAAAAATACTTGATTTGTCCAATAGAAAAAGAGGCTAATTCAGTACCAGTTTCCTCTATTAACCAACGAGTTGTAAGTGCATAACTGAGTTGATTCGCGTCACCGATACGATCAAAACCCGAGAAACGATTTGTCCTAAAAAGTTGATCAAAATTAAAAATCATATTAGCGGTATCATAGATAGGTAACTGGCTTTGATCATAGAAAGGCACATACAAATAGTACAAACTTGGCTCTAAGGTTTGTGTATAAGAATCACCATTCCAATTAAAATTGCGATCAAAAAATAACCCTCCTTGAGTGCTGAAACGCGGAATAAAACGATTATAATCCGTGTGCATATTATTCCAATTATTTTGGACCTGGTAATAATTTTCTACAAACTCTACTGATGGAGTAATATACCCCCAATTTGTTCTTTGAGGTAATGCGAGCACTGGATTAAGATGAAATCGAGGACCTTGAGGCATTTCTATTGGGGCACCTTGGGGCATTAATATCGGAACATTTTGCGGTATTGATGTTGGCCAAAAAAACTGATCGTATTGTCCGGTCACATTTAAGTTGGCCTGCATGGGTAAATCATAATAATAACCTCGTGCAAATAATTGTGGCAAACGTTCATATTGATCTGCTATAGGAGTTTCATTAATTGGATGCAAGGTTTGAAAACTTTGTGCCATACCTCTAAAAGTCCAATGCTCTGTAGCATAAGTTAAATCGGCTTGGCGCAATAATTGTCTTTCTGTAATAAGCGCTAAATTAGTACTGAAATCCTGGAAATAGTAATCATCAGAAACTTGTTGCACATTCACATTTAAACGTAAATCAGGATTAAATTGCGTCGTATCACGAACAGCCCAAAACCAACGATTATTTGATTCATGTCTAAACCAAGGGAACTCATCCACATGGCTGTTTAAAAAATTACGATAAGCAGCATCATTTGGCAGAAAGTCACCAGTAATGATACCCATACTATTTGATGTTAAATAACGAAACTCACCACCAAGCATTACGTTACGTTCGGTGTAAAGATGCGGTGTTAGCGTTAAATCATAATTGGGAGCAATATTCCAATAATAAGGCAGCCCTAAATCAAAACCACCCACATTAGAATATCCTGCCACAGGCATTAAAAATCCCGATTTTCTTTCTTTAGTTGTTGGAAAACTTAAATAGGGAACATAAAGAACAGGCCACTCGTGAATTCGTAGTTTAGCATTTCTGGCAACACCTATTTTTCTTTTATTATCAATAACTATTGACTTAGCTTCAACATCCCAAGCTTTATCTTGTGGTGCACAGGTTGTATAAGTGGCCTGACGTAATAAATAATCAGAATTGGCAAAACGCTGCATTAAACTCGCCCGTCCCCACGCAGGCAAAATTGCGTCACGCTTATTGGTATTAAATCGATAAAGTACATCTTCTATCTGGCCTGACTTATCTTGTGGATTAATCACTGCTTTACGTGCAATCAATAATTTATCAGGTTCTAAGTAATGTACGTTTCCTAAAAACTCAATTTTTGTAATCTGATTACTTTTAGGATCACGATATACATAAGCAGTTTGTGCATTTACTACTCTCAAATTTTGTTGTACTTCCACATGTCCCGATAAAGTAGAGGGCTTATCTTGGTAAAAAGAAACGCGATCGGCCATAATACGTATTTCATCGGGTGTTGCGAGTGGGGTCACCGTGATAGATTGGTAAGATCCATGACAAATTGTCGAATTTTTGTCAGAAATCCAGCCGAGACACTGAGCGAATTTGTCTCTTATTGCATTAGTTAAATCAACATCTCGTGCTATGACACATGCTTGCACTGGCTCATAAATTAACGAAGCAGAATAGGCCAAAGTATGATAAATTACCATAAACAAGATAAACACTGTAGCCAGCATGCTCATCAAGAACCATTTGAATGAAATCTTGTTCATGAGTAATAAAATGCCTTATCATGCGCCAAAAAACATGTAACTAAATTACTTTTGATCATTCGGTGAGTTGTTTTTCATATAAAACCTACCCCCCCATTTACGGATAGAGGAGATCAAGTTATAAGTTACTGCCAAAAAGTTGAGGGGAAAGTATATCATGCATGCACGAGAAAACGCACTGAAAGAATGGCTCATTTACACGTTAAAACATCAAGGTTTTCATTTAACTTCATTAGCAGGGGATGCCAGTTTTAGAAGATATTTTCGACTTCAATATAATGGATTAACCTATGTGGTGATGGATGCTCCTCCAGGCAAAGAAGATCTTGAACCATTTATACGCATTGCTCAAACCCTGAAGAAGGCTGGAATACCTATTCCCGAAATTATTGCTGTGAATCTTAAGCAAGGGTTTCTATTATTAAGTGATTTAGGTGATCAACTTTTATTGAGTGATCTCCGACTTGAAACAGCCAACAAATATTATCATCAAGCTATAGAAACTTTGATTAAAATTCAATCTTGCTCCATTCATGATCCTATGTTGCCCTCTTTTGACAAGCTTCATATGCTTAAGGAAATGAATCTATGTAATGAATGGTTTTTCAAATCTTATCTTGCCTTAGATCTAAACCAAGAGGAATTAACCTTAGTACAACAAACCATGGACTGGGTTGCCACAGAAGTAGCACAACAACCACTAACTTTTATTCATCGAGACTACCATTCACGTAATTTAATGCTCATAAAGGAGCGATCTGAAGTTGTCTTAGGTGTTATTGACTTCCAAGATGCCATGTGTGGACCATTAACTTATGACTTAGTTTCATTACTCAAAGATTGTTATATTGCTTGGCCACGTACACAAATCCTAGAATGGGTAAATTTCTTTTATACAAAGCAGAGCATAGCAGCCAATCATTACTCGTTACCTGAATTTATTCGCGCTTTTGACCTTTGCGGATTGCAAAGACACTTAAAAGTTTTAGGCATCTTTTGTCGTTTGTATTTACGCGATAATAAACCAGGATACATAAAAGATTTACCGTTGACTTTAAAATATGTTCTTGAATGTACTGAAATTTATGAAGAATTACATCCGTTTTTTCACTTTCTGCAAATGAGAGTTTATTTACCATGAAAACTGCAATGATACTTGCTGCCGGTCGAGGCGAACGATTAAAACCAATTACTGAGGTAATACCCAAAGCACTTTGCATCATTAAAGGCAAACCTTTAATTGAACATCATGTAATTAATTTGGCAAAAGCTGGTTTTAAACAAATTGTGATCAATCATGCCTACCTTGGCGGACAAATTCGCCAATATTTAGGTAATGGAACGCGTTGGGATATTAAAATTTGTTACTCACCAGAACCTCCCGGAGGACTTGAAACTGGTGGTGGAATTGTCAATGCATTACCGTTGTTAGGCAATAAACCTTTTATTACAGTAAATGCAGATATCTATACTGATTTTGATTTTTCTTTATTAAAATCATCAGATGTGGATTCCATTCACACCGTTTTAGTTCCTAAAAATCCCGATCTTAATCATCATGGAGATTTTGGCATCATCAATCAAAATCAACTAAGCAACATACCCAAGGAATATACGCTTGCAGGGATCTGCTGCTATCACCCAGAGATATTCGCAAACTGTAAACAAGGACGTTACTCAGTAACCCCAATAATTCGACACCATGCCGAACACCATAAGGTAACTGCTCATGTTCATAAAGGTATGTGGTTTGATATAGGATCCTTATCAAGGCTGCACGCAGCGAACTCTATTTAAAAAGGGTGGCAATCAATCCGTGGCATTATCCTCCTCATTTTGATTTTCAAAAAGCAAGGGACAAATGTTCAGTAATCATTCACGGAATGTGTCATTTTCTAATGAGTCGGATAAAAAATAGTCGTCATTGCGAGCAAAGACGAAATATACACACCCGATGAACGATTAAATCTTCATGCAGTAAACGTTCACACCATACATCGAATGACTTTTTTTGTTCATATTGAATAAATATGAATCATTTCATCAAGATGCAATCCACCAATTGAGTAGATACTTCATCCAACATGTCCCGGACTTTCTTGCTGAACCTTGGGTTCTGAATCTGATTCTGGCTCTGATTTTGTCCCAATATTTTCTTCCATAACTTCATCAAGTTTCCTAGTTTCTATAAGTTCTTTAATAGCTTTTTGTGTCTTGGCTCGTATGCGTTCTTCTTCCAGGCGCTGCTCACCAGGATATTCACGTTGACGAGTTACAAGCGTAGTAGATACATTGCTTTCTTGGAGGAAGTCTCGAAAATCTTTTGCTGAGTCAGCCAGCAATTGTTCCATTATCTCCACAGGAAGTTTCCGAATGTGACTGCCCTCTTTATCAGAATTAAAAAAATAACCATTTTCTGTAGCAATTTGGTATTTCTTAGCTAACCATGCATTAAATAATTGATCTAAGGATTCTACCGTACCTTCGTCTAATGGCTCATCTGTTCCTGGAACTGCATAGCCACGGACAAAATGCCCCTCTTCACTAATAGCAAAATCAAACTGAATTTCTTCATAATTCTTATCTGCTAAGTTGCTTGCTGCTTTTTCAGCAATGCCTGTCTGCATATTCTTAAAGCTTGAAGTCTCAGGAAGATCACCCAGCCAAATCTGCTCTCTTTGAGAAAACTTATATTCAACAAATTGTACAAACTCATCTATTGCTTTTTCTATTTCTTTGGCAGCCGCCATTGCTTCAGGTGATTTTTTATAGTATCTCGAATTTTCTATAATTTCATGAACTCGTTGTCTTAAATAGCGAGCTAGTTCTGGTGACTTTTCTGCATTTTGCATCGCTTTTAATAATTCAGGCTTGGGAGGTAATGTGACATCTTTAGTGATGCTGATCGAAGGGGCGTTTGCGGACATAAATTATCTCTCTCGCAGATTCTATTATCGTATTGACCTAATTATAGCAAAATCATTTTAGTTACAGAATTTCTAGTTCTATCTAGCTGTTAAAAATTTGTAAAATATAAATTAACTCACGTTAATTTATATTAGAAGTTATTGTGAGTATTGACAATTAATCCTAAATTGACCATCTCTCCAGCTTTATGCGCGGCTCCCATAGATATTAAGTCATACGATGTTGGGTTGCCGTACATAAAACCGTGAGAATCCTCGTATAAAGCATCATATAAATGGGGATTTAATCTCATCAATTACGGACTTAAACGAATGGTTTTTCATTGAATCAAAAGTAAATTCATCCACTAGAATTGCATCCCAACGAGCCGATTCCACTGTAAGTAAATCATCCATTTCCTGTTGATTTAATTCGTTTTTTTCAACTTTTTCTTGTAGTTTCTCTCTTAATTTACCAAACTTGACTCGTTTCAAATCGCCCATTTTTTGAGTGATTTGATCAGCTTTGATAATTAATTGCAAAGCATGCTCCATCCGATCAACGGGTTGTTGTGGATCACCACTTAAATAAATCCATTTTTTCAATCGATCACGATAGACATTATTCTGGGCTGCCAATTTTACTAATCGATAATCCAGTTTATCACTTGGATAACGCATTGTCTGGCCCATAGGAAACGCTAAGAAACGCACTATAAATCCTAACACTTTGGACGGAAAATTATTACATAAATTAATCATCGATTTTTGTGCATGATAAAAGCAGTACGATACCGCCCATTGAGCATATAATTGGTCATCGGGATGATCCCCATTTAATTGCACATTACGCAAAACAGCCATTGCCATATAAAGATAAGACATTCCATCCGCTAGACGAGCAGACAAACGCTCTTTACGCTTTAAATCACCGCCTAATTTAATCAAAGACAAATCTGCAAGCCATGCATAAGCATGACTTAAACGCGCTAAACGCTGATACTCGCGTTTCATTTTTTGTTTCGGTGCACTAATAAATACCCCTGCTGTCCAGGCGGAACACACTGTTTTCGCAAAATTTTGCAAGAAGTATTGAATATGTTTCCAAATAACCTTTCTAAATGCTTCTTTATCCTGATTGGAAATAGCATAAAACTCGTCACGAATATAGGGATGACAAGCCATTGATCCTTGTCCAAAGATCAATAAATTCCGAGACATTATATTTGCCCCTTCCACAGTAATAGAAATAGGAACCCCATGATAAAAATTAGTTAAATAGTTGCGAGGTCCCACTACCACGGCACGCCCCGCATGTACATCCATCGCTGAATTCACAACTATTCGTGCTAGTTCAGTATTAAAATACTTGGTGATTGCTGACGCAACAGAGGGCTTTTTATGCTCATTTACCGCAGCTACTGTGAGTAATCGAGTGGAATTAATCAAATAATTTAATCCAGCAATCTCTGCAAGCTTCTCGACCACTCCTTCAAACTGAGCGAGTTCCACATTAAATTGGCAACGAATGCGTGCAAAAGCACTCGTTGTCAAATAACAAACAGAAGAAGAAGCGGCACCCAGAGCAGGTAAAGAAATAGAACGACCAATTGATAAGCACTCAACCAACATTTGCCACCCACTACCTATTCTTTTTTGTCCACCAATTACAGTAGATATAGGTACAAAAATATCTTTCCCACGAATGGTACCATTCATAAATGGTTGATCTGCGGGTAAATGACGATTTCCAATTTCTAGATTAGGAGTATCACGAGAAATGAGTAGACAAGTAATTCCTTCCGCTCCTTCACCTTGTAATAAACCATTAGGATCTTTGACATTAACTGCTAATCCAATCAACGTAGCAATTGGAGCTAAAGTAATCCAGCGCTTGTCTAAAGTAATGTTAAAACCTAACACCGTTTCGCCTTCAACAGTCTTCTGTACCACAATAGCATCGGACTGAATGGATGTTGCATCGCTCCCTGCGCCCGGTTCGGTTAAAGCAAAACAAGGGATATCAATACCTTTTGCCAAGCGTGGTAAATAATAAGTCTTTTGTTCCTCTGTTCCATAATAATTGATTAACTCTCCTGGACCTAAGGAATTAGGGACCATTACAGTCACTGCAGCTACACCAGAACGACTGGCAATTTTCATCACTACATCAGAATGCGCACGCGCCGAAAAACCTTTGCCGCCGTATTCTTTGGGAATTACTAGTCCTAAAAAACCTTTTTCTTTGATATAAGTCCAAACTTTCTCAGGTAAATCACGGGATTGGCCGATTTCCCATTCATCTAACATGCCACATAACGTTTGAGTTTCATTATCAAGAAATGCCTGCTCTTCTGTCGAAAGAGCAGTACTTATATTGGCTAATCTATCCCAGTCAGGTTTACCTGTAAAAATATCTTGCTCTAACCAAGTATCACCAGCATTAAGCGCTTCCTCTTCCGTTTTTGACAATTTCGGAATCGATTTACCTGCAGTTTTGTAAAGATAATCCGCAATTGTTGCACGCAAAGGCTCTAAATAGACCACAAGTAATGCGGAGATAATCACTAACCAGAGTAGAAAACCAACAATCCAAGGCAAACCTATAGCGAATGTTGCTATGATTAAATAGAAAACACTTCCTAACTCCCAAACTAATGGGTTCATTGCTCTATAGAGCACTACTAAAGTAAATATCAGGTACAGTAAAAAAAACAAAATGGCCATAATATCAATACCTTCCCTTGCTTTGTACAATAAAGGTGTAGTATATACTCTTTACTTTATAAGTAGCAATTGCACATGAACCAACGTTTGATTTGGAATTTTGAATTTACCCCCAAAAAAAGCTTACCCTTAGCGACTTACGTGGATAGCAAAGATGACCACATAAAATGGGAAGCTCGTTATTTTTGGCAGGATAATAAGCCCATTATTTTAAACACTATTGATCCCTCACTACTCGACATTACTCATTACAAACAGAAACATAAAGAAGACTATTATTATTTATTGCCAGAGCAAAACTACAATATTAAGAAGCGACGCAATCAATTACTTTATAAACCTTTACTTCAAAAAACAGACTCTGCTTTTGGTTTTGGCACCAAAATACTTCTAAGCACTCCTCAAGATTCGCTACATCAAACTGAATTAACCGATCCTGATTTACTAAAAATAATGCACCAAGTTACCAATGAAAGCATTGAGGTTCCTGTTAAAAAGGAAGCTTTTATTTATTCCTTTTCAACCCAGCCGAAAATAAAAATGGAACTTGCACGTCTTGACATCTTTGACAAAGTCTATTTTAGCGTTTGTATTGAAGGACGATCTCTTTATTTAGTAGAAACTATTTCCAAATACTTGCTAGAAGAACAAGTTTCCTGCGAATATGTAACATTCCTGAAAAGTCTACTGAAATTATGCTAAAGACCCTTTTCGCTATTATTCTAAGTTTTGGAAAAATCGGTCTCATATCCTTAGGAGGCGGTAACTCCATGTTAAAACTCATGGAATATGAAGCTGTTGAATACCGACATTGGATAGGACAAGAGGAATTTGTTGCAATGGTCGGATCGACCTTTATTTTCCCGGGACTAACTGGGGTTAAATTATCCGCACTCATAGGATATAAAGCGGCTGGAATAACTGGATTAATTTTTGCTATCCTAAGCCTTAATTTGCCTGGATTACTCATGGCTGTGGCAGGCTACCATTGGTTAACTAGCCACAATGGACCCGTGATGCGTAAAATCATGATCGGAGTACAATATGGTGCTCTGGCTTTACTGGCTGCAGCAAGTTATTCTGTTGCTCAAGGAGTAGTGGGTATGTATTTTTCTATTCCAATTGCTTTGTGCTGCATCCTATTTTTTATTGCGCTAACTTTTTGGAATTTATCACCTTTTTATGGTTTTATATTATTTATTGGGGTTTGTTTTTTTCTAGTGCGTTGAATAGGGTCTGTTAACAATTTTAAAAATCAATGGAGTTACTTTTGGAAACTAAGTTGGATAATCCGGAGTATTATATTAATAGAGAGTTTTCTATTATTGCATTTAATCAGAGAGTCCTTATGTTAGCCAATGATGAACGCGTTCCTTTGTTAGAAAGGATGCGCTTTCTCAGTATATGCAGTAGTAATCTCGATGAATTTTTTGAAATCCGTGTTGCAGGTCTTAAAGAAAAAATCGCAATGTCTTCAGGTAAATTAACTATTGATGGTTTGCGTCCAGATGAAGCATTCAGTCAAATTAGTCAAAAAACACATAAACTTATCGAGCAACTCTACTCTATATTTAACAAGCAACTTCTTCCTGCATTGAACAAAGAAAGGATCCACTTTCTGGAAACAGAGCAATGGACTGATGACATCCATCTGTGGGCAAAACATTATTTTAAACATGAAATTCAACCTATAATTAGCCCTATTGCTTTGGACTTAGCGCATCCTCTGCCACAATTGATTAATAAAAGTTTAAACTTTATTATTTCTCTAAGTGGAAAAGACGCTTTTGATCGTAAAATTAACTATGCGGTAGTGCATGCTCCTCGATCAATTCCAAGAGTCATTCATTTACCTTCTGAGTTATGCGGTGATGCTCATTATTTTGTATACCTTTCTTCTATTATTACAACTCATGTAGAGAGTTTATTCCCTGGAATGGAAATTAGTGGTTGTTACTCTTTTCGTCTTACTCGCAATAGTGACTTATTCTTGCGTGAAGAAGAAATTGATGATTTAGCTAAAGCGGTACAACGTGAAATTTTTTCACGCCACTATGGTCATGTAGTTCGACTTGAAATTGAAAAAAATTGCCCTGAAAAAATAGTGGATTTTTTACTGCAAAAATACCATCTTCGTCATGAAGACACTTATTATTGTGATGGTCCAGTAAATATCCAGCGTCAATTAACAGCGATTAACAGTATTAATAGACCTGATCTGAATTATCCTCGTTTTACGGCGCAATATCCTGTATTTTCCAAAGCTGAACGTAATTTATTTAACGTGCTCGATGAACAAGATATTTTATTACATCACCCTTACCAAAGCTTTGATGTAGTGATTGACTTTGTGAGACAAGCAGCAAATGATCCTAATGTTTTAGCAATTAGCCAAACTCTATATCGAACTCGATCGGAATCAGTTATGGTTGATGCTTTGGTGGATGCAGCACACTCGGGTAAAGAAGTGACTGCAGTCATTGAATTGCGGGCTCGTTTTGATGAAGAATCTAATCTGAAATTAGCCAATCGTTTACATGCTGCAGGAATTTTGGTGCTTTATGGTGTGGTAGGATTTAAAACGCATGCGAAAATGACCTTAGTTGTTAGGCGAGCCCATGGAAAATTGAAGCGTTATGTTCATTTAAGTACTGGAAATTATCATGAATATACTGCAAAACGTTATACTGATTTTGGATTATTAACCTGTGAACCTACAATTGCAGCAGATACTCAAATTATTTTTCAACAACTAACTGGCTTAGGAAAAGTAGTTAAACTCAAATCATTAAGCCATTCACCGTTCACGTTACAAAAAACGTTATTGCAATACATAGAACAATGCACCGCCGCTGCCTTAAAAAAAGGAGATAGCGAAATTCTCCTTAAAGTGAATGGATTAGCCGATAAAACAATCATTCAAGCTTTATATAGAGCATCACAGGCTGGAGTCAAAATAAACTTGCTTGTACGTGGAGTCTGCTGTTTAAAACCAGGCTTGCCTGGCGTTTCAGAAAATATACGCGTGCTTTCCTATATAGGTCGATTCCTAGAACATCATCGAATATTTTATTTTCGAATTAATGAAGAAGAGTTTTATTTTTGTTCCAGTGCTGATCTCATGGAACGTAATTTATACCATCGTATTGAAATTATGTTCCCCATTCTTGATGAAAATTGCAAAAAACGAATTAAACAGGAAATTATAAAAAACTACCTCAAAGATAATAGTAATACCTGGGAAATGCAAAGTGATGGGAGTTATAAACCAATCACTCAAGGTAATAACTGTGCCCAGGAAAAGCTCATTACACTTTATCAAGATGAGGAAACTTCAATGTGACCGTTCTTTAGCGAGAACACGTTAATTGAGCATTTTCACCTAATTGCAAATGCGCTTTTGTTCCCAAAGGGATAGGAAAGTTGACAGGACCATGCCCTATTCCTTTGATTCTTAGCACAGGAATATCACTACTTTCTGCAAAACGCTGCAAAACGGGTTCAATTAGAGAAGAACCATTAGGCTCATACCCCTCAAGAAAATCACCCAGTAAAATCGCAGCAGCATTGGTAAAAATACGTGCTTGCTTTAAATGCTCGAGCATGCGATCAACACGGTACCCTCGTTCGCCAATCTCTTCGAGTAAAATAATTTTATCTTGACCATCTATTTGCCAACAAGTCCCAATTCCTGATTGGATGATTGCTAAATTCCCACCAGTAACGCAAGATTGAATGAAACCTTCCTTTTGTGCCTGCTGATTAAGAGGGGTTAATTCTTTAAATCGTGCTGGTGCATCATGAAACAAAATTGACTTTACAGAAGCAATCGATTCCTTGGTAAACTTATCAGGAGCAGCAGCACCATGAATTGTTGGCCACCCCCAATGCTGCTGTAAATAAAGATGGAGACAGGTTACATCACTTATACCTACAAATATTTTGACATGTTCAGGAGGGGAAACTTCAGCTAATCTCGAGATCAAACGCGTAGCACCATAACCACCACGTACACAGATTACTGCTTTTGTTTGAGAGTTTTTTAGGGCATTTTTTAGGTGCTTCAAACGCATTTCATCAGTATTAGCGCATAATAAATCCTTGGCAAAAATATCGTTCTGCACGATACAATTTAACCCCCAAGACTCTAATAACTCTTTTAATTCGAATAACTGTCTGTCAGTACTCCGAGAAGATGGAGCAACAATCTCAATGGAGTCTCCGGCGCTTAAAACAGGTAGCTTTCTCATGCTGTCTCTTCTAAAAAATAAGGTAATTTTTTATATCTCACTATTCCAATTTTAAAACTGGATCCCGTATAAATGCTACGTATCCCGCTTTCGCTGGGAACAAGTTTTACGGGATAACGCTCGTTTAGCGACATCAAAGGCATTTGATGTCGCACTCACGCTAAATTAATAGAGTCTTGCTTAATTTTCCAGGTTCTTCGCGAACTAAGCGAGGCAACAAATACCCTGGCAATAAATTTTGTAATTGTTGAAAAAGAGCCTGTACTTTATTAAAAGGCAAATCAAAATGAGCTGCTCCAGTTACTTTATCTAATACATGTAGATAATAGGGCAAGACACCAAATGAAAATAACTTGTGACTCAAGTCCGCCAAAATAGGAGCATTGTCATTGATACTCGCCAATAAAACTGTTTGGTTCAACAAATGACAGCCTATTTGCTGTAATTCATAAATTGCTTGTCGTACAGAGTCATCTAGTTCTTGTGCATGATTGCAATGCAACACAACAACCTTATTCAATTTAACTTTTTTTAATAGGGCAAGTAAGCCTGGATCGACCCGTTCTGGAAAGACGATAGGAATACGTGTGTGGATACGCAAGGTATGCACATGAGTAATCCGTTCTAACTGCTCTATCAGCTCTCCAAGAACGACATCCGATGCTAATAATGGATCGCCTCCACTTAAAATTACTTCAGTAATACTTGTATCTTGGGCAATATAATCACAAATACGTTTAAGTCCTACACGTCCGGGATTATTATTTTGATAAGGAAAATGCCGGCGAAAACAATAACGGCAATTCACCGCACATACGCCAGTCATTGTTACTAAAACACGGCCATGGTATTTATGAATGAGTCCGGGAATAGGGTTTTTACTATGCTCATCCAAAGGGTCTATACTGTATTCCTCACTTCCTTGGAGCTCGTATTCAGAAGCCAAAACTTGAAGTAATAAGGGATCAAAAGGATTTCCTTTTTGCATACGGTCGGCAAATCCTAAAGGAATACGACTAGGAAATTGCTTTTCAGCATGCAAATTCCCAATTGATAAGGGTAACTCCAGATACGTTAATAATTCTGTTACTGAAGTAAAACCCTGAGCTAATTTTTTCTGCCAACTTAAAGAGGTATCTCGCATTAATAACACAGACTTGATAAACTGTACGAACTTTAACTAAAACCAAAAAAAATCTCAACTGTGGAGTACTAATGGCAATCTATAGCACCAATGAATTTAAAAATGGCTTAAAGGTAATGGTTGATGACGCACCTTGCGCCATTCTTGATTGTGAATTCGTTAAACCAGGCAAAGGCCAAGCATTTACTCGTATTAAAATCCGGAATTTAAAAACAGGCCGAGTTGTGGAGCGTACGTTCAAGTCGGGAGAAACATTACCTTCTGCCGATGTTGCTGATGTAGAAATGCAATATCTCTATAACGATGGTGAACATTGGCATTTTATGGTTCCTGACAGTTTTGAACAATATGCCTTGAGCAAAGAAGTACTTGCTGATGCAGAACAATGGTTAAAAGAACAAGATATTTGTATTGTTACTCTATGGAATAATGATCCCATACAAGTAACCCCACCTAACTTTGTTATTTTGGAAATCATAGAAACAGATCCTGGCGTACGAGGCGATACCTCCGGAGGTGGTGGAAAACCCGCAAAACTAGAAACAGGAGCTGTAGTCCGAGTACCTTTATTTGTGCAAACCGGTGAATTAATCAAAGTAGATACTCGCAAAGGCGAATATGTATCCCGCGCTAAAGAGTAATAGGATAATAAGTTCCCCAAAGTTTTGGGGACGAACTACGTCCTGTTCTTCCATTACCACTGAGCCAAAATGGGGTGACTTTAGAGCACTGAAACGCAGCATACACGAAGTATGTGAGTATCGGAGTACATAAAATCACGCCTTTTTGGCCAGGGATAGTAGAATGGTCAATAGGTCCTAATAAACCTGATATGAATTATACATACCCCAATAACCAACATTCCCCAAATCATTATAACCGTAATAATAACCATCAGCATCATTGTAATAATCTATTTCCCAGTAAGGATTAGTATTATAATAACTAGTGGAATAGATGTATTTTGGAGTATAATAAGATGGCGTGTAGTAAACTCTTTCAGTAACACATCCTGTTACTAGAAGTAGGGATCCAACCACCATTAAAGTAAGCATTAATCTGTTCATAATCCCTTCCTAATTGTTGAATGCACACTTAATTCTTTAGATGGAGTCTGAGAATACAGGCAATGACTTCCCTGTATTCTGAGCCCGTAATTGAAGTAAAATGGAGGTTTATGTAGAGCTTAAGGCTTCCTACCATCTACATAGGCTTACACACCGCTCTCCAAAGCAACCTCCCCATCTGGTACTATTAAATGGTTCAGGCAGGATTAGTCATTACCCATATGTATAAATAATAGACTAAAAGACTTGGTTGTGTAAATTTTTTAAACAATATTCGCCTATTTCTTAATTCTCGATAAGTGATTAGCAGAAGCTTGTACTGTAGGCATTATGATCATTTCTTCAATATCTACGTGCAAGGGTCGAGTAATACAGTATACGATTGCATCAGCTATATCCTCTGCTAACAAGGGTTGAAAGTCTTGATAGAATTCTTTTGCTTTTTGCTTGTCATTCCATCGCACTTCACTAAACTCAGTTTCTACCGCACCTGGAGAGATTTCAGTTACACGAACGGGGCTACCAAGCATGTCTAATCTCATCGTTTTTGAAAGAGCATGTACTGCATATTTTGTTGCACAATAAACATTGCCATTGGGATAACATTCATGGCCTGCTATTGAACCAATATTAACCACATGACCATAACCCCGTTCAAGCATACCAGGAATCAACGCTCGGCTCACATAAAGCAATCCCTTGATATTAGTATCAATCATTATATCCCAATGTTCTTCAATGCCTTGTTGCAAAGGAAGAGTATCTAAGGCTAATCCAGCATTATTGATTAAAATATCTATTGATTGCCATTGACTGGGCAAGGAATCTAAATATCTCTTGACTTGTTCATGCTCACGTACATCTAAAGGTAAAATATAATGTTCCTTACCATAACGTTGACGCAACTCTTTAGCCAATTGTTCGAGACGTTCTACACGCCGAGCACAAAGTATGAGACGTGCCCCATGTTTAGCACACAACTGAGCACAAGCTTGACCAATTCCGCTTGAAGCACCAGTGATTAAAATAATTTTATCCATTAAGTCATTCATCTTTTATACCTTTATTTCACCACAAGAAAATTAGAAACTACCAAGTTCTATCACTTAAATTTATAAAAAATTTAGTTCGAAAGCGCCAACAATTTTATTACTTCATCGTCTGTTGTTTGTGAAAAGTCATTGTACCACAATCCTACGGCATAAAAATTAGCTGGACAAAGTGGGCAGATAATCGTGTCAACCAAAGGGGCTAACTCATTACATGTAGAACGTGCGGCAACAGGAACCGCGATGATAATTTTTGCCGGATGCTTCTGTTTTAAAGCGGCAATGGCGGCGCGCATTGTGTAACCTGTTGCAATACCATCATCCACAAGAATTACAATTTTTTCCATTAGATCCGGAAAGGGTTTATTGCCGCGATAAACTGATTCACGACGTGATAATTCGTTTTGTTCTGATTGTAAAATTTTATCGATCGCGTCCTTTTTTATATGGAGAGTACTCAAAACTTCTTCATTAAAAGCCACTATACCTCCAGAGGCTATAGCTCCCATAGCAAATTCTTCATGACCGGGAACTCCTAATTTTCTTACAATAAAAATATCAAGTTCTAGTGACAACTTTTTGGCGATTTCATAGGCCACCGGCACTCCTCCCCGAGGTAGTGCTAAAATAATTACATCAGTTCGGTTCTCATAATCCTTTAGCAAATCAGCCAGAACGGAGCCTGCTTGATATCGGTCACTATAGTTCATGCCAATTCTCCAAAATAGTCCTTATTTCTGAAGTTTAGCCTATTTGTTTTGCTGTGCTATATTTTAACAATTAGCTATCTCACGGAGGAAATAGCCATGAATGTCACAGAAAAGATCATCAAAACCCACCTTCTTGATGGTGAAATGAAACCTGGCAAAGAAATTGCACTGAAAATCGATCAAACACTTTGCCAAGATGCAACAGGCACATTAGTCATGCTTGAATTAGAAGCAATCGAACTCGCACAGACTCAAGCTGAAATTTCTGTGCAATATGTAGATCACAATTTAATTCAAGAAGACAACAAAAATCCAGATGATCATCTCTTCCTCGCAAGTGCAGCAAGACGTTTTGGTTTTTATTTTAGTCGACCAGGAAATGGAATTAGCCATGCGGTTCACATGCAGAATTTTGGGAAACCAGGAAAAACCTTAACAGGCTCAGACAGTCATACCTGTGCTGCTGGCTCATTAGGAATGATTGCTATTGGCTCTGGTGGACTGGAAGTAGCCATGGCAATTGCAGGCTATCCACTCTATATAAAAATGCCTAAAATTCTTGGCGTACATTTAACTGGAAAATTACCTCAATGGGTTAGTGCCAAAGATGTCATTCTGGAAATGTTGCGTCGATATGATGTCAAAGGAGGCGTAGGTTACATCATAGAATACTATGGAGAAGGATTAAAACATTTAAGTGCTATGGATAGACACGTCATCGCAAATATGGGTGCTGAATTAGGAGCTACAACCACGGTATTTCCCTCAGATGAGATCACTAAAGAATTTTTGCAAAGCCAAGGTCGCGAAAAAGATTGGATAGAATTAAAAGCTGATAAAAATGCATCTTATGATAAAGATGAAGAAATCGATTTATCCAAACTTGAACCCCTTATAGCAAAACCGACGAGCCCTGGAAATGTAGTCCCTGTTGCTGAAATTGCCGGTGAAGAAGTGTATCAGACTTATATTGGTTCATCAGCAAATCCAGGTTACCGTGATTTTGCGATTGCTGCTGAAATAGTAAAAGGTCGTACTGTCCATCCGAATGTATCCTTTGATATTAATCCAACCTCGCGAACAATTTTAGAAGAATTGGTTCGGGATGGGCATTTAGGTAATCTAATTCATGCGGGTGCGCGTATCCATCAGGCTGGATGCAATGGCTGTATTGGTATGGGACAAGCGCCTGCAACAGAGAAAAACAGTTTACGCACGGTACCAAGAAACTTTCCTGGACGCTCAGGAACAGAGGAGGATAAAGTTTTTCTTTGTAGTCCAGAAACAGCAGCAGCTTCAGCATTAACAGGAGTCATTACCGATCCTAGGACTTTAGACATGCCTTATCCTGAGATAAAACTACCTAAAAAAAGAATACTAAATCCTGAATGTTTTGAAAAACCATTGCCTTTAGAAAAAGCTAAATACATTCAATTGGTAAAAGGTCCTAATATTGTTACTTTGCCTGATTTTGATCCATTTCCCAACTCATTGAAAATACCAGTATTACTCATAGTTGGCGATAATATTTCAACTGATGAAATTTCTCCGGCTGGCGCCAAAGTGCTTCCTTATCGTAGCAATATTCCTAAAATTAGTGAGTTTACTTATTATCATATCGATTCAGATTATGCGAATCGTGCGAAAAAATATAAAAAAGGTCACGTGATTGTTGGCGGAGACAATTACGGTCAAGGTTCAAGTCGAGAACATGCAGCTTTAGCACCGCGTTATTTAGGTCTGAGGGCTGTTCTTGCAAAAAGCTTTGCCCGCATACATTGGCAAAATCTAATTAATTTTGGCATTTTGCCTTTAGTGTTTAAAAACACCAAAGATTATGATGCGATCCATTTAAATGATGTTGTTGAAATCAGTAACTTTCCTAATATCTTAGATAATGAGTTATTCAAGATAAAAATTAATGATAAAGAAATTGAAGTCGAACAAACCCTATCCAAACGCCAAATTGAATTACTTATAAAAGGTGGATTAATTAATTGGGTTAAGGGAGATTTGAAAAAAAAACAAAAAGACAAGTAGACTATTTTTGCCACGACCTCAAAGTATCAATGCATCGCAGCTATTTCTTATTATTTAACGTGAGTTCTACATAAAAACGATATAAAAACACTTTATTTTTTATGTCGAACTCACGTTATTTATATGATTAATCAAACGAAATTTTGGGTCCTAAAGGAACAATCTGTGTTGGGTTAATGGTTTTATGACTGTAATAATAATGTTGCTTAATATGTAAAAAATTTACGGTTTCATACACCCCGGGATAGTGATATAGGCGTTTCAAATAGGGTTGCAACGCTTGATAATCACTAATTCGTTGTTGGTTTGTTTTGAAATGACCGTAATAAACAACATCAAAACGAATTAATGTTGTAAACAAACGCCAATCCACCTCGGTAAGTTGATCACCTAATAAATATTTTTGATGTCGCAAACGCTCATCCAGTTCATCCAGTAAAGCAAATAATTCGATATAGGCCTCTTCATAAGCATTTTGTGTGGTCGCAAACCCACAACGATATACTCCATTATTAATTGAATTATAAATTCTGTCATTTAAGTGCTCTATTTCGGATCGCAAAGCTTCAGGATAAAAATCTCGTTGATCACCCGTTAAATGATTAAATGCATGATTAAATTGACGAATAATCTCTGCTGACTCATTACTAACAATAGTTTTTTCCTTTTTATCCCACAAAACCGGCACCGTGACTCTACCGGTATATTTGCTGTTCGCTTTTACATAAAGCTCATACAGATAATCAAGTCCATAAAGAATATCTCCAGTAGCCCCCATCCCTTTTTTAAATGCCCAGCCTTTTTCAAGCATGTGTGGATGAACTATAGAGACATCAATATAATCATCTAACTTCTTTAACTTTCTAAAAATGAGCGTGCGGTGCGCCCATGGACAAGCAAGCGAAACATATAAATGATAGCGGCCTTTTTCTGCAGGAAAACGGGCATTTGATTCATTACTAATTGCAAAGTGAAATTGAACAGGTTCCCGCTTGAACTTCCCACCTGTTGTAGAAGTATCATACCACACATCATGCCAATGCCCATCAATCATTAATCCCATGATTTGTCCTATAAAATTTTATTTAAGCAATTATAGATTATGTTCTATATTTAGTATTGAACCAAAAATAGAGAAATGTATGAATAATTCAACTAATCCTTATCTTTTAGGAAATTTTGCTCCAGTTCATGATGAATTAGACGTAAAAAAATTGGAAGTAGTTGGTGAAATTCCTCGAGATTTACAGGGAGTGTATATGCGTAATGGACCTAATCCAGCATTCCCACCAATTTCATACACATACCCTTATGATGGTGATGGCATGATTCACGCGATCTATATTAATCAAGGTAAGGCAGCATACAAAAATCGATTTGTTGAAACTAAAGGATTAATTAAAGAACGAAAAGCGGGAAAAGCACTTTATAGTAGTGTTATAAAGCCTGAGCCCATAGATCCTCAATGGGCAGGCCCTGAAGATCACCCTATTGCTCTAAAAAATGGCGCATTCATTCATATCATTCGTCACCATAACACGTATCTAGCCCTCAATGAAGGATCTCCAGCATACGAGATGAATGTACATTTAGACACTCTTGGTGAGTGGCAGCCTTATAAAAACCGTCCTCCTATCGATGTATGTGCGCATACCCGATGGGATCCCGTAACCGGTGAATTATGGTTTGTCAATTATGCATTAACACCACCTTATTTATCTTTTTATCGATTTGATAAACAGGGTAATTCGATTCAAAAATGGGACATTGAAAAATCCAATTGCTCTATGGTCCATGATTTTATTTTAACCCCAAATTACGTACTCGTTTTTGACTGTCCCGTAGTCTTTGATCTACAACAAATCATGGCTAGCGGAGCCATGTTGAGCTGGGAACCGGAACTCGGCGTGCGCATTGGCGCCATGCCACGCACTGGCGGAGCAATGAAATGGTTTCACACTGATCCATTTTTTGTTTTTCATTTCGCTAATGCATACGAACAAGACCATGAAATCATGATTGATTATGTAAAGCATGAAAAAATAGTACTTCTAACACAAGAAAATCAATCAATCCCGCCTCGATTAAATCGTATTCGCCTCAACTTAAAAACTGGGACGATAAAAAACAGTGAATTAGACGATCGTCTTGTTGAATTTCCACGTATTAGGGAAGATCATGATACTTTGCCTCATCAATTTATCTATACCCCATCAAAAACTGGAAATCATAAAGGGGCATTTAATGCATTAATCAAGTATGATATAACCCATCAAAAATCATGGGCTCATGATTTCGGTGCTCACGCAGAAATCGGTGAAGCAGTTTTTGCACCTGCCGCATCCAACCAAGCAGAAGATGATGGTTATTTACTTTTATTTGTTTATAATGCAGCCACTAATCAAAGCGAATTCGTTATTTTAGATGCACAAAACTTCCTGGATAAGCCACTAGCCCGGATTAAAATGCCACGCCGTATCCCCCATGGATTACATGGCTCGTGGATGCCAGGAACTTGGTAATGAAAATAAGCTCTGAAATAAAGCTTATTTTCTAAAATATTCCTTTTATCAGGAACCTAGATGAAATTGCAGACAATTACGTTGCTGTTCCTCGTAAAAACTAGGCCACGCATCAATAAATAACCTCAAATTAACATTAGGAACAAGTGCCTTACCTCTAATATCTACTCGAGTAACTGGATCAGGAATAGGCTGAATATTGCTCCATACTGGTAGAGCACTTTGTTTGGAGCTTATCCATTGCTCTATCGAGCTTCGCTCATAGGAATACCCACTTGGACTTAAAACGGGATTTTCTATAGTGGCAAACAGTATAGGATCTTGGATGTCTTCCTCTACTTTCTCCAATTTAGCTAAGTACTCATCAGGCTGTAGTGAATTTGCGGCAATATAATTAATAATAGTTTTAAGTTTTATATTGGGGTAAAAATCATGACCTTCCTCTAAGCTCGGGCACTCTTCCAGTAAATTAACTCGTTCGTACGTGATACCATCTTTAACAAGAGTCACTGGATCTTTCATCAACTTTGCTTCCCCAGTTTTTTTAGTTGCAAGCGGACATGAAAGAGCCATAAGTATTCCTTCGGGCAAAGAAATTATCGTTGATTTTAAATGACGATCGTGTAACTTTTCTGAACGTGAAAGATTAGTGTAAGTCGTGTAAGCTTTTGTTTGTGTTTCTTCGCCAGCTTTTGGGTTTATTCTATTTTCTGGATAATACCCGTTCTCGGATAACAGCGTTAACAACCCAGGAAGATGAGGAGTTGTATTTTCCTCTGTCAACTTGATAATACCACCTACAGAATCAGCAATAGCCTGAAACAGATCACTACCAGGGCTTTCGTTATTACGTATCCATCCCTTTTCATTTGATAACAAATAGCGTTGCGGTATGTTCATTTTCCATTTGGATGAGCCTTTATCATAACTTACCGATTGAACCGTGAGTAACCCATCTACTCGACTCTCACGTATTAGCCATAACTTACCTTCATTTTCTTGTAGTGCGGCAAGCTTAGAAGAAAAATCGGGCTGTTTTTTGAGTAATTCAACTTTGGCTAAAAGGATTCGATTTGTTTCCTTAGGCCCCATTTTACCATAGATAAAAATATCAGCATCTTCAAGTTTAGATTGCATTTTTTCTCCACAGAAATTTAAACATAGTCAACGAAAAGAGGTGATTATACATTGATCACAAAGAATAAACAATGATAAAAATGAATAGTAAAAAGATATTGCGTTTAATTGAAATTCATTTAGACTTAAAAAAAGAACATACTACTTAAGAGCAATCCTATAAATTATTTTAATGTCCGATATAAAAATAAAAGTGATTTTTTATATCGAACTTATGTTCTTTTAGTGAGTTAACCCAATTTCAGAAGCACGTAACTCCTGTGTATTTTCCGATGAATGCGTTTTTTCTTGCCACCAATATTTCAACTGTTGAAACCCCTGTAAAGTCGCCCTATATAAATCAGGAAGAATAGAAACAATGGCATCAAAAAAATCAGTAAAGCCACCTTTGTTAAAACCATAAATACAACGACTAAATTCAGCCCCTTTTTTACTTAAAGCAATTATATCATCCTTTTTAGAGAAGAATTGATGTGGGTTAAAACCCAATTGAAACTGGGCCTCATAATCTTTTAATTCCTGAGCAAAAATACCTTCGATATCATCCGCTAAAAGATGCTCGACTTGTATTTCAGTAAGAACAGGATAAAGTGTCGCCATCATAGTTCGCACCGTCTCGTTCTTAGTTAACTGCTCAATTGAACGATCTTTGCGTTTACCCGGGCCTTGTCCAAGACTCCAATTGCATGCCCCAACCAGTAGGGTTAATGATTCATGATAGTCTGCATATGCAGTTGCCCGTTGACTGATATAATAAACTGTAGCTCCCCACCCTATCCAACCTAAAAAGCCAATTACAGGAAGAAATGACAAAGCAGTCGCTACAACACCAAACGCAACACTTCCTAAAATTTTTTGATCAATGCTATGAAGTTGTGCCGATTTATCTTTAAACAATGCAATACATTTATTTAAAAATTCGATATGTGTCGAATTTGTAGAAAGAAAATTCTGCTCTTCTTTAACTTGAACAGCAAGAACATTGCGATTCGCTGCTTGGGCTGACTTTGGAATAACGAAATAGTTTTCTGATTCCCTTTGTAACCTGTTAAGCTCATTGTTGATACCAAGCTGAGGTACTGAAGTAGAAACAGATTGCGTTTTAATCCTTAAAAATTCAAATACTGATGCCATTTGTGTTCCTACTCGCCAAAAAAATTCATTCTAAATTTTATTGAACCTGATGACAATATGCCTTTGCTCAAAATTTACTTAATAAAAAAAATATTTATTCAGAAATAATCTTTTTTAGAATCAATTCATTAGCGAAAGATGATATTTATTGACCAAAACCTTTAAAACATGGAGATCCTAATGATTGCATGGCACTACATCGAATTATTGTAGTTGTAGCTGCAGCATTATTAGCAATTTGAATCACAAAAGCTCGCCCATCAGTACAAGCGACGTTCCAATATGCCGCACCATATAAATCAAGTCCTTGGAAAAAAGATTTGATAGGCACACAAGGTTCACCGGCTGAATTGACAATATTACCCAAAATTTGAACTTGCTGATCGGATGTTCTGCTTGACAAGATCTCACTTGCAATATTGGCATAGGTAAGTGAAGCTAATGCTAATAGAGAAACTGCTATTATTGACTGTCTCATGTCGCATCCTTACATTGAGTAACAACAAGATTTTGGTCCTATGATGTTATTGTAGGATACGATTGGATTTAATTGCAAAAAAGAGCCAACAAGATAAATTTTAAGCCACCTTCTTTAAGTACATCGCTTAAGTGTAAAAAAACAATCCATTTAAAATGCGCAGCATTTATACAAGATTCCATGCTTATTCTGAACTTTGCACTTTTGCTCGAAAAATGGAACACCTTGACACCAAACCTGGCACACTGTAAAAATTAAATCGTCAATGGGAATGAAAAGGAGAATGTTATGGAAGGAAAACTAGAGCTGTATCAGCAGGAAATTAATTCTCAAACTCAAACAATTTTTACGCGCCTAGAACACTATCGTAATGCCATGTTTGAAATAAAGAAATTATTAAAGGATTATTTCTTTAATACATGGCGAACACAAAGACTCACCGAAGTCGCCCAAGGAGAAGAAGTCGTTTTTAGCTTCAATATGGTTCAGCAAGCCATGGAGAATTGTTTGGTTGATGAGAAAATATTAGTAGAAACCGCGCAAACAAGTATCAAGGACACAGAAAATCCAAGCCTTATTGCGGCTTTTGAGCCTTATGTTTTAAAGAGTGGTTTGCCATTGGAATTAAATCAAGAAACTGGTTTGTTTCTCTTTAAACCCGAAAAACCATATACACCAATGGCACAAGTTTTTATGCGCCAATTTGCTTATGCTCTAAGTATTTATCGTATATGTTTGGGCGTTTGCGAAACTTATTTTGCTATTTATAGTCATCCAGGAATAGAAACCAAACAACAAAAAGATTATATTGAGTCCGCGAATTTTTTAAAACAACAACTTAATGAAGAAATTGATTTAATTTCTTTATATAAAGAAGTAAAAAAAATTGAACATGAAATTTTACGCTTGCTCCGCACTGAGAAAATACATGAAGGGTTAGATCAATTTAAAAATGATATCGATAAACTTAAAATTAAATTGATTACGTTATTGGAATCTGGAGCTAATTATTTGCAAGATTCCTATAAAGAATTCCCTAATAATCCTATATTATGGCTACTTCATGATCGGAGTTGGCACGCATTACTTAAAACGATTTCAGGCCTTCTTTATGCTCAGCAATATAACTATTCTACTTTATATGGCACATTAGAAATTAAGAAAGAATTTATTAGTTTAATTAAGACAGAAATTGACAAGTTTGATACCGCTGTATTAGCAAAAACTCCTTTAGTTAAAATTGAATTATTAAAAAAAGCTGCAAAACTTATTAATGGAATAAAAATTGATATCCTTGCTCAGTTTGCAGAGAAAGAAATAGAATTGGTTGAGGCCCCTAAAGTCGGTATCTTTTCTCCTTCCCAATCTAATAATATTTATGGGCGCTATTTTGCTTATCATAAAAGTCTGTTAACAAATAACGACTGTGTTGAAGAAGAACACGTTGAAAAAGATGAAGAAGAGCGAGTATACAAACCTTTGTAAATAGATATTGACCCACCAAAAGTGGCTTTATATAGTTTACCTGTTTTTTCTGAAATCTTTTTAGCACAAACAGTAAAATTTTTTTATAAAATAAATATGGGCGATTCCTGAAAGATGCTCCTCATACATCACGAACAGTGTATACTTGAGAAACTCAAATATCTCGATACACATTGAGGAACTTTTATGCCAGGACAGCCCTTTAAAATTACCTTACTTCTTATTTTATTGAGCATGATTTTCTATCTTTTGTTGCTCCCTTTTATCCAATACCCTATAACCACTGTACTCAAACCTATTCCGATTATTTTGCTCATACTGTATGCATTACAAGTTACTTTAGAACAACCAACAAAATGCTTATTACTCGGAGCATTAAGCTTTTCAGTCATTGGTGATATTGTTTTAACATTGCCCACAAAAGCAGCACTCCAGGCAGGAATCTTAGCATTTATGGTAACACACTGTACTTACATTTCCCTCTTTTTAAAAAGTAGTCAATTTCAAAAGAAAAATGTCATTTCATTTTTACCGGTACTGATATTCGTTCTTATTGGAAGTTATTTCCTATGGCCCTATTTAGGCGAAATGAAAAAACCTGTATCACTATACTTATTCCTGCTTACTTTCATGGTTTTTTGTTCTTTTCAAGTAATGCAGCAATCACTCATAATTCGCCTTGGAGCTTGTCTTTTTTTACTCTCTGATTTTACACTAGCATTGGACTTATTCGTTCTGACTCCTAATAAACCACTTGATGTGGTAATTATGCTTCTTTATTATCTAGCTCAACTCTTATTAGTGGTTGGAACTACTCAAAAAAACTTCCAAAATATATTCATGCAAAATAGAGTCTCTTTTTGATCTGTATCTTCTTTATGCTTAATCCTAGATTCAGCTGCCGAATTTAGGTTACTATATTTCTCTTAATAAAAAGCATCAAAATAGCTTTCCGCGATATTCGCTGGCAAGCAAAAAGCTCAGGATGGGTTTGAAATGCGTAATTTGCTGTTCATAGGGTTGATCACCCTACTTTTAATCTCCTGCAACAATGAAAAAAATAAATCATTTAGTGGATATATTGATACAGATCTTGTTTATTTGTCGTCTGATTTTGGCGGGCGTTTGACTGATTTAGCCATATCAAAAGGACAAATAGTAAAAAAAAATCAATTTCTATTCAAGCTTGAACAAACTAATGAACTTTATAATGTCAAAATGAGTCAATTAGGTACTAAAGAACTTCTTGCTCAACGACAACAAACTTTAATTCAACTCAATTATAATGAAATTAATTATCGTCGTATTGTCGCTATGCGTAAACAAAATGCTGCAAGTCAAAATGATCTTGACGCAGCTCAAAAAGATTTAAATATTTCCAAACAACAACTTGCTGATATTGACGTTAAAATCAAAAATAATCAGCTAGAAGTTGCTGATAAAAAATGGCTGGTGACCCGCAAAGAAAATTTTGCTCCAGAACAAGGAATTATATTTGATACCTATTATACTCAAGGCGAATTTGTTCAAGCAGCAGCCCCAATTCTCTCATTAATTACCAAAAATAATATTAAAGCTATATTTTTTGTGCCTGAGGAAAAATTAAGTCAATTACGACTTAATGAACATGTTACAATTAAAACGGATCAAAATGCTCATTTTGCTACAGGACATATTTCCTATATTTCTAATATAGCGGAATATACCCCTCCTATTATCTATTCGCGCGAGGAACGTCAACGACTTGTTTTTCGAATCGAAGCAAAAATTGATACGCCTGATTTAGAAAAAATACATTACGGGCAACCGGTAACTTTGGAATTAACCTCATGAGCGATTTAGTTATTGATGTTAGAGAATTAACTAAAAAATTTGATGAAAAAGTTGCTGTTGACCACATCTCTCTTAAAGTGGAAAAAGGCTCTATATTCGGTTTTCTCGGCTCCAATGGTAGTGGAAAAACAACTACGATTCGGATGATTTGTGGTCTTTTAACGCCCACAGAGGGGAAAGGAACCTGCTTGGGTTATGATATTCAAACACAAAGCGATAAGATAAAAAAAAATACTGGGTACATGCCGCAAAAATTCAGTTATTATACAGGATTAACTGTCTATGAAAATCTTCGTTTTGTTGCTGATATTTTTCAAATTAAAAACTCGGCTGAAGAAATAAACAAAATGATGAAGGATCTAGGTCTTGACAAGTATCGCAAGGTCCAAGCAGGTCGATTATCCGGAGGATGGAAACAAAGCCTAGCCTTGGCTTGTAGCATATTGCATAAGCCCCAATTACTTTTTTTGGATGAGCCCACCGCAGGTGTTGATCCCAAGGCACGTAAAGAGTTTTGGGATTATTTACATAAAATTACCACACGTGACGGGACTACAATTCTAGTAACAACTCATTACATGGACGAGGCTGAGAAATGCACCGATCTCGCCTACATCAACTTAGGAACATTATTGTATACAGGCAGTACAAAAAACTTAATACCCTATTCAAAAGTCAAAACTTTTATCTTAGAAGCCGATCGGAAAGAGCAGAGTTTATTAATAAAGAAAGTAAACGATTCCTATCCAGAATTATTGGCTTCTATTGTAAATAATGAGTTGCGAATTTCATCTCGAAATCATCAAGAATTGGATAAGTTAATTCAAGAAAACAAGAACTTGTCCTTTAAAGAAGTGACTCCTTCGTTTGAAGAAGTTTTTATTGGGTTAATGCAATGAAGAATTATAAAAATGTCATACACGGAATATCGATTGCTCGCATTGCAGGTTTAATCCGCAAAGAATTCATTCTTATTACCCGTGATCGTGGTACTATAGCCATGCTGGTCATTCTACCCATCATGCTCCTTATTCTCTTTGGCTTTGCTATTGAATTTGATCCCAAACATCTGCCTACCACTATTGTAAGTTATGATAACTCTCCTTTAACCCGAAGTTATGTTAGTGCACTCGAGGCTTCAGGATATTTTAAAGTAACTCATGAAGCATCTGACGAATATAAAAAAAATCAAGACCTTGCGAATGGTAAAATAAGTTTTGCATTTACTATTCCTCCGAATTTTACTCGCAAATACTTACGTAATGAAAATCCTCAGCTATTAGTTGAAATTGATGGCTCAGATCCTGGAAGTAGTGCCAGTGCTCTTGGAAATGCACTGCCGATTTTGAATCAAACTTTAAATACATTCAACAAACAAGGATTAGGTTCTCCAGTACTAGGCAACCCACAACGGAACGTGAATCTTACGATTCACCGACTTTATAATGAATCGAATACAAGCTCTTATAATATTGTCCCTGGTTTAATTGGCGTATTACTGACATTAACCATGGTCATGCTCACCTCAACCGCCATTACGTCAGAAAAAGAATCCGGTACGATGGAAATGTTACTCAGTACCCCCTTAAAACCTACTGAGATTATTTTAGGAAAGGTGATACCTTATATCGTTCTGGGTTACTTACAACTCACAAGTATTTTAATTTTTGGTAAGCTCTTGATTAATATTCCTACTGAAGGAAGTTTGATTTTGCTTTATATGGCTTCCGCACCCTTTATTATTGCCAATTTGATGGTTGGAATGATTTATTCCACAATAGCACGTACCCCTATGCAAGCCATGCAACTTAGTGTGTTTTATCAACTCCCTTCCATGTTTTTATCAGGTTACATTTTTTCGTTCTATGGCATGCCAATATGGGCCCAAATGTTAGGATACTGTATTCCAATGACTTATTTTATTCGTATTACGCGTGGAATTTTACTCAAAGGTAACACTGTTAGCCAAATAATTCCTAATATTTTACCTATTTTATTGATTGCTTTTATCCTGGTGCTTTTGACAGGAAAAATATTTAGAACAAAACTTGATTAAATTTAATTGATGGAATGATGAAACTAAAAATTATCTTGCTTTATTTATGCGCTATTCTGCTCGGATCGTGTTGCAAAAACTGTATTGTTCAGGAAAAGGTTACTTATCCTAAAAGCACCCGGAGTGGAATAAAATACGTTAATGACACTACTTTTTTAAGTCAACTTGCATGGTGGAAAAAGTTACACGACCCTCAACTTGACCAGCTTATGTATCAAGCTCTTGCTTCTAATTATCAGATTAAAAGTTCTTATGCAACCATTGAACAAGCACAAGCTCAGCTTAAAGCAGCTCAATATGCTTGGATTCCAACTCTTGACGGCACTGCAAATGGATTTGCAGGTAGGGCTTGGAATTCGCATATTACACCTCAAGGACACTTAGTTAGAGATCCTTTTGTATCAAGCTTATCCAATTTACGATTTAAAGGATACCATACTGGCTTTGTACCCGAATATACTTTTAATGTATTAAACAATATTAATAATATTAAATCAGCTAAAGCTTCTCTAGAGCTCCAAAAAGCACTAACCCAAGCCACAAAACTAGGAATTATTAGTCAGATGAGTGGTGCCTATTTCATGCTCTTAAGTCAGCGCGAGCAATTAGCAATGGAGAAAGCACTATGCCGTGATTTAAAAAAACTACGCCACCTTGAGCAAGTTCGATTCCAAAAAGGCGCCAGTGACCTTGAATTAGTAACAAATCTCGATCAACAGCTTGCATATGAGGAAACAAAAATTCCACAAATTGAAAGTGTAATAGCGCAAAGTGAAAATGCTATTCATCTCTTATTGAATGGAAATCCAGGGCCAATTAGTACAAATCGTACTTTACTTTCACTTAACTTAGATAATCTCATTCCTAAACAGTTACCTTCGTCCGTTTTAAAAAATCGTCCAGACATTATGATTGCCTTAAATAATGTCAAAATCGCTTCGTCACAAATTGGCGTGGCTTATTCAGTTTTTTTTCCCACAATTTCATTAACTGGCTTAGTCGGAAATGCTTCTATTGATTTAACACATCTTTTAAAATTAAGTACCAATCTTTGGATTGCTCAAGCTGCAGCTTCAATGAAAATATTTAATGCCAGCTCTTACCAAAATATCAAATCCGCTAAAGCAAACTTCAAAGCAACTTATTATGATTATTTAGAAACACTGCACGCTGCATTTGCAGATGTAGATAATGCATTGATGGCAGAGCAAAAAAACAGATTATCTTATCTGCAAGCATATAGAGGATATCTAGCTGCTAAAGAAGGATATGCTCTTGCATTAGCACAATACAAGTCAGGTGCAAAAGATTATCGCAATGTAGTGAATGCAATGATCAATCTTGATCGAAGTAAACTCAGCGTAGTCCAGGAGAAAGCGCAATTACTCGACAGTATTATACAAGTTTACAACGCTGTTGCTGGGGGCTATGATGCGGCTAAAACTATGCCTTAAACTTGCTCGTCTAATGCTTTCTCGATAATTTTGATAACTCTTCCTGAGTCTGGAGAAGTAGTCGAATAAAAATAATCAATCAGCTCTCCCTTTCTGTTGATCAGATATTTATGGAAATTCCATTTTGGAGCAGTACCAAATCCCAATTTCTTTTTTGCCCAAAGATAAAATGGATGTGCATTTTTCCCTGAAACCACTTCCTTTGCTGCCATTGGAAAAGTAACACCATAGTTTACCTGACAAAAGTTAGAAATTTCTTGTTCTGTCCCTGGTTCTTGACTGCCAAAATCATTTGAAGGAACTCCTAATATAACTAAACCTCGATCTTTATATTGTTCATAAAGTTTCTCTAAACGAGCATATTGAGGTGTAAATCCACACTTAGAAGCAGTATTAACTACAATTAAAACTTTTCCTTGAAAAGATGACAGAGGCAATGGCTCCTGTCCTCGTAACGTATGAAATGAATAATCATACGCGTTATCATAATGAGGATTATCTGCTGCGGCTGATTGAGTCATCATACACCATCCTAGTATTATTAATGAGAGAAAGTACATGGTTATCCTGTTATTCAAGCTCAGAACTAAATCCGTTCTGAACATGAATTAATGATATACTATTGACCTTATAAAGCAAGAATAGAAAAATTATTAACTATTTTGCACGAAATATTAAATCCCATATAAATTCGAGACGGCATAAACGCCTCCTCAGCCCCACTGCCATTGACTTAAGGGTCTCGTCATTTTCGCGAAAGCGGAAATCCATTTCTATTTGAGCATGATGCCTACATCAACATGGGTCCCCGCTTTTCGCGAGGACGACTACAAGTTCCTTAATTCAACGACAGTGCTCCTCAGCTCGAACGATTCGTGATAATGAGCCAATCTCCTTATCCGAAACTCATGTTAAGTTAGTTCTATTTGATATCTTATTTTTTCTTGTACTTCACGTACATGCACTTCATTCTCATAATGAGTGCGAGGCCAAAAAAAACCTTTTAATCCATCTTGCTTATTTCTTGGAACAATATGAACATGAAGATGAGGAACACTTTGACTAATTGTATTATTCATAGCAATGAAGCTACCTGCAGCATCCATTGCTTTTTCAACAGCCCTACCGATTCTTTTAGTTAATAAAAAAAGAGACGATACCTTAGTATCTGGTAACTCATAAAGTGTTTTAATATGTGCTTTAGGTACTAATAAAGTATGGCCTGGGAATAATGGGCGAGAATCCAAAAATGCAATAAAACTCTCATCTTCGAAAACAAAAAATGCTTGTTCTTTTTTTGCAACAATTAAATCAAAAATACATTCTCTTGCCATTTATATATTCCTATATTTGCGACTGGCCTTAAGGAGCCATTGAACTCAATTATTCTTCTATTTTAGTCAATGGAAATTCCGTCAACGTAGTGTATGTCGTTCTTTCTTGGCCTAGTTTGCTTTCAATTAAATAAATATTATCAATAGTAATTGGCGGGATATTCTCTAATTGAATTTGTGATAATAACTTCTGCTTCTTATGCTGATTATGGCGAAGCCTTCCTATAGTCATGTGGCCACGAAAGTGTCTCGATTCAATCGGATAATTTAAAGAATTTAACGATTGGGCAATAGTACTTGCAAGTTTGCATAAAATATCATGGGGCTCAACAACTAAAGAAAGAATTTTAGGATGCCGTAGTGTGGGGAACCATTCTATCGGCCCTAATTTTAATTGAAAGCATGGGGTATGCTTCAATGCATGCGCTACTTTTTGACTCAGCAAGACTACGTCTTGTAATTGCAATTGTGCTATAAAGTGCAACGTTATATGTATATTATCTATAGGAACCCAACGGATATAATCTTCGGGCATTTCTTGCTTTAAAGACTGCAAAACATTCACTAGATGAACGCGTATTTCCTTTGAAGGTACAATTGCGAAAAAAGCGCGTATCGTATTCATCACCATATTCATTTATTAATTCGATTATAAAATTATCTTCGTCAAATTTATAAGGCATGAAGCCAAGCATAAATTTTAGCACTGAATAATCTTGGCGCTAAAGGTTCACAATGACCACCCGTTCCCTCTTCTGCATTAAAAAGAATATATTGTTTTTTACATTGTAATTGGTCATATAATTTTTTTGCCTGCCCTAATGTGATGTATTCTAAGGTATTATCACATACGAGCATAGGACACTGAATCTTTTCCACTAATCCGCTCAACGTGTACTCTCGAATTCTATGAAACATTTCGCCAATCGTTTTGGCACCAAATCGCCACTTACGACTTTCTAACATAAACCTTAAATTTTCATCTACGCTCATAAGATGTTCTATAGCTTGCTCTAAAGGAGTATCTTTTAAATCTGGAAACCGTGTCGTAAACGAATTAAATTTTGCTTCTAAATTACTACTTGCATCAAAAATGCCTGGATCAACAACACAAGCTGCAATTCGTGTTTCTTTTGTTACTGCCCGTGCAGCAAGATACCCCCCAAAGCTTCGACCTATTAAATAAATTCTATTGGAATCGATTTCGGGACGATCGATAATAAAATCGACAACCGCACTAATCACGTGCTCCCAATCAGGGATAAAAGGTATTTTATTTAAACGCAACATACTACCTTGACCAGGACCCTCAAAAGTTAAGCAGTGAAAGCCGCGTTTTAATGCTTCAGCTGCGGTGCTATAACACTCTTCTTTAGTACCATCCCCTCCACCAGTATCAATTAGAATAGGTCTAGGATGATTAGAAAAAGATGGATAGAGGTAAAGATAACCAGGCAATGTACTATTTGTAAAAGGAATTTCGACCTTTTCTACAGGAGTTTCAAAAAACTCAAGCGCCTGATGAAATGCATCAATACTGTATTGCAATGCTTGTTCAATCCGCCTATCTGTAGGTTCATCTTCCAGGAAAAAAAATGCGGTGCGATAATAAGTGCAGGCTCGTAAAAAAGCTAATTTTGCATCAAAATAAAGCCCTTGGCTACGATAAATTTCAGCATGACTATAATTGGTATCAGCCAAAGCAATCCAATGACTATACCAGCTTTCTTTATTGCCAGGCTCTATTTGACTCGCTACAGCAAGACACTCTCCAATTTCAGCTCCTTGATAGGTAGTACATCCTAAGCTTCTGATTAATTGAGCATTAAACAGTGCTGGTTTGATGAAGTCATGCATGATAGCTTCCTTATTCCTATTTAATCCTAGAAAAATTAAGTTCTAAAAATCAGTCCGTTGAAAAGCATTTTCCAACTCTTCCTATCCAAAAGCAATGCCCAACTTTCCCATTTCATAATTATATAGATAATGTTTAACCCAAATGATAGTATTACCTCATTTTATTCGAGAATGAATGAAATACCGTCCCGATATTGATGGACTGAGGGCCATTGCGATTGTACTGGTCTTAATTTATCATGGCGGTCTTCGCTTTTTTCCTTCTGGGTTTATAGGCGTTGATGTTTTTTTCGTTATTTCTGGTTTTCTCATCACCAGTATCATTCATGAGTCACTTAATACTGATTCTTTTTCCTTTTTAGATTTTTACAATCGAAGACTATGGCGCTTACAACCTGTATTTGTTTGTTTGCTGTTTTTGACCACAACATTAACCGCATTATTCTTTTTACCTGATGATTTAATGCAGTACAGCAAAAGCGCTCGCAAGACCTCTTTATTTTTATCTAATTTATTTTTTGATAAAACAACAACCGGTTATTTTTCACCAGAGACCCATCAACTCCCCCTATTACACACTTGGTCTCTGTCTATAGAATGGCAATGTTACTTACTTCTTCCTTGCCTTATCTATGGTTTATATCGCTTTTTACCTAAAAAGTATTTGCCTGCATCAGTATATATACTTACTTTAATTGCTTTTCTCTATTCATCACACAACGGTAGAACTTTACCCGCTCATACCTATTACTTATTGTTGAGTAGAATCTACGAATTTTTAATTGGCTCCTGCGTTGCATTGGTTCCGTCCATTACCCGTGCAGGGAACAAATATTTGTTAAATCTCATTGGCGGTATTGCATTATTTTCCCTGTTTTATATCGCAAGTCTTAATCCAGTTTTGCCAGGATATCCTGACAAACATGCGCTTGTGGTTTGTCTTGCAACTGGAATACTGATTACTCTAGGCAGATTTTTTCCTGAGTGTTTTTTATGCAAATTACTTTCCATAAAACCTATAGTCTTCATAGGATTATTGTCTTATTCTCTTTACATTTGGCATTGGGTTATTTTTTCACTTTTAAAATATCAAAGTATTGTAGAAACCCTCGTTATTCAGTTTTTTGCTTATGGACTTACTTTTGTATTGGCTTATCTTTCTTGGAACTATATTGAAAAACCAGCAAGGCATTTAAGGAATACTCCATTTCGCTACACTTTTGGGCTCTTAGTATTCATGCCCATACTTGTTATCCATCTTACTTCGTATTTGATTCATGTAAATAATGGCTTTCCCAAACGTTTTCATGGTGAATTAGCTACTATTTATCAACAATTAGAACAATACGAAAGTAAACTAAGACCTACATGCATCAGTGATAAACAACAAGAAATCAACATGCAATGTCTCGTGGGATCTAGAAAAAGAGACAGCAAAAAAGCACTAATGATTGGTGATTCATTTTCCAATCATTACTGGAATTTCATTGATGTATTAGGGAAAGATGCTAATGTCACCGTATTAATGCAAGCAGTGTCTTCTTGCATCACCTTGCCAGGCATTTATCTTTATGACTGGTGGCATTTTAAAAATCAAATTTATCAACAATGCCATGTATTAACCCAAAAATATTATCAAATGATCCAAGAAAATCATTATGATTATGTACTTATTAGCCAACTCTGGATCAATTATATGGCCGATAACATCATCAATCACTTAGGTGATAAGCGTTCCGTACCATTGACTCTAAAAAGACTAGAAGATGCATTAGATAAAGCGCTTACGATAATTACAGATTCTGGAGCAAAACCGGTGTTAATTAAATCAACCGCAGTAATGCAAAAAAACCTCCATGATTGCTTCTTTAAACATATAAAATTAAGAAAATCATATCTTCCTGGTGAATGTGATTTTACCCTAAATGAACCGGCTCCATGGCTTGAGCAATTGTTTCAGCAAATGAAACTGAAATACCCACAATTAATTATCATTGATCCCAAAAAAATCCAATGCATACAAGGAAAATGCAAAGCAGATATCAATGGAATTCCAGTGTACCGTGATGTAGGACATATTACTGATTATGCCGCATATCAATTGGGTACACTTTATTTGCAACAATACGCTAATCCCTTGATTAATTCTTAAAAAAGAAACAAATATAACTTAGTCAGACATCACATAGACAAGCCAAGGTTCTCTTGTTCCAATTTTATTGTAAAAATTTTGAGCCACATAATTATTAACCTTTGTTAACCAGCTCTGTTTATCACTAGAATGTAATTCTCTAACTTTATTGAATTCATAAACAGCCTTATTGTTTCAAAATATCATTTGAATCCCTACCAATAAATAGAGCAAATAAGCAATAAGTCATTAATAGGATTTCTTACTTGATGTTTTTTAAAAGCGGCAAAATAAAAAATATCGTGTGCACTAATGTGATAGCACGATCCTTCATAATTTAAAATGCCACACCCTTGTAAAACAATCCAAATCTCCTCTTCTTGATGCGAATCCAATGGAGTTTCACACTGACTTAACACCTGAAAATAAGTAGTATGAAAAGGAGGATTTACTTGAGCTAGCGCGAAATTAATAGCATGCACGTTAACTCCAGAAGCTATGTTCTCAGAATTTGAAAAAGGCAGTGCAAAATCCTCCTTACTCATCGTTGCATCAAGCCATTGAGGCATATTTTTGCTCCTTTCTATGAGGCAATAGCTCTCGCTCCCAATCTAATACCGTACTCTCATTTTCTAGATCATAGATTGGTGATTGCGCAATGCTATTAATGATTTTTGCACTTCGCCATGCCATAACACTTAAATTCGGTTCAGCAATTCCATGTGACTGAGCAGCAGCATTTTGGACATAAATGCGATTTTGTCTTGGACCATCCCATAGAATAGAAAAATCCTGATTCACACAAAATCTTCCGTTATTTAAGGGTATTCTGTCAGCAAGTGAAGAAAGATAAGAGGGGAAATCCCATTGATAACCCGTACAGAGAATAACAATGTCTGCGGGAATAAGTTTTCTTTTAGCTGCGCTAAGATCATGCAACAACAACTGATACCAATTTGACTCTCTATTCATATGAGTTAATTCATGTCGCGGTAAAAACTTAAAGAATCGCCCCTTATTTTCCAAAAATTCTAAGCTATAAAGTTTTTGATAAATCGCTTTTAATAAGTGAAATGAAATACCATCACTTGCAAGTAGCTGCTCCTGCAATAAAGCAGCTTTTTCTTTCTCAGGTAGATGAAAAAAATATTCCATATAGTTTGGAGTGAAAAACTCATTTACAAATGAAGAAGTATCCATAGGTAACAATTGATACCTCTTTGAAATCCAAGTCAACTCGGATGGAAGCTGCTCTGTATGGGATAAAAGGTGGTGTACTATTTCAGCACCACTTTGTCCGCCACCAATAATAGCCACTCTTTTTCCCTGCCAATGAATCGGTTTTAATAAAAAATCTTTATTGTGTAGTACATTTTTCCCCATATGAGGGTTCACACAAGTAGGGATTTTTTCCTGTAAACCATTACCCAATAAAAGATGCTTGCTTTTAATTGTTCGTTGACTCGTACTCATTACAAAATGAGATTGATTAAAACAAATATCTTCCACCTTTTCTTGAAAAAATAAATTAGGTAAGGAATGACTTACCCAATTTAAATAGTGACTAAACTCTGTTCTTAACACATTTTTAAATTGGGCATTAATAAAACGATATAATCGTTTATGTTTGGCTAGATAGGCAATAAACGAATAAGGATTAGTAGGATCAACCAGTGTCACGAGATCATTTAAATGACTGACTTGGATTTCAGCATGAGAAAAAAGCATTCCTGGATGCCAAATAAACTCTTTATTTTGCTCAAAAAAAACACTGGAAATCGCTTCCGTTGAGGATAGTAAAGCCGCTACACTTAAATTAAATGGGCCGATACCTACTCCAAGTAAATCAAAAATTTCATCATGATTCGTTGGATTCATAATTGATTTCCTCCTTGAATGCTCCAAATTCTTGATAAATACGCTTTATGTTGAGTTGCAGTTTCTGTAAGGGACGTGTTGGTAGTGCAAAAAAATCCTTCCTCACAGGTAAATCCTCATATCCCAAAACATTCCAAAGAGTTTTTCCTAACTCGGGCATATAAGGATAAATTAACAAAGTTAGTCCTTTTAACCACCAAAAATAAGTACCTGATTTCTGACTTAATCCTTGACCTAAGGTGAGCCAATCATCAATAGAATGAACCGCGATATGAGGTAAAAAGCGATTGGGTTGTAATGAATGGGCTTGAATGGAGAATAAGTTATTAAGTTGTGTACTTAAGTATTGATCACAAAAGGAGGATTTCACTTCACCTAAATGCTCCATGCCTTGAATGATTAATGATTCGATCCAACCTATTGTTTTATTGTAATAATGGATAAAATCATTTATCACAAAATTGCCTGTTTGATTACGAACATCTACAGAGGCGAGATAAAGTCGAATAATATCACTAGAGAGTTTTTTTCTATGGATCGCTTCATCAACGCCAATCATATGTTGCCGGCTCGTTGAAAATTTGCTGCCCTCCAGGTAGTAAAAATAATTAACCAGGTAATAATCAAAAGACTTATATTGCGGGCACCCCCAACTAATTCCCAAGGCACTGCTTAAAAAAGGCAAGGCATTATCAATGCCAAAACTAGAGACAGTAATCACCTCTGCATCATGTGCAAATGCATTTTTATTGATGCCCATAAGCTTCCCGGCAATTTCCCCAAACATTAAAAAATAAGCAAATATAAAACCGTAACTAAACAAAGTTCTACCATGATTAGGATCGGTAGGATCAGAAAGTCCCCAATCACAATGAGTGGTTAACCGAAACAAATTATTTTGCTGAACTCGATAGTTTTGGAATATAGTTTCTATAGAGTGATTTATTCCTTTAGGACGTAACTCAACTTGCTGAGTAAGGCGTAAAAAAATATTTTCTACTGCCTTTTGTGTCGTATTATTTTCTCGAATTATTTCTTCTGGGCGGAAATGTGCGCCACAATTTTCGCAAAAATAACTTGTGGTTTTTTTAAAACAAACAGGACAGTTTCCATGAAGCCAATAACCTGTCAGATAACGTCCATTCTCGTCATCCCAGGGAATATTTTCTTTTAATGAAACTGTTGCCTTATTATCCAATAATTGTTGAAAAATCTTCTCATGCCATTCTTGATAAGCAAACCGCCATTGTGAAGCCAGTGGATTAATAAATTGATCCACTTGAATATTCATTAATTTTAGATCTTCTGCGATTAATGCATGATAGTGATGACCTAGTTCTTCTGTTTCTTTATTCTCTTCTTCAGCTTTTCCTGCCGCATAAGATTCATAGCTATCGGTACCCGAAATTATCCAAGCGGAATGTCCACACGTCCGTAAGTATCTGGCAAGAATATCAACACTTAAAAAAGGACCACCTATATGTCCTAAATGTAAGCGACCATTAGGCGTAGGCACCGATGGAATAAGAAGATAGTTTTTCTTATTTTCAGTCATCTCTTTGCTCCATAACTTTTCTCCTCAAACGATCCGCCATAATCTCAAGTGAGTTTTGCCAACCAACCCGAGAGATCGCAACGGCTTTTTCCTTATTTCTCGCTAAAACAGCAGTGACTAAATCTTCATTTTCTTGCTTAAATTCTGCGAGTGCTTTTTTATTATCATGATGAGCCCCCATACATAAAAAACGATAACGAGCTGAATGGTCATACAGCATGTCTTGAAGTTTAAGTAACCAAGGGGATTGACATGCTTTGATTAAAGTAAAGGTAAATTCTTTTTGGAATTCATTCCATTTTATAGGATCCAATGGCTGAATTGACTGAGAATCAATATATTTAGCATAGCGATACCAACAAGAAATAACTTCAGCTTCCCAAGACGCATCTCCATGCTCCATCGCTAATTCTAAGGCTCGAGTTTCAAGATCGATTCTAACGGAATAAAGATCATATAACTCTTCTAGAGATAAAGGAGGAACAGAAAAACCACATAACTCTTCAAGATTAACAAGTCCATTTGCAACTAATCGAGATAACGCTTCTCGTAAAGGGCTATACCCAACATGATATCTATTTTTTAACTGCTCCATTTGTAACTTTTGGCCAGGGCTGAAATAACCACTGACAAGATCCAGTCGAATCTTTTCTAAAACCGCACTTGCTTTCGATTGTTTTTCACGAGTTCGTATCATTTTTACTATGCTTCGTTTTTAAAACTGGGGATAGTATTATTTATTTTCGAAAATTTGTAAATATTCGAAAATAAAAAGAGTGGTCTCATCAAGACACTATGATGAACCCTTTAACCTAAATTCGGCAGTTGAGTTGTAGCAAGAAAGCCTAATTTAACGTCAGTGCGACATAAAAAATAAAGTGATTTTTTACATCGAACTGGTTTTATTTAGAGTTGGATCCCGTATAAATACTACGCATTTTACGGGATAACGTTCGTTTAGGTTTAAGAAAAACGAGCTTCATTCTTTTTAAGTGCCATAGGATCTGCTGTCGGTTTAATGCCTTTTAATTTAAAAAGAGAATATTGGGCATGAGGTGATGAATGTCCTTCCATACTAGGCTTGGCCGTGATGAGCTCCTCATTACCTGCTCGATCAACATGAGTCTGCAGTTTGTGCGGCGTTTTCCCTGCTAATTGTTGCCTTAAACGAGATACTTCTTCTGTGAGTGTCTTAACTTGCGCTTGAGCAGTTACATTAGTGCGATGTAATTCGATCTTTTCTTCAAGCCCTTTAATTAAATTTTGTAGTTTTTCTGTCTCTCGATCCACAACCTTAGATTTGCATAATTGATCCATTCTTTCTTTATCCAATCCTTTCCAACGACGAATCAAGTTTTCAATTCCCGGACGTTGAACAAACCAGTAAATACTAAATGCAGCTAAACCAACAACAACACCTGCAGCAACAATTGGCCAGGCTGTTGCCGCTATTGTCGAAACAAATAAACTGGCAACAGTCAAAGCAACGGCTTGGCCCGAAAAAAAACCACCACTAAAAAAAATAATCCCTGCTAAACCTGCAGTTATCATTCTCCCAGCCTTTAGGTAGGGATTGTCTAATGCCAACTTAAGTTGCGTTCGTGCTTCATTTAAATGTTCATGTCTTCGTAACAACATTTTTGCGACCGCAAGATCTTGTTCGAGCATTTGCAGTGTTTTATTATCCGACTTTGAAAGACGAGCACGAATTAATTTTATTTGTTTAAACTCATCCAGCAACACATCAATTAACTTTGGAGCATCAGTAGATTTGACACCTAAATTTTTAGAAATTTCAATCAAGTCAAAATTGTAAAATACAATTACAGAAAGTATTGAAAATAATGTTCCGCCTACAAAAAATGCAATAGTGGGAATAAAAGAGAGAACCCCCATGATCGCTGTAACACCATCAAAACCTTCACAACCAAAATAAACAGTCCCAGCAAGAGCTAATAGCGCAAATTTAGCTTTTGCTAATGCCCCACCTTTTTTAGATTTTTTCTTGTTCGGTAAAGAGTTACCCAATGAATTATTTAGATCTTTTAACAATGATGTCTGCAATGAAGCGATTAAAAAAAATGTTTCACTCTCTGTGGCTGAAGAGGATTGTTCAAGCCACTGCAACAAAGAAGTTCTATCAATTGCAGTTTTTTGTTGAAATACCTGGGTGAAGTGCTTATCTTTCTTGCTTAACTTGGAAATTAATTCTTGGCTTGTTGTACTTAACGAAACAGTCATCAACTTCCCCCCCCATCAATTACAGAATTATTGCTCCTCCTAAGCCAATACAAAGAACAAATTGATATAATACTGAGAAATTATTAACCAAATATTAAGTGATGTACTACTTAAATGAAGACCAGGTAGATTTAATTGAAAATAACCAATATTTTATATTTTGAAATTGAAACACCTCTGAAGGATTTTATCCTACAAACACCACTGAAAGATTATACTGATCGTATAAGAAGCTTACTTGGCTATTAAAATATAGTTTTTGCTAAGGTTGTTTTGCTGGTATGTTGTAGGAGGCACTTGTAATTTTTTATATCGAACTATTCCAATTTTAAAACGGGATTTCATTCGTTTAACGACATAAACCTAGAAAAAGTTGAGTTCTACTTCACGAGCTAAGAGCACTACTTTTTCTAGGATAAAAGGTATTTGTATGTCTTTGATGTCGAACTCACCTTAACTAAATAAGCGTGTACAGTTTATAAACCGGATCCCAAATATTAGCGGTGAGCTCTTTTTCCAAATCAGATTCATTAATACGTGCAAGACCTTCCTGTATTGCCTGTTTCCCTACAGCTCGTGCCACCTCCAGGCTGATTGAACGGAGGCTCGCTAATGGAGGTAACAGATTTGCCATTTTATTCTTCCTTGCTGGTGAACAAGCTGCAAGAGCAAGTGCAGCTGCTTTAATCATTCCATCAGAGACTCTTTTTGCTTGAGAAGAAATAATACCTAAAGCTAAACCTGGAAAAATATATGAGTTATTTGTTTGATCAATCGGAAATTCTTTTCCTTTAAATTTTACAGGTTCGAAAGGACTTCCAGTTCCTACCAGTGCACGACCATCCGTCCAATTAAATAAATCTTGTGGCACTGCCTCACTATGCCATGTTGGATTAGAAAGCGGGAAAATCACTGGACGTTCCGTATATTTCGCCATAGTTCGTACTACTTCCTCAGTAAAAGCTCCTTTCTGAGTCGAAACACCTATTAGTGCGGTAGGTTTTACATTGCGCACAACATCAAGCAAGCTTATCTCCATAGGATTACTCACCTGCCATTCTGCTACCTCGGAGCGCTTACGAGCAAAAAACGCCTGATCTGGACTTAATCCCTTTCCTCCTTCCACAAGCAATCCATACCTGTCTACAGCATAGATGCGCTTACTCGCTTCTTGATCACTCAAGCCATCATCTTTTAAAGCTGCATGAATCAACTGGGCGATACCATGACCTGTTCCCCCAAAACCAAGAAAAACGATTTTCTGATCGTGCAACGGGATCCCTGTCACATTGATCGCTGAAAGCAGAGTACCTGTTGCCATAGCAGCAGTACCTTGAATATCATCATTAAAAGTACAAAGTTGGTTACGATAACGCTCCAACAAATGAGTCGCATTTGCTCCTGCAAAATCTTCCCACTGCAACAGTACATTCGGCCATCGACGTTTAACAGCCGAAACAAATGCATCAACAAACTCATCATATTCAGAACCACGAATACGGTGGTGTTTCCAACCTACGTAAAGAGGGTCTGCCAATCGTTCTTCATTATCTGTTCCTACATCCAAAAGAATTGGCAAGCAATATTGAGGAGGAATACCAGCTAATGCTGTATAGAGTGCCATTTTACCAATGGGAATTCCCATACCACCAGCGCCTTGATCGCCAAGCCCCAAAATACGCTCACCATCACTTACAACAATACATTTAATTAAGTCATAACGAGGGTGAGAAAAAATTTGCTCGATTAAATTTTTATTAGGATAACTCAGAAAAAGTCCTCGCGGTTTACGAAAAACCTCACTGAACTTTTGACAACCCTCTCCAACAGTTGGGGTATAAACAATAGGTAGCATTTCCTCAATATTGTGGACAATTAAAGAGTAAAACAATGTTTCGTTATTATCTTGGAGATCACGCAGAAAACTATATTTTTCTAAAGCGGTAGGTAGTTCGATCAGTCCTGCATGACGTCTTTTTTGTTGATCTTCTAAAGTACTTACTTGAGGTGGTAATAATCCGTGTAAGGCAAATGCATCTCGCTCACTATTGGTAAATGCAGTTCCCTTGTTTAATCGGGAATTATTCAGAAGATTATAACCTGTTAATTGAGTCTTGATGCTTCCATCTTCTAAGTATTGTGTTTCTTGAGTTAATTTACCCATTTCTTAAGATCCCTTTTATTTTATCCAATTTTATAAATACCTAAGCTCAAGAGTTTCTTATACAACTCGTTTATTCAGGCAAAGGAATGAACTCGTCCTCATCTCCAGGTATTTTTCCAAATTTTCCAGTTTTCCAATCCAACTTAGCCTGCTCGATTCTCTCTTTAGAACTGGCCACAAAGTTCCACCAAACATAGCGTTGTGTTTCAAGAGCAGCTCCACCAAGAATGATAATATGGGCATCATCTATCGCAGTTACTTTAATTTCAGTATCCGTTTTGAGAACAAGCATCTTGGCACAATGATATGAACTATTATCAATAATGATTTTACCCTGCAAAATTCATTAGGGCCAGCTTGATCCCAAAAAACGAAGGGGCCCACTGTTCTTTTTTCTTTTGATGGTAATACCCGCCCTACTTGAAACCCACCAAGATCAACCGTTCGAGGAATAAGCGCCACTCTTATTTGCTCAGGACAGGTTTTAGTCATACATATTGGGTCTTTTACATTAAAATAACTCATCTTTTGTTGCTCTCCCGCATTTACTGAAATCAAATTTTCGATGCTACTGCGATCAAACTTACTCAGTAAGCATAGCTCAAAATAGGACTCCATGTAGAAAAAATAGCCATGAAATAAACGAGAGCGATTTGCTTATGCAGGTAGTTTAAAAATCTTTTTTATTAAATTATATTATCCTCTTTATTTTGGTTATTGAATGAATCGATACCACAATCTCAAATTAATAGGACAATTATGTATCACTCAGCGAATAAATTATTAGTACTTATCTTGACCTTGATCAGCACTTCCCTTTTTTCTGCAACTTTGGCCCCTATTGAACTCACTCTTGATCCCAACAAACCGATTATTCTAACCAATGCAAATATCAGAACAACGATGCTCTGTGAAATCCATGCTGCTTCAAATGCAAAAAACAGTATTAGAATCCATATAATTAGTGGAAAAGGTGTATTCAACGGCACCACATTTAAGAAAGGGGATTACATGGTATGGACTGTTTACAATATGCAACAAATTCCATTTACAGCAGATCCTGGTACTAAAGCCGAAGTCACCAATCTAGGATCTTATATGCTGAAAGCCATATGTATTTAATTCGTCAAAAGCAGCTACAGTCAACAAATTTCATAGTTTACTAAAGCACCTATGTAGTAATAATGGTGCTAAGTTAGCGAGGTTTCGGATAAAGAGTCTATTTAGATCCAGCCCTATCTTGATCCATTCGGGCTACTTTATCCTCAACGTATCCCTGTTTTTTCAACTTATCACCACTCAAATAATTTGAGATAATTTGCGCCTATTGCCTTCTTTAACTCTTAATATTTTCTTAAAGTTTCTCAATTATAATATTCAACCATAGTGATAATATTAAATACAAAATTTCTATAGTTAATTAATCGTATTCATTCTTTAAGAGAGAACAAAATGCCTGAATATGTACAAGGGGTAGAACTAACCCAAGAGGGTATGCATGCCATTTTTGAACGCATGGGACAAGATATCACCAGTGGTATTGTTTACAATGGAAATCCTGATGTAAGAGTAGATAAACTAGACCAGCAAGGGTTTATGCCCATATTAACCGGCGTGAATCCAACACAAAAATCCGGCCACTGGATCATGTTAATTAAAGGTCAAGGTAATCAATACTACCTTTTTGACCCTCTGGGTGAAGGTTCAGGAAAAGGTTATCAAAAAATTCTCGCTAAAAAACTACCTGAAGGCGCTACATTATCTGTGATTCCCAATGATCCTGGATTCAATATGGGCTTATGCGGTTATTGGGTTGCTTCTGCAGGGGTAAGAGCACATACGGCATTAACCGGTGATAATCCCCCAACGTTAGAAAATCTTGGCTTAACCATCACTCAGGACATGCAAAATGAACTCGCTGGAAATGGGTATGGTGAAATCACCGGTTGGCTACGGGCTGTTGCTCATG
>NZ_LNYE01000011.1 GCF_001467695.1 Legionella gratiana
AATAGTTTGGTTATTACCAAGCTTTCGTAATTGATCATCAACGGCTGCAAGGTAAAAACCCAATTGTCCGGTATGCTCCGGCTTAAATTTCGTATTTTTTAATTCATATGTTGCGCCGACAGTTATGTGGTGCGCCACATAACAATTCGATGACAACAAAGGCTTGTAATTCGAGATGGTAAAATAGTAGATCAACAAAAAACTCTTGGTTATCAAAGGTTAAAGGGACTTGAGAGCCAACAAAGGCGAAACCCTGACCGAGCTCGATAAGAAAATCACGTATATGGGTCACCAAAGCATCTTCCACTGCCCTTTCATGTGCTTTGCCTTGAATCGATAGGAAGTCAAAATTGAATGGATCTTTTAATATTTCATTAGCCAGGTCAGATTGCAGAGCAGGTAAGTGTTCGTGGTAATTAGAAGTTTTTTTGCTAGGAATTGCTTGGCGCTCATATAGATGACTTTCGATTTGCATTTCAAGAACAGCGCGTGACCAACCATTTTTGATGGTTTGGGCAGCGTACCATTCACGTTGAGAATCATCTTTAATCATCTGCATTAGGCGCACAATGTGCCCCCATGGTAATTGGGGCACAGCTTGTGCCCTAATTTCAAAATCAGGATAAGCTTGAGCAAATAAGCGCATTCTTTTAAGGTTAGTAACAGAAAAACCTTGCATTTCAGGGAAGGCTTGCCGCATGTCATGTGAGAATTGCTCTAAAAAATGTGCTCCCCATTTCTGCGTTTTTTGTTTCTCGATTAAATCAGTACCAAGCTCCCAATAGAATTTAATCAACTCACTACTTGCAGCGAGTACCGAACGAATCTGAGCAGTTTGCAAACGCGTTTTGATATCGGTTAAGAAATGCTTATAGTCTTGATTAAGACGTAATATAGAAAATATGCTATAAGGAGTTACTTTAATGTTAAACCCTACTAATAAAATAGCCTTGATTTAGATTTCCAAGATTGGCAATTCTAACTCTGGGTATACATATTAGCCCTTGACCTTCTACCTCTGGAACAATACTCTTTTCAAGAATATCAAGTAATGCACGTCCTAACGCTGATTTCATCGCAGCTCGCTCTTCATTTTCCATCCAGTAAAGCTGAAGATAAACTTTAGTTGCTTTAGGGTTGTCAAAACCAATGTAAGAAAATAACTCCTGAATTACCCCGCTATGGGCTGTATTGACATCCATATTGGGTACACCTTGAAGAGTCTCATGAATCTGCTTGAACAGGTTTTTGAAGTTGATTATAGAAGTGTTTATATTATGTGAAATAGTAAGGGTTAATTGCGGCATTATTTACTTCCTACTGAATTTAAATCAAGGTTTCTCAAGTTCTACTTTTTAACAAGAATTATTTGACTAGCAGGCGTATCTCGTATTAGTGAACGTGTAATACGGGGCTTTCTCCACATCCCCATTCTTCATCAATTAATCCTTGTTTCATATATCGATGAATACTTGAGTAAGACCAATCCGAGGTTGTTAATCATTAGGCCTCTATTTTAAGATTAGTAACCGTGCTATTTAAATATCTTTATTCCACATATCTTTATTCCACATATCTTTATATCTTAATTTGTCTTGATATAGAACAAATAGCTTTTCAAAAAGAGACGCGTGATTAACTAAAATCAAAGAGAAAAAAATGGATATACAACCAATCATAACCTGAGGAGAAATTGTTTCATGCAAAAATACTACACCCATAATAACTCCTGTTATTGTCATAAGATATGTAATCATTGACGCAAAAACTGCACCTGCATTTTGGATTAACAAGCAGTAGAGATACAAACATAACCCTGATCCAATTACTCCTAGCCATAACAAAGCGATTATTTGATGCATGTCTTGTGGCATTCCCCAATGACTTGTTGAAGGTTCAGCTGCACATTTGAAAACAAGCATTGTAATTGCAGAAACAAAAGCCGATACTGCTGATACAAGTATTGGGTCTTTAGTACGGGCGTAATATTTAAAATAATTAGTTGTAATTCCGTATGAAATAGTTGTTACTAATAAAGCAATAAGCTCAACAAATGACCACTTATGAGTATCAATATCTGAGTTAATAATAATTATTCCAATAAAACCGAGTAATATGCTCAACATGTTTAATATGCTTATTTTTTGTTTCGAAGAAAAAAACACAACACCCAATATTAATGTGCATAGCGGTGTAAGCCCATTAATAACAGATGCTAATGAACTAGATACATTTCTTACTGCAAATGTTGTCAAATAAAATGGAAGCGTCATGTTAAATGTTCCAACTATTATTCCATCTAGAATTAACCCACGAATGTTATTAGTTTTTAATTTAAGTATTTTACCCAAGATAAAGAGGGAAGCGGCACCAATTGCCATTCTATATAAAACAACTTCAGTTGGGGTTAAAGAAACAAGTAATATTTTCATCAAATATAATGAAATTCCCCACCCTAAAGTTCCAAGAAACAAAAAACTAAATAAATTTGCCATAATCTATACCTAGTAATGATTTTAATTGAATAAGTAACTGAGGGAAAGACGTATAACCAGCAGCCTCGTTTAAATGTCCACCATTAGAAATTATAATTTTTCTAGCGTGTAGATTTTTTGCGATAAAATCAAAGCTACTTCTTGATACATAAGGATCGTTACTCCCATGGTAGCAAAAAAATTGTTTGGATTTATTAATTATCGAGTGCCAATCAAACGGATTTGTAAAAAAACTCTTATTAATTTTATCAAATTTCTGTATTCCGACATTTCCTATAAATGAACCTACTAAAATGGTAGTAGATACAGTCTGATTAGCTTGTTCAAGCCACCTCAATAAGAATGCAGCTCCTAAGCTATGGCCAATTAAAATCGTATCATGATTAATTATTGGTGATATTGTGGAACTAAATAACTGAAGCCAGTTTTTCAATTCTTGACCATTTGGTGTAGGCAACTGTGGAACTAAACATTCAATACCTAGTTTCTCTAATTCGATTCTCATCCAATTGAACCAATTTTCAACTGGATGACCATAGGCGCCATGAACAATAATAATATTGGATTTAGACATCAGATTCGCCCTTATTTTTATCAGTTAAAATTAATGTCTGAATCAATATCATTAAGCATTTTAGACAATTTATTGTAATCATCACTCTTAGCTATTACATGCCCCAGGCGACGTAATGGTTTAGGAAACTCTGGAATAGCCACATTAGCTTTATAGTAAATAGCAATATCTTCAATAGAATGTAACTTCGCTGCATCCATACCTGTCACTGTTGTAAACATATCAACGTGCGGACGATAAAAAAAACGAATACCAGCATAATTATTTTTCATTTCTACTAATGGCAGTTTTATACCAAGATACACAGCATAAACATAGTCAAAATAATTAATATCCCTAGACAAACAAAGCAAATCGCCAATCTTATCACCTGCTAATCTGGCTGCGATTTCCATTAGTACTGGTTCGCCATCATTTCGTAATCTAACTTCAGCATGGAATGGACAATTATCAGCACCAAGAATTTTTATAACCTGGGCAATATAGTTTTGAATTTTTGTATGTAACGCCGGTTCCATAGGGACATTTACAATATGGCCTATTTCGATAAACTCAGATTGATCTGAAACAAATTTTTCTGTAATACTAAAATGTATGACAGCAGCATCTTGAACTACTCCTTCCAAGCTATATTCTTTACCATCAATATATTCTTCCAATAGTAAAGAATTGGATAATTTATGTCCCCATAGGACATCATTGCCCTTTAATATTCTGTTAGCAGCCTGGAGCAATTCTTTTATATTTTCAACTTTCTTAACATGAACGCTTCCAGCTGCATCAATCGGCTTACATATAGCCGGAAATCCAATATAACCTATTGCCTTATTAATATCTTCAGGACATGTTATTAAATAATACCGTGGAATATTCAAACCCGCTTTATTTAAAGCGGTACGCATGAGGTCTTTTCTTCTAAGATTTAATACTCGTTTACAATCAATCCCAGGTACTTTCAATAACGTACTTACCCTTGAAGCAATAGGAACAAAATATTCAAAACCAGGAATGACAGCATCTATAGACATATACTGTTGTAACTTGCCAGCAAGCTCCAAGACACTATTATTATTTGCAGTATCTATGTTGATACCCATTGTGACTTGATTTAAAAGCTCATCAGGAACCACTCTAAAATCACAATGTGCTGTTAAAACAATAATATTGTACTTTTTTTCAAGTCCTCTCTTTAACAATGAAATAACAGCACCATAAGGTTCTATAAAAAGAATTGTTTTTTTTGTCAGATCAAAATTTTTATATTCTTGCACTATTAATTCAATGAATTCTGGTTGTTCCGTGTAGCTAATTAAATTAGTACTCATTTAAAATTTCCCTATATTATTTTTTTCGCAATACATAAACTGGTTCGAACTTACAATACTCATGCTCATGCGGATAAAATAGTTCCTCAATGTGGAAATAGTTATCGAGCAAACGTTCAAATCTATCTTGGGGAGGGCAACAAAACTTGCTATTACATCGTCCAAACGTACCCACAAAGTCAAAGCTTGGCTTAAACTGATCCAGTTGATTTATTCCTAGCTGTTCAATAGTATTTTGCCACCCCATAACATAGGATTTATTGTCATAGCAGATAAAATTCAATCTACTAGCCAGGTCATACTTAGTCCTAATCATTCCGTCTTCATATTCACCTCTAACAACACCTATTTTATTCGTTATGAAGCATTCTTCTGGTTTCACTAATAAATGACAAATGAATAAACCATTGGATTTAAGAACACGATTAGCATTAGATAAGAACAACTCAAATTGAGTCCACTCCACCATATTAATCGCATCATCACCAATGAGGAGGTCACATGAATTATTAGCAACACCCTCTAAATTAAGCCAGTTGGTTACAACGAGTTCCTCATTTGCAGCAATAGGTACCGCTGCGTTTGTTAGGTAGCCCATGGCTCGAACAATTAACTCGGATTGATCCGTTATGGTGACCTTTAAATTTAACTCCTGAAATATAGATCTGATTTCTGGTGTTCCACCATAAATTAAACAGGATTCATTATTCGGGTTAGATTGAATTAAATTTTTATAATAGCTACAGGTACTAGGTAAAGGCCGCACGGTGTATTCTGCATATTTTTTCCATTCTTCTGCAATCATTTTTTCATTTGAAACAAGCATGTAACTCATCATTCACCTCACGCCACTTTTTTCATGATTAAACTATTTAATAATTGATCATAATATTTTTTGGTCGAGTCCAATCTCATATAAAAACCCAACCAAAAATCTTGCGTTTTATAGGGCTTGAGTAACAGCTCTGGTATGACTACATGATTAATCCATCCACTTGCATGCTCAACATCCACTAACTCATGTTCGGTGTAATACGCATGATTGATATGATGCGTGCTAAATATTCTCTTAATACCTTTTATTAATTTGTTATAATGAGGAGGGTCAAGCATCTCTGTTGCCGCAAGCATGCCAAAGTACTTGGTTTTATTAAAGGAATAGATAGAAAAATAATTGAATAAATTAATTCCAGCCACTCCTTCCCAGGACAGGCTCTCTAAAATTTGTTTTCGATCATAGGTTATACCCAAATCGTTTAAAAAATTTTGAAACAATACGGTATGAAACTTTTCAACTCGTCCTTGGCCTGCCTCATCCCAAAGGTTTGTCATAATTTCTACCTTTGCTTGATCAGAAACCCCTATCACAGCTAATGCTAAATAGTCAAAGAATTCCAAATTCATAATTGATTCGCTATAGGCGAATTTTTTGAGTTCCTCAAGGCAGGCATCGTGCATTAAATAATCAAAGATAGGATGATTAAATACCTCATGTTTTTGCAATATATCACTAACAAGAGATTCATCTTTTACAATGACGTTGCAATCATATTTTGTTAAAAAATAGTTCTTTTCATTTGCCATCCATGAAGATTCATATTTTTTAAACTCATGAAATATTTTATTATCTATTGGTTTATCACCAAATAATATTTGATGATAAATTTCATTCATAAACAGATGTATTTTCTTTAATTCTTTTCCATTGTAATTTTGGAAATCTTTTTCTTTTTGGGTTCTTAAATAATATTCATTTTTCAAACTGTTCATAATTACTCCTTAATTCAATTAACAGTGTTTAAAATTATTTTTCTGGATGTGTTGGTTAAAGCCAAATCAGCTCAGTTTTTTTCAGTTCGTCCATGTCCAGTCCTTTTATTAAGATTTAGCGTAATGTTTTGCAACACACTGAATGACATGCATCGTTTGTGCATAATTTAACCGAGGGTCTAATAGACTTTTGTAGTTTTTCTTAAGGGCGCTTATTGATTCACAACAAGATGATTTATAATCCATGCACTCAGTGACATTCTGATGTGTTGCTTCAAGATGGATAGCATTAAGTTGGCTACCCATCTTTCTATGAATAAAAAATGAATTTTTGATTTCGTCAACAATGTTACTTAGCTTTCTAATCTTTATTCCCGAACTTAGAGTTTCAGTATTTCCATGCATGGGATCACAACTCCATAAAACAGTGCGATCTGTTCTTTTCACTGCATCAATTAACTGCGGTAAAATGTGATAGACATTTTGCGCTCCTAATTTAGGAATAAGGGTGATACGTCCAGGAATATAACTTGGATCTAATTCATTGATGGTCTTTACAAGACTCTTGATAGGGGTATCCGGGCCTATTTTCATGGCAATCGGATTTGCAATTTTTTTCAAATAGTTAATATGCTGTAAGCTGCTCACTGTCCATTTACCAAGCCATGGGAAATGTGTTGAAAGGTTGTAATATAATCCTGTTCGTTCATCCCTCCGAGTTAATGATTGTTCGTAATAAAGTAAAAATGCTTCATGACTTGTATATATTTTTTGTTCTGGATTTATTCCTCGATTCCATTGATTAATCTTGCGATAAATAGATGCTGAACAATTATAGCTCAACAACATCCTCCAAGGGTCAGGACGTCGTTGCGTTTCTTGAGACTGATTAATCATATCACCAAAATATGAATAGATTCTTTTATTCTGGTAAATTTCATACTGATTGCTTCTAGGCTTCGCATATTGCCCTGCAATCCGACCAACCTGGATCACTCTACAGCCAGTTTTCTGATGAAAAAATGTGGCTAACTGATGAATAAAATCTAATTTCGCATGGGTTGTTTCTTTGTCACACTCATAAAAACTTTCGGCACAGTCACCCGATTGTATTAAAAAATACTCCCCTACCGATGCTCTTGCTATCAATTGACGGAATTTATTAACCTCTTTGATAGATACCAATGGGGTTTGAGACTGTAGAATATTTTGGATGTGTGCCAGTTCATTAGTGGAATGATAGAATGGAATAACTTGACCATTCTGTATTGTACGTTGTTGGACCGATTTAAACATATTTACATTTCCTTGTAATGAGATTTACTAACAAACCTTGATTCAAAATGCTGTTATAAAAACTTCGATTTGAAGATGGGATTTAATCATTTAACTTCATGAACTTATACTGACAATTTGTCTGAACTAATAGTAGAGTAAAGTTATTTTTTTGATTAGAATTGGGGCACACTAATTAATTTCTTGTACTAAAATGTTAGCAACAAAAAAAGTTTTTTGGACTGATATCAGAAACATCATGAAAACCATTAATCCGGTTTTTTTTGAGCTAGTTGATAAACTTTCCCCAGATAATAAATTTGCAATGTATCTCGTAGATTATGGTTATGGAGATTTGGTTGGCGATGATGATGGGATATTTTTGCCAACTAAAACAGGTCCATATGTTCGTCTTGATTCAGAATATACTCCCCCATCGATGTTAAATGATTTGGCTTATGGTTTGACTAATAGTCCATTAGGAGTTTTTTTTAATAAATCATTTGAATGGTTTTTAAATACCTCAGATGAGCAAATTAACCGGACATTTCCTATATACATTGATCCTCCAGGTACATTTTTTAGTATAGGACATATTATTAATTATGGTTATACAGCAACCCATTTACCAAATGGGGTTCTTTTTGTTACAGCCGGTTCAAAATCAAATTTTATGATTCCCAAAATTGGGTGTGGAGTTATGCATTCGCGAATACAAAAGAATCATAATATTACAAAGTCGGCTCCTCGCTCTTATCATGAGCATGCTGATATATTTCAAGATATAGTTAAAAGTAACGCTGATAATAACGGTTGGAGAGCGTCTGTATTATATTTTTCTGAAAATTGGATTGAAAAAATTAGTAAGGACTCCGCATGGCAGGAAGTTAGAGATTATTTTTACAGGATTTCAAACCATCGATCTGAATATGCAGTAAATAGCGATTATTATAATCACGTTTATAGAGTTACCAATAAAAGGAATAATTTAAAATCTAATTTATTAATCTATGAAACAGCACGACATCTTTTTGAGATACTGCTAGGCGCAAAACTTGGTTTTGCGCCTGCAATGGATGATGAATTACTCCCATTATCTATTATTCAAGAAGTTTATTCAGAATGTTATAAGTTAGAATATTTGCCCATTATAGCAATACCTGCATATTATAATTACCAGGATCCTAAACCTGTTTATTATTCTCTTCAATATCCCTCTCTATGTAGTTATTCACCCAAAGCAAGGAATGCATCGACCACCCTTTCAGATCTTATCGCTTTAATTGATGTTGTTCATAAATATCAAAAGGATTTCACTTTGCCGATTCGGGAATGTAAAAATACTATCCTTGAAGAAGTTTCTAAAATAACCAAGTTTAATTTTTATCATCCAGCTACTGAAGAAAATAGCGTTATCAAATCACCTGAAATTATTCCTTATCAGGATGAGCGCTTCAGAGGTGAAAAGAGGTTCCCTATTAATGCATCCTTTTTTAAAGGATGCATTTCAATTTTTTCAAATAGTATTTAATTATTTTTTGACGCTAAAAATAAAATAAATAGGAAAAAACCAAGTATTCCGGCTAATATCCAACAGGCATTATAACTATAATACTCCATGAGGAACCCTGATAAAACAGGGCCAACAATCAGACCAGAGGAATAAGCACTTCTCCATGCACCAGCAACCATGCCTTTACGCTTATTTCCAGCTGACTCATAGCATCGTACAAAGGAAGTAGGCATAAATAACATTTCTCCTAAAATAAACGTCAAACAAGCCATGATTGCACCTCCAATACTATTAACTATCAATAATGCAAATAAGCCTGTACCTAATAATAATCCTCCCATTGCTAATTGATGAGGTATTTTCAATGGGGATACCATTTTTGTTATTTTGACCTGAAATAAAGAAACAATGATAGGATCTAACCAGAAAAGGATTGCGGTGATAGTAAAACTTGAAAAAGTTTCATTTAAAAAAAGTGGGTATGCAATTCGTTGCTGGGCATAGATAATTCCAACTATAAATACAGCACTGATAGATACGTAAAGTCGTTTATTATTCCCTTGTTGATTTGTTTCTTTTTCTTCATAAGAGGAGTCTTCTAATGAGTTTTGCTTTACATTTAGATATTTCATGGTATTCAGTGCAAAAAGGAAAAAAAATAGACCAATTACTTCAAAAATCTGACCGTAGTATTGCGCTGCAAAAAACATAATTAATAGTATAGAACAGCTATTACCAAGGTTTTCACTGACTATTTTCATACTTTGTATAAATCGAAGGCTATTTTGATCTTGAGGAGCGTTTTGTAATAAGAGGGTATTGTTCGTGGTAAGAAAAATACTTGTTGCAAAACCAATTATGAAAACACAACCTGATATAAGCAGGAAACTCATGCTTTGAGGTAAACAAAAAAAGCCTAAACCTAGAAAGAGAAAACTGCCAATTATAATATTTTTATTATTGAGTTTATCTGTTATGTAAGTAGAACATAACGCACCTGCTAATGCTCCAAATCCAACGATTGACCCAACCTGACCGATTTGTAATTTTGTTAATGGTGTTGATGTTCCTAAATATAATGATAGATAGTACGCAATCCCTCCTGCTACACATTCCAAAAACGAAAAAAGAAGAAGTAAATAGCAAGTTTTTGATAATTTCGGCAGTAAACTTAATCGATAAGACAGTACAGATAACATATTTTTCCTTAAATAATTAGTAGGTTATTCTATGAAGTTATTTGTTTCAGAATATCTAAATTAGGTTTCCTTTGAGGAAGAGGGGGGATATATAATGTTGAAAGTGTTCCAATGTTTTGATCTTCAATATCATATAATGGGAATTTATGTATTATTGGTTCAACACCAGGGTACATTGACGCCTCATAAAGAATAGATATATGGTTGTCTGGGTAATATTTTTTTAATTTGATTCTTAGTAATTTTAAATGATTACTTTTTTGGTTTGGTTTAGGTACAGAGCGATTGCCAATCATACCTGGCTGCCAAATACAAAGATGTACTGTAGGATCGATAATTTTATCATACAACAATAATTCTGTTGCCTCTACGTGGAAACATCCGAATTGTCCGGGATCAATGTTAAGATCTGCATAGAGGCAATTTTCAACAGAAATACCAGGTAAGACAATTGTTTCAATCGATTTTTTTTGAGCTACAATTATAGATTGTAAGCCTGGATCTGCGAAAACTGTAGGGTGTCCATAAAGTACCACCGTAATAAAATCATGTGCTTCCAGCTCAGTAAGAATTTTATCCCTTATTTTATCATAAGAGATCTGTCGATCATTTTCAGCAAAATATATCGGGTCAAGAGATTCTGACAATTTTGAATAACGTTCTATCCATTGTTTAGTAATAGGCTCGTTAACTAAATACAAAACCTTATCTGCACTGGTAGTGTAAGTATTAAATTCAAATGTGAAATGAGATATAGATTTAATACCTGAACCAACTAAAGCTAATTTCTTAATGATAAATCCCTTTACTATCTAACTACCCTAGACATATCAGCAAATTGTTCACAACTATTAGATAAAGTCATCCTTATTTTTTGATTATTTTTAGCCTTAATCGTATCAAGCAGGCCAATCGATTGAAGAATGATATCTTTGTTACTGGAAAAGATTGCTTGTTTAGCCAAGCTTTCGAATTTAATCAAGATGCTCATAATATTCACTCTTATATCCCCTCTATAAAAGAGTATAAGTGATATAGAATGAAAAAACCATATAAAATAGTTCCCTCGGAAAAATCAATAGATTGATATCCTTATGTATAATCAAGAAACGCTCAATATAAACTACTGTTTCGATATTCTTCAATTCTATTTGTCAATTAAAGAAATTTAATCTTTGTTAAATGTGAGAAAATAGAGTGTGCCCAAGGTATAATCTCTTCGATAATTTACCATAGTAATTTCCCTTGAAGTTAGATATGAAATTTATACAGGAATTTACTTTAAATGCCTTGTTATCTCTAATTGATATTATTTTTTATTTTTAAATTGAAACAACAAAACTAACAAGTAAAAAGTCCCCAACATGAACAATTCATGCGGGGACTGTTTTAACCCAGTACTAATATGGG
>NZ_LNYE01000012.1 GCF_001467695.1 Legionella gratiana
AACTCATGGCCTTGCTCATACGGTACGTACCATGGCTTGTGCTGAAGTGATGGTCGAAGAAGCACGTAAAGCAAAATTCAGAGGAGAAATACTAGGAGCAGCAAAAGATAGCCGAACGCTGGCCGATGTTACTCCGGAAGAACTGAAAAAAATTCTGATCGCACAAGCCTTCTTTGTAGTAGGAAGAGATGATGAGCGCTCTGGGTATGATGATAAGTATAAAAGAAATTTCTATGCGGAATATCATGAGAAAAGTGAACAGGCATTCAGAAAATACGTTGAAGATAATCAATTAATCGGCAAAATATTCAAAGATCCCAAAGAAGTAGATGATTATGCTGCGATTATTCGCGACAACCCCCATAATTGGGATGGAACTCCCGCACATGTCTTAATCCACCAAGGTCACATGGTGGATTTAATGAGAGTCAAAGCACCTCAAGAACCCGTATTGGAATACGCCTTCAGAACCCTCAAAAACGTTGTAGGTTCATTAGGCGCGGAAGTCGTTCTTAAAACTCATCGAGACTTTTTATTGGCCACCGGAGCAGTTGTTCCCTCATTTAATCCTCAAGCAAAAGATGACCTCAGAGCAGAAGAGCCTTATGAAAATATGATTAATCGAAGGTACGTTATAGAAAAAGATAAGACTCCCCAATCGTTGAATGACGCACGATGCGTAGCTCCCGATTATCAGCTCAAGAATAATGAGCGTTTTATAACGATAAAAGAACAACATACCATTGAGGAAAATAATATTCGCTCTGAGGAAGCTAAGAAGTCATTTAAGGAGGGAGGAGTTTATGAAAATCCTTATGGTGGGGAAAAATATGTTATAGAAAAAGGGTTGGTTCCAAATAATAAGAACGTAAAACGTGTAAATTCTGATTATCAACTGAAAGAAAAGGAACGGTTCGTCACCATCAAGGAATATTATGCTATTCCTGAAATACAACAAATATTTCCTGGTTATAATACACAATTAGGAGAAAATCCCACAACTGAATTTGCCCGAACATGTGAGCAAAATCCTTCAGTATGTCTAGGTGCCATCAAAGAAGCCCGTCAACAAGTAAAAATGGAGGGGATTAAAGATGCTTTGCAATCCTCTTCCAGTAAGATACGAAGACAACCCAATGTAGATGAAATTGCCGCTGCACGTATTATCCAACAAATCATGGCTAATCCTGATGTGATTCAGGACGATCATGTTCTTTTAAATGGTGAACATCTCAAAGAATCATTCTTTCGTGGACTATTGGCCAAATGCGATATGGCCGTTGTAGGATCTCTGTTAAACGACACCGATATCAATAATATCGACCGATTAATGCTGCATGAAAAAGATACTGAGTTTCATCCAACTGATCCCAAAGATCCGGCAAAGAAACTTGGTGAAACATGGGATATCACCATTAGAAAAAAAGGGGGCGACTATAAAGATAAGATCAAGTATGATTTAGTTTTTCTCATGCAAAATGACGGTTGGTACTATTCCCGAGTCAATGCAATTGCCCAAAATAGAGATAAAGGATCAACATTTAAAGAAGTGTTGGTTACCGCATTACTGACCCCTCTGACCAGTAAAGCACTGGTGGATACCAATAGGGTTCCCTCACCGAAAACTTTGTATCGAGGATTAGGTTTTTCAGAAGACTTTCAAAATAAACTGATTAATCAAGCCAATACCATCATTGCAAATTCGTCAAAACATCTCTTTACTGATCTGTCTGCCCAAGATTTCATGCAAATCAAGTTAAATGACTTAAGTAACATCTCTGCCAAAACGAATGCAAGTAATTCTGTAAACGTCGAGGTTCCAAGAACAGTCTTTGATTCGAATACCATTTTTGAAATCAATGATCCTGGTCAGTTACTGCACGCAAAACAAGTAGGAACTCATATACGTGGATCCGAAGATGAATTTTCATTTTATTTACCTGAAGATGTCGCGTTAATTCCAACTAAAGTGACTCCTGATGGTAAAAACTCCAAAGGAGAAGATAGATATATCATCACCTTTACAACAATAAAAAGCCCTGATTTTATACCAAGACATGAGGGTGGTTATGCGGTTGAGCCTCTTCTGAGAATGCAAACAACACAGATTGCTGAGTTCAAGAATATTGTTGAAAAAGCACAGGAAGCACCTAATTTAGAACTCGTGTTTCATTTACAGATGCGAATCAGAAGACAAGTACAATCATCATCCATTACCAGCAGATATAAAACATTTCTTAAGGAACAAATAAGTCCTGCATTGGAAAATTGCCTTAATGCATTCTTGGATGGTAGTGCAAGCAATCTAAGCAAAGCATTTTTATCTATTCCCACAGACGAACAATGGGCTAACTTTAATATTCCTGAAGCGAACCAAGTAAAAATGCACATGGATGCTATTAAGCAAATGGTTGAAAGAAAATTAGTCCTTGAAGGGAAAATTATCCCCGCATTAACCCAATGCGAGAGTGCTTTAGCAAAAAAAGATATTATCAGCGCCTTACAAGCGCTCAATAGCATTCCGTCAGATAAAGATATGAACCGAGTAACGTTAATTAGTAACGACTTAAAGAGACAAATCCAACATGCGAAACAGTCGTTAATCGAAAACGTGGAACCCTTACAACATGCCGTTATTACACCTGTAATCACTAATGTTGAGCAAGTAAAGAAACGCTATGAGACACTTATAACCAGTACAACCCAGCAAATCAAGACGCTAGACACCGCAGAACTCGATGATGTGGATAGCATTAAGGAAGAACTATCTTGTTTTAATGTCCTGCAAGAACAAGTAAAATTGCTGCGCAATGAAAAATCGCGACTGGAGTCTGAGGGTGAAAAAGTCGATTTTGCTGATGTCGAAAAATTAGAAGAACAACTACGAACCATCCATAATAAATTATATGATGCTTATGTAGTCGCGATAACAGAAGAGATCGAGATACTCGAAGAAGAAAAACCTAAAAATCTGAGTGCTGTAAAAGACATGATTTCTAGTTTTAATGAGCGACTCGCCGAAGTGAAGCAGTTACATGAAGAAAAGATAAAAAAACACGGAACCTCTAAAGATTCTCTTGATCTATCGGATGTTAATCAATTAAAAGCTCAATTACAAACACTGAATCAATTTTTAGTAAAAGCGCTGATCAATACAATGAGAACTTCGTTGAATCAAATGGAAGTAACAACGTTTGACGAGCAGACCAAAGAAGCGCAACAAAATTTTCAGATCCTTGATAAGCTCGCAACAACGCTGGATGATTCTGAGACCGCAAAAAAACAAAAAGCTGAAATCCTGAAACTAAACGAATTTTTTGTGGACAAACAAAAGGCTTACCCTGCCATGATGCAGTTACAATTCAAGAGCGAAGCCTTAATTATACGGTTACGTGAATTATGTGACGCTCACCAGGATAATTTGAAAAAAGCAAGAAAAACAAAAACGGATACAATCACTAAAAATCGTTCTATATTTCAAGGTATTACTGATTACTTTCACCTAACCACCGACGAACGAGTTACTCTAGCTAAGCAAGGAAAAGCTTTAAAGCAATTTAAGAAAGAGCTAAATAATGATAAGTATGACCTACAAGAACTTATCAACAACTTAGCTGAGAAAAGTCCTGAGGAATTAGAAGACGCGATTGGAATCTCTACGGAAAATGCTGAGAAACTGCATACGCTCTTAAAACATCTAAGCCAAAGTACAACATTTGTCGCTAAAATTAGAGAACGTTCAGAAAGAATCGATACTCTTTTAGTTGAGCTCAGCAAACAAACCATAAAACCAGAACCCTCTCAAGTTAATAAAGAACCTCAACAAAATGTCCTCCGGTTTTAATTTGTTTTAACATAGCTTCTTGCGAATTTCTGTGATTAATCCACAGCAACTCGCAAGGAGTTATTTGTTTTCAAACAAAGCTATGACCTGGTGATAATTCTTCATAACCCCTTAATAGATATAAATAAAATTCAAATCGACATAAAATTTGTTCATTTAAAACTCAATCAAATCAAAAATTAATATATTATTTTTACATACTGTGCTAATATCCGGCACGATTGCAAGCGCTATCTTTAACCTAGTAAAAGCAGCATTATAGAGAGCTCAAAATGCCTAGATACGTACAAACCCAAAAACCCGCTGTGAGCAAAGAATCAAGCCTTCCTTCTTGGAATGGTTTTTCATTATATACCGATAACACAGTAAGAAATGCGGTGAACTATGCATTTACTCATTATCTAGGCAAAAAATACCCGGGTACAGTAGAAGCAATACCCGCACAAATGGGAAGAAACGGTGATAAAATTGTAAACAGGCCTATTCATGGCCTTGCTCATACTTTACGAACAATGGCCTATGCTGAGGTAATGGTTGAAGAAGCACGGAAAGCAAAATTAAGAGGAGAATCGTTAAAAACATTCGAGGACGGTCGTACTATAGCTGATGTAACTCCTGATGAATTAAAAAAAATCATGATTGCCCAAGCATTTTTCGTCACTGGGCGAGATGATGAAGAATCAGCAAAGAATTATGAACGCTATCATGAACAAAGCAGAGACGCATTTTTAAAGTATATTAGAGAAAATGAATCTTCTTTAATTCCTCATGTCTTCAATGATCAGGACGATGTCGATTTTTATGCAGATGTTATTGAGGATAAAGATCATAAGTGGGAAAATTCCCCAGCGCATGTATTGGTTAATAAAGGTCACATGGTTGATTTAATGAGGGTAAAGCAACCGGCAGAATCTTATCTAGAAAATTATTTTAAATCACTTCAACCTTGGATCGGGACCATAGGAACTGAAGCTGTTTTTGCAAAGCAAAGACAATTTTTCCATGCAACCTATGAAATGGTTAGTTCTTTTGATTGCAACAACCCCGAACCGCATCTGGTAACGAGCACTAACGAATTTCGTTATGTCATTGATAAAAATGGTCAACCAATTAGAGAAACGCCAAAAGAAGGAGAAACAAAAGGTAAAATAAAGTTTTTCCCTCCTTCGTACAAATTACAGGAAAAAGAAACATTTAAATTCGGACGTGGGGGCCTGGGACGGTATGTGATTGGCGAAGATGGCCAGCCAATCAGAAACAAACCTAAAAAGGGTACTACTCAAGGTACATTAGCATTTTTCCCTACATCATATCAGTTACAAGAAAATGAACGCTGGATGCGCGTGGATGAGTATCTCAAACTTGATGAAGTGAAGTGTAGATTTCCTGGTTCAGATAAAAAACTTCAACGGGGATTGCCCGAACTTAGTGAGCATGCCTACTTACAATATACAAATTCTGATGAACGAGCACAATGTGAAAATGATGTCGATTTTTGTTTAGGACAATTACACGCAGCAAATCATCACGCGAAAATTTCTCCTATAAAAAGGTCTATCCAATCGAGTACAAAGCAGATAAAAAGGGAAGCTAATACTGATGAAATTGCAGCAGCACGTATCATCCAACAAATCCTGGCTAATCCTGATTCGATTTATGAAAATCATGTTCTTTTAAATGACCAGAAATTAGAAGAACAATTTTTCCGTGACCTATTAGCTAAATGTGATATGGCAATTATTGGCTCATTGTTAAATGATAGCGATATCAATAATATCGACAAGCTAATGCACCATGAGAAAAATACTGAATTTCACTCAACCGATCCTAAAGCGCTTCCAGTGAAACTCGGAGAAGCCTGGGATACAAAAATTAGAAAAAAAGATGGTGAATATAGGGATCAGATCAAGCATGATTTAATTTACCTCATGCAAAATGATGCCTGGTACTATAGTCGAGTTAATGCAATTGCCCAAAACAGAGATAAAGGATCAACATTTAAAGAGGTGTTGATTACTGCGTTAATGACGCCACTAACGAGAAAATCCTTAGTGGATACAAATCGTTCTCCTCATCCACAAACGCTTTTTCGCGGATTAAATCTGCCAGAAGAGTTTAAAAATAAATTAATCCAACAAACCCATGTGATCATGGCAAATACTACAGAACATCTTTTTACCGATCCTTCTGCAGAAATATTTAAACAAATTAAGTTAAACGATTACAGCCATATATCGGCCAGAACAAATGCGAGCACATCTACGAATATCGCTGTTCCCAGGGATATGTTTGACTCAAATACTATCTTTGAAATTTCTGATCCCGATGAGTTACTACACCCGAAACAAGTAGGAACACATACTGAAAACAGCGAAGACGAATTTTCATTTTATTTACCTGATGATGTAGCTTTAATTCCGATTAAACTCACTCTTGATGGACAAACTACTACGGGCAATGATCGACATATTTTCACTTTTGTTGCGGTACAAAGTCCTGATTTTTCACCCCGCTATGAAAGGAGCTTTGTCCTTGTTCCTTTTATGAAGATACAAGGCGCGAAAGTGGCGGAAGCAATAAATGCGGTACACGTAGAAAATAAAGAAACTCATGAGAACTTAAATAAAAAACTAGAAACGTTACGAGTTCAAATGGAGAAGCAATATCATTTACCCATTAGAGGTGGATTTTTAGATAAAATACTGCACTACTTCTCAGGAAAAGACGATCAAAAAATATCACTTGAACGAAAAAAATTCCTTAATGACAAAGTAATGCCTTCATTACAGCAATGTCATATCGGTCTTAGATTAAATAATATAGAAATGATGCAACGTGCTTTAGCAAGCTTTCCTTCCAATGAAGAATGGTCTGGCTTTAAATCCGATGCAGCAAAAGCAGCGAAACGAGAAATGGATAACCTAAGACCGATTATTGAAAAGAAAATAGCGCTGCAAAGTCAACTTATCCCGTTGAAGAAATGCCAAGATGCACTAGAAAAACAACACGTTACGGATGCATTACAAGCACTCAAAAGCATCCCCTCATCAATTAATAGCGATTTAGAAGAAAAAATCCAACGCACGAAGCAAGAGGTGATCGAAAATTTGAAGTCCTTACAACGTATCATCATTACACCCATAATCACTAATCATGAACAAGCGAGAGCACATTACGAAATGCGTCTACCAAACATGGCTCAGCGAATTTCAATATTAAACACAACAAAACTCGATGATATAGGCAGCATTAAGAAAGAACTATCTTATTTTCATGCCCTACAGAAGGAAATGAAATTGCTACGCAATGAAAAAGCGCGGCTGCAATCTGAGGCCGAAACAGTTGATTTTACTGATGTTGAAAAATTAGAAGAACAACTAAGAACCATTCATAATAAATTATATGATGCCTATGTAGCCAAGGTGACCGAAGAAATCACCCTACTTGAACAAGAAAAACCTAAAAATCTGACTGCTGTGAAAAAAATGATTTCTAGTTTTAATGAACGACTTGCTGAAGTGGAACAGTTGCGTCAAGAAAAGATGAGAATACACGGAGCAGCAACAGACCCGCTTGATCTGTCCAATATCGATGGATTAAACGATCGATTACAACCAGTAAATCAATATTTAGTTAAGGCGTTAATAAGCACTATTAAAGTCTCCCTCAATCAAATGGGAGTAAAAACATTTGACGAACAAACCAAAGAAGCACAACAAAATTTACAGATCCTCGATAAACTCGCAACAACATTGGATGATTCTGAAACAGCAAAAAAACAAAAAACTAATATATTGAAATTAAAAGAATTATTTGTTGAGAAACAAAAAGCCTATCCTGCAATGGTACACGTGCAATTCAAGAGTGAGGCCTTAATTATACAATTACGTGAGTTATGTGAAGCCCACCAGAATCGTGTGACAGAATCAAGAAAAGAAAAAACGGCAACAATCACTAAAAATCGTTGGATGTTTCAAGGGCTTACTGATTTAGTAGGCCTAACCACAGATGAACGATCGACCTTGGCTAAGGAAGAGGAATTATTAGAGCAATTTAAGAAAGAGTTAAATAATGATAAATATGACCTACACGAACTTATCAATAACTTAGCTCAGAAAAGTCCTGAGGAATTAGAGGATGCGATTGGAGTTTCTGCTGAGTGCGCTGACAAACTGCACGCTCTTTTAAAACACCTAAGCCAGAGTACAACATTGTCCACTAACATCGAAGCCTGTTCAAAATTAATCGATACTATTTTAGTGGAACTTAGTGAGATATCTATACAACCTGAACTTACTCAAGTTGATAAAGGACCTCAACAAAATATCTTTAGGTTTTAATTTTTTTAACGCCACAACTTCTTGTGATGAGCTAATGACATTTACATCTATAAACTACAAGTTGAGTTTTATATCGTTGACAACTTATTGCTGGATCTTGAATGTAATTTGCCCAACCTCTTCGGCAACAGATTTTGAGGGAATGCGCTCAAAAATGACTTTTAATCCACTTAACGTTAACTTAATGAATTCGAGTTATAATTACACATAGTGTTTTTTTTATCACTAATCATCAGTTAATACAGTATTCTTTGAGGAGAATCAAAATGCCTGAATATGTACATGGGGTAGAATTAACCCAAGCTGGCATGCATGCTATTTTTGAACGCATGGGACAAGATATCACCAGTGGTATTATTTACAATGGAAATCCTGATGTAAGAGTAGATAAACTAGACCAGCAAGGGTTTATGCCCATATTAACCGGCGTGAATCCAACAC
>NZ_LNYE01000013.1 GCF_001467695.1 Legionella gratiana
TTTTACACCGTAAATCAAGCATTCCTCACAAGCGGCTTGTATGGGCATCCGAATAGTTTTACTTGAATTAGATTCTTCAGATTTACGATATACAGGTGCAATCAATCCAGATAATTCCAATCGCTTCATCCCTTCATGCACTTCAGAAGCACTCATGCAAAGATATGTTGCCAAATCTTTTTGAAGTAATTGCTCAGGTCGCTCACTAGCTAATATTTTTAACAGTATCACGATGTCTTGTGGCTTTAACATTTATCGTTCCAATGTGACCTATATAAACAGAGTATAGCACAAATTCGCAATTCGCGAATCGCGAACTGCGAATCAATAATCACTTTTGGTATTATTATTTATGTGAAAAAATGTACTTTGTCCCATACGTCCCACAATTGCAAAATGAGGTAGGGACGTTTCTAGCTCAGAAATGATGCGGATGCCCCGCTTGTCCCCTTCGTCCCAAGTAGTTTTTAAATGAATTTAATTCCATTTGAATAGGTTTCCAATGAAAATTTTTCTCATTCAAAATTAAAAGCGCATGCCCATCAGCTACATCAGGTAGATTGATATTCCACAATTTTTTATACCAAGAATCATCCTTATCGATAGACTTTTTAATTAACTCATAAGCCAATGATGCTTCTTCTGTCAGGCGACCTTGCTGGTATTGTTCTTCTATTAAATCAATATCGCTCTCTAGCCAATCTAAGTATTCATTCATCTCCCGGATAGTAAATTGATTCCAGGTACAGGTAAACGGTGCACCCATATGACCGCTGATCCAAAAGTTAGGCATAAAATGCATGATTAAGCGAGATAAAAGTGGCTCTTTGCCCGGGCTGACATGGGATACAAATATCGATGGTTTACTTTTATTTTTAACCTGCTGATACAAGGAACCAAATTGATGCAATACAGACCAAACTTTGCCTCCATTACCAGCAATTGGTTTATCGAATAACTTCTTGCTTACCAAAAAATTACCACCCAAACCATAAAGAGAAAACTCTAGTTCATTTTCATCCGTGTGGAATTGATAAAAGTGATGTTCGTCAAGCACGTGCAGGTTTTCAATACGGAGATTGGCATTTAATTGCTTCAAAACGTGCACATCCTCATGATTACCCCACACAGCATATACAGGAACTGAGAATTTCTTTTCCCCTGAAATAAAATCCTGGAAGTCTCCTAGCAACCGATTTTCTTTGACGATTTCTATTAACCTTTCACGATTAGTTTGTTTATCAACTTCATATTGTCGCCAAACTGGTGAGTGGGATACTAGCAAGCGTAATTCCCTTGGGCTTAGTCGATAAATGCTTTGTTCATCATAAAACCCAAAGTCTCCTGCATGAATCACCATATCAGCGTTAGTTTGAGCTACCAGTTGATTGATGATATCCAAATTTCCGTGGGTATCACTGAGCAATAAAATTTTACGCACTTTAGGACCTGTAGTTTGAATTTTAGACATGTTAAGAAAATCCGATTTCTTTAACATGAAAGGTATCTCATGTTAACATTTTTGAGTTTTCTTAACATGAGACTATTTATCTGAAGCTACATAGCTTTGAAATTAATCAATAAAAGTAGCTGGCGCAACGTGGAATCGCTCGGCTAATTTCTTGATATGAGAGAGATTCAGTTGTCGCTTCCCATTTAATATTTCAGAAACAACACCCTGACTTCCAATTTCATTTTTAAGATCACTTTGATCTAAACCGTGCTGCTCCATGAGAAATTTTAATGCATCAATGCCGCTTCCTTTTTGAAGCTGTTCATCATGATTTTCATCATACTGAGTTATCATATGGCTGATTACATCAACTAACCCCATTAACTCATGAGATTCATTTTCACCAACAATATCCAACAATTGATCAAGCATACTGGCAAGTTTCTCATAATCATCGTTATTTTGAGGATCATGAATAATAGGCGAGATATGTTTCCAATGTTGGATTGTCTCTTCTAAATAATTAGTGTTTGCTAAAGCAGTCATATTCACTCCTTCCACTTATTTTTGTCATATTCTTGATGGGTCAAGATATGCAGTATGTATAATTTTTGCCGATTAAAATGGATGCTGGTTATTAAACGGAGTTTATTTCCCCCTATATCAAAAATATACAATTTACCGACTTTATCAATGCTGTTAAAGGTAGCCTTTAACTCAGCAAAATTTTTAAAATCATTCTCCTCTATAACCTTCAACCACCCTGCTAAGGCAGATGCGCACTGAGGAAACAATGCTTTCGCCTCTGTAATTCTTCTTCTAGTTATAATATGCATAGCAAAAAAATATCCTTGTTAAATCGAATTATATCTCATTTTGAGATAATTGTAAAATGATCATCACACAGTCTGGCTAAGATTCATGTGTTGATAAATGAAATTAGCTACTTGTTGCATGGGTTTTCTCAAACGTTCCACATCTTTCATAATGTACCCTGCGGTCACATCATTATTCATTTTGTGGTTAAGTAATCGCTTCAAAGCATAAGCAGGTAAATCAAGGCTATCAGCAACAGTAGCGAATGTTCTTCTCAAGTCGTGCAAGGTAAACGGTACACCAGACAATTCAACCACTCTATTCACCGCTTTTTTAGGTTCATAGATATAACCCGTTTTACTTTCAGCAGGGAATACAAACTCACTGGTTTTATTCCAGCTTCTGCGCTCCATTAACTCATAAACAAAATCAGACATAGGCAGTGTGTGAATTTCGTGGTTTTTGGTGTCTTGAAGGGTGATGGTTTTGGATTTGAGATCAATATCCTCCCAGCGCAAAGAGGCTGCTTCCATTTTTCGCATGCCGGTGAATAAGAGTAATAAGAAATAATCATGCCACAATAAAGCGTTGCGATAGTTATCGGTTTCCACCAATATAATAACCGTTTTATACCAGTCTGCTAATTGATGCGGTTTGATAACCGTTTGTTTTCGATCCACTCGATACCATGCCCTGGTATGCGATAGGTATTTGACCAGGTTAATGGTAATAATCGGATGGCCATTGCCGTCTTGATATTCATACAGGGCGTAATTAAAAATAGCTCTTAATACCCTCATGGCATTATTAGCGCGAGCCCTGATGATATTCGCACTCTGCCTCCTTTATCGCTTGCACGGGCAATAATGCCCACCGTAGCCTACAAGTATTTACAGAGTAGATTTTACCATTTTCACATCAGCTGCTATTTGCAAAACTCAGGTTAGCATTTTATCTCCACAAGTGTTCACTATGTTTATAACCCTGGCTTTTTTGTATTACAAAAAAAGCCAGGCGCAGCACGAAGCGATGCTGATTTATCATTTAATAAATTCTTGTTTAAGCATAAAGCTTCAAATGATTCAACGTACTTATCATCATAAGCCATAATCACCCACATATGACGTGCGTTTAGGCATTCTCAAATTTGGATTACGCAACAAAATCAGCACTACCCCGCTTTTTTGTTTTTCACACACTTTATGGCTTTAATTCTTGCTTGACGCCTGCATCATCATGAAGACTACGTTTGTGCTGATTCTCCATCAGAAATTTTGTTTATATTCCATACTAGCCGAACATTTAATCCAGAATAGACGAATTTTTGAAGCTGAGCCAATGACTTTTTTGTTATCCCCCAAAAATTTACTGCGATAACAGTAATTTTTGGAATTTAAAATAAATAAATACACATAAAACCAGGAAACCAAGCAAATTTACCGCTATAACAGTAATTTATGGCGAATTAATGCAAAAAAATGCAATAATAAATTTTATTTTAATCATTTTTACTGCTATAACAGTAATATATAATTAATTTTTGGTGTTCCATGCCCACACACGAGATTGCCAATTTAGTCCATTACTACCGTAAACAAAGCGGCTTATCGCAACAAGAATTAGCCCGGTTAGCGGGTGTCGGCAAGACAGTTATATACGATATTGAAAAAGGGAAAGAATCGGTGCGCTTGAACACATTGCTAAAAGTGTTAGATGTTTTAAATATCCAAATGAAATTTGAAACGCCTTTTCCTCAAACAACGGATAATAATTCATGAGAAAAGCATACGTATCAGTGAATGGCATTAGAGCTGGAATATTAGAGGAGTTAGAAGGTAAAAAATATCAATTTACTTACCTTAATGATTATCAGGGGGCACCTGTTTCTCTTACCATGCCGTTAACCAATAAGGTCTATGATTTTGACGTGTTTCCCCCTTTTTTTGAAGGATTGCTACCTGAAGGGATTATGCTTGAAGCATTATTACGCAAATATAAAATCGATAAAAATGATTATTTTGGCCAATTGATAATAGTTGGCCAAGATGTCGTAGGCGCAGTGACGATTGAGGAACTAAGATGAAACACTGTCCTATTACTTATGAAAAGATAAGTGTTCAAGAAAACTATTCACAACGTGGATTGCATTTGCTTTCTCCTCAATTAAAAAATCTTAGCCCATTAGATTTAAGTGCTGATGAGCAGCGACAGGAAGCAATTGCTCGTGTAGGAAAGATGTCTGTTCAGGGCGTCCAAAAGAAACTAAGTGCCAAACTAAAGATTAAAGAGGGATGTTTTGAAATCGTTGATCAATATGGTCAGTATATTTTAAAACCACAAAGTGATATTTATCCAGAATTGCCTGAAAATGAAGCCATTACTATGACCCTTGCAAAAACTATAGGCCTCGAAGTGCCGGTTCATGGTTTGGTTTATTCTAAAGACAACAGTTTAACCTACTTCATTAAACGCTTTGATAGAATAGGCCATAATAAAAAGTTAGCTTTAGAAGATTTTGCACAGCTATCAGGTGAAGATCGACATACAAAATATAAAAGTTCTATGGAAAAAATAATTGCAGTCATAGAACAGTTTTGTACATTCCCAAAAATTGAATTCGTGAAATTATTTAAGCTAACGTTGTTTAACTTCCTGGTCGGCAATGAAGACATGCACCTAAAAAATTTTTCCCTAATTACTAAGGATAGAAAAATTTCCATATCACCAGCCTACGATTTACTTAACTCAACTATCGCTCAAAAAAACACAAAAGAAGAAATCGCTTTGCCCCTGAAAGGGAAAAAAAATAATTTAACAAAGAATGATTTTCTTAAATATTTTGCCGTGGAAAAATTAGGATTAAATCAGAACGTCATCGATGGGATCGTACAAGAGTTCCATCAGGTAATACCAAAATGGCAAGAGCTGATTGGTTTCAGTTTTTTATCTCAACCGATGCAGGAAAAATATCTCGAATTGCTAGAGCAACGGTGCAAACGATTAAATTTTTTTGATTAACTGAAATCAGCCGTCTCCATCATATACTCAAGAATAAAATTAGCTACTTGTTGCATGGGTTTCCTCAACCATTCAACATCTTTCATGGTTTTGACTACCATTTGATTGATAACATCCAAATTTCCATGAATATTGGTGATCAATAGAATTCTGCGTATTTTATGACCTATAGATTTAAATTTGATCATGTTAAGAGAATCCGATTTCTTTAACATGAGAAGTGAGAGACTCATTGTCACCAACAATATCCAATAATTGATCAAGCATGCTGGCAAGCTTTTCATACTCATCATCATTTTGAGGCTCATGGATAATCGGAGAGATATGTTTCCAGTGCTGGATTGTTTCTTCTAAATAATGATTATGTGCTAAAGCAGTCATACTCACTCCTTCCACTTATTTTTGTCATATTCTTGATGGGTCAAGATATGACGTATATACAACTTTTTCCGATTAAAATGGATGCTGGCAATCAAACGGAGTTTATTACCCCCCCTATATCAAAAACATACAAATCACCCACTTTATCAATGCTGTTAAAAGCAGCCTTTAACTCAATAACCAAATTAATATCAACTTTCAACTGTTGAAACTTAGCATTTTGAAATTTCTTGGATATATACTTAAAGGAGCTTAGTAACAAAGATATATCTTCATAAAACTTATGAAATTTTGGAGCTATATGATGATTTATAAAAATATAATGTTAGCGATTGATGGGAGTCAAATATCAAATATAGTAATAGATGAACTAATTAAACGAACAAAAGGTCAGGATGTAAATTTAAAAGTTATCCACGTGGTCGATGAAGGAATTGTCTACTCTGGCGGCCCAAGTTTCGATTATGCCTTATTAAATAGCTCTTTGAGAGAAGATGGGCAAAAGATTTTGGATGATGCGGTAAGGACCATAGAAAGCCAATCATCCATAAAAGTTGAAAAATCTCTTTTAGTGCTTAGGCCATTACAGGGGAGAATTGCTGAATTTATTGTTGAAGAAGCAAAAAATTGGCCCGCTGATTTACTAGTTATAGGAACTCATGGTCGACGAGGTTTTAGCCGTTTATTTTTAGGTAGTGTTGCTGAGAATATTATCCGCATTGCAACTACTCCTGTGCTATTAATTCGTGGTTCTAATAATTAAGCATTGGTTTTTTATTATGGATTATGAGCATTGCAAAAAAGTACTGAAAGGAGTCAGAAAATGAAATGGACACATTGGTGCGTACTTGTTGTTTTTTGTTTCTCATCCACGGCTTTCGCAGTTAATAATCAGGAACTATCCCCTAAACTTATCTTAAATCAGATAAAAATGATAAAGGAGGGAGAATGGCTTGGCGATGATTTATATTTTGATATAAGCGTATTACGCAGCAAAAAACCAACACAATATATTCGTATCCCAGAGTTTCCATTTCATTTACCCTCATCAAAAATCAATACTCTTAAGTCAACTCGTCTATGGTCTGAACCCATTAAGAGTGGAGAAAAAGTTATTTTGATTGTATCTATGATGGACCAAGACTCAAAACCTTTAAATCCAGATGATGTTATTGGCTTGATTCGTGTTGAATTAAAAAATGAAAAAGGCAGTTTACATTTAAAATGGAGTATGCCTAATCAAAAATCAGAACCAGTGAATTGGGCTATAAATACACCTCAAAAATTCTTACTCTCCAATGCCAATGGCCAATACGAACTGTATTTATCCGTTTTGTCGCAAAAATAATTTCTGGCATAAAAGAGAGAGGCTACAACCGAACACCTGAAATTATTTCTGCACTATTAAAAGCTGATATGGCCTGAAGAAAAACATGAAGCAATGGCATGCTTTAACCATTGAAGAAACAAAAATGCTCTTGCAAAACAACATAAAGATTTTGATGTCAATGAAATAAAGGATGTCTCGTTATCTGAAATGGGCTGGAGCAAGTTATTGATGTGAAAACTAAGAACTAGGCCACCTTGCGGCGCTATTTATTGAGTATTTTTCAAAAAATACCCTCCTACAGCAAAGATTAGATACAAAAAAACCAAGATTCCTCCCATCCATCGCGATATACGCTGCGCTAACATGAAAAGGGAGATTACAATCATGGTGAACAAGCAAAAAGGCAGATAAAACATCAATGTTTGCTGATCAACCGTGACCGGTTTTATCATGGAAATAATGCCCGCATTAAATAAGAAAAACGCAAAAATTGAACCGACCACATTACCAAAACTAATATCCACTCTTCCTTTAAGTGCGGCAGGCAATTCCCGAGCTATTTCCTCGATGCTGACTAAAAATGCAAGAATAATCATTCCGAAAAAGGTGCCAGAAAGCCCAAAGTAACTAATCATAGTTTTGGATGCCATAACGATGAGCTCACTACCCACAATAATGGCTGCAAGAGAAAGAAGTAAAAGTCCTAAAAATTTCCATTGATGCTCTTTTTTTACAGAAGCTATGGTTTCAGAAAGTTCATGGGATGGTTTAATATCATACCCCTTTCTATTAAGCCATAAGAGGTAAGCCACTGACAAAATGAAACTGACAAATAGAATCAACCCATCGATTCTCGAAAGTTCGCCATCCAATGCTAATAACCCCAATAGAATAATAGCTAGATTAGGTAAAATAAGAATACGTTTTGGTGTTTGCTTAAATTTCATCGGTGCAATTAATGCGGTGATACCAAAGGCTAGTGCAATCGCTACCATGGTGGCACCAATGACTGAACCTAAGGCAATACCCGCCATTTCGTTAAAAGACCCCACTGTGCCAACAGCTAAGTTTTCTGGATCGAAACCAATAAAAACAACACTAATGAAAAAGGTAGAAACTCCAAAACTGGTAGAAGTTCCCACAGCTCCTTTCACCAATTTTTCAGCAAAATAAATCACTAATACAAGCCCTACTATGAAAAGCCCTATGGCCAGAAAAATATTCAAATTTTTTCTCCGAGAATGGATTGGGGCGTAAATTTTGCGAGATCATAAATATTTAATTCCTTTTCTATCACTGCAACTTGAGAAACAATGCCATCAAATCCTTCTTTCCCGAATCGTCTATGCTCTTCTTCTTCAAATTGCTCACCCATTTCTTGGTACTCATTGTCTGAAACAATAGTCCTGAAAGCAGGGAAAAGAACGGTGTCTTCTCTTGCCGCATGCGGCTCATACATGTTAAGGAATTGAAATAAGACTTCGGTAATATTTTTATTATGGGATTTGAAGTGTTTCGAACTTGATACTTCTAAAATGTAATCGGTTAATTTCCTTCCTGCCTGATGCTGAATTTTAAGAGTACTTACTAAATCAACCAGTTGGCCCTTCTTTTCAAAGCGTGGAAAGAGAAAATTTTCTTCAAGCTTTTCATGATATTCTTCAATAAAATGGCGAATAATGGTAGCCGACTTATTAATGAGTGCAGGATTCAATTCCTGTTTTTCATTCATTCGATGAATGGCTTCTCGATAAATAAGATTGATGCGACGTAAAATACCATGCTCCCTCATTAAGTCCTCATTAGGGGAAACTTCTTCCTCTTTTTTATCCAGGTTCAATATTGGTTTTGCGAGAACAGAGCCTGCGATGAGTGTACCCCCAATAGCAACGGCAGCATTTTTAAGAAAATGACGACGATTTGGATCGAATAATTCAGAGGACATCTTTCATATTCCTCCTTGAAAAATGATAGAAAATAGCTTTTCGTTAGATTAATACTTTGACATAAATTCCCTGTATAGGTCAAAGAAATTTCCTGAAAAATCTGAGAATCCTCGTGATTGATAAAATCAATCACGAGGAAGAAATCCTATAGTTTTTCGTTGATATTAATTAACGCCATTGAGACGAGACAATTGATTTACTTGGGTAGCATCAGCAGGTAGCTGGAGATTATTGGGGTTAACCTCCCATGTAATACCTCCGTCGGTCGAAGTATAGCTTAATGGAACAATACCCATAGTGCCCGCTGTCTTGTAATACCCAACTGAATTACAAAGGTTTTTTGATTCATCACAAATAATACTAAACAGCCCGCTATTACTAAGAATGCCGGTCGCGGCATCAGGAGGGAGAGGAAGTGGTGATGAGCTGACAGTCCATGAGTAGCCACCATCAACAGAAGTATAGCTTAAAGGCGCAACGACACCATTTTTGTTTGTGTAATAACCAACTGCACTACAACTTGAATCAGTTTGACTGCAAAAAACACCATTAAGATACGTCTTTTGACGGTAGATTTGACTGATTACATCAGGGGGTAGCGGTAATGTCGAGCTCAGTTGCCATGTAGCGCCACTGTCACTTGAAACATAGCTTAATGGAGAAACCCCTGTTCTATTATTATAATAATACCCAACCGCAGTACAGAATCCCATCTTATTACAAAAAATAGAACGTAGTTCACTCAGTTGATTACTATTAGGAACATCTGCTGGCAGAGGGAAAGGAGTTTGATTGAGGGTCCATGAACGTCCTCGATTTGTTGATGTATAACTTAATGGGACAGTTGACTTGTTATTATTGGTATAAGACCCTATTGCAGTACATGACTCACCATTGGGATCACAGGAAATGCCATAGAGTATATTGTTCTGCTTGTTGGCTGGGCTGATCACATCCGTTGGCAAAGGGAGTGTTTCACTAAGTTTCCATTTCTTACCTCCATTGCTTGATGTATAACTTAATGGCACAGTGGCACCAGTGTTGTTACTGTAATATCCAACAGTAGAACAATGCGATTGTCCTGCTCCAGTACATGCAACCCCGAAAAGAGCGGTACGTATGCTATCGGCTGGCATACTTACATCTTCCGGCAAAGGGAGTGTAGCGCTTAATTGCCAATGAGCACCACTATCAGTCGAAAAATAGCTTAATGGTGCATAACCCGGTGCATCTGGGCCCTCAGCATTAGTAACATAAGCTCCTATCGCAGTACAAGAACGACCCATTTTATAACAAGCAACGCCGTTGAGAAAACTATACTGCTTGCCAGAAATCTGAAGGACGTCAGAAGGAAGTGGTAAAGCGGAGCTTAGTTTCCAATCGACACCACCATCATAATAGGCTAAAGGAGCAGTGCCGCCATCACTATTTAAGTATGATCCGATGGTTACGGTTTGTAGTACTTGCTGGGCTGGAGTGGGATTTGCATCAGCAAAAGACTGATTCGATGATAATAATAAAATAATAGATTTACTAAAAAATAATACTGGAAGTTTGGTTTTTTTATACATTTTCTATCCATCCTCTTTAATAAAAGATTCTTACCCTAGGTGATAAGCTAATAGACCAGCCTACCACTAAGTTATGATTACTAGTATAATGGGGTGAAATGAGCAGAAAATGATTATGCCATCTAAATAAATGCATAGCTTATTTAAAATTGTAATACGGGTTTAAAATTTCTAAAACCATAAGCTCTTCGCTGAATGAGTTTCATTTGCGATAGAGTCCTTCTGTTATTCCATTAGATTTACTAAATCACTACATTCTGGCAACTTCATTAATTGTACCCCTTTATTTGTACTGGCTCACCTAGGGAAGCCAATCACTAAGCAAACTCAGATTTGCCTGAAAACTCTGATTTACGATGCCTTGAATGGGCTTTCACATGCCAGAGTGGCAGCATCATAAATAATGGAATCAAACAGCAAATAAATAATGTGAGAAAGAAATTATCCCAACCGTAATTTTTGATAATTGCACCCAAAGGAGCACCAGCCAGAACAGCACCTAAACAATAAGCAAAAAATCCGGCAAAGCCAGTTGCAGTCGCTGCAGCTTTTTTATGTGCTAACTCCGCACATGCCATACCAATCATCATTTGTGGTCCAAAGATAAAAAAACCAAAGAAAAAAAGAAACAAAGAATCGAGGAATGGTGTATATCCCCTAGTCAATGTAAATAGCAACAAAGTGGCAAATACACCCGCAGTAAAGAGAACATTGATTGGATTGCGTTTACCTTGAAATATTTTATCAGAAAGCCAACCGGCAGCTAAACTTCCAAAAAAACCACCAACCTCAAACCATATGACACAACTACCTGCTGTGATTAAAGAATAATCTTTCACTTCCGTTAAGTACAGCATGCTCCAATCATTAATGGCCGTTCGGACAATGTAAATAAACAAATAAGAAATGGATAATATCCAAATATAGGGGTTGCTTAATACATAATTCCAAAGAATTTCTTTGACTGAGAATTCTGTTTTTTCTTGGTGGTGATTTGATAAACCAGAAAAATCTCCCCTATATTGCTCTATCGCAGGTAAACCAAGGGACTGCGGAGTATCTCTTAAACGATTGATTAAAAAAATACCTCCTAAAATGCAGATGATCCCAGGCACAAACATGGCTGAACGCCAGCCGAAATACTGCGCGCACATCGCAACAATCAATGGAATTAATGCACCACCAACGTTATGTGATGTATTCCAAATACTCCACCAACGACCACGTTCGGATTGAGAATACCAATGTGTTAATAATTTAGTACATCCTGGCCATCCCCATCCTTGAAACCAACCATTCAATCCCCAAAAAATAGCAAATAACCACCAGGTAGAAGACAATCCAAACAAAATATTAACAATTCCTGTCAAAATTAGCCCAATCGCCATTAAATAGCGAGGATTTGACTTATCACCAAGAATTCCACTTAAAAATTTGCTGATGCCATAACTTAAACTCAAAATGCTAGCAATCATTCCCAATTCAGTTTTGGTCATCCCCAAGGCGCTTTGTAATGCAGGCATCGCGAAGGTAAAGCTTTTTCGCGTAAAATAAAACAAAACATACCCTATATACATTGCATAAAAGGTACGAATACGCCAATAACGATATTGTTGTTTAACAATGGTTTTATCCTGAATTTCATCAAGATAAGGTGCAGGTTTTAGAAAATTCAAAAATGCCATGATGCTCCATATCATGATAAAAAAATACGATTAGAATGTAACTCGCAGAGGATGTCAAATCTTTCTAATGAAAATGATAGCGAATCATATCTATTGAAAATAAATTAAAAATTTAAATGGAATTCTTGTGAAATTATAAATAAGCTACACAGTTTGTATTAAAAAGGGATTTGTCGGAATGAAAGAAATAATTAGTTTATTAGAACAAGATCAAATCGATTTTACTATTCATAAACGTCCTGAAGTCATCATGGTTTTAAGAAGAAAATTTCGTACTCAAAAAGATTGGATTATTGATTCTTTCAACCAATACCAATTTACTGAAGAAGAATCGCAAAAAGTTCAACAAGCCATTTTAAATGGAGATCTTCGAATAACCGATCTTCTAAAACGTCCGTTTTCCCACTATTTTTGGAGTTTCCTTACCTTTAAGTGGGGAGAGATACTTTCGGGTGGAAAAAGATTAGCTAAGCAAGAAGTCTTACAAATTGCTACCTACTCTAGCAATGGCCAAGAATTTGCAAGAACTCCCATTCAAAATAGAAATAGGCTGATAAAAGGAGTGCCATTAGTCATTGGCAAAGTCGTTACCTCCATGGCGCTTTGTATGGTATTTTGTCTGGGATTATTAAGTACTTTAGGAGTTCCTTTTGGCGTTAGCCTCGGCTTAGCGGTAGTACTTTCCTTATGTAATGGAATAGTTTGTTTATTAAGTCGTGGACAAGCCATGCTTGATAGTGCGGGCTTTCAGCCTCAAAAACAAAAAACGCTTACGACTCTTGAAGATAATATTCAAGAAAAAACGATATTTGATAGAGGTCAGAAATTATTTTTTGGTATCGTGACCTTGTTGGCATGTATTTCTGCGGGCATTTCTGGATATGCTGGTCTCGTAGGACTTCTCACTTTTTTGGGAGCAGGTCTGCTCGCCTCTAACCCCCTAGTTTTGGCAGTTACGATTGGGTTGTCTGTGATTGCAGCTATCTCTTTTTATTCGTTTCAAGCTGTAGGCATACGTGAAAATTACGCAAAATTTAAAAATCTTTTTATTGAAGAGTATAAAAAACCCTATGGTCTTTTGCGATGTGTCTTATTAGGAGCCGTAAGCACGGTCTTTTTAGCTGTTTATGCGACGCTAACTTGGTTTACTACTGTATCAGGAGTTAATAAGCTTTTTAATGCTTTAGGTGCGACTCCTGATACCCTCTTAGCACATGTTATTGCTATGATATGTACTTCGACAACCATGGTTATTAATACTTTTTCACAAGTATATAAAGTTTTTAACCCGAAAACCTATGTCGATCTAAAAGAAAAATTTGAATCAATATATCACCCACCGGCAGAATACCAAACAAGAGCCCAAAAGATAAAGTATGGGGCCATCAATATGCTCAAATTATGTGCTTTGATAGGCGATTCTCTTGCTTATTCTGTTGCCGGTGGAATCCGAAGCGGAATTCATGTTGGTGAAACGCTGGGAGAAACAATAGGTGCAAAACTTGCATTAACTATTACCATGGCAATATTGTCTCCAGTCATTTTAGTATTCGTATCAATCGCTTTTACTTGGCCTACCGTTTTTCATAGAAAAAAATCGACTCAATATCCATCACAGATGGAGAAGCCATTGATAGAAAAAATGAGTCAAAGCCATACTCCAGATGCACTTCAAAATAATACTCTATTACCAACATCAGAAAAATCGCCCAAACCTAATAATTCTAACAGTAGGCACGCTGGGCTAAAATTTTTTGATGTGAGATTGAGTGAAGAGTGTATTCTTAAGCCCAATCGCAGCCCTACTTTAGAGAAAAGAACAATTTTGACATCCTCCTCGCCATAAATGATGTTTTTTTTGAGTCAACGAGGTAAGTATCGATCGATTTAAATCTGGAAATGAGGAAAACCAATCGATACTTATTAAACAACCAATCTGCAACCTCTCTCCTTACAATTTTTTTCGGTGTGCACATCCCATTTTTGATGCAATTTTTAGAAAAAAACTCCAACTTGATAAACCAATAACCAAAGCCTATATTTAAAATAAGTTGATTTATTTATCGATATGAACTGGATACGTCACCACACACGAGTGACATCCCTATAGCCTAAGGAGTATAACAATGTCCAGCAAACCACCATCACCACACCGAAAGTCACCACCACGGGAACCCTTACCCATCAACAAAGGGGTCACAACAAAAGGAAGTGGGGTCAACCCAGAAGAATCAGAAAATCTACGAACACTCGAATTAGCTACCGACCAATCGATAGCAGCACGTAACCTACTTTATTATCCAAATGAATCTTCTCTTCAAGTAATGAAACTATGCGCCGATGGGATGAATTCCGTAATGGAGAGACTAAAGCATACAGGCGAAGCAAAATCAGATCTGGATAATGATGAAATTTTAATCAGCATGTGTACCAGGTTAATGGCTGATGGAGGAACTGGACGTCTCCCCTCAGGAGATTTCAACAAGAGGCTTGCCGAGCTCGTTGAGATGAGAAAACTAGAACCAAGGCCTGAAAACTACGCCGAAAAAGCACAGTCCCTGGCTAACGACTGTCGAGAAAACATGGCCAACATAACAACCAAAGCTAAGATAGCTGGCCCTGAAGGTGCTCTAGCCCGTCAAGGCATTCTGTCATTTATGGGAGATCTAGGAGGACTCGAAAAGCATGAAACAGGTTTTGGCGCTGCATACAAAGGTCCGCTCGGTGATGCCCATCGTGTATATGATGCCTACGTAGCTGGGCTTTGCGATAGCCAGCGCAAACTCAGAGGTAAAGAGGGACAGGCGTCTGTGGAAGAGGTTCAAGAATTTGAAAAAATCTTCCATCAAGCCAGAGTAGTCTCTTCACTGAAGGGGGGAGGTCTTTCCGCGCCTTATCACACTGTAGGCAAGAAAACAGAACGTGCTCCAGTAGGATGGGATGTCGTAGAACGACGTGGTCTACTGAATCAAGGGGACAATGCAGAGAAACTGCTCGAGACAGCATATCCTGAACATAAGAAATCGTTGGTGGACGCGTCTTGGCCAAGCTACTTAGTATCCACTCAAGTCGTTGAGAATGTTACAGAGCCAGTAACGGGACACGTGTCAGGAACATTCGGAGAGATGGCAACCACTATGAATTTGTTCTGTGGTACCTCTCCTACATCTTTGACTCTGGACCAGCCATCAGGTAAACCACTAGAAACAGCGCATCCGGATCAAGTGACTTCAATTGCTGCCTTGTCAGCTGCAGGACTTATCACTGCTGGGTTCCATTCTGCAGTTGAGGTGTTCCAACCCATGAGTACGTTTACTACGCACCCAACTTACGGAAGCATAGGACCAGATGCGGTTATGCAGATGAATAAGGAAGCGAGAGCCCTTCGAGCATATGTTGAGTATTTGGAAACAAATGATAGGCCAGAAAGTTGGGAGTCTGAAGGATACAAACTTACAGAGGAGGAACTTAAGCTCAGCAAAGAAGATCTATTGAATAAAGCTGAGAGTATTGAAAACGCCGCAACTAAATCTGTGGATATGATTTCTCTCCTCCAGGGTGAAGGTGGCACCCTTGCGACACTCGAGGTAGCCAGGGTGATGGCCAACCACTCGGCCAATCCGAAGGTGCCAACCAAGCTGTTCAGTTTGAATACGCGATTAGACGAACTGGGTCTGCGAGGAGCTACCCCTGAACTTGAAAAAGCCCGCGCAATTGCAGAGTTGCCTTTCAGTAAGGAGCAACAAATTCAACTTACAAAGGCTGTCGAAGCTGCCGAAGAAGCTGCTGATAATTACGATTTATTAAAAGGGATAACCGTCAAATTTGAAAATATTGCTCAAAAAGCAGAAACAAAAGCGGCAGAAAAAGAACAAGCATTAGAAAAAGCGAAACAAGAACTAGATAAGGCATTAAAACTAGGATGGGGAGTAGGCGTCGACCCAGAAGAAGCACGCAAAGCAAGGGCACTTTCAGAATCATTAGAAGAAGTGAGGAAAAAAGCGTTCAGAGAAGCAAAAGCGGCAAGAGCAGAAGCAACTGCTGCAAGAGCGGAAGCAAATAATGCACGATCAGATTTGACAAATTTAGAGAAAGGAGTATCAGTTGCAGCAAATGCAGAATTAAAAGCGGCAAGAGCAGAGGCAGCTGTTTTAAGAGCAGAAGCAACTGTTTTAAGAGCAGAAACAACTGCGGAAGAGAAGGAAGAAATAGTTATAGAGAAGGAAGAAACAGCTAAAGAGAAGGAAGAAACAGCTAAAGAGAAAGAAAAAACAGCTGTAGTGAAAGAAGAAACCGCCGCAGATAAAGAAAAAATAGCTGAAGAGAAAGAAAAAATAGCTGCAGAGAAAGAGCAAGCATTAGAAAATGCGAAGCAAGAACTGGATAAAGCATTAAAAATAGGATGGGGAATAGGAGTCGACCCAGAAGAAGCACGTAAAGCCAGGGCACTTTCAGAATCATTAGAAGAAGTGAGAAAACAAGCGTTCAGAGAAGCAAAAACTGCACGATCAGAAGCAAATATTGCAAGAGAAGAGGCAAATGTTACAAAAGAAGAAGCAAGAGTTGCAAGAGTAGAAGCAAATGTTGCAAAAGAAGAAGTAACAGTTGCAAAAGAAGAAGTACAAGTTGCAAAAGAAGAAGTAAAAATTGCAAAAGAAGAAATTGAAGTTGCAAAAGAACAAGTAAAAGTTGCAAAAGAAGAAGCAACAGTTGCACGATTAGAAGCAACGGATACAAAAAAAGAAGCAACAGTAATGCTAGAAAAATTCCGAGGAATAAAAGAGCGGATGCAGACTATGAAAAAAGATGAAGAAATCGAGACTCCTCAGATTAGAAATTATTAAAATTTAACTTGATCTGACGAAAGTGTATTTAATTTTAATTTGAAATTAAAAACATCCAAAACCAGAGTCTAAAGACTAATTAAAAAAGTTCGTTTTCTGCCAAAGAAGACGAACTTTTTTAGAATAGTATAGTTCGATATAACAACGACTCTATCAATCAAAACATCGCAATTCTCTCAATTTACTAACGAAAGAGAAAATAATTAACATTTTCACCTATTTATGATGACATTCCCGGCCGCAAAGCAAGCCGGGCAACCGATTCGACCCGACATACTTTTTTTATAGAGTATACAAACGTGCTAATTCTGATAAAGATTGATCAATTGTTGTGAGTATGAAATTCACTTGATCCCGATTAATTGTCAAAGGCGGTGCTATTCGGAAAACATTACCAAACTGTCCTCCTTTTCCAACTAATAGCCCTTTATCCTTACACAGATCCATTAACTGAAACGCTTCATCAGATGCTGGCGTTTTTGTTATGGGATCTTTAACGAGTTCAATCCCTAAAAGCAAACCACGACCACGAACATCACCAATGAGGGAGTGTTTCTTTTGTAATTGATGGAAACCATCTTTTAATAGATCGCCCATAATGCGTGCATTTTCAACAAGCTGTTCCTCTTTAATAATTTCTAATGTCAGCTTCGCTTGGATCATTTGTAATGGGTCACCTGCAAACGTATTAAAATACGTTTTACCTGTCATTGTTTCAGCAACCTCTGTTTTCATCAGTACGGCTCCAACTGCAGCGCCATTACCTAACCCTTTGGCCATGGTTACCATATCTGCATCAATATCTAAAGTTTTGGTAAGTAAAAGATCACCACCGCTACGACCTGCTCCGGTTTGTACTTCGTCACTGATGTATTTGCCACCATAGTCATGAACAATACGAGCAACCTCAGTAAAATAGTCATCAGGAGGTGTAATAAATCCCCCTACTCCCATCACCGGCTCCAATATCAAAGCAGCTATTTTTCCGTGTGTCGAATTTTGAATGGTTGTTTCAACATTTTTTGCACATTCCAGATCGCAACTTTCAGGTTTTTGTTTAAAGGGACAACGATAGCAATAGGGCTCCAGAGCAGATGTTACGCCGGTAACTGGCTGTCCTCTGAATCGCCAGATTGAATGGCCACATGAGGCAAGTGCAGCAGAAGTCCCCCCATGATAAGAATGACGAACATTCACAACCATCGTTTCTCCAGTTGCGTGACGTGCTGCCATTATAGCAAGTTCATTAGCTTCGGAACCAGAATTAGTAAAGGATACTCTGTCCATACCATTAGGTGCTTCTTCAAGCAAACGTTCTGCAGTTTCGACAGGTGCTTGATTTAAATAAAGAAGACTGGTGTGTTGAATTACATCATCTTCTAGTGCTTCAATAAGTGCTTTTTTGATCTTAGGATGATTATGGCCGGCTGAGATGCAAACAATTCCACCTATGGCATCAAAGTAACGTTTTCCTTCAGAGTCCCATACATAAGTACCCTGTGCTTTGACAAGCTGAATTGGTTCTTTATGGTAAAATCCAGCAGTAGGTAAAAAGTGCGTTTTTCTAAAATGAATAAGCTCTTCGTTTGAGCGTAATGGTCTTTGATCATTGTTCTCATTCATGAGGGTTGTTTCCTATTATGTTTGTGAAGACTTGAACTTGTAAATAAAGAACTTTTGCAGACTCCTTTTACTTCAAATTCTTGTTGATTTACTTTGAGAGTTACATCTTTTGCGAGTATTTCTTGAATACTATAATTTTTAAGGTTCATTCTTTATCCTTCTCCTTTTTATATTTGCTGTTAATAATAAGTTGTACACCATATTTTAAGATAGCGAGTAACTTTTTGAATATGCGTCATGATAGATGCCATATTTTTTTAAAAATTAAAAGTAGTCTAAACAAATTTAATTAACTACATTGCCGGATAAATAAGATCCGCTGTATGATTCATTTGAATATTTAGTACAGGGAATTTTTATATCAATTAATGTCATGAGCCCCGTTTTAGAAATCGGAGTATTCAATGAAACAAAATGTCTCCCATCTGCCAAGAGAGCTCAGCCATATGGTCTCCTGGTCCCTTTCTCGTTTAGAGAAAGCCATTGCAGAAGTCTATGGAAAAGAAACTTTTGAACGAATTGAGCAAATTCGACTATCCATGCAAAACACGATTGGGAGTGAAACATTGATACTTAGAAATGCACTTCTTAATCTTCAAATGGAACTCGCCCAGCTTGACAGGAATCAGCTTTATCAAATTGCTCATGGTTTTTCTCTCATGATGGAACTCATTAATGTCTGCGAAAGCGCCTACCGTATTTTTCGTATCAACCAAAGAAAAGAAAAAATCTATTCTGACATACCTCAAGAGATTCATTATGTCTTAACAGCACATCCGACAGAAGCGCGTACCAATGAATTTTTAAAGCTATTCAAAGCAATTCGTGACTATCTTGTCGAAGCGCTTAAATCCCCTTATCTAATGAATGAATCTTATCTTGATCAAATGCTTAAAATCTCACTTCAAATTAATATTTCCTATCATGAAAAACCAAGCGTAGAAGACGAGGCTCGATACATTTATCAATACGCACTCAATCCACTTAACATCAAACTGTATCATTCCTTTTTAACCAAAGGCATCCCCATTCAATTGCGCACTTGGGTAGGAGGTGATAAAGATGGGCATTCAGGTGTTAATGAAAAAATCATGGTTAAAAGTCTCGAGCTTTCTCGGTCCCTTTTTATTGCTTACCTTCAGGAGTACCTAAAAGAAGTATTAGAAATTGTAAAACTCTCAACTGCATTAAATGAAAACAAAGCCTTGGCAAATCAACTCCATCAGCTTATTAAAAAAGCATCTGAACTTAGGAAAATACAACCAAGGGATCATGAAAAAGTATCTGCATTCAAAAAAGAATTAACCGCTATACAAACAGACACTCTGAAGTTTTTAAATTTCAAACCCGAACAATTTTCCATCATCTCCAGTATTTTTCAGCTCTATCCCGCTCTGGTTATACCTATAGAGCTCAGAGAAGATTCAGCTGTTGTAAAAGAAAGTTTAACAAGCATAAAAAAAACCACGATCATCAAAATGCTTGAACAAGTCTATTCTATAACCCAGGGGGCTGATCCCAAAAACTATATACGAGGTTTTATTCTCAGCATGGTTGAATCTGCTGAAGATATAAAAAATGGAATTAATCTGGTTAAACAAATTTTTAGAAGCTACGCCTTACCTGTTGTGCCCTTGTTTGAAAATCAACTTGCTCTCACCAATGCTGATATAATTTTAAATCATTCAATCACTGAAGATATTAGACAGAAGCATCTGAAACAGTGGGATGGAAGCTATGAAGTCATGCTGGGCTATTCCGACTCATCTAAAGAAAATGGTGTATTTCCTTCCCGACTTATGATTGCGAAAAGCTTAAAAAGTATTCAGTCTACATTAGAAAATAAGAGTCTTCGGCCTATTTTTTTTCATGGTTCTGGGGGCAGTATTGAACGCGGTGGTGGTGATATCAAAGAACAAATCGCTTCCTGGTCCAAGGAAATGATGACTCATTATAAAGCGACTGTCCAAGGAGAAATGGTTGCAAGGCTCTTTGGTTCAAGCTCCATACTCAAAAGTCAGATCGACAAACTCCTTGATATCTATTCACAAAAAGATAAAAACACTGATAATGATTATCCCGAAGAACTGTCATTATTTTCCACAAAGGTCAGTCAGAAATATAAAGCACTGATACAAAGCGAATGGTTTTGGCCCACAATTGAACAGGCCTCACCCTACCATTTTTTGACGGAGCTAAAGATTGGATCTCGTCCAAACAAACGGAAATCAGGACCCAATCAAAGAAAACTTAGGGCCATCCCATGGATCCTATGCTGGACTCAAACACGGCTTCTTTTCCCTACTTGGTGGGGCATTGGTTCCACTTGGCTAGAACTAAATAGCCTTGAAAAAAATAAACTTAAGGCTCTCTATAAGGAGAATGCTCTTTTTGCTGCCTTTGTAAAACAATTAGGCGTAACCCTTTCTAAAGTTTACCTCCCTATCTGGGAACAGTATTTGTATCAATTAACTGGCTCCGATGAATATCTCAAACCTTTTCAATCAGAACTAAAATCAACCATCTTATTTTTCCATCAAATAACAGGTGAGAAGGATTTTTGTTTTCATCAACCCTGGCTTGGAGAAAGTATTCAATTAAGATCAACCATGGTTCATCCTTTGAATCTCATTCAGATTGAGGCGATGAAAAGAAAGGATTTGCCTCTTTTAAGAAAAACAGTAACAGGCATTTCTTGTGGTATGTTGACAACAGGATAAGGATAAAACGAATTTCCCAATTCAGAAATGATAATACATTCCGAAGCGATAGGAACGTAACCTATCAGAGGACTTGCTATGTCCCTATTTATTTGCTTTTTAATTAATGCTTTCTCCGAACAAAATAAACTATAGTAAAAATAACAATAATTAAAATAGGAATAACGATAAGAAATAGATGTGCTTCCATCCAGGCAATACTTATCGCAAATAGAGCCAGTGCAATTCCAATAAAAAGAAAAGTAGACTCAATATAAACACCCGCTAAAAAAATCGCTTGTGCAAGAAGTGCGAGCACACCTAATGCTCCAATAAATGGACTTATAATTCCGATATCAACATAAATTGAAATGATATAAACGGAGCCAATGAGTCCCAGCCAATGCAAAATTTCATGCCAAATGAGCACTGGGGTTGGAGTTTTCTTTAAACGCTTAAGATAAATACTTAATCCTAAAGCAAGTAGAGCAATGATGACAGTAATTATCTGCCAAAATCGCCATGCACTTGCAGCTTTCATATTTGTCAGGATTAATCCGATAAAAGTGAGAACAAGAATGATAATTCCGACAATAAATCGAGCAGTCCAATGTTGTGCGTTGTTATTTTCCATTGATGAAATTCCTTTTTACTTTCTAACAATATACCAAATCTTTTTTCAATTGCTACCAAGAAGCAAGGTAGATATGTTTCCAACATTGGATTATTACAATAACGATTTTTGCTTTTCAATTCTAAAGTATAGCAATAAATGAGTAGGTAGATTCTAAGAATGACTTTTAAAATCATTTGCGGGAATTATTAGATCATCTTCGTAACTTATTAATGTTTATGCTATCTTTGTAATTGTTACACAAAATAAAGTGATCAATAGTTCTATTTGAAAGGAGCTCTTAGAATGAAAATTAATTTAAATGGAGTAATCATTTCGTTTCTTTTGTTGATTTTTAGTGGCTCATTATTGGCAGCCACACCAATGGCAGCTACACCAAAAATTAAATTCAAAACCTGCGCCGATCCCAAAATCCCATTAAAAACAATAACCGCTGTTAATCATATTGATTGTGATGCCTCGGTTGATCCTACTTTTAATGTCTATTTTGGCGTTGTTAACGTTTATAAAAATAACCAAAAAATTACCCCAAGAGCTTCATGTAATGCATTGGCTCAGGGTAATAAAGTAAAATTAGTACTAAAGCAACGTGCCCAAAATGGTAAAAAGTTCTTTGATGTACATGTTTGCAAACCAATTGGCGCACTCCCTTCCTCATAAATCTACATTTACGGATCCTTGCTATTAATTAACGTCAGTTCGATATTTTTTATATCGAACTTTACATTTTCAAGCAGATGTATATCAATTTCAGAGTCCAAAACATTACTAATGTAAGTAATTGAAATTTAAAGAACTAGTAAGATTATCTTCAATGAAAATAAAATATGGATAAATTACCTACGAATTTATATTCATGTAGTGAGTGCTGTGTAAATAATAATGCTTAAATTAAAACAAGCACTACTGATTATTCTTCATCAATAATAAAAATATTTTGAAATTGATTTCGAATTTTATTACGTTCAACCAATTTTTTTACAACTGCTTCGGGAAAATCAGTAATGGAAATAAGTTTTTTTTTGATTAAAAGCGTAATAAGGTCTTCTAGCACACGAATAAATTCTAAATCCGACGCTAGGAAAGTGTAATTTTTTTCTAAAGAACCATAACTAATAAACTCTAACACATCAGGGTGATCGCTATCAATTTTTTCAAGATTTCCCGTTTCATCTTGATTGAAAATAGCGCATATTTTATTGTTTGAATCGCGTTTAACGTACATTTATAATCAATCCTTGATATGTGTTCTTTAACAGTAGTTGAGAATTTACATTTTTGCAATTATCCCTCAGTAATCCTTACCAATAATTAACCAAAGAAATAAATTTACATTGCCGATGAAATGCTATACTTAATTAGAATAGTCAGTTGATATATAGTTAATGTTAAGGTAAAACCATGCGTAATTACTTCTCCATTAATTCAGAGATAAAAAATAACTCATTAATAGAAAATCCCAGTACCTTTTCGAACGGCATGACAATTACTTTTGCAGGTAATATGTCTATAAAAAGCAGTAGCCTACTAAATTTACTTAGCAACCCGGATTATACTAAATTCATTAATGGATTTTCTAGCATTCTCGATTTGCATCGACCCTTTCTAACACCACCCGCTGCAACTTACCAAGTCATGCTAGAAAATGCAATGAATGAAGCCATTACTTTAGATATAGATCCCACCCAAATTTTGGATACGCTTCAAGCCACATCTGCAGGCAAAAGCCAAGAAGTATTAAGTGATGGGAGTCAATTCTTTATCATAGATCCCTTATATGGACAAGGTAATGTAGGTGCTGGTTACCCTACAGATTCATTTACTTTATCAACGAATGACACTACTCAAAAAGCAATATTGTATACTACCAACGAAAAAACAACTACTATTTCCAATAATGTACCCACTACTCATACCGACATCAACAGCATCACCAAAAGCAACCTCTCAACAGTCACCGCCAATGGGAACGTAGGCAATGATGCCGCCGGTATCAAGACAGAGACCGATCTTGCCAGCCCCATGACTTCAGACGTCAATACCACTATTGTCGGTACTTATGGTACCTTAACGTTACAAGCTGATGGTTCCTACACTTATCAAGCCAACCCCGATACCGACGACGACACCATCGACCAATTCCTCTACACCATGAAAGATGTCGACGGCGATTATTCCGACACTTCTGCTAAGAAGCTTCATAATCGTACCGGCATGAGCACGACCTGTCCCTTTTTGATTCCATGGCTTTCCTCCAGCACCTTGACCATCAAATACACCGACAGCGGGCCCATAGCCCCTGCCGACAATGACGTCCAGGTGGAAGAACGCACTATCGATCTCAGCCAGGTAGGG
>NZ_LNYE01000014.1 GCF_001467695.1 Legionella gratiana
TTTTAATTATCTGGGACAGTTTGAGCAGCAGGCTGAATTTTGGCATGTGGTTGATGAGTCTTCTGGACAAGCCATGCATCCGGAAAATCAGGATTATCACCTAATCAATATATTGGGGATGATTGTTGATGGCCGATTAAAATTGAGAGTTGATGCACGCTTGAATGAGCAGAAAACCCAACAGCTACTGCATGCATTACAACAACATTTACATTCGATTAAGGCGCATTGCCAAAGTCGCCAAGACAAACCGCAATATACACCAGGTGATTTTAAAGGCGTTTTAAGTGAAGCAGATTTAGCGGCTTTACCTTTGTTGCCCAGTGCTGAGCAATATGCATGGTTCCCAATGACCGAAATTCAGAAAGCTTATCTATTGGGACGTTTAGGTGAATATGAAATTGGTAACGTATCTAATCATGTCTATAGTGAATATTATTATCCTGCACTGGATGTCGCCAAGCTTGAAACGATCATTAATTATTTGATCAAAGAATATCCTGTGTTGCGTACGGTTTATTCTTATGAACAGCTGCAACAGCGATTTTTATCCTTGGATGAAACACCTCATTATTCGATTAAAGTGAATGACTATCGTCACTTGGCCGGAGATGAAAAAGAGTTACAACTCATTCGAGAGCGTTTATCACACCAGGTTTATGACCCACAATCATTTCCTTTATTTGCTTTTGAAGTCACTCAGTTTCGCACTATGTGGGTGTTGCATGTGAGCTCGGATTTAATCTTATTGGACGTGAAGAGTCGTTTATCATTTTTCGGCGCAATCAGTGCATTGTATCGTAATCCAGAGCAACAAATTCCATCACCAAGTATTTCATTTAAAGATTATCAAGAATACTACCAGCTACTAAAGCATTCGGTTTGGTATGCACGTGATAAAGAGTACTGGGAGAGTAAGCTTCCATCCATGCCTTTACGTCCCAGTTTTCCGTTTAAGCAATCTCCTGAACAAATTGAATACCCTATCTTTTCGGCACATACTTTACTCGTAGATAAAGAAGATTGGCTCTTATTTAAGCAAAAAGCGAGTGATTATCAGGTATCTTATTCCTCGGTTTTGTTGAGTTTGTATGGCAGTGTCTTGGCTTATTTTTCAGGACATAAGGAATTTTTGATTACCCTGACGCTGTTTAATCGTTATGCCATTCATGATGAGGCTAATGCGATTTGGGGCGATTTTACGACGACTGATTTATTCCACTTTAAAGATTCAGGCAAATGCTGGATTGATACTTTTGAGCATACGCATCAACGTATGTGGGATGATATCAATCACGCGCTTTACACAGGAATGGAAGTGCAAAGGGCTTTAAGTAAATTACATGAACTGGATGCCACTGAAGCGGTTTCACCGATTGTATTTACTGGGGTTGTAGGTAATAAATCACACCACTTTGATTCAGAAACCTTCTTACAAGCGGATGAGTTTAAAGAAAAACGTTATTGGTGTGGGCAAACTTCTCAGGCGTGGATTGATTTGCAGGCAGTGGAAACAGGTGACTGTTTCATGAGTAAATGGCTGTATGTCGATCAATTATTTGCCGAAGACTTTATTGCGACTTTGAATCAAATTTATTGTAATTTGATTAAGGTATTAGCACATCAAGACTGGAATCAGTCCATTGATTTATCAAATTATTTACCTAAAAAGCATCAAGAAATTATTGCTGCTGCCAATCAGCATACACGAGCATTCAGTGAAGAAACATTGGTAAGTGCTTATGAGCGTTCTTTAGAAGTGAGGGGACGTTCCGAGTTAATCGCCGTGGTTGATTCAGGTAAAAAGTCGGAGTACAGCCATGGTGAATTATGGACAGCGAGCGACC
>NZ_LNYE01000015.1 GCF_001467695.1 Legionella gratiana
TGCGAATTTGATGGTTTTAGAGAATCTTTTTTTCAACAAATTAAATTGTGAAGTTAGTTAAGAGCGTTGACGAAGCAGAACGATTACTATGCTTTTGCTGTAACCTATTTTGTTTATTGGCTGCTTATGGGTGGCATTGTGATTTTCTATTTTAAGCAGGAAAATAAAAACTATAAATTAGCTCCTCTCTCAGAGACAAGAGCGTCGTGATTTTTTTGTGACGAATGATTATTGTACAGTAAATAGGTAATGCATCCAGGTATGTTTACAAACATCATGGCAAGACGGAAAATAAAGTAGATCGTGGCAAATGGTGCTACAGTTCCCGATAAATCAGTGCATACTTTTGCAAAAGTCACTTCACCAACGCCAATTCCTCCGGGAGTAACCGGAATTGCTGAGGACAGATTAGCATAAATGCCGGCAATTAAGCTGATTAATGCTCCTGGATTAAAACTAAACAATGAAGCAAACTCCATAATTCCAAGAGCAACAATACTGCTTGCTAAAATAGAAAGAACTACGGAATATAAAAGTGTTAACCACTTTTTTTGATAGAGTAATAGAGCAGGAATTAAGGAGTGAAAAAAGACTTTTATTCGAGTGGGGAATGCATTATATAACTGTTTTTTATGAATGAACGACAACAAGGTAAAACCTAATATCATAAAAAAAATAGAGCAAAATATTAAAAGAAAGGTTATTTTTCCATACATATAAAGAGTAGATTCTTTAGCAAGGGTCATCGGATATAAAAGGTAGATCACTCCTGCAGCATACACAAGACCTAAAAGCGAGAATAACCGATCAACGAGTAAAGTCATAAATGCAATAGATCGTTTTGAGTTTAATGATCGATAAAGGTAAAAAACACGCACTGCATCACCTCCTGCCGCTCCAGGAAGATAGCTTGAAAAAAAACTCCCAATAAGATAGAGCTGTAAAACATCTTTCCATTGTATTTCTAGATCTACCGCATCAATTAATATTTTCCAGCGTACAGCACCCAGCAATATTCCTAAAAAAAGACAAAGACATGCGATAGAGATTATATCAATATGGTTGCGGAGCATTTGTAACAAATTAATATCGATAAGCTGATATTTAAATAACACAAATACTAAAATTCCTAATACACCGAGTTTGCCTAGAAATATCAATTTCTTGGAAATGCTATTTCTTAACAACATAGTGATTATTCCTCATTGGTGTAATTTTTTACGTATTTCTTTTCCTAAAAGAAGAAACACGAAGAGTAAAATGCCTAAGGTTAATAGAAAAGCAACGGTTAAAGTACTAGGACGATAGGACATGTTTATTATATATTTTCCAGGTGATGAGATCCAAACACCTCTGAACGTTTCATTGAAGAGCAAAATAGGAGCTAAATTTCCATTAACAGTTGCTTTCCAGTTTTTTTGCCAATTGTCTGTTAGGACTACGAGCATCGGCTTCTCTGCATATCCTTCCAGTTGTACCTCAGTATTTTTATATTGGGTAATTTTTGTCTTACTTAATGTTGCGTCACCCTTTAAAGGCAAATCGATTTTTTTACCTTCGGGTTTTTTGGGTAGGGCGATACCGAAGGCACGAGGTAAGGCATAAGGATTTTCAAATAGTACAGATGAAGCATTTTCAAATACTAAATGTAAGCCTTGTTTCGTGAATGCTTTTTGATAATTTTTAAAGTAGCTTGGTAAGATAATGTATTTTACACCTAAGAGATTTACTTCATTCCAGTCAATTTTGTTTTGTTCCGGTTTGTCTTCAAAATAAAGCAGTGAAGGAAACATGGGATCAATAGGGCTTCTCCCGCCGAAAGTAAAAATTTTATGAAAATAATGGATGTAATTTTGGATATCCCCTTCATTCATGGAAGTAATCTCATTAATTTGATAGCCTGAACCAAGCTCCGGACGAGTTCCATGTAGTACACCAAACAGGTTACCAATAGTCATAGTTCTATAGGGTCCTATATTTGCTTTTATATAACCTATTTCTGAAGGAGGATTAGTAAAGATATCATTCGATTGATAATGTAACACGTGACCTTCGGCAAGTAGTTCGCCAAACATAAGCACAACAACTACTAATGTAGCTTTCTTGCGATGCTGCATGTTTTTTGTTTGGTTTGCCTTAAATATAAGGGCACCTGTCAATGAGGCAAGAAGAATAAGTAAAATGTTTGTTACTATTTTATGGCCTAAATGAGGATGATGAAAACCATAGGTAGATAATACGACTATCCAGGCTATCCCAAAAATTCCTAGAATTACTAGTGTTGGTAGATTGCGGCTATTTCCCGATTCAAGATTGTTTACTCCTATCCCTACCAAAATCAACATAGGAAATACAAGAGCGGCCCACCAGTATTGACAGCCCAAATTTCCAATAATAGGTAGAACTGAAAAGAGAAAGGATACTCCTGGGACACCAAATATCCGACATAAGACAAGCAAAGTAAGGCCTAAGCAGGTAATGACTAAAGGAGTTTCTTCTTGTTCCCATTTTCCTATAGAACAAGACATGAGACAAAATGCGACTATTCCGAAATGAAATACTACATTGCCAATAAATGGCCATACTCCTGCTTCCATTGCTCCGTATGATTCAAAAAAATGGGAGGAGGAAAAAAGTGAAAGAATGGCATGCCAATGTGCAGGAAAGAATATTCTTTTCGAATACATTGTTAAAATACCATTACTTTGAAAGCTCTCAAAAATGGGTAAATAAAGAAAACTTAGTAAAAGAATGGCCAGTACTACTACGCCAAGATGTATACTTAGGTTTAAAGCAATTTGTGAGTTGGCGGTAAATACTCCGCGTTTTTTTAATACAAAAAGATATCCTAATAATACTCCATAAATACCGATCGTAGAGGCTATAGTTGTCGGCATAAAAGTAAAGGTAAGCAATGCAGCAAAAGAAAAAAGAACCGCTATAAATCTTAAAATACTTCGAGTTTCTAAAAATAAACATGATGCATAAATGCACATTGGGACGACAAGGTAATTTAAAGCAACATTAGAACTTGTATTGGCAAGAATATATCCATTAAGCAGATAAAAAACGCCCATTGCAACTCCTGCAAGAGGAGAAAACCGTAAACACATTTGCGCTGTGCGATAAACAAAATAGGTCCCTAAAAAATAAAAAAACAGTAGCACGGCATTATAGGCTAATGAGCTTCCGCCAAAAATTGCGGTGAGTACGGTAAACACAGAAAATTTTTGATCAACTAGAGTTTCAGGACCAAATTGGCCTGCAGCAGAGTAAGGATTCCAATAAGGTGAATTAAAGTTCCATATGCAATAGCGCATAAATTCTATCATGGGATCAGATTGATAGAGAGAACCTCCGTAGTCTGTATAACTATCCCACCAATGATGAGTATAAAAAAATTTCTTATAAAATTTAGCTATATTATCTTCTATTTGTTGAACTATAAGTGGAGAGTGAGATACAAGGTAGTCATTTGCTTTAATAAAGGGCTTTGTCAAACTACCATATCTTGAATAAACGGGTAGATGCTGTTCTGCCCCAGCAAGTTGATCCGTTATCCGTAAACTTGCTCCTTGGAATAGTACATCTGGAAAAATGACGCATATTAAAAATAATGCGACTAATAAGGCATACAAAGGAGAGCGTTTCCAATCAACCATTTAGTTTAGAACCAGTAAATTAAATTATAACGGTGCAGAAAAGCGCGAATTAAACAATAGCCAAATCCAAACCCTTCCTTAAGAAAAATAAACTTTGATACTCCATTTTGTCGCACACCTTGGGCTCCTGGGATATAAGAAACTTTACCATCCTTCATGAGAAGTGCTTTAAATGTAATTTCTGGGCTGATGCTAAAGCGGTTTTGGCTCAAGCCTACGCTAAGCATTTCTGAGCGAGGGAACATTTTGAAAGCATAGGTCGAGTCTGGGATATATTGCCCAAGGGCAATACGTACACCGAGGCGAAAAAAGAATTGAAAAAATTTATATTTAAAGGGGATTGTATGGCTGTCTTCTGATTTTATATAACGAGAACATTGAGCCAGAGCAAAACCTTTTTCCATTTCATTGTATAATTGAGGAATAAGATGTATGGGATCAACCGCATCCGCTGAAACAAAGATACAATATCGTCCAACACCGTGAGCCGCTCCATAACGAACTACAGCTCCATAACCTCGACGATGTAACGGTCTAGCCAGTACTTTTGTGGGGATTTCAGCATGTTCTTCTGCCCATTTAGAGGCTATTGCAAAAGTTTGATCATCACTTTGGTCATCAACAACAATGATTTCTGTAGTAAATGATTGATCTCCTACCGCCTCTTGAATATTGTTTAAAATGAGAACTATATTTTCAGCTTCATTAAGGCAAGGAACAACAATGGTGAGATCAATTGTTTTTTCTGACAAATTTTTATTAACCTCTTGATTAATCATGGGTTTACCCTTTATAAAAATTATTTTTATTTAAGTCCTAGAAAATTCAAGGCTATAAATAATGACTTTTATTAAATTTAATCCTTTGTGGCAACAATAATATGTTGAGTAAGAAAAATGGGCCAAATGGTTTTTCTATATAAAATAGTGCCAGTTTCTTTAATTGTGTCTATTACTTCTTTGGGCAATAAGGGACGTTCATCATGAAAAATCCAAACCCTTAATTGCTCGGCAAAGAATCGGGTTATTTTATATAAAAAAGTAGGAGTAGGGAAAGAAATAATGACACGTCCACCTTCAAAATTTTAATGATTATTGGTGATGCAGAAAAGTATGAAATAAAAAAATTAATTAATAAAAAAGAAATAATACAGTTTAATGGGACTAAGGTAATGTATTTGGAAAATTGATATTTATCTTTCGTTTGGCAATGAAAAACCATCTTTTTTGCAAGCGGATAATTAAATGCAATTGCTACGATACGACCAATAGTATGCGCGACTAAAACACTAAATCCCTGTAACGAAAAAAGTGCAAAAACTGAAAAATCCAATAAAAAGTGAAGAATGATAATAATAAGAAGCGAAACAAGACAAAATAGATTTTTAATGAGTCAATAATAGGGTTAAAATGGGAATCTTGATTATCGAAGTAAATAGTCTTGATGGGTATTTCTCTTATTTGCAGATGAAGGTGTTTGCAGTAAATCAACATACCGCTCCCCATGCACGTGATTGATGAATACTGCTCTAATGTTCCCTTTGTTCCTGTACCTCAATTTACCTCCCGGTCAAAATCATCAAGGACATTTTATAACTGGACAACTCAACAATATGAACATTGGTTTGATGTTGCTTCTAAATTAGGTAGTCATTTTGCAATATATAAAGTTCAGAAACAGTGGGCAGTAGGGGACGATTCCGCCGAACAGCAGGAGATAGCAGGCGATTTAGTTGCGCTTAAGGAATTGTTTAAAATAAGAACGAAGGCATTTAATAACCTTAAATCGGAACTTGAGAA
>NZ_LNYE01000016.1 GCF_001467695.1 Legionella gratiana
ACCGCATTACTGACCCCTCTGACCAGTAAAGCACTGGTGGATACCAATAGGGTTCCCTCACCGAAAACTTTGTATCGAGGATTAAATTTTCCAGAAGACTTTCAAAATAAACTGATTAATCAAGCCAATACCATCATTGCAAATTCATCAAAACATCTCTTTACTGATCTGTCAGCTCAAGATTTCATGCAAATCAAGTTAAATGACTTAAGTAAGATATCGTCAAGAACGAACGCAAGTAACTCTGTAAACATCGAGGTTCCAAGAACAATCTTTGGTTCGAATACCATCTTTGAAATCAATGATCCTGATCAGTTACTGCACGCAAAACAAGTAGGAACTCATATACCTGAATCCGAAGATGAATTTTCATTTTATTTACCTGATGATGTTGCGTTAATTCCAACTAAAGTAACTCTGGATGGTAAAAACTCCAAAGGAGAAGATAGATATATCATCACCTTTACAACGATAAAAAGCCCTGATTTTATACCAAGATATGAACCTGGTTTTGCCGTTGATTCCTATATTAAGATGCAAAACCCGAAAGTGGTGGAAGCAATAAATGCGGTACACGTAGAAAATAAAGAAACTCATGAGAACTTAAATAAAAAACTAGAAACGTTACGAGTTCAAAT
>NZ_LNYE01000017.1 GCF_001467695.1 Legionella gratiana
GGATTTTCTTGTTGGCACTCACATCAACAAACTGGCCAAATTCACCGTTAACTGCATCCCATCTGTTTTTGTTACCAAAACCAACTAGGATATCTGGTGCAAAATCAGGAGTAAATGAGCTGTTGTTCCAGCTTGTATCTAAATGATACCAAGTTAGAGTAATGTCATTTCCAGTATTGAAATGATAAGAACCTTCGATTTGGAAACCCCAGTTCCATTGAGCATCTACATCAGTACGAAGAAAACCGCCAACGACAGGAGGAGTAGTATCTATGCCCAAGTCCAAAGTAATGTCATTATCAGTCATTGTTTGTAATACCAAAGCTTGACCACCAACATTCCATGCACTGCTCGGGCAGGGAACAGTCACATTACCTGGAGTGCAAACTGGACCCATAGTTCCAGCGAATACTGCACTGCTACTTAAAGCAAGAACAGCTAGCGCTGTTTTTTTCAAATTTAACATGCTTATCTCCACTTTTTATTATTATTTCCGTTCGTTACCAATTTAAATTGTTAGCAACGGTACGCATATTCGCTCTGTACCGAGAGCGTACCTTGCTCAATTATCTTACCGGACCTTAATAAAGTCAACAGTATTAATTAAATTTCTTAAATGATAGCGAATTAAATGTTTCCTATATACTTCAAGCCAAAATAAGGGCCTGCAGCAGCAAAATCAGTAGCTGTTACTGGTAGTACAGTTGTATTTAATGCATGGATGTAGTCAAACCACATGTATCCAGCATCCAATACTAAATCACCTTGCGCCAGTGGGTAATCATAGCTAGCACCTAATTTAGCTTCTAGTTCAGGAACAACGGCTGTTCTGCTTCCGCTAATATTAAAGTCAAATACTTCGCCAGCACCGCTAGTGAAAACGTCAAAGTTGTAGCCGTGCTTCGCAGAACCTACTAATACTGCAGCAGCTGCTTTAGCATAAATTCCGAAACCGTTACCGAATACGTAATTCATATCGATACCAGTACGTGG
>NZ_LNYE01000018.1 GCF_001467695.1 Legionella gratiana
CATTTAAAAGAACATGATCGTCCTGAATCACATCAGGATTAGCCATGATTTGTTGGATAATACGTGCAGCGGCAATTTCATCTATATTGGGTTGTCTTCGTGCCTTACTGGAAGAGGATTGCAAAGCATCTTTAATCCCATCTATTTTTACTTGTTGACGGGCTTCTTTGATGGCACCTAGACATACTGAGGGGTTTTGCTCACATATTCTGGAAAAATCAGTTGCGGGACTTTCTTCTAATTGTGCATTATAACCAGGAAATTCTTCTTGTATTTCAGGAAGGTTGTAATATTCTTTTATAGTGACGAGCCGTTCGTTCTCTTTTATGGGATTTTCCGAATCTATAGTTCGAATGTCATTTATAGAATTTAGATCTTTACCTTTTTGTACCGCATATTTTTCACCATTGTAAGGATTTTCATAAGCTCCTCCTTCCTTAAATAACTTCTTAGCTTCCTCAGAAAGAATATTATTTTCCTCAATGGTATGTTGTTCTTTTATCGTTATAAAACGCTCATTATTCTTGAGCTGATAATTTGGCGCTACGCATCGTGCGTCATGCAACGATTGGGGAGTCTTATCTTTTTCTATAACGTACCTTCGATTAATCATATTTTCATAAGGCGCTTCTGCTCTGAGGTCATCTTTTGCTTGAGGATTAAATGCCGGGACAGCGGATCCGGTAGCCAAGAAAAATTGTCGATGTGTTCTGAGAACGACTTCAGCTCCCAGAGAGCCTACAGAACCTTTAAGTGTATTGTAGGCGCGTTCCAGTACTACTTCGGAAGGGGACTTGACTCTCATTAAGTCCACCATGTGGCCTTGATGGATTAAGATATGTGCTGGAGTGCCATCCCAATTCTTAGGTTTGTCTTTAACAATAGCCGCATAGCGATCTACTTCTTCTTGATCGGTGAATATTTTGCCAATGAGTTGATTATCTTCAACGTATTTTCTGAATGCCAGTTCACTTTTCTCATGATATTCCGCATAGAAATTTCTGGTACGATCTTCATTAAACCCAGAGCGTTCATCATCTCTTCCTACTACAAAGAAGGCTTGTGCGATCAGCGTTTTTTTGAGTTCTTCCGGAGTAACATCGGCCAACGTCCGACCATCTTGTGCTGTTTCTAGTATTTCACCTCTGAATTTTGCTTTACGTGCTTCTTCGACCATCACTTCAGCACAAGCCATGGTACGTACCGTATGAGCAAGGCCATGAGTT
>NZ_LNYE01000019.1 GCF_001467695.1 Legionella gratiana
AAGTAACCGATTTATCAGGCCGCAAATTTACCAATATTAGTGGATTTGAATATTGTTTGTGGGCTTTAGATAAGCATATGTGGATGAAGATGCTTGATTGTTTACCAAAAACAGAAGAAGGTGAAAAAATCAAGGTGGTATTAAGGACACAATATCAAAGAATAAAAGAAACCGGTGTAACCTATGAACATCATGGTGTCATCACGCAAACGCCAGAAAAGCATTTTGATTTTGAAGGCACTATT
>NZ_LNYE01000020.1:0-159223 GCF_001467695.1 Legionella gratiana
AGTTTGTCTTCTCTCTTCTTAATGAACTCACCCTCAAGGTGTGCTGCGTATTCTACTCATTTCACTCTCAGTGTCAAACACTTTCTGCATTTTTTTATAAAATATCTTGATTAATCTTTTTAATTTTCAATTGAGACAACATATATTAATGTAAGACATGATGTTAAAAATGCAATCTTTGGTCTTAAATTAATTTTTTGCAGGTCTGGCTATTCCTCTTTTTTTTTGCTAATCTCCGCAATTCAACTATGGTGGCTCTATTGGTCCCTTCGCGGCGATAGATCGTGAACCCCGTCAGGCCCGGAAGGGAGCAGCGGTAGCGATTGATTCGAGCGCCGAAGTGTGGCTCTTAGAGCTGCCACCCAACGTACGAAAACATAATATGAGCTATCTGGCACTTGCCCGCAAATGGAGACCACGTACTTTTTCTGAGCTCGTTGGACAAGATCATATTAAAAGCGCATTAATCAATGCACTCAATCAACAGCGTTTACACCATGCCTATCTTTTTACAGGAACACGTGGTGTAGGAAAAACAAGTATTGCGAGGATTTTAGCAAAATCACTCAATTGTGAACAAGGTATTAGCTCTAAACCCTGTTTGCAATGCGACACATGCTGCGCCATTGAACAAGGTCGCTTTATTGATCTGATTGAAATTGATGGTGCATCAAAAACGCGTGTTGAAGACACGCGTGATTTACTGGATAACGTACAATACCTTCCCACTAGTGGCCGCTTCAAAATTTATTTAATTGACGAAGTACATATGCTATCGCAACATAGTTTTAATGCACTGCTCAAAACACTAGAAGAACCACCAGCACATGTTAAATTTATTTTAGCGACCACTGATCCACAAAAATTACCAATTACTGTCTTATCGCGTTGCTTACAGTTTAATTTGAAGCATTTAACTTCTGAATTGATTGGTCAGCAGTTACAACTCATTCTTAGAGAAGAGCGATTCGATTTTGAAATACAAGCTGTTGACATATTAGCTCAAGCAGCCCGTGGCAGCATGCGTGATGCACTAAGTCTTTTAGATCAAGCCATTGCTGGCTGCGCTACTCAATTAAATGCACGTGATGTTAAAATGCTCTTAGGCTATACTCAACAGGATTATGCCCTGCAATTACTTCACGCCTTGGCAGATCAAAATGCGTCTCTGTTATTAAAAATCAGTCACCAAATTTCTCTTGAAGGAGGGCAATTCCAATATGTCCTGGATGAGCTTCTGAATTATCTTCATCAAATAGCGATCTACCAAAACGTAGGTGACATCAACCCTTTAATTAATCCTTCCTCAGAAATACAAAATCTTGCTCATCACATTTCAGCTGAAGATACTCAATTATTTTATCAAATTGGACTTAAGGGACGAGAGGAAATACATCTCGCCCCAGAATTAGTTATTGGTTTTAACATGACACTTTTACGTATGCAAACTTTTAGGCCTGTTTCTAAAGTGGCCCGTCCTTCTTTAGCTTCCTATCAGAATAGCTTACCTCTGCAACAACCGTCTGCCCCAAAAGTGCAAGCAACTATAAGTCCTCCTAAAATGCATGCAGAAGAGAACGCACCTAGTGCTATTACTCCAACTATGAAAGATAGCGATAACAGTCCACACGCTATTCATCAAGAGACTAAAGACTGGCCAAGAATTATTTCAGATCTTAAACTGACGGGCTTAGCACTGAACGCGGTTGAAAACGCAGAACTCATCGCAAAAGAAGGTCGAGAAATCTTGTTGCGTGTAGCTAAAGGACATCAATCCCTTTTTACACCAACAGTACTTACTCGGCTTGAACGTGCATTAAGTCAATATTATCAACATCAGGTCAAAATTACTCTAAACAGTGATGGGTCTGTTCAAGCTTCCCCAGCCCAACAAAAGGAACAAATAATGCAACAAAAACAAAAAAATGCGGAGCGTGCATTACTTAATGATCCTGTATTCCAGCAACTTCAGCAAGAATTTTCAGCTGAATTGGTCAAAAATTCTATTGTCTCATTAAAAGATGACTTGTAATATATGCGATTTAACCCTAAACCTATGAGGTCCTAACAAATGGATATGAATCAAAATCTTGGTAATCTAATGAAAGAAGCGCAAAAAATGCAACAACGCATGCAAGAAGCGCAACAACAATTAAGCCAATTAGTTGTTAGCGGTGAAGCAGGCGGCGGCATGGTGATGATTAAAATGAATGGTCGACATGATGCAACTGAAGTGAAAATAAAACCATCCATGATGGAAGAGGATGTAGAAATGCTCGAAGATTTAGTGGCAGCAGCTATTAATGATGCCGTACGAAAAATTGAAAAAGCGTCTAAAGAAAAAATCAGTCAATTAACTGCTGGCCTTAATATTCCTACTGATTTAATGGGCGGTGATAAGGGCGATAAGGAATAACCCTAAGCATGGATATTTTAACTCGCTTGGTCGAAGCACTCCGCTGTCTTCCAGGCGTAGGCCCAAAATCCGCCCAACGCATGGTTTTTCACTTGCTCCAATATCAAAGACAGCGAGGATTGCATCTTGCTTCTTGCTTAGAGCAAGCAATGAATCAAATACAGCATTGCGAACGTTGTGCTAATTATACAGAACAAAACCTTTGTGCTATCTGTCAAAATCCAGATAGAGATGCCTCCCTTCTCTGTGTAGTGGAAAGTCCGGCTGATGTATCCGCTATAGAACAAAGCAATGCCTTCCACGGTAAATATTTCGTCCTTATGGGAAAAATCTCTCCACTTGATGGATTAGGACCCGATGACATAGGGTTACCGCAACTTAAAAAGCTTATCGTTCAAGAAAGTATTAAAGAAGTAATATTAGCGTTGAGTCCTAGTGTAGAAGGACAAACCACCATTCACTTTATTCATCAGCTTTTACGTGATCAGCCAGTAAATATGACTCAATTGGCGCATGGCATACCTTCGGGTGGAGAATTAGAGTTTTTGGATGGTAATACTATAGGAAACGCTCTTCGCAACAGAGCAATAATTCATGTTTAAAACAGTATGTCGTAACAAGTATATGGAAGTCTTACGGAAACTCACAACAAAGAGACTGCTGCGAGAAGACAGGAAGCGCAAAACCGAAGTGTACACGCAGTCGCATGCAAATTCGAGTGCCATCTCGATAAAGCGATATTCCTCTGTAGTAAAATTTCCAAAGAAATCTATTATTATATTGATGCTACTCTTTACAGGTCTAGCAAACGCATCTTTTTCAAAAAATTTATGGCCTAAGTGGGAAGTAAATAATCCATTATCACATGAAGTGATTGATCATCAACTTTGGCAAACTTTTCTAAACCGTCGTATTGTCAGTAATGAAGAAAACATCAACCTTGTTGATTATAACCATATGACTCAGATAGATTTAAACTTATTAAAAGATTATTTAAAAAGCATGTCAGAAATCAATATTGATAATTACAACCGTAATGAACAACTCGCTTATTGGATTAATATTTATAATGCCTTAACAGTACAAATTGTCGCTAACTATTACCCTATTACTACCATTCAAGAAATTAATATTTCTCCGGGTTTATTCAGCGTTGGTCCTTGGGGCGCTAATCTAATCACCATAAAGAACACTCCTTTGACTCTAGATGATATCAATAATCGTATTATTAGAGCAATTTGGAACGAACCTCGTACTCATTATGCTTTAAATAATGCCACCATCGGGGCTCCAAACATAAGTAGAAAAGCATATCAGGGAAATAAGTTAGAAGAACAATTAAATCAAGCAGCTACAACCTATATTAACTCACTTAGAGGAGTACATGTTGTCGAAGGGAAACTCATAATCTCTAAGATCTATGAATGGTATGAAGAAGATTTTGGCGGCACCAAACAAGATGTAGTTTTTCATTTATTAATATTTGCTAAGGAGCCTTTGCAAAGCCAACTAAAGCATATTAATAGCGTTGATGGTTATATCTATAATTGGCATATTAATAGCCCTACTACCGACCTCTAATGAAAAAAATTTCTAGACTTACCCTATTTTTTACATTTTAAGATCTATAATTGACATATAAATATAAATAGCCGTACTAAGATTGCCAATGAAAAAAGCCGTATTGTCTTATTTTACTTACTTCCTCTTATTCAATTTATGTTTCTTTGTTTTACAATTAGCATTGGTGTACAACAATAACAGCAGTTTTGTGAATGCGATAAAACTTCCAGCACAAATTTGGGTAGAATTAATCGCAACGTTCATGATTCATCTTACTCTTTATATACTGTTATCATTTTTTCAAACGCTTCTGCTTATTGGCATACTAAAACGTCCCTGGCATCATTTTTCTACTCAGCAGTGGATAATTATTATTTGGACTCTCACTGTTTGCGCCATTCTGAGCGCTAATAGTTACTATTTTCCACTGAGTATATTTAGCAAACTGTTTTCACCACCTATACCCGAATCATTTATGCTTGTTGTATTAGTTATTTCGGTATTAGGATTAGGTTTTCTAATCATTAACAGCCTCCTTTATCGAAAGTGTTTGTATCCATTAGCAGTTATTGCCATTCTTCCTTTAATTTTGAACCTGACTCATAGCCAACCCATTCACCCACAGTACAGTGAAAAACCCAATATAATCCTATTAGGAATAGACTCATTAAGTCCAGACAGTGTTAATTCTAAAAGCATGCCTTTTTTTTCTAAATTAGTGAATCAAAGTACTCAATTTACTGATTCAATCAGCCCCTTGGCAAGAACTTATCCAGCATGGTCTAGTATTTTAACTGGGTTATACGCAGAACATCATCATGGAGAGGAAAATCTAGTAGCCAAAGATATGGTCAAAAGTGAATCAAGCATTGCCTGGATACTCAGAAAACAAGGATATACTACTATTTATGCTACCGATGACAGACGATTTAATAACATTGACAAGGAGTTTGGGTTTCAAGACATAATTGGCCCTAAGATTGGAATTAATGATGTTATTCTTGGAACGTCTAATGACTTACCACTCTCTAATTTATTAATCAATTTTCGAATTAGCTCCTGGCTATTTCCGTATAATTACAGTAGTCGCGCTAGCTTTTTTTCTTATTACCCACAAACTTTTACGACTAAATTAAAACATGACCTCTCCTCAGAGGTACGCAGTATGCCTATTTTTCTGGGAGTTCATTTCACACTTCCACACTGGCCTTACGCATGGGCGTCTTCCTTACCCGAGCAAGTCAATAATGAATTTAGCCTTGAGAACAGAGATATTCTGTATCAGCAATCTTTAAAGAAAGTTGATCAACAATTTGAAGCATTCTTTATGTACTTACAAGAGCATCATTATTTGGACAATTGTCTCCTTATTGTATTAAGCGATCATGGAGAAGTGCTCTATCATCCCAACTCTCGATTAACCAATTACTCTAATTATCAGGGCACGCTTCCCAGTAAATTTGCAGAGTATCTCAAAGAGAAAACTGCTACTGATCTAAATAAAAGCGCCGGTCATGGCTCTGATATATTAAGTCCTAAACAATATCACAATGTATTAGCGTTCAGAATTTATAAAAATGGGCAAATAATTACGAAAGATGACAAAATTGATACACGTGTTGCGTTAATTGACCTATCACCTACCATTCTCGATTTTCTGCATCTCAAAAACAAACAAAAAATGGATGGAATTTCTTTACTTCCTGCAGTACTTAATCCTAACCACGCATTACCAAACCGAACTTTTTTTATCGAAAGCGGAATATTTCCTAACCAGAAATTATCAAAAGAAAAGTCCATAAAAATTGGGCACTTATTTTATATGGTAAATCCTGAAACCGGCGAACTTGAAATTAAGCCCAACAAACTTCAATATTTTGAGGAACAAAAACTCTATGGAATAATCAAAAATAATTGGGTGCTCGTTCTTTACCCCGACGATAAAAATTATATTCCCGTTATTCAAAATCTCACAACAGGGGCATGGGATGATGATCTGAAAAGCAACTTTGCAAAAACCTCGCCAGCTTCTCAAATGTACCAACAACTTCATAAGTTTTATGGAAACAAACTATTTTTGCCTTTGCCTTAACTCGAAAATGCTAGTCCTAGATAAGGCAGTTAGTCCGTATCAAGTAAGTAGAACTTCTCGGCTTTTTCTTGAATAATCCTAAATTCGGCAGTTGAATCTACTACGTGTGCCGAATTTAGGATAATATGCTTTGAATATGGTGTAATGGAGTAAAAAATGAATCGTGGAGGCTTTTCCTGGAAAAGACTTATTGGTATTTCTGCTTTGAAAGCTAAAATCTCAAGAAAGATTGGCATCCCACTCACGCAATCGGGCAGACAAAGAAAATTAGGTGCGCTTATCATTAAATTCTTACGTACAATTTTCTTAGAAAAGAAAAAAAACAGAAATTAACTTCTCAATAGAAAATGATTTCTCGAACTTACGATAGGATCGAAAATAATTGCAAGTAGACAATAAACTTGCCAAAATTATGTATAAATATCATGCCTAAATCTAGAGAATTGAATGCCACAATCGAGCTATCTGCTATTTATCGATGAAGATCCGGTCAGCGAAGATCTAAAAAATTACTTTGCGCAATTTAATATAAAGATAGTTCAAAAAAATCAATTTAATCCGATGCAAAATATATCAGGAATACCTATTGCCATTCTAATTCATTGCTCGATGTTAAAAAATGAGCCGCAGATGATCCATCAATTTTATACAAACTATCCAGTTCCTTTATTAGTAATTAATGATACAGTAGATGAAGAAGCATGTATTAAGTCCCTTGAAGCAGGTGCTGATGATTTCATCGTAAAACCACTTCATTCAAGAGAACTTCATGCACGGATTAGCGCTATTAATCGGCGTGTTTTAAGAGCACAACAACACATTGAGCATGAAAAAGAAGTTCTTATTTTTTCCAACTGGAGACTTTATCCTGCTTCCAGGCAAGTTTTTCGTGACGATCACCAAGAGTTATTATTAAGTGCTGGTGAATACGATTTATTACTGACTTTTGTTCAACAACCTCAACGAGTCTTAGACCGAGAACTTTTGTTGCAAATTACTAAAAATAGCGATCTGAATCCTTTTGATCGAAGAATTGATGTCCAAATAAGCAGACTTCGTCAAAAAATAGAGCTCGATGCAAAAAAGCCAGCATTAATTAAAACCATTCGCAATGGGGGTTATATATTTACTGCACAAGTCATAGCATTAAAAGAGAGCGATATAAAATCTTGACCTTTTTAAAGCGTACAGGTGTACTGATGTCTCATTTTTTTGCTGTAAAAAGGTCAACAATTTGCGGCTTTTTGCCTGTTTTAAACATCTTCACACTTTTAATCGTATTATCACCTACTTTTAATACTTCAATACGATAATTTTCTAGGGTTAAGCATGATTCTGCTGGAGGAATATAGCCAAGATATTCAACAATTAAGCCACTTAACGTTTTTGGTCCAATATGCGGTAATTGCCATCCCATTAATCGATTTAAATGGCGTAAGGTTAAACCTCCATCCACAATAACGGAACCATCATTTTGAGGAGTGATGTCTCGGCTTAATGCCGCTACATCTGTAGTAAACTCACCTACAATTTCTTCAAGAATATCTTCCATGGTGACTAATCCTTGAATATTTCCATATTCATCAACTACAAAAGAACTGCGCTTTTTCATTTTCCTAAAATTTAACAGCTGAACATTTAATGGAGTAGCTTCCGGAATATAATAAGGCTCATCTGCTGCATGCAATAAGGTATTAAGATCTAATTTATCTTCTATGGCCAGATTTAATACATCGCGCATGTGAATCATTCCTACTAAATCATCTACTGAATCGCGATATAAGGGGAGTCTGGTATGCTTTGCAGTCTCTAATTGCTCCAATATTTCTGACCAAGGTTTTTCGATATCGATCCCCACAATCTCTGATTTAGGAATCATAATATCTTCTACTGTGGCTGTTTCTAAATCTAAAAGACTAATTAACATACTTTTATGCTCAACAGGTAATAATCCTCCTGCTTCATGCACTACAGAACGTAACTCTTCACCTGTCAATAATTCCTTTTGCATTTTATCTACTGAAACACGAAATATGCGTAAAACTCCATTAGACATTAAACTGCTCACATAGACTAAAGGAGCAAAAATCAATTGCAAAATTCTTAATGGCAGAGACGTAACAAATGCAACTTGTTGAGGATGAATTGCCGCAAATGTTTTAGGAATCATTTCAGAAAACACTAATATGACTAATGTTAATAAGGCTGTAGCTACAGCTATTCCTACATCGCCATAAAGGCGTTGACCAATTAAAGTTGCTATTGTTGAGGCAAAAATATTAGCCAATGTATTGCCGATTAACACAACACTTAGTAATCGGTCGGGACGCGCGAGGATCTGATTCACTCTAATGGCTTGTTTATTTCCCTTCTTAACTAGATGTTTTAATTTGTACCGATTAATAGACATCATTCCGATTTCAGTACCAGCAAAAAAAGCAGCCAATAAGATTAAAAATAATAATAGAATGAATAGAGTAGAAAGTTGAAGTTCCACCGAGTTTCCTTAAGCTTTTAGAACAGAAAATAAAGTAACACATGGTTTGCAAGAAAGCGAGATGAGGAGTAAGTCTGGAAAATCGAGTTAGGTTATTGATGGCTTTTTCTATCCCACAAATCAGACGCTACTGACGCGCATGATTTTCCTGGCGGGTGAGAACGAGTCAAACTTACATTATCAACTGTATTATCTCCATTTATTTACATGCCGTGACAGCCGTATAGCAGCAGTCGACTTCTATTAGAAAAACTACTGCTAAACTCACGTTATTTAGAAATCATATTATAAATACTGATGGGTAAAAACATAAAAGTAAATAATGCTTTTTCTATCATCTTAAAGTATATTTTCTTCCATCCTGCTGCTAAAGCATAATTCTGACTGAATTTCTTAAACCAAGGCCACTCCGAAATTCGAAAATGATCTTTAAAACCACAAAAGAAGTGTCCTGTTAAATACCCATAAAGATGAAAAAATTTATTTGGATAAAAAACATAGGTAGCAGAAGTTGAAGGCTCAAGATAAGTTGTATAATGCCAACAGTTTCTTGGCATGAATAACATATCACCCTTCTCAAGAACTACTTGATATCCTTCAGCTTTATTTATTCTTGGAAACTTTTTGCTGATAAAATCCTTAGGGTGACCAAAGTCAATAAAGCTATTACTTATGAAAGGAAGTTTATAAATATTATCGCTTTGGTCTTGGGTGAATAATAATAACTCTTTTTTTCCGCTTAAGCATAAATGAAGATTACAACAATGCTCTCGATCATAATGCATCTCTGTATGAGCTCCATTTCCACCAAAATAATATCCTACCTTATAATCTTTATTAAAAAATCTTGGCCTTAAAGGAAATTTTTGCCAAAGCGGCACGTGGCATTCTATTTTTGCAGATTCATTTCTAGAGAAAATTTGGGAAAAAATTCGATACGGTTTATTTTCTTTTATTGCAATGAGCGCCTCTTTTAATTCATTGCTTTGATTGTCAACATGGATATTATTTTCAAAAACACTGTATATTGTTTTTCCACTAAAACGCTCAATAAAATAATCCAAAGAAAATTTATCGGTGAAATTTTTTATTTTAATTAACATAGGCTCTTTTGAGTTATATAAAATTTTCATTATTAATTCTTCATAACCATATTCATATTCTAATACTCTAATTTTTTTGAGCTGCATTTTTTACTCCAAAACATCCTTAACATCAATATTTAATCATGCAGATCATTATTTGTACAATTGATTGTATTCATATACGATATGAAAAATTTGAATAATAATGGTTAGGGTGTGTTGACAATTGTCAACACACCCAATTACATCTTGTTAAAGTGGCTTTGTTGCTAGGTAATTGGAAACAGTTGATGAGTGAAATTAGGCCTAATTCTTCTAGATACATAAACGCTTTAGCATCAGTTCGATGCCGCTCTACAATACTAAAAATTGTTCCATCTGAGCAGGCATACGTATATCCGATCATCCTGCGTTACAACCTTATTTTTTCTCATTAAAACGCGCAACGCTGGATAAAATTTCTTTAAAAGCCTCATCAGGACCAACCCAACCATCAAGTTTCACCCATTTTCCTTCTTCTAAGTCTTTGTAATGACTGAAAAAGTGTTCTACTGAGCGCAATAAATGCTGCGGCAATTGTTCATAAGATTGAATGGATTCATAAATTTTGGTCAACTTGTTCGTTGGGACAGCCAGAATTTTCGCATCAATACCAGATTCATCGGTCATTCTCAACATTCCTACAGCTCGGCATGGAATCACAGATCCGCCCACTAAAGGTACTGGAGTTACAACTAATACATCTACCGGATCTCCATCCTCCGATAAAGTCTGCGGAACATAACCATAATTAGCGGGATAAAACATGGGTGTTGTTAAAAAACGATCAACAAATAATACTCCGGATTCTTTATTCATTTCATACTTTACAGGTTCACTGTGCATAGGAATTTCAATAACCACATTAATTTCTTTTGGTAAATCCCGGCCACTACTAATTTTCATTAAACTCATTGACTCCCCCTCCCTTTAATAATCGAATAAAAATTAAACAAACTCTCACGCCTTAAAATTCTTTGTGAAAGGTACATAAGGCGGCTATTATGCGAAAAATCGTCCCAAAAGGCAAAGATAAGCTGTTGTAATATAAGTAAGCAATGTATAATGGGCTATTTTAATTAAAATGAGATTGCTTATGAATTGCTTGTTTTGCAAAATTGCACAAAGTGCAATCCCTGCATCAGTAGTTTTTGAAGATGATGAGATAATGGCGTTTCGTGATCTAAACCCGCAAGCTCCTAAACATGTGCTAATAATACCAAAGCAGCATGTTTCTACACTGAATGATACCAGTGATGAACACCAAGCCCTGTTGGGAAAAATGATGTTAAGCGCAAAGAAAATTGCTCAAGCTGAAGGAATCAGTGATTCAGGTTATCGATTAGTTCTTAACATCAATTCTGACGGTGGTCAAACAGTATTTCATATTCATTTACATTTACTGGGCGGACGTCCTATGACTTGGCCGCCAGGTTAGGAATTACTATGGAACAATTATATAAAGATCTATTAGAACGAATTGGTGAAGATGTAACTCGTGAGGGATTGTTAGATACTCCAGCCCGTGCTGCAAATGCGATGCATTATTTGACTAAAGGCTATAAAGAAAATCTTGAAGACATCATCAATGATGCTCTATTTGAATCAGATATGAGCGAAATGGTTATAGTAAAAGAAATAGAAATGTATTCTATGTGTGAACACCATTTGCTGCCATTCCTTGGCAAATGCCATGTTGGGTATCTTCCTCACGGAAAAGTAATTGGTTTATCTAAAATTGCACGTATCGTTGATTATTATGCAAGACGGTTACAAATTCAAGAACGCTTAACCACAGAAATAGCAAGTTGTATTGAATCCATTACTGGAGCACGTGGGGTTGCCGTAGTTATTGAAGCAAAGCATCTTTGTATGATGATGCGTGGCGTTGAAAAACAAAACTCTGTAATGACAACTTCTGTTATGCTTGGTGACATGCGTAATAATCCAACAAGTAGAGCAGAGTTTTTAACTTTAATTCATGGAAAATAAAACATCGAAAGTACTTGGTTACGTTCCCCACCAAGAAGTGCACATCTTAGCGAAATCTCCCCAAGTTTCTTTGAACAAAAGATTATATATAGCCCGTTTGTTAACAAACGGGAGCATTCATTAATGGTACTAAGTTAATCGCTTTTTTTGAGTAAACTTTTCACATATCGACTTCCGAGGTTTGTCCCCCGGGTCCAGAAATCTCACGCTAGGATTAGATCTCTGGATCTTGTGGGCATGCCACGGAAAGTAAGTATGGGCCTTAACTTAGTGCCAGTAGAGCATACATCAATATGCGAGGCCTCTGGAGTGTTCTTTTCCAAGAGCCCTCAAGTTCAGACTTGCAGTGCACATAAGAGGTGAGCGCGCCTAGAACTACTCTTCCTCATGCCCTTCATGAAGATTCTCTACCGCTGATGTCTCATGATTGCTTTCTTCAACAAGAGTCACTGCTTCTTCACTTTGTTGTGGTTTATCTTTCCATTCGAGCTTCACTCGACCTTGTTTATCAATACCTGCAACAAAAACTTCTATCTCCTGTCCTTCTTGTAAAACAGCGTCCACCTTTTGCGTTCTATCACTACAAATTTGCGAAATGTGAAGCAACCCATCCTTTCCAGGTAAGAGATTAATAAACGCACCAAAATCAACTATCTTACTCACTTTACCTTGGTAAGTTTGACCCACTTCAATTTCGGCAATTAAAGATTTAATTTGCTTTTGTGCTTCTTCTAATGCTTTCAAATCAGGTGAAAATAATTGCACCATACCTGTATCATCTATATCTATAGAAACACCAGTGCTATCAATGAGACTTTTAATGGTTGCACCACCTTTCCCGATGATCGTACGAATCTTATCTTCAGCAACCTTCATGGTGCTAATTCTAGGAGCATGTTGTGATAACTCTTCTCTGTGCTCTGCTAATGCATTATTCATTACCCCAAGAATATGCAGACGCCCCTCTAAAGCTTGATCTAAAGCTTGTTCCATAATTTCATTGGTAATCCCCTGAATTTTAATATCCATTTGTAATGCAGTAATGCCATGTTCTGTGCCTGCTACCTTGAAATCCATATCACCTAAATGATCTTCATCGCCTAATATATCTGTGAGCACTGCATAACGATCACCTTCTTTGATCAAACCCATTGCAACCCCAGCAACAGGTGCTTTGAGTGGTACACCTGCATCCATAAGCGCCAAACTTGTACCACAAACTGTAGCCATTGAGCTGGATCCATTAGATTCAGTAATTTCTGAAACGACTCTGAGTACGTAAGGAAATTCATTTGCCTCAGGCAAAACTGCCATAATCGCACGTTTTGCTAAACGACCATGACCGATTTCTCGACGCTTAGGACTACCAATCATGCCCGTTTCTCCAACTGAATAAGGAGGAAAATTGTAATGGAGCATAAATCGATCTTTTGTTTCACCAGCGATGTTATCAAGCATTTGCGCATCCCTTTCATTCCCTAAAGTAGCAACAACTATGGCTTGGGTTTCACCACGAGTAAATAAAACAGAACCATGTGTTCTTTCTAAAAGCTTTGTACGGATAGCAATTGGACGCACTGTTTTACGATCACGACCATCAATACGCGGCTCTCCGTCAAGTATCCGATTACGTACTGTGGCACTCTCGATCTCAACGAACATAGCACCAATAACATCTGCATTTAACTCTTCATTTTCCGCCTGCAAAGCAGTAACTGTCTGTTCTTTTAATTCTGCCAAACGTTGATATCGTTCTTGCTTATCTTTGATAAGATAAGCGGCTTCTACTTGATGTTTTACCATATCAGCCACACGTGACTGCAAATTAACATCTACTTCAGGAGGAGCCCAATCCCAACGAGTTTTTCCTCCTTGTGTTGCCAGCTCCTCTATGCCTTTAATCACGCTCTTCATCATTTCATGACCGAACATGATTGCTCCTCGCATAATGTCTTCACTCAATTCTTTTGCTTCTGATTCAACCATCAAAATAGCATCTTTAGTCCCAGCCACGACTAAATCTAATTTAGATTGTTCTAAATCTTTGCGGCTTGGATTTAATAAATAAATACCATCTTTGTAACCAACACGTGCAGCACCTATTGGCCCATTAAATGGAACACCAGAAAGAGCTAAAGCGGCAGAGGATGCCACCATTGCCACGATGTCTGGTGACACTTCAGGATTTAATGACAGGACTGTAGCAATTACTTGCACTTCGTTACAAAAACCTTCAGGAAATAGAGGTCGAATTGGGCGATCAATGAGTCTAGAAATTAAAGTTTCATGATCAGTAGGCCTTCCTTCCCGTTTGTTAAATCCCCCAGGTATTTTTCCTACTGCATAAAACTTTTCCTGGTAATTTACTGTCAGAGGAAAAAATCCATTTCCTTCACCACCATCTTTTTTACCCACTACAGTAGCTAACACTTGAGTACCATTCATACTGGCAAGAACTGCTCCATCAGCTTGTCGTGCTACTTCACCAGTTTCTAATATAAGAGTGTGGTCACCAAATGCTATTTCTTTTGTAAACTTCGCCACGTAAGCTCCCTCATTAAGTAATTATAACGAAAAAAAGGCGCAGAAAATTGCGCCTTTATTTAAAGTATTTTGTTTTATGAACACATTTCTAAAGAAATGTTTTTGCTCACTAATCAATAAGAATCTCTCAATTCTAATGATTGAATTAATGTTTGATAGCGAGCTTCATTTTTGCGCTTTAAATATTTTAACAATTTACGACGTTTATTGACTAGTTCTTGAAGTCCACGTCGAGAATGAAAATCTTTTTTATGTTCTTTAAAATGTTCGGTTAAATATTTGATACGGTTTGTAATAATAGAAACCTGAACTTCAGGCGAACCAGTATCTTTATCAGAACGTTGGTATTTCTTTACAATTTCTGCTTTATCCGCGCTGTTTAGCGACATTATACACTCCTGGGACTACTATGTATTCATTCAAAGGCGAACATTCTACCAAGGCCAAGTCAATGAAACAAGTACTGAAAATTAATTTTGTGCAAAAAATTCGATTCATACTTTCAACACAAGAACAAAATTTAAAAAGAAAGCAGTCGTTTCGCCTTAATAGTACCGTTAGGACTTCGTTCACCTAACCCAATAAATTGTGCTCTCATGTCATAAAGACGAACACAATCAGCCAATTCAACACCTATTTTATTTGTGATTGTTCTACCCTGACGAATAGTAATCACTTCATCGTCCACAAGTGTCACTTGCTCCAGATAGGCAACAGCCCTATCTATAGGAATTAAACAAGCTTTTCTTTCGGTCAAAGACATTGACTCTAATTCATCAAGCGAATACATAGGCATATCATTTAAACCTGCTGTATACACTCGATGCAAGTGAGTCACATGCGCTCCTATGCCTAAGGCATCTCCAATATCTTCTACAAGATTACGGATATAAGTCCCTTTACTACAAGTTACTGTCAATGAAAACTGTGTTCCATCAAATTTATCAAGCGTTAACTCGCTAATCAAAATTTCTCGAGCTGTGCGCTCAATATTGATCCCTTTTCGCGCAAAGCAATAAAGCGGAGTGCCCTGATGCTTTAACGCAGAAAACATGGACGGAACCTGCTTTATGAGTCCCTTATGTTGCTCTAATACCTCGACTAATTGTTGTTCAGAAATTGTAAAAGTATCAACGCATGCAATTACATCTCCTGTTGCATCAGCAGTATTCGTTTTAATACCTAGCAAACCCGTAGTTTGATAACACTTATCTGCCTCAAGCAAAAACTGACATATTTTTGTTGCCTCACCAAAACAGATGGGTAACATGCCAGTAGCAAGAGGATCTAAACTCCCAGTATGCCCTGCTTTTTTAGCGCCAAATAATCTTTTTGCTTTTTGTAGCGCATAGTTAGAAGTTATTCCTTGCGATTTATTAAGTAAAAGAATTCCATTAATTATTGTTGTTGATGATGAACTAGTCACTTTCATGATTATCTGGAGGAGCCACTTTATCGATTAGGCGACTCAGTCGTTGTCCGTACTCTATTGATTCATCGTAAACAAAATGAAGTTGAGGTACTGTACGTAAGGTAATACTACGTGCTAAAGCACTGCGTAAATAGCTTGATGCTGCATTTAAAATAGATGTAACCATTTCTCGGTCATCATTAAGCACAGTAAAATATACTTTAGCATGTCCCAAATCAGCAGCAACCTTCACTGCTGATATAGTCACAAACCCAGTTAGTCGTGGGTCTTTAACTTCTTTCGGAATAATCTGAGACAACTTTCGCTGAATCATTTCAGCAACTCTGTCTGTACGTTTAAAATTATGGCTCATCTTTATAAATCACGTTTAATTTCTACTGTTTCATATACTTCAATTAAATCACCTGGTTTTACGTCATTGTAATTTTTCACTCCAATACCGCATTCAAATCCTTGACGAACTTCAACGACATCATCCTTAAATCGTCGTAAGGACTCTAAGGTACCTTCGTAAATAACTACATTAGCTCGCAATACGCGAATCGGATTATTACGCTTAATCACCCCTTCTACAACCATACAACCAGCAATTGCACCAATTTTGGGCGATTTAAATACATCACGAACTTCAGCAATACCAATAATTTCTTCTTTAAATTGTGGTGCGAGCATGCCTGATAAAGCACCTTTAATTTGATCAACAATATCATAAATAACGCTGTAGTAGTGTATTGAAACAGATTCATGTTCGGCAAGTTTCTTGGCACTACTATCTGCCCGAACATTGAAACCAATCAAAATTGCATCAGACGCTATAGCAAGATGTACATCAGACTCAGTAATACCGCCAACACCGCTAGAGATAACGGCAACCTTGACTTCATCAGTAGATAACTTCACTAAAGCATCTGAAATAGCTTCAAGAGAGCCTTGAACATCTGCCTTAAGTACAACATTAAGTACTTTAGATTCTCCAGCAGCCATATTCTCCATGATGCCTTCAATAGTTGACTTCTGGCGTCTTGCTAATTTTACATCACGGAATTTGCCTTGACGGAATAGAGCAACCTCTCTAGCCTTTTTCTCATCAGACACTACTACAGCTTCGTCTCCTGCATGAGGAATTGCCGATAAGCCGAGTACCTCTACAGGAATTGAGGGGCCGGCACTATCTGTCATATCACCATTATCACTTACCAAAGCTCGCACACGACCATATTGGAAACCAGCAAGGAGAGTATCGCCTTTACGCAAGGTACCACTTTGCACCAATACAGTAGCAACTGGACCTCTACCTTTATCTAAACGCGATTCAATAACCACACCTTTTGCAGCGCCATCTGTAATTGCAGTAAGCTCTAAAACTTCTGATTGTAATAATATTGAATCGAGAAGATCGTCAATACCCATTCCTGATTTCGCAGAAATATTTACAAACATAGTATCACCACCCCACGCTTCCGGAATCACTTCATGAACAGTCAATTCGTTCATAACACGCTCAGGATCAGCATCAGGTTTATCCATTTTATTAATAGCAACAATTATAGGTACCTTTGCTGCTTTTGCATGCTGTATTGCCTCTATGGTTTGTGGTTTCACACCATCATCTGCCGCAACAATCAAAATAACGATATCAGTCACTTTAGCTCCACGAGCTCGCATTGCTGTGAATGCAGCATGGCCTGGAGTATCTAAGAATGTAATCTCACCCTTTGGAGTACTTACATGGTATGCACCAATATGTTGTGTGATACCTCCTGCTTCACCCGAAGCAACTTTCGTACGGCGAATATAATCAAGTAACGAAGTTTTTCCATGATCGACATGTCCCATAATAGTCACTACAGGAGCTCTAGATTCGCGATGACTTCCTTCAGTAATAGACTCACCCAAGCCTGCTTCGATTGCATCTTCTTTAATAACACGTGCTTTATGACCCATTTCTTCAACAATAATAACTGCAGTTTCTTGATCTATCACTTGGTTTATGGTGGCCATTGCGCCAAGTGACATCATCACTTTTATTACTTCTGCAGCTTTTACTGACATTCTTTTTGCCAACTCAGCAACCGTAATTGTCTCAGGAATCAAAACTTCTCTTACTACTGGTGCAGTTGGTAAAGCAAAACCATGTTTTAAAGATTCTTCAGCCTCTCGATATTTATCTGATTTCTCTGTACCCTTACGTTTTTTAAACTTACTACGGCCACTGCGTCTATGAACCTCTTGCTCCTCTTCATCACGATCGTACGTTTGGTATTTAGGTTTTTTCTTAGCTTTTCTGAAATCAGATGAATCGGATTCAACCCCCTGGTCTGCATGTTTCTTTTTACTTTGCTTTTCAGGTTTATGCTCTTCTTTTAAGGAGAGTTCAGCCATTTCTTCGAGTGTAGAAGTTTCTTCCGAAACATCTGTAGTCGAGGTCTCTACAAATTCTTCTACTTTTTCTTCTTGGGGACTTTCTTCCTTTGACTCTTGGTGCTGCTCCGTTTCAGTGAATACAGTTTCAACCGGTTCTGTAAGTTCTATAGATTCTGTAGGTGCGGTAAGTTCTGTTGTAGAGGAGGTTTCAAGCACAATCTCTGCCGGCTGCTGCTCAGGCACTGCCACTTTTTCTTCAGCGGCCATGGACGCTTCAGGCTCAGGTTGTTCTATTACTGAACTTCGCTTAACAAAAACTTTCTTTTTACGAACTTCAATATTAACCGTTTTTCCGCTATAAGCATCATGCCCAATAGTAACTTGCGATAAACTTTTTCGTCTTAAAGTAATTCTTTCAGGTGAAACATTTGTATCACGCAAAGAAGTTTTCTTCAGGTGATTGAGAAGAATCCGTTTTTGCTCTTCATTCACAGTTTGTTGATCATCTTTAAAAGATAATCCTGCTTCCTGTAACTGGTTCAATAGGCGCTCAACCGGAATACCAACAACTTGAGCTAATTGTTTAACCGTCACATCCGCCATATTTTAATCCCCTTTCAGCAGTAACATTATTATCTGCATATCATTTGTACTACAATATTATCAAAAATCCATGGCTCTATAAAAACCATGGCTCTCTAGCCTTCATAATTAAAGCAGCGGCCTTGTCTTCTGTCATGCCTTCAATTTCTAATAACTCATCTACCGATTGCTCCGCTAAATCCTCCATAGATGTAATTCCTCGAGCTGCTAATTGATTAGCGAGATCGTGAGTCATTCCTTCCATTTCGAGCAGAGAATCGTCAGGTAGGCCAGATAAATCTTTATTGGTAGAAAGAGCCATTGTAAGTAAGTTATCGTTTGCTCTATTCCTTAGCTCTTCAACGATTTCTTCATCAAATTCTTCTATGGCCAAGAGCTCTTCTTTGGGCACATAGGCAATCTCTTCAAGTGAAGAAAAACCATGTGCTACTAATAATGCAGCTATTTCTTCATCAATTTCCAGTGCGGAAGTAAATAGCTTAATAATTTTACTTGATTCTTCTATGTTCTTATTTTCAAATTCGTCTGTAGTCATTACATTCAAAGTCCAGCCTGTTAATTGACTGGCTAAACGAACGTTTTGACCATTTCTACCGATAGCTTGCGATAACTGCTCCTTCTCTACAGCAAGATCCATAGTATGTGTATCTTCATCAACAACGATGGAAGATATATCTGCTGGAGCCATTGCATTTATAACTAATTGAGCTGGATTATCATCCCATAAAATAATATCGACTCGTTCACCACCAAGTTCACTCGAAACCGCCTGAACACGAGCGCCGCGCATACCGACACAAGCACCTACTGGGTCAATCCGGCCATCGTTAGTTTTAACTGCGATTTTCGCTCTATTTCCTGGATCACGAGCAGCAGCCTTAACTTCAATAACATTTTCACCAATTTCGGGTACTTCAATGCGAAAAAGCTCAACAAGCATTTCGTTACGAGTTCGACTAACAAATAATTGAGGGCCGCGAGCTTGCGGTGTTATTTCATATAAATAAGCACGTACCCTATCATTTGGACGAAACATTTCATGTGGAAGCATTTCTGTGCGCGGTAAGAAGGCTTCGGCTTTTCCACCGAGATCAATAATAATGTTGTCTCGAGTTACTTTTTTTACCGTACCATAAATCAGCTGTCCTAGTTTGCTTCTAAACTGATCAATTACTAGCTCACGCTCTGCTTCTCTAACTTTTTGCATAATCACTTGACGAGCAGCTTGAGCTTCAATTCGGCCAAACTCAATAGAAGGAATTGATTCTTCGATACGATCACCTACAGTTGCAGAGGGATTACGTACTTTTGCTTGCTCTACAGTGAGCTGGCGATCTGGATATTCGAGATCATCATCATTAACTACATCCCAATATCTAAAAGTTTCATAGTCACCAGTGCGTGAATCTAATTTAATTCGTACACCAATGTCTAATCCAAAGATCTTGCGAGTTGCAGACTCCAATGCGGCCTGAATGGCAAGTATAATAACGTCCTTACTTACACCCCTCTCGTTTGATAACGCCTCTGCAACCAGTAACAATTCTTTGCTCATTGTTCGCCTCTCTATACTGTCAAACTTGCTTTCACAATATTTGAAAAAAGTAATTCTTGATCTTCATTGTTTAGATTAAGCACCACAGAAGTTTCAGATACTGAAACTATAGTACCAATCATTTTACGTTTACCGCCAACTGGCTTAAAAGTTTTTACCTGAATCTCATGCCCTAAATAGCGTTGATATTGCCAACTTTTAAATAGAGGCCTAGGAATACCAGGAGATGATACTTCTAAACTATAATTTCCTTGAATTGGATCTTCTACATCAAGTAACGCACTTACTTGATGGCTTACTGCTTCACAGTCATCTATTGTTATTCCATCTGCTTTATCGATATATATTCGTAATAAAGAATGCCTACCTTGTGAAAGATATTCACATCCCCAAAGTTCATAGCCCATATCAGCAAGTGTAGGAGCTAATAAATGTTCCAATTCATCTTGTATCATAATATTTATAAATTTCAAAAGGCATATTTGCCTAATACAAATACAGTATAGTAGCCTTGCTGAAGAGAAAGCATTTCATTTGGAAATATTCTAAAGTAGAAATTCCGTAGAATGACTTTATTTTTCAGGGCTACTATTTTCTTAGTGCAATTACAAATTAACATAATCCTAAAAAACTGAATTTACTGCGAGTGATTGTATGTTTGCTAATTTCGCTGTAATTCAACTGCGTTTTTAAGATAATAAAAAACCCCATAAATGGGGTTCTAAATAAGTGGTAGCGGGGGCAGGATTTGAACCTACGACCTTCGGGTTATGAGCCCGACGAGCTACCAGGCTGCTCCACCCCGCGTCAACTGATGGCAAGTATACTGAGACTCTTCATTCTTAGCAAGTACTTTCGTTCAAGTTTGTTAATAAAATGAGTTCTGCATCAAAAAAATGAATTTCTAATGCAGATATTAGGGTATGTTAGATCAAGCAGCAAACGCATTAATACACGTCGCAATTAAAGCCCCAGGAAAAATACCCAAGTAAAGTAGCGACAAGCAGTTGAACGAAAAAATCAAAACATTACCTTTATTCACAATCACAGGCTCATGATGAGTTGGCTTATCGAAGTACATTAATTTAACAATACGCAAATAATAATAGGCACCGATAACCGTAAAGAATAAACCTACTACCGCAACCCAAGTCATTTGTGCATCGACTAAGGCTTTAAGCACAAGTAATTTAGTAAGAAATCCAACTGTAGGTGGAACACCAGCCATTGAAAACATAATGATTAGCATCATAAATGCAAGCCAAGGACTTCTTTTACTCAGTCCTTTTAAATCATCGACATTATCAATTTCCATCCCTTGGTTTGACATTAAAACAACAAGACCAAACGCAGCTGCTGAAGTAATTGAATAAACTACGATATAATAAAGAGCGGCTGAATACCCTGATGCACTTGCAGCCAGAATACCAAATAAGGCATATCCTATGTGCGAAATTGCTGAATAAGCAAGTAATCGCTTGATACTAGTTTGAACTACCGCAAACAAATTTCCTAATCCTGTCGAAAGCAGCGTGATCACTAACAATATTTGTTGCCATTGCGAACTAATATCTATCAAACCAATGGTAAGCAACCTAAACGTCATACCAACTGCAGCTATTTTCGGTGCGGCACTGATAAATAAGGTAACTGAGCTCGGTGCTCCTTGATATACATCAGGAGCCCACATATGAAAAGGTACCGCAGCCAATTTAAAAGCTATTCCTGACAAAATAAAGACCAAAGCAAAAGCTAATAATGCATTTTGTTGGTGCCAATTTGCAGCAATCGCATTAGCAACATCTAATAAATCTAACTTCCCTGTAGCGCCATAAATTAATGACATGCCGTATAAAAGCATAGCTGATGCGATGGAGCCCATGACAAAATATTTCATTGCCGCTTCAGAGGAATCACCATCTGTTCTCCTAATGGCTGTCATAGCGTACAGAGGCAATGATAATAATTCTAGCCCTAGAAAAACAGTTAATAATGAATGAGCTGAAACAAGAAGCATCATGCCTAGAGTAGAAAACAAACCTAATACATAATAATCGCCAGATGGCATCTGACGCTCATCTATATAGTTTCTTGAATATATAAAGCTAAGTAAAACAGTAAGATAAATAAAAAACTTCATTATATGAGCAACGTCATCACTAATAAATAAACCATTTAAAGTAATGACTTTATACATTCCAATATAAAGAAAGCTAACCAAAGTAGCGATAATCAATCCAATGCAGGATATAAAATAAGCAATTGATTTATATCTATGTCTTAAAAATAAATCGGTAAGCAATGCGATACATGCTGTAGCCAACACAACCATTTCTGGAAGAGCTACATGGATATTTTCAAGTAATGCTGTCATATTGATTAACCTTGATTACAGTTTTGATTGACTTGCTAATGCTAGAGTATGGCTTACTGTTTGATGGATATACTCTAACAATGGCTTAGGATAAACACCCATAGCAATTACTGCTAAAGCAAGCAACACGTAAGCACTTAACTCAAAGCCCGTAAGGTCTTTTAGCGCTGCAACCTTTTCATTAGCTACAGGACCAAAAATGACTCGTTTATACATCCAAAGGTTATAACCTGCTGAAGTAATTAACGTAGTTGCAGCCCAAAATGCGATCCAGAACCCCGCTTTGAGTGAGCCTAAAATTACCATAAACTCACCAACAAATCCTGAAGTTCCTGGCAGCCCGGCATTTGCCATACAAAAGAGCATAAAGAAGGAAGCAAACATAGGCATTGTATTCACAATTCCACCAAAGTCCGCTAATTGTCGGGTGTGCATACGATCATAAATATATCCAACACCAGCAAAAAGACCGCTGGAGACAAAAGCATGTGAAATCATTACAACAATTGCACCCTCTAATATTAAACCCGCTCCACTAAGACCTGATTGTTTCGCAATAGCAAAAATAGCAAAGGAACCTAGAGTCACAAAACCCATATGGGAAATTGAGGAATAGGCGATAAGTCGTTTCATATCCTTTTGAATGATTGCCACCAAAGCAATATAGACAATTGCAATTAAAGATAAAGCAATCATCACTCCTGCATAACGATTACATGCATCAGGGACTATGGGTAACGAAAAACGAATAAACCCGTAAGCGCCGAGCTTCAATAAAATTGCTGCTAAAACTACAGAGCCACCTGCAGGCGCTTCCGTATGGGCATCTGGCAACCAAGTATGAACTGGGAACATAGGAATTTTTATTGCAAAACCCAAGAAAAATGCAATGAAAATCAATGTTTGCGCAGTCATGCCTAACTTAATTGCATAAAAAGCTTCAATGTTGAATGTGCCAGCGATATATCCCATATACAAAAAGCTTGCTAACATTAACACCGAGCCTAAAAAAGTATACAAGAAAAACTTAATCGCAGCATAGACGCGATTATCAGAACCCCAAATACCAATAATTAGGTACATTGGAATCAATGTTGCTTCCCAAAACACATAGAATAAAATCGCGTCTAAAGCAGAAAATACGCCAACTAATAGACCCTGCATGATTAAAAATGCAGCTAGGTACTGGGAGACTCTACTGGTAATGCTTTCCCAAGTTGCTAAAATTACAATAAGATTGGTAAAAATGCTGAGTACAATGAGAAGCAAAGATAACCCATCGATACCTAAGCTATAACTAATCCCTAGAGCGGGCATCCACTGGAATACTTCTAAATATTGCATCCCTAGAGTTTTGGTATCAAAACCACCGACAAGAGGGATACAAAGCAGTAAGCAAAGTATTACCGTGAATAATGCTAAGTAGCGTGAAATATTCGGGTTACGATCATCTCCTACGAGAAGAACAAAAACACCGCCTATTATGGGTAACCAAACTAGTAAATTGAGCAAATAATGCATACCTTCACCCTATATTCAGCCGAGTATCAACCAGCATAAAAATCCAAATAATCCCAATACCATTACTGCCGCATAATGATACAGATAACCACTTTGTATCGCGCGACCTTTAGCTGAAAACCATCTAATAAGTCGGCTGCTGCCATTTACAACCATTCCATCGATTAATTTCTGATCACCTGCACTATAAAATATTTGTCCTATTCCTCTAGAACCCTTTACAATAAATAAGTTGTTAAAAGCATCAAAACCATATTTATTGATCAGTATTTTATAAATAAGTGAAAAACGACGAGCTAAATATCCTGGGAACGATGGAACAGCAATGTAACAAACCCAAGCTATCGCTGCACCTGCCAAAGTAATCCAAAGCGTCAATGAATACACTGAATGCAACATACTTTCAAAAGGTGACGTAACTTCATGTGCTAGTTCAGCCAGGACATTATGTTGAGGAAGAACAAATAATGATGAACCAATGAGGCTGGGGTTATCATAAAGCATAGGCATATAGAGTATATAACCCAATATAACTGAAGGTATTGCGAGTAGAACAAGTGGGAGCCATACTACCCATGGTGACTCATGAATATGGGTTAATGTATGCTCATCCATACGTGGTTTACCATGAAAAGTCATAAATAAGGATCTAAAGGTATAGAGCGCCGTCACACCTGCTCCAACAACAACGCAGAAATAGGCATAACTACTTCCTGGGATCTGTGATAATTGTGCTGCTTCAATAATCGTGTCTTTAGAATAAAATCCAGCAAAAGGTGGAAACGCACATAAAGCAAGAGAGCCAATAACATAGGTCACATAGGTAATTGGCATTTTATTCCATAACCCACCCATTTTTCTCATATCTTGTTCATGATGCATACCTATAATGACTGAGCCAGCACCGAGAAACAGCAACGCTTTAAAACATGCATGGGTAAGCAGATGAAATATCCCTGCACTATAGGCTGAAGCTCCCATCGCCACCATCATATAACCAAGTTGGGATAGAGTTGAATAAGCAACAACCCGTTTAATGTCATTCATGACTAAAGCTAAAATACCCGTAAAGAGTGCGCCACTAGCCCCAATCACCAATACAACGCTCAATGCAGTAGTGGAATATTCAATAAGAGGTGAGATACGCGCAATCATAAATACCCCTGCTGTAACCATTGTTGCAGCATGGATAAGTGCTGAAATAGGTGTTGGACCTTCCATGGACTCAGGCAACCAGACATGTAAGGGTATTTGTGCTGATTTTCCCATTGCTCCAACGTATAAAGCTAAACAAATTACAGTCATTAAAGACCAAGAGTGCCCTTGAAATAGCTCTATGTTTTGAGCAGCCAAGTAGTTTGCATTTTGAAACACTGTTGCATAATCAATACTTCCTGTATATGCAAAAATCAGAGCGATACCTATTAGAAACCCAAAGTCACCTACGCGGTTTACAATAAATGCTTTCAGACTACCTTCAATAGCAGACTCTTTCTGGTACCAAAAACCGATAAGCAAATAGGAAACAAGTCCTACGCCTTCCCAGCCAAAAAATAATTGTAAGAAGTTGTTTGCAGTAACCAGCATCAACATCATAAAGGTAAATAAAGAAATATAACTAAAAAAGCGTTGATAACCATCATCATCTGCCATATATCCAATACTGTATATATGTACGAGCAAAGATACAAAGTTAACAATAACCAACATCACCGCACTTAAGGGATCAATTAAAAAACCTATGTTAAAATCGAATGGAAGAATTAGTCCACCACTTGCCCAATGATAAATAACAGTGCTCTGTGTTGGAATGCTGCCAGAGAAAAGCTGACATGCCAAATATACTGATGTTGCAAAAGAAATAGCAACACCCAAAATAGTGACTGTATGAGCTCCAGCTCGTCCTATTTGATTACGAAAAAAGCCAGCAATCATAGAACCTGCAAGAGGCACTAGAACTATTATTAGACAAAGTTGTTGGATACTCACAATGTTAACCTTTTAAATGATTCATCTTATCTACATTAATGTTACCTCGATTTCTAAAAAGTAACATCACTATGGCTAAACCTATCGCCGCCTCTGCAGCAGCAACTGTTAATATAAAAAAGACAAAAACTTGTCCACCAATTTCGCTATAATAATGTGAAAATGCAATAAAATTAGTATTCACTGCAAGTAACATTAATTCGATACATACTAGCAATAAAATGATATTTCTGCGATTCATCATAATGCCTATAAGACCAAAACCAAATAAAATAGCACCTAAAATCAGGTAATTATTAACAGGTATCATCTAGAATTCCCCAATATTATTTCTCTGCTTTCATATTAATTAATTCCACTCGCTGATTTTTATGCGTCAGAATCTGTTGTTTTACATTTTGTCGTTTTGATTTTCTCGGGCCTCTATGTACCAAAGTGATTGCAGAAACGATCGCTATTAACAATAAAGCAGCTGCAATCTCAAAAGCCAGCAAATAATCTGTATAAAGCACCATGCCTAGAGCTTCAGTATTTGATAATGGTTGATGCACTTCAGATTCATTTTGTGTTGTATCAAGCAATTGTGAACTTATCGCATGACCTTGAACTTCAACGTTTTTCTTAAAGGTTCCTGAAGGAATAGACACCATCAAAAGTCCAAGCAACAAAGCAACAAGAATCAGTCCAAAAGGTAAATACCGCTTATAATGACTTTTCATAATTTCAACATCAATGTTGAGCATCATGACAACAAACAAAAACAAGGTCATCACCGCACCAACATAAACCAGCACCAGAATAAGCGCAAGGAACTCTGCCTCCGCAAGTATCCAAAGTGCTGCGCTGGCGAAAAAGGTTAATACAAGAAATAAAACACTACGTACAGGGTTATCTTGTATAATTACCATGAAGGCAGCACCGATTGCTAATGCCGCGAAAATATAAAAAATCACTTGGACTAATAATTCATGCATAAAAATTACCTCATCATCGGTATTTTTCGTCAGCAGCTCGATCTGCTGCAAGTTTTGGTTCCATCAAATCACCAAGCGCCAATAGCTTCTCTTTAGTCATAATATTTTGACCGCGCTCGCTAACATGATAATGATGTATGGGAGTAACTACTATTGAATCAACAGGACATGATTCCTCGCATAAACCGCAGTTAATGCATTTAAACATATCGATATCATATCGTGTTGTGCGACGGGAACCATCTTCACGTGGCTCTGCTTCAATGGTTATCGCTAGAGCTGGGCACACCGCCTCACATAATTTGCATGCGATACATCGCTCTTCGCCATTTGGATAACGACGCAGAGCTAATAATCCCCTAAACCGAGGTGAAATGGGAGTTTTTTCTTCGGGAAATTGTACAGTTACCTTTTTCTTAAAGAAATATTTACCGGTTAACTTTAAACCAAACAATAATTCTAATAAAAGAAAACTACGTAAATAATATTTTATATTTTGATATGCTTTTTTCATCGGCTTCTCTATTAATCATCAAAACCAAGGTTTAAGATGTGTTATAACCATTAATGCAGTTACAATAATCCAAACGATGGTGACTGGAATAAGTACTTTCCAACCTAAACGCATAAGCTGGTCATAACGATAGCGAGGAAAAGTTGCCCTTACCCATAAATACACGTAAAGGAAAAAGCATACTTTTACGAGTAACCAAACAAAACCTGGTACAACAAAAAAGATCTCTTCTAAAACGGGGATTCCCTCAAATGGAGACATCCATCCCCCCAGAAACAGGACACTGAGTAATACAGAAATAAGAATCATACTGGCATATTCGGACAAGAAAAATAGCGCAAATCCTATCCCAGAGTATTCGACATGGAACCCCGCAACAATTTCTGACTCACCTTCAGCTAAGTCAAAGGGAGCTCTATTTGTTTCAGCAATACCTGCAATCCAAAATACAAAAAAAAGTGGCAATAACGGAATAAACCACCAATGTAAAATGCCCCCTCTTTGTGAATTGACAATATCTGTTAAGTTCATGCTTCCTGCTGCTAGTAGTACTCCTACTAAAGCAAAACCCATCGCTATCTCATAAGATACAGTCTGGGCAGTACTCCTTAAGGCACCAAACATTGCATATTTAGAATTAGATGCCCAACCTGCAATTAATACCCCATAAACACCTAAGGAACTCATTGCAAAAATATAGAGCACACCCGCATTAATGTTGGCTAGAACTACTCCTTCTTGAAAAGGAACAACAGCCCAACCTACTAAAGCAGGTACCAATGCAAACAAGGGTGCGGCAATGAAAAGATATTTATTCGATCGCGTTGGAACAATAATTTCTTTTGTAATTAACTTAATTAAATCAGCAATCGGCTGAAGTAGCCCTTTAACACCAACTCGGTTTGGACCTATCCGTGCCTGAATATACCCTATTACTTTACGCTCAGCGTAAATTAAATAGGCAACACAGAGTAATAAAGGTATTACTATCACTAATATTTTAATGATGATCCAAATTAATATGCTAATATCTTGTAGCATTTTTTTACCTGCCTAGCGCTTAATAGTTATTGCAGCAAATGAATGTCCTAAATCAACAGTCTCAGGCATCGCGTTTGCTACCCATACAACATCTGCCGCAATGCGCTCATCACGTTTAAGCGGCAATGTTATCTCAATATCTCCCTGAGATACAGTAGCAACATCATCTAATTTTAATTTATCTGCTGTTTCAGGATTGATGCGTATACATGCTGATTCAGCTGCAGCACATGTTTGCAACTCCTTAGTATTTCTGACAATTGCGTCACTACGATATAGAGGCCACTCGCCTACTCGGACTAAGGATTGATTCATTAGTGGTAAGCACTCAGGATAATAAGGTTTATATTCATGCTCCATTGTAATTGCAAGAATATTTTTAATTTCAGTCAATACCTCTTCAGTCGACATATATTCAAAATCTTTGCAATGAAGCAAATTACCTAGCACTCTTAAAATTTTCCATGCAGGTCGAGAATCTCCATAAGGAGGTACAGCTCCTTTTACTGTTTGCCAAGTATTATCAACATTAATATATGTCCCTGACGTTTCTGCATAAGGAGCCATAGGTAAGATTACATCTGCATAATCATGCATAGATTCATGATCATAAGCAGAGAGAAGTACCACAAATTCCGCAGCAAGCATCGCTTGTCTTGCACCAAAGGGATTAGCAAAGTCAAACCCTGGCTCAACCCCCATTAAAACATATCCTTTGAGCTTAGCATTGAGCGCTGACTGGATATCCATTCCTAAAGTGGAAGATTTCCCTGCAGCTGCCCTATGGGGGACCATCCCTGCCATCCAAGCTCCTGCAGCATTAGCCCCATGAGTCAACCTGAGTGCTTTTGCACCACTTAATTTTTCAATTAAGAAAACAAAAGTGCGCAATAAGGAAGCTTCTGGATGATTTTCGCAAAGTGCACCGGTAACTAGGCACGCCTTTTCTTCTTTTAATGCCCGAGCAACACTTCGAATTGCCTCATCCGGCTCTAAGCCTATTAATAATTTTTGTATTTCATCAGGTAAATTCTTTACATTATCGGTAAGGGCTAAAATAAGTTTCGCCAATTGTAGTGGCATTTCCAGAGGTGAAATGATAACGCGTTCACTCAGATCAAAGCGGTATTCAAAATCTGCTGGATTAATTGCATAAACTTTGGCTCCATTACGAAAAGCCTTACGAACTCGAACACCGGCCAAAGGAACTTCTCGATCAATATTACACCCAATAAGTAGTATCGAATTTTGATGCTCTATATCTGCATAAGCCAAGGAGCTTTTCGGAGTCGTTGTTTGATTTTCTTGATCTTTAAAATCTACTTGTTGCACTCTATGATCGAGATTGTGCACCCCAAGTTCACGCATCAGTTTTTGCAATAAAAACAGCTCCTCTAAAGTAGAAGAACTTGAAGCAAAAGCGGCTACTTGCTCTGGACCATTATTTTTTATAACGCGAGCTAGCCCATCTGCCGTAAATTTTAAGGCTGTTTCCCAATCAACCGTTTCCCATTGACCGTTTCGTTTAATTTGGGGCTGAGAAGCTCTTGCTGCGCTTTTTAATCCTAAATAACTGAATCGATCGCGATCCGATAACCATGTTTCATTAATTGCTTCGTTTTCCTTGGGAACAACACGCATTAACTCATTTCGACGCGTATGCAAATAAATATTTGATCCTAAACAATCATGCGGCACAACACCTTCATGTTGAGTCAATTCCCATGCTCTTGCTGTAAAACGAAAAGGTTTTGATGTTAGGGCTCCGACAGGGCATAAATCAATAATATTGCCAGAAACTTCTGACTTCATACTGTGCTGAACATAAGTACCGATTTGCATGTGTTCACCACGTCCTGTTGCTCCTAACTCTCTTAATCCAGCTATTTCTTCGCCAAAGCGAACACAGCGAGTACAATGGATGCATCGAGTCATTTCGGTAGAAATAAGTGGTCCTAAATTATCGTCATCTACAGAACGTTTTGTTTCCCTATACTCTGAAGAATCGGAGCCAAATCCCATAGAATTATCTTGTAATTCGCATTCTCCGCCTTGATCACATATTGGGCAGTCTAAGGGGTGATTAATGAGCAGAAACTCCATTACTGCTTTTTGGGAATGTAACGCTTCTTTTGATTTTGTAAATACTTTCATCCCATTGGTGATGGGTGTTGCACAAGCAGGAACTGGCTTTCTGCCATTTTCTACTTCCACTAAACACATGCGGCAATTTGCGGCCACAGATAACTTTTTATGATAACAAAAGCGTGGAATATGGATACCAGCTTCATCTGCCACTTCAATGATCATCTGACCATTTTCTGCTTCAAATACTTTACCGTCGATTTCAATAGTAGTAGTCATAGTCAAACCTTTTAATTATGCTGCGACGATTGAGCGTTTATGTTTCACGAAATATTCAAATTCATCGCGGAAATGCTTAACAAAACTTTGTACAGGCCAAGCTGCTGCCTCACCTAATGCACAAATAGTGCGTCCTTCGATATTATTCGCAACATTGACTAATCTCTCTACATCCCCAGGTTCCCCATGGCCATCCTTAATGCGGTGTAATATACGAACCATCCAACCAGTACCTTCGCGACATGGAGTACATTGACCACAAGACTCATCCATATAAAACTCTGCGATACGATATAATGCATCTACCATACATGTAGTTTCATCCATGACGATTACTGCACCTGACCCTAGTCCTGAACCAGCCTTTTGTATGCTGTCATAATCCATATCAAGACCCATCATAACGTCGCCTGGCAAAACAGGCATTGATGTTCCTCCAGGGATCACCGCTTTTATCTTTCGACCTTCTCGAACTCCACCTGCTAACTGTAAAAGCACTTTAAAAGGTGTACCTAATGGAATTTCAAAGTTTCCAGGCTTATTCACATGCCCACTGACGCTGAAGCACTTAGCTCCGCCATTATTAGGTTTACCTAATTTTAAGAACCACTCACCACCTTTTTCCATAATCACAGGAACAGAGGCAAAAGTTTCGGTGTTATTTATTGTCGTGGGTTTACCATACAAACCGTAATTTGCAGGGAATGGTGGTTTAAAGCGTGGTTGTCCTTTCTTTCCTTCAAGAGAGTTAAGTAGCGCAGTTTCTTCACCGCAAATATAAGCACCCGCACCCAAGTGATTGTATAAATCAAAAGTAACACCAGAGCCTAAAATATTTTTGCCCAATAGTCCTGCAGCGTAAGCTTCCTTTAGGGCCATTTCGGTATGTTCATAAGGTAGCCAAAATTCGCCACGAATGTAGTTATAGCCTACCGTTGCTCCCATGGTATATCCTGCAATAGCCATGCCTTCTATAAGCTGATGAGGATTAAATCTTAGTATATCTCGGTCCTTACACGTACCTGGTTCGCCTTCATCAGAATTACATACCACGTATTTTTGTACTGGATTATTGCGGTTCATAAAACTCCATTTCAACCCGGTAGGGAATCCAGCACCACCTCGGCCTCGTAATGCAGAAGTTTTTAATTCATCAATAATATGTTGTGGAGAAGTTTGTTCTTTTAAAATTTTTCTCCAAGCACTGTATCCACCAACACTTTCATATGCAGATAGTGTCCAAGGCTCTGGTAGATGAAATGTTCGATAACAAACTTGATTTAATTCAACCACGGCAACCACCTCTATCTTATTGGTATTGTTCCAACACTTTGTCTATTGATTCAGGAGTCAAATTTTCATGATAGTCTTTGTCTACCTGCATCATTGGTGCATTCACACAAGCACCCAAACATTCCACTGCTCTTAAAGTAAAGCGCCCATCATCCGTAGTTTCACCTAATTTTATACACAATTTTTTTTCTAGGTGCTCCACAACAGCAGCAGAATCACAAAGCATGCATGAAATATTGGTACATACATTTATCAGATGTCTGCCCACTTGCTTATGCTCATACATCGTATAGAAACTGGCTACTTCATAAATCGCTATTGATGGCATATCAAGATAATTGGCAATTGCATCCATTAATTCAGTACTTAAATAGCCATGCTCCTCTTGAACAATTCTTAAAGCACTCATGACAGCAGATTGTTTTTGATCCGTTGGATATTTCGCAATCCAATGATCAATTTCTTTTATTCTCTCGGCCGAGACTAGTTGACGCAATATTTTTGCTGAATTATCAGACATTTCTAAACCTTTTATTTAGGGGGTCGTGCAAAAAATTTACATGACTTGCAAAACAACGTACCATTAAGAGTTAACGATCAATTTCACCAAATACTATATCCTGGCTTGCTAAAATAGCTACACCATCAGCAATCATATGCCCTCGAGTCATTTCATCATAACTGGACAAATGAGCAAAGCCAGGAGCACGAATTTTCAACCTATAGGGTTTGTTGGCACCATCAGATACCATATAAATACCAAACTCGCCTTTAGGTGCTTCAACAGCACTATATACTTCACCTCGAGGTAAACAAAAACCCTCAGTAAATAATTTAAAATGATGAATTAGTTCTTCCATATCTTCTTTCATTTCCACGCGTCGAGGTGGTGTAACTTTATAATCATCTATTCGAACTGGACCTGGATTTGCTTTCAACCACTCAATACATTGCCTAATAATACGATTTGATTGCCTTAGCTCTTCTACTCGGACTAAATAGCGATCATAACAATCACCTGTTTTACCTACCGGAATATCGAAATCTACACGATCATATGCTGCATAGCTTTGCTTTTTTCGTAAATCCCAAGCAATTCCAGAACCACGAAGCATGGGTCCTGTAAAGCCCCATTGCAGTGCATCTTCCGGTGAAACAATGCCAATATCAACGGTTCGTTGCTTCCAAATTCTATTGTCAGTTAATAATGTTTCATATTCATCAACACAACGTGGAAAACGCTCAGTAAATGCCCAAAGAAAATCAAGTAGGGTGCCATTACGCTCTTCATTTAGTTTTTCAACTTCGCGGTCATTGTGCCATTTTGACGCTTGATACTTAGGCATCGTATCAGGCAAATCCCGTGCTACACCACCTGGTCTATAGTAAGTCGCGTGCATTCGGGCTCCAGATACAGCTTCATAGCAGTCAAATAAATCTTCACGCTCCCTAAAACAATATAAAAAAACAGTCATAGCCCCTATGTCAAGTGCAATTGCTCCCAGCCATAAAAGATGATTTAAGATACGTGTTACTTCATCAAACATGGTTCGAATATATTGAGCACGTAAGGGGATTTCTATATTTAAAAGTTTTTCGATTGCTCGCACATATGCATGCTCATTACACATCATAGAAACATAATCCAGCCTATCCATATAACCAATAGTTTGTATATAGGGTTTTGTTTCTGCTAATTTTTCTGTTGCTCTATGTAATAAACCAATGTGAGGATCAGCGCGTATTATTGTTTCGCCTTCGAGTTCAAGAACTAAACGTAACACGCCGTGTGCCGCTGGGTGTTGTGGGCCAAAATTTAAAGTATAGTTTTTTAGTTCAATCATTTTCGCCACCTTTATTACCAACATAACGGTTATCATTACGAATAACCTTGGGCACTAAAACTCTCGGCTCAATATCTACTGGAGCATAAATAACTTTTTCAGATTTTGCATCATAGCGCATTTCGACATGGCCACTCAGTGGGAAATCTTTGCGAAATGGATATCCAATAAAGCCATAATCAGTCAAAATCCTTCTTAAATCAGGATGTCCATCAAATAAAATACCGTATAGATCATAAGCCTCTCGCTCAAACCAATTCGCCCCTTTCCATAAATCATGTACTGATGGAACAATTAGATGCGACTCATCAACAAATACTTTAACGCGCAAGCGATGATTTTTTTGAGTTGAAAGTAGATGGTAAACTACTGCAAAACGAGGTTTATTGAGGGTGTATGCTTTAACTTCTTGACGTTCAACACCTCGAGAAAAGCCTTTTTCAGTTGCTGTATCTGTTTCCCAATCATATTGACCATAAAGCAAGTAATCCACTGCACAAAGATCAATAAGCTGATCAAAACAAAAAGCATCTAAATCACGTAATTCGAGCATTACTGCTTTTAGATTTAATCCATCAATTTCAATGGTTACTTCATCATGAGCGACAGATATGTTGCTAATATAACTTGCCAATTCGCTCTTGAGTTGTTCAACCAAATAATCATTTTTTATCATCTAATTTGCACCTTCGATAACCTTAACCTTCTAAGATTTTTTTATGCCTGATTTTGTTTTGTAATTGAATAATCCCATAAAGCAATGCCTCAGCAGTTGGAGGGCAACCTGGCACATACACATCAACAGGAACGATACGATCACACCCTCGAACTACTGAATAAGAATAGTGATAATATCCTCCACCATTAGCACAGGACCCCATGGACACAACCCATCGAGGTTCAGGCATTTGATCATAGACTTTGCGCAAAGCAGGAGCCATTTTATTACACAACGTACCAGCAACTATCATCACATCAGATTGGCGTGGACTAGGCCGAAAAATAATTCCAAATCGGTCCAAATCATAACGCGCAGCACCAGCATGCATCATTTCTACTGCACAACATGCTAAACCAAACGTCATAGGCCACATGGACCCACTACGCGCCCATCCAACAAGTTTCTCGACCGAAGTCGTTACAAAGCCACTTTTTTGCAATTCAGCAACCGCCATAGCTAGCCTCTAAGCAGTTAAATATTAATAAAAAAAAGAGTATTTCTAATCGGATACTTCTGCTTATAGAAGTCGATCAGAAATGAACATTACTTGCACCTAAAACTTATTCCCACTCAAGTGCGCCTCGTTTCCATTCATAAATGAAGCCAATAACTAATAATCCTAGAAATAACATCATCCCTGCAAAACCAAACCAACCTATCTTACGTAGAACCAAGGCCCATGGAAAAAAGAAAGCCGTTTCTAAATCGAAAATAATGAACAGAATAGCAACAAGATAAAATCGAACATCAAAAGGGATATGGGCATTTTCAAATGCACCAAATCCACATTCGTAAGGTGAGTTTTTGGCATCATCAGGCTTATGTTTTGAAAATAGGCTACCAGCACCTATCATCGCTAAACCTAATGCGACTCCAATAACTATAAAAATAAGAACTGGAAAATATTGAGATAGCATTTTTGTACCTTGCACGGATTAAAATGGTGCCGAAGGCCGGACTCGAACCGGCACGGCTTACGCCACCGCCCCCTCAAGACGGCGTGTCTACCAATTTCACCACTTCGGCATGTTTTTCTATTTATTATTACTTTTTAACCATTTCTTTTTACTTCAGGAGCAAAGTAAAAAGTTTTACTTATCCTTTTTATTAGTGTTATCAATCGGTACTGGAATTGAATCCACCGGTACGCTTGTTTGCTGAGGAATTACTTGTTGTTCCGCTTTTTTATATTGCATAGATACTAAATAGGATAGCAATAAGCTAGTAACAAAAAAAATCAGCGCTAAAGCACCCGTTAATTTAAATAAAAAGCTTCCAGTTCCTTGGCTACCAAATAGTGTATTTGATGCTCCTGATCCGAAAGCTGCGCCAATATCAGCACCTTTACCATGTTGGATAAGAACCAAGCCAATTAAAACTACAGCAACGATTACATGAATCATTAATATCAATTGATACATTTCACAATTTCCACAAACTGTTTCGCGTTCAACGACGCTCCCCCTACCAAACCACCATCAACATCTGGCATCGAAAATAGTGCAGCAGCATTACTTTCATTAACACTACCGCCATAAAGAAGTGGTAAGCGTTCAGCATCGCTATCATTTATTCCTGCAACCAGCTTTCTAATGAACTTATGTACTTCCTGAGCCTGTTCAGGTGATGCAGTCTTTCCAGTACCTATTGCCCACACCGGCTCGTAAGCTACCACACAATCACGAAAGCAATTTTTATCTTGTTCGCATACTGCCAGCAGTTGATTTGCTATAACTTGTTCCGTCTGCCCTTTTTCACGTTCAATTAGTGTTTCACCGACACAAAGAACAGGTATCATACCATGATCTTTTACATGGTGGAATTTTTGCGCTACAAAATTTTCATCTTCGTGAAATCCACGCCTTCTCTCGGAATGCCCTACTAAGATGTAGCGACAGTTAAAATCCTTCAGCATTGGAGCTGATATCTCTCCTGTATAAGCCCCAAAATCCTTGGGATATACATTCTGAGCTCCTAGCTCAATAGTACTTCCTGCAATTATGCTCCTAACTTGCGGTATATAAATTGATGGTGGCATAACCACAACATGGGTATTTTTAACAGACTGGAGTAACTCTTTAAGTTCATTTGTTAATTGAATTACTTGTTGTAGCTGACCATTCATTTTCCAATTGCCAGCGACTATTTTTTGTCTCATTAATTTACCCTCTTATTTTCCACTGCGGACTATACCCAAACTCAGACCAGATGTGTAGTCTTATTGTATTTTTTTTATTAAAAGCTTTCTTTGAGCAATCATTACTGGGCCAATAATCTACTCTATGGCTATACGATCATCAATTTGACTTATGTCTTCACAAAGTTTTTGTGCGTATTGCTTTACTAAGGATTCGTTAATCCCTTCTACCATAACGCGTAGTAGAGGTTCTGTACCTGATGGTCTAAGCAACACTCGTCCTTCACCATGTAAACGTTCTTCTAAAACCTTGACTCGTTCAATCACTTGTAAATTTTTAGCTAAAAGTTCTGCGTGTTCGGTTTTTAAATTTACAAGACTTTGTGGTAATAATGTAAGACCTTGCGTTAATTGTTGTAGTGTTTTACCTTGCTTTACCATCATCGATAAGACTTGTAATGCAGCAACTATTCCATCACCGGTTGTAGTCTTATCCAAACACACGATATGCCCTGAAGGTTCCCCACCAATTTTCCAATCATTTTTGTGTAAAGCCTCTAGAACATATCGGTCACCCACTTTTGAGCGAATGAATGGAATGCCTAGATCATTAAGCGCCCGTTCCAAGCCATAATTACTCATCAATGTTCCAACCACTCCTCCATGTAATACACCTCGTTGTTGTCTGTCTTTGGCAATAATATATAGAATTTGATCGCCATTAACGAGGTTGCCCTCTGAATCAATTAAAATAGCGCGATCGCCATCACCATCAAGTCCTATACCAATATCTGCCCCTGTACTAATGACCTTTTGCCTTAATAGCTCTGGTGAAGTTGAGCCACAATTTTCATTGATATTAAAACCATCGGGACGATTGCCTATAGAGATAACCTGAGCGCCAAGTTCTGCAAATACATTCGGTGCAATATGATAAGTCGCACCATTTGCACAATCAACAATAATCTTTAACCCTGATAATCGTGTTAAAGAAGGAATGGTAGACTTGCAAAACTCTATATAACGTCCAGTTGCATCATTAATTCGTGTTGCCTTACCCAATTTTTCAGAAGATACGGTTTGCATCTTTTTTTCCAGTTCTGCTTCTATAGCGAGCTCAACACTATCGGGCAATTTTCCACCCTCTGCAGAAAAAAACTTAATCCCATTATCTTCAAACAGATTGTGTGACGCACTAATCACAATACCTGCATTAGCTCTTAGCGTTTGAGTTAAATAGGCAATGCCTGGTGTTGGCATCGGACCTAATAAAGCAACATCAACTCCAGCTGCAGATAAGCCAGCCTCTAAAGCAGACTCTAACATATAACCAGACACTCTTGTGTCTTTACCGATAACTACTTTTTTGCGATGACCATTAGCCAATACCTGACCCACTGCCCAGCCTAATTTTAATACAAATTCAGGATTAATATTGGATAGCCCCACATGCCCACGAATACCATCAGTACCAAAATATTTTCGCTGACTCATCCTTACTTACCTCTCATGTAATCGATGCTGCCTGGGATGTACTATCCGCACGACAAATCATATTGATCATATATAACGCTTGTTTTGTTTCATCGACATCATGCGTTCTTATAATTCCAACGCCTTTCAATGCCGCATACACCGCCACTGCAATGCTGCCTATTAAACGGTCGCCAATCTTTTTTCCAAGTATGGCACCAATGGTGCTTTTACGTGATGCCCCTAAAAGCAAAGGCAATCCAAATGACGAAAAAATATCAAGCTTTTTGACTAGGAGCAAATTATCATGTACTCGTTTTCCAAAACCAAAACCAGGATCTAAGATGATATTCTGGCGATTAATACCTTGACGCTCACATTCCGTGATACGCTCCTTAAAAAAGTGCATTATCTCATTAAGTACGCCATCTGCATAATGAGGATCATCCTGCATATTTTGCGGCTCTCCTTGCATATGCATCAAACAAACGGGAACTGCAAGTTTGGCTGCCATTGAAAGAGCTCCGTCGGTACGTAACGCATAAACGTCGTTAATTAAATTAGCACCTGCATTTACAGCTGCTTCCATCACTTCTGGCTTGTTTGTATCAATGGAAATACAAATATCCGAATCAAAACGAATTTGTTCAATTACAGGAATAACTCTCTTTAACTCAGCATCTACTGATACTTGCTGAGCGCCAGGTCGCGTGGATTGTCCACCAATATCAATTATATCCACTCCTTGAGTAATTAATTGAAATGCATGTTCACATGCATTATCCACTGATAAAAAATGGCCTCCATCAGAAAAAGAATCGGGTGTGACATTTAATATACCCATTATTAATGGATTGTCAGAAGGACTGTCTGGAGTGAGTTGGCGTTGATGCTGAAGCCAACTCATAAATTGCTTTGAATTCACCTGCGTCTCTCACTATGATTAATAAGTTCAGTGCTCTTCGGCAGGATTTATTATTACTTCAGGATCAGTTGGTTTCTCAGGCTGCTTATTATTATCCAGTATGTCGGCACCATCTAAAGGTTTTGATGAATCCCAGTCTTGTGGTGGTGAAGGTTCTTTACCTGACATAATTTCTTGGATTTGTTGAAAATCTATAGTTTCATACTTGATTAAGCTTTGCGCCATTAAATGGAGTTTATCCATGTTGGTAACCAGAATTTCCTTAGCTCGCTTATAGTTTCTATCAATAATTGCTCGTACTTCATCATCAATCTGTTGGGCTGTCCTGTCTGACATTTCTTTGTGCTTATTCATTGAACGGCCTAAGAATACCTCTTCTTCCTCTTCGCCAAAGGTAAGTGGTCCTAAAGTCGATAATCCCCATGTAGTAACCATTTTACGCGCTATCTCCGTAGAGCGCATAATGTCATTCGAAGCACCTGTAGTCACACTTTCCGGACCAAAAATAAGCTCTTCAGCAATTCGCCCACCAAATAAACTGGATAATTGACTTTCCAAGCGACGCTTGCTATGACTGTATCTATCTTGCTCAGGCAGAAACATAGTCACGCCCAGCGCGCGTCCACGAGGAATAATAGAAACTTTATAGACAGGATCATGCTCTGGTACACATAAGCCTACAATCGCATGTCCTGCTTCGTGATATGCTGTTAACTTTTTCTCATTATCATCCATTACCATGGAGCGCCGTTCAGCCCCCATCATAATTTTATCTTTTGCATTATCCAATTCCACCATGCTTACTTTGCGTTTATTAGCTCGTGCAGCAAATAAGGCTGCTTCATTCACAAGATTTGCTAAATCAGCACCAGAAAATCCAGGGGTTCCACGAGCGATGGCCATTACATCTACATTGGTGTCTACTGGAGTTTTTTGCAAATGTACTCTTAATATTTGTTCTCGTCCTCGAATATCAGGCAAAGGTACTACAACTTGGCGGTCAAAACGACCTGGACGTAATAATGCAGGGTCTAAAACATCTGGGCGGTTAGTTGCAGCAACAACAATAACTCCTTCATTACCTTCAAAACCATCCATTTCAACAAGCAATTGGTTCAGGGTTTGCTCTCGTTCATCATGACCACCCCCAAGACCCGCGCCTCTATGACGCCCTACAGCGTCAATCTCATCTATGAAAATGATACAAGGAGCATGTTTTTTTGCTTGTTCAAACATATCACGAACACGAGAGGCTCCTACCCCAACAAACATTTCGACAAAATCAGAACCTGAAATCGTGAAAAAAGGAACCTTCGCTTCACCTGCAACGGCTCTAGCTAAGAGCGTTTTACCAGTTCCGGGCGAACCAACCAGCAACACCCCACGTGGAATACGCCCACCAAGATTTTGAAATTTGGTGGGATCGCGCAAGAAATCAACCAATTCTTTAACTTCTTCTTTTGCTTCATCAACTCCAGCAACATCTGCAAAAGTAACTTTGACTTGGTCTTCACCAAGCAAGCGGGCACGTGATCGCCCAAATGACATGGCACCACGACCCCCACCTCCTTGCATTTGACGCATAAAAAATACCCAAACACCAATTAGAAGCAACATTGGGAACCAGTTGATAAATAAATGTAGAAGGAAACTTTCTTGCTGTTTTTCCTGACCGCTTACATCAACTTTACTTTTTAATAGCTCACCAAGAAGAGCATTATCTTGCATTGGCATGTAAGTCACAAAACGCTTATTATTTTTGGTTATTCCTTTGATGATCTTATCATCTTCAATTGTGACTGAATTGACCATACCTTGATCAACTTCTTTTAAAAACTGGCTGTAAGAAAGCTTTTCAGCAACTGAGTTTCGAGGGCCGAAATTACTGAAAACTGAAACAAGCACTATTGCTATAATCAGCCATAAAAATAAATTCTTAACCATGTCGTTCAAAGTATTAACCTCGTTAGTGACGAACTGCTTTATATTGTGCAATCAAAATTATTAGATCATAAAGTTACTATAAATTGTATCCCTTTGCCAGCAAATAGGTTTCTTTTGAACGAGCACGTGAAGCCAAGGGCTTACGAATAACTACTTTTTTAAAAGAAGACCTTACCTGTTTTACTAAATCATCAAAACCTGAACCATGAAAAACTTTAATTAACATAGCTCCTCCAGGTTTTAACATTTTTTCAGCAAAATCAAAAGCCAGTTCAACCAAATACATTGCCCTCGGAATATCAATCGCTTTACTTCCACTCATATTTGGGGCCATATCTGATAATAACAAGTCTACGCTACGTTCAGGAATTAAATTTATTAACTTTTGAAATATTTCTTCTTCCTGGAAATCACCAAGAATAAAATCCACATCAGGCAGGGCATCCATAGGTAAAATATCTAAAGCGATGATTCGTCCGCAACCTTGTAATTGCTCCGAAACATACTGAGTCCACCCTCCTGGGGCAGCACCAAGATCAACTACAGTCATTCCAGGTTTAAGTAATGACTCCTTATCATCTACTTCTTTTAACTTGTAAACAGCGCGACTGCGATAACCCTCTGCTTGTGCTTTCTTTACATAAACATCATCAAAGTGCTCTTGCAACCAGCGTTTACTGCTTTTAGTACGCTTCATAAATTTTTAAATGGATCTCAATATATTTCTATGATACTGAATTTCACTACCTTTTCCCAGCAAAACGTGCAATAATTTGCCATTTTATCATTTAGGCCCTAAATGACTTAGGGTATATTTAGGATACTACAGTGGATAATTCATATAAAAAATCACTTAAAGCCAAAGCCCACCATTTAAAACCCGTTGTTCTGCTTGGGGCCAAAGGTCTAACAGAAGCAGTGATCGCGGAAACAGATGTTGCTTTACTTTCCCATGAACTCATCAAGGTAAAAATAAATGGTGCGGAAAAAGAAGATCGACTTATCATGGCTAATGAACTATGTCATCAACTGCATGCTGAATTCGTGCAAATGATCGGTAACACTGTCATTATGTACCGTAAAAATGAAGAGAAACATAAGTGACAGAACTCTAAGTATTGTATACACTAGACCTTACTATTTAGCAAATAACCTATTCCCTTCAAGAGCCAACCCTTATATTTATATGTGAAAAAGGTACTGGGCAAAATAAGGGGTAATTAAACTATCGTATGGCCTATGATATTAAAATACATACCAAATGCACTCACATTATTGCGTTTACTATTAATCGCTCCTTTTTTATTCTATTTATACCATCATGAATATGTTATTGCTTTTTATTTATTTATTCTAGCTGGTCTTAGTGATGGTCTGGATGGTTTTTTAGCAAGAAGCTTTAACTGGCAAAGTTTTTTTGGATCCTTTGTCGATCCCCTAGCCGATAAATTATTAATCGCTTCCAGCTTTATTTCATTAGCGTTAATAGGTGTACTGCCTTGGTGGTTAGTTGCATTAGTATTCCTCAGAGATTTAACTATTTCTCTCGGAGTCGTTGCATGGTACCATTTTATTCGTCAAAAACTAGAGTTTCAACCTACTCTTTTGAGTAAAATCAATACTGCATTACAGCTTACCTTAGTGACTTCCTGTCTCTTTGAACTGGCTTATTTTGCCTTCCCTATATATTTATTGACCACACTAATCTGTTTAACAACAATAACGACAGCCATTACCTACATTGATTATCTTTGGACTTGGGGCAGAAAAGCATGGCCCAAAAAAGAATTGTCAAAATGAATAAACAGTTGGCTTTAGCTATAAAAATAAACAATCAAGCAAGCCTTGAAGATTTTAATTGGGTAAACAATAAGCTACTGCAACAACAATTAGAAAACATACTGAATTATAGAGAAAATCGATTACTTTATCTTTGGGGTGTTTCTGGAAGTGGAAAATCCCATTTATTACAAGCATGTTGTCAAGCAGTCAACTCGACTCAATCGGCAATCTATCTTCCCTTAGCTCTCCTTAAAGAGTGGGGGCCACAAACGATAGAAGGTATTGAAGAGCAAACATTAATCTGTATTGATGATATTAATATCATTGCGGCCGATCCGATTTGGGAGGAAGCTTTATTCCATTTATATAATAAAATCAAAGATACAGAGAGAAGTATTTTAATTATTTCTGGAAACCAATCACCGACAACCATTCCTATTAAACTCGCGGACTTACGTTCCAGATTGAGTTGGGGCTTAGTCATTCAATTAATGGAACTCAATGATGAAGGTAAAATTACTACGTTAAAACACTATGCATTAAAACGAGGTTTTGATTTACCAGACACTGTTGGCCAATTTCTGCTTAATAGATGCTCGCGAAATATGCATGATCTACATCATATACTGAATCGTCTTGATGATGCTTCTCTTGAAGCACAGCGAAAAATAACGATTCCCTTTGTAAAAGATACTTTAAATATTTAATGTGAGTTCTATTATCCCATCGATAAATCCAAGCGCTACTAACCATTTATCGTGCCAAGGCGAGAAATCAGTATAATGGGCAAAAGCAGCCCAAAAGCCCAACATTGCCAATGTGAGGATTTTTGCCTGCTTTTAACGAGAAATAATCTTCAATTTATAGAGATAAAAGCTCCTTATCGGGGTTCTAAAAGTTACTAGTCATCGAAGTTCCTTGAAGATGTTTAGATTCCTCTTGTTCTTTTTCTTCTGCTCCAAACATCTGGCTTGGTGGTGTTTTTGAGGAGGAGACAGATGATGCAAACATGGAAAGTGAACTGACACGAGTTTCTGGCTCCATAAACTGCATTTCTGCTTCCTCGATTTCAATTACTTCCTCATCTATTCCTTTTTTATCTTCACCTGATTTATTTACTGGTGCTACATTGCAGTGTGTAGTTATACATATAGGAACAATAGCCTCATCTATTTTTTCACCCCAATAATGCAGCAAACTAGTTTCTCGTTCATATAACGGATCTAATTTTTTTAATGTGCTTAGAATTAAGTGATTTATTTCTTGGCAACGTTGGGCCAAATCGATGGCAACTTGTGATTCAGCGGATGCGTTTCTTGCAAGACCATGCAATGCGACTACTAAGCCATCAATTGCAGGATCAGTTACAGCGGAATTTTTGATAACCCTGTAAGAGTGTTTTGCTAATAGTCGCAGTATTTCTACTGCGATTAATCCTTTTTCTTCTTCAGAAGCTTTTAAGTAAGAGGCTTCGAGGTATTTAAAGGCCACTTTTGGTGAAGAGCTGCCAGCTAGGGGATTAGTGCCATCCATCGTCATTTTTGCAAGTGTGACAAGTTGTGCTGAGGTGGCATACGGAAGATTTTGTTTAAGTGTTTCTTTGCAACTTTCTGCAGTGCTTTCAGATCTGAATCTATATCTTAGTGAATTTATAGTTGAGAGGGCAACTTCTATTTTTTTATGAGCGTTGATCGATTGTTCATTTTGTTCAATGGTATGTGCATATAATTGAATAGCATCAGCGCCTTGGGATATATTATAATTTCTCGACATTAGGCAGGTTGATAAGGAAACTAAGCCGGCGTCTATATATGGTTTCATAGCCTCGATGGCACCTGATAAATGTGCTTGAGTATCATCAAAAAAACTAATTGCGATGGGGCCGCCGTGATATGCTAATAATTCTCCAACTGTTTGTTGCATCATAAGCGCCTTGTTATCTTTCGTAGCACTTCCACGAATTTCTAATTTAACTTGTTCATCCACACCGCTATCAATTGTATATTGCTTACATTTTTCTTCATCTTCTAAGAAAGATAAAACCTCTGCATAATTAGTGAGAATCTCAGCGTTTTTTCCATCTATTTTTTGCCTCAATTGAAGACTAAGAACTCCATCTTGTTTTTTTGTTTGAGGAAATAGTGTTTCACAACGGGCACGTACAATACTACTGGCTACTCTCCAGCTAGTGTCATTGATAAAATAGGTGGCTAGGTCTTCTTTATTTGAATTATAATTTTGTAAATCAATAGGGCCATTTTTTCTTACTTGTTCCATTAACGGCAAATACAGCTCATTATAAGCTGAACCAATGGGCCTGACACGACCTTTCTCGTCAATATATCCCGGATCTGCTGAAGTAATGACACCAAGTACGTTAAAGCCTTCTGTCTTTAAAATTTGGATAAGCTCATAACGACTCATAGATGCAAGCTCATGACCATAATTTTTAATATCATTTAAACCCATGTTGGTAAAAAGGTATACTTCTGTTATCCCTTTAGCTTTTAGTTCTTTTAAAAGAGCTAGATTGACCTGTTTGGTACCATATAATAGCGTGTCATCAACATCTAAAAAAACAAAATGCTTTGTCATGATTAATTACCTCTAGTACATTTGAAAATCACTTATATTTTGTACAAAGAAGGTTAAGGATTACTTTTGACTCTATTACAATTTTGCATAATCTATGCATTTATTAAAAATGCCTCGGTGATTTTAAGCTCTTAATCCCCTCATATGCTTTTAGCTACACTAATCCCTTTATCTTGATCCCTTTGACTAGAGAATAAGAAGAGCCACTTTGTTAAGACAGAACTTACGTTCGTTAATGACAACAAGAAAAAGCCTTTTCATTCAAATCTTGATATTCACGATCCGTTGTCAACAAAACAGGTGATTTAAGGAAAGAATAAAAATTTGTACTTGCTCTTAGATCGGAAGCATTTCTACTCCAAGTTAATTCTGGAGGCATGGGTTGTTCGTTAACGTTGAGTTCATGCTCTAATTGAGCAAGTCTTTTAGTGAATCGTGCCGTGTTAATCACTTTTTCTTTTAAATGTGCTAATTTCATTGCTTCTTTAATTAATAAATCTTTATCGCATAATTTCTGTACATTTTCCTCATTCAATCCAAACCAATTAGTCACTATTTTTTCTAATCCAGGACGCTCAACATACCAATAAATGCTGAGTGCAGCTAATCCCACGATCGTGCTAAAAAGAATGACCGGCCAAAAAGTGGGAAGTACAGAATCCAGGACAAGACTCGAAACAAAAAGAGCAACAGATTGGCCTGCAAAAAAGCCACCACCTAAAAAAAACAGTGCAGACACCCCAGAAATCATGGTTTTCACCATTTGCATATTTTTGCTATTTAAGGCCTCATCAAATTGCTTACTGGCTACCGCAAGAAACATAAATCGTTTCTGCAACATAGAAAGTATCTGCTCCAACTGGTGCAAATCTTCTTGTGACATATCGACAAGAGTATAATTATTGATTTTCTTTCTAATCATCTTAATTTTTTGTAATTGCAATAAATAAGCATCTAATAATTTATATTCACTTAATTTAACTCCTAAAGCATTAGATACTTTAACTAAATCAATTCCAAAAAAAGCAATCACAGAAAGTAAAATAAAAGCAAACCCTACTCCAAGCATAATTGAAGATGACGAAGCAAACAAACTTAGTACAGTCACAATACCATCAAATCCTTGACACGCAGTAACTAAAATACCTGAAGTAGTAAGTAATAAAAATTTGATCTTGCTCCTCTCAGCAGAATCGTTGTCTTTTTTATCTATTTTGTCGTTATCGCCTTTCATAGAAACACCGAAATCTTGCAATAACGCTGCTTGTAAAGAGACAAGAATGAATTCTAGCTTCTCACTTTTTTTCGACTTTTCAAAAAGTTTAATAGGATCGGTACTTAGCCAAGAAATTAAATTGTTGATCTCGATAGAAGCAAAAGATTGGATTTTATGTCGCCGGATACCACTGGCAAGTAAATATTTTTTTATCCATTTTTGTGAATGTAGACTGATTGTAAGGTTCACCACAGCGCTTCGACTTCAAATTTCACTACAACGTTTAATGCTACAACAATTCCAACCAAATGGATATTTATTTGGTTAGTTCAATTGCTGAGCGGCATGCAGATGCTTCGCAATCATGCAACATTAGTTTCATCCTAACCAATAAATGAATTGAAAAATAAAATATCTTTTTGCCTATTTTTTGTTCACGTCTTATAATTAAAGTGCAATAATTGAACGAGGGAGCGATCATGAAAAAAACGATAATCGCAGTTCTAGTATTTGTACCTACGCTATTCTTAAGCGGCTGTTATGTTACCTCTTCTACTGGAAACTACTATTATAGTGGTTATACGGGTTATTATCCGAGTGTTTATTATTCTAGTTATTATCCAGGCGTCTGGGGTGGCAGATACTGGGGCAGTAGGTACTGGGGTGGTAATAAATGGTATGGTGGATGGCGCGGCACTGGATGGCGTAGCACCGGATGGCACAACACGGGATGGAACACTGGATGGCGTGGCACTGGATGGCGCGGTGCTGGCTGGCATGGCCATCGTTAACAAATTCAGTTAATCTAATTTGATAGATGAATTAAAGTTAACACTTTTCATCTCATGAGCCTTAGTAAATCAAATTATTAACATCAACTCGATATAAAATAAAGTGATTATTTTATATCGAGTTGTTTTTATTTAGAATATTAATGGACTCCCGGTTAGACTGATTTTAAGAATTAGAGTCAGATTGCATTATAAAGCACTTAGATACAGAATATTCTGCTTCTTTTATTTCTTGCTGAGGACCTATTTTTTTTACAGCTATATAACGATTTAATCGAGGTGACAATAACCACATAAACAAGGCAATTATTAAAGTCACAATACCAATACAAGCAAATACATCAGTATAAATCAGCAAAGAACCAATTCCCGGTTTAATATGCTCGGGAAGCTCCGTATAAGAAGCTACGCTAGCACCAATAAATCCAGCTATCGCAGAGGTTAAAAACCACATTCCCATAACAAAACCAGTAATTTGCGCAGGAACTAATTCTGCAACCATAGCCACGCCTAAAGCAGAAACCAGCAACTCACCAATACTTTGAAATAAATAACTTATAATCAACCACCATGAAGAAACCATTCCATGTTCCGTATAAAAATAGCGAGCAAAAAAGAGCATTAAAAAACTCAACCCACACATAGTCATACCTAAAGAAAATTTATAAGGAATAGAAAATGAAATTCCTTTTTTATTGAAAAAACCGTAAAAGTGAGCTAACACCGGACTCATTATTACAATCCAAATAGGATTCAGTGCCTGGAAGCTTTGAGGATCAATAGTAATTCCTAAGAAAACAGGAGTCACGTTATACACAGCAAATAAATTGAGCGATGTCGGCATTTGCTGATATAAAGTAAAGAAAATTACCGCCTCTAACATTAATGCTAAAGCAACTAACATGCGGTTTCTTACTGTTTTATTTTCTTTCCGTAGCATAAAAATATAATAACCAATTACTAGAAGCGTAATACACCAAAATAAATTTTTTGCGAACATTACGTGTTGCAATAAATATGCTGAAATTTCAGTGAGTAAAAGTATCCCAAAGAGTATCGTTAACCAATAGAATGACGAGATATCTCGTTTGTCTGCTTCCGTATTAATATGAGCAATAAATTGGTGTTGTAACCAATAATTAGCTAATCCAATTAACAAGCCGATTGCGCTCATCATATATGCATAGGAATAACCATACCGGCTTGAAATTGCAGGACCTGCAAATAAAGCAATCATACTGCCCAAATTAATTGCCATATAATATAAAGTAAAGCCTCCATGTAACCGAGGATCATTTTCATTATAACATTTAGCTAATAGATTCGATGGATTAGCTTTAAATAAACCATTTCCTACACATATTAAACCAAGTGCAAAAAATACATGTTCTTTGTCAGTAATCGCTAATGAAAAATAGCCCGCTGCTAAAACAATCAAGCCAAGAACTATAGTACGTTTGGTACCTAATATTCTATCGCCTAAGTACCCACCAATAACCACCATACCATAAACAAGAGCTGAAAAAGCACCAAATGTATAATAAGAAACCGTATCGCTATAACCTAAGTATCGGATAAAAAACAGTGTTAAAATCCCTTGCACTGTATAAAACCCAAACCTCTCCCATAATTCCAACATAAAAATCATGTGAAATGCGCGTGGTTGTTCGCGAAGAAGATTTACCATGGACGTTCTTCCTTAAAGGGAGTAAACTTTTAAAAGTAAAGGAGTTTTAATTATTTTGCAAGAGACATTGTTAAACTCACTTTCGAAAATAAATCAAGAAAAGAAACCTTTTTAAACTACCTAAAAATTGAGTACATTTTGAGAGGATGATTTTGGAAGTGCTTGCTAATTCATCTCAAACTCAACTATATTTCACATAAATAGCCCATAAAATGCGATAAAAATAATCATCATGTCTAAAAAAGCCATTTATTTAGCCGGAGGTGGTGCTCGAGGCGCTTATCAAGCGGGAGTACTAAAAGCAATTGGTCAAATATTACAAGTTAAAACACTTCCTTTTGAAGTAGTCACTGGAGTCAGCGTTGGCAGTATCAATGCGGCTGTGCTTGCTGAAAATGCTGATGACTTTCCAACAGCACTTGATAAGCTGGAAACTATGTGGGGTGAAATCCATTGCCAACAAGTCTACAAAGCCAGCAACTTTGCATTAGGCAAATCGGTTGTACGTAATATGAGTACGATGATGCTCAAACAACGCCAAGCAGCCCATTTATTGGATACATCCCCACTGAAACAAATGATTGAAGAGGGACTTGATTTCACTAAAATTACACAAAATATAAGCAATGGAAAACTAAATACTCTGGAAATAATCAGCAATTGCTATGAAACACGTCAGACTATTTCTTTTTATGAAAATAATAATCTTGAATTTACTGATTGGAACTATCCAAGACATGGCAGTAAACGCGCCAACATTCAGGTAGAACACATTTTAGCATCCAGTGCCTTGCCTTTATTTTTTCCCACGGTACTACTTGATGGATTTCATTATGGTGATGGCAGCATAGGCTTAGCAGCACCACTTCGTGGAGCCATTCGTTTTGAAGTAGATAAAATTTTAATTTTAGGGACTCGAGCTATACCCACATTCGTTGAACAGGAAAATTTACGTAATAATGACGATATTCCTTTTTCACATATTTTTGGAAACATGCTGAATGCTCTGTTTTTAGACAATCTGGATCGTGACATTGAAATGGTCAATCGCATGAATGAAATTGCTATGCTCCTTTCAATATGGAAGAAACGTCGTTCTCCTTGGCGGCCCATCACTACCTTACACCTAAGGCCCAGTAAAGATTTAGCACCTTTAGCACAAATACATTTTAAAGCATTACCTACATTACTTAGATATTTGCTTAATGTTTTGGGCGAAAAGAAACATTCTGGTGATCTTCTAAGCTTTGTACTTTTTGAACAAGATTACACAAGGGAGCTTCTTCAGTTGGGTTTTCAAGATACGATGAATAATGCGAAAGAAGTGATTGCTTTTTTTGAATAATATCAGACTTCTTCGAAAACTCGCTACAGTGAGACTGGTGCAAGAAGACACGGGGCACAGAACCGGAGCGTACACGTAGCACCGTATCGACGAAGCAATTCTCCGCTGGAGCAGGGTTTTCGAAGAAATCTATTAATCGATTATAGCGTCATTAAGTGAGTTTTAGATAAGGGAGTGGTGCTCTACGATCGCAAAAATGCGAGAACCTCTTTAGTATCAGGAAAAATGCCATGCCAAAGAAAAAAAGCTTCTGCTGCTTGTTCGACCAACATCCCTAAACCATCAACTGCTTCACACCCAAAGTTCCTAGCATATTGGACAAAAGCAGTTATGCCCTGTTGTTTATAAGACAAATCATAACAAAACGGTTTTGCAGTCATACATTCCTTTGGTAGCGCTACAAACTCTCCTGCCATGCTTGCAGAAGTTGCATTTATAACGACATCAAACACTCCTTCAACTTCATGAAGGTTGATACACTTAGTCTGCGGAAAATCAAGCTGAAAGGCTGCTGCTTTAGAGGAGGTGCGATTCGCTATAATGAGTGCGGCAGGATGTTCCTCTAATAAAGGATGGATAATTCCACGCGCAGCCCCTCCGGCACCTAGGATTAATATACGCTTGTTCTGCACCGATAAGTAACGACTTAAGTCGCGAATAAAACCAGCTCCATCGGTATTATCTGCATACAATTGATGTGCTTTTACCCACAAGGTATTTGCTGCTCCAGCCCGTTCGCAGCGAGAGCTACGCTGTTGTGCCATTGCAAAAGCACGTTGCTTAAAAGGTAAAGTAATATTAAGTCCTTTACCCCCTTGATTGAAAAAATCAACAACTTGTTGCTCAAAATCGTGATCATCGGCTTCAATTTTTTCATAGGTTAAAGAAACATTGACCTGCTTTGCAAAATGTTGATGAATAACAGGGGATAAACTATGGGCGATAGGATTACCCATAACTGCATAACGCTGAAACAATCTACTCTCCTAAATATTTTATTGGGTTATCTTGTCCAGATAGCTCACATGGTACAACAAAATAACTACAAATATAATTAACTTTTCTTGCAAAAATACACAATTTTACAATAATTAAAATAAGCCTTTCTTCGTCGTAACATCAATACTTTTCAGACAATGAATAGAGAAGTTACGAATAAAAATTAAATTTGAATTAAGGAAAATTCAATGAACGACTTTTCCGAACAAGAAAAAAATATCTTAAGAAACAGTCCCTTGTTGAAACATTTATCAGAGAAAAACTATCAGCTGTTCCTGGCAATTTCCTCTAGATCTACTTTTGGAAAAAGTGATCTCTTACTTAAAGAAGGAGAAATGAGTGATGATTTTTTCATTATTATTTCTGGAACTGTTGGACTTTATAAGAAGGAAAATGAAAACGCTGATCCTGAATTGATAGAAACACTCACTGTTGGTGAAACAATTGATGAAATGAGAGCCATTCAAAATCGTACTTGTGCACTTACAGTAATCGCAACTGAATCCGTTGTTGTATTACAGACTTCCATTAGTCACTTACATACTTTAGAAAATCAACGCTGTCATAAAGCAATTGTAGACGCCATTATCAAAATTATTAGTGATCGATTATTCCACAGCAATGAAACCATTTTAAATAAGATCCATGAGAAAAAGAGAAAAAATAAGCAACTTCTCTTTTCTCTTTTTAGCATGCTTGTTCTAATTATTTTCTTATGTGAGTTAGGTATAGGACTTTATTATACGTTAAATCCTATGGATTTTTGCAATTGGATTAGTGCTCTTCCTGCTGAAAGTGCTAAAGTCTCATTATAGCTAGCATAGGTGGTTCCTCAGTGCCTTAGACTCCGTGAGGCAATACCATCGATTTTTCGGATAGCTCTTAAGTCTCTTGAATGTCTGCATGTCCTTTATGATAATTCAAGAGCCGCAATCCATTTGCCACAACAATTAAACTAGCCCCCATATCTGCAAAAACAGCCATCCACAAAGTAGCAATACCTCCAAGTGCTAAAATAAAAAACACTCCTTTAATGGCAATGGATAAGCTAATGTTTTGTCGAAGAACTCTTGCCGTATTGCGACTTAAATCAATATATAATGGCAGCATGGCTAAATTATCATTCATCAAGGCTACATCAGCCGTTTCCAATGCTGTATCTGTCCCCTTACCCATTGCAAAACTAATGCTTGCTTTAGCCAGTGCCGGCGCATCATTAATACCATCGCCAACCATGCCTACCGTTTGATACTGTGCTAAGAGTTGATTAATTGCGTGCAATTTATCCGTAGGTAATACATTGGCCTTCACCTCATCTATGCCCACTCGTTTCGCAATGGCATGTGCGGTTACTGCATTATCACCCGTCAGCATTGCTGTTTTTATCCCTTGCTCATGAAGCCGTGAAATAGCCCACTGACTGGACTGACGCAATGTATCTGCCACTGCAAAAAGGGCAAGAACGGTAGTATCATTACTTAAAATGACCGTGGTTTTTCCTTCTACCTCCAATCGTTTCAACTCTTTTTCTATTTCAGGATTACATACGTGATTGTCTTCGGCCAGTTGATGATTCCCTACATAAAACAGTTCCTCTTGCACTACCCCCTTCACGCCTCGACCAGGGAGCGCCGCAAACTCATCAATCTCTAATAAAGCGGTGTTAGGCTGTTCTTGCTGCCAATAAGTCACTAGAGCATTCGCTACAGGATGCTCCGAATGGCTATCAAGGCTTGTTGCAAGAAGAAGTAACTCTTCTTTTGTTTTGCGCGGATCATAAACAATAAAATCAGTAACTACAGGTTTGCCTTCAGTTAAGGTGCCTGTTTTATCCAAAGCAATTAATTTTAACTGATGCCCAGTTTCTAAATAGCTGCCGCCTTTAATTAAAAGTCCATGCTTGGCCGCAGAGGCTAATCCGCTCACCACTGTAACCGGGGTTGAAATAACTAAGGCACAAGGACAAGCAATCACTAATAAAGTGAGTGCTTTGTAGAGCCAATCATAAAAGGGATAGCCAAAGACCAATGGTGGAATTAATGCAATTAAAACGGCAATCAATACCATAATCGGCGTATAATATTGCGCAAAGACATCAACAAAACGTTGTGTCGGCGCACGTTCCGCTTGTGCTTGTTCAATGGCCTTCCCAATCTTAGCAAGAAGGGTATCTCCAGAGACTTTCGTGACTTTGACTTCGAGCACCCCATATTCATTGAGTGTTCCCGCAAAAACCATATCGTCTATTTCTTTAGTCACCGGCATAGACTCGCCTGTAATTGGTGCTTGATTGACTGTGCTTTTTCCTAAAACTACAACCCCATCTAAAGGAATACGCTCTCCAGGCTTTACTTTAAAAACAGCGTCTAAGTTCACCTGCTCAATAGGAGTTATTTGCCATTGCCCATTCTCCTGTTTTATCCGTGCAACTTCCGGTGCGATTTGCATCAAACTGCGAATAGCAAGACGCGCCTTATCTAAAGAATAGCGCTCAATACGTTCAGCCAAGGCAAATAATACCGTCACCATCGCCGCTTCAGGCCATGCACCAATAAAAACCGCGCCAATAATAGCAATCAACATTAAACTGTTAATATTCATCGCCTTAGTTCGCAAAGCCAGCCACCCTTTTTTAAAGGTAGAGGGACCACTTAAACCAATCGCCAATAAAGCAGGAGCAATAATCCAGCTTGAAAATTCTGTGTTCAGATAATAGGCCATAATTTCTGAAAACAACGCCAAAATACCCGCTAATAGAATGATTTTCCAAGAAAAATCAACGGTTGTTTTTTCACCTTTTTTAGCTAAAGAACTACTGCCTTGCGTGCGAACACTCATACCTAATAATTCAATGCGTTGTTGCAATGCATCAATGACGGGAAAACGATGATGAATTGTGACCTCTTCCGCGATAAAATTAAATTCCATATGCTCAATTTCAGAAACATCTTGTAACTGTTTTCTGATGAGCTGTTCTTCTGCTGGACAATCAAGCCCAGCCACAAAAAAGGTAGTTGCTGTTAATGGTGTTGTCATAATGAATTTCCACATTGCCCACAAAACTTAGCCCCAGCTGGAATGGATGCGCCACAACTGCACACTATATTTTGGACTCCTTGGCCGCATTGCCCACAAAATCGAGCTCCAGGAGCATTAAAAGTTTGACAACGTGTACAGGTAACTCCCTGTGATTCATTTCGAGACAAATAATAGTTATCATGATTTTTTCGCTTATGATGGGATTTATCATATCCGCTATTATGAGAGCTACGATATTGCCCATGATGTTTATTTAGGTTGCCCAGTAATCGTTTTAAAAAACTCATGTTAATTCTCCTCATCGTCATCTTCAGTAAAATGCCGCAACATGTCTTCTAAAATACACCGTACATGTGCATCAAAAATACTGTAATAGATATGTTTTCCTTCGCGGTTGGCAATCAGTAAACGTGCAGAGCGCAACAAACTCAAATGATGGCTTGCTAAGGGCACTGAAAGATTCAATTGCTCTGCCAATTCAGACACTGATTTAGGCCCTTCATTAAGACACGTGAGTAGAAGCCGCAAGCGATTAGGTTCACCCATTAGATGCAGTGTATCGCTTAAAGTAATAATTTGATCTTGGGTTAGCATGTTCAGTTCAACACTTAAATAAGTATTTAACTATAAATATAGCGTACCTCTTGAATTTGTCAAATAGACTAGAACCAGTAATGAATCATTGTCCAAAAATCCTAGCATCTTAAAAAACTTCTTGACCTTTTCATCAAAGCCGATTTCGATATGAGAACTAAGTATATTGGGTATATCAATCTAAGGTAATTGTCTTGCTTTCATAGCTGAACCAACGACTTTTTGTAACGCAAAATAGCCAACTTATTTGGAACTAGATCCCGTATAAATGCGGTACATCCTCGCTTTCGCTCTGAATCTTCTACACATCTTGTCCGTAAATAAAACAGGATCCAATTATTTCTTTTGCAGAGGGAGACGGTATTGAGAGCAGCGTCACCCTCTGCGCAAGCAGCTGTCTCTTGATGAGGTATGATCAAGAGACAGGCTTTCGCTGGGGACACGCTTTACGGGATAACAAACGTTAATTAGGAATGCCCCAAACTTTTGGAAACGACTTCAGCTAAATCACGCGACAAGTTCTGCTTCGCTAACCTTTCTAACTGATTGTGCATTAAACTCTGTCTGGATTTATCATAACGTTGCCACCGAGTAAATGGATTAGCAAGACGCGCTGCTATCTGTGGATTAATCTTATCTAACGTAATCAGAAAATCCGCTAAAAAGCTGTATCCGCTTCCATCAACAGCATGGAAGTTACGTGGATTTGTCATACAAAATGCACTCACTAATGCCCGAACTTTGTTGGGATTTTTAATGTTAAATGCAGCATGTCGCACTAACGTTTTGACATGAGTTAACGTATCCGGAAGCTCACTGGTTGCTTGAATCGCGAACCACTTATCTAATACCAAATCATTTTTTGCCCATTGTTTGTAAAAATCCTCGATCGCCTGTTCACGTGCTCCTTGATTGGTACAATTGGCGAGTAACGAAAAACTCGCTATTTGATCGGTCATTGTCTGTGCGGACATAAATTGCTGTTGACACATCTCTAAAGCCATCGCTTCTTTAGACTTCATCATGAGCCATAAACAAATATTACGCAATTTTCTACGGCCATAAGCTGCTCCATGCATCTTATGATTTTCTGCTCTCCATAACTGTTGATAAAGTGTTTGTGCAGAATCATACAAATACCAGCCCAATTGTTGGCGGAAAAAGTCACGGGCAGCTTCTACTGCGCTCACATCAACACAATCTAATGTTGCGGCAATCTCTTCAAAACCTGGAGGAGTCAATAATTCTGCGCGTAGATCAGCATCTAATGAATCATCAAGCAAGACATGCTTGAATGCGGAACTCAAGGCAGAAGGAATTTGCCATGTATTTGATGGCTGGTGTAAATAATCCTTAATACAGTTTAAAACAAGACTCTGGGCAGCATCCCACTTAGCATACCCATCTGTTTCATATCGCAATAAAAAGAGTAACTCTTCTTGGCTTAAATGGTGTTTTAATTTGATGGGAGCAGAAAACTCTCTTAATAAAGAGACAACCGGTTTTTCGCTCAAACCCGAAAAACTAAAGCGCTGCTCTGCTTCTTTTAACTCCAAAATCTCCCTATCTACAGAAATCATTTGGCCTTTGGAATTAAAGAGAGCCATACGAATAGGAATATGAAACGGTTTCTTCTGAAGACATTCAGGAGTAGGAGGACAACTTTGTTGCATCGTTAAGGTTAACGTGTCATTTGTATAAGCACTAGTTACTGTAACTTCTGGAGTCCCGGCCTGGCTGTACCATCGTTTAAATTGACTCAGATCTACTTGATTTGCATCCTCCATTGCCGCAACAAAATCATCAATAGTAACTGCTTGACCATCATGACGTTCAAAATATAAATCCATACCGCGCCGGAAGCCGTCTTTTCCAAGTAAAGTATGCTGCATGCGAATTACCTCAGCCCCTTTATTATAAACGGTTGCAGTATAAAAATTATTTATTTCCTGATAGGAGTCAGGTCGCACCGGATGTGCCATTGATCCTGCATCTTCTGGAAATTGGGTGCTACGTAACATGCGAACATCCATGATGCGGTTCACATCACGCGAATTCATATCACAAGAAAACTCTTGGTCGCGGAAAACAGTTAGCCCTTCTTTCAAACTTAATTGAAACCAATCTCGGCAGGTCACACGGTTACCTGTCCAATTATGAAAATATTCATGGGCAACAACACCTTCAACATCCGCAAAATCTTGATCTGTAGCCGTATCTGGACTCACGAGAATGTATTTTGAATTAAAAATATTTAATCCTTTATTTTCCATTGCCCCCATATTGAAATCACTAACGGCTACGATCATGAAAATATCCAAATCATATTCACGTCCATAAACCTCTTCATCCCAACGCATGGCTTTTTTCAAAGACTCCATTGCATGTCCACATTTATCTTCATTTCCAGGTTCAACATAAATGTGTAAATCGATAGTGCGTCCCGTACAAGTAACAAATTGATCACTAACCCGAGCCAAATTGCCAGCAACTAAAGCAAATAAATACGAGGGTTTTTTAAAGGGATCATGCCAACGTACCCAATGACGTTGATCCGTCAAATCTCCCGAGTCGATTAAATTTCCATTAGATAATAAAATAGGATATTGCTTTTTATCGGCTGAAATACGTGTAGAGTAAGTCGCTAATACATCGGGGCGATCCAGAAAATAAGTAATCCGTCTGAATCCTTCTGCTTCACACTGAGTACAAAATAGATGATTGGAGCGATATAATCCGGATAATTGCGTATTATTTTGTGGATAAATTCGCGTCATTATCGTTAAGGTAAATTCATCCGGACAATTTTCTATAATGAGTGAGTCAGGTTGTACTCTATATGCAAAAGGCTCTAATTTTTGTCCATTCATATGCACACTTATTAATTCCAATTCGTCACCATATAAATGCAAAGGTCCTTCATGGCGGCGAATTAATTTAAGTTCGTTGCTGATCAATGCATGATCATCATATAAGTCAAAATTTAAATTCACAGTATCTACTGTAAAAAAAGGAGCCTGGTAATTTTTTAAATAAACAGTAGTGTTTGGCATGATTATGACATCCTTTATGAAAGAGCGATTAATTTATTGAGTTATATAAAAAATTTACTTAGTTTAGCCTATAATAATTATAAAGGGGTAGCTTCTAGTTCAATCTTTATGGTGGATGAGAAGTTAACTAAAACATTTATTGCTTTTATTCGCGAGAAGTATTAAATGTAAAGAAACATGTTTATATCCTTCACCAGGATATGTATAAGGGGATGGCACATGAACACTCAAGATTTTTTAACCGGATATACCAAACGTTTTGTTGATAATAAAGAAGAAGAACTGAGTTTGGAAGAATACCTGGAATTGTGTAAAAATGACCCTTCTGCTTATGCCAATCCAGCGGAGCGACTATTAATGGCAATCGGGGAACCAGAAATGGTCGACACCCGACATGATCCTGTTTTATCAAGAATTTTCTCCAATAAAGTGATACCACGATATCACGTTTTTCAAGATTTTTATGGCATGGAAGAACCTATTGAGCAAATTGTCGGTTTTTTAAAGCATGCCGCTCAAGGGTTGGAAGAAACAAAGCAAGTGCTTTATCTTTTGGGACCTGTTGGTGGAGGTAAATCTTCAATTGCTGAAAAATTAAAAGATTTGATGGAAAAAATTCCATTTTACGCCATTAAAGGTTCGCCAGTGTTTGAGTCCCCACTTTCTTTATTTAATCCAACGGAAGATGCTGAATTATTGCAAGAGCGTTTTGGTATCCCTTCTCGATACTTACGCTACCTCATGTCGCCCTGGGCTGTAAAAAGATTGCATGAATACAACGGAGATATCAGCAAATTCAAAGTGATTAAAGTAAAACCCTCCCGCTTAAAGCAAATTGCCATTGCCAAAACAGAACCTGGTGATGAAAACAATCAGGATATTTCTTCCCTGGTAGGTAAAGTTGATATTCGTAAATTAGAAGAATTTTCTCAAGATGATCCCGATGCTTATAGCTATTCCGGGGGACTATGCCGAGCCAACCGTGGTCTTTTAGAATTTGTTGAAATGTTTAAAGCACCCATTAAAGTGTTGCATCCATTGTTAACGGCAACTCAAGAAGGCAATTACAATCCAACTGAAGGTTTATCATCCATCCCCTTCGAAGGAATTATTTTAGCTCACTCCAACGAATCAGAATGGCAAACATTCAGAAACAATAAAAATAATGAAGCATTTATTGACCGTATTAATATTGTAAAAGTGCCTTATTGTTTACGCATTTCTGAAGAAAATAGGATTTATCAAAAGCTTATTGATAACAGTTCATTAACTCAAGCTCATTGTGCGCCAGGTACATTGGATATGTTAGCGCAATTTTCCGTCTTAACGCGTTTAAAAGAACCACAAAATTCAAGTATTTATTCTAAAATGCGTGTGTATAATGGAGAAAGTTTAAAAGATACTGATCCCAAAGCAAAATCCTATCAGGAATATCGTGATTTTGCTGGTGTTGATGAAGGCATGAGTGGAGTATCCACTCGTTTTGCGTTCAAAATACTTTCTAAAGTATTTAATTTTGATCACAGTGAAGTAGCAGCAAACCCTGTACATTTAATGTATGTGTTAGAACGTCAAATTGAACAAGAACAGCTCCCCCAAGAAGTACAGGAATCATACTTAGGGTTCATCAAAGAATATCTTGCTCCGAAGTATGTTGAATTTATTGGCAAAGAAATTCAAACAGCATATCTGGAATCCTACTCTGAATATGGACAAAATATCTTTGATCGCTACATTACTTATGCTGATTTCTGGATACAAGATCAAGATTATCGTGATCCAGATACAGGTGAAATTTTTGACCGGGCCTTATTAAACCAAGAACTGGAAAAAATTGAAAAACCCGCTGGGATATCAAATCCAAAAGATTTTCGTAATGAAGTAGTGAATTTTGTGTTACGTGCTCGTGCAAATAACCGAGGCAAGAATCCTGTTTGGAACAGTTATGAAAAATTAAGAACAGTTATTGAGAAAAAAATGTTTACCAATACTGAAGATCTGTTACCAGTTATCTCCTTCAATGCTAAAGCGTCGGAAGATGATAAGAAAAAACATGAAGAATTTATTTCGCGAATGGTAGATAAAGGGTATACACGCAAACAAGTACGCTTGCTTTGCGAATGGTATTTGCGAGTACGGAAGTCACAATAAGAAAAACCTCTCCACGATGAGAGAACCTGGATGAACTCGAAGCGATGAGCTTGGGCTCCAGGATTATAATTGTGCCTCACCAATGCTACAAATATTCACGAAAAATGATTTTTTATGGGGATATATTATGTCGCAATTGATTGATAGACGACAAAACGCAGGGAAAAAAAGCACGGTGAACCGCCAACGTTTCCTTCGTCGTTATAAGAATCAGATCAAACGTGCGGTCTCCGATGCTGTTGGAAAACGTAGTATTACTGAAATTGACCAAGGGGAACAAATTACGATTCCCGCCAAAGATATCTCTGAGCCCATGTTTCACCGAGGTCAGGGTGGACACATAGAGCGTGTATTGCCAGGAAATGACAATTTTATAGCTGGCGATAGAATAAAAAGACCTAGTAGTAGCTCTGGGGGAAGTGGTGATAGCTCTAATGCCAGTGATAGTGGTGAAGGTGAAGATAATTTCATTTTTGAATTGTCGCGTGAAGAGTTCCTTGATTTGTATTTTGAAGATCTTGAATTACCCGATTTAGTTAAAAAAGAACTCGCACAAATTAGTACGTTCAAAACCATACGGGCTGGGGTAACCACCAGTGGTATCCCTAACAATATTAATGTTCTCCGCTCTATGAAACAAGCAACAGGACGTAGAGTGGCTTTAGCATCTCCCTATAAAAAGCAATTAAAAGAAACTGTAGAAGAATTGGATAAACTGCAAGCACAACCTGTTCTAAATACAGATGAGATAAAAAATTTGGAAAAAAGAATTGCGTTTTTGAAAAGAAAAATACAAACAGTTCCATTTATAGATACAATTGATCTCCGTTATAATTATCGCATTCGAGTGCCCTCTCCTTCTACTCAAGCAGTGATGTTCTGCGTTATGGATGTATCGGGATCAATGGATGAGGCAAAAAAAGACATTGCAAAACGTTTTTTTATCTTGCTCTATATGTTCCTTACTAAGAATTATGAAAAAATTGAATTAGTGTTTATCCGGCACCATACTTCCGCCAAAGAGGTCAATGAAGAAGAGTTCTTTTATTCTCGAGAAACTGGAGGTACTGTAGTTTCCAGCGCATTGGAACTATTAAGCGCAATTATTGAAGCACGCTATCCACCTGAGTCGTGGAATATTTATGTGGCTCAGGCATCCGATGGCGATAACTGGAATGCTGATTCACCTTATTGTCAAGAGCTTCTTCAAGATAAAATTATGCCTTTACTGCAATATTTTGCTTATATCGAAATCATGCCTCGTCATCACCAAAGTTTATGGGAAGTTTATCAGCTCGTTAAAGAGCACTATCCTAATTTTGCTATGGAAAATATTGATACGGTAGCGGATATATATCCTGTATTTCATGAGCTATTTAAAAGGAAAACCGCATGAGAAAAAAACCATTATCTACAAGCGCAGAATGGACCTTTGAATTAATTCAGGATTATGATCGCGAAATCGCACGCATTGCTAAAGATTTTAAACTCGATACTTATCCTAATCAAATAGAAGTCATTTCTGCCGAGCAAATGATGGATGCTTATGCCTCAGTAGGTATGCCCATAGGTTACCATCACTGGTCTTTTGGTAAGCACTTTGTAAGTGTTGAAAAAAGTTACAAACGAGGACAAATGGGCTTAGCTTATGAATTAGTTATCAACTCTAATCCTTGCATTTCTTATCTCATGGAAGAAAATACGATGCCGATGCAGGCATTAGTTATTGCTCATGCGTGCTACGGCCATAACTCATTTTTTAAAAATAATTATTTATTTAAAATGTGGACCTCAGCTGATGCCATCATTGATTATTTAGTATTTGCCAAAAAATACATCAGTGATTGTGAAGAACACTATGGAATTAATGAAGTTGAAGCAATACTTGATGCCTGTCATGCCCTAATGAATTATGGAGTGGATCGTTATAAACACCCTGCCCCATTATCCATGCAAGAAGAGAAGATTCGCCAACAAAATCGCGAAATATACATGCAATCCCAAGTTAATGAATTATGGCGAACTATTCCACAAAGTAAACAAGTGATAACACAGTCTCAGAAAAAACGTTTTCCAGAAGAACCCCAAGAAAACATTTTATATTTTCTTGAAAAAAATGCCCCTTTATTAGAACCGTGGCAAAGAGAAATTGTACGTATTGTACGCAAGATGGCACAGTATTTTTATCCACAAAGCCAAACTAAAGTAATGAATGAAGGATGGGCCTGTTTTTGGCATTATACGATTTTACATGCGTTGTATGATGAAGGCTTAGTTACTGACGAATTTATGCTGGAAATCTTACAAAGCCATACCAACGTCATCATGCAGCCTCCTTATAATAGCCCGTATTATAATGGTATTAATCCCTATACATTGGGATACCATATGATGCAAGACATCAAACGGATCTGCGAAAATCCTACTGAAGAAGATAAGCGATGGTTTCCTTACTTAGCCAATACAAACTGGCTAACAAGTTTAGATACAGCCATGCGTAATTATAAAGATGAAAGTTTTATTGCCCAATATTTATCACCTAAATTAATCCGAGACTTGAAGTTATTTCATATTGTCGATGACGATCGCAGCCCCGATCTTTATGTCAATGCAATTCATAATGAATCAGGATATCAAAAAATAAGAGAAGCTTTATCAAGACAATATAACTTAGGTTATTTTGAACCCGATATTCAAGTATATTCTGTTGATTTACAAGGTGATCGTTCCCTAACTTTAAGATATGCGCAACATAATAGAGTACCTTTAGGGAACACCACTTCAGATGTACTCAAACATCTTTATTCTCTGTGGAAATTTCCTATTGTTTTACAAGCGGTAAATACAGAAAATGAAGTTACCCAAGAATATCATTGCCCACCTAAACCACTACCTAATGCTTGATTTGTATCTGTTTGCATGAATCTTGGAAGGTGCGCCAAAAAATAAATGCCCCATGGAGGGGCATTAGCAATTATTCTGAAGCCATTTCAATAGCAAAAGCTAAAGCCAATTTAGAAAAATTGGTCATATGTTCTAGACTTAATTTCTCCATTGTATCAGCAGAAGAATGAATGTAAGGATTATGATCATCAAAATTAGATTCACATGGGAATGCTGCTGGAACTCCTATGTGATGCCAGGAAGCATGATCACTACAACCATAACCACACTCTGAAAAATCAACTGGAACATGTATATAAGTCTCAATCAATTTGGCTACAAATTTACTTAAACCTTTATCGGTGTAATCAGTAAATACCCACATGGTTGGATCTTCACGATCTACACGGTAACCAGTCATGTCAAATTGAATTGCTGCTTTTACTGGGATAGATTTAGACATAAAATGTTCAACTACATACTGAGAGCCCACTAAACCTTGCTCTTCAGCAGCATACCAAATAATATAAATTGGACGCTTAAATGCTATTTTAGAATGTAACAATACGCGTGTCATTTCCATATTTGATGCTGAACCACTACCATCATCACCCGCTCCTGGCATACGACCATCAAGTGTGTCCATATGTGCACCAATAACTACAGCAGGTGCTTTAATATCTTTGCCAATAACAGTCACTAAAGAAGGTTGTCTATACCGACCTGTTTTTACAAAGAAATTTGTCGTATCAGTACGCCCACTTTCAGTAACCATCGCGTCAAAGGTGTTTTTTAACCAATTAGCAGCAGATACACCAGTATCTTTATTCGCAGCACGATTATGAAATGAGGTTAATTGAGTTAGTGTATGCCAAATATTATCAGGAACTATATTTTCTAATTCCTCATTAACTTCTTTTTGGTGTTTTATCTCATACACTGCACCACTTAGATCTGTTGCTTTAATTGTTTTTTGCTGTAAAAGTCTTTGGGCTGATTGCTTTTTTGTTGCAATTTGAGCCCCCTCAATTTTATGACTCACATTCACAAATCGACCGCAATGTGTTTGATCGGCTAAATGACTTAGAGCATCTAAATCCGTCATAGACATATCAATAATTTTAAAATCCTTATTTTCGGCCAAAACCTCATAGGGAGTAGTAATTTTTTCCGCAAGACATTGAGGTACTTGCACTTGTTCGTGAATAGCACTCGCTGCAAAAATATTAGCACTCGCAAACATTGAACCCGCTGCGATATAGGTCATCCATTGATTCAAACGCATTTCTACTCCTAAGTTAAATTAATTTTAAAACGAGTTTCGCTCGTGGCCATTTACTTTACCTAAATTCCCCAATGGGATCTACTGCTTAATTAAAGTCGCGTTACAACAAACAATGAGCATGTGCTCTTTTTTTAATCTATTTGCTATTGATAATCATTTTCATTTAGGATAAAGTGGTGACCCTAATCCACTAAATGAGCAAATATATGGCAATCAATAAAAAAAAATTTCCTATAAAAAAAATTCCCTATTATCTGCTTCTAACGCTTCTGACCACAGGAGCTAGTTTAATTCTTGGTTTTTTAAGTTTTGGTGGAATGTATGCATTGATTCCCGCTTTGTCAGTAGCATGTGCCACTTTTGGCCTCTCAGTGGCTTATGAAGGTGAAATTTATTTACAAAATATTAAAGGTGCCTTTAAGAAATTATTTAAAAGTAATTACTTAGAAAATCATTTAGCTAAGGAGTATTTATTACAAAATTTCCCTGAAAATACTGACGATCCGGATTGTCCTCAGTTTTTCAAGGATTATGAAAAACAACTGCAGCTTCTTAGCCTTTTTAAGCACAAACAACTTGATAAGGAAAGCAGAAAGCAAAAAAGGCAAATCGAAAAAACGCTAGCAGACATGGAAAAATGGTTTGCATTACAGCTCTTTCCTGCAAAAAACGCGCAGAGTGAAGAGCTTTCAGCCTATGCTTTGGAGTTGCGCAAATGGCTTGCAAGTCACCAACAAAAAGAATGGCAAGAAAAATTGGAAAAACGCCAATCCACCTTTAATTATGTAAAAGGTTTTAGTGCTCTTGCAGCAGCGTTTATGGGATTAGGCAGTACTTATCTTCTCGTGGAAGCATTTAGTGTGATTCCAGTAGTTGCTGCAATTCCATTTGCTTTTTGGCCAATTTTTATTGTTCCAATGTCAGTAATTGCTGGAGCAGCTTACGGAATGCTGACCTACAATACAATTACTGATTTGATTAACAACGATACCATTAAAAAATGGTATAACAAACTTCGTGATGATTTAAGCCAAGGTTTGACTGCCCGTAACGTATTTATGACTACTATGGCTCTCTTTTTAGCAGGCCTAGCTGTTGCACTTACGATTTGTACTGCAGGTACTTGGTGGACTATAGCGACCAGTGCACGTCCATTATTTGAATGGATGAAAAAGATGCCTAGTTTTATTATGGGAGTGATTAATCCAATCATCACTGGATTATCCGCTATATTCTTTAACATCCAAAATACTGCCGAATCTCTAGAAATGGTAGATGAGGCGACCCGCTCTAATAAAAACATATTTCGCAGTATTTATGAGTCAGTTACTGAAAACCTCGCTCATGTCCGAGATACAGAAAATTGGCTCCAGATTTTTAACCCCTTTCGCCTTCTTTTAAAACTCACCATTACCCCGCTACGAATCCTGCTCTTTTTAGGGCATCTAGTCAGTATCGCAGTGACTTCCGATCGTATGCCCGGTGTCCCGCAAATTGTATCCGCCCTGGTGGGAATTATCAGTGAAGGTTTTGAAGATGCTCATTATTTTGCTGGCCATGAAGAGAAGTCTTCGCAGGACGTTAAGAAAACAGCAACGCTATTGAAAGAGCGTTTAGCAGGAGACGCAGAAAATGAGTCTGATACAGACATCCCTACTCGTCTTCTAAAAGTCATAGCATCGCCTTTATACGCTCTAGCAGCGATTTGGGATTATCTGGCCAGTAAACTTAACGCAACATCTGATGCCCAAGGTTCACGCAAAACGCTCACTTTGACGCAAGCATGGAATAAACAGCTAGGAGTACAAGAAGAGACGAAAGTGGTATTACCTACACATACAAAACATCCTTCACAAGAATGGAAAGTAGAGCATACCGCGTACTTAATTGATAAATATTCGAGAAAACACTTAAATCAAGTCAAAATTGGTACTGCCTTGGCTGATGATAAGAGCGACGCACTTAAAGAACTAAAAGGTAAAGTTCGTGCAAAAGCATCTAATAGTGAGACATTAAACGAGATACTTACTACTGCCAAAAACAATCCTGTCTATAATCAACATCGATTATTTGCCCTCTCTAAAGATGAGAAAACAACAACACAAGAGTTTGTTGAAGACTTGTCTGAACGTGTTAACGCACTTGTATAAATTCTTGGAGGCCCCTCTACGCTCATCTCTACTTTAATCAAGTGGAGATGAGCAAACTACTCTGCATCACATGATTCAAATAAAATACAAAAACTACTTTTATCACTTCGTTTAACTGCTTGGGCTAATTGAGTATTTCCTTTGTCAATATGAACTCGGGATTTACTAACGTTAAGTTCAATATTATCAATTAGTTCACCTTGATATTTCACCATGATACTAATAATAAATTAGATTTCATAATAGCATATACCTTTACATCCAATAATACCCTTTTCTTAAGAGAGAAAGGGAACCTTCGTTCTAATTTGCAGCTTCAACTTTTGATATTAGGGAATAGTTTTATAATATTGAACTGTATTATATTATATGAAGAAACTTTCTTGTGATTGATGTTGATCCAACTCATATTCCTGTAAATTTTTCAATGTGTCATAATATTCTAAAAGCAGCGTTACAAATTTGGATTTTTTTGTTTCCTTCTGAAGAGAAGACTTATCAAATAGTTGATATAAGGTTTTATTTACCGTTTTCTCAATCCGATCAGGAACAGATACAGGAGCAGATAACAAGTTCTCAAGGTATACAATTTTGGTTTGAACCGCCCCACAAGCAGGTGAAGTCAAAGCCAACAAAACAGCACGCATTTGGCTAAATTCCAATCCTTTAGGATCTTTACTCTGTAGATCCTGGGCATAGGATAGCATTTCATCAAAGACCCTACCAAGATGCATTTGGACATGCCTATATTCTTCATTCTGGGTCTGTTGATCAACAGATGATCTCACACCTTGTACTAAAGAAAGTAAGTGATCCAACTCTTTCTTTGGCAATCTTGAAGAGTGCTCACAAAAGCAAAATTCGACCATCAAACGATTCATTTCAGCATGGCAATACTTATTAATGGCATAATGCTCCATTGCCGTTACTAACGTTTGAATCACTTGAGCAAGGCAAGCTAATAGATTTTTAAATATTTTACGCTGCCTCTCAAAGTCATTTAATAGTTTTTGGCCCCAAAAAGTGGTATTCTTTTGCTCATTATGACTTTTATTATCCAATTGTTTCAGTTCAAATAAACAATTGGATTGAATCTTCAACAGACGATCCAAATATTTTCCAGGCAAGAGATACAGTTGATCCTGTATATGCTCTATCAAAACCATTCGATCAAAAAAATCAGTATGAGACAATTGATTCTTGGAACGACGCATTAAATTGCGTTCATATTGTTTTTGTTCCTTACTAATCTGATTGGCTAAGACACTTAACTCTTCAAGCAACGATTGGCAACCATCTTGATATGAGTAGGTATTCTCTTGATCTGTCAAGGCTCGCTTAAATTCCTTACAAAACCTACGAACTGCTTCCACACATTGGGGTGCAGAAAGATTTCCCTCTTCAACAATGAGCTTTAGTTGCTGATAACTCTCTCGTAACAGTTTTTTGCATTGCTCTTCGACATTACCCTTTTTATCCGTTAAAATAAACTGTAACTTATTCTCACAGTTCTTTAAGATTTGATTTAAATCACTCAATAATTTTTGATTGAATAAATAAAATGTGACCTGTTCATTAACGATTTCATGCTTTAAAGTTTTAGAAAATTCTAAATCCTGATTATTAAAAAGTGATAAATGGTGCCTGAGCTCTTCATTTATAAATTGAACACGAGACAAATGAAGCTGGGTACGTTGTAGATTAATTTCATCAATTTCTTTTTCAATACCCGCATATAGACCCTGTATGGTGCTGTCTTCTATTTTACCATAAACCAAGTCTTGATTTTCATTCTGCTGTAGTGAAATTTGAGTTTGAACAACTTCTTTAGATGGTTCATTCTCATTGTTTTCAGTACTTGTTTTGTTTCGCTGAATAGTATGCAACTGTTCTTCAAGACGGATTTTTTTTAATTTTAAATTTTCATCTCTACCAGCAATTGTCAGTTCGAACTTGGTGGTAATGCGATTAATCACTGGTAATTTATAAGGATTTGGTCGTTCTAACAAACGAGCAAGATTGTTTCTGCTTGTTTCACCAGGACCATACAATGACTCTAAGTGGTGTAATATGATTTTTATTTGCGGAGAAAGTCCACACCAGTCTTTCTTATCAAATAGTTTTTGTATATCTGAATAAACAAAGGCTTGGTACACTGCTTGTGCACTAAAATAATTTCCCATTTCAGTCAGTTCATTAGCAAGTAATACGAAGCGTTCAAATAATAGCCGACAAGAAGCTGTATCCAGTCGTTTTAAAAGCTCATTACGAATATACTCACTTTGATAGCTGGATAACTGTATTAATTCTTTGGTAATCGCTTGAATAGATTCACCTTTATCTAGGCGTTCATTGACTGTTTCAGCAAACTCTGAATAGGCTTCATTTACCATTCTGGTCATCGTACCTGCTAATAAAGAAATTGCTTTGTGATTTACTGTACGCACATGATGCGCCATCTTTGGTTCGTCATGAATTTGCTCATTTATCTTCTTATTAAGTAAAAGCTCATCCCATTTTGTTAATAGATTTGAAAACGAGAGCATGGGTTGATTCAATAAGTTATTCTTTGAAGATGAATAACCGAATTCAAAATTATGTGAATCCTGTGATTCGTACAATGAGACTTGGGTCTTGCTCAGGAGTAAACATTGCAACATCAGTTCCTGAAGTTGTGTTACAGAATCTTTTGAAATGATAAATCGTGATCGCATGGAATAGTTCTCTCGCTATAATAGTCTAATTAGATTTTTATATTGCCATAGTGGTATTTTATAAGCCTTATTGGATGTTTTAAAATCTTTGCGGGGCGATTATACACCAAAGTGATCTATTTTTGTTTTTTCAATACACTATCAGACATAAAAGGAGAAGAAAGTATCCGTCAACGATTACAGCAAGTTAATTACTTTGCATTAATAACTCTTGAGCATGGGAACGTGTTTGTTCTGTAATTTTTAATCCACCAAGCATACGTGCAATTTCATCAATTTTCTCAGCCTGTTGCAGTAAGCTAATGCGCGTAAATGTCTCCTTATTGTCGCTTTGCTTTTCCACCATAAAATGATTGTGCGCTGCAGCAGCAACTTGGGGCTGATGAGTCACGCAAAAGACTTGTAAACGCTCGCCGAGTTTACGAAGCATTTGCCCTACCAATGCAGCAGTAGCTCCCCCAATGCCAACATCCACCTCATCAAATAATAAAGTGGGGGTTGTACCTTGTTGGGCAGTAATCATTTGAATCGACAAACCAATTCGGGAAAGCTCTCCTCCAGAGGCAATTTTACTAAGCGAATCAAGCTCCATTCCAGGGTTGGTACAGACTTTATATTCCACTTTATCCATTCCATGCACTTGCATTTTTTCTAGTGGGATTAGTGAAATTTCCACTTTTCCCTTAGGCATACCCAATTGTTGGATACTTAGAGTAATTTCCTGCGCCAATTTTTTAGCCTGTTTTTGTCTTATCTCTCTCAATTTTAAAGCAGCCGTTTCATAGGCACTAACCGATTGGCGATACTGTATTTGTAATTGAGTTAATTGACGCTCATTATCGTGCAAGTTTTCGAGTTCATTTTGCAAATGCTGTGCATGAGTAGGTAACTGGCTACTATCAACATGATATTTACGTGCAAGCTGATGAATGCTGCTCATCCGTGTTTCTATCTCATATAATCGATCGGGATCGAGATGAACACGTTCAGAAAATTGGTGCATTTCATCAATCGCTTCTTCACATTGAATCAAAGCACCATTAATCAACTCTTGAACATTTTTGATTTGGATTTGCTCTTGAGGCAATTGGCTAAGCAGATGTAAAACTTGGTTTAGACTCGAACAAACATTGGGCTCATCATCCGCATTTAATAATCCATGTATTTGTTGGCAGTTATGTAAATATTCTTTGGCATGGTGCAACATCTGATGTTCTTGGTGCAAGGTTTCAATTTCATGCTCCTGGAGGTTTAATGCAGCTAACTCATCAATTTGAAATTGCAGTAACGCGACTTTATCTGCTTGTTGCTCTCGACTTTGTAACAGCTCTATTTCTTGTTGAAGTTTTTGACATTGTTTGTAAAGTTGGGCTACTTCTTCAAGTAAGGGTTGATTTTTTCCATATTGATCCAGTTGCTGCCGATGCGTGGCATGTTGCATCAGCGCTTGGTGCTGATGCTGTCCGTGAATATGTACTAATTTTTCACTTAATTCTTTTACTTTTTGCAGCGGAAAAGGTTGTCCATTAATGTACGATTTAGAACGTCCCTCAGCATAAATAACACGACGTAAATAAATATCACCATCATCACAAGAGATATCATGAGCAGCAAGCCATTGCGCCGGTTCAGAATCACGACCCACAAAAAAACCCGCCGTGATATCGCATTTTTCTTGGCCAGGACGAATCACTGAAGCATCTGCCCTCTCTCCTAAAGCGAGCATCAACGCATCGATCATAATGGATTTACCTGCACCGGTTTCACCCGTAAACGCAGACATTCCCTGAGTAAAATCTAACTCCAAATGGTGCACAATTGCAAATTGTTTGATGCACAAAGTTGTTAGCATGTTCTATCCTTGATGTTTGGATTCCCAACCAAGTTTCGATCGTAATGTATCATAATAATGATAATCAAGAGGGTGAAGCAGACGTAAGTGGTGGCGGTTTTTTTGAATAGCCACTTTTTGCCCAGGTTTTACCATTCGAGACTCATGACCATCACAACTCACTCGCAAATCAGTTTCGTTAAATTGACTGATATGCAGCTCTATTTGCGACTCCCCATCAATTACTATAGGACGAGAACTCAAACTGTGAGAAAACATAGGTACAAGAACAATAGCATTGAGTTGCGGATGCATAATTGGACCTCCCGCAGATAAAGCATACGCCGTGGAGCCTGTAGGAGTCGATAAAATCATACCATCAGAACGATAATGGCTGACTAATTGTTGATTGACATATACTGAAAACTCAATCAAATGAGTTTCTTTGCCACGTCCTAAAACGACATCATTAAGTGCATCTCCTTCAAAATAGATATGATCTTCATCATAAATACGTGTATGCAACAGAAAGCGTTTTTCCTCTTTATAATGCCCTTCTAAAACAGCACTTAATTGGGTTTCAAGTTCATTAGGCAAAATATCAGTGAGAAACCCTAACCGTCCTCTATTGATCCCAATGACTGGGGTATCTACTTTAATGGCCATGCGCGCAGCTGAGAGCAAACTGCCATCACCACCGATAACAATAATTAAATCCTGTTTTTCGCCCATATTTTCTCGAGCTAATATGGGTAATTCCACGCCAAATCCTGTAGCCGTATCAATATCCTGATAGACGTGCACGTCTTGCTTTTTCAGAAAATCAATTAAACGATATAAACTCTCACTGACTCCTTGATTGGCTCGGTGCTGACGCGCAAACAATATAATCCGTTTAAATGAATAATTATTCTTCGATATTTGCTGATCTTGATGCTTTTTTTCGTTCATGTTCTTTCAATGATTTTTTTCTTAAGCGAATAGAATCAGGAGTTACTTCTACTAACTCATCATCATCTATAAATTCCAGTGCTTGCTCTAAAGTTAATTTTACTGCAGGTGTTAAGATGATATTTTCGTCTGAACCTGAAGCGCGAATATTCGTTAATTGTTTTTCTTTAGTTACATTGACCACTAAATCATTATCACGAGAATGAATTCCAACAATCATTCCTTCATAACATACTGTTTGGGGTTCAACAAATAGCCGTCCACGGTCTTGTAAATTAAACAGAGCAAAAGCACGTGCCATACCTTGGCAATTAGCAATTAATACACCATTGGTTCGTTTGCCAATACGTCCTTTAATCGCGGGCCCATAATGATCATAAACATGATACATTAAACCAGTACCTGAAGTAGACGACAAAAATTCATTATGAAACCCAATAAGACCTCGCGTAGGAATCATATAATCAAGGCGTACACGTCCTTTTCCATCCGGGACCATATTTTGTAATTCGCCTCGTCGTTCACCTAATTTTTCCATAATAGTACCTTGGTGATGTTCTTCAACGTCTACCGTGAGATGTTCATAAGGCTCTTGTTGCTCTCCATCAATTTCACGAATAATCACTTCAGGTTTACTTATCGCTAACTCATAACCTTCACGTCGCATGGTCTCAATAAGAATGGCTAAATGTAATTCACCACGCCCAGAAACTTTAAACTTATCTGGATCATCACAATCGTCAACACGCAAAGCAACATTATGCAACAACTCAGTTTCCAGACGCTCACGAATTTTTCGTGAAGTCACAAATTTGCCTTCTTGACCTGCAAACGGTGAGTCATTGACTTGAAAAGTCATACTGATGGTTGGTTCATCAACCGATAGCACAGGTAATGCTTCAACGACGCTAAGATCACAAATCGTATCAGAAATTTTAAGTCCTTCAATCCCCGTAATTGCGATGATATTTCCCGCATTTGCTTCCTCAACTTCGACACGCTCAAGGCCTTTAAATCCTAATAATTGTAATAAACGACCCGAACGGATATTACCCTCTTTATCAATAATCTTTACTGCCGATTTTGCTTTAATTTGCCCACGCGTGATTCGTCCTATTCCAATAGTACCCACATAAGATGAGTAATCTAATGAGCTGATTTGCATCTGAAAAGGCCCCGTAGCATCTACTTGAGGCGCTTCCACTTTATCAATAATTGTCTGCAATAAAGCACTCATATCCGTGGCTTCATCTTCTAAATGAAACTTTGCATAACCATTTAAAGCGGAAGTATAAACAACAGGAAAATCCAATTGCTCATCAGTGGCGCCTAAATTATCAAACAAATCAAAAACTTGATCCATAACCCAATGAGGTCTAGCACCTGGGCGGTCAATTTTATTAATGACAACAATAGGATTTAATCCGCGTGCAAAAGCTTTTTGCGTCACAAAACGAGTCTGTGGCATAGGACCATCTACTGCATCTACCAGCAATAATACACTGTCAACCATGGATAAAATACGTTCCACTTCGCCACCAAAATCGGCATGTCCTGGGGTATCCACAATATTAATTTGATGATTTTTCCAATAGACGCATGTATTTTTCGCAAGAATAGTAATGCCTCGTTCCTTTTCTAAGGCATTAGAATCCATTACCCGTTCAACCTTAGGTGCTCTCTCATTTAGAGTACCGGTTTGCTGTAGTAACTTATCAACTAGAGTGGTTTTACCATGGTCAACATGCGCGATGATGGCAATGTTGCGAATCTGATCAATCATAAAATAACCTTTGAAGGAAAAAGCAAGTACTTGTACATAGATTTGACATTATACCTCAATAGAACATCAAAACCTATCTGATTCTTGTATTTTAGTATAGCAAAATTGCTTTCGTGCTTGAGTAAGCCAAAACAGGTCCGAAATAAAAATCATACAATGGGAGTTCGATATAAAAAATAAAATGTTTTTTTATATCAAACCGATCCCATTTAGAACTTACTTAAAACTACAAACCATAATGATTCACTCTTAACTAACCTTGTGAGAACCTGCTAATTATTTTTTAACTGCTAAAATAAAAATGAGGGGTTAAAAATAGGGAGTAATTATGAAACAGCTAATTTTACATCCCACTGATATTAGCCAATGGCATGCATTAGTTAACGAGGCACAAGCTGCGACTCAGCTTATTTTGAGTGAAAACACAGAAAGTTATTTAGTATTTCTGTTAATGCGTTTTTCTCAAGGACCTAAATTAATTGAATCCATAGTTGCACTCGATTTCCTAGAGTCCATGCATAGGCCACGAACACTGCAAATGGAATTACTGCGCGATGTGGGAGATAAAAGCTTATTATTTTGTGGTCTTTTTCCTGGAATTGCCAAAAAGAGGCATGTCAGTCTTGAGTATTTTTCCGAGATGGGACAAGCAGCTTATTTGACTGTTGGAGAATTAGAAGGAAGACATTCTGAAAATATATATTTTCAATTAAGCGAGCAATTTCTAATCTTACAGCAAATATTACAAGCCATGCGAGGTGAATGCGTTGAAATTATTCAAGGAACGCCTAATAGTTTATCTTCCATCAAGATACGTTTACAATAAACAACTAAGCCTGGGAGAACCATTCCCAGGCGTGGATTATCCTTTATGAAATAACATGGTGATATCTATAGGATCAAAAGTATATTTCTGATTGCAAAAATCACAACGAATAGATACTTCACCCTGTTCTTTTAGTAATTCTTTTGCATCCTTTTCACCTAATACAGTAAGTACTTGCTTCATTTTATCAAGACTACAGCGACACTTAAAACGCGTTTTACGACGGTCAAATATTCTTATTTCCGTTTCATGATAAAGTCGGTACAGTAATGTTTCATTATCCAAAGTCAGTAATTCGTGCTCACTCACTGTTTGACCCAGATGTACCGCATATTCCCAAAATTGCTCTCTATGTTGCGTATCTTGGCCGGGCATTAACTGCAGCAACATTCCTGCAGCAGCATTTTCATTCACTGCTAACCACACGCGAGTAGAAATTTGCTCCGATTGAGCAAAATAATTCATTAAATTTTCACTCATAGATGTGGATTGAATAGGAACCATACTTAGGTAAGCATTGGTTTGATTATTTTGATTAATAGTTAGAACCATTTGTCCTTCAAGAAATGCACTTGCATACTCTTTTGTTTCTAGATCTTCAATAAATTGAGCAAAAGCTCTCACATTGAGCTCATGATCGCATTGGACTAATAGTAATGGAAGTCGTTTATCTCCTTGGAACTGTAAATTTAAACTCCCCTGGAATTTGATACTGGAAGCTAAAAGCAAACATGAAACTAGTGCTTCTCCCAATAAGTTTTTAACCATTGGAGGATAGTTTCGTTGATTCATAATGGTTTGATAAGTCTCTTCGATGTGAACGATTTCACCACGAATATTTGCATGTTCAAAGATAAAGCGTTGCAAGGAATCGGATTGTTTCATAAACGAACTCTAAAAAATTACGGCAACCACTAAGGGGCAATGACATTCTGAAGTATAACATAATTTTTTTGTAATTTTCCTGGAGAAAAAATGATTTTGAACTATGCTTTTAAAACCCACACTAAAATTTTAAGGATGAAATCATGATTGATAAAAACATACTCGCCCCCTTATTTAAAACTATAGACAAAGTTGTTTTTGGTATTAAAGAATCTGAAGAACCTGAAACCAAACCCGAATTTATTGAAATAGACACTGAAGAAGAGTTTGATGTAGAACGTTCTACTAATTAATAGTTGATTCCTAATACCTATGCGGGCAATAATCGCTCTTTTTTGAGTGAGAAGCCTTTAGTATGTTGAACAGCCAACAAATGGCAGCAGTACGTCATATAGACGGACCTTTATTAGTTCTTGCTGGAGCTGGAAGCGGTAAAACACGAGTTATCACGCAAAAAATAGCTTATTTAATTAATACATGCGGCTATGCCGCCAATACGGTATGTGCAGTAACTTTTACCAATAAAGCAGCCAATGAAATGCGTGCTCGCGTTGCAGCCGTTCTACCCCCAGCGACTCGAAGAGGTTTAAAAGTAGCAACCTTCCATACTTTAGGCCTAAGTATTATCAAACGCCACCTTGACTTATGCGATTTAAAAAAGGGCTTTTCTATTTTTGACAGTGAAGATTGCGTACAAATCTTGCGTGGTTTTTTACCCGCGAATAAAGCTACAGAGCGAGAATTCATCCTTCAAATTCAACAACGTATTTCACGTTGGAAAAATGATCTACTTACCCCAGAACACATCATGAATAATTCCTATGATGTTCCCTATTATGAAGAAGCTGCTTTGCTTTATCCACGGTACCAACAGGCGCTTAAAGCATATAATGCTGTAGATTTTGATGATTTGATTCGTCTCCCTGTAAATCTTTTAAGTGAACACACTTCAGTATCAACCTATTGGCAAAATAAGATTCGTCATTTATTAGTTGATGAATATCAAGATTCAAACACAAGCCAATACTTATTGGTAAAAAAATTAACTGGAATACGAGCGCACTTTACTGTTGTAGGTGATGACGACCAGTCAATTTATGCCTGGAGAGGAGCAAAACCTGAAAATTTAAAACAATTACAGCAGGATTATCCGCAATTAAAGATAATAAAATTAGAACAAAATTATCGTTCAACCAATATTATTTTACATACCGCAAATCATCTTATCGCGAATAACACACATTTATTTGAAAAAAAATTATGGAGCGAGTTCGGCCATGGTGAATTATTAAGAGTTATTCGTTGTAAAGATGAACACGATGAAGCGGAACAAGTCGTTGCTGATCTAATTAGTCATAAAATACGTGCTAGAACCCAATATGGGGATTACGCATTATTATACCGTGGCAATCATCAATCCCGTATTTTTGAAAAAGTACTTCGCCATTATGGAATCCCTTATCAAATTAGTGGCGGCCAATCTTGGTTTGCTAAAGCAGAAGTAAAAGATATCTTTGCCTACTTGAAATTATTATGTAACACGTCAGATGATGCCGCATTTTTGCGAATCATCAATACACCTAAACGAGGCATAGGCGAAACAAGCCTTGATGCTTTAGGTCATTATGCACAAAATAAAGGAATAAGTCTTTATACTGCATCGGATCATCTTGCACTTAGTGAGCATATTGCTGAAAAACCACGGGCCGCTTTACTTACTTTTAAATCATGGCTGGAAGAAATAAAACTACGAGTCACTACCGGTTCTATAGTGGAACATCTCAAACAAATGGTAGAGGCCAGTAATTATGAGGCTTATATTTATGAACTCTGCGACACCCCCGCTAGGGCACAAAAAAAAATGGATAATGTTTGGGAATTATTAGAATGGATTGAGCGCCTATTAACCAAAAATCCAGAGCAAACCTTAGCTGAAGTAATTAATAAACTCATTTTAATTGATATTCTCGATCAAGCCGAGAAACAAGAAAATGATGCCTTACAACTCATGACGTTACATGCATCAAAAGGATTAGAATTTCCTTATGTTTACTTAGTAGGTATGGAAGAGGAATTATTGCCACATCGAGTCAGTATTGATGAAGACCAAATCGAAGAAGAAAGACGACTTGCCTATGTGGGTATTACTCGCGCACAAAAAGGCTTATGCTTTACTTTAGCCAAACAAAGACGTCGCGCCGGTGAAGTACAAGACTGTTTGCCAAGCAGATTTTTAGATGAACTTCCCGCGGAGCACCTTGAATGGTTCGGTAAAAACGTAGAACGTTCTGAAGAACAATCGAAACATTTAGCGAAAACTCATTTGGCTGGATTGAAAAGTTTACTACTTGAGCAGTAATTTACAAAAATTATTGTAGCTACAACACAGCACAGGCTACAATATATAGATATGATTCATCCCAATTAATCTACTGGTACCGGCACCATGAGTAAAAACCTTATCCTATTTACTGTTGCACTGGCCATGTTCATGGAAGCGGTAGATACCACCATTATTAACACAGCAATTCCTGTGATGGCCCAAAGTCTGAGTGTGGATCCTATAGATTTGAAATTAGCGCTTATCAGCTATCTTTTGAGCTTAGCAATCTTTATTCCTATTAGTGGTTGGATAGCAGATAAATTTGGTATAAAAATAGTTTTCATAATTGCTCTAACTGTATTCACTTTAAGTTCCATTTGGTGCGGATTTACAAATAACTTAGAGGAATTAATTTGTGCTCGCATCGTTCAGGGTATAGGTGGATCATTTACGGTACCTATCGGACGTTTGATTATTTTGCGAACCTGCGAGCGACATGAATTAATTACAAAAATGACCATGGTAATTATGGTTGCCTCGGTAGGAATGATGCTAGGGCCATTATTAGGAGGAATAATTACTTCTCGTTTTTCTTGGCGTTGGATTTTTTGGGTCAATATTCCTGTAGGAATACTCACAATAGGTTTAGCAAGCAAATTATTACCTTATCTAGCTCCTCGCCAGATCCCTCCTTTGGATAAATTAGGATTTGTCCTATTTGGCAGCGGACTAGCTACTCTAACTTTTGGTTTATCCATGATCAGTGAATCCAATGTAACATTGACGCAAACATCCATGATGTTACTTATCGCGCTTTTGTTATTGGGTGGATATATCAAACATTCTTACAAAAGAAAGCATCCTATTGTTCAGGTAGAACTTTTACATACCCGTACTTTTTGTATTTCAGTAATAGGAAATCTATTAACGCGCTTAAGTTTTGGTGGCGTTCCTTTTTTATTACCCTTACTATTACAAATCACCTTAGGCTACTCACCAAGCCTATCCGGCTTATTGCTCACCCCCGTAGCATTAGGTGTATTTTTAGTAAAACCTTTATCCGTTCCTATACTGCGTTGGCTTGGCTATAAAAATTTATTAATAATTAATACATGCCTTGTGAGTCTATCTCTTTTGTCTTTTTTTTCAATTAACTCGAGCTCTTCTATTTACGATATTGGAATTTTAACGTTTACTTATGGGTTCCTGGTTTCATTGCAGTATACCGGTATGAATTCACTTGCGTATGCGAACATTAAAGAAAATGACATGAGTGCAGCCACCAGTATTATAAGCACCATCCAGCAATTATCCCAAAGTTTTGGCGTCGCTATTTCGGCAATATTGGTCAGCTTTTTCACCTATAAATACTCGGTGCATCCTAATTTTTCGGTTAAAATCTTCCATGACACTTTTGTTGCTCTGGGGGCGCTTACTTTTCTTTCAGGAATTATTTTCACATTCCTAAAAAGAGAAGATGGATTGGAACTCATTGAAGTTCCTGCAACCAAACTCTTATAAGGGAGCAGTAGCATTAATAATGCCCTTTATTTTCCTCAATTCCATCAGGATAATTTACAGTTTTTGGCATACATTACGAATTATGTGTAATGTATTAGAATTTTTAAACAAAATGATCTATGATAGCAACGCATTATTGCTGTTTTGCAAAAAAATAAAAAAAATTTGAGAAAAAAACAGCACAATTAATAAAATAATGCTACAATGTGGTAGTTACAATTTAGGAAATTAACATGTCAGAAAAAATTCGCGGTACAGTAAAGTGGTTTAATGAGTCCAAAGGTTTCGGTTTTTTAGAAAGTGGCGGTAAAGATTATTTTGTTCATTTCAGTGCAATTCTAGGCACCGGGTTTAAAACTCTTGCAGAAGGTGCAACAGTAATGTTCAAGCCAAGTAACGGACAAAAAGGTCCGCAAGCTGAAGAAGTTGAAGTAGTAGCCTAATATATTTATTAAAACCCTATTTGCTTTAATACAATGTTATTTCTGGGATAGGGTTTTCCAGCAAAAAGTTATTATTCTTCCCTAAATAAATAACAGCATCGATTGGTTGTTAGTAACATCAAACTTGTTTATCATGTTTTTATAAATAATAAGCGTACCTGTAGTAACAGCTAAAATACAAGGAATCGTATTATGGTTAAAGAAATTGCAGTTATCGTTGGAAGTTTACGCAAAGAATCCTTCAATCGAAAAATGGCGCATCAGCTCATTTCTCTATCCCCCTCCTCCTTAAAACTACAAATTATTGAGATTGGTAATTTACCTTTATACAATCAAGACTTGGATGATGAAAATAGACCGCCAGTTGCTTGGACACAGTTTCGTGAGCACATAAAAGCATGCCAAGGAGTGCTATTTGTCACCCCTGAATACAATCGCTCTGTTCCTGGGGTACTGAAAAATGCAATTGATGTAGGCTCCCGTCCTTATGGCCAAAGTGTTTGGGGGAAAAAACCTGGTGCAGTAATCAGCGTTTCTCCTGGAGCTATTGGTGGATTTGGTGCTAATCATCATTTACGACAATCTTTTGTATTTTTAGATATCCCCATCTTACAACAACCAGAAACATACATTGGAGGGGCTGGAGATTTATTTGATAGCCAAGGAAAAATCAAAAAGGAAGAAACTTTAAAATTTATTAAAAAATTCATAGAGGCCTATGCTGCTTGGGTTGAACTAAACACCTCCAAATAAATCTACTGTCATTAAAAAAACATCAGTTATAGATAAAGATTCTATAAAATCGAGTCGAAATCGAGGTGTGTTGACACCCTAGTTCCGTTCGAGATAATGATCTGATCGCTTATCCATAACTCACGTTAGTTAACTTCACAGACTAGGTGGAAAATAGAACTCTAAGGATATAGAATAGTGAATACAGCCAGTTTGCCTACGCTAAGTCAATTATAAAATCTATGACCAATAACTACGAGCAGTTTGAACAACGTAAACAAGATCATATTAAGTTAGCCTTAATGCCTGAAAATCAAACTACTGATTTAAGTACTTTAGATAATATTGATTTGGTACATGAAGCGCTTCCTGATTTGAATTTTGATGATGTCTCTATTGAAGGGACTCGATTTGGTCAGGCAGTTAAAAAGCCTTTTCTTATTAGTTCCATGACCGCAGGACATCGTCGTGCAAAACACATCAATCGAAACCTTATTGAGGCCTGTGCACAAAATGATTGGGCAATGGGTGTAGGCTCGCAAAGACGCGAACTTACTGATCCTAAAGCAGCCTTTGAATGGCAACATTTACGTCAAGATTTTCCAGAGGTACACTTATACAGCAATTTAGGGATAGCCCAATTAATTGAAACATCGATTACAGACATTCTACGCTTAACTGATGCCTTACAGGCGAATGCATTAATTATTCATTGTAATCCCTTGCAAGAATGTATGCAGCCTGAGGGAACAACAACATACAAAGGTTGCTGGAATGCATTGACAAATCTGGTAAAAAATTTGCCATTGCCAATTATAGTTAAAGAAACAGGCTGCGGTTTTTCACGTGAAACCATGATACGCTTAAATGATATTGGTATTGCCGCAATTGATGTAGGAGGCTTAGGTGGAACACACTGGGGGAGAATTGAAGGACACAGGGCAATTCATGATCCAATTCGACAACAGGCAGCCATAACTTTTCGAAACTGGGGAATTGACACTGCAACTTCAGTCAGACTTGCCATGGAACTCAAACCCTCTTACGAAATTTGGGGATCTGGCGGAGTTACTAATGGTTTAAATGCCGCTAAGCTTTTTGCTCTTGGAGCAACAACTGTGGGCTATGCAAGACCTTTACTCGAAGCAGCACTAAAGTCATCAGCGCAAGTCAGTTTGTGCATGCAGACAATAGAATACGAGTTAAAAGTGGCCATGTTTTGTACTGGCAGTAGAGTACTCGCAGACTTGACGAAAAAACTAGGGTAAAGATAATAGGCTCAAATTACAGAAATGAGACAAATGCGAACGCAAGCGTTCACTTAATGGCGTCAAATTAAGGGAAAGATGAGGTTTCGAGGAACTCACGGTTTCGAAAGAACGTCACCCTCCGCGAAAGCGGAGGGTGACGATTTGCCTAGAGACGAAGATTGATCCTTAAGTTGACGACATTAAGCGTTCACTGTATCCTTCAAATCTTCAACGCAGCATCGTTCTGCTTCGTCAACGCTCTTAACTAACTTCACAATTTAATTTGTTGAAAAAAAGATTCTCTAAAACCATCAAATTCGCAAAACTTGGGGCTGATTATTAACTGTTATCATTTTCTCAAGTTCCGATTTAAGGTTATTAAATGCCTTCGTTCTTATTTTAAACAATTCCTTAAGCGCAACTAAATCGCCTGCTATCCCCTGCTGTTCGGCGGAATCGTCCCCTACTGCCCACTGTCTCTGAACTTTATATATTGCAAAATGACTACCTAATTTAGAAGCAACATCAAACCAATGTTCATATTGTTGAGTTGTCCAATTATAAAATGTCCTTGATGATTTTGGCCGGGAGGTAAATTGAGGTACAGGAACAAAGGGAACATTAGAGCAGTATTCATCAATCACGTGCATGGGGAGTAGCTTTTGAGCACCACCAACCTCTTGTCGCCATTGCTTATCAATTGCATTCCAATTCCTAACAGCGTGAAGAGAGTTAACTTGTATCTGCAATTCTCTAATGATGGTATTTTCGAAATCAAAATGCATCTCCGTAATTGTTTTTCCATTAAGACTATAAGTGACTTTCTCTGTATTAATCTGGTGATATTGAGCAAGCAGTTGTACCAATACTGCTTTACCTTTTGTATTATTAGGAATGCATTCTAGCATTGTTTTCCACATGTGTTCATCGAGGGCCCAAAGCGCGTATTCAAAAGCACTGATGTGCTCAAAGGTTCGTCCAGAACAATCCGTTATATTGCCCTGTTGAAAAATTAAATGGATATTTTGCTCTAACAGTTGTTTAACTGCATCATGCTCCCCACGTACTACATGGTGCAATAGTTTACGAACATCAATCATTGGCTTAAAGAATTGGTAATGCTCTTGAGTGACTATCGCATAATTTAATAAATCAGGAGTCAAAGACCGTGTTCCTATTTCATAGTTGATATCTTGTAAATTATCAAATTTATCTTGCATGCTTACCCTACTATTAAGTGAGACTAATTTGAAATTACTACTAAATCAATACAACTTTGTATCGTTATTATCCAGTGCATTTTGAATAAAATTTAATTTGAGAAGTAAGTCTTTAATTTCATGTACGGTTAATTGCTGTGTATTATGAGAGGTATAATCCTCAAAATTAGAAATAATTTCCTCGCCTTCAACAAAATATTTTTTATAATTCAGATCTCTATTATCCGCTTGAATACGATAATACCGACCCATATCTTCTGCTTTTGCCATTTCTTCCCGAGAAATTAAAGACTCATACAATTTTTCACCATGACGAGTGCCTATAATTTTCACTTCACTCTTACTTTTAAAAATTTCAATTAATGCTTGGGTTAAATCAGCAATAGTGGATGCAGGTGCTTTTTGAATAAAAATATCGCCTTGATTGGCATAAGAAAAAGCATGTAATACCAAATCAACTGAATCTTCCAATGACATTAAAAATCGAGTCATTTTAGGATCAGTTATGGTTAATTCTTGTTTCGCTTTGATTTGCTCCACAAAAAGAGGAATTACAGATCCTCTTGATGCCATGACATTTCCATAACGTGTGGCGCAAATAATAGGGCCATTTTCAGAAACAACTCGGGATTTAGCAACAACGATCTTTTCTGCCATCGCTTTGGAAATCCCCATAGCATTAATCGGGTAAACTGCTTTATCAGTACTTAACACCACTATTTTTTTTACTGAGCGCGCTATTCCGGCAGCCAAAACATTATCCGTACCAAGAATATTAGTGCGTACCGCCTCCATGGGATAAAATTCACATGAAGGTACTTGTTTCAAAGCTGCAGCATGAAAAACATAATCCACGCCAATCATAGCATCGGCTACTGATGCATAATCGCGAACATCACCAATGTAAAACTTTACTTTGTCATTATTCAGCTCATTACGCATGTCTTCTTGTTTTTTTTCATCGCGGCTGAAAATTCGTATTTCACGGATGTCTGATTTTAAAAATCGCTGTAAAACAGCATGTCCAAAGGATCCTGTTCCTCCGGTAATCATCAGAACTTTATTATTGAACATGCTTATAAATCCTCATATAAATTTTTTGACTCATGCATTAAAGCAACTAATTGTGACCAATCAGGAGCAACATAACCCGTTGCTTGTTTAAAGCGTTCGCCATTCAGTGAGCGATCAATCATAAGTTCCTCATCTGCCAAGATACTTATTTTTTTCTTGTAAATTTCAGCAATTAGCGAAAGCAACTCATATTTATTAATTGGAGTCGCGGCAACATGATAAAGTCCCCACAGTTCGGGTTTAGGGATAACATAATCACGCATCACTCGTGCTAATTCAAAGGTAGGCAATCCTGAAAAAATAGCGTTCACATACCCCTTTACGGATACCTGCTGCGAAAGGAACCATTCAACCAATGCTGTTTTACTATTAAATTCATGGCCTATTATTGAGGTACGCAGGGTAATTGCATGTGAATTATCTGTAATTTCACCAATAAACTTTGATTTACCGTATAAATCTTCTGCATCTGAGGGATCATTTTCGGTATAAAAACCTTTTTTCCCAGAAAAAACGCAATCCGTACTTACATGAATCAGTCGTGATCCAGCCAATTGGCACAATCGTGCTAATTGGTGGGGCAACATCGCATTAATAGGCAATGCAGATAAAGGATCTTTAGCGCTTGATAATTGTTTAATTAATCCAATGCAATTAATGACCACATGAGGACGAATCTGAGCAAAGACTTTACACAAAGTATCTAAATTGAGAACATCAACATCAGAAATAAGGTAAGGATGAAAAGAACTTGGAATATATTTTAAACTCGCTCTACTTCTTAAAGTGCCCCAAACTTCAAAATCATTCTGCTGATTAAACGTATGAAACACTGCACTTCCCAGCATACCAGTTATACCTAAAACCAGAACTTTCAAATCAGTCTACCTCTTTTTTAATTTTTTTATTAAGAATTTCAATGAGTCGGCGACTTTGCTGCGTCATTTCGAAATGCTCCAGAAAATAAGCTCGCCCCGATCTTCCCTGTTTTTCTCGCTCTGAAACAGGCATATAATATAATTTTTCCATATTTTTAGCCAGCGCATCAGCATCTTCAGCTGGCGCTACTAATCCTGCTTGCGCCTCTTTAACAATACGAGCCCCTTCGCCATCTAATGCAGCCAAAATAGGTCGCCCTGCTGCTAAATAAGCTTGAACTTTGCTGGGAATTGTATAAGAAAAGAGCTTATCCTTTTTTAATGTGACTAAAAGAGCCGCTGCTTTAGAAAAAATATGAGGCATTATAACAGCAGGAAATCGACCAGGAATTAATACATTTTTTATCTTTCTTTGAGTAATTTGAAGATACAGCCAGTCGCTCATACTACCACTACCGATTAAAATAATTTTGCATTGAGTTAAATGTGCGATCTTCTCCGCAGCATTAATAATCGTCTCAAGTGATTGAGCAGTACCCAAATTACCTGCAAAAACAAAGCAAGTCTGGGACTCTAGCTCTGATAATAAGTGGGCAGGAAGATCCTTATGAGTGGTAGATCCCGCTGATGAATCTAAGAATGAATTTGGATAATATACCACTTTTTCCAACGAAGTGTACTTTTCCATTAACGTGGGAAATGCCTTTGATTGCACCAATAAAGTATCCGCAGCAGCATAAATACCTTTTACAAGATAGCCAATGATCTTTAATAAAAAATTATTTCGAATAAATCCTGTCGCTTGAACACTTTCAGGCCATAAATCCTGTACCCAAACCGCGAGATGTGCTCTTAAACGCCATTTTAAATAAATCGCTGGTATCACTGAGGTAATTGGAGAAGGGACAAATACAAAAATAACATCAAACTGCTTCTTTCTGACAAACCGAGGAAAATAATAAAGACCATTAACAATAAATGATAAGTAATTTAATAATAGTTTTTTTCCACCTTGACCTCTAGGATAAAGAGGCGCTCGATGAATAGGAATTTCATGAAACATTTCTGTATAATGGCCTGAAGCACGATAGCCCTCAAAAAGAACACCTTCAGGATAATTGGGCTTTCCAGTAACGACCTCGATTTGATGTCCTTGCGCTGTAAGACACTGCACCAATTCATTTATAATAAATGTTTCTGGCCAAAAATATTGTGAGACGACTAAAATTTTCACTTGTTTCTTTTATTAATTGATTGAGTTTTTTATGTAACACTTTATAAGTAAAAACTCTTTAGAGCGGATGTTAAGAGATTTTTCCACAGAGTACAACCAAAATAAAAGACAATTTTTCCAGATATTATCTAGATAAATACCTTATAGATTTCGACATATAAATATTATAAAATCATTCATGCGTAAATTCTTGTTACAATAAATCGCTAAACTCATACAGAGGTATAATGCTTAAAGTGGCAATCACAGGAGCAAATAGCTTTATTGGCTCTCATTTGATCGAAAAATTATCATCCTTAAATGTAACAATCAATGCATTATACCGAAACGCTCCTCGAATGAATAATCATTATAATAATGTGCATTTTTATTCTGGAAATTTGCTAGAAAGTGCAACACTTAAAGATTTTATAAAGGGATGTGACGTAGTAATTAACCTCTCCTATTTATGGGAACATGATTGTACACAAAATTTAGAAGCGATAAGAAATTTAGCAGATACCTGTGTTTCTCATAAAATAAAGCGTTTCATTCATTGCAGTACGACCTCGGTATATGGAACTGTAGTGATAAATAGTGTTGATGAAGATACTCCTTGTAATCCTCAAACAGAATATGCAAAAACGAAGTTTGCCTTGGAAAATTATTTGTTAGAGCATTACATCTCTTCCTTTGAAATAATGATTTTAAGACCAACCCAAGTTTTCGGCCCTAGAGGTAAAAATCTTCTGAAACTAGCGGATGATCTAATTAAAGGTTCTTCATTGAAAAATTATTTAAAGTCTAGTTTAATGGCTAAGAAACCCATGAATCTTGTTTGCGTTGATAATGTAGTAGGAGCCATTGAATATTTGGTTTATCTAAAAAAAAGCAATAAATTCATTTACATAGTCTCGGACGATGATGCTAAAGCAAATAATTTCCATCAAGTGGAAAGTTATCTCATGAGTCAGTTAAAGATTCCTGATTACTTCTTTCCCTATTGTTCTCTTCCTTTATTTTTATATAAAAATTTGTCTCGAATAATGGGTAAAGGCTCAATTAATCCCAAAACCATTTATTATGGTAAAAACCTTACTGATGCAGGCTATATTAAACCCGTTAAGTTTGAAGATGGTTTGGCCAAATTTATGGAATGGTATAAACTAAGAATCGGCAATAAGGTTCGTTGATGAAGATATTAAATGTAAATTTTTCCATAGATCCTGTAAATGGAGGAGGCACAGCTGAAAGAACAAATCAAATGAGTAGATATTTAAGTCAAAAAAATCATGATTGCACCATTCTTACTTTTTTCTCCAATCCGAATAATGAACATATTGATGAGTTCAAAAATATCAAATTAATTATACTCCCTTATTTTTTAAAGCGCTTTTTTATTCCAAAAGGTGGATTCAAACAAATAAAGAAAGCCGTGCATGAAGCAGACATTATTCATATTATGAACCATTGGACTATTTTGAATGCAATAGTTTATTGCTATGCTCGTTATTTTCGCAAACCTTATATAGTTTGTCCTGCCGGTGCTCTCCCCATTTTTGGACGTTCTAAGATCTTCAAAAAAGTATACAATTTGATTATTGGTAAGCGTATCATTAATAATGCTGACGGATATATTGCCATTGCAGAAAACGAGATAGAACACTATAAATCTTATGGAGTTGATAAAGAGAAAATCACTTTGATTCCAAATGGAGTATTCGTAGAAGATTTTCAAGAAATTAAAACGGTCAAACCTAGAATAAATTTACCCGAAAAATATATTTTATTCATGGGCAGACTAAATTTCATAAAAGGTCCGGATCTAATCTTACATGCATTTGCGAACTTACCTAAAGAATATGATATTTATCACTTGGTTTTTGCGGGTCCAGATGGCGGTATGCTCTCTTCTCTCCAGGATAGTACAAAAAAGCTGAATCTTAGTAGCAGAATTCATTTTCTTGGAGGTGTATCTGGGATAGATAAAAATTATGCATATCAGAACTGTTTATTTTTAGTAGTTCCTTCTCGCCAGGAAGCTATGTCTATAGTTGTGGTGGAAGCCGGCATATTTTCAAAACCTGCATTAATTACTAATCAATGTGGTTTTGATTTAGAAGATATAGAAGCAGGATATGTAGTTCCTCCAAGTATAGAAGGTATAGAGCAAGGTTTAATAAAAATGTTTGCCAGCACTCGAAAAATTGAAATGGGAAACAGTTTACATAAACTTGTCCTTAAAAATTATACTTGGTATTCTGTAGGGGAAAAACTAAGCGTTTTATATAAAAGTATATTAGAAAAATAGAGTAAGAAGATCATCTTACTTTTAATTTTCGTAACTGTTCAGCAATTATTATTCAGGAAGCTCTTGATGTTTAAGCCTGATGGGACTTTTAGTCCAAAATTTCATTAACCAGTTATAACAGAGATTAATTAAGCATAAAAGCACAGGAATAAAAAGGCATTCGATCAAATTAACCACTCCTAAATAAGGAATATTTAAACCAGAAACACACCAATAGCCTAATATTAACCCTAGTTGTGCTAATAAAAACTTATTGTTTAATGCTAAGTAAATAATTAGTTCAAAACAACACAGTAAGAAACATATACTTGCCATGCCCCAGAAAACCACACTTGGAGAGTTAGTATAATTCAATATACTCACCAATCCTGGCAACGAGGAAAACATAGTCTTCTTAGTATTTTTATAGTTATTGGGTTTTAAAACCTCACGCGTATAAATGCCTATATCCCCTACAGAAGGTTTTTCCATAATACCTTTCTTAAAAAAATTCCAACCTGATTGGGGAAAAGCTGTAGTTGCCATGACTCCTTCTACTCCAACCCATCTACCTATAAATAATTTTTTTAATTGCGAAAGTTGTTTACTAGTTTGTCCAATGAAGGATGGTGAATGATACTGTGCAAAATAATAGGAACGCCCCATACTCACCAAAATTAAAGATAATAGTGCATAACCAATAAAACTAAAAATTAGTTTTCTATGGTGCCATACTAATGCTTTCGTTAAAGAAAAATTAAGATTAGAAAGAACTATTATAATATAAGGTAGTGTCCAAAAGAGATATACAGAACGACTTAAGGAAGATAAAGAGGTAATAAACGCCAACAAACAAACAGAGTAAAATCGATTTTTCTTTTGCCCTAAACTTTGATCCCACCCTAAAAATGCAGCCATTAATAAGGGAATAGCAAGAGCCATAATCCAAACAATTACTGCATTTAGATGAAATGGCAAGACCAGTTGCGGTCGTAATCCCGTAATAGAAATATGAAAAAAAATATTTATTGCATTGGTCAGAAACCCCAAAAAAAGGATTAAACTCCAGGCTAAATTATGATGTTTTGTATACCATAAGGGAGCACTCGATTTATTTGCTTTCTTTGTTTTATTTTTCGTACAAAAGAAAAATAAAGTATTAACTGCTAAAATCGCGCATGCAGCTAGGGATGATACCCATAAAACTTGATCCCAAGATGCCGAGCTGAAGTTTGAGCTCCAGTAGCCTGTTGGTTCGATAAAAGGAACCTTTAAAATCAAACAAGCCATGAGTTTTGCCCAAAAGCCCAGAAAAAGCATGATCTGGATGTAGAAAATAACATACGTTTGAGAACAACAAAGCGCTGTAAATAATATTGCCAACCAGCTAAGATCAAAAATAGCGTAATAAAAAAGTGAACCCTGGTAAGCCTCTATGCCCGCTAAAGAGATAATAAATAGGACTAAAATCAACATAATTCCATATTTAATACCCATGAACTTTAAAATCATTTGCTAGCACCTTGAATTTTTTTTATATAGATTTTTTTTAAAAATGCATTTAAAGTAATCCGATAAAAATCCTGCTTAAGAAGTTGGCTTAAGTCAAGCTTTATAGCAGTAGCTATATAATGTATGGCTGTTTTATATCGTCCTGACTCTAGATGTGTTCGCGCAGAAAATAAATAAGACCGACTTAATATTTTGTCTTTAATATTAATTAACTTCTCATCAGTAATCATTTTAAATTCATTTTTCATCAACGTTATAAATTCATCAGCTGCTTCCGGACTTACTTTGTTTAAGGATAATGCTTGAGCATGTAACCTAGAATAACCTAGTACTTGAGGTATGTACTTAAACTTACCTATTTTTGCCAAACGTAATTGATAGGCATAGTCAGGCATTAAACGATATTTGCTGTCCCAACCCCCAATTTGGTTGAATGCTGATTTCAAAAAAAATGCACCCACCCCAATTCTACATTTTGCATGAATAATAAAGTCATAATAATCATATTCAGGGGCTGTATGCTTACGGATAATTTCAGACTTGGAATTAATTACATAATTATCTGGATAAGTTAATACAATATCAGTATTTTCGAGAAATGCATTAACAGTAGTGCTTACTGCATTTTTTGTTAAAAGGTCATCTGCACTTAAATACCCAATTATATCTCCTCGGCTTAATTGCCATCCTTTATTAAGAGTAGCTGCTTGCCCCATATTAGCATGTGAGTCGAAATAAAATGTACCTTTATATTTTTTTAAAAATTCGAATGTATTATCCGTGGATCCATCATCTAAAACAATCAATTCAATATTCGGATAATCCTGCGATAAGACACTCTCTATTGCTTCTTCCAAATAAGGCATACCATTGTAAGCAGGAATTACAATAGAAACTAATGGATGTAGGTGATTCAATATCATCTTCTCTTATATAAAAATTATGTAAAATATTACATAAATTAATGTACACCATCTATTATTGGAAATATTACCTAAGGGGTGAATGGTATAACAATTAGTGAAAATTGTCAGTACATTATGAAATTTTAGTAATCTTTCTACTCCTTAAATTGCACAAATATTAATAGATCTTTGTGAGTTATACTAAGTCTCCGTATGCATCGAACTGGTTTGGAGAAAAATTAGAGAGATACTAACTTATAGTTTTTATTTTCCTGTTTAAAATATAAAATCACAGTCCCACCCATAAGAAGCCAATAAACAACATAAGTTAATGCAAAAGCATAAGTTACCCCGATTAACCCATAAATCCTTGAAAACGGATAACTCAAACAAACAAATGTCAAACTCAGAAAAACTTCAGTAATTACATACGTCTTAGACCACGCCTTTGCTAAAAGCAAATACGTAAATAACCAACTTGATACTCGGAAAAAATCACCAATAAGTTGATAAGCGAATAAATAAGTGGCTGGAGCAAATGTCTTGCTATAAAGACAAGAGATAATAATTTCTCTACAAAAATAGATAAGAATTAAAATAGCACTTACAAGAGGTATTAACATTCGATAAGCATGAACGATTTCCTTTTTTAAAGCATCTAGTGTTTGTAATGTCGATAAACGAGGTAGATAATAGGCGGTTAATGCTGAAGTGACAAAAAGTATATACGCATCTGATAAACGAATAACTGCCTGCCAATAACCCACAGCATTCCAACCAAATTGGGCATCCAAATCATTACGGACTATAATTTGTGCAAGAGGCATGGTTAAAGTACTGACAGTAGTCATTAATGAATAGCGCACTAAATTAATCCAATACTTTCGTTTTGCGCTCCAGGAAAATAATAAAAGGAACCACTTTTTACGATAAACAAAGGCTAATGAAACTAATAGAGAAAGAGCCTGAGCTAAAATAAAAGAAAATAAAATCCCTTTTAATTGAGAAAAAACCGCTGCACTACCTACCATGATGAGACTGAGCACACTACTCATGATGGTGATAGTCATCAGCAAACGAATTTGACCAAAACCATTTATTATTGAATACACTAATAAATTCATGGCTATAAATAACTGAGCTATTGCCAACCAACGTATAAGGTAAGTAAATTCAGTAGAACCCAAAATCCACTTCGCTAAAACTTGACTGTAAATCAAGCCAACAACCATAGTTAAAAGAGAAAAAAATAAAGTATAAAATGTTGCTGTTGATAAAAACTCTTTAAAGTCCTGTGTATTTACATATTCAGCAACATACTTAATCACTCCCAAAGTGATGCCGCCTCCGGCGATAGTAGCAAAAATATTAACTAGTCCCATAAATTGGCCAAAGATGGCTATTCCTTCAGGCCCGGTGTATAAAGCGATTATTTTTAGACTAAAAATTCCTGTTAAAATCTTAACAAGAGTAGATACCCCTGATATAGCCGATGCTTTTAATAGCTTATTATAAATTTTCATGAAATTTTACAACAAAATATACTTTACTTATTCTACAACAAAATGTGGTATTCAATTTTTTGAGAACATGATTTATTTGGATATTGATACTTGAGAATAGGCAATTTTTGGTTATTATTAAAAATAATAACATTCATTTTATATTTTAACCACAACATTTGTCTCTTATATATTTCAAATTATCTTCTAAAAATTCGCATGAAGTAACTTACCATTTTTCTTGTCATCAATGCAGAGGGGCTCATAAAGCCCGCTTTTACCATTCGAGCAATAAATTTCATATAGCGCCCTGAATAACCATGCATAAAACCAGACAACATTAGGGCATTAGCTATGGATCGTTTCCGCCATTTTAGAAATGAGGAGGGAAGATTTTTATGAGAAAAGAAACCCTGTACCACCATTAAAGGTTCATCCGCCTTTGCTACAGAGGAAGGACTATACGTAGTAGAACCAGAGTGAACACGAAAATCAGCTAATGCTTTAGGTACTCTTAAAAATGAACCGTGAAGGCATAGGCGTAAGTAAAAATCAACATCGGGAATACTATGTAGTTTTGTATTCCATCCTCCAACTGATGCCCAAGCTTCGCGACGAAATAAAGCTCCAGGCCCCGGTAAACAATTAAAATCAGCAATAATTGATTGTAGGTCATAATCCTTAACTTTTATTGACCGCACATAATTTGCATTTTCATCAATAATACAAAAATCCGGGTAGACCATAATTATTTCAGGACGAACTAAAAGCTGTGCTACCAAAATGCTAATTGCTTTAGGATGCAAACGATCATCAGCGCTTAAATAACCTAAAATAGAGCCTGAACTTTGCTCCCAACCTAAATTCATTGCTGCACTTTGCCCTAAATTTTTTTGCGAAAAAACTTTAAATTTATCTTGATGTGAGGTAAGCAATTGTTCTGTATTATCTGTGGATCCATCATTAACAACTATTAATTCGATAGGTGAATACGTTTGTTGAAGTATACTATCAATGGCAGTCATTATATATTTTTCTGCGTTATAGGCGGGTATTACTAGTGAAACCAAAGGATTAGATACATCCTTATTGTGCATAATTACTCCTAACTGTGAATTTTTAAAATTCGAACCATTTTTACTGAATTTTCTTCACCCTATAAGCTGCGGTATTACAGAGGTCCCACGATCAAATGGTCTATCTGTATGTTTGTCGCTACGTAAATAAACAAATTGATTTTCATCCTCATATGAAGAAATTTTTTGTCTTGTTGCGATATTCATTAGCAAATAATCAATAGGCAATTGAATATTACTATAATTAGCATCTTCTAAACGACTTTTTACAGCAAAGAATGTACTATAAGTTCTAATAAGATTCTCTGCTGTAAAAGAATAACTTTTTTTCATAGTTGGTTTTGGTATTCGTAATCCATGATCCCCATGAATGACAATAGTACTATTTTGTGCCTCAGGATTTTGAGCAAGTATCCGAAGAAACTCGTTCACCATTTTGTGAGTACATTTCACTTGCTCAAGGTAAGTAGCAACTGACTTACCGCGATCACCTAAGTATTCACAATTTGAGTCGAAAACATATGGGTAATGTGGCATCAATAAATGGATAAAATAGGCGTTTCCTTTTTCAACCTCTTTAGCTAAATTCAGAACGTCCGGGAATGTTCTATATGTTGCTGTGGATGCCTCAATAATAGTTTGTTTTTTATTGTTGGGAAATACCAGCGAAAACAATTTATGATTAAATTTATCAAATAAGGGCACTACTGAAAAAATATTATCAATTATATCCAGTGATTTTTCTTTGACTTTAACGATAGGGTAAGGAATTGGTGCAGCATAATTATAAGTACTACATTTTTTTAAGTTAATTTTTTCTCGATACTCACACAAATCTACAAAGGTACTTTGAAATACATTAATTGCATATCCTTGACTACTTAATACCTCAAATAGTTTATTTTGTGTAATCGCATTTTTACCATCTGTGGTATTTATATAATTATCCAGTTCGCCAATTGGTTTGAAATTAAGAAAACTCGCAAATGAAGAAAGTGTCTGAAAATCACGACTGTAAGCTTGTCCATAAACTGTAAAACCTTTATTAATATATGCATTAACTAGATCGTTAGAAAAATAGTGCGTCTTTTTATCCAAGATCGACCCCCCTTGAATACCAATTTGTTCATCAAGAACTATCTCAATATAAGGTGGTAATTCCGAGCCTTCTTTATTTTGCAAAGTTTGAAATTTTTGAACCGAAATAAGCGGTGTTTTTACTGTAAAGAAAGCACCTATCCAAAAAACAGTAAACATGAGGAGAAGTAATTTATCGAGCTTTTCACGAATAAAATATAAGATCGTAGTTAAGCCAATTAAAAATAATGGAGCAATATAACGATATTTTAATCCTAAAGGCAAAATAGGTAATACTTTAATTTGGGTTAATAGAAAAAGAATAAGTACTCCTGATATAGTGATCAATCGCAATAGCGTGCCACCAAAAACCATTAGAACACCCGGAAGTACCCCCAACAGAACTAATAAAAAATATGAAAGTAATGCTTCTGGGTTAAGGATATTAATTCCATTATGTTTAATAAAAGCAGTACATAACGCACTAAAAAATAGAGGAGTTACAAAAAGGTAACGCCAATTTTTTTTAAATTGATACAACATTTTATTTGCCTATTCTTTTCATCAGAAAAATCGTTCGGTGAGTTTCTCGAATAGTCTTTTCTTCCAATATCGTGTAATGTTTTGAAAAAACTTTTTTGAACCGCTCTAAGTGATAATCAGAAAAAATATCTGTCCTACTTGCTAAAAGACGTTGTACTTGAGAGTCTTCTTTTGGAACAAATTCAATAATTAAATATTCTCCCAATCTGGAAAAATAATCAGCAATCCTATCCAGAGGAACATTGTTAGAAATTGCTAAATGATGGATCAAAGCAAGCGCCATAATTAAGTCAATCTTACCACTTCTTTCAAGTAAACCATCACGCTCATTCTGTTGCCATCCTAAACTTGCGCTTGGATTGGTCAAATCTTGCAAAATAGGTAAAATTAATTTGCATTTATCCTTTTTTACTTTTTGATAATTTGTTTCTACAGCCATAGGATCTATATCAAAACAAATCACGCTTGTTGCTCCTGATTCCGCAACAATTCGGCTGTAATAACCATTATTACCACCTAAATCCCAAACAGACCGAGCTTTGGATTGAACAAAGAAAGATCTAACAATTTCTGATTTATGCTTTGTTGCATCATCAGAATAATTGGTTTGATTATAATAATCCCCCCACTCAGTTTTTATAGGTAACCAGGTTAATTTTTTGATCAAAGAGCTTAAATTATCTAATAAGCTAAGCAGGCTTATTTTGGAAATCTTACGATTAGCGTTATATTTCCTATTTATTACATTGCTGTATTTTTCTTGCATTCTTGCATGAGCATAAATATGGGCAAAAATAGAAAAGGAACATTTATTTTTAAAAGGTAATAGCTTACTGGCGAGATCAAGCGGTATTCCATTAAGGTAATGTAAAGAAAGTTTACTCATACGAATATCCACTTGTGTCATCAACAACAAAGGAGCTAAAAAGTGCCGACAAAATTGATTATAAGCTATCCAAGGTTCTCCTTCCTGATAACAACTAAAAGAGGAAGTATCTATGAAAATGGGTTTACTGTAATGAAATTGAATATTATGAGTACTCGCATCTTTTAAAATCATTCCATATTCTATAGCCAATTTAGCGATTTCAAGAGTAAGCAATGCAGCATCTTTAAATTGTGTAAAAGACCATTCATAGCAGTAAGAAATAAATCCAATTTGTTCTGGCTTTAATACAACACGACCCCATTCATTGAGTGCAAACTCGAGGGAAACTTCTTGGTGAGGAATTAGATACCCTTTAGATTGAAGCTTTTCATACAATCCTGAGGACATAAGCTGTTGATAGTCCGAAACCCCTTGCTTATTAATTTGTCTATATATTTCACCATTTAACTGATAAACTTGTGCACTGGGATCACGAAAAGAAGATTGATGAATTTCTGCTTCCTGAATATAAAACTCACTTTCATTGATCATCATTTTCCTCTTTTATTTTTTCTTTCTTAAAAAAGAGCTTAGCCTTCAGCTTGTGCCAATAAGTTTTTAAAATAAAAAGTCCACCAGTAATCACTGCAATAATAGACTGAATCACTAAACTACCTGTGCCTGGATCTAGATAGGCATAAGCATTAGAGATCCAAATAAACGAAAAAAATGCGATTATAATATACTTCATATTTCTGAGATCCTATTCTGCGCAGATTAGAAAAAAAATGCTAACACATAATAGCATTGAATGTATGATAAATCCTCTACTTCATAACAAACGTCGCGAAGGCCCGCATTCTGCTATAAAATAAATACCATACTTTATCCCAACCGAAATTAGCTTTGGTAAATTGCCGCAGATGCTCTATTGGCTGCTCCACAAAATAATTGATTAAGCCACCTACAATGATTGCAGAAATAAAAGCCATAAGCATCGCCCAAATTTGATTTGGCCAAAATTGTATGTATTTCATATAAACAAACCAATGAAAAAGATAAATTGAATAACTCCATTTACCTATAACTCGAAAAAAATGGGTATAAAGAACTTTTCCAAAAAAACCTTTACCTTCCATAGTAAACACAATAAAAAATGCCCACAATAAACCAAAATAAACAAACTGATTAGCTAAACTAATATCCAGAGGTATTTTGAAAAAATACCTCTTGGTAATTGGCAAAGAAAGCAAACAGATTATCACCGTTACACATCCCATCCAATTTGCACTTTTCGCTGTTACATATAACTTTAGTCGTTCATAGATTACGGCAAAGAACACTCCTGTAGTAAAGGGAGTCAAATAATGATTCACATCAATTGAATTAATAGGAGTATGCCAATAGGGCCAAAAAATTTGTTCCAATAAAACGAAAAATATAAATAATAATAACGAAAATATAGGATTAACTTCTGCAGATTTAATAAAAAGAAAAGCAAATAACGGTAAATAAAAGTAAAACTTAAACTCAACAGGAACGGTCCATAGATGGGCAAACCCTTGTTTCAATAGTACAGAATCTACAACATTTTTCCAAGAACTGATATCAGTTGTGCCTAGAAGCTTATAAATAATGAGTGCAACCAAATAAAGAGGAATAATTCTTAAAAAGCGACTTATTCCATAATGTATAATCTGAGGAAATGCAAAACCTTGAATTTTAAATTTTGTTGTTAATAAGAAAGCACTCAAGACAAAAAACAGCCAAACACCGATTTTTCCACTACCTGCAAAATAAGCCGACGAATTCATAAAAAACATAGTAACCGCATGTGTTACGAGCACAATAAAACATGCCAATCCTCGTATGCCATCAGCACAGGAAAAATAGATAAAACCAGGCGAAAAATCTCTTTTTTTATTCACGATTCAATATAGATACCATCATTTTACGCAAACTTCTCAATAAGTCCGAGCAAATTGTTCTCTAGAGATCTAAACAAAGAACGAGATTCCAGGATTCTGCGAACAAGCCGCAGAGCCTAGGCTGCGATTTTGCTCAGACTTATTGAAAAGTTCTCATTTTACTTTAACCATACTTCTCGATTCACATAATCCACATAGCTGGTCACAATGCGAACTATTTTTTTCGAAACACACCCACCTTCATAATCCGAAACTACAGAAAAGGTACGTGAGTCTTGATTATGTTGGGAAGTGACGATACGCACCGCATTTAAAACACTAGAAGTTTTAAGTCCACACATGATTAAAGTAGCTTCATCCATTCCCTCAGGACGTTCATGCGTGTTGCGAATAGTCACTGCTGGCAGATTTAAAAGAGAAGCTTCTTCTGTAATTGTGCCGCTATCCGATAAAATGCAATAAGCGTCCATTTGTAATTTAACATAATCCAGAAAACCAAACGGTTTTAAAAAACGAATACGAGAATCCAGTTGTGTCACATTCAGCGCTTCCAGACGCTTTTTTGTTCTAGGATGTGTTGAAACAACAATAGGCATATCATATTCTTTTGCTAACGCACATAATGTTTCCAGTAAATCGTGTAGATTGGCCGGGATGTCCACATTTTCTTCCCGATGATTGCTCACTAAGAAATACTGTTGAGGATTTAAATCAAGTTGTGATAAAACAGTTGATGATAAAATTTTAGGCATAAAATGATTCAGTACTTCCTGCATGTGCGATCCCGTTTTAATAACGCGCTCTGCGGGTATTCCTTCCTGAATTAAATAGCGACGGGCATGTTCTGATAAGACAAGATTAATATCACTTAAATGATCGAGCACTTTACGATTAAGCTCTTCAGGTACCCGCTGGTCAAAGCATCGATTACCTGCCTCCATATGAAATACCGGTATTTTGCGTCGCTTGGCTGAAATCACTGACAAACAAGAATTCGTATCACCATACAGAAGAAGTGCATCAGGCTGTTCTTTTTCCAAAACTTCATCTGCTTTTTCAATAATTCGAGCAATTGCGCGTGCAGCTGTATCTCCTACTGCATCTAGAAAATAATCGGGTTTACGTATTTCTAAATCATCAAAAAAAATCTGATTGAGTTCATAGTCAAAATTCTGACCGGTATGAACTAAAATATGTTGGGTATGCTTATCAAATTCTGCGATGACACGAGACATTTTGATCAATTCAGGTCTTGTTCCAACAATAGTCATCACTTTGAGCATTTCAGAATATCCTAAATTTTAACCGATGAGTGCGTCAATTTATCATAAAACAAATGGTAATAACAGAATTCATAAAAATGCTCGCTATTAAAACAAAGACTCAACTAAGAACAGCAACCAACCGTCTATGAGCACAATAATGAAACATACTAATTGAACCAGCCACAGCAAAAAGTATAGGAATGAAAAAGTTAAAATTGATTCCAGTAAACTCAATGATAAGTACAATTGCTGTGATTGGCATCTTTTGTGCAGCAGCAAGAAACGCTGCGCCACCAATTACCGCAAAAGCAGATATGGAGATCCCCGGCCACAAATAACTCCAAAGAATACCCAAAATAACAGCCATTAAAGCTCCATTTGCAAGTGAGGGAGTCAGTATTCCACCTGAAGCACCTGCCTGTATACTCGTACAAACAATTAAAACTCTAAGTATAAATAGGACTATAGCTACTCCTAGCCCTAACATATTTCCATCGAATCCTAACTGGGCGGCAGAGCGTCCATTTCCTAATATTTCTGGAAAATAAATCGATATAAGACCAATTATAAAAAAATTAACAATACAAAGTACCATAATTTTCCAATCACGTGGGGCTCTGCTTTGGGCTCTATTGGTCATCTCTTTAAACCAATACGCTGAAAAACCAAAAATAGGCCCTGATATAATCGCCCAAATAACCACTGATGTATCAAGCATAAAAGAAGGTATATGGTATAAGGATTGATTACCTAGCCCAATCCACGAGATGGCTACTGCTATCGCAGCTGTAGTAACTGCGGGGATCACGGCAAACACGCGAAAAGAGCCGAGTAAAACCTCTAAAGTAAACATGGCTCCACCAAAAGGAACATTATAAACAGCAGCAAGTCCTGCCCCAGCAGCGCAAGCCACCAGTATTTGACTTTCTTTGGGATGTAGCTTCATTTTATTAGTGAGCCAGCATGCAAACGTTGCCGCCAACTCACGAGGAGCAACCTCACGTCCTAAAGGGGATCCTAAAGCTACTGTAATTATCTGGAGCAAGACATGGATAACCGTAGTTGTTATAGGCATATAGGGTCTAGGTGATTTAATGGCATTTGCAATACTCACTAAAGGTTTTCCATAACGAAAAACAGCCCACCAACCAAAACCTGCAATGAAACCGCAAAACAGTAGTGTAGTGACTCTCCTGGGGGGAGTTGACATACTAGCAACGTATAGAAAACTCTCACCCTGAAAAATAGGAACTACGGTATGCTCATAAGCCAAGTGTTGCAGAAAATGCAGCAATAGGGCTAAAAACATACCCCCAAAACCTGAGAAGATCCCAATAGCTATTGTGGCAAAAAAAAGAAGAGGCCATCGAGATGCTCTATGTTGGGTCATGAACCTCTCCTATTAATTCATAACGGAATCTGAGCGTTTAATCCTATGCAAGCTAAAAGCACCGCTTTTCTAGGATAATTTTCCTGCAACTTGCAATTGATGCGCAACCATACGAGCAAGGTAGTCAAACTCAATATTTACCTCTTGCCCAGGTTTTAAAAAACTCAAGGTGGTATTAAGTAATGTATGCGGAACAAGCATTAATTTAATGCGTTGTTCCGCAACTGAATTAATGGTTAAACTCACCCCTTCAACAGTAATACTCCCTTTAGGGATTAAATACAACATTGCATTAGCGTCAAACCCACTGAGCTCTATTTCAACAAACTCATTCATCTGCTTAATAAAATGGATCTGAGCAATTGCATCTACATGTCCACTCACATAATGACCACCAAAACGTGTAGATGCAAGCATAGCGCGTTCTAAATTTACTTCGTCACCTGATCTTAAACGACCTAAAGTAGTTCTATTCAACGTTTCAGGAGAAACATCAAAACACAAATCGAAACCATCAGAAGGTAATAAGGTTAAACAGACGCCATTAACTGCTATACTTTCGCCTACTTGCAATTGTTCAAAAGCAGATGAGATAACCAACCGATTAGCACCTTCACGGCTCCAATTGCTAATCACAGTACCCTTTCTTTCAATTATTCCAGTAAACATGGATTTATCTTACTCCTGACTCAAATGAGTTCTTCTTTCTTGCATGGTCTCTACACTATTAATTACTGTTTGCCGACAAATCTCTTGCATCACTGGAATTTCTTTAAGGGGTACTCCCTCATGAATTGAATAAGCAATAAGAAAACTATCTCGCCATATTTTTTCATTTCTTTTTTCTTTGGCTTTCATCCATAGAGCAACCCATAAAAAGTGAAACTGCCATTTACTACGATGCAATTCCATTTCTTCTGTAAATACTGCATCTATAGCATCTTTCATACGGCAAACTCTAATCCCATCAACAAAACTACTGTTGTGATTCACTATCTTATCAATTACAGGATTTTCCAAAAACCAAGATTCAGTAAATGATTTATTTTTTAGCCATGCTTTTGAACGCTGTAAAGACTCTTTTATTGCTTCTTGAGTAAACGGAGTAATTTGTACGCCTAATTGCTCAAATAAATAGTCTAAATCCAATTTTTGCGGTCGCAAACGAACTCCAAGTGACTCTTGAATTTCCAAAAAATGTACATTAGGTATTTCACCTTGCTCGATTGTTACTGCGAGAAAATGTTCTACAATCAGGGTGAAATAGGATAAATCAACTTCACGTAAAGTCACATTCTCATCAAAAGCTTGATTGTAATAGTTTTTCACCTCTTTTGATGAAATTGTAGGGGTGATCCATGCATCTTTAAGACCCGACTCATACTTAAGCAATAGCCCACAAAGTCTATTTTTTCTACTCTTACGTATATGAAGAAAAATACCTTGAGAGCCACTACCATCTACTTCTGTCGCTCTGATTGTCATGTTAGCTATCTCGGTCTCAGGAGTAAATACAACTCCCTTTTTACGTTGTATTTTTATCCAGGAATTAAAAAGATCGTGATAGCGTTCAGGGTACCAATACTTAATGGTTTGTAATCGAGAAAGAGAAATAGACGTTAAAGTAACTAAATCCATGACTTGCTGCATAGTCGCAATAGCTACTTCACGCACTTCTACATTTGGATGTAACAATATAAGTACAGCAATGTCAGCGCCTTCTTCAATGTTATAGAGATCAATTAGAAGATCGGCAAAAAAATCGGCAGGCATAGCATAGCTTTGAGCAAAGAAATTTTCAGCAATATCAAAAACAGAAAGATCAGATAATTCATGAATTAGATCACGAATTGCGTCTAAATGGGATAAGGGCTCATCATCATTAATGAACTCTTCCTCATCACTAGCCAAATCATAATAAGCATTTTTTAAATCATCAGTAAGCTCAACATGAGACTCATAAAAAGAATTCAAGATAGGTAACCAAAAACTTAATGTATGTTTTTGGGAGTTTATCAGTTCCGCTAAGTGATTCATTAATTGCGTTAATGTCTTAGCACTGGCTTTATTTGATTCTGCTGCACCTTGTAATTGAGCAACACAAATATCCAAAGCAAAAACGCAAGCGGAATAAACAGAAAGTCCTTCGTCTAACTTTTCTTCCAAATTATTAATAATATCGATGAGCTTAAAAGCAAGTTCTGGCTGTTGGAAAAATAGAACATACAATTGAGGATCGGGTTCAGAGTTTTGCTCAATTAAAGTAGCCATCTCAGTGAGTAAATGGTACAGTTCTGGCGAATTACTGGTCATTTTTGCTTAGGCACCTGTCTTGGTCTACCCTCTTCATCCAGAGCCACAAAAACAAAAACACCCTCGGTCACTTGATATGCTTCGTTTTGAGTTGCAGGATGAGCCCAGACTTCGACACAAAGGGTCATGGAAGTATTACCTTGTTTTACCAAATGTACGTAACAACTCACCAGATCACCAACATGTACTGGTTTTAAAAAACTCATGGAATGAATGGCAACTGTTGCCACTCGCCCTAAGGCTAATCTTTTTGCCAAGATTCCTGCGGCTAAATCCATCTGTGAAACTATCCATCCACCAAATATATCACCATTAGGATTAGTATATGCGGGCATTGCCAAAGTTTGGATTGTAAGCTCTCCCTTTGGAGTACTGGTCATTATTTTCCACCATATCTATGTATCGATAAAATCAAAATTAATCTGCTGCCATTAAATTAATGTGAACTTCAGATAAGGAGCGGCTCATTTTTACCACGAACCGCTCGGGCTGAGGAGGCATTTATGCCGTCTCGAAGCCTTATATGGGATTAATGTTTCGTGCCAAAGCTTCGAGACGATACTTAAACATTTCCTCAGCCCGAACAGACCTAGATATCGACTAGATCTTATATAACCCTTATCCGTATCTACATGATTATTTATTGATTGCGTTTTAATTTAGCTAATGCATCTGCCATTGCTGTATTAAATACTGTTTTTTTAACAGGCTCAACTTTTTTACCCATTTCAGGTTTTTTCTTATGTTCTGCTTTTTTAGCCTGGGGTATTTTTTTTGTTTCAGGAGCTTTAGCCGTTTTTTTCACTGGAGCACTTAAAGGTTCATCTTCTAATTTCATGCTCAAACCAATACGCTTTCTTTCTCTATCTACTTCGATTACCTTAACTGTTATAATATCGCCAGCTTTCACTACAGTCCGTGGATCTGAAATGAATTTATGCGTCATTGCTGAAATATGGACTAATCCATCCTGATGTACACCAATATCAACAAAAGCACCGAAATTAGTCACATTACTGACCACACCCTCAAGAATCATACCTTCTTGCAGATGCTCAATGTCTTCAACACCTTCTTTAAATTGTGCCGTCTTAAATTCCGGCCTAGGATCACGTCCTGGTTTTTCTAACTCACTCAATACATCTCTAATAGTAGGTAAACCAAATTGTTCATCAACAAATTGCGCTGCATTCACGCTGCGTAATTCTTCTTTATTACCAATCAAATTTTTTATATCTATTTTTTTATTAGCGATAATTCTTTCAACCAATAAATAAGCCTCTGGATGCACACAAGATGCATCCAAGGGATTATCTCCATTCATAATGCGTAAAAATCCAGCTGCTTGTTGAAACGCTTTTTCGCCCATACGACCAACATTTTTTAATTCCATTCTATTTTTAAACGCCCCATGTTCATCACGATAGAGCACTATATTTTTAGCTAATGTTTCATTTAGGCCAGAAATATGGGATAACAAAGCTGCCGAAGCAGTATTGACATCTACACCTACTGCATTAACACAATCCTCTACCACACCATCAAGACTTCGAGCGAGGCGAGTTTGATTTACATCATGCTGATATTGACCCACACCAATCGATTTGGCCTCTATTTTTACCAACTCAGCAAGAGGATCCTGCAAACGTCTTGCAATAGAAACAGCTCCTCTTAAGGTTACATCCAAATCGGGGAACTCTTGCGAGGCAATTTCTGAAGCAGAATATACAGATGCCCCTGCCTCACTCACGATTACTTTATTGAGCCTTAAATCGGGGTACATTTTGATAAGTTCAGAGACCAAGCGCTCCGTTTCGCGAGAGCCTGTGCCATTACCAATGCTAATTAAGTTAACCTGATATTTTGCCGCTAGTTTAGCTAAGTCAGTAATTGCTGAGTGCCATTCATTTTGTGGTGCAAATGGAAAAATAACCGTGTAATCCAGTAGCTTACCTGTTTCATCAACCACAACCACTTTAACCCCTGTTCTAATTCCAGGATCCAGTCCAATGGTAATTTTGGGGCCAGCGGGAGCTGCAAGTAATAAATCACGTAAATTTCTTGAAAATACTTTAATTGCTTCTTCATCCGCAATTTCACGTAAGCGAGTAAGCAACTCCAATTCAAGCTTAGTAAATAATTTTACCTTCCAGGTAAGGCGCACTGTTTCTAACAACCAACTATCTGCCTTTCTTTGACGATCAGCGATATGGAAATGGGCTGCAACTTTATTTTCACCGTAAGAAAGATCATTCTCAGGTAAAACTAAGCTCACTTGCAACACACTTTCACGACGTCCGCGAAATAATGCTAAAGCACGGTGTGATGGGATTTTTTTAATTGCCTCAGAATAATCAAAATAATCTGAAAACTTGTTGATTGTTTCTTTTTTCTTGGCACTACCTATTGATTTAACAATGCCATGTTGCCATAAATATTCTCGCAATTCATTAATCAAATCGGCATCTTCAGCAAAATGCTCCATTAATATATGGCGCGCCCCTTCTAAGGCTGCCTTGATATCCTCGACTCCAGCTTCAAGATTAACAAACCGCGCCGCTTCTTCTTCGGGATCTCTATCTGGATTTTTCCAAAGTGTTTGGGCTAATGGATCAAGTCCCGCCTCTACAGCGATTTGTGCTTTAGTTCGACGCTTAGGCCTAAATGGCAAATATAAATCTTCGAGTCGCGTTTTCGTGTCCGCAGCCAAAATACTCTTTTCAAGTTCAGGGGTTAATTTTTCTTGTTCACGGATTGACTGTAAAACCACGGCGCGACGTTCATCTAATTCGCGCAAATAATGCACTCGCTCCTCAATAAAACGTAATTGTACATCATCGAGTCCTTCCGTAGCTTCCTTTCGATAACGAGCAATAAAAGGAATTGTTGCTCCCTCGCTCAGCAGACGAATGGCCGCCTCTACCTGCGCGGGTTTAACTTTAATCTCTTGCGCAATAATTGCAGCTAATCCCAACATCTCTTGAGTCATTTACATCCCCGTAACACATAAATAGATAACAATTAATTATCCCACCCTAACTTCATCAGGTAACTAGTGAAGATCCTGTTGCACTTACTTCATCCAAGCTCCACGATCCTATTCTACAAGCTCTCCTTCTCAGAACAAACAGGAGAAAAATGAATTAAGGATGACTAATAAAAAACGCCACATTATCACTCAACAGTTACTGATTTGGCAAGATTACGTGGTTGATCCACATCGGTACCTTTGACAACAGCAACATGATAGGCCAACAACTGTAAAGGGATAGTATAAATTATAGGAGCAACCCAAGAACCACAAGAGGGAACTTTAATTAAGTGCGCTCCATTGGCACGCCAACTTTGGCCATCATCAACAAAAACAAATAATTGACCCCCTCTTGCACTTACTTCATGCAAATTAGATTTTAATTTATCAAGAAGTTCATCATTTGGAGCAACAGCCACAACCGGCATGCTTTCATCAACTAAAGCGAGTGGCCCATGTTTTAGTTCACCAGAAGGATAAGCTTCAGCATGAATATAGGAAATTTCTTTAAGTTTTAACGCACCTTCTAAAGCAACCGGATATTCAACACCACGTCCTAGAAATAAGGCGTGCGCTTTATTCACAAATAGAGAGGCTAAGTTTTCAATTTCTCCATTCATCTTTAATACCCGCTCACAGCATGCAGGTAACTCTTGTAATTGTTTTATAACTTCATTGGCTCGACTATCAGGACAAAGAGCGGTAGCTAACATTAAAAGCGCGGCTAATTGAGTAGTAAATGCCTTGGTAGATGCCACACCAATTTCAACCCCTGCTCGTGTTAGAAAGACACAATCAGCCTCTCTTACTAAAGTACTCGTTGCTACATTACAAATAGCCAAACTGGCTAAATACGGCATCTCCTTTGCTTTCTGTAAGGCAGCAAGAGTATCTGCTGTTTCACCTGATTGAGAAATAGTTATGAACAATGTGTCCTTGGGAACTACTACATCGCGATAACGATATTCACTAGCAATTTCAACTTGGGTAGGGAACCCAGCTAGAGACTCCAACCAATACTTAGCAACCATTCCTGCATGATAACTAGTACCACAAGCAACAATATGAATTTGTTTTATTAGTGGAAATACATGAGAAGCACGTTCACCAAAACTAGACTTAAGCACTTCAAGAGTATTCACACGGCCTTCTATAGTATCAGCCAGCACTTTAGATTGTTCAAAGATTTCTTTGAGCATGAAATGTCGATAGGGACCTTTAGTTACAATTTCGGCCTCACTCATTAAAAGATGAGAAGGGCGCTCAACAACTGAACCTGATGAATCATAAATAGCAACGTTTTTGGAAGTAATAAACGCACTATCTCCTTCCTCTAAATAGTAGACTGATTGTGCAAAAGCTTTTAATGCCAGGCTATCAGAAGCAATAAAATTTTCACCAATGCCCATGCCAACAACTAAAGGACTTCCTTTGCGGACAGCAACTAACTCCATAGGTCTTTGTTGATGGATTACGCCTATAGCAAAAGCACCGTGCATTTCTGCTGCTGCAGCCTGCACGGCTGCAAGTAAATGTTCACGTTGAAGATAATGGTAATGAATCAAATGAGCAGCAACTTCCGTATCTGTTTCAGAAGTAAACAGATATCCTCTTGTAATTAATTCTTGGCGCAGTTTTTCATAATTTTCAATAATTCCATTATGCACTAATGCAATTTGTCCATGAGATAAATGAGGATGTGCATTTTGCTCTGAAGGCTTACCGTGTGTGGCCCATCGTGTATGAGCAATTCCGGTATTTCCCATAACGGCAGTTTCTTGCATGGCATCGGCTAAATTTTGTACCTTACCCTGAATTCGTACGCGCTTTAAATGCCCATGGTTATCAATTACCGCAATACCTGCAGAATCATAACCTCTATATTCTAAGCGCCGTAACCCTTCCAGTAAAATTTTACTAATATCCCTTTCAGATACAGCTCCGATTATTCCACACATAATCTTCTCCTCGCTTCACTAAACCTTATTTGAACGATATATGAATAAATAAGACGGGAATTATGCCACAAACATGAGTAAATCACTAACACGTTTGCTCAAAGAATCAGAAAGGGGCTAGTTCTGTTCGGGCAGAGAAAATACGCCGCTACCATTAAATTAATCGTCATCCCTCGCTTTGCTCAGAATGACGATTTTGCGGACATACTTAACTTAATATCAGTAGTCCTCAGACAGCTGCAAGACTAATAAATCACAAAACTACAGATCACTTCCATTACTCAATTGGATTTTTACAATTCACTGAATATCCATGATCTTTCATCGCATTACATACTTCAAAAGCGAGTAATCCATGAGCGCGAGTGCTTGGATGAATTTCATCCCAGAATAAATAGCTTTCTGGAGTATCGCAAACATGATAGTTTTTATCCCCAGCGGAGAAGCTTGCATCTCTATATTGGAGTACTTGTGCATAACGTAATACATAGTTATGAGCAAAAGGTGAAGTACGAAATGAATCATACATCGGTAGTTTCACATCAATACATGCATCCTTAATATTTGTAAAACCATAGTTCTCAGGATTTGTTAAAGCTCTTTCCATGTATTCTTGCATGTTAATATAGAGGATGTCGGCATTAGGATAAATTTTCGCCCACTCTTGGATTCGATTTTGCAGGCGTTCATTGTGCATGTCGATTGCATTGTTTAACACTTCTCTATCCGGAGTTTGTACTGCTCGTGGGGTATCGCCCAAATGAGGCAAACCCATAACGACAAAGCGACGAGCCCCAGCTTTCATTAATTTCATTACCGCAGCACCAGTACTTGATAACACGTTATCGACATAAGTGCTCATGACTTCAGTATTGTAATTATCCTCGAAAAACAAGACATTAATGTAATCATTACTGCCAGAGAACACAAAAAACACTGTTTCATCGCTCAAAGTAGGATGTTCTAATAAGTAAGCTTGGACAGTTAAACCAAGACTTGGGGGAACGAGCTTACCCACAATAAGATTTTTGATTGTTCCTAGTGGATGGCGAATTAAGTTCCATATCGTTAATTGGTAATCATATGTAGCTGACCAACTGCCACCGAACGCACGATTCAAATAGACTTCCTCGTCATCAGCAGAAATGGAAATCATTTTCGCTAAATATTCATTCCATACTTGTCCATTGGAAAACCTTGAATTCCAATAGGGTTTTCCTGGTAATATTGGAACCAATTTGATTTTACTCACTAAATTTGCAATATAGGGTGCCAGCTGATTATCAAAAAATTCAGTAACAATGGCGATACCTGAATCTAATACCATTTGAGGAACATAATATTCTTCAGCGAATTCAACCATTTTGTTCAACACAAATACTTTAAATGGGGCAACTAAAAAAGCGGGATCCTCTTCCTGGCGTAAACTTTTAAGCAAATGAGTAGTATTGCCTGTATCAGACAAACTATCACCAAAAACAACCATAGATTTTACGGGGGTGGCGGCAAAACCGACTATCGGGATAAAAATACAAAGGGCGAAAAACCAACGTAACTTCCTAATGTAATGTGCCATATTATCTCCTTATAAACCTGGGGGGAATGAAAAACACGAATACCTGTGTTGGTATATAACAGTATGATCGCTGATTGGCTTTTGTCAACGCATTTAGTTAATTTTTGCTTAATATTTAACGTGAGTTCGACATAAAATATAAAGTGATTTTTTATATCGAACTGTTTTTATTTAGGACGTTATTTAAACCCAACTTGAGTGCATTTAATTCATGCCTATTGATTAAATTCTGTGTAAATGGTAATTTTTGCTGAATATTTTCGTTATGATTATCAGGTAGTACAATGAAAAAAATAGTCATTGCCGCATTTTATAAGTTTGTTTCTTTAGAAAATTTTGAAACCTTGCGCCAACCTTTATTGATCAAAATGCAAGAAATCGGCATCAAAGGTACAATTATCTTAGCCTCTGAAGGAATTAATGGAAGCTTTGCTGGTACACGGGAACAAATGGATCTTTTTTACCAATTTATCCATAAGGATGAACGCTTGGCCGATTTAAAATTCAAAGAAACTTTTGATAATGAAAACCCTTTCGACAAGTCTAAGGTCAAACTTCGCAAAGAAATTGTAACTATGGGTATAAAAAATGTGGACCCATTGAAAACTGTAGGGACCTATTTGACGCCCCAGGAATGGAATGAACTCATTGTTGATCCTGATGTTGTCTTAATCGACACCCGTAATGATTATGAATTTGAATTAGGTACATTCAAAAATGCAATCAATCCTAATACAGAAAATTTTCGCGATTTTCCAGAATACGTACACCAATGCTTGCTTGACAAAAAAGACAAAAAGATTGCTATGTTTTGTACTGGCGGCATACGATGCGAAAAATCAACGGCTTATTTAAAGGAGCTTGGTTTTGAAAACGTTTTTCATTTACATGAGGGTATTTTGAATTATATAGAACAAATACCCAAGGATGAGTCACTCTGGGAAGGTCAATGTTTTGTTTTCGATAACCGAGTGGCGGTTGATCAAGAGTTAAATAGGGTCTATCCTCAATTACCACTAGATTACAAGCATGATCGTGATCGTGCTAAAGAATAAATTCTATGACCAACAAAAAACAATCCGATTCAACCATTGTGTTCAACCGTAAAGCAAGTTTTGATTATTTTATTGAAGAGCAATACGAAGCCGGTCTTGTGCTTGAAGGCTGGGAAGTGAAAAGCTTGCGTGCTGGAAAAATTAATTTATCCGATTCACATGTTATTATGAAAAATGGCGAAGCCTTTTTATTGGGAGCACAAATTCAACCCCTGATTACAGCCTCTACACATGACATTCCAGATCCAATCCGTACGCGAAAGCTTTTATTAAATAAAAAAGAATTGAATCAACTCATCGGTAGCGTAGAACGTCAGGGCTATACAATAGTGCCACTGTCCTTATATTGGAAAAAAAATAAAGTAAAAATCAAAATTGCTCTGGCCAAAGGTAAAAAGGAACATGACAAACGAGATACGATTAAAGATCGTGAGTGGCAAAGAGATCGTTCACGTATCATGAAAAAAATAGGGAGAGATTGATGAATATAGGCGAATCCGTACCTAATTTTACGTTTACTGCAACTAATGGATTATCAGGCCAACTTAGCGATTATCAAGGTCAATATGTAGTACTCTATTTTTATCCCAAAGATGCAACCCCAGGATGCACCACTGAAGGCCAAAACTTCAGAGACGCGTATCCCCGATTTCAAGCCCTAAACGCCCAAATATTTGGAATTTCCCGCGACAGTTTAAAATCACATGAAAATTTTAAAGTAAAACAAAGTCTCCCCTTTGAGCTGATTAGTGATCAAGACGAACAACTATGCCAATTGTTTGATGTGATTAAAATGAAATCCATGTATGGCAAGCAAGTGCGTGGAATTGAACGCAGTACTTTTATCATTGACCCTCAAGGCAAGCTGATAAAAGAATGGCGAAAAGTTAAGGTCAATGGTCATGTAGACGAAGTGCTAGATACTTTAAAATAAGGATATTCTCCTTGACTGTGTTTCATTCCCTAAGCACAATAAAATAATTAAAAATACAGCAGTAACCTCACTGCATTAAGTTAACGTGAGTTTCAGAAATGACAATGGCTCCATCATAAAAGGTGAATTTATGGATAAAAGCAATACCGTTCCGAAGCTTTTTGTACTCGATACTAATATTTTAATGCATGATCCTACAGCCATCTACCATTTCGAAGAGCACGACATCTATTTGCCAATGGTTGTATTAGAAGAATTAGACAATCATAAAATGGGGACATCGGAAGTAGCACGCAACGTAAGACAAACCAATCGGATGTTGGTAGAACTTATGAGCAATTCCTCTCATGAACAAATTGTCTCCGGATTACCCATCCCTAATTACTCGGATAAAAAAAAATGTAGCGGTAAACTGTTTTTCCAAACGGATGAATTTAACCAAGTGGTCCCTTCCACATTACCCGGACATAAAGTAGATAATACCATCCTAGCTACTGCATTAGGATTACAAAAAAAGCATGCAGAAGCAAAGCAAGTTATTATTGTGTCAAAAGACATTAACTTACGTATCAAAGCAGGAATACTTGGAATTCTTGCTGAAGATTACTACAGTGACCAAGTGCTTGATGATGTCAATCTTCTGCATCGAGGGCTACATATACTGGATAATAATTTCTGGGAAACTCATGCTAAAGATATGGGATCCTGGCAAGACAGTGGCAAAACTTTTTATAAAGTAGCGGGTCCATTAATTCATCAATGGAATCCAAATGATTGTCTCAGTACTGAAGATGATCAGTTCCAAGCCATCGTAAAAAAACTAGAACATGATCATGCGGTCATTCAATTAATTCGTGACTACACCAAGCATTCTGTTTGGGGAATTCATGCTAAAAACCGTGAACAAAATTTTTCCCTTAATCTGCTTTTAGATCCTGAGATTGACTTTGTAAGTTTGCAAGGCCCTGCGGGTACAGGAAAAACGCTCCTTACCATTGCTGCAGGATTAACCCAAGTTTTAGATCAAAATCGCTTCACTGAAATTTTAATGACTCGCGTTACCATCCCTGTAGGCGAAGATATCGGTTTTCTTCCTGGAACCGAAGAAGAAAAAATGACTCCTTGGATGGGTGCGTTAATGGATAATTTAGAAGTGCTCCACAGCTCACAAGTTGGAGGTAGTTTTGGACGTGGTGCAACTCAGGATTTATTACAAAATAAAATTAAAATTCGTTCTTTAAACTTTATGCGTGGTCGTACTTTTTTAAATCGTTATATTATTATTGATGAAGCGCAAAACTTAACCCCAAAGCAAATTAAAACTTTGGTTACACGCGCAGGCCCAGGATCGAAAATTATTTGTCTTGGGGACATCAAACAAATCGATACTCCTTATTTGAGTGAAACAACTTCCGGTTTAACTTTTGCAGTGGATCGTTTTAAAAGTTGGGAGCATAGCGCCCACATGAGCTTAACCCGTGGCGAGCGATCAAGACTTGCATTTTATGCGGCAGAACATTTGTAGCCCTAATAGACCTTGTACGAAATGTGAGGTATAGTATGCACTTTAAGGATTTACCATGACAGACCATGCCATCACTTTTGATGACGTTCTCCTTGTTCCTGCATACAATCATCATGAATCAAGAAGAGTAGTAGAAACCACGAGTACAGACCGTTTGGGCAAATTAACTCTAGAATTGCCTGTAATCAGTTCCAATATGGATACCATTACTGAAAGTGCTATGGCTAATTTCATGACCTCTAAAGGAGCTATGGGTGCCTTACACCGATTTATGTCTGTAGAAGAGAACATCGCCGAGTTTAAAAAGTGTAGCGGCATTGTTTTCGCCTCTGTGGGCTGTTCTACTGCTGAATTAGAAAGAGCCGAAGCGTTACGCGATGCAGGTGCTGATTATTTCTGTGTGGATGTTGCCCATGCGCATGCTAAATATGTGGGAAAAACACTAAAAAGCTTACGCCAAATACTTGCTGATCGTTGTATCATGGCAGGAAATGTTGCCACCTACGCAGGTGCCGATTATCTTGCCTCTTGCGGCGCTGATATTATTAAAGCGGGTATTGGCGGTGGTTCTGTATGTAGTACTCGCATCAAAACAGGTTTTGGGGTCCCTATGTTAACCTGTATTCAAGATTGCTCGCGCGCGGATCGTTCTATTGTTGCAGATGGTGGCATTAAAACATCTGGCGATATAGTAAAAGCCTTAGCTTTTGGTGCTGATTTTGTGATGATCGGTGGTATGCTCGCTGGCACATCCCCCACCCCTGGCGAAGTGATTCAAAAAAGCGATGGCAGCAAAGTAAAACGTTACCGCGGTATGGCCTCTAAAGAAGCACAAGAGAATTTTTTAGGTGAAATGCATGAGTGGAAAACTGCCGAAGGCGTCGCCACTGAAGTTCCTTTCAAAGACAATCCTGATGCGATTATTGCAGATATAGTCGGCGGGTTAAGATCGGGCTTAACGTATGCGGGTTCGGATACAATCAGTGAGCTGCAACGTAAATTAAATTACGTTATCGTCACTCAGGCGGGACGTCTTGAAAGTTTGCCGCATAAATTGTTGGCTGGAAATTAATATCAGACCTGGGTAAAGGCAACTCAACCCTAACCCAGGCCTCACAAAATTTAGCCACCACCACTACTTCATACTGCTCTGATATGTTTTCTCTTGTGTTTCTTCTTGTGTTTTATCAGTACTGGGTGAAGTTGGTTGTGTTGAACTGTAATCAACATCGTCTATGTCCTTTTTCCCCTGTTCCCCAGGAGAGGAACTTGTAGAGGATAATGTACTCATTTCAATGTCCTTTTTCTCTGCTTTCATTTCTTTCTTTTGCTGTTCTTCTGTCACTTCCTGTTGTTCTTTCTTCTTCGCATTTTTTTCAGTATAGTCCTCTAGTTTTTCTGCGAGGTTGTTCAATGATTTGGTTGCTTTATCTATTGGTGCAGTAAGGGTATCCTTGACCGTATTTTTAGCGTTATCTAATACCTCTAGTGCCTTTTTCACTCCAGGCTTATTTTTTAAATCGTCAAGTTTGTCAGTAGCAGCTTCATTAAGCTCATTTAGTGCCGTTTTTGCCGCTCCCTTAACAGCCTCACCAGCTCTTATTGCCGCTTTTCCAGCATCAGTCTCCGCTAAAGCCTTCCCAAGCTTTTTCGCTTTATCTTTGCAAAAATCGGTAATATCATCATTAATCTCTTCAACCATCTGGGACAGTTCATCAATAAGCTGCATCCTTGGATCTTTACTACCTGAATCAATACCTTTTTTATCTTTCTTATCATCTTTTTTCGGACCTTGATTCTCATCTTGCGCCTGATTCTTCTTATCTTTCTTAGTGTCATCCGTTGGCACATTGACAATGTCAGGTTTCTTTGGATCTGTTGTAGGTGTTTTACTTATTGATTGATCTTCGTTTTCTTTCATATATTGAACCTCAGTAATCTACCCCTATTATCTTTAAAGATAGCACATCATTAAATACAATGCTCTAGAAACAGTGATAGCATACACTTTATTAATTGAGTACTATAATCATAACAAGGATTATTTTTGATGAATTTCCTCTGCAACTAATTTACACTAAATTTTCAAAATAGATACAGCAAAATGGATTACTTATGATTTATAATGATTTTCGCTTTATGTCCCGTGGAAAACAACTCCATACGTTGAAAAAAGAGGACTTTTCACGTCTTCAACCTATTAATCAACGAAGCACTAAAAAAGATCGTGCCTTACTGCTTTTTCATGGTTTTACTTCATCGCCAGCTGTTTATCGCTACCTGATTCCGCAATTAAAAAATTATGATGCGATTGTTTGTCCTGTTTTACCAGGACATGCAGATAGTATTGCTGCTTTCGCTCGAGCTAAAAAAGACGATTGGGTAATGCATGCTAGGCAAGAATGTGAAGCATTGTTTAAAGAGTATCAAAAAGTAGATATATTGGGAGTGTCCCTTGGAGCATTACTGGCATGCAAGCTGAATAGGAACTTTCAATTCAACCATTTGTTTCTTTTAGCTCCCGCCTTAAAATTACAGATGAATATTAATCGAAATAAAAAACTACTTAGCGTACTCCAAAGTCTTGGTTTTTGTGAATTACGTGGAATGATGGGTAATATTGTCAGTACTAAAAATACAGAAATAGCCTATCGAAGAATTCCTATTACCACATTGATTGAACTATTTAATTTAATAGAAGAGCACCAATGGGCCCCTCCAAACTGTCCCACGGACCTTTTTTTAGGAACCCATGATATTGTTGTTGCATCCAAAGAAGTAGAAAAAATGTTTGCTCATCTGCCAAACACCACCATACATTGGCTTAAAAACTCAGCCCATGTATTGCCTTTAGATAATGATTTGGATCAAATTGTTCGATGTGTTAATCAATACGTATAATTTACAATCAGATCAAGTTATTTTCTGACCTTCCGCTTGCGCGATTGAGCCAAACTGGATCCCGTATAAATACTACGCATTTTGCGAGATAACGTTCGTTTAGCTAAACGAACGTTAATTATGGAAATTGCTTGTTGTAACGATTAAAATCTTTCAAATCGAATTGGTTCCATTCGCGCATATCCAACACCGAGCCATCAAAAGCCATAAAATCAGCTCGGGTTGTCGGTAGATTATAATAGTAAATATCACTGGCATCGGTAGCTAAATTGCTTTGATGTTTCGCTACAGAAATTTCTGCGACAGAACGTCCATGTGTCTTCACAAAACTACGTTGGGCACGTAAATAACGACCTTTAAATCGTGCATTATTCCAAAGCTCAACATCCAGTCTTTGTACTGCACCCGCCAATTGAATCGTTGCCGCTTGCCTTGCACGTATGGTTAATGTATCTGTTTTAACCCAATACAAACTAAGCCAAGCATTTCCTTGCATGGTTAAATTCGCTAAATTAGCAATCCCAGAAAGTTGTACTTTAGGACTGCCCTGCAAATGAACCTGTAAGTTTTGGCTCGATATACCACCAATTTGAATTAGGCCATTGCCTTTAATATCCAGTACACGTAATCCAATAGAGCCATTGAGCCTTACAGTCCCAGTATTTACCAAATAAACATCTAATACGCTTGTATGTAATTGATTACCTACAATAAGGTTCGTATCTTTAGCAGCTAAACGATTAAGGAATTGACCTCTAATATCAACAGAAACAGGCCCATACATGGGATAACCTTTTCCTAGAGCTAAATAAAGAGTATTTTGTGAAACTACTGTTTTTAGCGCAGCCAAATCACGAGTATCACCTCTTAAAATAATTTGCGGTTTTTTATAACCCGTATGTACTGTTACATTCATTTGTCCTTGAACATCAACATGATTAAAAGCACTGACTGCTCTGACTTGTTTTGTTTTAATACCTTGCGGCGGTAACGAAGAGACTTTGGGCGCATGATGATGTGCACAAGCAGTTAATAAAAAAACAATAAGAGTCAATAAGTAGCACCGCTTTAGCATAAGATTTTATCCCTAGATGACAATTCCTCTACATTAGAGGAAGTTTTACCAATGTTCAAGATTAAGTTTTTTAAGCATGTTCTTAACTCAACGTTACATCATCCTAAAAAAGCCTCTGTATTAAAATTTGAAAGAGTCACATTGTTAGGACAAGTATCATTAATTTGCGAATCAGGAGCCTCATTAATTAAAGACTCTAAAGAATCTCCATCTGGAATAAGCGCGGGCAATTGAATGTAAATATCTACTAAGATACCTTTTTTGCAGCCTAAATATATTTTATTTGAATTCGTTGGGCCAAAAGACTGAGTAATCATTTCTCGCAAATCAGTTAATTGAACTTTTTGGCCTTGATGTTGCGTTAGATATTGACCAAATAAAGAATTATCGGCTGTTTCTGCTAAGCGGATAGCCAGAGCAAAATACTGATCAGCAGATAAAATTTGACAACTGCCATGTTTATTCCATTCATGTCGTTCCAAACAACTCCCGTAATAGTAACTGGGCATTATTCTTTTTAAAAGCTCAGCAATCTGAGGGGATAAATCTAATGGAGGGTAGGCACAATGACTTGTCTTTTGTTCCACACCGCAATATCCATAATTTTGACCACATGCTTTTTGATTAGGCCATAATCCATGTAGCGTAAGATGTTTTGCTTGATAGGAGTCTTTGGGTAAATGCGCGCATTCTGGCTTACCTGCTTCATGTCCATAAGTTTGGCAGAAACCCGGTTGTGAACTTAATGCTAAAACATAAGAATCGGACAAACCTGCATGCATATCACAGGAATCACCTAGCTGTTCCATAGCATGCACATTGATTGAAAAAACCAGCAATAACAATGCAAACTTCATCATGAAGACACTTCAATTGGCTTCTTTCGAAACATTATACAGAAGCAGATAATGAATGCTAGATCTTTATCCTGAATAAAGTGGCCCCTCTTGCGGATCTATCGAAGGATCAACCTCGTTTTCGCCAAGTAATGGTTTTTTCATTTGTTCTGCAGATGTTTTCTTAAAGAAACCCTGAGGCTTTTTCGTTTCAACCTCATGAAGCGAATCATAAAATTTCGTATATTCTTCTTGATCGAACTCTAATGCCTTTTTTTCTTCTGGCTTAAATAAAGAATCAACCAGATAACGAGAACCTAAAGCAAATCCCAGCGCTGCGCCAATAGTAAGTATACCAAATCCTAAAGGCATGCATACTAAACTGAAAAAAACGACCACTGGGATAAGGATATCCAGTACAATACCACGTATTAAATTCGCTGACTGATAAATCATCATTTGTTTTTGATATTCTGTTTCTGCTTTGAGCTTCTTAATCTCCAAGAAAAGAAGTTTTCTTTCCTTCTCAGTGAGTTTATGGCCATCTCTTTTTAAGATACTCACCTTAAGCTCGTATTCCTCTTTAATCTCTTTTCTTGTTTGGTGAGTTGTGTACAGTTCAATACCACCTTTTATCGCATTGTTAATTACAGTGAAGGCAAGACATAAAACCGCGCCAACAAGACCTAATGTAGCGGCAACAGGTGCTGCAACAGGCAAAAATGGCATCGTTAAAATGACAAAGGCCAGCATCAAACCCACAGCATAGGCAATATTGCTCATTAATGAAAGCTTGTTCATTTGCCATTCTCTGGCACATTTTTTTTGTTCCCTTTGTAATGCATGCAGCTGCATTTTTAATTGTCGTTCTTCAGCTGCTCGCTCTTTTTCACCTTCTTTTTGTTGAGTACCTTTAAGAACCTTAAGTCGCTTTTCTATTCTGGCAATATCTTCAGAATATTGCAGCATGGCTTTATTGTATTTTGTTTTCTGTTCCTCAAAATCCCAAATAGCAATACTGATGTCAAAAATTAATAAAGCAACGGTGAGTGCATCACCCCAAGTCCCTAAAATACTTTTTCCAGTTAACCAAAAAAAGCAAACCAAATTGGCTGTTCCCCAAAGCGAATCATTCAATAAACTAAATTTTCTTTGGTCCCATTGCGTTTGAAAGCGCTCATACCAAGGCATTTTAGCCTCTTCTTCACTCATCCAAGAACCTTTAATTGTATGTTTTAATAATAAAGAGAGATTTAGTGCAAAACGTGCGTAATATAAAACCCAACTCAAAGTACCTGTATAAAAATCCGGGTATCTGATTGCCTTTGCAGCTTGGCCCGCGTTAGGATGATCTTTAGGAACTAAATCAATTACCGTTTTTAAAAAGGTAGACTCCCACACCCAATTCAATCTCTTTTCGTTTAAAGAACCCATGTATTCTTTAATTGTTTTGGTCGCACCTTTTTCGGTTTTAGTATCAGTCCAATCTACTATTTGTTGGCCAAGCTCGTGACCAACAGCCCACCCTAAATATTTTAGCGGCTTATCCTGATTAAGCTCGGTTTGCTCTGGAGATTTTATAATGAAATTTTGATATTCAGGATCAAGCACGAGAAGAAACTCGACACATCGTTTCATGTGCTGGGTATATGCTTTTCGATTTTCAGTTTTTTGATAGTCTATTTCATGTTGTTGTTGAGCGAGTAAAAGCAACAGTGTCATTTTTAGATCAAATCGCAATTGTTCTTTTTGCTCTTCACTCATGTAGGCAAACATTACTTTATCTGTATCGCCTAAGATCCCCAAATAAAAATTTAAGGAAGGGAGAAAATCATCACTACGATGTGCATTAAAAGAACGACCAGTAATCAATCTCACTAAGTCTAGTGTATGACCTTTTGCTCTTTTATAAGATGGAGTGCATTTTCTTTTTAATTGCTCATAGTCATCTCTATTGCTTTTGGTTTTTTCAAGCGCAATAACTTTTCGATTATTTATATCCGCGTAATAAAGTTTATCTTGGTAGGCAATCACCATGTTTTTCTTGTAGAGTAATGGGATAACCTCAGTAAATTTGTTGCTGGGATCAAAATCAACCTCAATGAGACCACACTCTGCTCTACTATACTCAAGAAGTTCTTTGCGAAGATTAAGAAAATCTTTAAAGTGCCAATCAGCAACTTTCTTGTTTTTATTTAATTTATCGTTAAGAAAGGAGTAAAAAATTCCGCTGCTGGTTGCCATAATGTTACCTCTGTGCTTATGAGTCTTTGGCGACTCATTCATTTAATCACAGTAAAAACTAATGTGTTCTTTTTTATAACATAGCACTAATTTTAAAAACAAGGTGAACATTGATTGATTTACAGTATTGAAACTAAAATTTGCATAATCTAATAAATCGAATAACAAACTTACCCCATCCCCTCCTACGTTGATGTCATCCCGAGCAAAGCGAGAGATTTTGAATGGGTACGTAAATCTGAAAATAAAAAGGGATTACAATAGGTCGCGTGCGTAAATATCATCAAACCGCTTAATGTCGTCCTCTCCTAAATATGCGCCACTTTGTACTTCAATGACATAAAGTGGTTCATTGCTTGGATTGCTTAGACGATGAAGGGTATTTTGCGCAATGTAAGTAGATTGATTTACTGATAAATAAATAGTTTGGGTGTCATTAATGACTTCGGCTTTCCCAGAAACTACAACCCAATGTTCTGCTCGATGTTGGTGCATTTGCAATGACAGACGCGCACCGGGTTTCACCATGAGCCGTTTTACTTTAAAAGAAGCTCCTTCAGCTAAAATTTCATAATAGCCCCAAGGTCGCGATACTCGTTGGTGATCTTGGATTAATTGGTGGTGATCTTTGCTTAAAGAATTAACTAAATCTTTAACTTGTTGTGAATACTGCTTATCGGCAACCAAAACTGCATCCTGGGTGGCAACAATGATTTTATCTTCTACTCCTACAGCTGTCACTAAGATATCTGTACTATGAATAAAACAATTTTTACTTTTTTGAGCAACCACTTTTCCAGTCACTGTATTACCATCGTGATCGGGTATATTGGCATCTGCAACTGCAGACCAGCACCCTAAATCACTCCATTGCATCGCAACAGGAATAACGACTGCTTTATCGGTCTTTTCCATAATTGCATAATCGATTGATTCTGCTTCACATCGTGAAAACTCTTCTAAATCAAGACGTAAAAAGTCATTATGATGCTGAGCATTTAAAACTGCTTGTCGGCTAAAATAATGAATGTCTGGTTGATGTTCAGCTAACTCATTCAGGTAGACACCTGCGCGACAAACAAAAATACCACTATTCCAAAAATAATGAGTACTCGCGATAAACTCTTTTGCTGTCTCCGTTGAAGGTTTTTCTCTAAAGCTTAAAACTTGATGTACTTTATCAGCAAGTGATGCCCCAGCCTCTATATAGCCATACCCAGTTTTAGGACTATCCGGTTGAATACCAAAAGTCACTAAAGCATGCTGCTCGGCAGCAAATTGCGCTCCGGTAATCATCGCTTCTTGCCATGCCAAATCATCAGCAATCCAATGATCTGAAGGTAACACCAACATCACAGCATCAGGACCAGCAATTTGTGATATATAATGAGCGGCGCTTGCAATTGCCGGTGCTGTATTGCGTGCACACGGCTCCAACAGATACGTTATGGATTGAGCAAAATGGTTTAATTGTTCCTGACAAAGAAAATAATGTGCATCATTACTTACAATGAAGGTATGCGAACTCACAAGACTTTGAGCTCTCTTCACCGTTTGTTGCAGAAGAGATAAGTCACCGTTTAGGGCAAGAAACTGTTTGGGATAATTTTTTCGTGACAAAGGCCATAAACGAGTCCCAGAACCTCCTGCAAGAATAACGGGATAAAGAGTAGTCGTCATAAAGTTCCATGTTATGGCATAATTGGCGCATTCTAACAGCATTTTTAACCTAAAAAAAGCGGTTACCTTTACAGCAAAAATGGCTAACAAATCCATTTAAGTTAAAAAGTAAATCAATTTATGGAGGCTCTCAATGAAAAAAGCGGTCATTTTACTCTCTGGTGGACTCGATTCAACAACCTGCCTCGCTTTAGCTGCAGCAAAAGGTTTTTCCTGTTATGCAATCAGTTTTTCTTATGGACAAAGACACTCAGCAGAATTATTGGCGGCACAACGAATCGCGGCACATTACAAAGTAGCAGAGCATCAGATCGTACCATTGGATACCAAATTATTCCGGAACTCTGCATTAACTGACCCCAACTTGAATGTTCCTGCCTTTAAGGAAGGCACAGAGATTCCAGTGACTTATGTTCCTGCACGAAATACTATATTTCTAGCCATGGCATTGGGTTTTGCGGAATCTATAAGCGCTAGAGATATTTTTATCGGGGCAAGTTCTGTGGATTATTCTCATTACCCAGATTGCCGCCCTGAATTTATTAGTGCCTTTCAAACCCTGGCGAACTTAGCAACCCAAGCAGGAGTATCTGGCGATCTGTTCACCATTCATGCACCGCTACAACAGTTAAGCAAAGTGCAAACTATCCAACTAGGAATAAGCTTAGGTGTAGATTATAGCTTAACTGTTTCCTGCTATCAGGCAAATGATACAGGTGAAGCATGCGGTCAATGTGATAGTTGTACTTTTAGACACCGCGGATTTATTGGAGCAGGAATTGATGATCCTACTTTATACCGTCATTCTGAATAGAAACAGCAGGGCTTAACCAGCCCAGCAATCAATAAGGAACACCTATCCCAAATATACATCAATACAAACTACTCGAACGTAAATTTTATCAAAAACGGTTCTTTTAGGATAAATAATACTTAACTTGAAAAGTGTTTAAACAATTAGTGGGTTATAGTCAAATTATTTTACACTTTTGTTACAACAAACTGAGCATTTTTGATTCACATGTAGCAAATTCATTGCTATCATCCGTCCTGATTTATAACCTTGGAGTAAAACATGAAATTTAAAGAGTTTATGACTACGGTTGGTTATTTACCAGCTAATGTTTTTAGCGGTATGGTTAACTTGGTATTAGGTTCTACCCAAAAAGATAAAGATGGAGAGACCAAGACAAATCGTGGCCTTTTAGGTCTTGCTCTTGATGGCGTTAAATATGTTGCTCAATCTACTGCTAATTTCATTGCTGCACATAAAAAAGCAATCTCCGTTGCTGCATGGCTTTCTTTAGCTGCTGCTGGTGGTGTTGGTCTTACATTATTCTTGTGGCCTGCTGCTTTAACAGCTGTTGCTACTTTTTCGATTTATGGTTTTTCTATTGCTGGTATCGTTGGTGCTAACACTGCTCTGCAAATCGGTTTTGCTGCTGGATTAGCTGCTGCTGCTACCTCTGTTGGTACTTACTTAACTGCAGCTGTAGTAAACGGCATTTCTGCAATTACCAGTTACTTTAAGCGTCCTGCTAAAACAGAAAAATTGGTTGCTAGTAATGAGGACTCTTTAAGTGACGAAAGTTCACAGAGCCATAGCCATAGCCATGATGAAATCCCTAACACTAACCCTAGCCTCATTTTATTAAGTTCACAGGCTCCTAAAAATACACAGGGTGTTACTGAAGAGAGCCATGTTGAGCCTCAATTTACACAAGTGTTCTCAACTTCAAAACCTGTTGTTGAGAAAAAAGATCAAGAAGAAGAACTTCGTCTATCTTGCAAATAATGTAAGAAAAAAATACATTATAAAAAACGCGGCTTAAGTCGCGTTTTTTATTTTTCCCTTCCTCTAGAGTCTGTTTACAATTCTATATCCTTACTACAGCATTTACCTCTCTTTTGCGTTATAATCAGCCATCTTTCATACAAGTGGGTACTTTAATTGATGAAACAACGCAAAATGCTGGTTACCAGTGCTTTACCTTATGCAAATGGACACTTACATCTGGGACATTTGGTGGAACACATTCAAACTGATATTTGGGTTCGTACTCATAAAATGTCTGAAATTGAGTGCATTAGCATTTGTGGGGATGATGCGCATGGCACTCCAATTATGTTGAAAGCAGAGCAAATGGGGATTAGTCCAGAAGCCTTAACCGCTGAAATAAAATTGAGTCATGAACGCGATTTCAAAGCCTTTGCCATAGACTATGACTGTTATCACACCACGCATTCGCCAGAAAATCAGTCTTTAGCCGAAGCGATTTATGAAAAGCTGCAAGCAAATGGATCAATCATTAAACGAATCATACATCAGGCTTATGATCCAGTGAAAGAAATGTTTTTACCGGATCGTTACGTCAAAGGAACTTGTCCTAAATGCGGCGCTAAGGATCAATATGGAGATAACTGTGAAGCCTGTGGTGCTACCTACTCACCAACCGATCTCATTGATGCTGTCTCTGCAATTTCTGGTGCCAAACCTATTGAAAAAGATTCAGAGCATTATTTCTTTGATTTACCACGTTATGAAAAACTTTTAAAGGAGTGGACGCGAAGCGGCCATTTGCAAACAGAGGTTGCCAATAAATTAGATGAATGGTTTGCAGCAGGCTTAAAACAATGGGATATTTCTCGTGATGCGCCTTATTTCGGATTTCCTATTCCAGGAACTACTGATAAGTACTTTTACGTATGGTTAGATGCGCCTATAGGCTATATGGCAAGCTTTAAAAAATTCTGTGATGAGCATGGAATTTCATTCGCTGAATTTTGGGATAAAGACTCTACCACGGAACTGTACCATTTTGTGGGTAAAGACATCGTTTATTTTCATGCTTTATTTTGGCCTGCCATGCTTGCCGCAAGCGGCCATCGCACGCCTACTGCCGTTTATACACACGGTTTCTTAACTGTTGATGGACAGAAAATGTCAAAATCACGTGGCACTTTTCTTGAAGCACGTACTTATCTTGAATATTTACACCCTGAATATTTGCGCTATTATTTTGCTGCCAAACTTAATGGTCGTGTAGATGATCTGGACTTAAATTTTGATGATTTTATCAGTAGAATTAATGCTGATCTCGTGGGTAAAGTAGTTAATATAGCGAGTCGGTGCGCAGGATTTATCAATAAGCGATTTGACAATATCTTAAGCAGCTCCTTAAGTGAACCCCAATTATATAAAGAACTCATCGACGTGCGTGGCGACATTGTTGAGTCATTTATTTCTCGTGATTACGCACGTGCTATTCGCCACATCATGGAATGTGCCGATAAAGTCAATCAATACATTGATACCCACAAACCTTGGGTATTAGCAAAAGAAGAAGGGCGTTTATCCGAAGTACAAGACATTTGTACGATGGGTATTAATTTATTCCGCATTTTAATCACGTACTTAAAACCCGTATTACCTTTAATGAGTAAAGCGGCAGAAGACTTTTTAAATTGCAATCCCTTAACTTGGGAAGTAATCGATGCTCCTTTATTGAGTCATCGAATCAATGCGTTCCAACCGTTAATGACTCGCGTTGAAAAAGAAAAAATTCAAGCAATGCTGGAACAATCAAAAACAGGTGTGTAATGGCTTCCGTTAAAGAAATAGATGCACTTTTGCCACAAACTCAATGTGGCGAATGCGGTTATTTGGGTTGCTTACCCTATGCTGAAGCTTTAGCTCAGGGTACAACCACGATTAATAAATGTCCGCCAGGCGGGGTTGCCACAGTTACAGCCTTAGGCTCTTTATTGAAGATCGATCCTACCCCTTATCTGGATGAGGTAAAAACAAATACACGTCCCCCATCCATTGCAGTCATTCGTGAAGCGGAATGCATAGGCTGTACCAAATGCATCAAAGCATGTCCTGTAGACGCAATAGTGGGCAGTGGTAAATTAATGCATGCGGTGATTACCCATGAATGTACGGGCTGTGGTTTATGTGTTGCCCCTTGTCCTGTAGATTGTATTGAGATGGTGACGTTACCCGCTGCAGAATATGATAAGGATTTAGCACGTAACCGTTTTCATGCCAAACAAACTCGTTTGTTACGCGAAGACCATGAAAAACAACAAGCTTATAGGGAAAAACGTCAATTAGCGATAAAAAAGGATAAAACACAAGAAACACAAGCCAAGCAAAATTATATTCAACAAGCTTTAGCACGTGTGAAAGCGAAAAAAACTCATGAATAAACAACAACGTCGTGAAATTTTTTTGCGTTTCCAAACGCAAAATCCACACCCAGTTACAGAGTTAGTTTATGATTCACCTTTTGAGTTATTAATTGCTGTTATTCTTTCAGCGCAAGCAACTGATGTAGGAGTAAATAAGGCAACCGTTAAATTGTTCCAGGTAGCCAATACACCTCAGGGCATCCTTGATTTGGGATTAGAAAAACTTAAAGAATATATTAAATCTATTGGCCTATATAATAGCAAAGCACAGAACATTATGAAAACATGTGAATTGTTGATCAAGAATCATCATGGAAAAGTTCCTGATCAACGCGAGGCATTAGAAGCATTACCTGGCGTAGGTCGCAAAACAGCTAATGTTGTACTCAATACTGCTTTTGGGCAACCTACTGTAGCGGTGGATACTCATATATTTCGAGTAGCTAATCGAACGGGAATTGCTAAAGGTAAAACTCCTTTAGCAGTGGAAAAAAACTTAATAAAAAATACAGCACCTGAATTTTTAAAAAATGCACATCACTGGCTTGTATTACATGGGCGTTATGTATGTACTGCACGAAAGCCTCATTGTAAAACGTGTGTTATTCAAGATCTTTGTGAATATCCAGATAAAAATTTATCATAATTGTTCACTAAGCCTAGCATAGTGTAATGTTCCTGTACTTCATGAGGAAAAGACTAGCATTTCTTTTTTTTTCCTCATACAATGAGGTTTCGTAGTTGCAGGGAGAGCAAGAGTATGAGCTGGTGGACATCTATAGTTAATGGAGCTAAATCATTTGGTGATGGGGCAACTTGGGCTTTGAGTAAAGCGCCTATCACGCAAGTAGTAAGCTATGCTGCAGACACAGCGTTTTATGTAACCGAACAGATCTTAGCTTTACGGGAAGCAATTCCCGCTCTGATCGCTCCATTTAAAACTCGCGTAGAAGAAATGACGCCCCCAATGGAATCCGTGCAAAAGGTTATTAAAGGAATGGGAAATGTCGTATTCCACGACGTACTCCCCGTAGTAGCAGTCAATTATGTCAATAACGGGATTCAGAGTTATTTTCGTGAGGGTTATAACGAAGAGCAAGGTTCGCTATTGGCACCATATGCTCTTTTTTTATCTACTTTATCTTTAGTCAATTATGGCGTTCAACTCTATAACTATAGACAAGCAACTAAATTAGTCGCACATACTCTAGTCCTCGACTCAATAGCACCTTCTGCTTTTAACGAACATAAAGCACTTCTTCCAGCACCTCCTACACTTTGTATCGAAGAAGATTGTAATTTTAAACGCAAGTTCAAAGGTTCGCTGCGAGGAACAATAGGATTAGCTTTAAATGATCTTGTGCTTTGGGGAATTAGTCAATTTCCGTATGGTGGTAAGCAAATCGCATGGATACTAGGTATCTATTTCTATGGTGAATACATTACCTATATGGCTACACCCGAACGTTGTGAACGACATAAGGGCATGAAACCAGAATCAATACTGTCTTTAGGATTAGCGTACACTGGAACCTCAGCGCTTATGAACTATGCACTGGAATCTACTGTGGGCATACCGCCCTATCTCTATAACAGAACATTACAACATTTGTTGCTTTTATTACATATTAATGTTGCGTCTCATATGGCGTTACCCTTAGTGAAACCACAAAAAGATGTTGCCATTCCCATTGATCCCTTATTTTTGTATGACCGGACGAAACGATTTATTATTGACGTAGTCTTTGCAGGTTTAATGAAAAGAGTACCCATCGATTTTAAACCTCCCGAAGGTGCAAAACCCTTTATACCGCTTTCAACTTTATTTAAATTTTTCACTAAAGTACTGGAAAGTGATTTAGAAAAAGTACAGCCCTCTCAACCTGGATTTTTTAAGCAAGCCACAAGGGTTGTTTTACCCAAGATGTTCCATAATCCTAAAAATGCCGTCAATGATCCCGTGATCAAACAATTTTGGCCAGAAATACGAAGTGATTTACTGTATATTATAGACATTATAGAGTCCACCAAACCTATTCAAACCTTGACTACAGGGGCTAAACCAATCTCATCTACGGTTAAATATACATTACCTAAATTACTTTGGTATCGCTTTGGTTTACCCATAAAATTATCTGAATTTCTTTTATCTTTGAGTAAAAAAGAGGACTTTTGGAATTTTGTTACCGCGTTTAAACGTTGGCTTGAACGCAATGATGTATCTCGTGAAATTATCTTAGCCAAAGTAAATTCAAACGCTGGACTACATGAAACAGATAAGGTAATCGAACTTCCACCGAATTCACAAAAACCAACAACATTACCTTCAGTAGAGGAGCTAAAAACAACTCGCACCCCAATAATGACTGATGCAAAACAGTTGATTCCCCAAAAACCTTTATCATTAATATCTACTAATAGCTTATTTTCTACCAAACAACGAAAAAACCTAAATAACGGACCTAAAATAGATGAAGTGCCGTCATTACAATACAATTAATCATTTCTAGAGAATTGGCCCTCCATCGGTGGGCCTCTAGATTATTGGAGTTTTCCGGTGGGTTATTAAAAATAAATGCTTTTGTATAAGTTCAAATAAAATCAGTTCGATATAAAAAATCACTTTATTTTTTATATCGAACTCACGTTAAATTAAGTAATTATTTGTTGAACAAACATTTCTAAAATCAACAAACCTTATCTTAAACTGCCGTTTATTGCTTGCCATATTAAACACTATAGTGTTATATTTGCGCACGAACTAGCTCATTGCAAAGCATTATCGTAGAAAAGCCAGGACAGTTTATGGAAATCCTATACAAATGAATCAATCGTTGCCTGTACAGAACTCCCCTGGTTTTTTGTTTTTGACTGTAAGTGGCATCACCTCTCTTATCTTATTAATTAATGTCTCATTTAAAATTATTCTCCTACAAGGACTGATGTTTTCCGTAAATAGTTTAATCTGTCCATTAGTTGCAGGATTATATTTATTGGCCTTAAGAAACTTTACTATTAAAGAACAAAGGCATTTTTTAAACATTTCGTTAATGACTGTATATGTATTTTGTATTGGAGTGTTTGTTCTCGTAAACTTACCCGCTGCTGAATATATGCATAATAATCCAGTGTACCAAATTATTTTTGAAGATATTCCAAAAAAATTCTTTGCGACTACTACCGCTTTTGCACTTAGTTTTTATTTGCCGCATCTACTGTTTTATCCCAAATCCAGTAAGACACTTCCTACATCAAAGCAATGCATGCTGTTAGCAATGTTAGGTGGTTTAGGCTTTTTTGGTTTGGACTTTTTTCTTTTATTTTCTGGCACCCATCTACCTAGTTTCAAACAAATTTCTATTGACTCCTTCATGATTGCCTCGCTCATATTGCTGATTATCGGTGTCTTTTATTTGACTTTTTTACTCAAACATCACAATACCTCGTTTATTCCCGAGCGAGGCAGCGAGAAATTGCCCTTATACGATTACCTTATTTGTTTTGCAATCATTGTCATGCTGATTTGTTTAGCTTGCGAATACAGAATAATTACGCTGTTCAGCAAACACAATATCATATCAGCAAGCTCTTTATTTTTTCCCATAACCCTAGTGATTAGTACCATTTTAGGTGAGCTATGGGGCTATAGAGTAAATTTAAAATTGTGTCTGGTACTTATCGTCACTCAATTTATATTTGATGTCTTATTGATGATTATTGTAGCCTTACCATCCCCTACATTCCTTCATTTGAATCCCTTTTACAGTTACATCATGCTCAAAAGACTGCCTACTGCATCGTTGACCTTGTTTCTCGCTTTTATAAGTAACGCGATGCTATTGCATCATTTAAAACAACCTAAGTGGGCCTTACAACGCCCACTTCGCATTTTAATTGCTAATATTTGTGCAAATTCCTTATTGTGTTTCATTGATTACAGTTTATTATTTGGTGGAATTTATCCTTATGATCAGATCATTAATTTAGTGGCTAATGTATGGCACTATAAATTATTAATGACGCTGATTTCTCTACCCTTCATTTTATGGTTTTGTACTCATATGGAGAAAAATAAAACTGTACCTACCTTACAATATGATTAAAAAACCTCTGTTCAGAGGTATTTACCCTACTCCTTTTTGACAGGTCGTTTCCAACCATAAACGGTTTTTTGTTTTGACTCCGTTAAAGTTAATTCCCCAGGAGGAGCATTTTTACGTAGGGTACTACCAGCACCAATAGTTGCATGAGCACCTACTATTACAGGAGCAACTAATTGAGTATCTGAGCCAATAAAGGCACCATCCTCAATGATCGTTTTGTGCTTATTAACACCATCATAATTGCACGTAATAGTGCCAGCACCAACATTAACTTCCTTTCCTAACTCAACGTCACCCAAATAGCTTAAATGGCTGGCTTTTGATCCTTCACCAAATATCGCTTTTTTTGTTTCTACAAAATTACCTATCTTACAATTGGCAGCCAATAGTGTTCCCGCTCTTAAACGAGCAAAAGGACCAATCATGCAATTATTTGCTACATCACAACCTTCCAATACACTATTGGCGTAAACTTCACATCCTGCTCCTAAAGTTACATCAGTCAAAACACAATTAGATCCTACAGTACAACCATCACCAAGTACTACTTTGCCGCTAAATACACAATTGACATCTATAGTTACATCTTTACCACAAATTAATTCTCCTCGTAAGTCAAAACGATTTGCATCAACAATTGTTACTCCTTGTTGCAATAACTCCTTCGCTTTTCTTGTTTGCCAGATACGTTCTAATTCGTGTAATTGAAGTCTGTTATTGACTCCTTGAATTTCTGTATTATCTTTTGCACTTAGTGTTCTAATAGGTGTTTGACTGGCAACAGCTAAGGCAATAATTTCTGTCAAATAGTATTCGCCTTGAGCATTATTATTGCTCAATTTGGGCAGCCATTTTTCTAAATCATCTGAAATTGTACAGCAAATCCCTGAATAAATTTCTTTTATATTCTTTTCTTGCTCATTTGCATCTTTTTCTTCTACAATGATGGAAACTTCACCTTGATTGTCTCTAATAATACGCCCAAAACCACTGGGCTCTTCAAGATGAGCAACCAAGAGTGTCAAAATGGATTGATAAGAATTTGCTGGATTGCTGCATTCAATTAAAGCTCTTAAGGTACTTTCTTGGATAAGCGGCACATCAGCAGATAAAACAAGAACTTGTGTTTGTGGTGGAATAAAAGGTAAGGCTTGCATAACTGCATGCCCTGTCCCTAATTGTTCTGCTTGGTATACCCAATGCACAGGTAAGTCAGGGAGTGAGTTCTTAAGTTGTTCACCACCATGACCGTATATGACATGGATTACATCAGGATTTAGTTGCTGTGCGGTTTCCACTACCCGAACCAGCATAGGCTTCCCAGCAAGCTGGTGGAGTACTTTAGGGATATTGGAATACATTCGTTTACCCTGGCCCGCAGCTAAAATAATAATTTGTAAGTTCATGAAATTATGATTTCCTAGGTTAAAAACAATAACAGGTATGCAATGAAACAATCTACCTAAAATAAAAATAGGTAATACAGGTATGATAACTAAATTGCAGTTCAAGGAGTAGAGCGATGACCGTTTTTATTAGAGCAGCTAAAAGATTAATGCTTCAATGCCTAGACAAGTCGATGGAAGACTCTAGTGCCAAAAACCAAAGTTGGTTTGGCGGTTTTAGAAATGCCGAGCTTTCTGAGGCGCAAAAAGAGTTAACTCTTAAACTAAGAAGACAAATTGATGACTTTGTCCCCAAAGAAACTGATTTACAAAGTTTGCTTGCCTTAAAAAAAGCAATCACAGACATTGATGCAGAGGTTGAAGGAAAACGCAAAGAATATCAATATCCACGTGGAAATTTGAATACAACTTTAACTGAAATGAATTCTAATTTGGAACGATTTTATAATACCATTTCAACTTTATCCTTTAAGCTCAATGAGGGAAAGATTAATGAGGCAACTGTATCCTTTCCGCTTAATGATATACAAAACTTAAAACACCCCTTTAATATTCTTTGTGCCCATGCCGTATATTATTTTGGTGAAAATATTTTTTACCCTGCCGATGAAGGTTACATTGTTAAGGCGGTCTCTTCACTTGTTGGAGCAACTTCTACTGTCAGTGTTAGAGAACACAAAGAAGCTTGTTTGCTTGCACATCTGAAAAAATGTGAAGAACTATTAAAAGGAGTGAAAGAGGGCGATGAATTTGATGGAATGCGCCAAGAATTGGTGCTTCGAGAAGTAGATGCCATTCAACGAGAAAATGCTGAAATTTGTAGTAAAGCCCAACCCATTACGAGCGTTCCGGTAAGCCTCTCTTTTTTTGCAACAGCTAATGTGAAAGCACCCACGCTAAAACCGAGTAGAGGTCGATTAGAAGTATGCATGAAACATGTACTCGAAGAAATCGCTTCGCTTAAGAAGCCCGTTGTGTCTGAATCACTCTCGCTTTAATTACAGCAAGAAACATAGCCTGGGTAAAATCCAGGCTATGAAGTTAATTCACCGCATAGTTCTGTTTCCATCAATTGCTTTATTTTTGAAATGTCTAGTCGCTTACTTAATAAATACAATAACTTGCAATGAGCTGCCTCTGGAGTCATATCATGGCCACTAATCAATCCTGCTTTTTTTAAAGAATGTCCCGTAGCATATTGACTCATCTCCACTCCTCCTTGTTGACATTGAGTACAATTAATAATGATTACTCCACGTGCGCAAGCATCGGTAAGTTGCTTTAAAAAACGCGGATCATTATTTTGCGCATTCCCAGCCCCATAGGTCTCTAAGATTAAACCACATAAAGGCTGATTTAATATGTATGCTAAAACATCCGTAGCAAAACCCGGAAATAACCTAAAATTAGCAATAAACTGTGGTGCAATGGTTTGCAAATGAAACGATTCTTGTGGTCTTTCTAGCAAAAGGTTTTTATGTACTTTAATGTCAATTCCTATTGATGCTAAATGAGGATAATTTGGAGAGTTAAACGCTTTAAACCCTTGAGAGCTTATTTTTTGTGTTCGGTTTCCACGCAACAAATGCTGATTAAAATAAATACATACCTCAGGTATTGGCTGATGAGCACATAACCATAAAGAAGTAACGACATTATCAATAGCATCATTACGGACTTCAGATAAAGGAATCTGAGAACCAGTAAGAATTACAGGCTTTCCCAGATTCTCCAACATAAATGATAAAGCAGAGGCGGTGTAAGCCATGGTATCAGTACCATGAAAAACAACGAACCCATCAAAATGATCATAATCATCTGCTATATCTTTAGCAATTCTATTCCAATCATGCACGGTCATATTTGATGAATCGAGTAACGGCTGGTATTCCTTGATAATGTATTCAGGCATGTCTTTATGTTGAAGCAAAGGAATCTGCTGTAATGCTGAGGCCACATAACCCAAGGACGGCTCGTAACCATTTTCAGTTTTAATGCAACTAATGGTTCCACCCGTATTAAGAATTAAAATTCGCTTTCGCATATAATTGTAAATTAGAATGTTTCCCCAATTATATAACTAAAAGAGCTATTACTCACTCCAATTCTTTACTCTTATTATGATATTGCATCTGCGGCAATAAAAAAATTGGCTCACCATGAACATTAGGTGAAAAAGTTTTTATAATAAGACCCTTTTTTAAATAATAATTACAGATTTAATTGCCAAGGTCTTGTAGTTTATGAAAGAATCCCTATATTAGCGGTTTAATAGAAAATAATGACATCATGGTAATTGATCGTGCCGGATATCGGCTGAATGTAGGAATTATCCTTGTCAACTCACAGAACAGAGTTTTTTGGGGAAGAAGAAGCGGTCATGATGCTTGGCAATTTCCACAAGGGGGGTTAGCTGCTGGTGAAACATCACTAGAAGCAATGTTTAGGGAGTTGCATGAAGAGGTAGGATTAGATAAGGAAGATGTTGAGGTCATAGGCTCTACGAAACGTTGGCTTAGATACAGATTACCCAAACAATATCTACGCCATGGCAGTGAGCCCTTAGTCGTTGGACAAAAACAAAAATGGTTTTTGTTAAAGCTTATTGCCAGTGAACAAAAAGTAAAACTTGACCTCAGTGACTCTCCTGAATTTGACAGCTGGCGTTGGGTTGATTTTCATGAACCCGAAGGACAGGTTATCTTTTTTAAACGCCAAGTTTACATTCAGGCGTTAAAAGAGTTAGAGCCTTTATTAAAAATAAAAAATCGCCGTACACCTTACGGACTCAAACGAAAAAAGAGGTAGTCATAAGCAGAGATGCTCAAGGTTCTTAAGCGGATAGTTCAAGAAGTCACTGCAGCAAGGCAGCTCTCCGAAGCGCTTGGTGTTTTAGTGCAACAAATAAATAAAGCCATTAATGCAGAGGCTGCTTCCGTTTACCTTATCGATACCAAACATGCTGAATACGTACTTATCGCTACCGAAGGTTTAAACAAGCAGGCTCAGTTTCGTGTACGCATTTCATTAGATAGCGGACTTGTTGGGCTTGTTGGACGCCGTGAAGAACCAATTAACATTGAAGATGCCCCAGCTCATCCCGATTTTTATCATAATCCTTTATTAGGTGAAGAACATCTCAAAGCCTTTTTAGGTGTACCTATTATCCAGCATCGAAAACTTTATGGCGTTCTCATTGTTCAGCAAACAGAACAACGTCATTTTGATGATACTGAAGAGTCCTTTTTAATTACATTAGCTGCCCAACTTGGCGGAATTATTGCTCATGCAGAAGCAACAGGAGAACTAGCAGAGTTAACGCTACCCAAACCCATAGGAGTAACCAAAGTTGAAGTAAGCTCAGCGGCTCTGACTGGAATTGGTTCCGTGCCAGGTATTGGGATAGGTACCGCAGTAGTTGTTTATCCACAGGCAGATATCGATGCAGTACCACTTCATCCCGTTGAAACATTGGATGAAGAAATTAAAGCATTTTATGAAGCTCTTGAATCGACCAGAGAGGATATGCATCGTTTAAGTAGACGTATGAAGGCGATTGTTGCAGAAGACGAACATGCTCTTTTTGATGTCTATTTGCGGATTCTTGACAAAGACAGTTTAGGAGTTGAAGTAGAGCATGTCATACGTAAAGATAAAATTGGAGCACAAGCAGCTTTAGCTACCGTTATAAAAAAACATATCGCTCAATTTGAGAATATGGAAGACTCTTATTTACGCGAGCGCGCCAGTGATTTTCGTGATTTGGGGCGTCGTGTTTTGGCCGCATTACAATGGTCGCAACAAGAAGAGATTGTTTATCCTAAAAGGACTATTCTCGTTGGTGAAGAAGTCACCGCTGCAGCACTAGCAGAAGTACCTGAAGGTTATCTGGCTGGAGTGATATCAGCAAAAGGCTCTAATAACTCACATGTGGCTATTTTAGCTCGTGCTTTGGGTGTACCTACAGTTATGGGAGTGCGTGGTTTAAAATTAGAATTCATTTCTAAGCGCGCTATCGTTGTTGATGGATATTACGGCCAAGTTTATATTTCGCCTTCTAAATCTGTGCTTGCAGAATTCAAGCTTCTTGAGCAAGAAGAACAAGCTTTAAATCAAAGTCTCATCAGCCTACGAGATAAATCTGCAGAAACTACGGATAACTATAAAGTTTCTTTGCAAGTCAATACCGGTTTAGCAATGGATGCTGGTTTATCCATGAGTGTGGGAGCAGAGGGGGTTGGTTTATATCGTTCAGAAGTTCCTTTTATGAGTCGCGATCACTTCCCTTCGGAAGACGAACAAACCATTATTTACAGACAAACATTAAAAGCTTTTGCACCACGCCCTGTAACCATGCGGACATTAGATATTGGTGGTGATAAAGTACTCCCCTATTTCCCAGTAAAAGAAGATAATCCTTACCTAGGATGGAGAGGTATTCGAGTTACCTTAGATCACCCTGATGTTTTTCTAATACAAGTACGTGCCATGATGCGTGCCAGTGAAGAGTTGAATAATTTGCGTATCATGCTACCCATGGTCACCAATTTAAGTGAAGTTGAGGAAGCTGCTTATCTTATTGAACAAGCTTTTACTGAATTATTGGAAGAAGGTTGCGTCATTGAAAAACCTAAATTAGGGGTGATGATTGAAGTACCCGCAGCTGCTTATTTAGCACGTGAAATTGCAAAACGAGTTGATTTTATCTCTGTAGGCAGCAATGACTTGACTCAATATTTCTTAGCAGTAGATAGAAATAATGCACGCGTCGCAGGTCTTTATGACGCCATGCATCCAGCAATGTTGCGGGTTTTACTCAAAGTAGTTGAAGGTGGTCATGGGTCATGCTGCAGGAGTTGAAGTAAGTATTTGTGGCGAGATGGCCAGTGATCCATTAGCTGTCATTTTGTTAATTGCTATGGGATTTGATACTTTAAGCATGAACTCTTCCAGTTTACCAAGAGTAAAGTGGGTCATTCGTAATTTTGCTATTGCCAGTGCACGCAAAATACTTGCAGAAGTATTGGAATTTGAACATCCCGCACAAATACGTTTTCATTTGCAAAAATCCCTGGAAGAAGTAGGATTAGGCAGTCTAATCAGAGCTGGAAAGTCTTTATGAGTTGGGTGTAATCAAGTGAAACCAGGAAATGTTGTACTCACCAAATCTGGCTTCTGGATTCGTCTTCATCTAAGCGATACTCGCTGCAATTTCTTAATTAGAAATTTTTATACCAACAAATGCACACCAACGCCACGCGCTTTATGCTCAGACTCCAGATACAGATCAAGATCTATGGATCCTGCGCACAAGTCGCGGGATGTCGAGGCGAGTAAAAATCAATTTTTCGTCAGCGACTAATTATGGTAAGAATATACATATAAAAAAGGAACCTAAAATATATGCTCACTTTCCCCTATATCAATCCAGTCGCTTTTTCAATAGGACCATTACAAGTACATTGGTATGGGCTAATGTATTTGATTGGCTTCGTCAGCGCCTGGTTATTAGCCCATTGGCGCACAAAGCACTATAAATTAGATTGGACGTCAGAACAAATCAGCGATTTGATCTTTTATGCAGCTCTTGGGGTAATTATTGGTGGTCGTATAGGTTACATGCTTTTTTATGATTTCCCTACACTCGTACACGATCCCTTGTCATTATTTAAGATCTGGCAAGGTGGAATGTCTTTTCATGGCGGTTTGCTTGGCGTTGTAGTAGCACTTTGGATTTTTGCTTACCGACAAGGCAAACCATTCTGGGAAATTGGTGACTTTATTGCACCATTAGTTCCCATAGGTTTAGGAGCGGGCCGTATCGGTAATTTTATTAATGGCGAGCTTTGGGGACGAGTAACTGACATGCCTTGGGGCATGGTCTACAGCCATGTTGATAATCAGCCACGCCATCCTTCAGAGCTTTATGAATTTGGGTTGGAAGGAGTATGTTTGTTTTTACTTGTATGGATTTATGCAAACAAACCTCGCCCTATTGGCCGAGTGTCTGCTGTTTTTTTAATGGGTTATGCAGTATGTCGCATCATTGCAGAATTTTTCCGACAACCGGATCCTCAACTAGGCTTTATAGCCTTAGGATGGTTGACGATGGGGCAAATTTTATCTATTCCCATGTTGCTACTGGGAGTTTGGTTATGGTGGATTAAACGATGAAAATTTATTTGAACTTGTTAGAACATATCTTAGAAAACGGAACAAGAAAATCAGACCGAACAGGAACAGGAACCTTATCGATCTTTGGTTATCAAATGCGTTTTGATTTAAGCCAAGGATTCCCTTTATTAACTACCAAGAAGCTTCATACACGTAGTATAGTGCATGAACTACTCTGGTTTTTAAGTGGGAATACGAATATTGCCTATTTAAATGAAAACGGAGTCTCTATATGGGATGAATGGGCTGACAGCAAAGGAGACTTAGGCCCTATTTATGGTAAGCAATGGAGAAGTTGGCCAACAACTGACGGTCGAACGATTGATCAGCTTAGCGAAGTGATACACCACATTAAATCAAATCCAGATTCACGTCGCCTGCTTGTCAGTGCTTGGAATGTAGGAGAGCTGGATCAAATGGCTCTCATGCCTTGCCATGCTTTATTTCAATTTTATGTGGCCAATAACACTCTTTCTTGCCAGTTGTATCAACGTTCTGCGGATGTATTTTTGGGAGTGCCTTTTAATATCGCCTCTTACTCCTTGCTCACCCATATGGTGGCACAACAATGCAATTTACAAGTAGGTGATTTTATATGGACAGGAGGTGACTGTCATTTGTATTTGAATCATTTGGAACAAACACGCACCCAATTAGCAAGAGAACCATTACCTTTGGCCACTTTAAAGATGAAGCGCAAACCTCAGTCACTGTTTGACTATGTTTTTGATGATTTTGAATTTGTGAATTATCAATCTCATCCTGCGATTAAAGCCCCAATTGCCGTTTAAAAAATTTCTTATCTAACCTCGACTTCTAAGCCACGAAGTTGAGGTTAATGTCGCAGAGGTATTTCTTGAAAAAGCGATTGTTAGTTGCAGTAGAATTTCGGATAAAGTCACCCTAAGATACGTAGGGTCTGTTAAAAGGGAAAGGGATATTTTTAATGAATAAAAATAAAATCGCACAACTTATGATGATTTTAATAGGTTGGTTAGTCATTCTAGTGCAAGCTAACGCTTCTCTCTCCATTATACCTAATAAAAATTGTCTTAGCAGAACTCATCTGGGTGATTGCATCATACAAATGACTGCTGGCTCTAATGTGCCAGCTACTGTAACTATTTTTAATAACTCGACAAGAGTAACAGCAGCTAATATTAGAGCCATCTTACCTTCTGATTGGGCCGATGTGTCTCAAGATGTATCTAATTGCGTTACTTTACCACCTCAACATAGTTGTGTACTTAAGTTTTTTCCTGGTAGTGCTACCCATGCGCCTACGTCAATACCTATTGTTGGTACTCGAACCAATACTTCTTATGTCACCATGGAAGTTGTTGCCGCAACCTATACGATTGGAGGTTCTATCTCTGGATTAACAGCGAGTGGCTTGATTCTCCAAAATAATGGCGGTGATAATTTATTGGTACCTGCTGGCGCAACCTCTTTTCAATTTTCAACACCTGTTGCTGCAGGCGGAAACTATAATGTTACCATACAGCAACAACCAACTGGGTTGACATGTATAGTTGACAACAGTACGGGTACAAACATTATGGCTAATGTGACTAATATAAACATTATCTGTAATACAACTATGTATACAATTGGAGGTTTTGTTTCTGGATTAACTACTGAGGGCTTGGTTCTCCAAAATAATGGCGGTGATAATTTATTGGTACCTGCTGGCGCAACCTCTTTTCAATTTTCAACGCCTGTTGCAGCAGGCGGAAACTACAACGTTACCCTACAGCAACAACCAACTGGGTTGACCTGTACAGTAGACAATGGTACGGGTACAAACATTATGGCTAATGTGACTAATATAAGCATTACCTGTAATGCAACAACGTATACAATTGGAGGTTCTATTTCTGGATTAACAGCCAACGGCTTGATCCTGCAAAATAATGGCGGCGACAATTTATCGGTACCTGCTGGCGCAACCTCTTTTCAATTTCCAACACCTGTTGCAGCAGGAGGAAGCTACAATGTAACTATACAGCAACAACCGACTGGGTTAACCTGCACGGTCGATAATGCCACAGGTACCAATGTTATGGCTAATGTGACTAATATAAGCATTATCTGTAGTGTAACCACGTATACAATTGGAGGTTCCATTTCGGGATTAACAGCGGACGGCTTGGTGCTCCTAAATAATGGTGGCGACAATTTATCGGTACCTGCTGGCGCAACCTCTTTTCAATTTCCAACACCTGTTGCAGCAGGCGGAGATTACAATGTTACCGTACAACAACAACCTAGTGGCCTAAAATGTAGCGTAAGTCAGGGTTCTGGCTCAAATGTTATGGCTGACGTGACGGATATAAGTATTACGTGCGTGGTTTTATATACTTATGTATCGAATAGTGGAGCTAATACTGTATCTCTTTGCAATATCAATCAAACTACTGGCGAATTAACTTGCCCGGGGACAACAGGTAGTGGCTTTAATAATCCTCGTGCCATTCATATTAATCCAACTGGTACCTTTGCTTATATAGTGAATCAAAATAATGGGAGTATTACTCTTTGTAGTGTCAATCAGACCTCTGGAGTCTTAACTTGTATGGGGTCAACAGGAGGTTCCTTTCAAAGTCCCATTGATATTGGCATCAATCCAGCAGGTACTAGAGCTTATGTCACAAATGGTGGAAATGATACCGTATCTCATTGTATCGTTAATCAAAGTACGGGTGAATTAACTTCTTGTCATCCAACAGGGGAAGGATTTGACGGTCCTGGGGGTATTACAGTGAATCCAACAGGTACCTTTGCTTATATCGTTAATGAGTTTGGTGATAATATTTCTGTATGCAGTATCAATCAAAATACAGGTGTTTTTACCTCTTGCTCTGAGTATACGGGAGATTTTGATCATCCTAATCGCATCACGCTTAATCCTCTAGGAAATTTTGCATACGTTAGTAACAGTTTAGGTAACATTGCCACTAGCAAAGTTACTCTCTGTAGCGTTGATCAAAACACAGGTGGCTTAACCTGTTTGGGAACAACAGGTAGTGGATTTAATCAACCTTTTGGCATCACGATTAATTCCGCAAACACATTCGCTTATATAGCCAATAGTGGCAACAGCACGGTCTCGCTATGTAATATTACTCAAAGCACTGGCGCACTAAGTTGTCCAGGAACTACTGGCAGCGGATTTACTAACCCGACTGGCATCGCGATAACGGGTAATCTTTGATATTAATCGTCACGTCCCGTGGCTTAATCTCGCGGGACGTAAAGCAGCCTATTGGCAACCTATGATAAGTTCTGCTAGCTCCGTGGGTGGCATAGTAACTAAACTGTCTATAGCAGCATTTGTACTCACATTCGCAACTAAATCCATATTGATTTCATTACTCTGTACAACAGCATGGGTTTGATCCTGAGTTTGTTCTGTCTTATTTGTAGTGTCTAAACTACTATAGGCTTTCCATGGAATGGGGCCCGCAGTAAATTTTTGGTTTTTATCAAATGAACCACTAGCAAATTGTTGCGAAGGACCAAGAAGTTGATTGCCACTTTTTACCATTCCTTCAGTAACTTCAATATATGTTTTTTGCGGAATTGCTATAAGTTTGAATCGGGTTCCCTGAATAGCAAGAGCAACAACAGGTGTTTGTATGAGTCCTTTCTTTTTTCCAGTTGAATTGTATTCAATCGCACCTTTGTTTAACTTGGCTTTTAATTTTAATTCTGCCTGTGGTTTATATGCGACAGTTTCATAATTAGAGTTCTTTTGTACGGCGACAAAAGTGCCATTTTCATATTGAATATCTATTTTGGAATTCGCCTTAGTGATTATTGATTCACCTATATGGATGGGCGATCCCGGGGATAAAACTCGTTGTATGTTACCTTTTTTAGCGATTGCTGTGTTAGTGACATTCACTACTTTAGCAACAGGTTGTGCAACGACACTGATAGAATAAAAGAATATACTGATAACAATTAATTTTTTCATTTGCTTTCCTAGCAATATATTGATTAACAATAAACAACACTTACTTTTGCGTATGAACAAATACACCATTCCAGTCTTTTGGAGGTGGTTTTTGACTAAAATCGTTAATACGACTTAAAAAAATCTGGTAAAGATGCCGTTCCGGAGCTCGCGAAAGTAATTTTATGAATTGTTCTTTTGCCTTTTCCCAATCTTGGGCATAATAACAGGTCAATCCTTGCTCATATTCGTGTAACTCTGTCAAAAGCTCTGGTGGAGCGTCTTGTCTATAGCCTAAAGGCTCATAAATTTTCAATGGAATATGTCGTCCTTTCACAGTAATTTGATCCACTAAACGCCATAGAAAAGGAGTACTCTTCATTTGTGGTGACTCATTAACTAAAATGGGAATTTGATAGTATTTGGTTAAATCTTGCAATCGTGACGCCAAATTTACTGTATCACCAAGAACTGTATAAGAACGACGGAATTCGGAACCCATGTCACCTACGTCCATTAACCCAGTGGCAAGTCCCATACCAATTCTAATGTAAGGTAAATCCATTTGTAACAATTTTTTATTAATTTCTTCGAGGTTATTATTGATTGTTAACGCGGCTGAAATGGCATGGTAGCAATGTTCGTTATCTTGTAAAGGAGCCCCCCAAAAAGCCATAATCATATCACCTACATATTTATCGATTGTACCTTTATGATTAAAAATAATATCCGTAATTGGTGTAAAAAATTCATTTAATAGCCTCTTAATCTCTTTGGCCTCTAAATCTTCACTTAAGGTAGTAAAATCACGAATATCGGCAAAAAAGACCGTCATTTCACGGGTTTCTCCTTCAATACTGTAATTTTCAGAAAAGTCGGTAAGCCTCTTTACATAAGAAGGAGGAACATATTGTCCGAACAATTCTTTTATTTTATTTTTTTGTCGTTTTTCAAGAATGAAATCGTAAGAAAAATTAATAATTGCTAATAAGGTAGTTAACAAAAAAATTACAGCTGGCGCAATAAAGATATGCTGATAATTAAATAATAAAAAGGAAACACCAGAAATTACCGTAAGAGAAAAGAAATAAAAAAGAAGCAATAGAATAGGACTACAGAAAGGAAATAAAATTACTAAAATACCTCCTAATGCACTAATAGTCAGTATCCCCTTAAGGGTATTCCAATTAAATTCGACCAATACTTCTTGCGTCAAGATGGCAGTAATTATATTTGCATTTACTTCAGCACCTGGAAATGTTTGAGACAAAGGAGTTTGGTGGAGATCCGCTAAAAGAACCATTGTAGATCCGACAACTGCAATTGATCCGGCAAGAGCATTACGAGGTAGTTTATTTTGTATCACATCACTTGCTGAATAGTAATCAATAGTACCTGGTAATCCCCAAAATGGAATAAGTATTTGTCCTTTATGATTCGTAGGTATAAAAATATCTTTAATTACAATTCCATCTAAAAGCTCTTGGCCATGCCTAACATGCGTCATCAATTTTACGTGATCAGTTGATAGATAGTGCATTACTGCTGTGAGCGCAATGTTTGCATACAATTTATTGGCATAATTTCCTAATAGGCTTCCATGTCTAATAACACCATCGAGATCTGGAATATTGGAAACGAAACCTGCATGAGGAGATGCTTGTAAGAATAAGGGTAAAATCCCGTTATATCCCAAAAACTTAGGTACGATGTAATTTGTTGCATCAATAGGTTTCCCATTTTGATGAAGCAGCGGCCGTGGTAAAGAACCTTTTTTTACTTCGGCATCATAATGTAATAAATACCCAAGGACAGCATTGTTATTCGATAAAGTAGAAGCGAAGTTTTGATCATTATCTACATAAGGTTCTATCTCACTCAACAAGTGCATCACTTGCTGTTGCGTTTCTTTTTGTGCGAAAGGTAATTGAGCTATTTTTTCTTTTAGACTCTGTGCATAATTTTTTTCAATATCAGAAAACACAATATCAAAAGCAATAATCTTGACGCCAAGAATTTTTAGATTGTTTAATAGGATGGCCATTTTATCGCGTGGCCAAGGCCATCGTCCCTCTCGTTGGACAGAATAATCGTCAATATCAATAATCACTACTCGAGGGAACTCTTTTTTCTTATGCAAACTTAACTTAGATAAATAATCGTAGATAAGACCATTGATTCGCCCCAAAAAAGAGAGCTGCTCACCTTGTAAAAAAAGAATGAACATTAGGCATAAAACTCCTAAGCCGAATTGTATGGTTCTTGTTCTAATTGCTTTAATCAAAAAAAGCCCCTTAATCCATAGCAATCTTTAATGAGACTATGGAGAGATTGCTATGATAAACATTCGCTCGTTGTACATATTGTTGTTCCAAACGTAGGGTAACTTTTTTTAATGCAAAATTAATTCCTGCGCCAACTTGGAATCCATTTTGGTTTAAATTAAATTCAGGTGAGGTACTTACTAAAGTACCTGTTATTAACGGACGACTATTTGAAAACTGGACCACCTGAATTAAGCCACCATTAATAAAAGGTTGTAAGGTTCGATTAAGCTTGTAGCCTATTTCTGCGTTTTCAAAGAGATAAGATGATTTATTGGTTAGTGGTGCTATGGTATTTGATACTAAATTAGGACGAAAAAAATAAGTAAATCCATTTTGTTTGATTTCATTGTGCAAAACACTGAAAGCACCTGTAAATAAAAAATTACGAAAAATAGTGCTATATAAAGCACTTAAGCTTACAAACCAGTTATTACTATGATTATTAGCTGAAGCTACTTGTTGATTAGGCGTATGAGGCGCCATTAATGTGAGGTAATTAAGCTTATTTTGTCCATAACCACCATAAAAATCGACAAACAAATGACGTTTAATCGATTTTGTTATATGGCCAAAAAGCGAATTATTATGGATTGATTGACTTGTTTGAATAAGTGGGGTAGGAGCAATAAGCACACTAGACCCCAAACTCATGTCTGCCCTATAAATAAATAAACCGCCAGTAAGCCCTTTCATTATTTGCAGGTTATTTGCGCCTAATACATACAAATTTGAATGGCCTTGAAAACTATTATAATTGGCAAACTTAACTGATTTAAATGTGAAATCGCGATAACTATAAATACCTTGAAGATTAAATAGAATAGTTCTATTAATTCCCGTTGTCTTCTTTTCTTTATTTAATGAGGGATCGGCAAAACTTAAAATGAGATAAAACGAACAGAATAAACTAAGTACAATCCTTTGTTTTTTCATGGCATCCTCAAAGCAACAATCTAGAGTCAATTATGCATCGGACGTGCACCATTTATAGTTACATCTATATGAACGAGAAGCAATAATGGTTTTTTAATTTTTTATCCAATTATTGTTTGCAATAGTGACTCTAAATTCGCAAAATGCACTCTAATAGTGCTAGACGTAAAAGGGATTCCATGCCTTTTACGTCGCACTCACGTTACTTAGCAGCTGCGGCTTTCTTTTCTTTTTCTTTGGCAATTACTGCCTCAGCTACATTGTTTGGGCAAGGGGCGTAGTGAGAGAATTCCATTGAGAATTGACCACGACCTGAAGTTAGGGTACGCAATGTACTGATGTAACCAAACATTTCTGAAAGAGGAACATCGGCCTTAATACGGACACCAGCTGCACTGGGCTCCTGACCTGAAATCATGCCGCGACGACGGTTCAAGTCACCAATCACATTACCTACATCCTCTTCTGTACTATAAACGTCAACCTTCATAATGGGTTCAAGCAATTGTGGGGCAGCTTTGGGTATCGATTGACGAAAAGCACTTTTTGCAGCAATTTCAAATGCGATTGCTGAGGAGTCAACGGGGTGATAAGCACCATCGGAGAGATCAATTACAACATCCAATACAGGAAACCCTGCTAAAGTACCTGTATCCATCATTGAGCGAAAACCTTTCTCAATTGCAGGAAAGAACTCTTTTGGGACATTTCCACCGACTACGGATGTGGTGAACGTAAATCCAGTGTTGGGCTCACCTGGTGAGATAGTGTAGTCAATTTTACCGTATTGACCAGCTCCACCTGATTGTTTCTTGTGGGTATAGCTGTCTTGAATCGATTTGGTTATGGTTTCGCGGTAAGCAACCTGTGGTTGACCCACTATTAATTCAACATCGTAAGTACGCTTCAGAATATCCACTTTAATATCAAGATGCAATTCACCCATTCCACGAAGAATGGTTTCACCCGAATCTTCATCAGTTTCAACCCTAAACGTTGGATCTTCTGCAACCATCTTACCAATAGCAATACTCATTTTTTCGGTAGCGCCTTTATCTTTTGGCGTGACCGCAATCGAGATAACTGGCTCAGGGAAAACCATTGCTTCCAGTGTACACTCGTGATTAGGATCACAAAGAGTGTGGCCGGTTCGAACATTTTTCATACCTACAATTGCGATAATGTCGCCTGCTTCAGCACTTTGCAATTCAATACGCTCATTTGCTTGCATCTCAACCATACGGCCGACACGTTCCGTTTTACCGGTAAAGGAGTTAAGAATCGTATCCCCTTTATTCAATTTTCCTGAGTATATGCGTACGAACGTTAAGGCACCAAAACGATCATCCATGATTTTAAATGCCAAGGCGCGAAATGGCTCATCAGGAGAAACGATAGCGAATTGGCCGTTTGGCTCACCTTCAGCATCAGTTAAAGGTTGTGGATTTACTTCATGTGGAGCAGGTAAATAGTCAACAACTGCATCCAATAATAGCTGCATCCCTTTGTTTTTAAAGGCTGAACCGCAATAAGTTGGGAAGAAGGCTAATTCAAGCGTACCTTTACGGATACAACGCTTAATTTCTTCTATTGAAGGCTCCTCTCCTTCTAAGTAAGCCATCAGCAATTCATCGTCCATCTCAAGGGCCGTTTCAATTAATTGCGCGCGATACATTTCAACATCGTCATGCATATCGGCTGGTACATCGGTAACTTTGTAATTTTCTGGCTGACCAGATTCGTCCCAAACATAGGCTTGGCGAGTTAATAAATCGACAACACCGACGAAGCTGTCTTCATAACCTATGGGCAAAGTCATAATTAAAGGATGTGCACCCAATACTTTTTTAATTTGCTCAGTCACTTTCAAGAAGTTCGCGCCGATACGATCCAATTTGTTTACGAAAATCAAACGAGATACTTTTGAATTATTTGCATAGCGCCAGTTGGTTTCTGATTGAGGCTCAACGCCGCCAGAACCACAGAATACCCCGATACCGCCATCGAGAACTTTCAGTGAACGATATACTTCTACAGTGAAATCAACGTGTCCTGGGGTATCGATAATATTGAAGCGATGACCTTTCCAGAAGCAACTAACTGCAGCTGACTGGATGGTAATGCCGCGCTCCGCTTCCTGTACCATAAAATCGGTTGTTGATTCACCATCATGAACCTCGCCTATTTTATGAATTCTACCGGTGAGCTTCAGAATACGTTCAGTTGTGGTGGTTTTTCCGGCATCTACGTGGGCGAAGATACCAATATTTCTGTAAAGGTTTAAATCAGTCATAGCGCTCTTATAAAATTTAAATGGATAAAAAATTGTCGCATATTGTACAGGATTTTATCCGAATTTGCAGCAAAAATTTAAACTCATTAAATTATTTTATAATCACCTTCATAAATTTGTTAATTCCTCTCACGATCATCAATGATTTTAAGTAATGCTTATGACAGCTAAAGAACTATATATTTTTACGTTATTCCAAATCAGACTGCTGAGATCAGCGTTGCATAAAGAGTACGAAAAATATCGGGTAATGGTATTGATTTATTTTGCGTGTAATCCACCCAAACAATTTTGCAACTACCGTGTGCCATAAGTACTTCATCTTGATAAAGCTCATGATCCATAAGCATACTCGAATTACCAAGACTATGAATTTTAGAACGTAAAGTAACAAGAGCAGGATAAATCACTGGTTTTAAAAAAGTACAGGCTACATGAATCACTACTGGTCCTGTTTTTTCCGTCATATTAATATTCAAGTCTCTTAACCATTCAATGCGTGCTTCTTGAAAGTACTCAAAATAGCGCGCATTATTTACATGCCCTAATGCATCCATATCTCCCCAAGCGATAGGGAACTCTTTTTTATGTACTTCAACTTTTCGATTGTTCATTTCAGATTCCAATTTGACGTTTATTTAAGATAAATCTATAGGATCCACATCCATATTCCAGCGTAGACCATTACTTAATTTATTTCTTGTGAGCCATTCACGAACTTGCGTTAAAACATTCTTTAGAACTTTTCTTGAAGGTGATTTAATCAATAATTGCATACGGTATTGATTGGCTTTACGTGGCATAGGAGCGGGTGCTGGTCCCATAACGATAATAGCGTGAGTGTTTATTTGCTCTTTAACCGCATGTAAAAAATTTGATACACTTTTTGCTACTTTTCCTTGTGCCCGAACTACTGCTAGATAGTGAAAAGGAGGCATTTGTGCTTGTTGACGCATCGTTAATAAAACCTCTGCGAAGTGATCATAGCCCTGCTGAATCAATAAATTGAGTAAGGGATGATTCGGTAAATGCGTTTGAATTAAAACTTGACCTGCATAGTCTGCACGCCCTGCACGACCCGAAACCTGGGTTAATAATTGCCCTAAATGCTCTAGCGCACGAAAATCTTGGTTATAAAATCCAGCATCAGCATCAAGCACCACTACTAAAGAAAGGCGTGGAAAATGATGGCCTTTCGCCAACATTTGCGTACCAACGATGAGCTGCGCTTCTCCACTATGGATTTTGTCCAAATGCTCATCTATAGAATTCTTTTTACGAACCGCATCGCGATCAATACGCACAACTTCTGTATTAGGAAAGTACGTACTTAAAAATTCATGAATACGCTGAGTCCCTGCTCCAACTGGAATCAGCTCCCTACTTTGGCAACTCGAACAATGCCCTGGTTTTTTTTGCGTCAAACCACAATGATGACAAATCATTTGTCCTAGTTGTTTATGAAGCGTCAAATGACTATCGCACGCACGACAATCAACCATCCAACCACATTGATGACATAACAATACCGGTGCAAAACCACGGCGATTAATAAACACTAAAACCTGATTTCCCTTATGTAAGTGTTCTTTAATCACGTGTAGCGTTGGCGTTGCTAACCCATGTTGCACTGTTTGAGAACGAAGATCGATGAGTTGGTAATGCAATGGGGTAGTCGATGAGGCTTTATGAGTGAGGCGCAACAACTTATATTTTTTCTGTTTGCTATTATGTAGGCTTTCAAGGCTAGGTGTTGCTGAACCCAAAATGATAGGAATATTTGCCAGATTTGCGCGCATTAATGCGGTATCACGAGCTGAATAGCGCACCCCCTCCATTTGCTTTAATGAAGGATCATGCTCTTCATCAACCACAATTAATCCTAAATCAGGCATTGGTGTGAAAATAGCAGCCCTAGTTCCTATGACTACTTTAACCTTCTTTTCTTTTGCTAATTGCCAAGCAATTTGTCGTTCTGATTCATTTAATCCAGAATGAATCACTGCAATAGGTTGTGTAAAGCGTGCTGTAAAACGGGATACTAATTGCGGGGTTAACCCGATTTCAGGAACCAAAACTAAAACCTGTTTCTCTTGCTCTAAAATTTGTGCAATCACTTGCAAATATACCTCCGTTTTACCGCTGCCCGTAACTCCTTGCAATAAAAAGCATTGATAGCAATTTAGCTCTTCTTTAATCGCAGTTACTGCAACAGCTTGTTCTGCATTAAGTGTTAAAGGAGAGGAACGTAAAATCTCAGATTGTTTAGGAAACAGGATTTGTTGGGATAAAGAAAGAACTTGGGTTGCGAGTAAATGACACAATTGATTGGTAGTAAATCCGTTTTGAGTTAAAACACGTTGAGCAACGGGCTCTTTTTGATTATTTAAAAATTCGATAAGCTCTAACTGTTTATGGGCGCGAGCTGGAATACGTTTTTTAGCTTCGTTCAAAGGTAAAGCTAATTGATAAAAATCACCCATCGGTAATTGACAGGCTTGGCCTAAACGATATTTTTTGGGTAAAGCCAGAGACAATACTTCCGATAAAGGTGATTGGTAATAACTGCTGACCCATGAACATAAAGTCAATATTTTTTCATCAATTAAAGACTGCTCATCAATGATTGCACTCATGTTTTTTAATACACAATCGTGCAAAGATTCATTCGCGCTGATGACAATACCAAGACGCGTTTGCTTGCGAAATGGAACCCAGACTCGAGCACCAATACATGGAGTAAGTCCTTCTGCGACATAATCAAAATAGTCTTTGTTAGTATGTGGAATACAAACTTGATAAATGGTATGGGGCTGCGTTTGATGTGAACGTTGCTTCATTGATTGGGTGCTTGAATTCTCGCCTAACTTCATGGGTACTCCGGTTCTGCGATCCATGTCCTCTCACATTCTTATCTCCGCGGCGAATTTCGAAATGGATTTATTCATCCACTCTTTGCCATTCATGACTGGCAGATTGTCCAGGAGCAGAAAAAACTTTGACTACGATCTTCTCAATGCGATGTCTATCCAACTCATCCTTGTCTTGAACCAGTTCATAAACAAACCACCGTGAAAGTTCTTCAACGGTAATATTGGTTAATGGCAATAGCGTAACATCTTCTTTGAGAAAGGGAATTTTTTTATGATTAAACGTAAAATAATAATATGCTTCATCTTCAGCATACTCCAAAAAAGGTGAAAATTGTGGCATCAAAAAAGTTTGATTCAAATAACGACATAATTTATGAATACGTTCTTTATAATAACGGTAGTCAAAGGTCATACCATTTTCTTCAACCCAAGTAGTCAATGCGAGATAAACTCCATACATATGGCCATGTAACGGTTCTCTTTCTGTTGCGGAAAAAAGAGTAGTATGGCCAGCAGAAAACTTCATTGATTCTTTCTGCAATTCCACTGTAGTAAGATATTTTTTCTCGTTCATAAACTCACTCGTTTATCATTTAGTTGAAACCCATGCAAAGCAACATCTATCCCTTTGCTCAATGCAATTACTTTAAACAATTCACCCATTTCACTCGGTTGTGTCAACTGTTTTATTACTTGCTTTGCTCGCACCTGTTCTAATTCAGTATTTAATGAGTTAATAAAGCTTAACAAACCATTGGCCAGTAAAAAAGAGGCTTGATTAGTATAACCCGCAATGTGAAAACCTGCTTGTTGTCCAGCCTCTGCTACATGAGTAAAGTCTACATGCGCAGTAATATCTTGCTCTCCAAGATGTAGTAATGGATTTGGGTGACTGTGATGTTGATAATGACACATCAAAGTTCCTTGATTTCGATCGGGATGATAATACTCATGGCGGGGAAACCCATAATCAATCAAAAAAACTACTCCTTGCTTCAGCATTCGATAATTATTCAAAATCCAATCATCAATAAAAAGATTCACCTCTGAAAGATAAGGGATACCTAACAAAGATAATTTGTGATTTATATATTTGAGCAAACGTTGATTTTGACAAGGCTTGAAGACCTCTATGAGTTGTTGCTGCTCATTAAAACGCACGTAACTTTCCATAATTCCTTGTTCGGTATTCATAAAACGATGTACAGGCATTGCATCCAGAACTTCGTTTGCCAAAACCACACCATTAAAAGGAGTTTCCGGCCAACGATCCAGCCAAGTGACCAGATGCGCTAAATGAGGAATTTTTTGCTCAATCATCTCCCGTTGACGATGATATAAATTAGAGCTGACTTCTAAGATATAATAGACTTTGGGCAAAGAATTGTGCTCAGCAAGATGTTCTAATATAGAGATACAAAGTGCACCCGATCCCGCACCAAACTCAAAGAGCGAAGGAGATTCAAGAACATGGAACACTTGCAGACATTGATTTGCTAAAGTTTTACCAAATAAGGGAGTTAATTCAGGAGCCGTGATAAAATCACCTTGCTGCCCTAATTTTTGCAATCCTGAACTATAATAACCTTCGCCTGGAGCGTACAATGCCAATTGCATGAATTCTACAAAGGGAATAGCCTGTCGTTGAGCCAGTTGTGCCTGTAGTGTTTGTAGTATACTCATAACGAAAATGACTTAAAAAATCTAGGGAAAATACCTTGAAACTCGAAAAAACACAAGAAGCAAAACTTGCTTTAGTCACGGGGAGTGCACGTCGTATTGGTGCTGCAGTAGTCAAAAAATTGCATGCAGCAGGGTATCAAGTGGTTATCCATTGTCATCAATCGTCGTACCAAGCTCATTTCCTTGCTAAGAGTTTAAATACTCAACGAGCCAATAGCGCTTTTGTGATACAAAAAGAATTATCTGAGCCTAATGCTGCTGAAGAAATCGTGGCAGCAATACACGATTGGGCTGGGCGTTTGGATTTACTCGTCAACAACGCCTCACTTTTCATTCGCACCGAATTTAACTCTTTTAGTACAGCGGATTGGAATGCTTTGTTCGATATTCATGTTAAAGCCCCGTTTTTGCTAAGCATTGCAGCTCGTCCTTTATTAGCAAAACAATCCGGATCCATTATCAATGTGACCGACACCCATGCTGAAAAACCACTGAAAGGATATTCGGTATATTGTCAAAGCAAAGCTGCCTTGGAAATGCAAACAAAAAGCCTGGCGCGCGAATTTGCTCCCGACATCAGAGTTAATGCCATTGCTCCAGGAGCTATTATGTGGCCAGAGAGCTCCAATACATTGTCGCCAGAAATACAAGAAAAAATTAGAAGCAAAATACCCTTAAAAAAACATGGCGATCCCGAATGCATTGCCCAAGCTATTTTAGCGTTGGCTGAAAATCCCTACATTACGGGGCAAATTCTTAAGGTTGATGGAGGAAGAAGTATATTTAGCTAACAATTTTTGCCTACTGCAATAGAGCGAAAAAATGCTTTATTTTTTCTATAGAATCTAATTGATAAAAACGATTCAACAAGGATGCATCAAACACTTTTCCAAAATAATAACGTACCAAAGATTTACTTTGTAAAATAGCTTTATACTCATCTTCTAATGCGGCAAGGCCTTGTAAATGCTTTATAAAGAAAGCACTTTTTTCAGAAAAACTCACAGCCACGCTTTGTTGCTCTAGCAGCTCCTGATACAACCAGGGTTTACCACTCCCTGCACGTGATATCATATAAGCATCACAGCCACTAAACGCCACTGCTCTTTGTAAACTAGCAATATCATGAATATCACCATTAGCAATAACGGGAATCGCTAAATGTTGTTTGATTTGTGCAATTTGTTGTAAATCAGAGGCCACTTCATAATCATCAATCCAACGACGACCGTGTACAATCAATGCATCTGCTCCAGCTTCTTCAATTTTTTTTGCCAAAATAAAATCCTTTTCATTCCCTTGGATGCGAATTTTAAGGGTTAAGGGGATTGTTATTGCGGCACGTACTTCTTTAACGATTTTCACCAAATGTTCAGGGGTTTCAAGTAATGCGCTTCCTGCGCCCCTTTTGCGTATTTTAGGCTTTGGGCAACCGCAATTTATGTCAATAACATCGGCACCATAAAATTGTAATTTTTGTGCCGCTTGTGCCAATATATTGGGTTCCGTACCTGTAATTTGATAAGCGAGAATCTGCTCTTCTGGAGCTCGATAAATATAGCGAGAGTTCATAGAGTGTTTGTAAAGAATATCTCTTGCAGAACTCATTTCAGTAACACAGTATGCTGGTGAACGATAATTATAAAACAATGTTCTAAATGGAGCACAACTATAACCTGCTAAAGGACCTTGAATAAGTCGATGAGGTAGTGTTAATGAACCAATTTTCAAAGAAGTGTTAATAAAAGCGTGCATCAATTTAATTCATGGATATAATGAGGGCGAATTTTAACATACTTGAAAAAAAATCGAATTAAAAATGGACAAACGTTATTTATCTCCTTTAGAATTACTCAATATTGCAACTCAACATGCCTATGCAGCAGATTACTTACTCCAGCAACTCACTCACAAAACCGTGAGGGAAGCCGATTCACTAACCGTACTAACACCAGTTACTTCATTGATGTATCAAGCCTTCCAACTCACCTTAAAAGCTTATTGTTTGCATGAACATCGCCCAGTTAAGGAGTATAAAAAACTCATGGAACTGGTTGAATTAAACAGCCATTTGGGGTTTTCTCGCCAAGAAATCATTTTATTAAAAACGCTAACCAAACAACAGGCATTTCACAAAGGAACTGATTTTGATTTATGGGAAAACCAACAGCAATTTCATGTTTTTTGTGAAGAAATTCTTTCTCTTTATCAGCGATTACAAATGATGATGCCCTTAGAGCTTCACCCTGATTATCAACAATAGGCTTATTTATCAATAATGAGTCAACCCGACCAAGTAGAACACAAAAATTATCTGTAGGACTTGGCATTAGCTACAATTCACGTTAGGATAAGTTCTTTTATTTAATCTCTGTTTGAAGTTACTCACATTAAGGTAAAAACTATGGAGCAAGTAGAAGACAATAAAACTGAAAATTCTGTGCAACACCAAATATTACAGTTAAGTCATCGCTTAAACTCGCAAATTTTAGGCCAAAAGGGATTAATTTCACGCCTACTCATTGCCTTACTTGCTGATGGCCATTTATTAGTTGAAGGAGCGCCAGGTTTAGCAAAAACACGCGCTGTTAAAGAGTTATCTGATGGGGTTGAAGGCAACTTTCATCGCATCCAATTTACACCTGATTTATTACCCGGTGATTTAACAGGTACTGATGTATATCATCCACAAAATGGCTCTTTTGTTTTTCAACCCGGCCCAATATTCCACCATCTGCTTCTGGCAGATGAAATTAACCGTGCTCCAGCTAAAGTACAATCTGCCTTACTCGAAGCCATGGCAGAAAGACAAGTCACTATAGGCGGTAAAACTTATCCTTTACCTGAATTATTTTTGGTAATGGCAACTCAAAATCCTATTGAACAAGAAGGAACTTATCCTTTGCCCGAAGCACAACTGGATCGGTTTTTAATGTATGTAAAAATTAGTTATCCCGATGCGAAGATAGAGCATGATATTTTAGCTTTATCCCGAAAAGAGGCCTTAGGCATCGCGACGGCCAATAAGCATGTCACCACCGAAAAATTACCTCAGAAAACATTATTTGAGGCACGCAAACAAGTACTTAACGTTCATACAAGTGAAGCATTAGAAAAGTATCTAGTCCAATTAGTAGTCGCAACCCGAAATCCCGAGGTATATAGTAGCGAATTAGCACGATGGTTGCGTTTTGGGGCAAGTCCACGCGCTACGATTGCTTTAGATCGTTGCTCAAAAGCCCATGCGTGGCTTTCTGGAAGGGATTACGTCACTCCAGATGATATTCATGTGATTGCTCATGATGTATTACGACATAGAATTTTATTAAGTTTTGAAGCTGAAGCAGAGGGAGTTAATAGTGATGACTTTATAGACTCCTTATTACGCTTGGTTGCTGTTCCTTAAATATGGATTAGCATGAGGTTTTTATGGCTAATGGCGTTACTGCAGAACTCAACGAACTGATTGACTTAAGACGTTATGTACAATCTGTTCGTTATCATCCAGAAGGTAGAGCAATACGATCAGGCAATCATTTATCCAAAGTTCGTGGTCGTGGAATGGATTTTGCCGAAGTAAGAAATTATCAAGCTGGAGATGAAATTCGTCACATGGAATGGCGTGTCACTGCGCGTACGGGCAGACCTCATGTCAAAGTTTATCAAGAAGAAAAAGAGCGCCCTGTAGTAATCCTCACTGATTTTAATCCTTCGATGATTTTTGGTACACGCATCGCATTTAAATCCGTCATCGCAGCACGATTATCTGCACTTCTTGCTTGGACAGTAATCAAGGAAGGAGATAGAGTGGGTGGATTATTCTTTTCGGCCACCGAGCACAGCGAGTTTATGCCCCGTAGCCGGGATGTGGGTGTTCTTCCCATGTTGGCCTCATTAAGCCATTATACGGCACAAACCGAAGTACAACGAGAAGCTCAACCAAGACAACTCAGCGATGTATTGATCCGATTACGTCGTGTGATAAGACCTGGAAGTATTTTAGTCTTGATCAGCGATTTTTATTCTATGGATAATGAAAGCGAACAACATTTAAATCGGTTGCGCTATCACAATGATATTCTGGCCTATCATATATGCGATCAAATAGAATTAACTCCACCAAAACCGCAGCAATATGCAATTACTAATGGACAACAAGAAATAATCCTTGATACCAGTCTTCATTCAGTAAGCACAGCTTATGAACAGTACTGCCAGCAGCGTATAACCCACTTACAAGAGCAGTTACGTTACTTACACATTCAGTATGTTCAAGTGACTGCGGACGTTGATTTAGTTTCTTTAGTACGTCAAACTTTTCCCAGGAGGTCTCCCCGTGGCTAACACTGACCCCTTGGCACAATTAAAGGACATTCATCTTCCCACACCTATAGGCTGGTGGCCTCTGGCTCCCGGATGGTATGTGGTCATTGCACTTATCGTATTGATATCTATCTTTATTTCTTATCGTATTTACACGAATTATCGTCATGCAAAAGCTAAAAAACACGCTTTGCTTTTATTAATGAATTATCAAAAACAATATGAGAAAGAGCGAAATGTAGCTCTCGCAAGTGCCCATATTTCGGAATTATTACGCCGAGTCGCACTAGCCTATTATCCAAGAGAAGAAGTTGCGAGTTTACATGGTGAAGACTGGCTGCGTTTTTTAAATGAAACGGGTAAAGGAATTGACTTCAATTTAGTAAGAAACATGCTCTTAGACGCCCCTTTTAAAACGGATCAAACCTTAGATCTCAACCCACTGTTCAACACTGCACAGCTTTGGATTAAGCAAAGGAGAGTGCCATGTTCGAATTAGCTAACCCTTGGATTTTATTATTTTTTCCTTTACCTTTAATGCTTTGGTTTTTAATGCCAAGAGTAAAAGTAAAGTTGCCTACTGCACTGAAAGTACCCTTTTTTGCGGCTATGATTGATATCGCAGATCAAGAAAAGCGCTCTATTTCGGTGCAACACTCTCTGTTAATACCAACATTAGTATGGTTGTTACTTGTTTTTGCTTTAGCAGGGCCACGTTGGGTTGGCGCTCCTAAACCCATTTCTCGTGAGGGATATAACATTATGATGGCCTTGGATTTATCAGGAAGCATGGAAATTCCAGACATGATTTTACATGGGCGTCCAACAAGCCGTTTAAATATAGTAAAAAGTACTGCAGAGCAATTTGTGCGTGATCGCTCAGGCGATAAAATTGGTTTAATTCTTTTTGGTACTCGTGCTTACTTGCAAACACCTTTAACCTACGACCGACATGCAATACTTTTACGTCTTGAAGATGCCACTGCAGGACTTGCTGGCAAAACAACTTCTATTGGTGATGCAGTTGGTCTTGCTGTTAAACGTTTAGATAGAGCCCCTCAAAAAGGGCGTATTATTATTCTATTAACCGATGGAGCGAATAATTCAGGTGTGCTTGCCCCACTGAAAGCAGCTGAATTAGCAAAAGAGGAAGGCATTAAAATCTATACAATTGGATTAGGTTCTGAAGGAGATTCCCGAGCTTTAGTGGGTGATTTTCTAATGCAAAATCCCGCAGCAGATTTGGATGAAGAGACTTTGAAAAAAATTTCCGCTATGACGGGAGGACGTTATTTTCGTGCTACAGATACTGAATCACTCCATTCAATCTACAAAACGATTAATCAATTAGAAACTATCAATCAAGAGCAAGCCACTGTACGTCCACAAAAAGAATATTATCCATGGTTTGTTGGTGTCGCTTTACTCCTTTGCTTCTATTGGCTGTTTGAAAAAGCCGATCTGACTTTTAGAATAAACTCTTTTGCAAAAAGGAGGGAGGCATTAAAGCCATGATTACAGCCTTTCATTTTTTAAGACCATGGTGGCTTTTAGTGATCATTCCTTTATTAGGGTTGACTTTGGTTTTATGGCGCCAAAAACCCAAATTACATGCCTGGTCTGAGGTTTGTGATCCGCATTTGCTCAATCACCTTCTCCAAAAAAAAGGTCAAGGACAACGAATGAGCTCGTTTCTGTACTTAATATTTAGTCTTCTATTTATGATTTTGAGTATTGCTGGACCTGCATGGTATAAGTTGCCTGTAGCAACCTATAAGCCCATACAGCCTAGAATTTTGGTTTTGGATATGTCCGATAATATGATGGCAAATGATTTAACCCCTGATCGCTTAAGTCGTGCTAAATTTAAATTACATGACTTATTTGCTCATAAAGATTCAGGCCAGTTTGGCCTAGTAGTCTTCACCAGCGAACCTTTTGTCGTTTCCCCACTTACTGATGATGGTCAGACTATCTCATCCTTACTTACTTCTTTAACTCCAGATATCATGCCAGTAAGTGGACAAAATCTATATCGTGCATTAACCGAGGCCAGTAACCTAATCAAAGAGGCAGGCTATACTCAAGGACAAATTTTAGTGATGACGGCAGACTCACCTTCGAGTGAATCAATTGCTCTAGCAAAAAAATTAACAGAATCGGGCATTTATTCCTCGATCATGCCGGTCAAAGCAGAAAAAAATTTAAATCCTTTATTTCAGAAGTTTGCTCAAGCAGGAGAAGGACAATTAATAAAATATACTTCCGATTCAAGTGACTTGAATCAATGGCTCAAATCTGGAAATACCAACAAATATACTCTGAGCGAAGACGAAGACATTCCACTGTGGCGTGATGAAGGGCGATGGTTTTTAATCCCTGCGATGCTATTGCTCTTACCTGTGTTTCGACGTGGCTGGATGCAGAGGGTAAGTGTATGAAGCGTTATGCCATTCTTTTATTCTTTTCACTCTATTCTTTATCCATTCATGCTTTTAATTGGCACGATTTATGGAGCACTCCCGATCAACAAGGACAAGAATTAATGGCGAAAAATCAATTTAAGGAAGCCAAAGAAACCTTTACTCGTAACGATTGGGCTGCGGCCGCTGCATATCGAGCAGGTGACTATCAAAAGGCAGCTGAATTATATCAAAACGTAGGTAACGAGCAGGGCTATTATAACGAAGGAAATTCTTTAGCGCACATGGGAAAATATGAAGAAGCAATCAAAGCTTATGATAAAGCATTAGCACTTAATTCAAAAAACCAAGATGCACTTTATAATCGTAAGTTAATTGAAGATCTTTTAAAGAAAGATAAAGAAAAAAATCAAAATCAGCAAAATAAAGATCAGCAAGACAAAGATCAGCAAAATAAAGATCAGCAAAATAAAGATCAGCAAAATAAAGATCAGCAAAACAAAGATCAGCAAAATAAAGATCAGCAAAACAAAGATCAG
>NZ_LNYE01000020.1:159368-259459 GCF_001467695.1 Legionella gratiana
TAAAGATCAGCAAAACAAAGATCAGCAAAACAAAGATCAGCAAAACAAAGATCAGCAAAACAAAGATCAGCAAAATAAAGATCAGCAAAATAAAGATCAGCAAAACAAAGATCAGCAAAATAAAGATCAGCAAAACAAAGATCAGCAAAATAAAGATCAGCAAAACAAAGATCAGCAAAATAAAGATCAGCAAAACAAAGATCAGCAAAACAAAGATCAGCAAAACAAAGATCAGCAAAACAAAGATCAAAATAAAACAGATCAATCCTCTCAAAATAGTGAAACTCAGTCTGAAACTGAGCGAGAAAAACAACAAGCAAAAGAACAATGGTTACGGTTAATTCCAGATGATCCAGGTGGATTAATGCGAGAAAAATTTTTACGTGACCATTTACGAAGAGCACGTGGGTGGTATCAATGAAAAAATTACTAATAATTGGATTTTTTTGTCTCTTTAGCTTAGTAGTTAATGCTGAAATACAAGTGCAGGTTGAGCCGTCTCAAGTAAGTAGCGACACATCATTTCGATTGATTTTAACTCAAGATAATTTACAAAACGGCATTCCTGATCTGACTCCTTTACAAAAAGACTTTATGATTCTGGGCACAGAACACCGAATGAATTATTCCATTACCAATGGACAGGCACAATCATCCAGTGAATGGACCGTCACCTTAAAAGCACAAAAAGAGGGAAAATTAACAATTCCCGCGATCAAAATTGGTAACGAATATACAGCACCAATAACCATTAACGTGACCGCTGCAAGTACAACACCACAAAGTACTTCTACTGATAATTCAAATCAACAGCAACGCCTCTATTTAACAACTTCTGTCAACGAAAAAAAACCCTATGTCAATCAACAAATTATCTATAAAGTAACCTTATATAACTCAAAACATCTGTTAGATTCTGATTACCAAGGCCCACAAGTTGAAAATGCCTTACTTATTCCCTTAGGAGCTGAAAAGCGTTATCAAACTCAAAAAAATAATATTAACTATCTTGTTGAAGAACAAAACTACGCTATTTTTCCGCAAAAAAGTGGTTCTTTAAAAATAAAATCTCCTGTATTCACTGCACTGATTTATGACTTTAACCCAGAACGCGTCAAGACGGAAGATAAAACAACTCACTTAGAGGTACAGCCAATCCCTAAAGAATTTTCGGGTAAAACATGGCTGCCTGCAAAAGATATTAAATTAACGGAACAATACGAAAATTCAGAACAAACTATCACCCAAGGTAACACGCTCATTCGTACGATAACTCTTCAAGGAATAGGAATCCCCGCCCAACTTTTGCCGGCACTTACTTTTACAGAAATTGACGGTGTGAATGTTTATCCTGAAAAAGGCAAAGATAAAAACCAAGTTATTCAGGAAGAATTAATTGGTCGTACGGAAATTAAGGTTACTTACCTATTTAATAAATCAGGAAAGATCACTATTCCAGAATTAAAACTCCCTTGGTTTAATACAGAAACAGGTAAAGAAGAAATTGCTGTCTTGCCCTCAAAACTCATTGATGTTACAGCATCAGCTACTATGCCCGTACCCAGTACAAGCCAAACTACTGTAACAAATAATCAAGATGAGCTACCACCAACAACCAAAATAAATAAATCCAATACCGCAAATCAGTTTAACTGGGGCTGGTTAGTTGCAGCACTTTTTGCTTTCGCCTGGTTCGTTACTTTAATTTTATGGGGATGGCAAAAGCATTATAAAAACTCCCAAAAAGGCCAATATAAAGCGACACTCAATGAGCTCCACAAGGCATGTATGCAAGCAAATCCCCAACATGCACGTGATGCATTACTCAAATGGGCGAGTCTACATTGGCCAGATGTTTCTATATTAAATCTCACCGATTTAACACAATTAACTACGGATGTCGCATTTAAAAAGCAAATACAGAATCTTTCACAAGTTTTATACAAAAATCATGAGAAAGTCTTGTGGCGAGGTGATGAATTATGGTGCAGTATTCAACAAATGAAAAAAAATAATGGGCGTAAACAAGAAAACAATAGTGCCCTACCTCCTATCAATCCCTTTTAATTAAGTTCTAAATAAAAGCAGTTCGATAGGAAAAATCAATTTATTTTTTCTATCGAACTCACGTTAAGTATTAGGCAACGTCCCTGTTTATTTAAAGAAAAATTAGATGCTCATCATTCTCAGGCTCATTTTGGTCGCCTTTATTATTGTCAGATTTGGATGTTATTTTATTCGCAATTAAAGCTTGAGTGTTTATTTCAACTAATTTCTGTGACAAATCAACGCGTTCCCTTGAATGAACACCTGATATTTCTTTGAATTCATTTGCTAATTTTTTTGCCTCATTTATTAAAACAAGATCTTCAAACATTAAAGGAATATTTGGCACACTGACTTCTATAGAATTTCGAGGATCCTTATCAGCGTCCGTTCTTTTTGCAATCGCATTAATTATTTTTTCCATCAGAGACTTCATGAAAGGACTAGTGACACGTGCAGCAATATAAGCTACTCCTAAAGAGCCAGGAACAGCAAGCATCCCGATTCCGGCAGAAGGAATATTTGAATGGGTTAACGCTTTTTTTCCGCCTAACACACTTAATTCTAGAGAAGCTTGATGATCATTATTAGAATTTGTCTTTTTTGAAACCGCATTAATTATTTTTTCCACCAGAGACTTCATCAAAGGAACCGTTATACGCCCAACAAAATAAGCCACTCCTAAAGAGGCCGTTGTAGCAAGTATTCCGATTCCGACAGGAGGAAAAATCATGCTGGTTACAATACCAATTAAGGCAAGAGCAGCGAAGCCAACACCTACTGTTCTATCTAAAGCAGATGTTGTACCCAATTTTTCTAATTTTTGCTTGCAATGCTCTTGTGAATCATATAAGGATTGAAGCTCATCTAAATGTTTGGCAATTTCTTTTTTCTTGTTTGTGATTTTATCTTTTATCGACTCTAATTCTTCATCATTTGCCATCTCCGCAGTTTTTTCTAACTTCTCTAATTTATCAATTAACGAAGTTATTTTCTTTTTTTTCTGAGTAATATCCTTTTCTATCTGTTCTAATTTATCTTGAACTTCATAACGCTTATAATAAAGATTAGCCAAAGTGGTTACACTTTGACCTAATGCTGCTATTCCAGCAACTAAAGCAATAATTGGTGCTGAAGGAGGAAAAGCTACTGCAGTAATAGTAAGTCCTAAGATCACCGATGAATATAAAAATTTGGCATTACGCGAAAAAGTGAACGGTACTTCTTGCTTGGCTATAAGGGCTCCTACATAAATGGCAGGGATTCGAAAGAAATCAATAATCGCTGTACCTAATTTAATGTATTGAAACGCACTTGCTGCTGTTTGTGTTGCATTATTGACAAGTCCTTGTATCTCAATCATCCGCGTAATTGCATTCCCAGCACCGCTTGCAGATGCAATAAATTTGTTAAAAAAGGGGATCAAGCTCAATATAGATAAGGCAATAGACTGTCGAGAAGCTTTAGTGCCTTCCATCGATTCTAATGTTTTTCTTAATTCCACTGAATTTTTTTTTAACTGCAGCTGCTCAATAGATTCAATTTCAGTTTTATTAAGAGGCATTTTCTTATCCCCTCTAATTACTTATTCATCTACAAAGTATACCAATCAAAGATTATCTAACTATTATCTAACGACTTACTATTTTGCATATCCTATGAAAAATAGTCATGAATGATGTCTACATGACTAATAATTATGCAAGTTTTTACTCAAATTTATTAATATAGCTTTCTTAATATTGGGACAATTGGCAAAAAAGTGTATAATTCACTTTTTTGTTACACAAATATTGATCAGAATGAATCTTGGAAAATTATATGACGTCATCATAGTCGGTGGTGGACATGCTGGTACAGAAGCAGCACTTGCTGCAGCACGTATGGGTATGCAAACTTTATTACTGACTCATAACATGGATCTGCTCGGTCAAATGTCGTGTAATCCAGCAATAGGCGGAATAGGTAAAGGGCATTTAGTGAGAGAAATCGATGCCTTAGATGGCGCGATGGCCAAAGCCGCAGATAAAGCAGGAATTCAATTTCGTATCTTGAATGCCTCTAAGGGGCCAGCTGTACGTGCAACTCGCGCACAAGCGGATAGAGTGCTGTACAGGCAAGCTATTAGAGAACAATTACAAACTCAAAAAAATTTGACGCTTTTTCAACAAGCAGTTGATGATTTATTGATTGAAGGAGAACGTGTAGCCGGTGTTATTACCCAAATGGGCCTTACTCTACGAGCTCGTGCTGTCGTATTGACTGTAGGTACATTCTTAGGAGGAAAAATTCATGTGGGAATGAATCAATATGCCGGCGGGCGCGCAGGAGATCCTCCTTCCGTCGCTTTAGCAAAAAGCCTTCGGGATCTCGACTTACCAGTGGGTCGTTTAAAAACAGGAACTCCACCACGAATTGATCGTCGTTCCTTAGATTACAGCCAAATGATTGTACAACCTGGTGATACTCCTATTCCTGTTTTTTCTTATTTAGGACTTGTGAGTGATCATCCGCAACAGATTCCTTGTCATATCACCCATACTACTGAAGCCACTCATGAGATTATTCGTAACAATCTCCACCAATCGCCCATGTATGCGGGAGTTATTGAAGGAGTTGGCCCACGTTATTGTCCCTCTATTGAAGACAAAATAGTTCGGTTTGCAGACAAATTGTCCCATCAAATTTTTGTTGAACCTGAAGGATTAACTACTGAAGAAATTTATCCGAATGGCATTTCCACAAGTCTTCCCTTTGAAGTACAAGTACAATTTGTTCGGACGATTAAAGGGTTTGAAAATGCTCATATCACACGACCAGGCTATGCTATTGAGTATGATTATTTTGATCCACGAGGGCTCACTTCATTTTTACAAACCAAACCGATTCCAAATTTGTTTTTTGCTGGACAAATTAATGGTACCACAGGCTATGAAGAAGCAGCAGCACAAGGAATAATCGCAGGCATGAATGCTGCTTTATATGTACAAGAAAAAGAACTTTGGTGTCCCCGTCGTGATGAAGCTTATATAGGTGTGCTCATTGATGATTTAATTACCCGCGGTACTCAAGAGCCCTATAGGATGTTTACATCCCGTGCTGAATATCGCTTACTTCTACGAGAAGATAATGCAGATTTGCGCTTGACTGAAAAAGGCAAGGAGTTAGGTTTAGTAGGAGAAACACGTTGGCATCATTTTTCTGCTAAGCGTGAAGCAATAGAATCTACTCAATCACAATTACGGAATACTTGGGTTCGAGTGAGCCATAATGAAATGCTTACTGATATTCTGGTTAATCCAATGCAACATGACACTAGAGCTTCAGAGTTTCTGAAACGACCGGAAATTAATTATTATCATTTATTAAAACTCGAAGATTTAAACCTACCTGAGCTACCACCTGAAGTAAGTGAGCAAGTAGAGATTCAAAATAAATATGCCGGTTATATTGAGCGACAACAACAAGATATAGAAAAAATGCGAAAGCAGGAAAATACACTATTACCTGACTGGCTTGATTATAATGATGTAACTGGGTTGTCTCATGAAGTGATCCAGAAATTAACAAAAATCAAACCAACAACCTTAGCACAAGCAGCTCGTATTTCCGGAGTGACCCCAGCCGCGCTCTCACTACTTTTGGTTCATTTAAAAAAACAGCGAATTGATGCATGAAGGATGAAGCAAAGATAAAATTATTGCTCGAAGAGGGATTACGATCCTTTGATTTAGAGCCCATAATTACTTCCTTATCAGAGTATTTATCCTTATTGAATAAATGGAATTCAACTTATAATCTCACTGCAATTCGCGATGTTGAGACTATGGTGAGCAAACATATATTTGATAGTTTAGCGATTTTGCCCTGGCTTAACGGCACCCGAATTATAGACGTAGGCACAGGTGCCGGTTTACCGGGTATTCCGCTTGCTTTAGCTAAACCCGAAATAAACTTTATATTGCTAGACTCTAATGGAAAAAAAACTCGCTTTCTAAATGAAGTAAAACGGCAGCTCAACTTAAAAAATGTGGAAATAGTACAATTTAGAGTCGAAAACTACCGCTCGACACAAGGTTTTGATACAGTATTAAGCCGAGCGTTCAGTAGTCTTGCACAGATGATTCAGTGGACCCAACACCTTATTGCTGATAAAGGAATTTGGTTAGCAATGAAAGGGCGCTCCCCTGATGCAGAATTGAATGAGATAAAACAAAACTGCACTGTAAATACTTATAATGTTGCTGGTGTTGACGGTGAACGCTGTTGCGTCATTATTGAAAACACAACTAAGGAATAAATCATGGCAAAAGTCATAGCCATTGCCAATCAAAAAGGCGGTGTAGGCAAAACTACCACGGCTATTAATTTAGCTGCTTCTTTGGCAGCTAATCGACAACACGTTTTATTGATTGACTTGGATCCCCAGGGGAATACAACAATGGGTAGTGGTGTTGATAAAAGTCAGCTGGTACATACAACCAACGATGTTTTACTGCATGACTGTCTGGCAGAGCAAGCATGCCTTACCACCAATGGCGGTTATGACTTAATACCTGGAAATGATGATTTAACTGTTGCTGAAGTAAGCCTCATGGAGCGCAATCATCGTGAAACTTTTTTGTATAAAGCCTTGCAACCTATTCAAAGTAATTATGACTTTATTCTAATTGATTGCCCACCAGCATTGAACACTTTAACTATTAATGCTTTTGTTGCTGCTGATTCGGTTCTCATTCCCATGCAATGCGAATACTATGCTTTAGAGGGTTTAGCTGCCCTACTCTCTACCATTGAACAAGTCAAAGCAGCAGTAAATCCACGTTTGCAGCTTGAGGGAGTACTCCGAACGATGTACGATACACGTAACCGCCTGTGTTCTGAAGTATCAAAGCAATTAATAGAGCATTTTCCAAATAAAGTTTATAGAACAGTAGTTCCCCGTAATGTTCGATTGGCTGAAGCTCCAAGTCATGGACTACCTGCTTTGCATTATGATAAAACATCACCTGGTGCAGCAGCCTATATGGTTCTTGCCTCTGAACTTATTAATAAACAAACTGTTGCAGGATAGGGGTAATTTATGACAGTGAAACGTAGTAGTTTAGGACGTAATTTATCCGCTTTATTAGGCCAATCAAGCAGTGTTTTATTGGATGAAAAACCACAAAACGAACCTCTCATGCTTGCAGTGGATTGTTTGCAACCAGGCAAATATCAACCTCGTGGTGAAATGGAGGAAATACCCTTACAAGAGCTAGCTCAATCCATTAAAAAACAGGGATTACTGCAGCCATTATTAGTGCGCGAATTAAGTAATGGACGTTATGAAATTATTGCCGGTGAGCGTCGCTGGCGAGCAAGTCAAATGGCAGGTCTGACTGAAATCCCTGTGCTATTAAAACAGGTAGATGATGAAACTGCAATGGCAATGGCTTTAGTGGAGAATTTACAGCGTGAGGATTTAAATGCTATGGATCAAGCACGTGCGATGCAACGTTTAATTAATGAATTTTCATTAACCCATCAACAAGTTGCTGAGCTCTTATGTAAATCCAGAACTGCAGTGAGTAATTATATTCGCTTATTGGCTCTGTCCAATCCTGTAAAAAAACTTTTAGAACATGGTGATATTGATATGGGGCATGCCCGCGCGCTATTGGTTTTGGATGAAGAACAACAAAATCAAGTGGCACAATTAATCGCGGCAAAAAGTCTATCTGTCCGAGAAACAGAAAAATTAGTTGAGCGCATTAAAGCTGATAAGAATAAAGCTGAAGAGCGAAAGTATGCGGTTTCTTTACCTTATCTGTATCACGACCAGTTAAATAGTCTCTCTGAACATTTACGAGTGCCGATCAAAATTAAACCAGGTAAGTCTGGTAAAGGCTCTTTAGTCATTCACTATGACAATGAGCATAGGTTACAGATAATTATTGAGCAGTTAATTAAATCAACCGTATAATTTCATAGTTATTCAGATTTATTTTGATTTTGGAAAATGACTTTTAGCATTGATAAGTACTATTTATTTTAAATATAAACACTTAGGCAACGTCCCTAAAGTTTTTTATAGCTTTAGGGACGTTGCCTATTTTATTCGAAAAAATTTGTGCTTTATTGAAGAGAGGCGAACGCTTGCAGTAAAAAGGCTAAGAGGGTCGATCATCTCATTCAGAACCAATTCATACTATTCCATCTGCGCTTCTCAAGAAACTTTTATTCCTATCAAGTTAATATTACCCTAAGGCCAAGTGGTTAATATGTACTCATTTAAAAAATTATTTAATCAATTTGGCCATGAGACATTTTCTATTTTTCAAACCTACTCCATTCAGATTTATATATGGAATTAATGTTCCTTACTTTACAATGCCATACTTGTTACCTCCAGCACAAGAATCCGTGCCGGTACAAGAACACATTCCATTTAATCAAAAAGAAATTTGCGAGCAAGTGCGAAAATATGATTTCATATATAAGAATCTCAATCATATTTATCAGAGCTATCATGGCTTATGTGAGCTAATTTGTAACTATATTATTATTAAAGACTTATTGGATAAAAATTGCACTAGTGACAGACTTAAGAAAATAAATGTAGTTAAATTAGAGAAGCAGAAAATTACTTCCAGCCATATTCTTAATGCCAGCTCATCCTTTTCTATGTTTAAAGCCTATTTATTTAATATCTATCCCTATGATCTCTTTTCTCACAGCGAAATAGAAAGTAACAATCAAATTGATGAAAAATTGCTCTCATCTAAATTAGATAATGTTAATAATAATGCTTATATTAAATTTTTTGTATTTAGTAAATCCATTTTTAGCTTCAAAGGTCACTCGATGCTCATTAAAAAAACCGGGAATGACTTTACTTTTTTTGACCCTAACCAGGGGGTATTTACTCATCTATCCGTTGCTGAGTTATGCAAAAAATTAAGCCAGGCCTATGAAAAGCATAAAGGAACAAACATGGCATTTATCGATGGGAACAAATATATTGATAGCTTGCAACCTGATGAATCAAAACAGCAAAGTAGGTTGGGTCGCTACCTAATGGTGCAGCCTTAAGGCAAAAACCAGGTTTGCCTACGTCCTGCGACTTGTTCCAGGATCTAGGGTTCTATGCACAGAACGAGATTTCTGGATCCCGCGAACAAGTCGCAGAATGTAGCACATAGAGGGAAAAAATAGGTTAAAACCTCAAAACAAGATAAACTATAAGATTTAGCAACCCATGATGTCTGATGAGCCAGAAAGATAATCCTATTCAGTCCTGTTCGAACTGTGGGTTTTTCCCATTTTGTACTCTTGATGGAGGCAGCCCTCACTGGCTCAATCAAATCAGTTCCGCAGTAAAACAACAACATGTTCTTAAAACAAGACAAGCATTGTATTTTCCTCAAAATACGTTCTATAGCCTTTATGCGATTAAATCAGGCCATTTAAAAACTTTTGAAGTGGATAGAGAAGGTAATGAATTAATCCGAGGTTTTTATTTTGCGGGAGAAATTCTAGGCTTTGAAGCAATTGCCTCCGGAACTTATCTTTTTTCGGCGATTGCTCTTTCTGAGACCATCGTGTGCGAGATTCCCTATAATCATTTCATTGAATTATTAAATTCTAACCCCAGTCTACAAAAGCATCTATTATATTTATTCAGTCAAAAATTAACTGTTGGCTCTTACTTAAGTTTTGTAACCGCAGAGCAGCGCTTAGCGGCATTTCTTATCGATTTGTTTCAACGATTACATGTATGTGACCAGCGCATGGAATTTATTTTGCCGATCTCTCGTCAAGATATTGGAAACTACTTGGGATTGACGGCAGAAACGATTAGCCGCTTATTTTCCCAGTTTAAAGAAAATAAAATTATCGCTATTGAACATAAGCGCATTCAATTTCTTCAATTAGACCAGCTCAAATTGATTGCGGGAGTAGTGAATTAGTTTGCTTGGCTTTCTGCCCCCCCATTTTTTCGCCAAATTGGAAAATTAAAAATCATTCAATGATCTAGATCAAGGTTTCCTTTTAAATAACATTTAAAATATCTGCTCATAAATGAATCTATTTCATAAAAGTATTCTGAGTATCTTAATCCTTCTTTAGGAGTATGTATGAGCTTCCCCAAAAAAAATTCATGGAAGGATATAAAGTTAATCAAATCATCTGTTGTAAGAACAATGATTCCTAAAGCATGTTATAACCGCTCTTATGTTAAAACTTTTTTTTGGTATTTTTTTGACTTATTTCTGTTTCTATTTGGATTAATTCTTATTTTTTCAGAGTTTAATTTTAAACTGCAAGTGGTTGGAAGTTTAATTTCAGGACTATCTACCGCGATGCTCTTTGTTTGGGCCCATGATGCAGCACATGGGGCACTTTTCAAAGACAGCAAAGTCTCTGAGGTACTGGGAACAATAGCGATGCTTCCCTCCTTGAATATTTATCGGATGTGGAGTTTTGGTCATAATAAAGTTCATCATGGTTTTGCTTCTTTTTCTCCTATTGATTGGATATGGCGCCCTTTAACTTCCGTAGAATATCGATCACTCTCCGTATTGCAACGTGGAATGTATCGAATTGAACGCTGTTTCTTTACAAGCGCTTTTCATTATTTACGCAGGATTTGGTGGGAGCAAATGCTGTGTTTTAACCCAGGGGAAAATGAAAAAGAACGCCGATACTATCAATGGGGAAAAATATTGGTTCTCTTATACGGGCTTCTAGTGTCACTTTTCTCCTATTTTTTTGCTGGCGGGGTGATAGGTATAGTACTTACAGTGATTTTGCCCTTTATTATTTTTAATTATTTTATTGCAATAATCGTCTATTTGCATCATACACACCCCAAGATGCCTTTTTTTGAGGTTAAAAATGAGTGGTCTCATTCAATTAGTGCTTTGTATTGCAGCACGATTATCCATTGTTCAAAAATATCAAGACTCTTACTGCACAATATTATGATCCATATTCCGCACCATTTGGATCCGCGTATTCCCTTTTATAATTTACCCCAGGCTCACCAGGCTTTAAAAGAGAAATACGGAACCTATTTTCATGAGTATCACTTTAAATTTAGCGAAGTACTAAGTATTTTCAAACAATGTAAGCTGTATGATTTTGAGAATAAGTTATGGATGACGTTTAAGGATGCCATGCAAGCAGATGAAGCTTAAAACCCATTTCCTGAATCTTAAAGCAGGCAGATGATGAACCTGAGAAAAACCAAACCATTTTAGTGCATTACTTGACTTAACGGCGGTGTTTTATATTCCAGAGACTTATATAGATACGGTTTGTTGGAAAAAAGCAAAACATATAAAAATTAATGCTATAAGATAAATTTGCATCCATGCTATGCTTTTCCTTGTTGAGAAAACCTGATCCATGGTTTATCCTAGAAGATTCAATCCCATTAAAGATAAGCTCTATAACCAATATACAAAAACAAATAAGAATAACCAAACTACGTCGACAAAGTGCCAGTACCAAGCGACACCTTCAAAGGCAAAATGTCGTTCTGGGGTAAAATGACCTAATTTACATCGGAAAAATATAACAATGAGCATTATGGTTCCCAAAGTTACGTGTATACCATGAAAGCCTGTTAACATAAAAAAAGTCGTACCGTAAATACCAGCAGATAAAGTTAAGTTCATTTCTGTGTACGCTTCATGATACTCATAACTTTGAAGTGCTAAGAACAAAATACCTAATGAAATAGTTAACGCCATACCAATAAGTAGTTGTTTTTGTTTTCTTAATTTTAATGCCCAATGAGCCCAAGTTATCGTAACACCTGAGGTCAATAAAATTAATGTATTCACTGCTGCTAGGCCCCAAGCTCCCATGGCTTCGTGGGCTCCAGCAAAGACATGATTATCCGGATTAGTTAATATAGGCCAAGTTGAGTTGAAATTGGGCCAGAGCGTAAAATGAGTAATGGGGTGTACTTCGCCTCCTAAAAGAGGCACAGACCAAAGTCTAGAATAGAACAAGGCACCGAAAAAGGCTCCGAAAAAACAAACTTCGGAAAAGATAAACCAACACATTCCCCAACGAAACGATCGGTCAACTTGTTCATCATATACACCTTTTGAATTTTCATAAATGACCTGACCAAACCAGCCAAAGAGCATGAAAACCATAATACCAAGACCAATAGTGAATATATAAGGGCCATACCAATCATCATGAAGCCATGATCCTGCTCCTACAAGAGTAGTTGTTAATCCACATGAAGCAACTAAAGGCCAATGGCTTGGTTTAGGGATGTAATAAGTACCATGTGCTCCCATTATAATTTAATCTCCTGTATCAATAATCATTTATCAGTTACATCAAATAAAGTATAGGATAACGTAACTGTATTTACTTTTTCGGGCAAATCAGCATCTAAATGAAAAAGCAAAGGCATATTCATTGCCTCATGTCCATCTAATGTTTGCCGAGTAAAACAAAAACACTCTGTTTTCTTCAAATACTTAGCAGCAATACCTGGAGTGACGCTTGGTATGGCTTGTACTGTCATTGGATGATTCGTCTTATTTTCAGCATAAAAAGCCAACTTCGCAATTTCACCAGGATGCACCTGTATTTTTCGAACCTTAGGATAAAATTCCCAGGGCACCCCACTATTATTTGTAGCAACAAACTCAACAGTAACCAACCTATCTTTAGCAACCTTTACCTTGGTGGCATCATAGGCGATTGCCTCTGGATTTGTTTTGCCATTAATTCCTAGACTCTTACATATACTGTTGTAAATAGGAACTAGGGCAAAACCAAAAGCAAACATACCTACAACAAGCAAAGCTAATAAAAGAACTAATTTATTATGCCCTTTACGTTCACTCATAAAAACACACCTACAAATCTAGTTTGGGAGGAGTTGTAAATGTATGGTATGGTGGTGGTGAAGGCAAAGTCCACTCTAGCCCATATGCACCTTCCCAAGATCGAGCAGCGGCAATATCCTTATTAGTTCCTCTCTTCCTGACGGTAGCAATTACATTATATAGAAAAAGTAATTGGGTAAAACCAAAGATGAACGCACCAATTGAAGAAATCACATTAAAATTAGTAAATTGCAATGCATAATCAGGAATTCTTCTTGGCATACCTGCTAGTCCTAAAAAGTGCATTGGAAAGAACGCGATATTTACTGAAATTGCTGATAACCAGAAATGCCATTTACCTAAACATTCGTTATACATATGCCCAGTCCATTTAGGCAACCAGTAATACGTGGCTGAAAAAAGTGCAAATATTACTCCTGGGACGAGAACATAGTGGAAATGAGCTACAACAAAATAGCTGTCTTGATATTGGAAGTCTGCTGGAACTAAAGCTAACATCAAACCAGTAAAACCACCAATTGTAAATAAAAATACAAAAGCTAATGCAAACAACATAGGTGTTTCGAAAGTCATCGAACCTTTGAACATCGTACTTACCCAGTTAAATACTTTAATACCTGTAGGTACTGCAATGAGCATGGTAGTATACATAAAGAATAATTCTGCACCCAAAGGGATACCCGTAGTGAACATGTGGTGCGCCCAAACAATAAATGACAATATTGCAATGCTTACCACAGCATAAACCATAAAGTAATAACCAAATAAAGGCTTACGACTAAAGGTAGGAATTACTTCTGAAATCACACCGAAAGCAGGCATTACTAAGACATAAACCTCAGGATGTCCAAAAAACCAAAATACATGTTGAAAGAGTATTGGATCACCACCACCTGCTGCACTAAAGAAACTGGTTCCAAAATGTCGGTCCGCTAGCATCATAGTAACTGCCCCTGCCAAAACAGGCATGATTGCAATCAACAAAAAGGCAGTAACTAACCAAGTCCAAACAAACATTGGCATTCTCATTAGGGTCATGCCTGGAGCGCGTAAGTTTAAAATGGTTGCAATAATGTTAATTGAACCCATAATGGATGAAAGACCCATCATATGAATTGAGAAAATCATAAAATCGGTGCTTGGGGGAGCATATGTAGTCGATAAAGGTGCATACATAGTCCAACCAAAATTAGGGCCACCACCTGCATGAAATGTTGTTGAAAGCAATAAAGTAAAAGCAAAGGGTAGAATCCAAAAACTCCAATTATTTAACCGAGGCAAAGCCATATCTGGAGCGCCGATCATCATTGGAATTTGCCAGTTTGCTATTCCAGTAAACGCGGGCATCACGACACCGAATAACATGATTAATCCATGTAGCGTTGTCATTTGATTGAAGAAGTTTGGATCAACAAGACGATGACCCGGTTGAAATAACTCTGCGCGAATCACTAAAGCCATTCCACCCGCTAAAAAGAAGCTAATCATTGCCAGCCACAAATAAAGTGTACCAATATCTTTGTGGTTCGTAGTAAACAACCAGCGTTTTATAAACCCTAAAACACCTTTACCTTGCTCAGGTCCATGATCATCATGTTTTTCATCATGCGCTAATGTGTAACTAGTCATTGCAAACCTCCAGCTTGAACTTTATTAACCATGGTTGGTTGTTGATTAGCATTCTGACGTTGTGCTGCAACCTCCGCGGGTTGAATTAATTCGTTAGTATTGTTTTCCCAGGCATTGCGCTCATAAGTTGCAATCGCAGCAATCTCTTCATCAGTAAGTTGATCTTTATAGGGTTGCATTGCCGAGCCAGGAATACCATGCAGTATGATATCTATATGGCGCGAAATAGGATGACCTGTAGCTACTGAGCTTCCTCTAAGAGCTGGATACAATGGGGGAATACCTAAACCATCGGGTCTATGACATGGCGAGCAAATTTGATCATATTTTTCTTTTCCTTTCGCCAGCAATTCATCACGGGTCATTGTCCTTTGTGCAGCCTCACTAGACTCTTCTTTAGTGTATTTATCTTGTGATTTTGTTTGTGCAGCCACCCACTTATCAAACTCTTCTTGACTTACAGCCTCAACAACTATAGGCATAAATCCATGATTAACCCCACAAAGTTCAGCACACTGTCCTCTATAAGTACCTGGTTTTTCGATAGTTGCCCAAGCTTCATACATAAACCCAGGGATTGCATCACGTTTTATACCCAATTCAGGAACCCACCAAGAATGAACTACATCGTTAGAGGTAACCAGAAAACGAACTTTCTTATTTACAGGTAACACTAATGGCTTATCAACTTCCAATAAATACCACTCATTTTTTCTTTGATTATTCTCAATTTGATCAAATGGAGTGGATAAAATACTAAAATAGCTAATACCTTGATCAAGATATTCATACTGCCATTTCCACTGATACCCTACTATTTTTACAGTAATTTCGGACTGTTGGGTATCATCCATGCGCATTAAAACGCGAGTCGCAGGTATTGCAAGTCCAACCAAAATTAAAAAGGGGATAATAGACCAGAAAATTTCTAATCTAGGATTATCATGGAATGATGCTGGTTTATAGCCCTTAGATTTTCGATGATGAATCATAGAGTAAATCATGACGCTAAATACAACAACGCCAATAATAGCGCATACCGCCATACAAACCATATGCAGATAATAGGCATCCTTACTGATAGGAGTAACCCCTTCATACATATTTAGTTGCCAATTATTCGCGGCTGCAAATATTGGTTGGCTCATGACCCAAGCACCTAGCATTATTATTAATTTACAGATTTTCAACCTGTTTAACATCCCCATTCCTCGTCTTATCATTGAAGTATGAATAACCGACATGAAAAAGATCTCATCCCCTTTATCCAGATAGTTAACTCTTCAATCAATCAATATCTTCATTCAAGAAAAGCCATAGTGATGCTTTAGCTTGAACGTAACGCCCTTTTCTTGAACAAAGGCCTAAGCTCTTTCAGGTCTTTGTTCAACGTTCAATTTACCACAAAGAGTAGTTTCCCTCAGTTTTAGACTTACTGACCATGTACTTAATTGCTTCGATTACTTCATCAGTAGTACAGTGTTTACAGCCACCGTTTTTCAAATGTTTTTTTCCATTAACGGTATTCTCAATAAGCACATCCATATTTTCTGCAAGTAAAGGCTGCCACGCTTTTTGATCTCCAAGCTTAGGAGCCCCTTCTTTTCCTTCGTTGTGGCAAACAGCGCAATTTTCATTATAAATGGTCTCGCCATCAGTAGGATATTTTTTCGCACCACCCGATTTAAGGTTTAATAATTGAGTACGAGTTAACGACTTATCTAATATGTAATCAACAGCAGAAATAATGTCATTATCAGAACAAGTCACACAAGCTCCTTTCACCGGCATGAAGTTAAAACCATGAATTGCATGGCGATATAATCCATTCAAACCACTTGTTTTTAATCGCTCATACCAACCCGGTGCATTTCCTATTAGTGGGGCAGTCATTGCTCCATCTTGATGGCAAATGTGACAAGCAGTGTAATAAACCTCTTTACCACGAGCAAGAGAAGGCGGCTTTTCCGAAGGCGGTAATCCCAATGGTTCTTCGCTAACAACCGTTTTAAGATAAATCGCAATAGCCATTTTATCCGCATCCGTTAAATACATCAGACTGTTATGGTTTACTTCAGCCATAGGGCCAGCTACAGGGCCAGCATTATTAATGAGTTTATCGTGTTTGAATACATCAACAACTTCCTGATGCGTCGCTGATTCCAACCCGTATTTAGTGATATTAGGTGCCCAATAGCCATCAATGAAACCGCCTGTTAAATAATATCTGGTTTTTGGGGAACCAAACACGTTTAATGGGGTATGGCACATACTGCAATGACCTAAACCATCTACTATATATTTTCCACGATTCCATTCTGGAGATTTATCGTTCTGATATTGATAAACACCTTCTTGAGGGAAGAAAAATAATATATTCCATCCCCAAAGTGTAAAACGAGCACCAGGAACATTGAATGGGAAAGGTAATGATTTATTCTCTAAATGGACTGGCGGCAAGCTCATGAAATAAGCATACAAAGCACGTGCATCTTCATCAGATATCTTAGAAAAATAAATATAGGGAAACACAGGAAAATAGTTTCTGCCTTGGGGATCACGTCCTTCTCTTAACGCACGAATAAAATCCTGTTCCGTCCAATTACCAATTCCTGTTTCCTTATCTGGAGTAATATTAGGACTGTAAAATGTTCCAAAAGGTGTAGCTATAGGCAATCCCCCTGCATAAGCCGGTGTGCCTCCTTTAACATGAGTATGGCAAGAAATACAATCTCCCATTTTTGCTAAATACTCACCGCGCTGAATTAGTTCTTGTTTCTCACCCGTAGCTGGAGCGGTAGGTGGATAAGCTGGATAATATCCATCAATAATTGACAATTTCTCTTGAGCAGGTGCATTTTCAGCTTGTAATAATTGACCTGTCATGCCAAGCACAGTCACCGTTGCAGTGACAATTAGCTTTCTTAGTAACAAAGAGCCCACGCCCCCTCCTATTTGTTCTTATTTTGTACGCATATCTTATGGAGACAGAATAACCGACGCATTTTATACTCCACAATACATAAGTTGCAATGTTATAATAGCTATCTTTGATTTTTTTTAATATCTCTATTATGTTTGTTTACCTCGATGGCTTACTTTTAGGCTTATCCTTAATCATTGCTTTAGGGCCGCAAAATGTTTTTTTAATCAAACAAGGCGCGCTTAAAAATCATGCGCTCCTCTCCGCTCTCATTTGTTTTATTTGTGATTTTATCTTAATTTGTGGCAGTATAGCAGGTCTTCATGAATTACTCATAATTCGTCCTGTTTTGCAAATATGGATGGTACTATTAGGCTCCGCTTTTTTGCTTTTTTATGCAGCAAAAGCCCTAACAAATGCTTTTTCAAAAACAGCAAAAACCTCCGAACAGGCAGCTCAACCCCGTAATAGAACTCAAATTATACTTTTAGCCTTAGGTTTTAGCATACTTAATCCGCATGCAATTATTGATTCTCTGGTTATTATCGGTGGAGGCAGTAGTGGCTATCCTAACCAAGAGCATATTTTTTTACTAGGAGTACTTACATCAAGCCTTCTTTGGTTCAGCTCGTTAACATTCACCGCTCGATATTTTTCGGATATTTTGACAAAAGAAAATGTATGGAAAGGAATAGAACTTGTTAGCGGCTTACTCATGGCTTTCATTGGAGGTAAGCTGGGAACAGATGGTTTACGCTTAATTTCAGAATTGATGTAACAGATCAGCCCCATTCAGGAGACGACCATATTTTCTCGCAACCTGAGCTCAAATTTGACCGTTTGTGCTCTGTTCAGCATGAAGTGCCTGGAATTAAATTAATAAAAAGAAATGGAGTAGAAAGGGCCAATCAGTGTGTCGCCAATTGACCCAGTGGAATGACACATAGCAAGTCCAACCTCGCAAGGTGCACTATCTCATAACCGATGATTTATGTCAACTCAAGGAGCGCGTTTCCTAACAAGTCTATTGTCGTTCTAGCATGCTTCAGCTAAACTTGTGTTTTTATAAATTTTGAGCAATGCATGTTTTACGGCGATACCATCCAAGAAACACGACATATGTTTTTTTCGAGCTGGGAAAAATACCAACAGCGAGTGTTGTTATCTCCTTTAGAGCATGAAATCGTTCAAGTTATTCTCGCCCATCCTGAATACCATAAAATGCTTGGGAATCAGTATAAATTTCAACAACAATCCTATTCTCCTGAATTGGGCGAACCTAATCCATTTTTACATATGGGGCTGCATCTGGCTGTCAGAGAGCAGATAAGCACTGATCGCCCCATAGGAATAAGTGCTATCTACACTAAGTTACTTCAAAAATATCATGACCCTTTAGCAGTTGAGCATCTAATCATGGAACAACTTGCCGAATGCCTTTGGCTTTCACAAAAGAATAATCTACCACCCGATGAAACTTATTATCTGCACGTGTTAGCTAATTTATGAACTATGCATCGTGCCGATCCATTTGATATTCAAGAATATCTCCAGGTTGACACTTTAAATAAGTACAAATTGCCTCCAATGTAGCGAAACGTATTGCTTTAGCTTTACCATTTTTTAAAATAGATAAATTTGCTTCAGTAATCCCTATTGCCTCAGCTAATTCTTTAAGCCTGCATTTACGTTTTGCCATTATTACATCTAAATTAACAATAATTGACACGGGAATATTCCTTAAATTGTTAATTGTGTTTCTGACTTTAATTGATGCGCTTCTTGAATAATCCAGGATGCAACTAAAATAATAAACGCGGTAATTAGAGTGGATAAATTCGCTGACTTCAAAGTAATACTTGCAAAACGCTCGCCCGCAGGATTGTTAAAAGTAAGAGCAGCAGTGATTAAAGGTTGATAAATAAATTGGACTAGTTCACCTAATATCATATAAATACTTACTTGTTTAATTAATTTAATATTGTCCTCTTCAAATAAATACCCTTTTTCAAAAAGTTTAAATAGCTTAGCGAGATTATGACAAATCAAAAGGGTAATTGTAAGCGGTAATCCTTCAATTGCTAATAAGATACAACGATGCGCTAAGGAAAAATGTTCCCAATCATAAATTCGCTCAGGAGAAATCACTGTAGACCAACCGCCTAAATGGCACATCCAATTGAACTTAGCTAAAATCAAAAACGTTGTCGTTAAAGGAATAAACCAGCAAAGTGATCTAAAGAGCAGATAAAGCAAATGACTTGTGTTTTTTATTTTATTCATAAAATACCCCTTAATGATACAAATATTATCCTAGGAAAAAGCAGTTGGTTCGTACACAGTAAGATCCAACTTCTTTAATTCGGTTACTCTGTATTATAATAATTTATTATCGTTTTACAATAATTTTTTTAATTTCATTCTGATTTTTTAACCTCAATAACCGCTTATAATCTAAGTTCATTTTGATTACATCCCGGATACAGAATGTAATACTGGGTATCTTGCCTAAAATAAGTTAATATGAAGTTTTTAATGGCAAATCCGTATTTTATGACTGATCAAGAAAAAAATACCCACTTCGGATACACGACTGTCGCTTGGAATGAGAAAGAAAAAAAGGTAGCCGAAGTTTTTCATTCTGTAGCAAAAAACTATGACTTAATGAATGACTTAATGTCTTTTGGCATTCATCATTTATGGAAACGCTACACCATCGAGCTTAGCCGAGTTCATCCTGGACAATTTGTTTTAGATTTAGCAGGCGGTAGTGGCGATTTAACCCAGTTATTATGTACAAAAGTGGGTGATACAGGACGTGTTATTCTTGCAGATATTAATTCTGCTATGCTTCATGTAGGTCGTGATCGTCTATTAGATGCAGGCTTATATAAAAACATTGACTATGTACAGGCAAATGCCCAAGCCCTGCCTTTTGCTGATAATTGTTTTCATTGTATTACCATGGGTTTTGGCTTAAGAAATGTGACCGATAAAGAAGAAGCGTTGCGTTCCATGTATCGTGTCTGTAAGCCTGGAGGAAAAGTAATGATTCTTGAATTTTCCACCCCCACGCTCCCGGGTTTAAAACCTATTTATGACTGGTATTCGTTTCATATTTTACCTAAAATAGGAAAGATTTTTGCGCAAGATGAAACCAGTTACCAATATCTTGCTGAATCCATACGCATGCACCCCAATCAGATGGAGCTCAAAAAAATGATCGAGCACGCTGGATTTGAAGACTGTCATTATGACAATCTAAGCGGTGGTATAGTTGCCTTGCACATTGCCTATAAATATTGAGTTGATTATGCTAAAAAAATATTCCTTAAAAGCGCTTCAAAAGGCCATAAACAAAGCAGCAAAATTGGATGAAGGTATGCCTGCTAAGTTGCAAGCTCTTGACAATAAATGTCTTGAAATGGTTATTAGTCCGCTAAATGTTAATTTTTTTATTCTGTTTCAAAACGGTGAAATTGTCTTACTGGATCATTATGAAAAACAGGCAGACACAGTCATTCACAGCAGTCCCTTAGGCTTAATCCGTCTCAGTGTATTACCGGCGTCTAAAGCACGCTCTTTATTTAATGATAAAATCCGTATCACCGGCGATACGGAACTAGGACAACACATTAAAAAATTATTTGATGAAATGGATATTGATTGGGAAGGTCACCTTGCTCATTTTACGGGTGATGTAGTCGCCCATCAAATTGGTTCTTTATTCCGTAAAGGACTCAAATTCAAAAGGCAATTTGATGAATCCTTATGCCAAAATGTAGCTGAGTATTTACAAGAAGAGTTACGCATCGTACCTTCGAAATATGAATTGGAAGATTTTTTTGCAGAGATTGATGAACTGTCCTTAAGTGTTGAACGCTTACAAGCCCATGTCAATCAACTAATAAGCTACTATGAAATCCATTAAAAAACTCATTCGTCTTATCCATATTAATTACATTCTAGCAAAAAACGGACTAGACAATGTAGTGGTGTCGTTAAGGTTATTTGCGCCACTTCGTTTCATTGTTTATTTAAATCCTTGGAACTGGTTTCGTAAAGTACATTTAACCCACGGGGAAGCATTACGTATTTCATTGGAAGCACTCGGACCTATTTTTATCAAATTTGGTCAAGCACTTTCCACCCGACCTGATATTTTACCTCTAGATATCGCCATTGAGCTCAGTAAATTACAAGATAAAGTCCCTCCATTTCCCAGTGAAAAAGCAATGGCAATTATTGAAAAAGCCTATGGTTTATCCCCTTACGAAGTCTTTGCTGAATTTGATCCCATACCTTTGGCATCAGCCTCAATGGCTCAAGTACATGCGGCAAAATTGAAAACAGGAGAAGAAGTCATCGTCAAAGTACTAAGACCTAATATGCGTCGTATTATTGAAAATGACTTAAGCATTATGCATACCATAGCAAAATGGGCAGATCGATATTGGCCTGAAATTAGACGTTTAAAGCCTAAAGAAATTGTAGCTGAATTTGAGCATACCTTGATTGATGAGCTCGATTTATTAAGAGAGGCAGCTAATGCAGCGCAACTAAGGCGTAACTTTGATCGTTCTCCTATCTTGTATATCCCAGAAGTATACTGGGATTACTCGCGCTCTAACGTAATGGTTCTTGAACGAATTCATGGCATACCTGTATCAGATATAAGTAGCTTGCAAACGCATGGTGTAGATATAAAAAAGCTGGCCGAACGAGGTGTAGAGATTTTTTTCACGCAAGTATTTCGTGATTGTTTCTTTCATGCAGACATGCATCCAGGAAATATTTTTGTTTCCTATAATAACCCTAAAGATCCGCAATATATTTGTATTGATTTTGGCATTATGGGCACATTAAATGACAATGACAAGCGCTATTTGGCTGAAAATCTTTTGGCATTTTTTAATAGAGACTACCGTCGAGTTGCTCAATTGCACGTGGAATCGGGTTGGGTTGCTCGCGACACACGAGTTGATGAGTTTGAAAGCAGCATTCGTACAGTATGTGAACCTATTTTTGAAAGACCTTTAAAAGACATTTCATTTGCACAAGTAGTTTTGCGCCTTTTTCAAGTTGCACGACGTTTTCATATGGAGGTACAACCTCAGTTGGTTTTATTGCAAAAAACATTGTTGGCTATAGAAGGCCTAGGCCGCCAACTTTATCCTGAACTGGACTTGTGGGCCACCGCAAAACCTTTTCTTGAAAAATGGATAAAAGAGCAAATCGGCCCTAAGGCCTTTTTCACCCAATTAAAACAAAATCTACCCTTTTTGGCAGAGCAATTGCCCCATATGCCAAAACTAATCTTTGATTTTCTTGAACTGAAAAAAGAAGAGTTGATCACAGAAAAAGATAATTTAATCAATACACTAGGACATGACAAATCACCAGTACAGTGGAACAGTATTGCCATTGGTGCAAGTATCTCTTTTCTTTTAATAGGTCTGCTTGATTATTGGCATCTTATTCAACACAAACAACTTGCTCCTTTGGCTTTTATAGGAGCCATTGTCACAGGGTTGTTTGTTCTCCTTAACCGTAATATGAGGAATTAAAAATGGGACTCAGTGGTATCAGCCCTCTTTCTTTATTATTGATTTTAGTGATTGTTATTGTCCTTTTTGGCACTTCTAGATTAAAAACGATAGGTACTGATCTTGGTGAGGCCATTCGAAATTTCCGTAAGGCATTGAATGAAGACCAACCTCAAACACCTAAAGAAGACGACAAATCCTTATGAGTGGCGAAATTTTAGTAATATTCATCGTTGCTTTAATTGTATTTGGCCCTAAAAAACTGCCCATGCTCGCGACTCATTTAGGATTATTAATCAGAAAAATAAATCAATTAAAAACACAAGCTGCTGCCTTGTGGCAACAGCAACTTAATGAAATACAGTTAAAAGAAAACCAGCGTAAAGCCGAAGAAGCAGAGATGCAGTACCAAAAAGAAAAGTCTTTATAATTTCTTCCTAGACTCTACTTTATATCTAGCTTCTTAGATGAAGTCTCTGAGGGCTCCGGCATTTTAAACTTATCATCATATTTAGGAAGATTCCCCATTTCCTCTTTTTTAGGCAATATAGATTCACCCTCCTCAAGTTTTCTAGGTTTTCCATCCGGAGGTTTTCCAGGCCTATAAATCTCTTTATCACCATTTGAAAAAGCAAGAACCTGGTTTGTTTTTGCATCAATAATCACAAAACGATCATTAGCCGCAGCGCGCTCTTTAAAAAATGCGTTCATATCTTCAGGAGATTTAAAATCGAGGCTTACTTTACCATCTTTATCAGGTTTTAGCTTGTTTTCATCTACTTCTATAGGAGGCTTTCTATTTTGACAAAACTCTCTATAGTTTTTTAAAAGCCTGTCCATATCCGCGCTCTGAACCAGAACACTTTGTTTCTTTTTTGCCTCTTCTTCCTCATGGGCGGTAGTTAAAGTAGTCACCACCTCCTCGGTAGGAGTTACTTTTGTTTTAGGAGGAGCTGTTAAACCAATTGGCTCTTTTTCTGGGTCTTTTTTTGGCTCTTTTTTTGGTACTTCAAGATTTTCTTCACCCATAGTGCCTCCAGATATTATTTATGTCGAAGTGGGTCATTGTGATAAATAACTCTGTACCCAATTAAAAATTGTGTTGGTAATTTAATCATAGTTTATCCTGTTTTTGTTTTCAATAAAACAACTAAAGACTCCTTTCGCTTTAAAGTAGTGCGTAGCTCATTGCCCAAGCTTTCCAGCTGCCAACCGCTCTAAAGAGTCTCCTGCTAAACGAAATTGCAACAGATCTGTTCGTGGATGTGCTCCTAAAAACTCATAGAAGTGAATGGATTTCTTATTCCAAGTAAATGCATGTCCTTCCATTCGACAACATTGTTTCTCTAACGCTAAGCGGGCAAGATAAGACAATAAAGCAGTGCCCAAACCTTGATTTTGATACATTTCAGTTACAAATAAATCTTCGACATAAAGAACAGGAGCAGCTTCTGGAGCAGAATATGAAAAAAAATATAATGCATAACCTGCTGGTTTTTTCTTATATTCGGCTAATAAGACATAAAAATATTTATTTTTGCCAAAACCATGAGCTTCAATTTTATCCAGAGTTAAATGAATTTCTTCCGTTTTTTTTCGCTCATACTCTGCTAATTTCTCGACTAAGAAAGAAATTTTCTCTTTATCTTTTTTTGTAGCAATTCGAAAAGTAAATTCCATTTTTCGTCCCCTGATATACTCCAAAAACCCTAACCAAATCGGTTTACTGGCTGGTGACAATAAGGTGCCTTACGATGTTTCGCATAATAATCTTGGTGATATTCTTCTGCGGGCCAAAATGTTACTACTGGAAAAAGACGGGTAGCAACTTGATATCCTTTTTTTTGCAATATCTGAATTAATCGCTTTGCTTCGGCTAGTTGTTCCTCGTTGTAATAAAAAACCGCACTTTGATATTGTTGTCCTATATCAGGACCTTGTCCTGATTTTTGCGTCGGGTCATGAATTTCGAAAAACCGTTTCAAAACATAATGATAATCAGTTTTATCCCTATCAAAAACAACGCGTACAGCTTCGTAATGCCCCGTATTGCCTTGACATACTTGTTCGTAACTGGGCTCTAAAGTAACTCCTCCAGTATAGCCTACCTCAACTCGAAGCACCCCAGGGATTTGTTTTAAAAAATGATCAACACCCCAAAAACATCCACCCGCCAAAATGGCCTCTTCAGTGTCTAAAACCTGATTATCGGCAACAAAATCAAGAGAGGCTGAATTAACACAATGGCGTAAATTCTTTTGGGTAAAATATTCACCGGTAAAAACATGGCCTAAATGAGCCTCACAGCGTGCACAAAGTAGTTCCATGCGTTGCCCATCACGATCAGGAACCTGTTTTACTGCATGGACAATATTATCATCAAAACTTGGCCAACCACATCCTGAGCTGAACTGGCTTGACCCGCGAAATAAGGCCAAACCACAACGTCTGCATAAATAGGTTCCCTGAGTCACCAGAAAATTATAGGCTCCAGTATGAGGATATTCTGTAGCCTTGTCACAAATTATTCTTTTCGCTAAAGGAGTCAAACTGGCCGTCTTATCAAGATAAGTGTCCATAATTCATTACCTTCTTTGTTGCCCCTGACAAATTTTATCTGCTAAATAACCTACTGCCCCAGCATAATAGATAGAGTTATTATAGTGTAAAATCATCTTATAGTTAGGAAATGCTAAGAAAGTTGGACCGCCCAATGGTTGCACAATACTTGCTTCCAAATTTGAGTAAGGTAATGGCTGACCATCTTCTGTACGTACTCCTACAGCATTCCATTCACTCACAGGCTTCACAATGGTTTTACCGGCCATCGCCATATTGAATTTGGGAGGTAACTTCACTTGAATAGCCCAGGGCTCCCCAGTTTGCCAACCATTTTGCTTCATGTAATTTGCGATTGAGGCAAAAACATCCGGTTTACTTCTCCAAATATCTTTGCGTCCATCACCATCATAATCAACAGCATATTTTACCCAGCTGGAAGGCAAAAATTGCGGCTGACCTGAAGCACCAGCCCACTCACCTTTGAAATCAGCCAAATCCACATGACCTTCATTAAGAATTCGTAAGGCAATAAATAATTCTTTACGGAAAAATTCCTTACGATTTGAGTCATAAGCCAGAGTCGCTAATGCCTTAATTACAGGAAAATTGCCCATATAACTACCATAACTTGTTTCCATCCCCCAAAAAGAGACGATAAAACAAGGATTTACTCCATATTGCTTAGCCACTGCATCCAGGACTGCTTGATTGCGCTTATATTCTTTACGACCAATAGCAATCCGATAACTATCCACCCGAGTATTGCGATATTTAATAAACGTCAATCGATGTTCAGGTTGCGAACGCAAAAGTCCTTTAATTTGATGGCTTGGCTCATGAATGTTCGCAAATGCTTCATCAAAAACTTCTGGCGAAATACCTTGTTGTAAGGCTTCTGCTCTAATTCCAGCCACCCATTGATTCCAATTTTGTTGTGCAAAGGCAACTTGATGTACCAGAACATATGCAATTGCAGCAAGCACCCATTTTTTCATAGTTCTTCCCCCCGATTTTTTGTTACCTCTGTTTTTTATAGCACTACTTAGCGTGAGTTCGCCATAAAAGGCATTTTTATGCTCCTTTTATGGCGAACTCACGCTAAGTATACAGTGACTATTAAAGCGCTTCCATAAAAGCAACTAAATCAGTTTTTTCGTCCTTAGTTAACTGTAACTGCAATACTAAGTTAAAAAACTCTACGGTGTCTGCTAAAGTTAACAAACGTCCATCATGCAAGTATGGAGGAGAATCTTTAATACCTCTTAAAGGAAATGTTTTTATAGGTCCATCACCAACTGCTCTCATACCATTAATTGTTTGAGGTTTATAAAATTTCTCTGTTTGTAAATTATGCATGGTATTGTCAGTATAATAAGGTGGTACGTGGCAAGTGGCACATTTTGCTTTACCAAAAAAGAGTTCTTGGCCTCGTAACTCTGCTGGAGTTGCTTTAGCAGGATCGAGTTTTCCTTCCCAATTCAACTTAGGTGCAGGAGGAAAATCCAAAATTTCCTGGAATTCCGCCATAAAATGGACCTGGCTGCCACGCTCAAGAATATTCACTCCTTTCTTGGTTGCAATCACAGGATCACCATCAAAGTAAGCCGCTCTTTGTTCAAATTCGGTAAAGTCCTCCACGGTCTTCAAAGCACGTTGCGAACCAAACAGTCGCTGGATGTTGACTCCACGTAAAGTTGGTGTATTAATACGATGACGAAATTCTTGTGGCCTGATATCACCCACCAAATGTGTTGCTTTATTAGTATGCCCATTAGCATGACAATCAAAACATGAAACTCCACGACTAGGCTTCACCGTGCGCCGGTCTTCAGTCTGGTTAAATTGTTGTTGCATAAAAGGAGTTACCAATAAACGTAAACCCTCTAATTGTTTAGGATTTAATAGACCATTAAATAATTCATAATAATTTTCAATAGTCACCATCTTTCCTTTTGATACATCCCCAAGATCAGGCCTGGTGGTTAAATAAATAGGAGCAGGAAAAGGAGGTAAAAAATGATCTGGAATATCAAAATCCAGATCAAAACGAGTTAAATCTCTATCTTCTTGTTTTTTAATTTCATCAATAACAAACTTAGGAAATAACATTCCACCTTCTGGATGATTAGGATGAGGTAAAGGTAAGAACCCCTGCGGGAAAAAACCTTTTTCCTTAATCTCTTCTGGACTCATTTTGGCCAACTGTTCCCAAGTGACACCTTCAGGAAGTTTGACACGAATACCTTCTTGTACGGGTTTTCCATTAGACATCTTTACGTTTTGAGAAGGATTATTACTCAAATCATAGCGCTGCTTTAATAATTCTTGCTGGCGATCATTAATCTCTTGCTTAGCACCACTCATACGCTGCAAAATGCTTTGAAAACTCTCATGGATATCCACTGGCATATAACTCGAAGGGACCGAATTCGAATTAGTTGAAGAAGAAGGTGATGCATCTGCATAACCTAAGGAACAAAGACTAGCAGTTAAGACACTTATTTCTAAAAATTTTTTTAACATGTTCAAGTCCATTTAATGATCAAGGAATTTTTTCATCTTAAGGTACTTATAAATTTGGTGCAATAGAGAAATAAACGAAGTGCACTCCAAGGAAAGATGTGGAAATCGATTTTGAATTATCCTATAAAAATACAGTAGGTTAAGTGCCCTTAGCTTGTGCAATAGGACTCAACTGCTTTTTCGAGTATTATTAGAGTGAATCAAATCGTCTATTGCTTCTAATACAATTTTCACTGCAGCAATTTGTTGCACATCAGGCCTATACACCAAACATAAAGGTTTAACATAAATTGGTGCGTCTTCAATCTTCTTTAATTGATCTTTAAAATGAAGCTCTATGTAGCAATTGGGTAAAATAGCAACCCCGTGATTATTTACTGCCATACCTGCTACAGCTTCAATTTGATCAACATTACAGATACGTGGAGCAGGTTTATGTGGACGTAATTTTTGTAATTCGTTCAATAAATATTGTGATGGTGAAATTTTTAAATCCGCCAAAATTAATAGTTCATCAGAATATAAATCAACTTCAGCACTTTGTTTACAGGATACCCAAAATCCAAACTCTGTTTCTGCAATGTTGCGAATTATCACGTTAGCATGTGGATGAGGATCGGTCATAATACCGATATCTACATTGCCTTCAATGATATTTTGCATAATTTCAGGTGAAAGACCATGTTTGAAATGAATTTCCAGTTCTGGATATTGTCGCAGTAAATCAGCGCTTATTTCCGACAGATGAGAACAAAGTGTGGAATAACAACTTATAGTTACCTTTCCTTTAACGTGCTGATTTTCTTCTTTAATCGTTGTAGTTAATGAATGCCACTGCGCTAATAAACTCTCAAAATTCTCGAATAATGTATTACCTGCCCGAGTTAAAGTCACGCCTTGGGTATGGCGAATAAATAAGTGTGTATTAAGTAATTGTTCGAGTCTTTTTATGGAAAAACTTAATGAGGGTTGACTTATATGCAGCTTTTTAGCAGCTCTACTAAAATTTGATTCTTTAGCAACTTCATAGAAATAAATTAAATCACTTGCAGAAGGTAACATCGATTTGTCCTTTCAATTCAGAGCGATACTTCCCCCAGAAGCTCCATCAGGATGAACTGGGTCCCATAAATTTTATTTATACCCAATATAAAAATTCTATATTTTACATAGCATTACCTCCACCTTAAAATTTTTTTATTTAGCGTTAAGGAGCAACGAATGAACGAATTAAACAGGGTAGATACAATTATCATAGGTGCAGGTCCCTCCGGTTTATCTGCTGCTAGTGTTTTAAAAAAACATGAAAAATCCGTATTCATTTTGGAAAAAGAAGCTCAAGCAGGAGGTAAATGCCATACCTTTACTGATTCCTTAGATAAAAACAATAAAACCGAATGGGGAGCGGCTTTAATAGCACCCAATTATGGTAAAGTCATTGATAAGATGCAAGAAAAACAGTTAGTTTGGGAACAAGTATTACCCTCGGACCTAAGTACTCTTCCTTTTGATAAAAATTTAAGCCAAATGAGCTTATTAGAAAAAGGGGTCTTTGGGTTAGAATTCACCAATGAGGTGCGCGTTTTTGCGATGCATGCTAAAAAATATCAAAATTTAAGAGATAAACATCAAGATCTGCCGGCAGAGTATAAAATTCCTTTTAAAGAGTTTGCCAAGCAGCATCATTTAGAAAAGATAAATGAATTTTCTTATATCTTTGTTCCTGCTTTCGGTTATGGCCTTATGGAAGAGTGTCCTACCTACGCTGTTCTTGAATACTACGGTACTATGACTCTGCCTGATCTGATCGTTCCCAAACTTTTTGGAATACAAGGCCTACGGGGCGTTCAAAATGGCTTCCAAGAATTAATGGAAGCCATAGCTGCTGACTTTGATATTAGCTATAAATCCAACATCCAATCCATTACAAGAAATGATAAGGGAGTTACCGTAGTTTTTGAATCAGATGGAGTCTTACACAGCATCAGTGCAAACTCCTTAGTCCTTGCGATTTCACCTCTGTATTGGCCAAAATTAGGGATGGAGCTTACCGAAACAGAACAACAATGCGTTGATAATCTCAGTTGGTATCAATACCCCGTTGCAGTAGTTAAATTGCATGGATTCCCAGCCAATCATTATTATGAATATAAAGGCCTTACCTCAGAAGGATTAGAGCATTTAGCCTTGATTACTACTAGAGATAATCGTGTCGATCCTAAAGACGGACGTTTATGTACCGCATATATTAATTTAAAGTCCAGTCAAAAAAATAAGAGTACTGATTTCGTCTTCACTCCGGAAAAAATAAAACAATTAAAGGATGAACTCCTGCAAGTGCCCAGTGTAACAGGTGTCGATATTTTGGAAACCAAAGTTTGGAATGATTACATGTCCACACTACCATGGGAGCTTCGCCTCGAACTGGATAAGAAACAAATGGAAGCTAAAACCCTGCATGTAGGACCTTATGCCCTAGGTGGCTTTGAAGATGTTGCCTGTGTTTGGGAGCAATCTCATAAAGCTACAAAAGAATATATCTTGCAGAAACAACCTAAAACCTCTTCCTTGTGGAAAGAAGTGAATCGAAATCTGTTCTTTTTTAGTTCTGCAAATGAAAAGCCCTATGATGGTCCAGATAGAAGTGTGAGTTACTCCAACTCCATTTCGGGATAAGGATTTTATGAGATTCAGAGTCTACTTGGTTCCGTTAGGGCAGAGGAATACTGCCATTGACTTAAGGGGTTCGTCATTTTCGCGAAAGCGGAAATCCATTTCTATTTAGCATTGTTCCTTATCAAAATGGGTCCCCGCTTTCGCGAGGACAATTCAATGGCAGTGTACTCTACCCTAGATGATTGGAAATCATGATGCGCTCTGAGTCATTATTCGCTGCGCAAAGAAACTACAGGTGCCAATTTCGCTGCTCGTCGAGCAGGATAAAAACCAAAGAAAATTCCTGTTGCAGCAGAAACTAAAAACCCTGCTATAGGGGGAAGAAAATAGATTGAAAAATTCCAATCGCTAAAATAGGCCAAAATGCGGGTCACAATTAATCCTAAAAAGACGCCGAGTACACCTCCTAATAGCGAGAGCATAACAGATTCTGCTAAAAATAAAGCTTGAATTTCGCTGTTTTTAGCACCAACAGCTTTGCGAATACCAATTTCTTTTTTACGTTCACTCACTGAAACCAACATCACATTCATCACACCAATTCCGCCCACTAAAAGCGAGATACCACCGATTACAGCAAGTAATAAGGTAAAAATTTGTCCTTGACTTTCCATACTAGCAATGATTTGTTTGGGGCTACGGGTAAACACGTTTAATCGAGGCGCTATAGAACCAACAATTTGTTTTATTTCTTCAACAACTTCATCAATAGGGCTATCTGGCTTTAACTTCAAAATCACATTATTTACTTTAGCATCTTTACTGATTAGATTAATACCTACCAAAGGAACAATCACCGCCTGATTGACGTCTTCATTAAAAAAACCATTTTCCTTCCAGGGTTCAGCAACTCCGATAATAGTATATAAAGATTGTCCTATTCGTACTTGTTTTCCTATTGGCTCATCAAAACTAATTTCTCTTATTTGTCGAGCTAAGTTCGCGCCAATAACACAATAGTGTTCATATGAGTCTACAAAAGAAACAAAATGCCCAGCAGCTAATTTGATGTTAGCAATTTTGGCCAAATGTTCATTAGCTCCAATTACGGCTCCTTGCATCGATTTTCCTTGAAAACTTAGATTCTGATAGGCCGTACTATATGGTGCCATATCCACAATATAAGGTATTCGATCAGCGAGTTGCTCCCATTGCGCTACAGAAACTGATTCCTGATTGCTTTGTGATTTGCCTACAGTTTTTGAGTAAACAGCAACTGAAAGTAAATCCGTACCCAATGCTTTAAACTGCGCTAAAGCCTTTTCTGTAGCTAATTGACCACAACTGATTAAAGCAACAACCGCAGCTGTGCCCACCAAAATGCCTAAAATAGCCAAAAAAGAACGTAATTTAGCTGCAGTCAAGTTGACTAAAGCTTGCTGACAATGCCCAGAAAACTTCATGACACCGTCTCCGCTGATACCACTCCATCCACGAGTATAATTCTTCGCTGGCAAAGTGCTGCGATTTGTTCATCATGGGTAATCATGATGATACTTCGACCTTGATCATGTAAGGATAAAAACAAATTCATTACCTCATTACCTGTACGCGAATCAAGTGCACCAGTAGGTTCATCTGCTAAAATCACTTGGGGCTCTGTTACTAAGGCACGAGCTATAGCAACTCTTTGTTGTTGTCCTCCTGATAGTTGTGTGGGCCGGTGCTGTGCATATTGGTGCATACCCACACATTCAAGAGCAGCAAGAACTTTTTCTTCAATTTCAGCAGCTGGAACACCACGATAAACTAAAGGCAAAGCTACATTTTGCTTCGCACTAAAACGTGGTAATAAGTTAAACTGTTGAAAAACAAATCCTATATTTTGATTCCTTAATTCTGCAGTTTGATCATCAGTCAAAGCAGCTACATTACGATGGTTTAACCAATAAGTGCCACTATCCGCTTTATCTAATAACCCCATAATATTCATCAATGTAGACTTACCGGAACCAGAAGCGCCTACAATAGCAAGAAGATCACCTTCATAAACGTTAAGTGATACTTCTTTTAAAATTGTGGAGCTAATCCCCTCAAGATGATACGTTTTCACAATATCTGTAAGCATCATTAAAGGTTGTTTTTCCCTGTTCCTATCATTGCTGTTTCCTTGTGTTCCACTTTTTTTACATAGATCAGATAAGGAATTACTCATAAACCACCACATCACCAGTATTTAGGCCTGCTTCAACAAGCACTGAATCCGCTTGAGCTGCACCCGTTGTAATGACACGTTTTTCAATAGAACCTGATTCATTTTTTACCTGAACAATACTTTGTCCTTTTTCACGTTTGATCGCAGCAATAGGGATCACTAATTGCTTTCCATTATCCACACTTAATTCTATGGATGCACTCATACCTACTTTGATCCATTTTTGTTGCTCTGAACTTAACTCTCGTACTTCAACAACCGCTGTAAAAAAAGGAAGCCCATTATTATTAGAAGCTTGTGCATTCACTGCAACCAACTTCCCTTTTAATCGATATTTACCAAAAGCAACCCCACTGACTGTTGCATCCATACCTGCTTGAACTTGTGTAATATCAATTTCAGGAACATCAATTTCGATACTAATTCCCGATAAATCACCAATTAACCCAATCACTTGGCCTGACTTAACTGAACTCCCCACAGTGACACGTGCACTTTTATCCTCTCCTGCTTTGGGAGGATAAAGCAGCACACCATCACTTGATGCTTTTAAATGAATCAAGTTATGTTGTGAAGTCAAAATATTTTTTAACCTGTCGAAGTCGGCTAAACTTAAAGAGGATATATTTTGTGAGTGATTTTCATCTAATTTTTCCAACATCTCGGTTAACTTACGCGTGGATTGCATCAAAGTAACTCGTCCCGTATCCACATTTGATTTTTCACTCAAATAATTATTTTTGGACAATAAGCCTGAATTCCATAAATCCTGAGTTCCTACAAATTTGGCTTTAGCAATGGTATAACTGTCTTTAGCTTTTAAGTATTCTGTTAATGTGTCATTAAACTGCTTTTGTAACTCTGTCGAATTTAAAGTAACAAGGACATCACCTTTTTTAACCATTTGCCCATAATGAAAATTCATCGTTTCAACCACAGCTTCAATGGGGCTACTCAGAGTATTTTCATGTAAAGGTTGAACTGTTCCTGTAAAATGTAATGTCTTATGAATGGGTTGTTCTTGGACTTTATACTCGTGCAAAGCAGCGGTCTTTTGCTGTTCATGATGTCCACACGAAGATAAAAAAACGCTCGTCATTAATAAGATTATGATCATTACTTGATTGAGATACCTATTCATCCACCATACCTTAATTTAATTTGCCAATGCTCCAGTGTTGTTCCAAGAGTTCTTTGCAGATTTGATATCTGATTCAAATACGCAATTTTTGCATTGATTAACCCTGCCTGGGCTTGAATTAATTGATTTTGTGTGTTGTTTACATCCAATGCGCTGGAGATACCTGCTTGTTGTTTTTTCTTTTCCAAAGCATAAGACTGCTCTGCCAATTTCACTTGTTTTTGTGCTAACTGATATCGTTTAGCTAAGCTTTTGATATTATTTATATTATTCGTGATATTAGTGATTAATGCTCTTTTAGCAGCAAGGAAGCTCAAGCGATCCTTTTCTAAACGTACTTTTGCATTAATTAATTGACTCCGTCGATTGAGATCATGTAGAGGAACGGTTAAGGTCAAGCGTGCTGTTTCAGTCACATTGTTTCCATCATAAATACCACGCACACCACCACTATTCCCAGTAACATCATTCACAACCCCGCTTTGGACGTTTCCTCCTAAATCCAATTGCCATAATTGCTTATTTTTAGCAACTTTATAAGCACGCTCATCCGCACGTAATGCAATTTTATGGGCTAGATATTGAGTGTTATGATTCAAAGCATACTCAATCGATTGCTTTAAATTAGGAATGGTAAGTTTGTCTAATACTACATCGCTAGGTACTGATATGTGCATTTCTGGATCAAGTCCTATCGTCTGTAATAAATCTTGTGATGAGGTTTGGAAATCGTTCTCTGCTTGCTCAACCATCAAACTTAAAGATTCAATTTGATACGATTGTTGAATATTACCCGTGGGCTCTAATTGTCCTGCCTTTATTTTTTTTTCATTGATTTCATATGATTTTTGAGCTTCTTTTAATTGCAAGCGCTGATTTTGTAAATTATTACCACTAAGAATCAACATTCGATAAGCAATGATCACTTGGGTTACTTGATCGGCTACCGATTGCTTTAAATTTAACTTATTCAACCACTCGGTGTCTTCAGCATTTAAAAGTGCTACTTCATTGACGGATTTACCAAAACCACGTAATAGAGGTTGTGTTAATGAAAAGTTCAATACAGGATTATAGCTGTTGTTCCCATTCAAATTATTATCAATTCCTAACTTCGCTGATGTACCCAACTTCGTATTCAGCTTAAATTCTGGGGTAGCTAGAAGCGTATGATTTGTATTGGAACCAATACCAGAATAGGTAGTTTTCTGAACTGCTCCTGAAGCACCTATAGCATATTGTAATTCAAACTCATTATACGCTAAACGCAATTGATAGCGCTGAACGATACGATCTAACTCGGCATTTTGAATATTAGGGTTATAGCGTAAGGCCAATAAAATAGCCTCGCGTAAACTCAACTGATGAATGGCTTTGTTACGTGAAGCAGGTGATGTGGGTAACTCTATCCAGTGTTTTAACATAAACTCAGGATTTTCTATTGCTTTTTGCAAGCGAGCTTCAGCTTCTTTTATTGGTAAATCTTCCACAGCAGGGATGGACCAAACCTGGCATGCAACCAAGTAAATAAACAAAAAAAGCAGTGCTCTTTTTTTTAAGATCATTTTTTGTTCCACACTGCAAACCGCTGCTTGTCCTGCAAACGTAATGCGGTTAATTGCCCCCCCCAGAGACATCCAGTATCTATGGCATGAATTTTAGGATGGGGACATTTCCCCATTAAAGCAGCCCAATGCCCAAAAACAATATCGCACTCGATTTCCTTACGACTTGGTACTTCATACCAAGGATAAAGATTTGCTGGTGCTTGCGCAATAGTCCCCTTATAACCTAATTCTAACCGGCCGTTTGCATCACAAAAACGCATCCGCGTAAAATAATTCGTTATAGACCGCAGTCTGTCTATTCCAGTTAACTCATCGGACCATAAATCTGGTTTATTACCATAGAGATGGGCCAGAAAATCATAAAAATGGTCACCTGAAAGTACTTCTTCAAGTTCTTTAGCCCGTTGTATTGCCTGGGTTAAGTCCCATAAAGGAGCTATTCCAGCATGACACATCACCACTTTAAGCTCGGATGAGTAATGCAACATAGATTGCTTTCTTAACCAATGCCCTAAATCTTCACTATCTGAAGCACACATCACTTCCTGTAGCGTGTCATCATTTCCGCGCCAAGGTCTTCCACCAAATAGTGAAGCTAATAAATGTAAATCGTGATTACCTAACGTGATTCTTGGCGTAATGGGTAAGGACCGAACAAAGCGCAAAACAGCCAAAGACTCAGGACCACGATTTACCAGATCACCAACAAACCACAAGCAGTCCGTTTTTTCATCAAATTTAATTAACTCCAGTAACCTCTGCAAGGGCTCATAACAGCCTTGTACATCACCGATTGCATAATCAGGCACCGTTTTTTGCTCCTGGCCTTAACGTATTATTCTCATTTTCAACAGATTGCCATTTTCCACTTGCATTTAATTTCTGCAACGAAGTCACTAAACTACTATTTTGTTGCGTAAATTGACTGTTGAACTGAGCTTTATGAATCAATTCAGTAGCCGACATAGTCTCAACTTTTCCGGTATTCATATTTTGCACTTTGACTGACGTAGGTAAAGCAAGTGCGTATTTAGAAAAGACGATACCTGACTCCATTTTTCCTTTTGCTTCAAATCGGCTCGTCACCCCCCCGTCAGCGGCACGACTGTGAAGCGCTAACGATAAAAAACCATTCTTGGCTGCTTGCCAATTTTTATATTCAGGATGTTCCCGCACAAACAATTGATATATTTCAGGACACATCAACATACCACCAGGAACCATGAATAAAGGTGCTTTATTAATCATAATGCGACCTTCATCTAAGGATTTAATCATCCAGCGGATGAACTCCATTCCTATGGCCTGTTCTTTTTCCATTATAGATTCGGGCTGGCCACCGGAGAACGTAGCGGCTCGATAACGCCCGCCACCTTGAGCCGAAACAACTCGACCCATAAACTCAAGTAAATAACGTTGAATTGCAATTGCTTCGGCGTGAATTAATAGTGCACCTAAAGTACCCGCAGAACGCTCGTCCTCATTCAATAAAGCTAACCAAACCGCTAAAACTTCAGGATTAGAAGCAATCCAGTTAAAACCGCTTACAGGCATTAATGTCCTGGCCATCAATAAATTAAGTCGACGACGCAGCTCAACCTCTGACTCTTTTTGAAACTCATAAAAATAATGAACTCCAGTGTTCGTCAGACTCTCAAGCAATGGATTCCATTCTTTTAAAAATTGGCCATTTGTATCATAAAGACCGACTCGGTAATCTGCATATAACTTACCTATACCTTGTACTAAAGCAGCAGAATAAAGCGCATATTGCCAAAGCTTTTGCTCTTCAGACATTGCCCCAGGTTGATCAAGTAACATAAACTCCTGAAATAAACTAAGCGCTGCTTCAGTGCGATTTAACGCATGATCAACTAACCCACCGGGCTGCGAATAATAACTGTGTGTAGTCTCGGGTATATTTTGGCAATAATGAACGAGATTATCGATAAGAGTGCTACATAAACTATCATATCGTGACGTTTCTAAGCCCGACAAAACTCTCATCTTTTTGAGTAATGTTTGCCTCCTTTCCTCTGATAAAAAAAGGTTGGCATTGACCATGCGTGTTAAATCTTTCAAAGATTTACCTTGTGAGGACAAGGAACCTTTACGTGGACGTTGAAACAAAGCCATCTCCATAATAATTTAATAACTCCGACCTAAATGAATCCTCAATAACTAATTTTACACTAATTGGAAATAAATTTCGCTAGTTGAACATATTCCGAGACAGAAATTTGTTCTGGTCTTTTACTTCCATCAATACCCAAATCATGTAATTGTTCTGCCGTTATTAAGCCCTTCAAGTTGTTGTTCAGTGTTTTACGGCGCATAGCAAACGCATGAGCCACCAAATACTCCAATCGATCCACAGCAACCTCTTCAAAAGGTGAAATGCGATACGGCACAAGGCGCACCACTGCAGAATCCACCTTAGGTTTTGGATCAAAAGCTTCAGGAGGAACATCAAATAAGTGTTCCACGATGCAATGGTACTGTAACATCACTGTTAACCGTCCATAAGCCTTGCATCCTGGTTGAGCAGCCATTCGCTCGACTACTTCTTTTTGTAACATAAAATGCATATCTTCTATAGAAGCAGTAAAATGCAACAAATGGATGAGCAACGGAGTGGAAATATTATAAGGCAAATTACCCACTACTCGTAATTTGGGACCGAATTGATTGTAATCAAGTGTTAATGCATCAGCTGAAATCAAATGCAGTTTACCTAGTGCACTGGATAATTCTAGCAAATATTTTTGCAAATCAGTATCAATTTCAACAGCGGTTAAATGATTTAGGTCGCGCAGTAAAGGCCGCGTTAGTGCCCCTAAACCCGGACCTATTTCCAGCATATTATCCTGCGATTGCGGATTTATCGCTTGCAAAATACGATTAATAATATGTTGGTTGTGTAGAAAATTCTGTCCAAACCGCTTACGCGGGCTATGCCTCACTTTAATTCATCTCCAAAGAGTAAAAAAGAATTATATCGTGCATCTTCTCTAAAAAGTAGTCTGATAAAAACCCAAGTCCTAATTAGTGTGAGCTCATTGGCGACCTAAAAGGTATTCCATCCCTTACGTCGAACTTACATTAATTAATAAGTTTCGAATATAGGGCGTTCTACATTCAATCGATAAATTTATATAGCATAAGCTTCAAAATATGGTGTAAAATTCGGCCACTATGAACAAGGCTGGAATTATTATGGCTTATAGAAAAATGTTAAAATCCAAAATCCATCGTGCTTGCGTTACAGAAGCTGATTTGGATTATGAAGGAAGTATCACCATTTCTCCAGAACTTCTTAAAGCAGCAAATATTTTACCTTATGAGGCAGTTAATGTCTGGAACATCACGGCAGGAACGCGATTTGAAACTTATGCGATCACGGGCAAACCTGGCTCAACTGAAATTTGTGTCAATGGTGCAGCAGCACATTTGGTCACTCCTGGAGATCTAATAATTATCGCTTCTTTTTCCCAAATATTAGAAGAAGATTGTGCACGCCAGGTTCCAACCGTGGTTTTTGTTGATCAGTTTAACCGGTTAAAAGAAATTAGGCCGGAGAAGATTGGCATGAAAAACGAAGAACTTACTGGTGCTTAGAAATCATGCCATTATGTTAAACCATCTCTTAGAATTACGCCGTCGAGGACTGCAAACCCTAATTTGGTTCATCACTTTATTTTTCATTTTCTTTTTCCTAGCCAATCACTTATTTCAAGGGTTGGTTAGCCCGTTACTTAATACACTATCTACTAAAGAAAGTGTCATTGCCACGCAAGTGACCTCACCCGTGTTTACCCCACTAAAGCTAGCCGCTGATGCCGCCATGTTGCTGAGCGCTCCTTTCGCCTTATTTCAATTCTGGCGCTTCATTAGTCCCGGACTTTATAAGAAAGAACAATCCATTTTACGTACTGCGCTAATATTGAGCCTCATACTTTTTCTCGCTGGTGTTTTATTTTGTTTTTGTTTCGTTTTGCCATTCATGTTTCATTTTTTTGCTCATTCCTTACCTAAAGGGGTACGTTACATGCCGGATATGGGTTATGCATTGGATTTTATCACTAGGATGTTGATGACATTCGGATTTTGCTTTCAAATTCCCTTAATATGTTTTGTGCTCGTACGCTTAAAAATCATCGATGTAATGACTCTAAAAAACATCAGACCCTATGTTATTGTTGGTGCATTTATAATAGGTATGTTACTCACCCCACCTGATGTCTTTTCTCAAATTATGCTGGCGGTACCTCTTTGTTTGCTCTACGAAATAGGAATTGTTTTATCTATTTGTTTTACACGCTAGTTCACTTTAGTTTTAGCATCAGACGTTCTTATCGGCCTCGGTATGGAAAGATGAGGTGAAGAATCCTGGAAGCTATTAAACAATAAAATCATTTTTTATATTTACTAGATTTTTTTTGTACAAAGCCATACAATTTGTCGTCCCATCTGATTAGGTCAAAATAAAATCATTTATTTTCTATCCTAACACTTGATAAATAAGAGGAATTTTAGAATGTATGATAAACGCTTAAATACACTTCCCCAAAAACACTCTGGCTCATTGAATGTAATTAATTTGGCCACTCATGATAAAGATGGATTTCGCTTATACACTTGCTCTCCTATTCACTATAATGAAAACCAAGAAATAGTGCGAGTTTTAGAACCAGAAGTAAGGTTTAGAGCCAATAAAAAAATAAATGGAACAAGTATTGGACAAGCAATTAAACAGAAAAATTCTCTTATTTGTTTTCAAATTACGATGAATATAGTCAACAAAATCATCCTCGCGGATATCCAATTAACAAAACACAAGCATAAAGTGTTCATTAATAAATTATGGAGTGGATTAAATAATGAGCATAAAAAAGAAATAGTAAGGACTATTTATGAAAAAAAGCCTCATTTGTTAACAAGTAAAGAAAGTGTCTATAACACCATTATAAGCGGTGAATACGTAAGAGAATTTTTTAATCTTGTTTGCCAAAATCACCCTATTACAACTCCGGCTACTGTATCTCCTGAAAAAGCATCGCGCATTATTTTTATCAATGCTAACGTGCATAAAACAAGACAGGGCAGTGAAAGTGTAGCATTGTATACTAAAAAGCATCCGCATGAATGCTGTATTGTCTATAATAAATCAGCTTTAGAAAAGGTTTTAAAGCTACATCAAGATAAAGATCAGGCAATTACTTTAATTATATTTGCAGATAATAATTTTGACAAAAAGAAAAAATGCTTGGATTGGAGCCTTGACGATATTGGCAATGAGCTTGGAAAAATCGTCAAAACATACTCTTGCATTGGACATTTAAATCTGTTTATTTGTTATAGTGGTTCATTAGAAAAAGCAAAACTCTACGATGCTACATGCTATGAAAAAAGCAAAGGAACGCAAGATTTATCACGAGCGTTATCCGTTTATCCTAAAAGTCTTCTCCTCGAAGACAATCCGTTTGAAACCGGTACTATCGCTCATCAAATTTGCCAGATAGTTTTTCCTGCTGTCCATGAGAAGCATCGAGGGCCGGTCATGATATCCGCTTCACCTCGCTACATCCATAATAATGAATCACGATTTATTGGCTCTTCCCAAGGAATACCCTATTACCCACATCGCTTTAATGAAGATACCCCTCTCCTGCATTATAAAAGAATTACCGTATTCATTGGAGAACCCCGATTATTCCAAGGGGTATGCTTATCCAAATTAAACGAGCACAAAGAAAGCCATTCCAAAGTGACATTATGTGAAAAAGACCATAACACAGCCCCCCGAGAAAATGGATTACTTTTAGAATATGGTTTTTTTAAACAACAGGAAGAATCCAGTCCTGATCACACAACCCAATGTACCAAAGATTATACACTTTAGCGAAAAAACGAAAATAACTCTGAGGTCGCATATAGGCTTAACGGTATCGATATAGTCTACTTTTTGCCGACCCTCGACTTACTTCATTATGCATAAGTATACGTTCAGAAAATATGCTTCTCTCTTGGTGAAAGATGGGTTTGAATGGACGCTCGCTGCATAGCTCTTGCTCATAGTTAAAATAGGTTGAAACAAATGTCCTATGCCAAAAATATAGTTGATCTCAATAATATTAAGCAAAGAAGCGGAGAAATTCTATTAGTTAATTCAGCTACTGCAAAAATGGATGGGTTTCGTTTATACATCTGCACCCCAGTTCCCTATAAAACGAATTCAGATGATGAAAAAGAGCTGAAACCAGAAGTACGATTTATAGCAAATAGAACCATAGGTAAGTTTCATATTAATGAAGAAATCAAGAAAAAAAACTCAACATTTTGCTTCCAAATTATAATGAATATTGCCAATCAAGTAATTCTTAGTGATATCCAACTCAAAAAACAAAGACATACTGTGTTTATCAATAAATTATGGAACGGATTAAATGCTGATCACAAGAACGAGATAATAAAAACTATTTATGAGAAAAAACCATTTTTACTCTCTAATAAAGCAACTGTTTACCGATCTATCATTGAGGGCAATAATACACAAGAGTTTTTCGATTTGGCGTGTCAAAGATACCCCATTGCCTTGCCTGATACTGTAGAGCCACAGTACGCATCACATGTAATTTATATCAGTAATAAAGATTTAAACTCAAAAGAAGGCATCGAGAGCATTGCTCTATATACTCAAAAACATCCTCATGAATGCTGCATTGTTACTCAAAAAAGTGCCTTACTGCACGTTTTAAATCATCATAAACGTGAAAATCAGACCCTAACCTTAGTTATTTTTGCCCATAATAATGTTAATAAAAAGAAGGCTTTCTTAGATTGGACTATTGAAACTGCTGGAAAAGAATTGGGCACATTATTAAATGAGAATCCCTGCATTGGGCATCTAAATATGTTTACTTGCCACAGCGGCTCATTAGATAGCACCAAGCTAAACAAGGCAATATTCTATGAAAAAAGTACGGGAAAACAAGATTTATCACGATCGCTATCCGTTTATCCTCAAAGTGCTTTACCAGAAGACAACCCATTTACACCAGATACCCTTGCCCATCAAATTCATCAAGTTGTTTCTTCCAATATCTGTACCAATAAACGAGGTCCCATAACTATGACGTTTTCCCCCATTTATATCCTCGCATGGAATAATCAATTTATCGGAACCTCCAATGAGTATCAATATTTTTTTAACGAAAAAAATAGTCTTTTACATTATAAAAAAATCACTACTTTTCTTGGAGATGAGTCTTTATTTAATGGAGTTTGCTTATCAAAATCGAACCATCACAAAAAAAGTCGTCCTAAAGCCACTCTAATAAATAATGAAATAGTCATTCAAACACCATTATCCTCACCCCATGCTTTTTTTGGTAGATTATCGCCAAAATCTGAAAATGACTTATCCAATCAATATAGAAAACAGGTTGATTTGGAGCCGTCTTCAATTTAATCGATATGAGGTTTTCTACTACACTAAAACGCATTTTAAGACGTGACATCGATTTTTAAATATAATCCATCGGTGATTATATTTATATTTTGCCTTTGAAATCGAGCTTGATTGATATAACCCACATCAAATGATGCTGATTTTGAAATGGATTTTTCGATACCAATAAAATAACGATTTTGCGAAAAAAATTTATCGCTTACCCAAGATGGGTAATTTACATTAAAGAAAAGCTCGTCAAAAGTTATAAATGAATATTTTGTATTTTGAAAAGGAATTTTAAGCGTAAATTGCTCTCGAAAACGTACCGCCCATTGAGAATATAAAGTATTTTTTCGTTCTTCTAAACGTGTACGGTTGTTCAATTTGAAAGTTTTAGATTTGTATATATCCCAAAGAAATTGCTGCCATACTCTATTTTCATAAGAAAGGACTCCTTCCGTACTCTTAGATACAGAAGACGCCATACCAATAAAAGATGTAAAAGCTGGAGTAATTTGATATCCGGCACCATAAAAAACGCGCGCTTCATCGAGTCCATATCGATTATCAATGATTACCAGTCTTGGTTGCAAATAATACTTCCATTTTTCATGTTTTTTTGAAAATGGACCTATAAACGTTCCGTTTAACCAAACAGTTCCATAATTTTGTGTTTCTGCAAAAAGTGTAGTACAAATCAAAAAAGAAAATAATGAATATAAAATTCCCTTTATTTTTAAATCCATTATATAACCCTTGAGATATTTGCAAATTTAATAAATTAGAACTTTTTAATCAAAAATAATATAAATTTCGACAATTAAATTAAATGAGCCAATTGAAAATAAGATTCTTTTTTTGATCCAATTTGACAAAAGGACTATGGGGATAATTTAGTGAAGTTACTCTGGCTTGTCGATGATTTACAAAAAAATATCCCCTAAGTTTGATAGATCCGATCTGAATTTAGCTTAAAAAGACAGTGCGAAAAGCGCTATTCAACCAATCCAACCGAGACCATCCGTATGTAACAACAGATACTGGGAATACCCATTATGATTATTAATCTTACTAAATGTGCTATATTTAATGAATCATCTGAAAGAAATGATGAAATCATGCTTCATGAGCATCCCAACAGGGAGGAATGTAAAAATGAACAGGAAATTATTTATTGCATTACCATTAGCAATCGCTACAACCGCTTTTGCTGATACCACGATAATCACAGAAACCAAAAACTGGAAAAGTGTTCCTATTACAATTGATGAGAAAGCTCATACTTATACAACAGTTGAAGGAGTTGCCGTACCTACAAGTGATTTTTATTATACTTATCCTGGGTATCGTTGCTTAAGAGAAAAAAGAGAGCTTGTTGGCGTCAATGCGCTCATCTTTCATGCAGGCATACCTGGAGGAAGTGAGATATATTGCTATCCGGAATAATAAACAAAATATAGGTCAACAAGTACCATTTCATGAGACAGAACTTAGAAAAATAACCAGATTAGCTAATACCTACCCTGGTTATTTTCTAATTTATTTATAAATATGCTCATCAGAAAACTCGAAAAAAATGGATATTAGGGTATTGAGGCAGCTTCAATCGACGAGATATTCGGGATCCAAAAACCCCAGCATACAGTTAATAAACTCTTAATAATAAACTGATAAAATATTAAACATTAATTTCATTATTTATACATATTATGCTCGATTGGTAGGTTATAGCCGATAAGCAACCGTATTTCAATTTTGCCGAATAAACAGGCTAATGACCAAAGATAATGCATAAATGAAATTAGAAGACTCCTAGTTCAAGGTACCTCATATAAAATTTTAGAAGGATAGCTTTTTATGCCTGACACAACATCAAAAAACAACTACCAAAAAGAATCTCTTATTCGAAAAGGAACATACACTGGCGAAGTAGAATGTGGGCCATGTAAATTCGATACAATAGCAATATTTAGAGAAATAGAAAAAAATAAATATGATGTCAACGTATCCATTAAAAACAAGGGCAGTAGTTCTTGTCCAATAAAAGACTATGAAGGCCCTGCGGAAGTCAAAGATAATGGAAATGGTACCTTAACCGCTAAAGGTGTTGTCCCTTATTTTAAAGTAGAAGTAGAACAAACCGTACCTGTTACGAAAACATCAGACAATTCACTATCTGTGACTACCTCATTATTTGGTTTATTTAAATTGAATGCCCATGTCAAACCAGAAGCTCCTCGTGTTATTGAGTCTGTATCAAGCACATTGCCGATAAAATAAAAATAATGCGTTACTTTATTATCATGACCCATTTTGAAGATGGGTCAATCTTTTGATTATTATTAGGATTTCCAGCAGTATAATGTTTGCTCATCAAAGTGCTGGTGGCTTTATCAAATTTATTCTTACTGATGTGTTTTTTGAGGCAATTGCTTACAGTTTCAGTTGAAGTGCCTAAACAGAACGCTTGATTGAAATCATAATATTGCCGGAGCTCGCTTTTTTCAGCAGTAGAGCCCATAAAATTATAGGCTACATAGTTTTTTAATTGCCATGAAGACGCATCATTCGGTCTTGATAAATTTAACGTTTTAAAGGAAGAAGCATTGCCGTGATCGGTCCCAATAGAGGCTGAATAAATAATCGGTATCACATAGCCTTTATTTTCAATTTTAATCGCATGAATCTCATCGAAATGAGTATGAGCGGCGACCATGCCCAGTATGACTTCCGGATACGCTTTTATAATTTTTATGAAGGACTCCTTATATATTGATTCCCAATTCTGAAGTGGAACATGCATGGCTAAAAGCACACGATCATGCTTTTCTTTGCTGGTTTTAATTTCATGTTCCAACCATTGAAGTTCTTCTGTAGCGCCATCTCGAGAAGGAGAGAATTGTGGCCTTGATACAAATACCACACTGTTTAGAGAAATAAGCTTGAGATGATCACTTAAATAAGCAGAGTAATAACCGTAGTTTTTGTTTTCATTGAGGATGCAAGACCTACCATAAAAAGGACATTTTATACCTGTGGAGAGAAACCCATCATTGTTACCTGTTACCCAGTTTAATAGGTCGAAAGCGGATTGATTTTTATACGTAAAAGGGCCGTAATTTCTTTGCAAAGAATCATTATTACCAAAGACATAGAAATAAGGAAATGGATTTATTTTTTCAAACAATTGTTCAAAAACTAAATTAATATTAGCTCGAGTTGTCTTACGTTTGTATGCATTATGTGCAGGCAAGTCTCCAAGCAATAAAACTGCCTGATTTGCTTCTTGATGCGAGTCGAGTTGTTCACCAATTTTCGCGATTAAAACTTTAAAACTTTGTGGATCTAATTCTTCAGAAATATTGGGTTTTGGATTTATATGAGTTATTTGATGTTTTGTAATATCTACATGAGGGTCTGAAATTAAAAGTACATCCATCTGATTTTGATTGTTATCATTTGCAGCAATCGAATAAAAATTAGCCATATAAAGTAACGTTGTAGTACAAACAACTGTAAATTTTTTCAAACTCATCATCTATTCTCTTTTTAATTAGACTCTAGTAACTCTGCTGCACGATCTATTTGAAACAAGCGTCACATTCTACGATGATTTCGATAATGGTTTTTTAAAGAAATTTAAAAATATACGCAAATTTTACAAATTGGACATTCTTGACACTCATGGTCCTCTCCTAGTTTATAACTTTCTCATTCCGATTAAAAATAGGTTTAAGTCCATATCACCACCTGATAAAGCAAAAAAACGGAAATTAAATGTTCCTTTATTTAAGGATTTTGGTAACGTCTCTAATAAGTTTTGAAGTGCGCTATGATAAAATCTAACAAGAGCCGAGTTCGCTTTGGTAGGATCTGCTGATGAGGATAGATTGCATATAAATGGTAAAAACCAAAATTATATTTTGTAAGAATTGGCTGTAGTTGCTGTTGTTGTAGTGCTATTCTGACATTGAGATCTGTAAATTTCCCTATCCCATATCCATTAATACATGCACTAAGAGCACTCTCGATATCGTTACAATTAAATTTTGGTTCAAACGTAAAGCATCTATTTTGATTATTATCTTTATAATTCCATGTTTCTTGATTTGCATGGTCTGAACTCATGCAACTGACTATTCGATGATTTAATAACTCATCCACAAACTCAGGCTTCCCCTGTTTGAGTAAATATTCAGCGCTGGCATACAAACAAATTTTTTCTTTAGTAATTAACCTCATTTGTAAGCTACTGTCTTTTAATGTCGTTTCATCATCCATATAACCGGCACCACGAATCACTAAATCAATGTGCTCCTTGACGAGATCAATTTTTTGATTATTCAACACTAAGTCAATTTTGATATCTTTAAAATCATCTAAAAATTTGATTAACAGAGGGGTTAAATAATGCCTCCCAAAATAAAAAGGAGCGCTGACTCGTATTAACCCCTTCGGCTTTTTTGCCGAAGACTGGATTAACGTAAGCGCTGAGTCTAACTCCTGTTGAATTCGGTGAGCATGTTCCCAAAACAAATGTCCTTCTGATGTTAAGTGCAACTGTCGTGTAGTTCGCTTGAGAAGTGTGACACCAAGCTTCGCTTCTAAGTGCGCAATACGACGACTCACTAAGCCAGCTGATAACCCTAAATGTCTTGCTGCATGACTAAATCCACCTTGTTGCACTACAGCCACAAATAGTGCTGTATCGTCTAACATCCCCATCGATTATATGCAAATAGTAAAATATGTTGTTCATTTTAAGTCATTGTTTGGCTATAGAAAACTACTTACTCTATCCAATGACACAATGTATTAATTTATATTTTAAAGAAAGCATTTAGGAACGAAAAATTTGAGCAATCCCAATTACCTTCTGAGAGCGATCATGCATAGCAATAGTTTCATTAACCTACCCTTAATTGATGTTTCAAAAACAATAGACCAACAATCAGGATCTGAAGAATACAGTAACATGGATAAGGCATGTAAAACCTATGGCGCTTTTTTTCTTAGTGGGATTGAGTCAAGAACACAGTTTAATTTACAGGGTCTATTTTCTGAAGCAGCACATTTCTTTAACTTAGATTTGTCTGTAAAAAAACGTTATATTGCCTCTGCTGATAATCGTTATTTAGGCTATAGAGGAATAGGCAGTGAATTTAGTGAATTGGCTCATCGCCAATATGAACCCTGTGAACAATACAAAGTGGGCTATTTAAATGATTTAAAAAATAATACGTCAACATTTGGAGTTGAAGCAATTCAGGCGCATGGTTCAATCTTTAAAAAACACGTGCAAGCTGGTTTTCATTCTTTGGATCATATTGGCGCATATCTTTTATCAATAATCGCTAATAACTTAAATTTAGGTGAACATTATTTTGCTGACTATTGCAATCACCCCAATCATCAATTGGGGCTTAATTGCTACCCTAGCGAACATCATCTATCAAATCATAATAATCCTGACCAATATGGTATGAGTGCCCACAAAGATTTATGCCTAATAACCATTATCGCCCAAGATAAACCCGGGTTAATGCTAAAAGATATTGATGGTGAATGGAAAATTGTTCCTTATATTCCCAACACATTAATTATCATGCTTGGTGAGTTTATGGAGGTTTGGACTGATGGTTATTATCTAGCACCGCTTCATCAAGTTTTGAAATCAACTACTGAGAGAAGATTATCTGTTATTTATAAACTACGGCCAAATTATGACGCCAAAATTCCAGTAATTGCAGGGATTAATCCGCACTCCAATAACAGGTGTAGAACCGTCATTCATACGGGAAAAGCGTATGATAATAAATTAAAAAATATTATGTACATCGATAAGGGGATGTAGATTTTGCAACCTAAAATTTTCTTATTAAAAGAATCTCGCCATAATGAAAAGCGAGTAGCTTTAATCCCCAGTGATGTGGCGCAATTAATCCATTTGGGAGTCAGGGTTTACGTTGAAGATTCTGCAGGGGTATGGGCTGGTTATAGTAATGAAGATTACCTATCGGCGGGTGCTAGCATCCGTCAAATTAACTATAATCAGGTTGATAGTTATCAACACGCATTTAGTGACATCGATATTATTGTGCGCGTGAAACGACCTGATCGGGCACGAGAAAAAATCGAAAACAGTGTAATAAAGCCCCATACGAAAATGGTAGGTTTATTAGATATTCTTGAACGAGATTCTGAACATATTTCAGAATATCAACGGGCTAAAATTGACTATTATTCATTGGATCAATTTCTTTTTCCAGCTCATACACCAATGGATTCTTTAAAAGAAATGAGTCGAATAGCCGGTAAACTAGCCCTGGAACATGCGATTGAAATCTTTAACGCACCGGTCAGACACGTTTCAATTATTGGTAGTGGTGAAGCAGGTACCACCGCCTACCAAGAATGCATGAAGCGTAACTTACCACACACTGTAATAACGAGCGATCGATACAAATCGAAGCTTCTTAGCTTGCAAGGCATCCATAATGTGGTTGTCGAACGTCATTTATCATTAAAAAAAAGGCAAGATAGAATTTATCAAGTGATTAAAGATACTGATATTGTTATAGCCGCTGCATCGACCGCATGGATTGCTGCACCAATGTTAATTCCAGAGTCAACATTACTAAAATTAAAAAGCGGTACAACCCTTGTTGACTTAGCAGTATCTGACGGGAGTAATGTATTTGGCAGTCAACACGATGCAACGGTAACACTATCGAACAATGTAAAAATTATTAATGTAAGTGGTTATCCCAAAGAATTACCCGTTGAATCCAGTCGAGCCTGGAGTATTGCATGTTGTTATTTTCTGCACCTATTATTAACATCACATGATACCTTAATAAAACTAAAATACTGCTAGTGTTCCGTTATGCATACACCTCTCTACATACGCTCCACGGCCTTGCTCATGGAGGCTCAGTATTTAGCGCAGCTTTAAATAACCACAATACGATCTGAAAAACCGAATAGTGAAAAACATCGGAATTACTTCATGACACACTCAATAGTATTTAAAGCACGCTCTGCAACAGGTTAAAATCATCTTAAACTCCCTTATCTAGTGTCACAATAGAATTCATTGGCTTGTATTTCACGCGTTCACACAACACTATGAAAAAATCAGAGCATAAAGCGAATACACCAATGGTTAGAAAAAATACTTGCCCCCCAAAAGTTTGAAAAAGTACCCCTCCTAAAATAGGTCCTAAAGCTAAACCCAGTTCTAAATGTTAGTGCACCAAAGTAAGTTCCTTTTAAATGAGCTGGAGCCATATCATCTGCGCTAGATATTTAATGAAGCTTAGCATCGCTTTCAGGTTTATGATTTAGTGCCTTTAATCCAATACCTGAAAGAGGTGATGCAAAATGTGCATACCTCTTGCAACATCTGATTCGTTAACAACAGAGTTCCCTAATTTTATCTCGGTAAAATTAACTTAGAGATTAGGTTGCGATCAAAAAATAGTATTCTTTTGATGGAGATTTTGTAGCATCAAAAAATCTCATATGACATACAAATAAAACCAATTGTACAAATAACAAATATGATGATTAAATATTTTTGTTCACTTATAGGTCAAAAAATGAAACTCAAAAAAATTAGGGTAATAGATTATGAATATGGTTATGAAGAATTAATAAAGAAGATTTTATATAACTCAAAAGAACCCATTTTAATCAAAATAAAAAATTTCCCGGAAAAATTTTCTTTGGATTATTTTATTGAGCGGTTTAATGGGGAAGCAAAATACAATGTTTTTGAAAATAATATGTGCGTGGATCTGCAAAGCAGTGAATTAAAAACAGCCTTAACTGCGATAAAGGAGAATAAACCTTATCGAATTTTTTCCCAAATTTTTTCTAGAAATGAATCTGAGAAAATAGAACGTCACGTGCCACTTTGGAAAAAATTTCCTTTAAGACCAAGATTTTTTAATAAAAATTTAGCCGTAGCCTATTTTTTTGGTGGCAAAGGGGCTCATACGGATATGCATTATGATCGAGAGCATAGTTGTAATCTTCATTTATGTTTAAGTGGCAAAAAGGAAATTTTACTATTCACCGAAGATCAAAGTGATAATATTTATAAAGTCCCATTCATCAGTGATAGCATGATTCATTTTGGTCTCCCTATGGACTTAATAAGAAAGGAATTCCCAAGAATAAATCAAGCGGAAGGCTATCAAGTATTTCTTGAGAAAGGTGATATGTTATTTATGCCCAGAAATTGTTGGCATTATACGACTTATCATGACGCTTCTTCCGCAGCAACATATGCATTTTATCCTAATAAGTTTTTTCACCTTTATGGGTTTTTAACGGGACACTTTTTTTTGGGATATAAAGTCTATTCGCAAATTGATCAGTATTCATGGTTCAAGAAATTTATTAAAAGTTATGCCTTTGCAACAGGCATTAAGAAGTATTTTTTTAAGATGATAGAAAAAATCTTATTTCTCGGTTTATTTCTTCCCATTAGCATTTGCAACATCATGGGTAAGAGAATATCGTTGTACCCAAGGGTTGCTGCCAAAAAGAGAAAAACAAAATTATATTGTTATCCAAAAAACCAAGTTATGTCGCAAGAATATGGCGTGGAGGATAAAGCAGTGTAATTTTTCTGGAGCTCATGTTAAAAAGGAAGAAAATTTAATTGTTTAAGTGGTGAGCTTGTTGTTAGAAAAAATGAAAATGGATTGATGATGGATTTTCCGGGATATCTAAATAGGTAGAAATTTTTATGACTGCATCTAAAGCAAAATCCGCAAAAAAAGTTGGATGACCGTAAAAAACGACGCATAAAGAAGAATACTGTTTATATTCAAATATAATTTTTTCAGTAATGGCATTATATGAGTCTTGTCTATTTGAATATTTAAAATAAAGTGTCTCTAAAGACTCACTATTTAATTGCATATTAAAAATATAATCGTAATCGTCTGTCAAAGTCATATAGATTCGTAAGTTGGCTGAATTTTGTTCCTGACTTGAAATTATGCTCAACATTATCAATTTGAAAGGGTCGCATGTATGGAGTTAATGGAGTTAATCTGAAAAAACTAATAGCTTCTAAAAAGCATAATGAGCGTAGCTCATCAATGATAATAAGACCTCGATTTTTTAGTAGCTCAATTTGTTCTTTAGGAGTAATTGCTGGTTTGGTGAATACTGCCATAACTGGCCTTATTTTTGATAAAAAAACCCGCTCGATTTGAGCATACTGATCTAGATCAATAGAGGCTTGGCGGGTGTGTTAGACTGATTGTAGCTAAATATGGGGATTCATACAAAATAAATTTTTATTAAGTTTATTGAACAAGAAAAGCTAATATATTGAATTTAAGTCATTTTAATTAGCCAGTTTCTAATCTTCAACTAGAATAAAATAAAAAGGTTAATTGAAATGAGGCAAAATAGCCACGAGAACCAAATTAGCACTTTTACATCTACCAGACCATTTTTAAAATGAGCTGGTGGAAAATATTTAATAATAGATAAAATTCTAAATAAATTACCAACTGGTTCTCGCTTAATTGAACCATTTGGTGGTTCTGGCGCAGTATTTTTAAACTTCAGCAAGAAATTAAACAAACAAAATGGGAGGTGAGCCTTTTCGGAGGAGTAAGCTAAATATTTTTATATATTTCATTTTGATTGTTGCAATTTCTGATTAATAGGAACAGCTAAAGCTACCAACAAGATCAATTGAATTCATAAACTCTTGTAAATAGGTGGGGAGAGAGTCCATATTATCCATCATGATCTTTTTCTTATAAAGGTTCGCCTTAAAGGCAGACTCCAAATAATGCTGGATTACCATTTGCTCTTCTTTACTGTTGACAGAAAGAACTTGACGAATAAAACTCGGATTTGACCACTTGCTGGTCTCAACCCAAAATAAATTTTGTCTCTCATAAGTATTCGAGAAAAGTAATTCATCCAAAATATAGTGCATCGACAGGGTATCGAGTTTAAATAAAATATTATTTATATGGGGATGCGCCAATATTTTCATTAGAAAATCGATGCGCTTGTTATCCGGAATCTGGAAATAAGGGCTGGGTTTATTGCTATAAAATAAAATAGAAGGGGTTGCATCTTGGTAGCAAGGTGTGGTGAATAAAAAGGTAAATATCTGTCGTAAAACATCAGGATTCGTTTCATGTATGATGCACTTCATCAACGAATTAATTTCATCCGATGAAAAATTAGAAACGTAACAAATAAGATTATCCATGATCGACTGAACCAAGCTCATTTTCTCTTTTGCAGTGCATTGACTTTCTCCAATCAATACCAAGAAGATGGGAATATTGTTCATATCAAGCATGGGCTTTTTAACCCGTTCAATTTCATTTTTTTTGAGATCTATTAACGCATTTTTTTCGCTGTAGAACTTTATGGAGGATGTATCATAGTTCCATTCAATAGTGCTTATATGACTCATCGCTTCCGCACATAACATATTGAGGAGCAATGGGTACGATAAAGATAGGGTGATTTCTGGATGTATCCGTTTTAATTTAGAAAACAGGTGAATAATACTCTCTGTTTTCACATCGATAATTTGGTCTATATGCTCTATGAAGTACATGATCATGCTATTTTTTTCATGGGTGCTCGCATCTTCGAGATAGAAATTAAGATGATCGAAAAGAGACATGCTTCCCACAATTGCTTTTTTCCCTTCTCCTTGCTCACTAACATAATAGTTAAAATTTAAGGCTAGATTATCAATAAACTTTTTAAATAGTTCATAGGTTGATAGGGTCAGCATTGAACGAATGTAAGCCGTACTATTGAGGGACAAATTTTTCTCTTTAAGGAGGTACTCGCGCAAAACTTCCGTTTCTTTTCTCAGCATGTCTTGATGTATGCAGTAAAAATCAGCAAGCTCTTTCGGGGATTTAAATTGATCGTCGACAAGTTCAAACCAGCGCTGCAGTGTCGTCAGTGCCCCCTTTTTTGCAACATCGATTAAGGACTCATAAAAATGCTTTTTCCATGACATAGCCTGATAAAAAGGAATTTTTGTAAACGATAAAGCCTCTGAAATACTTTGATCACCCGTTAATAGATTAACGGATTCTGAGATCTCCAGAAATGCTTCCATGGACTGTTGCTGTAAAGGAAAAGGGTTAAACAATCGAATAATTTTATCAGATCCGTTTTGTTGGTTTTCAAACTCTTCTTTGCTTATTTCTGAATGTGTTCCTTCACCTGGATGATAAATCAGATATAGTGGAGCACCGGATGCTGGAGGGAAATAAGCAATGAGTACTTGATTAAAACCTCGCAGGTTCTCGACAAAATGGCTCTCGCTTAATGCCCTCATGGTACTTTCTTGACTGCAATGAGTAGCATCCTTCGTCTGCAATGGCATAATAATATCAATTTCCTTTTGATAGGGGCTATTATGCGCCGCAAACGCAATGAAGCGTGCGGGAGTTGCTCCGGTACAGGAATCCGCTATTTTATTAAAATAACCAAAATACAGTCCTTGGCCCTGTCTTAAGTCTTTAGGTAATTTTGAGGAATCCTCAGGATGGATAAGATCCCATAAATTCTTGCGAGAAGGAGCGTGCTCGTTAAGATAAATTCCGATACTTTTTTCGCTAACACCAGTAGAAAGGAAAACTGATCCTACAACAGTACTAAAAAAAGTGCTTCTGTATTGGTGTTGGTAGTCTAAATCGATATCGTATTCACCAAAAGCAAGAACACGCTTCTTGGTCTTTCCAATCAGCAAGGCTGAAGAATAATCAAAAAAATGAGGCGTAGGATAGAGAATGATGAGATCAGCATCAATAATCTCAGGTATCAACGTAGACTCATCAAATTCATTGAGCAATTGATACGGCATATTGCTTTGAAATAATTTTTTAACGGGTTCTGCATATTGAGATTTAACCTGGACAACTACTTTAATGTCAATGAGCTCACTTTGCTTAGAGAACTCATTTAGAATACATTGCTGTAATTTAGCTGCTGAACTGGGATCACCTAAGGTACCTTGAGGAGCATGGGTGACAATGACAATTTTTTTCATGCTATTCTCCAGAAAAGTGTTTCGGATTGAAAAACACTTTGAAACAACAGGATAATTCCCAACGGATAAACCACCTTAAATTGTAAGGTTTTATTATGTACTTATTTTTACATGGTTGTCCAATTAATATTTTTTGTGAATCTTTACAACTCAATTAAGTGCCGTATTGACGTTTTGGGCAACATATTCTACAGAACTGATGTCTCAATACCTTAATATTCTCAAAAATCATACATCTAATATCAATGGAAATATCCAATCTCAAAACAATATGAAGAATCAACTGCATTCAGTGAAAAGGGAAAAAAATGAACATTTGAAAGAAAACTCTCAAAATAATTTTATTCAAGCTTAATAACTCCCAAAAACCTAAGGCTATCTCTTGATAAAAAGCATTTTAAAATAGTTTATTCTTTTCATGCTATTAGAGATTCTTTTCTAACCATCAGTACAAACTCAAGTTTTCTTCATTTATACCGATATATTATCCACAATGCTTCATATGGAGTCTGCCATGGATAAAACTGCACAATTTAATATTGGGGATTTAGTGATTCATAAACACAGTCGTTATAGAGCGATCATAGTGGATATTGATCCGCTTTTTCAGGCTTCAGGACGCTACAATCCACAGGCAAAAAAACGTGAATTTGCTATTCGAAACCCCTGGTATCGTTTATTAGTTGATGACAGTAGTCAAATTACGTATGTTGAAGAATGCATGCTCATTGCTGACACCAGCAAACTGCCAATCAACAATCCAAACATTAGATTTTATTTAAAAGAAAAAGAAGGCCATTATTGCAGTGCTAATTCCTCACATTAAATCACCCGGTTTTTGATGAAACATGGGCGAAAGGAATTCTACTTAAGCATGCTATGTATTTCTTAGAATCAAAACCAGTAATGCAATAAAACCAATCAAAATAAGTGCTAAGAACCCCATTGTCGAAAAACTCTTGTTCAAATTCTCTTTACTAAATTGGCCAGGATTACCTTTGATGGTACGGTACAAAATGAAAATAATCATTCCTGCACCAATTAAAGCTAAAATTTGATATAAAGTTTCCATAAAACCCTTTCCTTATTTGATGTGCCTAAAAATTTACTCTTTACGGCTTTTTAATTTCAAAACTAAATGCATCTGAAAATAAATGAGTAGGTGAAATACCCTTATCCACTAATACATCTCTTGTACTGTAAACCATATCAAAAGGACCACTAATCACGATTTGCCATTGATTCAAATCATGCGTATGTCTTTCCAACACCAATGAAGCTAAAGGTTTACTATTATCTTCAGAAACTGAAGAAAAATAATTAAATCGACTGACGTGAGTTTTCCAGCTATTCACCTTTTCGTCCAGATATAAATCACTTTGCAAGCGCGCGCCCCAAAATAGCTCAAAAGGTCGCGTGTCTGAAGTCGATAATAACTGCTCGATCATCGCTTTTACTGGTGCAAATCCAGTACCCCCCGCAATAAATAATATGGGAAGTTGGGCGTCTAAATGTTCAATGGAACATACGCCAAAAGGCAAGCGGATATTCACAAACCCATACTCTTTAATATGGGCAAATAATCGTTGCGTGTATGGGTTTTCTATACTATGCCGAATATGAAGTTCATATTTATGAGATCCTAAAGGTGCATTAGCGATAGAATAGCTAAATGCATCTTCATCAAAAACAATTTGTAAGTATTGTCCTGCTTGATAATCAATGTATTGTTCGGGCATTAAAATCAAGCGCATGATGCTATCGGTCAATGGTGAAATGTCTTCTACCAGAGCTTTGATGATTTTTTTCGTCATTTATCTAACCCCAATAAAGGCCAATAGTCATTGACTTTTTTAAGAATTTCTTCGTCCATAACAATGGGGACGCCCCATTCTCTTTGTGTTTCTCCAGGCCATTTACTGGTAGCATCCATACCCATTTTTGAGCCTAAACCAGACACTGGTGAAGCAAAATCAAGATAATCGATTGGTGTGTTTTCGACCATTACTGTATCTCGGCTCGGATCCATTCGTGTGGTCATTGCCCAGATTACATCCTGCCAATTGCGTGCATCAATATCATCATCACATACAATAACAAATTTGGTATACATAAATTGTCTCAAAAAAGACCATACCGCCATCATAATTCGCTTTGCATGGCCAGGGTATTGTTTCTTGATCGTGACTACTGCCAAACGATAAGAACATCCCTCCGGAGGCAAATAAAAATCCACAATTTCAGGAAATTGCTTTTGCAATAAAGGAATAAAGACTTCATTTAAAGCAACACCTAAAATAGCAGGCTCATCGGGAGGTCTTCCTGTATACGTACTGTGGTAAATGGGATTATCTCTATGAGTAATACGCTCTACAGTAAACACTGGGAAAGACTGTACTTCATTATAATAGCCCGTATGATCACCATAAGGCCCTTCAGGTGCCTCGACTCCAGGATCTAAATACCCCTCTAGAATAATCTCTGCGCTTGCTGGTACATGTAATTCATTACCAATACATCGCGTTAATCGAGTCCGTTGACCTCGTAATAATCCTGCAAACGCATATTCCGATAAGGTGTCGGGTACGGGTGTTACTGCCGCCAGGATCGTTGCGGGATCCGCGCCTAAAGTCACTGCAACGGGAAATCGCTCTCCGGGATACGCTTGCTGCCAAGCTTGATAGTCTAATGCGCCCCCTCGGTGCGATAACCAACGCATAATTAATTGATTTTTATTTAACAATTGTTGGCGATAAATTCCCATGTTTTCACGTGTTTGATAAGGCCCTTTAGTAGTCACAAGCCCCCAGGTTATTAATGGCGCTACATCTTTTGGCCAACAGGTTTGAATAGGCAAAGAAGTAAGATCAACCTCCTCTTTTTCCCAAACGTGAGTTTGACATTCCGCACCATTTATATATTTTGGTGCCATATTAAGTGCTTGCTTTAACAAGGGCAGTTTATTAAAAGCATCCTTAAATCCTTTAGGAGGTTCAGGTTCCTTTAAAGCAGCCAATAACTTACCTACTTCTCTTAATGCCTCAATATTGTCTTCACCCATACCCATTGCTACTCGCTCAACGGTACCAAACAAATTAGTTAATACAGGCATCTGATAGTTTGGCGTATTAGTAAAAAGCAATGCGGGGCCAGCGGAACGTAGCACCCTATCGCTAACAACAGTCATTTCAAGATAAGATGATACTGGATGGGTGATCCGCTTTAACAATCCTCGAGATTCAAGTTGGGCAATAAAATCTCTTAGATCAGAGTACTTCATGAATAAATCCCCTAGAGTAGTATCACTGCCAATAAAATTCTAAATAAAATCAACTTGATATAAAAAATGACGTTTATTTTTTATATCAAACTCACATTAAATGAGATCCTGGATTTTCTACCTGAATCTTCTTACACATCCCTAAAAAACCCAGTCTAACTCTACTCTTTGAAATTCCGCGGCTTGTGCGCAGAATCCAAGAGCACTGTGCTAAAGAACTGGACTCCGCGGACATTCCATAGGGGTGTAGTCAACGATGTGATTAAGAAACTCTTAGGTATCCTCGAGGTCCAGTGAATGTGTTACTCTTGGCGTTTCATTGCATCGAAGAATTCTGCGTTGGTTTTATGGTTTTTCATACGCTCAAGTAAGAATTCAATTGCATCACACTCATCCATAGATTGAAGAATTTTACGCAATATCCATGTACGTTGCAGATCTTCTGGACTCAATAATAGATCTTCACGACGAGTTCCTGAGCGATTAATGTTAATTGCTGGGAAAACGCGACGTTCAGCGATATTACGGCTCAAGTGGATTTCCATATTACCGGTTCCTTTGAACTCTTCATAAATCACTTCATCCATTTTCGAACCCGTGTCAACCAATGCCGTAGCAATAATAGTTAAGCTACCGCCTTCTTCTATATTACGTGCAGCACCATATAAACGCTTAGGTCTTTGCAGCGCATTAGCATCAACACCTCCAGTAAGAACTTTACCTGAAGAAGGAATCACCGTATTGTAAGCACGTGCTAGACGAGTAATCGAATCCAGTAAAATGACCACATCACGTTTGTGCTCAACCAGACGCTTCGCTTTTTCAATAACCATTTCCGCAACTTGCACATGGCGGTTAGCAGGTTCATCGAAAGTACTGGCAACCACTTCACCTTTCACGGAACGTTGCATTTCAGTCACTTCTTCTGGACGCTCATCAATCAGTAAAACGATGAGATAACATTCAGGATAATTTTTCTCTATAGAACGAGCAATGTTTTGTAACATCAAAGTCTTACCCGCTTTTGGTGGAGAAACAATTAAGCCACGCTGGCCTCGACCAAAAGGAGCACATAGATCAACAACTCGTGCGGTCAAATCTTCAGTGCTACCATTTCCTTGCTCCATCACCAATCGCTCTGTAGCAAATAATGGCGTAAGGTTTTCAAATAAAATTTTTCGTTTGGCACTATCAGGTGAATCATAGTTGATTTCATCAACCTTTAATAAGGCAAAATAACGTTCATTATCTTTGGGAGGACGAATTTTACCTGAAATAGTATCGCCAGAACGTAGACCAAAACGTCTGATTTGACTGGGTGATACATAAATGTCATCAGGGCCCGCCAAATAAGAACCATCGGCAGAACGCAAAAAACCAAAACCATCAGTCAATACTTCTAAAACACCATCACCATGTATGTCTTCACCCTTTAAAGCGTGGGCCTTAAGAATGGCAAATATAATTTCTTGTTTGCGCATACGGGAAGGATTTTCGACACCAATCTCTTGTGCGATGTTAAAGAGATCGGCAATAGGCAATTGCTTAAGTTCACTAAGATTCATACTTCTCACTTGATTGGTTGTTTAAACGAATTGAATATCCGGGAAAATGTTTAATAAGAATAGCAGCTAAGGATTCAATGCTGCCTATGTGATATAGTGTTAGTATATCACATATTGCAAACAGGCTATCACAGCTTTACTAAAAGATACAACATTTTTATATAGAAAAATAAAAAATTAAACGTGGCTCTCAACAAAAGCACTTAATTGGGATTTTGAAAGCAAGCCCATCTTAACTGCTTCAACTTGACCATTTTTAAATAAAATCAATGTAGGAATACTCATCACACCATATTTTGCAGGAGTTTGTGGATGTTCATCTATATTAATTTTGGCAAACGTTACTTGCTCACTATGAGTAGCAGCTACTTCTTCCAATATAGGAGTTAATGCACGACACGGACCACACCATTCAGCCCAAAAATCAACTAATACAGGTTTATTGGACTGCAGAACATCTTGTTCAAAGCTTGCATCCGTTATCGTTTTAATAAGATCGCTCATGTGTAAACCTCTGTTGGTTAAAATTCGTTAACTTACCTATTATAGATCACCACCCACTGCTTGCAACACACTTAATGCAGTAATTGCCGCAGTTTCCGTACGTAAAATTCTTGGACCCAAAGAGAGTGGCTGAAACCCATACTTACCTGCATAGTGAACCTCCTGCTCACTTAATCCACCTTCCGGTCCAATAAGCAAAGCAATAACTGATGTCCCAATGGCGTAATCACGCCAAGTTTTAGTTCCTCCTGGATGCAAAATTAATCTTAATCCAGCTTGAACTTCTTCCATATAGCGGCTTAGAGCAATAGGTAAATGGACTGTAGGGACTTGATTACGCCCCGATTGTTCACAAGCAGCAATTACAATAGCCTGCCATTGATGAAGTTTTTTGGTCATTCGCTCTTTATCTAATTTGACCACGCAGCGTTCTGTAATAATGGGAGTGATGCTGGCCACACCTAATTCGACTGCTTTTTGCATCACCCATTCCATACGCTCCCCTTTGGAAATGGCTTGCGCCAAATGAATCGCTAAAGGTGATTCACGAGTTGTGTCTTTTATCGAGCCTAAAACGACAATAACCTGTTTTTTTTTCACAGCCTCTATGGTTGCATCAAATTCGCGATTATCACCACAAAATAAAGTAAGGTGCTCACCAACTTGCATACGCAAAACTACTCCAACATGTTGACTGGCTTCTGGAGACAATTCTAATAACTGGCCAGTGTCGTAGTTGCCTGGCTGATAAATACGTACTGCTCTCATGGTTTTTTTGTTCTCTTTCGTTGCCAAAGTGAAGCAGGATCAAAGTTAACAGAAGCCCCTGTACTCAGGCACGTATAATTAGAATTCGTACTAAAACAGCACTATAACAAAAATTAGGATCTGTTTACAATTCGGGTCAAGAAAGTAGAATTGTGAACAGACCCTACTTATTTTTGCCCCATATGATAGAATTTTTTATTTCATCAAACGGGCTAAGGAAATTAACAATCATGAGTAAAACACGTATTGAATCCGACAGTATGGGCGAAATTACTGTTCCTGCTGATAAATATTGGGGGGCACAAACTGAGCGCTCGTTACATCACTTTAACATAGGCAAAGACATTATGCCTCGTGAAATTACTCACGCTTTTGGGATTCTAAAAAAAGCGGCTGCACTCACTAATCTTGATTTAGGTAAATTACCACAAGAAAAAGCGGATCTCATTGTTCAAGCTGCGGAGGAAGTCAGTAAAGGAATGTTGGATGCACATTTTCCTTTACATGTATGGCAAACAGGCAGTGGTACTCAATCAAATATGAATGCAAATGAAGTCATTTCAAATCGCGCCATAGAATTAGCAGGTGGAATCATGGGCAGTAAATCGCCCATTCATCCGAATGATCATGTAAACATGTCTCAATCTTCAAATGATACGTTCCCAACAGCCATGCATATTGCTGCCGCCATTGCGTTTCATGAACGATTAATCCCTGCAGTAAAAAATTTACGTGATGCCTTGGCAGTTAAAATGAACGCATTTAAAGATATAGTTAAAATTGGTCGTACTCATTTACAAGATGCAGTACCTCTAACTTTAGGCCAAGAATTTTCAGGTTATGTTGCTCAACTTGACGCTTGTATAAAAAGGCTTGAGGATGTGTTACCTGAATTATATGAATTGGCAGCAGGAGGAACTGCAGTAGGGACTGGCTTAAATACTCATCCTCAATTTGCCACCAAAGTAGCAGAACATATTGCTCAAATCACCAAACTTCCGTTCACCAGTGCTCCTAATAAATTTGCCGCTCTTGCATCCCATGAGGCTTTAGTTTTTGCTCACAGTGCAATGAAAACTCTTGCTTGCGCCCTAATGAAAATTGCCAATGATATTCGCTGGTTAGCCTCAGGACCTCGATGTGGTATAGGCGAGCTTACAATACCCGAAAATGAACCTGGATCGTCCATCATGCCTGGGAAAGTAAATCCCACTCAATGTGAAGCCATGACTATGGTTTGCACTCAAGTTTTAGGTAATGATGCCACTGTAGGTATCGCCGATAGCCAAGGTAATTTTGAATTGAATGTATTTAAACCTGTGATTATCTTGAATGTACTTCATTCTCTTAACTTATTGACTGATACTTGTCGTTCTTTTCAAGAGTTTTGCGCTGAAGGAATTGAAGCTAATCACCAAATAATTGATTACTATTTACATCATTCGTTAATGTTAGTCACTGCGTTGAATCAGCATATTGGTTACGATAAAGCAGCTAAAATTGCTAAAACGGCACACCAGGATAATTCTTCTTTGCAAGAAGCAGCAATCAAGCTCGGCTTTCTAACTGCAGAACAATTTGCTGAATTTGTAAAACCAGAAGAAATGACATCACCTCATTAATTCTACCGAAAATCCTAGGAAGTAAAGACTCCTCACGAATATTTGCCTTTCTGCCTATAAGCAGAAAGGCTATGAAGTACTGAATATTATTGAATTACAGGAAGTTGGGGTGCTGCTTTACGAGTAGGCCCAGGGGTCGCTTGTTGCGTGGGATCTTTTGAAGCATAAGTTTTTTGCTGCGCTTTTGCTTTCTGGACCGCTTGCTTCTCCGTTTTATTCATAGGTTCATAAGATTGAGGATATGTTTGCTCTGAGCGTTGCATATCCATACATGCACATAGCCCCAAAGATAAAGCGATTCCAAAACACCATTTTAATGATTTAAAATTTGGCATAGTGAGCTCCCTGCTTTTTTATTGTTTTAGTGAGTAGAAGATAAATATAGATTAAAAAAATTAAAATCACCACTTATACTGTAAGAAATTTTTTTTTTCGATTAAAAGCCCTATAATTAAAATCCCTATTCTTCAATCAAGGACTCAATATGATTTATTCGAACATACTTGCGACCATTGGGCATACTCCCGTTGTAAAAATTAATCGCCTCGGTCGTGATCTAGAGTGTGAGCTCTATGCCAAATGTGAATTTTTTAACCCAGGAGGCTCCGTAAAAGATCGTATTGGGTATGAGATGGTTGTTCATGCTGAACGAGATGGACTCATTAAACCAGGCGATACACTTATAGAGCCCACTTCTGGGAATACAGGAATAGGTATTGCATTGGCAGGAGCCGTACTTGGCTATAAAGTCATTATCACCATGCCAGAAAAAATGAGCCAAGAAAAGCAATCGGTGCTCGAACGCTTAGGAGCAACAATTTATCGTACCCCGACTGAAGCTGCTTATAATGATCCCGAAAGCCACATTTCCTTAGCGAAAAGACTACAGGCAGAAATCCCTAATTCATATATCCTTGATCAATATGCTAACCCTAATAACCCTAACGCTCATTATCGAGGTACAGCCCAAGAAATTATTGATGATTTCGGTAAAGACTTACACATGATTGTTGCAGGCGTAGGTACTGGCGGCACTATTACTGGTATCGCAAAACGTCTTAAAGAATATAACCCTTCTATTAAAATCATTGGTGTTGATCCGGAAGGCTCCATTCTTGGTGGTGGAACTGAAGTCAAGTCTTATCAGGTAGAAGGCATAGGTTATGATTTCTTCCCTGAAGTTTTGAATAATCATTTAATCGATAAGTATATTAAAATTAATGACGTCCATTCATTTCAAACAGCAAGAGATTTAATTCGAGAAGAAGGCCTATTAGTAGGAGGCTCTTCTGGTGCTGCGATGTGGGCTGCACTACAAGCCGCAAAATCCTTAAGTAAGGGACAAAAATGCCTGGTCATTTTACCGGACTCAATTCGTAATTATATGTCTAAATTTGCCAATGATGAGTGGATGAAAACACAAGGATTTCTCTGATCCTAATTTAACGCTCTAAAGAAACAGTTCGATATAAAAAATAATGTAACTTTGTATCTCTAAAATTGGTTTGCCGCGGGGTTCAGAACTCCGCGGTACTTGAATTCAAGTGGATTACCTTAATGCGGCTACAGATTGATTTTCTATTTGAGCAAACAGGATATCAGGTTCGATCTGCTTTGTACTAATCCAACCAGCTATCGCGTTAGCTAATAATTCTTTTGTATGTTGCTCTTGTTCAACTGGTATATTGGCAATTACTGGTGCTCTCAACCGATCTAATGTGGATGATAATGAAGTACTGGATGATTGAACCGGTAAAAAAGTAATATAGAGACTGATTAATTGCTCACAAGTTAACTCATCAGCAAAAACCATGGATAAAATAGTTTTTCGCCATTGCTCGTAGGATTGCAATAACTCTTTATTATCTTGTGCAATCAGTTTAAACACATCCTCCAGCGTTCCTTCTTGTTCGCTTATGTCTTCAACAGGCTTAGGTACATTAACTGCTAATTGGCCAACATAAGCAAAATCTTCTTTATGTTTTACAGCAGGAAAATACTTATCGTCTTGAACTTGAATCAGCAAATCAAGCTTAGCAGACCCAGACTCTTCTTCGCCAACGTATATCTCTCTTTTTCTCAGTTCCTTTCCGGGCTCTTTAAAAGATAAGGTAATCGTAATTCCAAGAGCCTGAGCTAGAGCATTGAAAGCACTCGCAGGGAGTTTAGTCTTAGGATCACGTAAATAATTTTTTACAGTCTCTGCACTAAATCCATCAAATACTTCACGATATTTTAAAGGATGAGCACATAGTTCATCGATAGTGATCTGGCGTAACACATAAGCCATACACTCAACAATCTCTGACTTGCGAGCATTATTAAGTAATATTCCCATCCGCTCTGGCAGCGTTAAAAATGGTTGGCTCGTTATATATCTAGGAAAATAATGATAAAAACGCTCTAATATCTTTTTCAAAATTGCGTCATTACCACGCTGGGGGCTATATAAAGCATCAATCAAAGCCACTGCTCCAGCATGGAACTGTTCGTTGCCTACATTAATAAAACCATTTTCTCCGCGCGGCTTATGTCCCTGTGCTTTATTACTAAAAAAACCACCCGAACGTCTCATAATGCTCTCTCCAACCCCCATATATCTCCATTCTAATGAATCAAAATTAAGGAAATATTAACTAATATACATCATGAAATATAATTTTACACTCAACTTTATTTCTAAAATAAAATTATAATAATAAAATAGCACTTAATACTATAATTTTATACTGCGTACAATAATTTTACTTATTCACAAAGAAATCCTGATATAGGCTCATCTACTAAGTTTTAGATAAGGTGCAAGTAAATGAGGCGGAAGAGTGTAGTGGTGATATAGCAAGTCAGTTACCGCTTTATTGAAAAAATGGGATTAAACGAGAAGCTTAAATTTATAAGGACATACCTTGAGCCAGTTGACACTTTATTTCTGCCTACTTTTTGTGTTCCTAGTACCTCTATTTTATTTTCATCATAAAAAGCGACACTTTCAAATCAAACATTGGCAAGAGTCGTTAAATCTACAAGAGCATGCACAAATTTTCCATCAACTTTATCAAACATCCAATGGTTTTATCTTATCGCAAAATGCGCGACGAAGACACGACGCAATGGAGTATTCTTATGGTGAAATTGAATTTTTCTCATTTATCGCACTGTTATCGCTAGTAGATCTAAATGAAAACACCGTCTTTTATGATTTAGGATCTGGAACAGGAAAAGCAGTACTTGCTTGCAGTATGGTATTCTCGGTACATAAAAGTATTGGTATCGAATTATTTCCCGAATTGTATTTACACTCCTGCAAGCAAGTAGAACAATTAGCGGCATTGACACAATATGAAGAACAAGCAAAGAGAATTAAGTTTATTTTAGGTGATTTTCTCAAAGCAAACTTAAATGATGCAACGATTATTTTCATTAACTCTACTGCCTTTTTTGGTCCAACCTGGGAAAAACTATGTTCTAAAATCGATCGTTTGCCACACCTCAACACAATAATTACAATCAGTAAACCCCTATCTTGTACTCATTTTAGACTGCTGAGACACACGAAAGTAGAAATGAGCTGGGGAGTCGTTTCTGCTTATATTCATACTCGAAAAACATATTTAACTAACTGTCTTGAAAATATTGAATAAATTTTTTACCCGTCTATACTTATAAGTATGGAACAATTGTCAGCGCCGAATCGTTACTGGTGGCAGACTTTGAAACATGCGACAACAAGGGGTGGGTATGATTAAATCGGAACTCATTGAACACATCGCTGCTCGAATGACGCATCTTACTGAAAAACAAGTAGCTGATGGCATAAATAGAATACTTGAATTAATGAGTGAAGCACTCATTAAAAATCAGAGAATAGAAATTCGAGGCTTTGGTAGTTTTTCTCTTCATTATCGTCCACCACGCAATGCTCACAATCCCAAAACCGGGGAAAAAGTAGTGACTACAGCCAAATATAGTCCTCACTTCAAACCAGGAAAAGAATTACGTGAGCGCGTTGATGCTTCACGCGATAAGTATGAGCTGCCCGAAGAGTAACAGGCCAACTTGATGATCTACTGGCCCTCCTGTGCGTCACCGCTCAAGGGGGCTCTTTATTCATACACAAACAAATCATTTAACTTTAATCAAGCTCTAGGTAAAGTCACTCCCGTTTGCCCCTGATATTTCCCATTGCGATCACGGTATGAAACAGCGCAAACCTCTGTAGCCTCTAAAAACAACATCTGTGCCACACCTTCATTTGCATAAATTTTTGCAGGTAGCGTTGTAGTATTTGAAAACTCTAAAGTTACATGCCCTTCCCATTCGGGCTCCAAAGGAGTCACATTAACAATAATTCCACAACGTGCATAAGTAGACTTACCAAGACAAATAGTGAGAACATTACGTGGGATACGAAAATACTCTACTGTTCTTGCCAAAGCAAATGAATTGGGTGGGATAATACATACATCGGAATGTACATCAACAAAGCTGTTTTCATCAAACGCTTTGGGATCGACAATAGCGGAATTGATATTAGTAAAAATCTTAAATTCATTTGCACAACGAACGTCATAGCCATAGCTCGATACACCATAAGAAATAATTCGTCCATTTTCATTTTCACGCATTTGTCTTGGCTGAAATGGAGCTATCATTCCATGTTCCAGCGCCATTTTTTCTATCCATTTATCTGATTTAATTGACACAATAGTACCTCATCACTCATCAAAAGAATGAGTTCTATCATAAATGTTACACAAACGAAAGAATGTTTGCTTATACTTATTAATATGAATTTCATAATTCCTTCAGTAATAAAAGGAAAACAACGTCAGAAATATCATTTTTATTCTCTTATTCAAAAGGTTAAGAAGTGAAAATAAAAAAAATTCAAGAAATTGACTATCAATATGGGCAAGAAGAAAGTCTCAAAAAACTTCTTTATCGCTCAAAAGAGCCCATCGTATTAAAAATTGAATCTTTTAGTGAAAAATACAATTTAGATTATTTTGAAAAACTGCTGTGTGGAGAAATTGGGTATGATACTTACGAAAATAATCTTTGGAAGTCTTATCAATCCAACAATTATGAAACCGTAATAAAGCAAATGAAAAACAATATGGCCTATAGAATTTTTGGACTCATTCTCCCTAGACAACTTTCTGCTGAGATTGAAAATCATGTACCGCTTTGGCAAAAAATTCCACTGCGCCCAAGATACTTTAATAAGAAATTAAAAGTGGCTTATTTTCTCGGAGGTAAAGGTGCTCATACAGAGATACATTTTGACAGAGAACATTGTTGTATTCTGCACTTATGTTTAAGTGGAAAAAAGCAATTCTTATTATTTACCGAAGATCAAAACAAATATATTTATAAACTACCCTATATTGGTGATAGCTTAATTGAATTTGGCTACCCATGGGATGCGCTATGTCATCAATTTCCGCGATTAAATCAAGCGGAGGGATATAATATCATTCTTGAACCTGGAGACATGCTATTCTTGCCGAAGAATTGTTGGCACTATACAACCTATCTTGAAGCTTCAGCAGCAGCTAGTTATGTGTTCTATCCTAATAAACTTCTTCAATTTTATGGATATTTTACAGGTTATTTCTTTATGGGGTATAAAGAAGCAAACGGTTTTAAAATTGCTGATTGGCCATTTTTTAAAAAATTTAGCGAGCGTTATGCAGTGGCAGAAGGAAAAAAAAAGTTTTTATTTAAACTAATTGAGGTAATTTCTTACGCATTTTTGTTACCTATAATAAGCATTATTACTAAAATTTCATTTCTCCTAAAACCACGCCGAACTTTTTATTAATTTTCAGCAAAACACTACTTGCATTTCTAACAACTCCTAATGGATATCGTTTATTTTTTTGCTGCCATATTCGCTAAAATATCTCCTAATTCCATGGGCATTGGGAAAATTATAGTTGAGTTATTATTGTTAGTCGCTATCTGAGACAAAGTTTGTAAATAACGTAATTGCATGGCCTGAGGTTGTTGTGCTAAAACTTGCGCTGCTTGTAATAATTTTGCTGAAGCTTGTAATTCACCTTCCGCATGAATCACTTTGGCCCTTCTTTCACGTTCTGCCTCAGCTTGTCGAGCAATCGCTCTTATCATACTTTCATCCAAATCTACTCGTTTAATTTCAACATTTGAAACTTTGATTCCCCAATTGTCTGCTTGAGCATCTATTATTTTTTGAACATTACTATTTAATCGTTCCCGTTCAGAGAGCATTTCGTCCAATTCATGCTGTCCCAGAACTGAACGCAAGGTAGTTTGTGCTAACTGACTGGTTGCCTCATAATAATTCGCCACCTGGATAATCGCATTTTCTGGTGTTACTACTCGAAAATATAAAACAGCATTTACCCTTACTGAAACATTATCTTTGGATATTACATCTTGGCTTGGCACATCCATCACTATGGTCCGTAAATCAACACGTACTACTTGTTGGATTATAGGAATAACAATAATCAATCCTGGACCTTTGACTCGCCAAAAACGTCCTAGCATAAATACAACACCACGCTCATATTCTCTAAAAACCTTAATTGCAGAGGCTAAGAACATAATAGCTAATACTAAAATAATTATGAAAAAGGGACCCATTTTACTCTCCTTGACTCTTCAAATCCTCTTCAACCTCCAGCACAAGACCCGATGCTTTGATTACTTTTATTGGCTTATTCGCTGCGATAAATTCTTGGGAACGAACACTCCAGATTTCTCCGCGAATAATCGCCTGCCCTTCTTGATCAATATCACCAAGTGCTCTGCCTTTGGCTCCCACCAAAACATCTAATCCATGTTTAACACTTTGGCGTCTTGCTTTTAAAGCGACACCTAATAGGACTATAAAAAGCAATATATTCACTAAAGCCATTGCCCATATCACAGACCAAGCTATTTGATACATTTCATTATGAGTATCAAATAGCATAATAGAACCGAGAACAAAAGCTATAGTACCACCACTGCCTAATGCCCCATACGCAGGCATAAATGCCTCTGCAATAATAAAGAATAGACCTAATATAATAAGGAAAAAGCCTGCATAATTAATTGGCAATAATTGCAGCGCATAGAGGGCAATGCATAAAGATATAGCGCCAATTACCCCTGGCAATACATGTCCTGGATTTACTAATTCAAAGAAAATACCATATATTCCAAGCAAAAGAAGAAGATATGCTAACGTTGGCACAGTAATCAATGATAAAAAGCGTGTACGCCAATCCGGATTAATAACTTCAATTTGGGGATTACTTGTATTTAATATTATTTTTTGACCATTCTGCATCACAGCTATGCCATTCAACTGCGATAACAAATCTTTTTCATCAGCTGCAATATAATTTATTACTCCTTCTTTTAAAGCTTCTGTTGAAGTTAATGTCGCTGCATTTAAAACTGCTTTTTGTGCAAAAACAGGATCTCGTCCTCTTAACTGTGCTAAAGTACGGATTGTTGCCAGTGCATCATTGGTCATTTTTTCTTTTCTTGTTGATTGTTTTTTTGCATCACTCTCATCTACAAATCCTAGTTCATTTAAACTCACAGGACTTGCTGCACCCAATTGTGTTCCAGGAGCCATAGCAGCTAATGTGCTGGCATAAAGTATATAAGTGCCTGCGCTTGCAGCTCGCGCACCTTTTGGACTTACATAAGTAACGATAGGCACTTTGGATGATAAAAATTTTTGTATTATAGTTCGCGTTGCTTCATCAAGCCCACCAGGGGTATCAAGAGTAATTAAAATCAGATCCGCATGCTGTGCATTATCAATAGTACGAACAATATAGTCTGCTGTAGCTGGTCCAATTGCTCCCTTAATATTTAATGCAACAATTCTTGCCGCATAAACAGCTGAACTATTAATAAATAAAATCAAGATGAGGATACTAAATCCTGATATCCTTATAACGGTTGGCATAGATATAGATCTTGGCATTGTGATTTTGCACACACGCTTATCCCTTTCAAAGACTCTATAAGTTAAAAGATAGCACAGATTGCTTGATTGTTAATCTTCTTATTTGAAATGGATTTTGGCTTAGCCAATTCTAGCGTGCAACGATCACCACTATAATTTGACCTAAAAAAGCAGTTGGGTCGGTAAAGAGCGAGTTCAGATGCTGAGCCTGAGTACTTTCTAGCACTCAGGCTGCTTATAAGATGTATGATATTTTATTAGAAGTAAACTCCAATTTGTGCTGATACGGTATCAGCAGTGCCACCTGTGCCTAAAGTAGGTGCATTTACAAGACCAGGAGGAGCTGCTCCATTTGCAAAGTCATTTGCGCTATAATCTATTTCGTGTCGGTATTCAATACTTTCTACAGTATCTTTCCAAATTGAAATGTTAAATACACCGATAAAACGATGTTGAGGCAAATTGAGCGCCAATGCATCTTTAGTCCATTGATAACCCACGCCAATAGATGAAGGTCTATTGAATGCTCTAAAGGTCATATCAATCTCTGTTTGCAATGCCTGTGGTTTTGCACCACGTCCGTTAAAACTTAAATCCTGTACCCTAAATGCCTGCGTTGTACCCACCCATTCTGCAGCGACATTGAAGCGGTCATATCCCATATTTCCATAAACATCTACGGCTTGAGTTTTTCGCACTGCTTCATTCCCGTTAAGTAAGGAACCAAAACCGCCAAAAGTACCTGGATTCGCTGCCGTGCTCTGCATTCCTGCTGCATCATCTATGGAGCTAATATAACTTGCTCCTACTTCACCTCTAATATCATTATGTGCAAAACTGTAACCTGCATTTGCACCGCCTACCCCAGCCCGTCCTAGTGTCGTATCGCTTCTATAAATATAGGTTGCCACAAATGGTCCTGAATCTCCTTGAGACTTGTACCCTAAAATGAAAGGTCTGGTTTTAGTTCGTGCTAGGTTTAACGTTAACGGAGCACTAATCATCGAACTGGAGTAACGTCCAAAAGGAACATACAATTGTCCCGCTGTAAAATAAAAAGGTGTTTTATCTAAGTTGCCAATGTTCACAAAACCCATATTCAGATTAAATGCTGAATTGTTGATCCTAGGACCAACATCTGGTGGATTTGAATCATAAGCAATTGCTATGTAAGCCTCAACGTTTTGGTTAAGCGCTGCCGCAACATCCACCTCGCTTGAACCAAGAGTCAAATCAACATTTGTTCCGCCCACATAATCACTGTTCATCATTCCCACAGGTTCTGCTTTACCACTGATTGCTATTATTGGTCGGTTCGGAATAGGGTATCCCATACTATGATAAGCTCTATATAATTTTCGACGTTGTTGCATTAAACGAATGTCGCGGTTGATACTTGAAATATTGACAATATAATCAGAACCATCAAATGCGGGACGATCCCCTAAGTATGGCGAGGCTACCACAGGAGTTCCAGCAATATAGGTAACTACCCGATTATCAGCTACTAAGGCTGTGGGATAAAAACCTATAGATTCTGGGTGTTCTTCAGGCGTATGAACCGAAATATTGGATGAATGATATTTGATCATCTCTTCTTTCTTACTACGGACATCTCTCTGTTTTTTGACAGGTTTTGACACTGCTTTGGTGGCTACTGGTTTTGCTACTTTGTTGCTTTGCTTCACTTTATGAGCAACTAGCTCCTTTTGTAAAGCATCTAATTGTGTTTGCAACAGTTGTGCTTGTTTTTGCAGCTGTGTTATCTGGCGTTGTAGTTGTTGATCATTTTCTGCATAGAGTGGTGATGATAAACAGATCAAAGCCAATAAAACTATTTTGAACTTCATTCGGTACTCCTGTTTATTATTTTTACTTCCACATCGGGAGGGGGAGAAATTATATCTTGGGAAATGGAAACTTCCTAGTCATTTTATTATAAATTTGCATAATTTTTGTTACTATAAATCAAAAAAAACCCATAATTTATGGGTTTTTATTTTGAATTCTGCCGCTACACAGAGTAGCGTAGTTGGGTTATGCATCACCAATGAGTTTTAGTCCGAAATAGGGACCAAAAACTCCATAGTCTACTGAACGAACAGGACCTATTAGGTTTGCGAATGGTTGCTCCTCGAGTACATGGAAATAATTAACTACTTGGTACCCTGCTTGGATATTTGCAATACCTATAGGAGTAGCATGAGCATAGTTCACTCCAAGTTTAGCTTCTAAACTAGGAACAATCCCTTTTTTACGGAAGAAAACTTGCTCAACAATAGCATCGAACGGCGCCATTACAAAACCAGCTTGATAACGATTTGTTCCGTATAGTATTGATCCTGCTCCGTTAGCAGTGATACTTAGTGAGTCCGTAATGTTGTATGCGTAGTCTAATCCAACAACAGGCCCAAATCCTTTATAATTAGTATTATTGAATTTGCTTAAAGGATTGCTGGCAAAAATAGGGGGTAAGGGGGGGATTTGTTGCGTTATATAATAGCTTGTAGCTGTTGATTGTATATTAGCATATTGCAAGCCTCCGTAGAAACGTAGCTTGTCTCTCATACTAAGATCCGTACGTTGTCCCATGACTATATTAACTTGATCGATTCTATTAAAACTTGTTAATTCAAATGGAGTAGGAATCGGTGGTAAGCCTATTGCTGGGACTGTAAGAATCCCTAAAAAACTGGTGGGGTCTATAGAACTACTGAAATGCATCCAATTAACAGTAATATCATTTCCAGTATTAAAATGATAAGAACCTTCTAAACGATACCCCCAATTCCATTCATTTTTTACTTCTTTATTTATGGGAAAGGTACCCGGCTCAAATGCTTTTTCACTACCATAAACCGATCTCAAATAGAGGGCTTGCGCACTAAAGTCCCAAAGTTTTGTTTCGCAAGGAACGGTAACATTGCCTGGGGTACAAACTGGGCCCATACTTCCGGCAGTAGCTACATTTGCTGCCAATCCAAACACAGCGATAGTTACTTTTTTAAACATGAATACTCCATTAGAAAAAAAAAGCCCATCATTAAGACGGGCTTTATAAGATCTTAATCAATTAAGAAATTAAACATTTCCAACATACTTCAGACCGAAGTAAGGACCTGCAGCAGCAAAATCAGTAGCTGTTACTGGTAATACAGTTGTATTTAATGCATGGATGTAGTCAAACCACATGTATCCAGCATCTAGACTTAAATCACCTTGTGCCATTGCATAAGTATAGCTAGCACCTAATTTAGCTTCTAGTTCAGGAACAACGGTTGTTCTGCTTCCGCTAATATTAAAGTCAAATACTTCGCCAGCACCGCTAGTGAAAACGTCAAAGTTGTAGCCGTGCTTCGCAGTACCTACTAATACTGCAGCAGCTGCTTTAGCATAAATTCCGAAACCGTTACCGAATACGTAATTCATATCGATACCAGTACGTGGACCAAAGCCGTTGTATTGAGTATTTCCATTAAAGCGAGCAAGGAAATCATCTGGATCAGCATCTACATCAGTAGCAAACGCATGAACACTTCTCTTAATGCTTGCAAATTGGAAGCCGCCATGGAAACGGATTTTCTTGTTGGCACTCACATCAACAAACTGGCCAAATTCACCGTTAACTGCATCCCATCTGTTTTTGTTACCAAAACCAATTAGTATGTCGTCTAAGCCCGGTATACCTGGAGTAAATGTGCTGTTATTCCAGTTTGTATCTAAATGATACCAAGTTAGAGTAATATCATTTCCAGTATTGAAATGATAAGAACCTTCGATTTGGAAACCCCAGTTCCATTGAGCATCTACATCAGTATGAAGAAAACCGCCAACGACAGGAGGAGTAGTATCTATACCCAAGTCCAAAGTAACGTCATTATCAGTCATTGTTTGTAATACTAAAGCTTGTCCACCAACGTTCCATCCATCATTTGGACAAGGAACAGTCACATTACCTGGAGTACAAACTGGTCCCATGGTACCTGCAAACAGTGTACTGCTGCCTAAAGCCAAAATTGCCAAAGTTGTTTTCTTTAAACTTAACATGCTTATGTCTCCGCATAAATTATTATTGTCTTTCTATATTCATTGATAACTCTCTACTAGGAGTTGTCATTAGCATGCCTTCGTCGCTTCAGGTCGATGCATGCAACAGTGTTGAGTATTAGCAGTGGAATGGAATAAGTCAAGAAAAATTATTAAAAAAAAATAATATTTTTCAAGTAGATATGCATTTTTTGCCCATCGCATATTTTTTTTGAGCACAATGAAAAATTTTAATATTTTAGCGCGCGATTAATTATTAATCAGCGCAAATGAGGATGATACTATCATTCTGTCAACATAATTAAAAAGAAGTTTTTACATTATGCTAAAAATTTTATAAGTTGACTTTTATAAATACTCTTTATGCGAGCCATTTTGAGAATATATTTCACTCAAGATGTGCTAAATATGGCTTTTTGATGCGTAGTATAGAAGATTCAGATATTAATTCGTGTTATCCTTACTTATCGGCAAAATGATGAGATCTTTATGATACAAACGTTACGCATTAATCGCCCTGACGATTGGCACGTCCATCTTAGGGATAATGAACTATTACAACATACAGTAATAGGCAGTGCTCAGCATTTTGCTCGTGCATTAATTATGCCAAATCTTAAACCAGCACTTACCTCTCTATCCTTAATTAACGATTACAGAACCAGGATTCTTGCGGCCTTACCTAAAGAAAGCGCTTTTGAGCCTTATATGACTTTTTATTTGAATGATTCTGTAAGTGCCGAAGACTTAAATCAAGCGGCAAATATACCCTATATTTTAGGAGCAAAGCTATACCCAGCTGGCGCTACAACGAATTCTGAAGCTGGAGCAAAATCTCTTCCCGCTCTTTATCCTCTTTTTGAAGTATTACAAAGCAATAATCTAGTACTGCAAATTCATGGCGAAGTGACTCATAGTGATATATTTGAGCGAGAATCTTTATTTATCGATGAATATTTAAAGCCTATAGTCAGTAACTTCCCTAAGCTGAGAATTGTATTTGAACATATCTCTACACGCATCGCTGTAGAATATGTGATGCAAGCCCCGAAAACGGTTTCGGCAACCATTACCCCACATCATTTATTGTACAATCGTAATAAATTACTTGTGGGAGGACTTAGGCCACATTACTATTGCTTGCCTATTTTAAAACATGAAAAGGATCAAAAGGCATTACAAAATGCTGTATGCAGTGGCAACCCTAAATTTTTTGCTGGAACAGATAGTGCGCCACACACTGTAAGCACGAAAGAGAACGCTTGTGGATGTGCCGGAATTTATTCTGCTCCATTTGCTTTGGCTTTATATGCGCAAGTGTTTGATGAATTAAACCAATTAAGACAATTAAACCATTTTTTAAGTCACTTTGGCGCCGAATTTTATCAATTGCCTATTAATCAGCAACAAATCGAACTAATTAAGTCACCCCAAATAATCCCCGATTATTTACCCTTAGGTTTGAGTCAAGTTGTTCCCATAGCAGCTGGAGAAACGATTCAATGGACTATCTATGAATCATAGTCCTTTATTTGGCACACACATAAAGCAACGATTTCGTGGTTTTTTGCCTGTAGTTGTTGATGTTGAAACTGCCGGTGTTGAGCCCCAGAAAAATGCACTGCTAGAGATGTGCATCGTGCTTATTCTTATGGATAAAGAAGGTACTTTTTATCGAGGAGAAAGCTATTTTGAGCATATTTTGCCTTTCCCTGGTTCCGAACTAGACCCCAAGTCACTTGAATTTAATCAAATTGATCCCTTTCAACCATTACGCTTTGCAATAGATGAAAAAAAGGCCTTAGAAAATTTATTTCAACCGATTTTTACTGCACTCAAAACGTTTCAATGCCAACGGGCTGTTTTAGTCGGCCACAATGCATGGTTTGATTTATTATTTATAAAAGAAGCCATAAAAAGAACGGGGGTTAAATCTCCATTTCATGCATTCACTTGCTTTGATACAGCAACATTAGGCGGTTTTATTTTCGGACAAACCGTATTAGCCAAAGCAGCGCAGGCAGCCGGAATTCCTTTTGATGCTCAAGAGGCTCATTCAGCAATTTATGATGCAGAAAAGACTGCAGATCTATTTTGCCACATGGCAAACATGTGGCGGTTGAGATAGGAGAATATGTATCCAGATTGGATAAAGCATAATCCGAGCTATGCGCCTTATAATGAGTCAGAATGCTCTGATAAGTATGCGGCAACTCCTTCTGTAGAAGCGGTCATGCCTGCCTTCCCTTTTTGCCAACCCGCAGGACAAACTTCACCGTTTTCCTCAAAGTGCTGTACGGCATCAATGATTCTTAGAATTTCATCTATGTTACGGCCAATGGGTAAATCATTGACGATTTGCGAGCGAACGATACCATTAGTATCAATAATAAATGCGCCACGGAAAGCAACACCTGCTGCAGGATGCTCTACACCATAAGACTGACAAATACTATGAGTTATGTCTGCAGCCATGGTATATCGAACAGAACCAATACCACCTTTGTTCACTGGGGTATTTCTGTATGCATTATGAGTAAAGTGTGAATCAATAGAAACAGAAACCACTTCAACATTACGGCTTTTAAAATCATCGATGCGATGATCTAAAGCAATCAACTCAGAAGGACATACAAAGGTAAAATCCAAAGGATAAAAAAACACGAGACCATACTTACCTTTTAAATGCTCGTGTAAATTAAATTTATCCATAATTTCACCATTTGGCAAAATAGCAGCGACAGTAAAATCAGGAGCTTTTCTTCCCACTAATACACTCATTCTATGATCTCCATTAATTGTAATTATGTATGTTTCTTCATGGATTGTAGACAATTCTATTCTCTTGACAAGTGGAACGATTGGTTACGCTCCAACACTTATTTATACATGTAAGCCGTTACACTCTAAAATCACATCATGGCCAATCTAACGAATTGTCAACAGACTCTTTTTATGCAGCGATTGCATCACGCAGCATGGTTTCTAATTCACCTTGTTGAAACAACTCAGCAATAATGTCTGAGCCACCAATTAACTCTCCTTTGATGTAAAGCTGTGGAAAGGTAGGCCAATCAGAAAACTGAGGTAACGTTTGGCGAATATCTGGATTAGTAAGCACATCTACATAAGCGAAATCAACACCACATGCCTCAATACATTGAACTGCGCGCGCAGAAAACCCGCATTGTGGTATCTTCGGTGTACCTTTCATATAAAGCAAAATAGCGTTTTCTGTTATTTGCTTTTTAATTTTTTCTAAAGTATCCACTCACACACCCTATAAGTAATAAGTTTAATAACAGTCATTATTGCGAAAACCTGTCAAGCTCGCAATCAATAATTTTTTGGCACAATAGCTTAACAGATCTTTGGTTAAAAGCCAACCAATGCTCCATTTGATCTAATAATAACCAAAAATAAAAGTATAGCCTACTTACAGTAAACCTTGGAGTGATACAAAAGCTTTTTTCTTAATTAGGGGCAATCTTCATTGAATATCACCGTCTACCTGCTAAACTTAGCGCAAAACAATAATTAGGAGATTAGGATGACCATTACACTGCCTGAATTACCCTACGCAAAAAATGCGTTAGAGCCTCATATTTCTAGTGAAACTCTGGAATACCATTATGGCAAACATCACCAAGCCTATGTGACTAACTTAAATAAACTAATTCCTGGTACTGAATTTGAATCCATGAAATTAGAAGAAATTATCAAAAAATCAAAAGGAGGAATATTTAATAACGCAGCACAAATTTGGAATCATACATTTTATTGGCATTGCCTAAGTCCAAACGGTGGTGGTAAACCCCAAGGCAAGCTCGCTGAAACTATTAATAAATATTTTGGATCTTTTGATTCATTTAAAGAACAATTTACACAAACAGCAATCACAACTTTTGGCTCAGGTTGGGCATGGCTTGTTCAAGACAGTACAGGTGAGTTAAAAATAATCAGCACCAGCAATGCAGGCACACCGATGACCGAGGGATTAACCGCTCTATTGACTTGCGATGTATGGGAACACGCTTATTATATTGATTACCGTAATGCTCGACCCGACTACGTTACTGCATTTTGGAATTTAGTGAACTGGGATTTTGTTACTGATAATATGAAGTAGGTATCCCTTTTTCACACTATAAAGCTTGTCCCTAGTAAAAAGAGGGATAAGCTGCACTTATATGGGATCCCGTTTTAAAATTGGAATCCCTCTTTTCATACAAACATACTCGCCCATAGAATTTTTCGTCTTCATATAGCGCAGAAAAGAAAGTTGTGGCTATAATGTGAGCCATCACTAGCTCTTCCATAAAAATAAGAGATAATCCTAGAAAAAGCAGTTGGGTCGGTAGCGAGTGAGCTAAAGGTGCTGAAGATGCTGTGTTTTTTAAATTTTTTTGGGAAATCAGCAGCCACCACTACAATGAATAAAAATTCAGCAGATTCAGTACTTTTAGCTCGCATAGATAGGACACAACCTCTTTTTCTCGGATATATTTGAAATGGAAATCCTTAAGTTTTTAAAGGAAAACATTATGGCTTTAATTACAAGTTACAATCCTATGCCAATAACGTTCACACATGGAGAAGGAGTTTGGTTGTATGATGAACAAGGAAAGGCCTATCTTGATGGTTTAAGCGGGATAGCAGTTTGTGGGTTAGGACATGCTCATCCTGATGTAACCAAAACGATACAACAACAAGCGGCTAAACTCATTCATACATCGAATACCTTTCATATTAAGCAACAAGAGTTACTCGCAGAAAAACTTACCACCATGACGGGCATGGAGCAGGTTTTTTTCGCCAATTCAGGTGCTGAAGTGAATGAAGCAGCCATCAAATTAACCCGTCTTTTTGGCCACAAAAAAGGGATTGAAACTCCATCCATCATTGTTATGGAAAAAGCTTTTCATGGTCGAACCATGGCGACATTGACTGCATCGGGAAGTCGTAAAGTACAAGCAGGATTTGAACCTTTAGTACCTGGATTCATCCGTGCCCCCTTTAATGACTTGGATGCTATTCATACGATTGCAGCAAACAGAGAAGATGTCGTCGCTGTAATGCTTGAACCGATTCAAGGTGAAGGTGGCATCCATGCAGCAGAAGAAAGTTATCTTCGCTCCTTGGCAAAACTTTGTGAGCAACATGACTGGATGCTTATATTTGATGAAATCCAAACTGGAAATGGCCGCACTGGAAAATTATTTACCTGTATGCATTATGATATTCAGCCCGACGTTATTACAACAGCCAAAGGTTTAGCTAATGGGGTTCCCATTGGCGCTTGTCTGATGAGTAAAAGAGCAAAGGATTTATTTAAGCCTGGAAATCATGGTTCAACATTTGGTGGCAACCCTTTAGCTTGTGCAACTGCTTTAACGGTATTAGAAGTCATTGAGCGCGATAAAATTTGTGAAAAAGTTACAAAAAATAGCGCGATATTAATGGAAACATTAATTAAAAATCTTGGCGAACATCCAAATGTTAAAGCAATTCGTGGTAAAGGCTATATAATAGGTATTGAAATGGATCGACCAGCCAGTGACATGCGTTTGCAAGGACTTGCTAATGGAATACTCTTTAACGTCACTGCGGATACTGTCGTTCGGCTCTTGCCACCATTGATTATTAATGAAGATGAGATTAATGAATTAGTTAATCGATTAACTTTGACAATTAATCAATTTACCCAATTATAAAAGAGCACAAAAAAATCACCATGCGCAAAATGAACACTATGGATACATTAATAAACGAAGTAGATAATGCTTTGCGCACCTTATTTCCACCCGCGCAACGTATAGGGATTCGTCATTCACCAGCAAAAAATCTCCCTGAAGCGGTACTGTCTCTTCAAGAGAAAAAACACATTGCAGGATTAATGCGAGTAAATCACGCCGGAGAAGTTTGTGCGCAAGCCCTTTATCAAGGTCAGGCCTTAACAGCGCAATTAACTCATATAAAAAAACAAATGAGCGACGCAGCTGCTGAGGAAATTGATCATTTAGCCTGGTGCGAAGAGCGATTAACTGAATTGGGATCGAAACCGAGTGTACTCAATCCGTTATGGTATAGTGGCTCCCTTGTATTAGGCGCTCTTGCTGGATTAGCTGGAGATAAAGTTAGTTTGGGGTTTGTGATGGAGACAGAACGGCAAGTCTCTGCCCATTTGCATCGACATTTACAAAAACTGCCAGCGCAAGATAAAAAATCACATTCCTTATTAACCAAAATGAAAGAAGATGAAGAGCAACATGCGACTTTGGCTATGGAGGCCGGAGCAATAGAACTACCCTACATTGTCAAATTGTTAATGCATATTGTATCTAAGTTAATGACTAAAAGTAGTTATTACATATAAAAAGGTCTGTTTGCAATTCGCTATCTTGAGTCAATGTACTTTGATTTTCGAGCACGAAGCCCAGCATACACGAAGTATGTAAGTAACGCAGAAAACCTTGGCTTTTTGGCCAAGAGAGTAAAATTGTCAACAGCCCCTAGTATTTTAAGGAATTGCTTTAGTATGGACTCAACCATTTTATTTACACTCTTTGTGATCATGGTTGCCTATATTTTCGATTTCATTAATGGCTTCCATGATGCAGCAAATTCTATTGCTACAATTGTCACTACTCGAGTTTTGACTCCCAAGCAAGCCGTAATATGGGCCGCATTTTTCAATTTCATTGCTTTTTTAGTGTTTAATCTCACTGTAGCAAAAACTATTGGTAACGACTTAATCGATTCTGGCATTGTTGATGCACATTTTATTTTAGCCACATTAATCGGCGCTATATTCTGGAACCTCATCACCTGGTATTATGGAATTCCATCAAGTTCTTCTCATGCGCTTATTGGTGGGTTAGCGGGTGCTGCAATAGCGAAGGGAGGTTTTTCATCGCTTAAAATGACTGGTTTTGCGAAAGTCATAGGTGGGATTTTTGTTTCACCCGCTCTTGGTTTATTTATTGCATTACTTATTACCTATTTTTTTTATAAGTGCTCGAAAAACTCAAAACAAACTCATTTCAAGCTCTTTAAAGGGTTTCAATTGTGCTCTTCTGCTTTACTTAGCCTAACACATGGAAGTAATGATGGACAAAAAACTATGGGAATCATCTCTATACTACTCTTTTCAGCAGATTGGATAGACGGGCCTTTTTATGTTCCATATTGGGTGGTTATTTCATGTCAAGCAGCAATAAGTCTCGGAACCCTTGCAGGAGGATGGCGCATTGTACATACAATGGGAACCAAAATAACAAAACTCGATACCGTAAAGGGTTGTGCCGCCGAAACTGGAGCTGCAATTTCACTTTTTATTGCAACACAATCCGGTATCCCTGTTTCTACTACTTATACTGTAACGGGGGCGATTGCTGGAGTTGGATTAACTAATGGGATTGCAGGATCACATTGGCATGTCATCAGAAGAATTTTCTTTTCATGGCTCATTACAATTCCTGCCGCAGCAATCATTTCTGCAGCATTGGTATTAAGCAATATTTAAGCAAGCTTCAAAAAATAAATTCTTTTTTGCAAATAAGGCTTCTCTTTGTTTAACTAGAAGGGTTAGCTATTACGGCAAATTGGTGTGGGTTTTGCTAATCACGTGATTTTCTTCGTTCATTTTTATATCATTTAATGATGCTTTAATACCTCGACATCGGTCTTTATTTTCTTTTGATGCTCGTGCTTCACTAAAAAAACAAGATCCCGTTGCTACTTTCTTGACAAGAGGGCCGATTAACGATAGACATAACAAAACATTCTTTACAAGATGTGCGTTACTGCTATTTTCCTCAAGTTTTTTCAAGCTACCCGAAATACTTTGTATCATACTACTAATGATTTTTCCTCCATCACCGCCTTTAAGATAATCCTGAATCCCGTTTTTAAGTGTTATTTCGATTTCTCTCATTTCTTTTGCACCTGCTTTTTTTCCATTGTCAGCAGCATCGTGTAATGAAGAAAGTTGCTTGATAAGCGGTTCAATGGCATCTACACGTGCCGAGAAAGAATATTTATCTGGAAAGACCTCTGAGATACGCTTTAATTTTTTTATGTCGATAGGAGGCTTCTCAAATACATATTTTATCTCATAATTACGTATCTTAAGAAGCACTTCTGCTTCTGTGTTACCCTTGATTATATTCTCCATCTGGGATAGTTGCTCATCATTTAAACAAAAATTCCCTTTACAATCAGACAATAATGACTCATAAAGTGTCGCGAATATTTTCGGTTTACAGTTCACAATAGCCAAATTTAATAATTCTTTTTTGAATTCGATGTCGAGATAAGGGTGTGATTCTGAGTGTTCTATTATGCGCTCATCCACGAGATACTCACCGTTATCTAGCTGTTCTCGGCTAATTGATTTTTCTTGTCTTGTTTCTATATAAGATTCTTTTATCAAATTGGATAAATTATCATCATCATCTTTATCTTCATCTTCAAGCATCACACGGGCTCGACGCTTCAACGTCATTTCCGTTCTAAGGTCATACATGGTAATTACCTCACCAAAACTAAAAAATATATTAATCAACTAATTTCATAATACCAAATAGCGATTTAGAGAATATTAAGGGTATACGACATAAATTCATGGCTTATTCCTTTGGGAATGGGTGTAGAAAAAATTAAAGAATAGCCGTTAAATTACAGCCTGGTGCATTGGTGATAAGATCCCGTAGGTCAGCATGCCCCAATCGTTTCCGACAACCACCTTGGTGAAGCATTGGACCTTCCCTCAACGCTAAGAATATAGCGTAAGTCTGTTGGCTGTTCCATTACTCCCCTAGGCCAAAATCTAGACTCTGGTTTTCTTTTTTGCTAATGCACTGTTTTTATACGCAAACGAAAAATAAACGACTAAACCAATAGCCATCCAAATGACAAAACGCATTATTGTGAGCAAAGGCAAATTTATCATAAGATAAAAACAACTGATCATTCCTAAAATGGGTACATAGGGCATACCTGGAGTTTTAAAGGGTCTGTGCAGCTCTGGTTTTTTATAATGCAAATACAAAACACCGGCACATACCATTAAAAAAGCAAATAAAGTACCTACATTCACCAGTTCAGTGAGATCATGCATCGAAATAAATGCAGCAAATAAACTCATAAAAATACCACTTAATATAATAATGCGAACAGGAGTATGCGTATATGAATTGGTTTGTGAGAAAATCTTAGGTAATAATCCATCCCGGGACATGGCTAACATAATACGAGTTAATCCATAAAACAAAACCAGCATTACGGTAGTCAACCCGGCTATCGCTCCCACACTAATAAGACTTGCAATTGATTTATACCCCAAAACTAATAAGGCATGACTAATTGGTGATGCAACATTAAGCGTGCTGTAATGTGCGATCCCCGTCAACAAAGTGGCAACAATCATATATATAATGGTACAAATAAATAACGATCCTATTATTCCAATCGGCAAATCACGTTGAGGGTTGATCGCTTCTTCGGCAGCTGTAGATACTGCATCAAATCCAATATAAGCAAAAAATATTAAGGATGCCCCCTTCACGACTCCTTCCCAACCAAAAGGGAAAAAAGGCGACCAATTTGAAGGCTCGACCTCTCCAATAGCAATCACAATAAAAATCAAAATAACTAAAAGCTTAGTCATTACCATAATGTTATTAACTCGGGCACTGGATTTAACCCCCCAAGTTAATAATACCATCAAGACAATAATTATAATGCATGCTAGCAGATTGAAAAAACCTCCATCTTCGGGTCCATGTAAAAGTACTTTGGGGATATGTAGTTTTAAAATCAAGAAAAAATCATTAGCATAACTACTCCATCCCACGGACACGGCTGAAACGGAAATAGTATATTCAAACAATAAGTCCCAGCCAACAATCCAGGCAACAATCTCTCCAAAGCCAGCATAAGCATACCCATACGCACTACCACATCCACCAAGCGAAGCAGCCAATTCAGCATAAGATAATGCGGAGAAAACACAAGCAAATCCAGCTAATATATATGAAAAAATTACTGCAGGACCAGCATCTACTGCAGCAACTATTCCGGTTAAAACAAAAATACCGGCACCAATTATAGCGCCAATGCCTAAAAAAATGAGATCAAATGCAGTAAGACACTTAATAAGAGAGGATCCTTCTTCAAATGATTCACCAATCTCTTTTTTACGAAACAAGTCCATGTTAGTATGCTCTTATTTTTAATAGTTAAACTTAATAAGCAAGAACGCTGCAAATCAATATGAGGTAAATTCGCTCAAATTAAATTTGACATTATTTCCTCTAGGTTATAAATAAATGAATCCATTGGCTGTACGTAATTTCATTATAGGATTATTAATTGTATTTTCTTTAAATACATTTTGTAACCCTTCTACGATTTCTAATTCTTCGTCTCATAGTATAGGCAAGAACTCAAACATTAATACAATCAAAATAACTACGAATAGTAAAGCCCCAAAAAAAACTGAGTTGGCCGCTGAAGAACCAAAGGGATGTAAATATTGGCTTCCTTTATTCAAACCTCTTTGTCATCGACTACATCAGGTATGGACAGAAGGGCATACCGACCTTTATTTTTCAGGCTATGCTTGGCATAACCGCTTTACTTACTCTGCAGAGCGACTGCAAGAAAAAAAATACAACGAGCTCGCCTGGGGCGGCGGATTAGGCAAGGGCTTTTTCGATGAAAAAGGAAATTGGCATGGTCTTTATGCCATCGCATTCCTTGACTCTCATCGTAATGTTGAACCTACTGCGGGATATGCATATTTGAAAGTAGCAAATGTCACTAAAGAGTTTAAGGCAGGTTTAGGCTTTTCTGTACTGGTTACTGCTCGTCCTGACATCTTTCATAATATCCCTTTTCCAGGGATAGTGCCCTGGGCTGGAATGTTTTATAAAAAACTTTCACTCAAAGCCGCTTATATTCCTGGCTCTTCAACAAATGGAAATGTACTGTATCTGGTAGGAACATATTCTTTTGATAAATAGTTGTAGCGAACTTCAAAAACGAACCTTTATCACTGCCCTGTCTAAAGGATTTGTCATTTTCGCAAAAACGGAAATCCATTCCTATTTGAGCGTCTTTAATATCTCCCTGATTTTTTTAAAAAAATGTGCTATGTTTTAAATACATCAATCAGTTCTATCATTAAAATGAAATCATTTATCGAACAAGCTCAATTTTATGCTGCCTATCACCAAAATATCAAAACACGTTACACTCATTTGGCAGGTGTCCCAATTCTCATTTTGGCTGCAATGATTTTCTTAGGTTTTATAAAAATAATTATGCCCGGTATTTTTGCGACGAATCTTGCATTTTTCGCCACTGTGGGAGCCTTAGTTTATTATTTTCGTTTGCATTGGCAATTGGCTTTAGCGCTTACACCAATTCTGTTTATTCTGTTATTGATTGCAAATTGGTTTAGCCAAGATGGACCAACACCTTTTGGCGTTTGGTTTTTTATTATCTTTTTTATCATAGGGTTAGGATTGCAATTTTATGGCCATTATTTGGGAGGTAAAAGACCTGCCTTTATGGATAATTGTAACCAAGCACTGATCGCACCTTTATGTCTGGTTGCGGAACTCTTTTTTATGGCAGGATATATGCAGTCTTTAAAAGATCAAATATATGGCCCTGAAGAAAAAGAAGTTTAGCTTCATATTTAGTTAAGCGATCACAGAAGCTTGGCTGAACTCTAACATGGCCATTTCCCTGATAGGAGCTTTTACATAGAGCACAACCCCGTAGGTTTTCGACAAGGCGCAAATGGAGTTTACATAAAGTAAATGACCGCCGAGTGAGTTTGCAACGCAGTATAAAACTCTTAGTGGGTGGTGCTATATATTACATCTTGATGAACTTTATGGATGGATCAACAACTAATAGTGTTGAAAATAGACGTTCAAAGATAAACGGAAAATAAGGAGCGTTTATCCTTTCGTCAGCACGTTTTTTTAATATTATATTTCTTAAATAAAGAGGGCTTTCATATAAAATGTAATAGTAAATTGGCAAAGTGAATGCCATATATTTCGCCCAAAATGATTCATTTCCTACCCAATAATTACAGTAAGCCGTGTTATTTACATCATTTTGAATGGAGAACAGATCAATATTGTATTTGAGTTGAATTAAGATATTTTGCGTTAATTCAGTGATTTTAGCATGATGAAGATCTCCTTGCTTCCACACACTATGATGAATAGCTTCTTGTGGAAAAGGATTAACAAAATAAACATCATACCCAGGATTACTTTTGATAAAATCAAAAAACCGCTCGCCGCTTAATCCCGTTTTTCTTTTAAACTTCCAGGATACAGCCCCTACAAGGCCATATTGTTTATGAAGAGATGCATCGAAAATCTTTTTAAATACGCCATATTCACAAAGTATCGGTGCAAGTGAATCTGAATTATCATAAGGAATAAATTGTTCTTCCAAGAAATATTGTTGTTTCTTTTTATAAAAAATTTGATGTATAGCAATAGAAGATTCACCGTTAAAACGATCATCATGCAATCGAGAATTTTTGAACCTATGAAAATTAGGCACAAGAGAAAGATCATAGCCATATTTCATTACTTGAAGTTGCCACCCTCGATTATCTACTGTTAATGGAAATCGATCATGGATAACCGAAACCTTTAAAAAGGGGAACCCATCATCTAATAATGTTCGCCAATGGAATAAAGTTGGATCATACATGGTTCTTGAAGGAAACAATACTTCACAACGCAAGCCCTCTTTTTCTAAGCAACAGGTAAGCTGAGTTTCATAATTTGCAATTGCTTTGTCCTTGTTTTTGTAAGGTACTATGTTACGAACAAATTTTTGAAAAATTTGCGAGGATAGTGCTTGTGTTTTCAGCACTAAAAAGTAGCTTTGAAAATGTCGTGGGGAACGATACTCGTTAAAATTGTCAGTCAATCCAATAAAATCAGCTGATGACTGACGAATTTGCTCGATCAGTTTTTTAAACAAGTCATTATTTGTTGGACCAATGATGCTGTCATTCAACAAATAAAGTGTTTTTGCATTATAAAGTTGTGGGTATTCATAAAAAATATGAGCCCAAGCTGCAAAATCAAAACCAGAGTTTTGTCGAACAAATACCCCATTAGTTTCTTGGATAATATCAGCGTTAATGTCGATATTCGATTGATTCGCAGCAACAATTAAAATGATGGCTATTTTTTGTTTTTTTAAAGAACGGAGATAATGTTGAACATGGGGTTTGATTACACCCTGAGGAGCAAAGGTAACAAAAAGCGCTATTTCATCACTATAAGTAAACGACTTCAGGCAAATAAGGCGCGCCTTTTTTACCTTAGATTTTAACAAGAAGTTCATGATCCATTTTACAGCGCATTTATGGCCTGTCCTAGAATGATAAATGATTTCATTGTATTTTAGTAGTTTTGAACTCTCTGTTCACGCAAATTGAGGCTTCATAATTTTAAAACAGTGATGAATTTTTTGATTTCGTTTAAAATCTTGATCAATAGTTTGGGCACTAATATCCTGTATTGAGTATTTTTCCTTAAGCGTGGGATCTAATTTAAATTGACGTAAATTGGTTGAAAAATACAAAACACCATCAGGATTTAACAACCGCATTGCTGCATTCACCAATGAAACATGATCTCTTTGAATATCTAAAGTATCTATCATTCGCTTTGAATTTGAAAAACTGGGTGGATCTAAAAAGATTACATCAAAACGCTCTCGAGTAACCCTCATCCACTCACGACAATCAAATTGCACAAACTGATGCTTCGATAAGTCCAGATGATTTAACTTAAAATTTTCCTCAGCCCAACGTAAATAAGTATGAGACAGATCCACATTAGTTGTTAAAGCTCCTGCCAAAGCCGCATGGACACTAGCACTTGCTGTATAACAAAAGCAATTCAGAAAACGGGTTCCGGGTTTCAATTTAGCGAAATTTAAGCGGAGTAACCTATGGTCTAAAAATAAACCCGTATCTAAGTAATCATATAAATTAACCAATAACTTAGCTTGTCCCTCAGTAACAACCATGGTTTTTCGACTATGATTTAGTTTTTGATATTGTGCACTCCCCTTTTGCTGTTTACGCTGTTTGACTACCAATTTTTCAGGAGTCAATCCTAACGCTTTGGGAACAACCTGCATGACGTCCAAGCTGCGTTTTTCTGCTTTAGATAGAGACACACTGGCAGGAGCTGCATATTCTTGTAATACCACATAATCATTATAAACATCGATGGCATAGGCATACTCTGGCAGATCAGCATCATAGACTCGATAACAAGAAATATTATTTTTTTTAGCCCACTTTTGTAAATGGCGATAATTCTTTTCAAGACGATTTAAAAGCATTTGTGCATGTTCAGAAACAACATTGCTCATAGCTCCTTTAAGCTCATTAGCAACATTTATATTCAGATAATAAAGTTTACATTCTAAGGCACCATTATAGAGAGTATATTGCTTATGAGCACGTAATCCTAAAGCCTTTGCCAACATAGGAGTAGACGTCAATACTGCAGCCTGCCATCCTTGATAGCGTTCATGTAATATTTTACCAAACTGCTGGTATAAAGGGACAAGATGGGACACATCGCCTAATCGCTCCCCGTAAGGTGGATTGCATACGACGATACCCATTTTCGCCGTAGGACCAATCTCCTTCAACGTTTGTGCTTTAAAATGTACCAATGGAGCGACTCCAGCACGTTCCGCATTCGTACGTGCCGCAGCAATCATTTTATGATCGACATCCGTACCCATTAACGTTGTGGGCAAAATTTTAACTTGTTGCAGCGCATCTACACGTAATTTTTCCCATAATGAAGATTGATGTTGTACCCAATATTGTAAGGATTGATCCTGACGCAATAAACCCGGAGCAATATGTGCTGCCATCATTGCCGCCTCAATCACTAAAGTTCCAGAACCACAAAAAGGATCATGCAATGTGTACCCTTTAGCCGCTAACTCTGGCCATTTGACTCGCATAAGTAGCGCCGCGGCAATATTCTCTTTCAAAGGAGCAGTACCAGCCTTACTACGATACCCCCTTTGATGCAAACTATATCCAGTTAAATCAAAACTTACAGTAATTACATCATTTTTTAAGTGAGCATGAATAAGAATTTGTGGTTTTTCTTTATCTACAGATGGGCGTGAGCGATTAAGTCGTCGAAAATGATCCACTATCCCATCTTTGACTACTTGCGCCCCAAACATTGTATTACGTATATGTTCTGATGTACCATGAAATTCAATGGCTATGGTCTTATCTTGCGAAAATACCGTCTGCCAATGAAATTGAGTACACAGCTGGTGCAAAGACTGCTCATTTCCTGCATATCCACTAAAAAGAATCAGTTGCACTCTGTTTGCTATTCTGGACCAAAGACATAATTTATATACAGTCAGTAAAGTGGCTTCACCATAAACTCCTTGTGGACTTACACGAGTAACCGATAAGCCTAAAGTTTTTAATTCTTCCTCTAATAAATATTCAAGTCCTTTTGGACAGCTTATGAATAAAGAGTATTTCATGCTATAGATGTCCTCAAATAGCGAAAAAGCGCCTTCCCAGCACCTAAATTCTTTTCTTTTTGTTGTTCATCCACTGCTTTTTTAATAAGCTGTCTTAAGTGCTGAACATCCTCAGGATGATAAGCTTCAATAAATTCAGTTAATGCCTCTTTGCCTTCATTGATTAAACGATCACGCCAATGCTCAACCTCATGAAATGATGCCGTTACAGCACTATCCTCTTCAAGCATACGCTCATAAGTAGACAGGATTTCTTCATAATCAGCGGCACGCATCAATTTACCAATTAACTGCGCTTGCCTTCTTTTAGCTCCATGGCTTTTTATGGACTTTGCATCAATAATTGCTTTATAGAGATTTTCAGGAAGAGGAAGTAAATCCAGTTTAGGGACACTCAAATCAATAAACTTTACACCCATTTTTTGTAAAAAATCGGCTTCTCGTTTTCTCTGTGATTTACTAACAGGTTCATCCATAGTATTTGTTTTTTATCTAAAATTTACATAATCATACTATATACTTCGCATGACACCAAATGACGCTCAAAATATAGGCACTATTCAGCCGCTACGAACGAAATAGGGGCTGGCATTTGTGCGAGCTCTTTGCGTGAACGAGAGCGTAAATACGTATGCCCCACTGCTAAAAAGTTATAGATCAAGATGAATAATAAAAGGTCTTGCAACCAAGCAATAGTTAATTGCATAAAAATAGAAATAGTAATAAAGACGCCAATACAGCCTGAAAAGCTTAAAATCATGGTTTTTTTTAAGGGAATCTTATCATGTTTCAAAAATACTAAAGTAGTTAACGGTTGTTGCATAGCTCCAGCAGTAGTCATAATTGGAAAAGCTACTACTGGTGAAATATTCATTAAAAATAAAACACATTGCACCAAAACAAATAATCCTATTCCCACCGATGTAAGAGCCCCACAGACAACCATTGCCCCAAAGCCGACAATTAATTTCCATGAATGGAGTTCCGTTAACTCACCGCACACAGGTAATAAACGAAACTTATGGGAGATTAAGAGCATGATAATTACTGCAAAACAACAAACCATTGTCAAACGGATTGCCTGTTTACTTAGATGACTCACTACAATACCGCCCACTAAACCACCAACACAAGTTCCAGCGATTAATGTTAAAAGAGTTGTTAAATCTACATCGATTAGGCTCATAAAAAATAAGGACTCGATAGCTCCTGGAATGACTTGAGCTCCATTATTTACTGCGGGCATTTCATCATCACGGAAAGTGCCCATGATTTTCGCCAATGCAACATTGACAGCAAAACTACCAATACCTAAGGTATCTGCCACAAACGCAACAATACCACTTACACCTAATTTTAAATATTGATATATTGATAAAGGCTCGGAAGGTTGTCGAATAAGCTTTAAAAGCATCACGGCTCCGCAAAGCAAACTTAATAAAAGTATGCTAAACGTGATAAAAAAAATAACCATCCGGCTCCCAACTTAGATAAGATAAGATCAAATACAAATTAAAATCTGGTAATTATATACCAATTATAGTGTTCGGCAAACAACATATAGACCAAAAAACAAACTCTATGAATTGGTCAAAGGCAAAAAAACCGAAGCAAGCACCTAATTCGCTCATAAATAAAATGATACTGAAGATAAACTCAGCCTCACTGCCCTTGACTTAAGGAAAACACGGCTTGTCCGCGGTACAATGGCATGATGAAACAAGCTCATATACTGGGGCCGCTAACTAGTCGAGGGACGTAGACCGAGAAAAATACCGTAAAATGCATCGCATTTATACGGAATATTCTTTAGTTTACTTAGATCTTACAACTGATGATATTCACACCTACCTGACCAAAAACAGTTTTGACCCTTTCTCGATCCACATCCAAATCTTTTGCAGCATAAAGTACGCCACAAGCGCCATTAACAAAATTTGTAGTAGGTGTCCAATATTTACTATTCGCCGTTATCATAACCTCATAAGCTCTTTTAATACCAATATCCTTAGATAATAGATAAAATGCCTTATTAAATACGCCACTTGCCGTATGAACAATAAAGTTTTGTCTTTCTTGAGGATTTGCAATACGTGATTTCGCAAAAGCAAGCAATTCCGGATAACTAATCGCGCAATAAGCACCATGACTTTGTGCTAATTTTTTATCCAAACAATCAGCGGAGCTACCATCTGAAGATGGGAAGTCCATAAACCGCAAGGCTTTACCAAATGAATCTCTAACGATGGTCTCACCGATACCCCAGGTTACAGCATCTGCTTGCAAATAAAGTTTATTATAAAGCTGAGGAAATTTTTCTAATAGATAAGCGCGCGCTGCTTGGCCAGCCATGTCAGATAAAGATTCATTAAGAGCTCCAGATTGATCATGATATTCTAAACCTGAATGCTGCTCGGTAAAACCATGCGTTACTTCATGGCCGGCTACGTCAAGAGAAACTAAAGGATAGAAATCTCGCCCATCACCGAAAGACATAAATTGTCCATCCCAAAAAGCATTATCATAATTCTGGCCAAAATGAACACGCATGACGAGTTGCATTGGCGTTCCATCAGCATTCTGTAATGCATTAACACCATACCAATCTCGATACATATCCACAATGATATGTCCAAAATAATAAGCATCATTGGATGGCGAATAGGCACCATTGATGTTTTCTTCTGTATTATTATTGCATAAATATTGAAAAGGAGTCGCTATAAGATCACTCCAATCCCAAGCCGAAGCAAGATTCACCAGCTTTACCTTTGCTGTATCCATAATACATTGACTGCCATCTTGCTTCACTTCCAAAAAAGGGAGTCCATCTTTGCCGTACCAATATTCATGTACTTTTTCGTTACCGCCTGGCCCAGAATCCATATAATTTTTTATATTATTCCATTGCTTTGTGATTTCACCACTTTGTGCGTCTACGATAAAAAATGGCCAAGCAGGTTTGTTATCATTTTGTATCGTCTTAAATGAAACCTGATATACTAACTTGAGTTCATTATTTGGCGCTGTCCTAATTTGTAATTCACTGAGCTCTTCGCCCGTAGGCATTTGTATATTAAAACTAAACCAAGATTTTTTTGCGATATCAATTGCTTGCTGAGGATTAAGTGCGGGCTGGGTATTCAAATGGATGTCATCAAGCAAATGCCCATTTACCTGTGCATTTTCGATCATGATTTGTGCACCAATCACTGGGATTCCTTGATACATTTGTTGATAACGCGTAATGATTTGTGCATGTTCTTGGGTTCGGCTTATTTGCTGTAATGTATTTTGCTTCTCTATTGATGATCCAGCCTTATATGCCACTTTTGTTATTGGATGTTTGAGAAAAAATTGATTTAAACTGCTTAATGGTGTCTTGTACAAATCTAACTCTTTAACGGCACATGCATCATATGACATCAAAACAAATGTAATCCCTATAATTTTTTTCAACATAAAACAGTCTAATAAATTTACAATGATGACATAATGGCATATTAATAAACAACTAACAAGTCGAAATTAGTTAAGTAGAGTTCTTTTTAAGAGCAGTTGTCATTGCTGAAAACTGCTCTTAAAGAATGGGGTTAACCTTTTATGCCGGATGAAATTTTGCATCCTCATTCACGATGGCTCTTCAATCTACCGACCCTCGGTTGCACCAGCTGGTAACGCAGATTGGCCACCAGGGCAAAAAGTAACTTGATAACTGGTGTAGGTATTTGTTGCATTACAGGTAGTCGCTCCAGCAGATTTATCGTCAAACGTATAAGCATAAGCAGTCGGGCAACCTTCGTGCAACCATTTTACTGCATTGAGGGCAGTAACCGGAGTGTTCTGTGTATTCGTCCAATCCGAATTTGGACTGGTACATGCTTGAGTGTTAGCCGTGTCGTTCCAGGTTACACAACCGCAACAGGTACTCTGTGGATTGTTATAACAGGTCAGAAGTGAATTGTTGCTGGTTGGCTTACAAATCAACATGTCACCAAAGTTTGTGGCTGAGCCACTAACAGTTCCGTAATTTTGTGAGGAAATCAGACTCATTGATTTCCCCATCTCATAGTTGTTGTATAGATTGTAATTTGTGCTGCCCCATTGGCCAGCAGATGGAAATCCTTGATACACATTTAATGACCAATAACCTAAAAAGGAACCATTGGTTCTGTTAATAGGGGCATTGTTAGGATAGGTGCCAAAAGCCATCCCACAAAGCTCTCCTCCAACAGGAGAGTTACAGTCATTATTAGAACCGGTGGTCACAAAGTAAAAATCATTGTTATTCAACCCAACAGAACTTGGATTAAAATCCCAAGAACAATTACCAAGTCCATAACCATCTGGTTGAATTACCGCACCAACACTGGTGCAAGAAAAAGGAGATGATGGTGTACTTGCTAGCAACCCTTTCACTTCCACAGGGACATTCAAACCACCAATGATAGACACATCATACACTCCATCGGCATTGGTAGAATTTTCTATAGTAAATTCCAACTTGGTATAAGGGGCTTGTGGTTGATTAAAAGAGCCTACGGAAACGCAGGTTCCAGAGTTGGACGAGAGAGTATTGCAGGATCCAGTGCCACAAGTAAAGTTAGTACCATCAGACGCACAATTAGTTCTAGGCCATAATGCTCCATTAACATATTGAGTTACTGCTAAATCAATTGTACTTGGGGGCTGTTCATTAATTTGTGCAGGAAGATAATAGGACGACGATGGAGCACCACCAGGAGTTTGGCTTCCCGGGGTGGGATCGACACTTCCGACTCCTCCCGCCGCATTGGAGATCCCATACCAGACATTAAAGGAACATTGATTAATAAAATGTACCGTATGGGCGTTAGTATTAGCGTTTACAGGTGCAGAAGTTTTGGCACTCGAGGTAACGCCTCCTGCCATTACTGATGCAGTAACCATCATATTTGATGTCGTAGTAGTGGGGATGACAGAAACTAATACGGAGCAGGAACCCTGTGCTGGTATCGTTGCTCCTGAGCAGGTATCGTATTGTTTTGGTTGGGTCACCGTTGCAGTAGCGCCTGTGACAGCAATATCAACGGAACCAAGCGTTGCGCTGCCTTCGGCTGGCGTGCAATTATTGGTAAATACAAACTTAATCATGTTGTTTTCAAACTGATAAGACGTCACTGGCAAAGGAAGTTGCGCGACTCCCCTCACTGTACACGAACCGGGAGTACCTTGAGTCACAGTTGTCGATGCTGTGGGTTGGGCAGTTGAGGTAGAATTATAAGTAAATAATCCTGTCACCGTTAAAGGGCCAACCTTTGTAGGTGTAATTTGTGCTTGTACGGTACAGCTGTGAGTCGGCTGTAAGGTAATGGGACTAGCAGGTGTACCACACAAATTTGTTAGTGTGCCAACTGTGCCTTCACCTCCAGTAGAAGAAAGGCTAAAAATATTTGCTCCCGTGTTATCACCAGCATTCCCTGTAATAGGCACACTTCCAGTATTTGTGTAAGTAGCGGTGATTGTTGCGCTTTCCAACGGAGTTAGCGTAAGACTAGAGGGCAATCCGGTGATAACTCCAGTGACATTAGCTTCCCCACCTTGGGTGATTTGTACCGTAGTTGAGGGGGTACTCTTCCCTGGTTGACCGTTTGCGACAAATGTAAATAAACCGGAAACAGTCGCCGTGTTAATCTGTTGCGGAGTTAAAGTACCTTGTACCTGGCAACTCTGTGTCGGCTGCAAGGTACGGGGAGCTGCTGAGGTGCCGCAACCATTGGAGGTAAGGGTTATATTGGCCGCGCTAGAGGGCGATATACTAAATAGAGCCGTTCCACCACTATTCCCTGCATAACCAGTAATAGGTCGTGAACTGTTGTTAGTGTATGTAGCAACGATCGTCGAATTTAGTGTTGGTGTGATTGTGACAGTGGAAGGATTCGCAGTGACAGATCCGCTGAGACTTCCTGTGCTAGCAACAAGCTTGGGTAAACGAATACGGTTATGATTGTAACCATAGGTGAGTCGTACTGTTGCTGTTTGGGGGCTATTGGCTGGAGTATATGTATAAATAATCGTACATGTGCCCGAGGGACTTAGTCTCACCTTGTTGCAATTATCTTGAACAGTGATACCTCTACCAGTATAGCGACTCTTGGTTACGATGGTAGCAACATCAGATAAATGACTTGTCAAGGTATAGGTAACAGAGGACGATTGTCCAACAGGGGTTTCAGCAAAACCACTGGGTGACAGACTCCAGGAAACAGGATCAGACGCAAGAGCTGTAAAAGTGGCACTAAATAAAATTAGTCCTAACACAACACAATTTCTTTTCATTTTTTGTCCCTGTAATGCATTAATATATTGGTTAAAGATTTTTACATTGGGTGGAGTTACCCTTCCTCCCAATAAATACGTAACATTAGCAAACACCTCTGCTTATTTTTTAAACTCCTGATTTGAACACTCCTCTCATTAGGTCTCCCGACTATCAATCCGTGTAGGTTCATTAACACATATATGTAGAAGAATATTAATTAATAAGATAAGTTACACCAAATAAAAGAGTATTTGCTTGATAAGAACCCAATCGTAAGGATTCTCCAGACCATGTAGACTGGCCTTTTCCTGATGAGAAATCACCGAATGATTCAAACTCATATCCTGCTGATAATAACCAATTCGGTATGAATGAGAAATCTATACCAGCTCCAACATGGTAGGTAAATTGGGTTAACGTATGATCGGAATATGCAGGGCTGATTCGGGCAGTGACTCCTGGAAGGGCTGTTTCGTTAAACGATCGAGCCTCATTAAAAGAAACGCCCAATCCACCATTTACATAGGGTGAAAATGTTGAAAAATGAAATAAATTCAATTTAGTATCTGCGGTCAATGCAAGCGTAGATAGTTTCCAATCATAATTGTAATTAAGAAATTCGGGTAGACTATACTGCATAATGGTATTACCTACGTCCGTTGGAAATACATACTGCAAACGCCCACTTAAAGTATAATGATTGATGAATGATGAATGAGTAGTGATTCGATCACCAACGGTTAATGCAATAGTGCCTTGATTAGACTGTTTCACAGAATAAGCATCTACATTTGCTGGGGATGGAAAATTAGATCCATTATCGACTAAGATGTTATTCTCATTTAAAGGAAAAACAATCCCCCCTTGTAATTGAACAAACCAATGATCGCGTTCAAGCTGACAATCTTTACACTTAATCTTCTTTTTAGTTCTGTCTTTAAAGTCATATTGATTTGACTGAGAGATTTGCTCAATCTGCTTCTTATTTGGGTACGCGGTCTTAGGAGAAGATGTATCTATGGAGTTAAATTTTGTATTTTTAATACGTGTAGCTTGTGGGTGATTAGGTGTACTCGCAGCTAATTGATGCACTTCTTGAAGTGTGTTGAATGGACCAACGTACACCACATATAAATTTTTTTTTCTTTTGATCTGAGCATTATATCCTTTTGCTTGAAGCTTGGATTGTGCTTTCAGTGCATTCGTCTTATTCACATAAGATCCAACATAAACTGTATAGGGCGCAGAGGACTTACTATTTACCTGAGGAACATTTCCCAGACCCCATATATTTGTTCCAGCGTAGGTTTGCCCACTTCCAAAATGAAGTATCGCTAAAATAGAAGTGGTTAAAAAAATATTTTTAGTCATAATCCATCCATAGACAGTTTAAAGCATGAAGTTACTAATATATTGGTGATATTATTAAAACACAACAAATCATTAACAAAAAGCCTTAAAAAACAAGATAGTAATACAATGCCTTATAAAAATAATTTATGTTGCAGCGAGATCTTGTTTGATCGGCATTTTTCCAGTACTTTTTGCAAGTCTGTAGCCTCAGCTGATGATAAATAACACCCCAGTAATTGAAGCAGTTTATAACTATTAAGGATGATGCATTATGATGTTTACTAAAAAAAACACCCTACTCTTCTTAGGCCTTTGCTCTACTTTTTCCCTGACGCATGCAGGAATAGTGGAGCGTTACTTGCAAAAGATGCAAGAAGAGAAAGCACCACTAGTCGCTGAAAGAAGCATTCAACTTGCTTATTTTAAACAGTTGGTCGATCATAACAATCCTGATATGGGTACTTTTTCTCAACGTTACTATATTGATGAAACCTACGGACCAAAAGATGATTCACCCGTATTTTTTTATATTTGTGGTGAATCCGCATGCAGTAAACGTGCACTAAATGGCGCGATTAGAAATTATGCCCAAAAATTTCATGCCAAATTGGTTGCCCTAGAACATCGTTATTATGGTGAAAGTCTGCCCTTTAAATCACTCTCAACCAAAGAATTACACTATTTAACTACAGAAGCAGCACTGGATGATTTGGCTTATTTCCAACGCCATTTAAAAAATGAAAAAAATTGGAATGGAAAATGGGTTGCTTTCGGGGGTTCTTATCCCGGTTCTTTATCCGCATATTATCGTTTGAAGTTCCCTTATTTAGTTGTAGGCGCATTAGCATCTTCAGCCCCTGTCATGGCTAAGGAAAATTTCATTGAATACGATGCTCATGTTACTCAAGTTGCTGGCTTGCAATGCGCAAATCAAATGCGCGAAGTGGTCCGTCAAATAGAGGCAAGCTTAGAAGATACAGTAAAATTTGCCCAAATAAAATCGCTTTTTGATGCCGTAGCAGTCGAGGATCCCGTTGACTTTTTATATTTAATTGCAGATACCGGCGCCGCAGCAGTACAATATGGGATGCGCGATGCTTTCTGCTCGAGTCTTTCTGAACATCCAACACCACTTGAAGGTTACGCATACTTTGCGAAAAAACTTTATAAAGATTTTGGCACTACGGCTGTAGAAATGACCGCTCAAGGTGCTATGAGTGAAAATCCACAGGATTATCAAAATGGTTTAGGGATGCGTCAATGGTACTATCAATCCTGTAAAGAATATGGATATTGGCAAAATGCTCATCCAAACCCTACTCTTTCTACTCGTTCTTCATTGATTAATTTGGATTATCACTATAACGTATGTCAACGACTGTTCGGATTAACTGAACCTGCCCATACGATGGAGCTTAATCATACTTTTTATTTTCCTTTAATGGATATATTAGCTTCCAATGTTTATTTCACTAATGGGGAAAACGATCCTTGGTCTACTTTATCGCTAGCAGAAAAAAATGGTAACGCGACTAATCCAAGACTGACTTATCAATTAATTCAAGGAGCGGCTCATTGCAATGATTTACACAGCCCCTCTTCAATGGATTCTGATTCTCTGAAGGATGCACGAAAAAAAATGGAGTCTTTATTAACCGAGTGGCTTAAGTAACGTGAGCTCGAAATAAAAGGCATGTCTATGCCTTTTATTTCGCTAAACGAACGTTATCCCGTAAAACTTGTCCCCAGTAAAAGCCTGTCTCTTGATCCTATCTCATCAAGAGACAGCTGCTTTGCTTGCGCAGAGGGAGGCGGACTTCTCAATACCGTCGCCTTCCGCAAAAGCGGAAGGTCTAAAGTAACAAATCTTTGCTCTAAACTTCACCTTGCAGTCATATGCTTACGAGACCCCCTGCTTACGCAGAGGGTGACGATGCTCTCAATACCGT
>NZ_LNYE01000020.1:259469-336670 GCF_001467695.1 Legionella gratiana
ATTAACTCTAGGCCCTACCTCTGGTGGACTTTGATCATAGGCGATTGCAATATACGCTTCTACATTTTGGTTGAGAGCCGCAGCAACATCCAACTCACTTGAACCAAGAGTCAAATCAACATTTGTCCCGCCCACATAGTCACTGTTTATCATTCCTGCTGGCTCTGCTTTACCACTGAGCGCAATTATAGGTCTTTCCGGAACAGGATAGCCCATATTTTGATAGTATCGATACATTCGCCGACGTTGTTGCATTAAACGAACATCACGGTTAATACTTGAAATGTTCACTATATAGTCTGAACCATCAAATGCAGGTCTAGCTCCTAAATAAGGCGATGCAACCACCGGAGTCCCTGCGATATAAGTAACCACCCGTTCATCCGCAACCAAAGCTGTAGGATAAAGTCCAATGAATTCAGGATGTTCCTCTGGGGCATGTACGGTTAAGTTAGATGGATGATACTTGATCTTTTTCTGTTCTTGGGGCTGCTTTTTATTGAGCTTTTTACCAAAGCTTGATGTTTGTTTTTTTATTATTTTTCTATCGTTTTTAATCGAATTATTAGCCGTTTTAGCTGTTAATTGCTTTTGCAATGCATCGAGTTGAATTTGTAGTTTCTGTGCTTGTTTTTGCAGTTGTATGATTTGATGATCAACTTGTTGTTCCTCCCCAGCATAAAGCGTTTTTGAAAAACAGACTAAAGCCAATATCATTTTTTTGTACTTCATAGAGACCTCTACTTATTATTTTACTTCTACCTCAAGGCACATTAGTTATTTATTTGCAATAACAAGAGAATGCGCCATACACCGTTAAAAACTAATTGACTAATTCCTTCGCTAAAGTAAACAAAATATTTCTGGCTTCAATTTGTCCAGGAAATACTTGTAGAACAAGATGTTCACTAAAAACTCTCTATCTGAGGTTATTCTAAAGATAAGTATGCTTGTTAAAGTAGCGAATCCTAACACAAATGATATTGATAATCATTCTCATTTAAAAAAATAAATGATATTTTTTGTGCCCCAATGATGTAATGTTGAGCATAATAAATAAATTTATAACATGAGCGCACTCTGCATAACCAGTAAGAGTGTGCAAGTTATCCATGGAGAGGCTTTCAAAAAATTAAGGTTGTTGGAAAAATTACCCAAAAGCCGATTGTTGAGCATTAAAACAATGTTATTATTTTAATATTAAAGTATTTGCATAAGGATAATTCTTAAATGGACTTTCCGGGCATTACAAGAATTCAAATAGAAAATAAGCTTATAGCTGAGTCATATAAGAATTTTTATGTTTTAATTATTGCTGATTTTTTTGCAACCCTTTTATTTGTCGCTCTAGTCTGGAGTCAAGTAAATAACAAGCTTTTGGTAATAATATGGATTTTGTTGATGTTTGTTTTCAATCATGTGCTAAGAAGTTTATTTTTATTTCATTATTATCGTCGAAAAAAACAAAATAGTTTATTTCACCCAACATTTTGGAAAAACTATTTTATAGTAAATAACCTTCAATCAGGTATTTTGTGGGCTTTAGGGGGATCGCTGTTTCTCTATATAGATAATCCACTGCATCGTATGGCAATTTTCGTCTATCTCATTGGTTTGCTTGGAGCACCTGCCGCTAAACTGTTAATGATGCATAGCGCTTACATCGCGTTTATGATGCCAATTTGGTTGCTCTTGATTTTTTTATCAATATCTATTACCCCTTCACTATCATTTATCTTGCTTATGGCGGTATTGCTTTATGTAGTTATAGTAATCTATGGAACGAGGGATGCGAATCAATTTTTGATGAAATCAATATACCTGGAACTATATAGCTCAAATCTTTTATCTGATTTAAGGCGCAGCGAAGAGAGTTTTCGCAATACTATAGAAAATGCCCCGATTGGCATGGCTATTGTCTCACCCGAAGGAAAATTTATCCATGCCAATCGTATATTGCAAGAAACTCTGGGCTACACTGACGAAGAGTTGCTTAACAAAAACATGATTGCAATCACTTATCCTGATGATATTTCTATGACTCAAGATGCAGTGAATAAACTTCTTCAAGGTGAATTGCGTATTTCTCATATGGAAAAACGTTATATTCGAAAAGACGGCAGTATTATCTGGGGAATGGTTAGTTCAAGCCTAATACGTGATGAGCAGGGAGATCCGATTAATTTCATTATACAAATGAAGGATGTAAGTGATCGCATACAAAATGAAGAAAAAATGCGACAGTTAAATAAAAAAACGGTCGAAACTTTAAATGAATTGAAACTATTAGAACATGACGAAAGTTTATTAAACAAACTAAATCGTTCACTACAAATTTGCATTACAACGGAAGAAGCTTATCCGCGAATTAATTTAATTGCTCAAGATCTATTTCCTGACTTAAGTGGCGGTCTATCAATTTACAATAAAACGATCAAGCAAATGGAAACTGTAGTAGAGTGGGGAAAAGAACTATTATTACCCAAAATATTTCTCCCTATAGACTGTTTTTCAATCCGTGAGGCAACTACTAATATAGTGGATGATCCCAATAAATCAGTGCCTTGCGCCCATTATAAAACGCCTCCGCAAGGAGGATATATGGCGTTACCGCTTATGGTACAAAATGAGTTAATTGGCGTTATCCACCTGTTGGCGCCAAAAGACAAGAGATTAACCACACACCAACAAGAAATAGCTCATTCTTTTGGAAATATTGTGAAACTTGCCATTGCCAATATTAATCTGCGCGTGTCATTGAGTGAATTGTCATTACATGACCCATTAACTAATTTATATAATCGACGTTATTTAAATGATATTTTGTCACGAGAATTAATTCGAATCGCTCGGGAAAAAAAGACATTATGCGTTGCGATGCTAGATATCGATAATTTCAAGAAATTTAATGATACTTACAGTCACTTGGCTGGAGATGAATTACTCAAGGCTATAGGAAAATTATTAAACGACAGTTTCCGTGAAAGCGACGTTTCCGTACGTTTCGGTGGAGAAGAGTTTGTAGTCGTATTATTGAATACAACGTTAAACAATGCCGTGATTAAAATGGAAGAGCTTCGTGAAAAAATAAAAAATATATCCATATATTTTAAAGGCAATTTGCTAAATAACATTACCATTTCAATTGGTGTAGCAGAAGCATTAAAACATGGTGCTTCCATTGAAGAAATAATAAAAGCCGCTGACCATGCACTTTATGCGGCGAAACAAGCAGGTAAAGATAATGTAAAAGCCTACAGCCATAACACATAGTCATCTCATTTAAGTAGTTTCTAATTTTTGAGCACCAAACTGCCAAGACCTTAATTAATAAGTATTTGTGACTGATTTATTTGAATTAAATATTTTGAACCAATTACTGTTTCACTTGCTCCTAGGAATGGAATCTTCATGATTAATTTATGGAATAATACTTATTTATAGCATTTGCCTTAAAACCTAAGTAAAAAATACAAATAATTCAAGTTACTATCCTAATGCAAAAAATGAACGTACTTGTTTATTTTTATATTAAATGATAATTATAATGATTCATTGTGTCATAATATGGGGCAACTACTATGGACAGTAAAATTGAAAATCAACCATTCACACTTACAATACTAGGAACGTTGACTGACTTTTTTCCTGACTTAAAAAAGACCCCCAAACCCACTCCTTATACAAAAGGAGCCAAAGTAAAAGATTATCCTAAAGGGGAATCGTTAAGTGTAGTTTCTTCTTTAATTAAAACAAACACTCCTGCTAAAACGACAAAAGTAGACGCCAAAAATCCTTATCCCTTTCAATCAGATGAAATTACTGTAATTAATGGACCTAAAACCGATGGTGCTAATGTAGGAGAGAAGATTGCCCTCGGTCTTGCAGCACTACTAAAAGCGGTAAGCCGTGAGCAAACACAAATCAACATAATTGCTCATAGTAGAGGAGCTGTTGAGTCGATTTTGATAGCCCATGAATTAGAAGCCATCCAAAAAATTAGTGCAACATGCACTACTTTCGACGAAGTATTAAAACAGCTGGCGGAGCAACAAACTAAAAGACACAAGGGAACACCGACTAATAATACACCAGATATCATTGAGCCTCTTAAATCGCAAATGAATCTAATACCCAAAGAAGAACAAGAGTCGTGGTTTAATAAGCTAAAAATATCATTGCCTAATACCTCAATAAACTTTTTTGGTATAGACCCTGTCCCAGGTGATTGTTTCCCAATTACTTGGTATGACGAACGCTATTTCATATTGCCTGAAATTATAAAAAATACCGAATTAATTTATTATGCAAACGAACATTCTGATTGGGGATTTACTCCGATTTTTCCTGAAGTAGTTTCTAAAGAGAAACAAAATTTCGTTCGTTACTCCATGCCTGGACATCATGGAACAGGATCCAGTGGGAATAATGGCTCCCAACAAGGAATAATTGTTTCCCCTGACGATTATAAAACCACCCATGTCCAAAAATTAATAATCTATAAACTACTTCATTTCTTAAGCAAGCAGCATGTAGAATTTAATGATGGTATCCAAATATTTAATCAACACAGCGCATTAGGCAGAAAATATTTGGAGCCCCATATCGAAACAGACTCAATTAATGTATCTGCGCTCGATTTTCCTACTATTTTACGAACCCTTTATGCCGCCATTGCCAAGAATCAAATAGGTTATGATGCATATAACTCAACCCATTATTCCTACATGGGTCTCATCAAACAACGCAGAACATTACTTAAAGGGCATACCTATGGTCTTTTCAATGATATCTTCACCACCTACTCCGGCTATGTGAATGAAGAGCATGCTTTGTTAATGCAAGCGCATTTTTTTAAAATTTTTGGCCTCGATACTCAAAGAAAAAATCTTGCGGAGATGATCAATACCGCAAGCTTAGTCTTAGAAGAAAGCATAAAAAAAATCGATTATAAGGAGGCATCCATCCTGGATTCTGAAATTACTCGCAAAAATGTATTAGAAACATTTAGTATAGTAATTCGTCAAGTAAGCCAGCAATATTTGACCGAGGATTGGTGTTCTATTGAAAAACAAAAGGAAAAAGAAATTCTATATCAAGCAATTATTGATATCTTGACTAAATTTAAAGAACTCTCCGCCTCCGATAATCCAACAATTCAACAGTTTGTAGCAGAAATTCTCCTCTTAAGTTTCACTAGCATAAACCATACACTGATCGCTCAATCTCAAGGTTTGGAAAAAGATTTTAATTACTTACAAGAGTCAACGGATAATCGCTTAACTCATTTTTTTAATGCATTACTCATGCAATTAAATCACCTTGAAAATAGCTCCTCAGTAACTCTGGATGAAATTATAAATTCCGAAGAATATAAAATACTACCCAACCATCCGGCAGCAATCAAAATAACGCACATCTATACAAAACTGACTGAAAAAGGCCTAGAGAAATACACTATAGAGCAACTCACTAAAAGCTACGAAGAACAATTCGCTGATACTATTGATGATTTTGCCAAACTTTACCAACAAATTCAGACTTTTATTTATGACTTAGCTGCCTTACGAAGTATAGTTCCTAGTGATAAAATTGAAGTTGATGAACTGGATTTACTAAAACTAGCTAATGGATTAATTGCAACAGCTGCAGAACGATTTTACAAGGACAGACCTCAAGCACTTCCTCCCGTTGCTGAAACAGATTCATTCTTAAAATTGGCAGAGCAACACGCTATTGAGCATTTTGGTGTAGTTGATCGCAGCAAAGAAAAAAATGAAGAATCAGAAAAAGTAACTGTGGAAACCAGTGGTGTCTTTTCAAGAACGCTTTCTTTCTTCTGGAGCCCGGTGTCAAGAATGATATATGGCACTCAAGTTACTGCGCCTACTAACGGAGAAATCACCCCCAAAGAAAATAGTACGCCCAGTCCTAGATAGTAATAAGTGGTCAGACTTTAGGAGTTACATTTATCACCACGTAAAAATTTTGTGCAATTCTATTTGAAAATAGGATTGCACCTATTGAAAAACTTCTAACTAACGTTCGTTATTCCGTAAAATGCGCAGCATTTATACGGGATCCAGTTCTAAATAAAAACAGTTCGATATAAAAAATCACTTTATTTTTTATATCGAACTCACGTTAATTATCATTATATTGATTTATTTTGGAGACAATTGCCCGTACAGACCATTTTCCATTTCCTCCACTTCAGGAATAAAAGGAGCTTTAGCGAGTGTAAACAGAGTGAATTGGGATTGAACGCCTACTGCTTTTCTTACCGAATTAGTGGCACTAATAAATACATTAGCAAATGATTTTAAAAGATTGGTTAAATAATCTCCCCACCCTAATTCTTTTTCTAATAAAAGCTTGGCATTATTTATTACAGTAGTGCACGTATCCATAAATAATGTTTTTGCATGCTCCTTTGTCATCGCTGAATTTGCTTTATTGCTTTTATAAGTGTCAATCGCCTCGGCTAACTGAATTCTTAATTGATCCGCTAAGCTTAGCGCATTTAGATTTTGTTTAGAAGTATTCCGCAAATTAGCCACTTTTTGGGCAAATGTACTATGGATTTTTAATAATAAATCATGTTCCTTATCTTCCTCAAAGACTTCATTAATTGGTAATGATTGCTCCGACTCTTCTGCAGGAATCAATCGAATTGGAGGTAACGGTTGATTTTTTTCTAATAATTCAATCATATTCGGAGCAAGCTTGAAATCTTCAGAACTTATTCCTCCTCGTCTATTTCTATACGCAATTACTTGAGTAACTAGCTCATCAAAAGCCTTGGCTTCTCTCGGTATTACTAAAGGTAAAACCTCATTGCGTCGCTCTCTAAGAGCTGTTAGCTCTTCTTTGATATGGCTTAATGCTTCTGAATAGGGATCGTCTCTCTCAAGTTTAGGTATTACTATTTCTTCTAAATAACGTAAGCAATTTAATCCCCACTTGATTGAGTCTTCTAGAGGTCTAAAATGTCCTGCGAATACAGCACTGGTCATATGCACCAAACTTACCAAGTGTCCTTTTGCTGCACCTTTTTGCAGATAATCGAAGCTTCGTTGCGAAAGGATTCGATCATTCCTGGAAATTAAATAAAGTGCGTAAAACTCGCCTCCAGTAGTGGCTAGTTCCTCAATTCGAGAAAACAGATAAAATTGTTTGTTGATTACATCTACAGTTACAAACGTGCCTTTATAAATTTTACTCAGATCTAGAGCTATTTGTTCCAAACTATCATGAACTTCTAAAATAGGAACGTTTTTCAAATCTACAGAAGATGCAGGCTTATTTAGTCGATTTAATCGATCAATTAATTCGTCTAATTGACTACTTTTTATATTGAGCTCTTCTAACAAAATATCAATATCTGAATAAACAAAGTTGATATCAAAAGCAAATTCTACCCTTTTGTCCAATAAGTATTGCTGGCGTTTAATAGGATCTGACAAAACTTCATAAGCTTGCTGTATTCTCTGAAATACTATTCCAGCACGTACACTGCCTCCATTTTTATCGGGGTGAAACTCTGCAGCTAATTTTTTCCATTGGCTTTTTAACCCATTCAAACCTAATTCATTAAAAGAACCCTCACTTATTTGCAAAGCTGCAAAATGATCCATACTTTTAACTTCATTATTGTCTTCTAAGTAGTAACTAAATTTATCGGTCATGATTAATCTTTAAAATTAAATGAGCAATAATTATACTCCTGCTGATCATTAATAGCAAACTATGTCTTATTTTTACTCTTTAAAGATTTATCGTAATCTCACGTCATCCCAAGCACATACTGTCTCTTGATCATTAACTACATCCGCGACATATCTGCGAGGTCCAGTGTTTTGGCAGTGCTCCTGAATTCCTCGGATATGCCGCGGAACATTGAAGCAAGAACTGGACTTTTAGAGATGGGTAGAAGACTCAGGTTTTAGCTAGGGGCAAGCTTTAGAAAATAATATTCGTTTAGCGACAGCTCACGTTAATTTAAAAGCAACCTGTGTCCATTAACCTGTTCAATTTCACCATCTTGTATTGATTGACCTATCTGACCTACAATACCCAGCGACGCTTTAGTTAAATTCTCTACTTCTTTAAGACCATTTACTGTCTTAATTGCCCAATTTCCTGTTACACCAAGTGTTACAAGTTGGGTTGCAATCGTACTCAATCCTGCTGTCAATAAGCTGGTTGCGATAAAAGCAACTCCAATTAACTCTCCTGTCGATGGAGCTGCTCCAAATCGAAACAGGTTATAAAGCATCGTTCCCAAATTTTTTAACGCAAGGGGAAAGCCAACCAATAAAGACACGTAGGATGAAGCTAACGAAATAGGGACCATAACCGAAGCTAAGGGTGGAATAAATGATAAAGCAGTTGCACCTATGGCAATAATGGTTGCGGCTAAAGCTACTTTAGAGCCGTAATTTTGTACTGCATTCACTAATGTAGAAAAACTTCTTGATGGTTTTTGTGCGTATTTGAAATTCAAGTCGTTAATTTGATAATAAAAGATTTTAGTCTTGGCTAAACTCTCTTGTAATCTATGAGCATTGACTCGTTCGCTTGAAACTTTATTGACACCGAGCTTGAGTTGTTGCTGAATTTCAGAAAACAGTTCATCAAATTTTTTGCGACGACGAAGCACTTCGAATCGAGATGATTCTATGGCCAAACTTTCTTGTTCAATCAATTTGTTAATATCAGTAAGTATCTCTGTAATTTTTGGAGAAATTGATGTTCTTTTGCATTCTTTAAAAAAATACAAACATGCTGATTGGGAAAACAGCAATTGACCAAAAAGAATAATGCTCTCGAACTGTTGTAGCTTTTGTTCCCGAATAGTTTTGTCTTTTTCTTTTTTAATTTCTTCTCGGAGATGGGCAACAGCTTTCTTCTCAATCTCTTCAAAATCTACTTTAGTTTTTAGGGTAGATATCCTTAGCGGGTTGGCAAGAATTTCAGGACCAAGCACAGAATGAATTACAGAGGAATTTGTTTGAGGAAAGAGTTTTTGAAGTTGAAAAATAACTTCTTTTGCAATGGCATTATATTCATTTCTGTTCAATTTTTCGTGCATATTGATAGGAAAAATTAGAATTTAGTTAATATTAATCAAATTGATCAATTAATACAAGTTGTTGTATCAATTTCATTATTCCACAATCTGAGAAATTGTTACACGGTAAAGAGTGGCACAACAGTCACCGCCATTTTTAAAGTTTCTTTAAAATGGATTTTATATTGCTAAGAAATAACCGCAATCTTATAATTTACTTTTAATTAAGTAACGTGAACTCGACCTATAAATTCATTTTATTTTTATATCGAGCTCACGTTAAATAGGAAAACAAAACACAATGGGGCAGTTAAAATCCTATTTCCTACAAGGCACCACACTTAGAACCGAAATCATCGCTGGAATTACTACTTTTTTAACGATGGTGTATATAGCATTTATTAACCCAGCGATACTCCACGATGCCGGTATGGACCAAGGTGCAGTATTTACTGCTACTTGTCTTATTACTGCCTTTGCATGTTTACTCACAGGCATCATCGCTAATACCCCCATAGGCATTGCCCCAGGCATGGCCTTAAATGTCTTTTTCTCTTTTACGGTGGTCAAAGGGATGGGGATACCATGGCAACAAGCTTTAGCCATTGTATTTCTCTCGGGAGTCTTATTCACGTTCGTATCACTTACACGCTTAAGAAGACTGCTTATTGAAGCGATTCCTTATAATTTACAAATCGCTATCTTAATTGGCATTAGTTTGTTGATTGCCCTTATTACCTTAAAAAACAACCAAATCATTATCACTGATCCACATCATTTGATGCATCTTGGTGCAATGAATCGCCCAGAGAGTGGCTTATTTTTTTTGGGATTTTTGCTCATACTGACCTTAGATTATTTTCTGATACCAGGCGCAATTATTATAGGTATTCTTAGCATCACGGCATTAAGCTTATTGACAGGATTATCTACCTGGCAAGGATTGATGTCTTTCCCTCCTTCGATAATGCCCACATTTTTAAAACTCGATTTTTCTGGCCTAAACACCATTTTAGCAATGAAAGCAATGTTTACCTTTTTTTTAATTGCCGTATTTGATGCTACAGGAACTTTAATTGGTTTACTAAATCCTACATTATTCAAACAACAAAAAAACTATGCTAGACGTCTAAGTAATTGTTTGACTGCCGATGCAGTGGCCTCAGCGGCAGCAGGATTATTAGGCTCAGCAAGCACTTCTCCTTATATCGAATCTGCAGCAGGAATAGAAGCGGGTGGACGTGGCGGATTAACAGCAATAGTCATTGGGATTGGTTTTATTCTCATGCTATTTTTCTCACCTCTAGCGAAGATGATCCCTAATTTTGCCGTAGGCCCTGCGCTCTTGTATGTGGCTTGTTGTATGATGAAACATTTAACTGACATGAAATTGCCCGATATAAGTGAAACTGCTCCTTCTATGGTGACCATCATGATGATTCCATTTACCGCATCCATAGCTGATGGAATTGGCGGTGGTATTATCCTCTACACGCTATTAAAATTATTGACCCGACAAAAAATCAATCTTTTACTCTTTATGTTAAGCATTGTTTTTATCATATTCTTTCTTATCAGTTAAAATGCTTAACTTCTACGCTGTAACTATTTATTATTTAACATAACCTTAATCCCTATTTAATTAGGTCCTGGCTGTTCGTTATTGGTCTCTCTCCCCCATTAGGATATTTTAAAACAACGAATTCTGGCCGACTTGTCCAAATAAAATATCGTATTGGCCATGGAGTTGTTGACGAAACAACTCTATTCGTGTAGAAATTGCGTTAAGTGCGTTACTATTTAACAACAAACACTCCTAGAAAAAGTAGTTGGGCCCGTAGTGAGCTAGTAAAAAGTGCTGCGCTGCTGGATTTTTTAGGATTATAGTAAACACTAAGAGACTTTTAAATGGAGACCATAATGAAATTTTTTGATAGCAAATCCAAGACATTATTTATTACTGGAGGAAAAACAAGCGTAACTGATTTATCAAATAATCCATTAATACAAATAGTCGAACCCCAGGAGGGAGTACCATCATTTTATAAACTTCGTCGGCAAAATGCAGGTTTAGGTAGCCATCTCGAAAAACACTATATTAGTAATAGCACCCACCAAGAGTTCAACGGTAATTATGATTTAAATCATTCTAGTAATACTGATCTTGAAGAAGTTCAAAACATTATTTATTGTCCTTAATTATAGAAATTCAGACCATTATTTAACCCCTATTCTGCAGTAGAGGATATTTTTGTTTAATCAAAATCATTTTTAAAGAAAAATAGCCTACTGCATATGAGATTTAATCAAGAGAATCTGGTTTCTATCCTCTCATTGGAGTGATTCCAGCCTCCATCTCAAACGATTCAAAGTAAAGCCACATTCTCTTCTACGAAACTCACGTTCAATTAGGAAAAGAAATATATACATTAAGAGAACTATTTGCATATAATGCAGGATGATGATATTTAAAATAGACAAATTTAAATCATCATTCTCTTTGTAGTTGAAATAAAAAATTAACTCTTTATTCTTATAAGGATAAACTATGAAACACGTATCAACTTCAGGAAATACTCACACCCACTCAACAACAACTCACGTACATACTCATCAACCTACAATCGTTGTACATGCGCATACGCCCACACTCGTCGTACATGCGCATACGCCCACACCCGTCGTACATGCGCATACGCCTACACCCGTCGTACATACTCATACGCCTACAACCAATACAGCCGTTATAGTGACACAACCATCACAAACAACAGTTCAAGTAACCCCAAACCCCTATGCTTTTTTTACTCCTTCTTATCAAGTGCAGCAGCATCATCACTACCATACGCCCACTACTAGCCAGTATCCTGATCCAAATACACACACTCATTACCGATAGTGGAATCAATGCCGCCTATTCAGCGGCTTGTTCTAAAAGACCGTCACAAAATTTATACTGAAGAATTCAGTGCTGTTTCAAAATACCTTAATTACTCATCAAAAAAACTATGGTAAGTTAGTAATTTTAGTTATTATGTTACTTACTTATGATTTTGCGGTTTTTCAATGCGCTCTATAGTTATTATTTTTTTAATATTTATTTGCTCTACATTTATTCATGCAAATGAAATTAATATTTCCACAACAACTAAGAATGGAAATACTATTTTTTTTCTGCAAGCAGGAGCCTTCAATTTAGAAAAAGATGCACAACAACGTCAAAAAGAACTTTCTTCTCTTGTGAATGAGCCTGTAGAAATTAAAAATTTATCCGATAAAAAACTTTATCTTGTACAAATTGGCCCGATTAGTGATTACCTCGCCGCGCGAGATTTGCAAAATAAATTATCCAAAAAAGTAAATTCGAGCACAAATCAGCAAAATACTTCCTTAGTCCCACAAAATCAAACTGGAACTACTGAAGAGCAAGCTCAAACATCATCTGTTAACAGCAAATTATGGAACTTAAGAAATGCTGATGTTCGGGCAGTCATTGCGGAAGTATCGCGGGTTACCGGCAAAAATTTTGTCATCGATCCTCGAGTCCAAGGAAAAATATCTATTATTTCTTCAACGCCAATGAATAATGAGGAGCTCTATCAAGTTTTTCTCTCGGTATTGCAAGTATCTGGCTATGCAGCTATCCCAAGCGGTGCTGTTATTAAAATTATTCCGAATATCGATGCTAAAACACAATCACCTGATCTTTTGAGTGAAATGAAACATCCCCCTAAAGGGGATGACATGATGGTTGCTGTTGTACCTGTTCACTACGTCCCATCAGAACAATTAGTTCCTGTTCTACGACCATTAATGCCTCAGTGGAGTAGTATTTCTGCATATGCCCCTTCAAATATGCTTATTTTATCAGGACGAGCCAATAATATTCATAGCCTTGCCGATATCATCAGACAAGTAGATAACTCATCTACAAGTGGCATCGATATGGTCCATTTACGACATTCATTAGCCATGGATATTGCAGCTACCTTGAAGGACCTTATAAAATCGCAACCCAATATGGGTGGATCTCGGACACAGATGACTATCGCTGCTGATGATCGATCAAACTCCCTTCTAATCAGTGGCTCCAAAACAGACCGGATACGAATTAGGATGTTGATCTTAAAACTGGATAGGGAAAGCTCCGAGGGTCTTAATGCGAATACTCAAGTCGTCTATCTTAATTATCTCAGAGCAGAAGATTTAGTACCTATTCTTGCGGGTATCGCACAGGCAAATTTCAGTGGTAATGTTGGCACAACTATAGGAACAATAACACGTCCTGCATTAGACAGCACAAACCCCGCCTCCAATCTTGCCAACAACAGTAATAACGCAACCACACAAAGCGCTACATCTCTTTATCCGGTATCTGGTGGTTCATTAGCTTCATCTGAGGCAACTGCAAATACTACATCGGCAACAACTCAAAATGAAGGAACAACCAAGCCTACAGTACAAATTATTGCTGAACCTAATACAAACTCAATAATTCTCAATGCCCCGGCATCGGTAATACGTATTCTAAAACGAGTCATTGTACAGCTGGATATTAAACCCGCACAGTTACTCATCGAAGCACTTGTAGCTGAAATTAATCAAGATGACATCAATGACTTAGGCATAGAATGGGGTAGCAATCAGCAAACAGGTAAACCAAGCAGCTTTAAAAATGGTTTTGCAATCATTAATAGCAAAACGCAACTTGAAGATTTCCAAGCACAAATCTATGCTTTAGCAAGAGCTCATAAAGCCAACATTTTATCTACACCCTCTGTTGTAGTTCTTGATAATCGCCAAGCAAAAATTTTGGTTGGAAAACAAGTTTCTGTTGCCTCCACGAACTATCCTAATAATGCGGGAGGTACCACACCTGCAAGCCCCTATACGACTTTTGATCGAGTAAATGTTGCCTTGCATTTGTATGTCAGACCTCAAATTACACGCGGAAATGGAATCCAACTGCAAATTGACCAAGGCAATGATACTCTGGACCCACCGGTTGTTTCAGAAAGCTCTGTTACCCCTACTTTTAGAATCAGCAGTATCGTTACCTCTGTTCATGTTGAAAGTGGCGACATTGTTGTTTTAGGAGGATTAACTCAAGACAGATTAGATAATGACAATAACCGATTACCTATTCTAGGCGATATACCTGGGGTTGGGCGTTTATTCAAGCGCAACACAAATAGCCGAGAAAAACGAGTGCTCATGGTGTTTATTAAACCTATTATCTTACGTAATGAACGAGAAAATATGTATATGACAGGGCAAAAATATAATAATGTTCGTCAATATGAGTTAGATTGGCTAAGATCACAAGATGCATATGTACAAAGTAATAATGCAACGGTTATGCCTGCATTAAAACGGGCTGAGTTACCTAAACCGTTTAGTCGTCCACCTTTATTAGTGACCAAGTAATGGAACATGAAGAAAGATCACTACAAATCCCTTACAGTTTTGCAAAAAACAATGGGATTGTAGTGGCTAATGAAATGACCAATAATCAAGCTACTGTTTATTATTTATCGCATACATCACTGCAAGCTCTAGCAGAAGTGAAACGTTTATTACAATGCGAGTTTTCTTTAAAAAAAGTTGATGAGTCTGTTTTTCAACAAGAATTGGCTCACGTTTATCAATCCAAATCCTCCATATTAGATGCTGCAGGAGGCATGGAAGAAGATATGGATCTTTCATTACTCGCCAGTCAGCTACCTGTTAGTGAAGATTTATTAGAAAATCAAGATGATGCGCCAATAATCCGTTTGTTAAACGCTCTATTTACTCAAGCAATCAAGCAAAAAGCATCTGATATTCATATTGAAACGTATGAAGATAGAGTCTTGGTACGTAATCGTATCGACGGTGTGTTGCATGAAGTTTTAGAAATTCAACGCGCCATTGCCCCTCTGGTAATTTCCAGAGTTAAAGTAATGGCAAAATTAGATATTGCGGAAAAACGCATACCACAAGATGGACGTATTTCATTACGCATTGGTGGGCATAATATCGATGTCCGGGTCTCTACTCTTCCTTCTAATCATGGCGAACGTGTAGTTTTGAGGATCTTGGATAAACAAGCAGCCCAATTAGATTTAAATCTATTGGGGATGCCTGAAGCGCCCCTAAAAGCAATGCGGAAGATGATCGCAGAACCTCATGGTATTATTTTAGTTACTGGGCCAACGGGTTCAGGAAAAACGACTTCATTATATGCCATGTTGACTGAATTAAATCAAGTCACACGAAACATTCTTACTATTGAAGATCCTATAGAGTATGATCTTGAAGGTATAGGACAAACTCAAGTTAATACTAAAGTACAAATGACCTTCGCTAAAGGTCTAAGAGCGATTCTGAGACAAGATCCTGATGTAGTCATGATTGGCGAAATTCGCGATCTAGAAACCGCCGAGATTGCAGTTCAAGCCAGTCTTACTGGACACTTAGTACTGTCTACGTTACATACAAATAGCGCGTTAGGCGCTTTAACTCGCTTACGCGATATGGGTGTAGAGTCTTTTCTTTTATCATCCAGTATTGTTGGGCTTATCGCCCAACGTCTGGTTCGAAAATTATGTTCCCATTGCAAAACCCCGCATCAGTTAAGAGATGATGAAAAGGAACTCATGGGCCTTCCCTCGAATGCAGACATATCCAAAGTTTTTGAGCCTAAAGGTTGTGACTTATGCAATCACTTAGGTTACAAAGGGAGAACTGGTATTTATGAACTTATTACCATCGATGAAGTATTAAGAGGAATGATCCATCGTCATGAAGATTTACAGACCATGGAAGAATACCTACGACCAACAAGTCCTAGTATTCGAGATGATGGTTTTAAACGGGTACTAGCTGGAGATACCTCGCTTGCAGAAATACTTCGAGTAACAACGCAAAATTAAAGAGATCATATCCTAAGCAATTTAGAATGTGTCAAGAAGACTCCTAAGATTTTATATTGAAAATCTCTATTGAAACCCATACGTGAGATCCAAATAAAATTCAATTTGGTCTATAATTATACCATTAAAGCCCAAATATTAAATAGGAGATTATGTTATGTCTCGATCACGAACTGAAATATTACAAGATATTGGAAGTGTTAAAGAATCCACGGCACAAAGACGTGTAGGAAGAGTTTCCAAAAAGGCGCAATTATTAGAAGACAACAATCGAGAAACAAAAGAAATCTCTAGGGCGGTAATGAGACACCCTGACACTGAGGTGATACAACAGCTTGAATTTACTCGTCAAAGAATGGCTGAAGAGTTTGGCAATATGTCAGACGAAGCGCTTACATGGCTCTTGGGAGGATCATCTGAAATGTCTAGAGGTGGTTTTCAAGACAGCTCAACAAAAACGGCAGCACAAAAATTTAGAGAATTCTTAGAGGCTGATCCAGGTACCATCCCTCCACAAAGATTAATTACTGGAATTGAAACAATTGGAACAGCCATGGGCTATAGAGCAATTCATGCTTCCTGGGTAGAGCCGCCATTTACTCCTCAAACATCTGATCAACAAATGATGGATGACAAAATTCAAGAGATCATGAAAGATAAACTAACTAGGCCTATTGGAGATATTTATACTGCTCGTGGCAAAGATGATATTGCTAAAGAGCTCACTAAACCTACCCCCTCATACGAAGGTCATATAATTACAGGAGAGCAAGAAGATGTGTCCTCTGCGAGTGAAAATGAAGAAGAAGATCAATTACCTAGAAAATCATTAGACTCAAGGAAGTTTAGAAGCGAAGTTCGTAAAGGTTTTCCCTCATGGATAGGTGCAGCTGTGGAAGGTGGAATAGAAATCAGGGGTCATACCTCAGGGACTTGTCCATTAACGCTGGCTGCAATTGATGGCTTATGTTCCTCTGGAAAAGGACCAAGAAGTACGTGGTTAGATGATAAATCTAATTTTGAGTCACTTGCAGGAGCTCTCACTGTCGCTCCCTTTCAACGTGGTGATTATCATACTATTGCGGAAACAGCTGCGGGAGTCAACCACTATTTAGTTGAAAGAGCAATAAAAAAAGGAGAAGATATCGAGAATACTCCATTACAACCATACGACGCATTTAAGTATGGAATGTCCATGTTAGTAAAAGCATCTTCAAATGATAAGGCATTACAAACTGATAATTTATCAATACGAGAAGCAATTCAAGAGCAGTCAGAAGTAGTCATTTCTCGTACTAAGAAAATAGACTCGAAAATGAAAGAATATAACCCTCAAAAGCCACAAGAGTTTTATGAGGATGCCCCTAAAAAATCACGTTCCTTTAAGTCTAAACTAATAGAGGTCGTCGGCCATAAAGAAAAGGACTATGAGGATGGTTATGAAGCAGATGTGGAAAAATCACATTCCTCTCGTTTTTCGGGTTTTAAAGAAAAACTGAAACAAACTTATAAAGAACGTGATAATAGTCATAAAGTAGATCTTGATGATGGATATGAAGCAGATAACGAAAGACATTCTTATTAGATTGTGCAGACTCTAATGTCTGCACAACTTATTTTTGATAATTCTTGCCAGTGAATGCTACCGAAGCAGAATTATAAGACTCTGTAGCTAAAATTTTATTGATTTTAGCTGAAAGTTTTGATCCTACAGCATCTTGATAATTAAGATAATTATTCCAACAATAATCCGTTAATTTTTGTAAAATTTGCTTATAATTGTCTTTTGATTCAGCTTTATCAACAATTAATTTAATACATCTGTAATCTCCTGATGATGGGTCAGAACGCCTATCTTTCAACAAAAGATCCACAGTATCTACATGACCATTATAACAAGCTTGTTGCAATCCAAAAGAATCAGTGATACTTGGCGAAAATGAATATTCTATGGCTTGGATAGAAGGAGATGTTGGATCTACTCTATTATCGTTTAAAAAAAGTTCTACTAAATTACTGTAACCTAAACTACAAGCCTCCTGAAAAGCTTCATTTATTTCTTTATCTTCAAAGTAATTTTTTGATAATCTATTTTTAACTTCATTAAAGTTATTAGAACGTACATAATCAATTAACTTCATAAAATTTCCTTTTATGTAGAAATGGAGAACAATTATAACATTGAAAAGATCAATTTGTAACTAATATGAGCAAATTATTGTCTATTTTAATGGGGCTCTGCATTTAAAAAAATAAAAATATTGGTCTTCTTAATCAACTCTAGTCTAGAATTTTTATTCTCTATCTAAAGAACGTAATAAAAAAAGTTACCTATTTAATCTACTGTAATAGAACAGTTATCTCCAAGAACTACCAAAGTTACAGTACTGTCTTTTGTTAAAGTCGTAGAACCACAGATGATATCAGCACCAAAGGGAGTGTGTTTTCTATAACCAAATACATATTTCTTATTTGAAGGCCCTTTACCGGAATAAGACTTTCCTGCAGTACCCGATTTTTTTCCTTCCACAACAAAACCCAATGCAGCAGTCGTTTTTTCATTTGTTTTCACATGAACTCTAATAGTATCATTGGCAAAAATCTCAGTTGAAGAAAAGAAAATTGTAAGACTGCTTAATGTTATTAATGAACTCCTTATCATAATAGCTCTCCTTATAATTATGATATTTTACTATAGCTCATTTTTTGCAATGTAAATATTAAATACCATCAGTTCGACATAAAAAATCACTTTATTTTTATCTTAATGTCGTTTAGCTCTTAAATTTAAGCCCATTGGTAATTTTGATATGCAATTTTTAATTTCATTGATATAGTAAAAAAATCTAATCCATGGAGCATTTAGTGATAAAGAATACATTAAAAAGTTTTGGTACTATGACCAAACTAGTGCATTGGCTGATTTTCATTCTGATTACTTTTCAATTTTACTTAATATGGATTAGTGTTCCTAACGATCCTTCTAGGCAAGCATTCTATATAATGCTCCATAAGTCCATTGGTATTACTGTTCTGCTGCTCGGTTTATACTTTATAATATGGCATATAATCACTACAAAACCCCTACCTCCAGAAACTCAACCTTATTGGCAACACATAACAGCTAAGATAGTTCATTATCTACTTTTTATTCTTTTAATCGCCATGCCAATCGTAGGTTATTTATTAGTATGTGCTAATGGTAAAACGGTGAATTTTTTTGGTTGGTTTAATATTCCCTCTCTCATTTCTCAAAATAAACATCTTGGTGATATCATGTTTTCTATCCATCAAAAACTTGGTTATTTAATAATAGCTTTGGTTGGCGTCCATGTTTTTGCTGCTTTCTATCATCAATTCATCATAAAAGACAATGTACTAAGACGTATTCTTCCATTCAACTCAAGAGATCAGAGGAAAGAATAGCTTAATAGCGTATTTACGAATATCATCGAGTTATATAGTTTAAATAAAAAGAAAAATTGAAGTTCCAGATAACATCAAATAACAAATTTGCTTATTAACGTAAGTTCGACATAAAGGCATAGAAATACCTTTTATGTCACTAAACGAACGTCATCCTGTACAGACATGCTGAGCAGTATGATCTAGTCTTAAATAAAAACAATTCGATATAAAAAATCACTGTATTTCTTATATTGAACTGACGTTTATTAATAAACTTAATGCCTCACAATTTTGGCATAATTCATTAAACTTTTTACATACAAGTCATAATCCATCATTCCATAGCTTGCTTCAATCTGTTGAATCAAACTATCTTGCTGCTCACCATCTAAATCACTCAACTTTCCATCATTAATGTGTTTTAGTTTTACTATTGCATAATCGCCATTAGGTAAAACAAAACCCTCTCTACTTTCTGGTCGCAACAAATTAAATGCTTTATCGTTTATTTCCACATCTTCTTTATCATTATCTCTAGTTGCCTTTACCACAGATTTCCAGGCTAGGTGATTCGAATTAATGAGATCATGCTGCTGCTTATCTTCAACCGGATTTAATAAATTCATTCCAATTTCTTTAGCTTTAGATTCAGCAACTTTTTTCACTAGAATTTTATTAATTTGATCTTGCACTGCTTCTAAATCCTGTTCCTTTTCAGCCCAGTGCTGATTAACTCTTATTACTACAACTGAATCATTATCAAGCTGTATTGGGTCGCTATTATTTCCTAAATCAAGAACATCATGGCTAAACGCAGAATTAATTACTTGCTTATTTTTTGTAATATTATCATCTTTATTGCCCTCTCTAGAAAAAGGTTGAGTCCTTTCTATTTTTAATTTCAAAGCATCTGCAACAGGTTTCAGTGAATCTGGAGATTGATAGCTTAAATCAGATAATTGCTCCATGGCTTGTGTATATTGAGTCTGAGCCATTTCCACAATTAACTGCTCTTTAATTGAAGCCTCCACCTCAGATAACTGTTTCGTTGAAACGGGTTTGTAGTCAATTAATTTAAAAATCTCATATCCATGTTTCGTCTTTTCAGGAGGTAAAATTTGTCCTGGTGTAGTTAAGTTAGATAAGAATCTACTGTATTCATTTTGTCCTGCTGTAATCCATGGAAGGACACCATTATCTGCGATAGAAAGTTTATCATCTGACAATTTTGAAACCAGCTGGTCAAATTGTTTTGGATCCTTCTGTAAAAGATCATAGGCAGAGTTTGCTTTATTTTGAATTTTTTCTAATTCATCTTTATTTGCATCTGGCGAAACAGCAAATAGAATATGAGCAACTTGCCATTGTGCTGGAGATAAATAATTATTTTGATTTTCATCATAATAACGTTTCACGTCATCATCAGACACTTTAACTTGATCTTTAATAGCGCGTACAGATAAAGTGACATACTCCAAACTGACTTTTTCGGGTGTCATAAATTCATTTTTATGCTTTTTATAATAATCAGCGATAGCCTCTTGAGAAACGTGCACATCTTTTTCAAAGTGAGATACAGGGACAATTAAATAGTCGTAATCTCTGCTTTGCATATACAAACTCACAAAGCGGTCAATTTCATTGGGTAAAGCAAAAGAATTTCCCATAAATGCAAACCGTTGTTGATTCAGAAGCATTCCTTGTTTTACTTCATTTTGAAAACTTGATTGCGTAAATAATGCTGCATTTAACGCTTGTTGATATTTTTGAGCTGAAAAATGTCCATCTTCTTGAAATTGCGGGATATTCAAGATTGCTGCATTTGCTTGCTCTGCACTCACATTAAAACCATTTCTACGAGCCGCTTGTACGAGAACTTCATTAGTAATCATTTGATCTAAAACTTGGTTTTGTAATTTTTTCTCATCTGCAGCAGTCATTTGTGACATATCTTGCATCGCACGAGCACGTCTGTAATTAGTATCAAATGCTTGTAAGGTAAGCGGTTGCTCATTAACTATAACTTTGGCGTTTGTTGTTTGGCGTGATTGCAAATAGTAATCCACACCAAAAAGTGTAAACGTAATACCGATTAAGATGACTACCAACCAAGCTACAACACCCTGTATACGTTCATTTAACTTTTGCAACATATCCGATGATCCATTTTATATTAATAAAACTGTGAATTTTTGAGGCTGATTATATCTCAATAGGATAAAGAAAAAAACAAAAACCAACACTCCGTTGTTGTAAGAAGTTCATTTTACTTAACTTGATTTCCAATATTGATCAAAAATAAAAACAGAACCTGGTTAAAAAAAGGCTCTCCATCAATCATGATAAAAAGTAAAATGACAAATTTTTGTTCTTGATGATGACCGTAGGAATAAACAAATTATTGAATTTTATTTAAAAAAAACGCGTCTTTCGACGCGTTAATCTGGCGGAGTGGACGGGGCTCGAACCCGCGACCCCCGGCGTGACAGGCCGGTATTCTAACCAACTGAACTACCACTCCATTTCTTGGTGGGTGCTGTAGGGATCGAACCTACGACCCTCGCCTTGTAAGGGCGATGCTCTCCCAGCTGAGCTAAGCACCCTGAAATCTTAAGCTTCTTGGACTGCTTCTTTCAGGTTTTTACCCGCTTTAAACTTGGCTACTCGTGACGCTTTAATTTGTATAACTTTTCCAGTTTGTGGATTTCGACCGGTACGTGCTGAACGGTTACCTGTTGAGAAAGATCCGAAACCAGGTATTACTACTTGATCACCACTTTTTAACGCATCAGTAATAGTACTAGTAAAGGTTTCCAGCACTCTACTTGCATCAGCTTTGGTTAAACCAGAACCACTTGCTATAGCATCAACTAATTCGCTCTTATTCATTGCTTCCCCTATACAGTTAATCTTCCATACTTCTAAGCTAATTTAACTTTAATAATCAAATTAACCGGTCAAGTAGTTACATCCTTGCAGAGCCCGCTATCGGCGGGCTACGAAACGAACTATACCCTGTATTAATGGGTATGTAAATCATTATTTTTAATTTTTTTTGATCGCTTACTCACTACTTTGCCAGATTGTTCATTTGTTGCCTTTTCTACCCAAGGACTACGTTGTAAAGCGAGTTCTAGCACTTGCTCAATAGTCTTAACAGGATGAATAGTTAGCTTGCGTAGCACATTATCGGGTATCTCTTCTAAGTCCTTAACATTCTCTTCGGGAATAATGACATGTTTAATTCCACCACGATGAGCTGCTAATAACTTTTCTTTAAGGCCACCAATAGGTAACACTTGCCCTCTTAGCGTAATTTCACCTGTCATGGCAACATCAGCCTTAACAGGGATTTGTGTTACTACAGAAACTAAAACAGTACACATACCAATACCTGCGCTTGGCCCATCTTTAGGAGTAGCACCCTCTGGAACATGAACATGGAAATCGTTTTTATCGTAAAAATCATCTGCTAAACCAAATTTTTTAGCTCGACTTCGAACCACAGTCATAGCAGCATGAATAGACTCTTGCATCACCTCACCCAGTTGACCTGTATGCGTTACTTTGCCTTTACCTGGCATCATTGAGGCTTCAATAGTAAGCAATTCCCCACCAACACTTGTCCAAGCTAATCCTGTAACCTGACCAACTTGATCAAATTGTTCCGCTAAACCATACCTAAATTTTTTCACACCAAGATATTTTTCAATATTGTTGAGTGATACAGCCATTTTCTTGACTTTTTTATTGGATAAAATTTCTTTTACGACTTTTCGGCAGACACTAGCAATATCTCGTTCCAAATTCCTTACACCTGCTTCACGCGTATAATGACGAATAATTTCTCGAATAGCTCCTTCACTGATATGAATTTCATCATTATTTAAACCATTTAAGACAATTTGTTTGGGTACTAGATATTTTTCAGCAATACTTACTTTTTCATCTTCGGTATACCCTGCAAGACGAATTACCTCCATCCTATCTAATAATGGCGCTGGTATTTCCAGAGAGTTAGCTGTGGCAATAAACATCACATCACTTAAATCATAATCAACTTCAAGATAATGATCGTTAAACGTATGATTTTGTTCTGGATCCAATACCTCTAATAATGCTGCCGCCGGATCGCCACGGAAATCCATAGCCATCTTATCCACCTCATCCAACATGATTAATGGATTTTTTACACCTGCTTTACAGAGTTTCTGGATAATTTTACCTGGCATAGATCCAATATAGGTTCTTCTATGACCCCGAATCTCTGCTTCATCTCGAACACCACCTAAAGCAATACGTATAAATGTTCGTCCTGTAGCATTAGCAATTGATTGTCCTAATGAAGTTTTCCCCACCCCTGGAGGCCCAACAAGACATAATATTGGTCCTTTTAGGCGTTTTACCCGTTGTTGAACAGCAAGATATTCAATAATACGTTTTTTAACTTGTTCTAATCCGTAATGTTCTTTATCTAATAATTTTTCTGCTTTTAATAAATCAAATTGTATTTTTGTTCTTTTCTTCCACGGAACATCAAGCATCCAATCAAGATAATTACGAATAACCGTAGCTTCAGCAGACATAGGTGACATCATTTTTAGTTTATGGAGTTCGGCGAGCGATTTCTCTTTTGCTTCTTTAGGCATACCTGCTTTATTAATTGATTTTTCTAGTTGTTCAATTTCATTGCCTTCTTCGCCTAACTCACCTAATTCCTTTTGAATAGCCTTCATTTGCTCGTTGAGATAATACTCACGTTGACTTTTTTCCATTTGACGCTTCACTCGACCTCGCACACGCTTCTCTACATGTAATAGGTCTATTTCATTCTCAATTGCAGACATTAAGCGTTCAAGACGAGTTCCCACATCTAAAGTTTCTAATAGCTCTTGTTTATCATCAATTTTTAAAGTGAGATGAGCCGCAATAGTATCGGCTAAGCGCCCCGGCTCTTCAATGCCCGCTAAGGGGGATAAAACCTCAGGGGGAATTTTTTTATTAAGTTTAATATATTGCTCAAATTGTGACATGAGAGAGCGCATTAAAATGCTGATATCCGGTTCAGGCATGAGTGCATTTTCGTCCTCCATCACCTCAAGCTCCGCTTCTAAATACCCTTTCAACTGGTGGTATTCTTTAGCTTTAGCACGTTTTTCTCCTTCAACTAAAACCTTCACCGTACCATCTGGTAATTTTAATAACTGAAGTACACTTGATAATGTACCTACATGGAAAATATCCGCCTCGCCAGGATCATCATTTGATGATTTTTTCTGTGCTACTAAAAAAATTTGTTTATTATCGACCATAGCCGCTTCTAAGGCTTTGATTGATTTTCCTCGACCAACAAAAAGAGGAATGACCATATGAGGGTAAACCACTACGTCTCTTAATGGTAATACTGGTATATTGGACATTCTTTCAGTCTCAATCGAATTCTCTTTATTTTCAATGGACATAATGAACCCTTATTTAAACAGAAAACTTAAAATTAATATTCATGACTACTAACTTATAATTTAAAAGGAAGGGAGTGTTATTGCAAGAAATCAACGCTTTATAATTAAGGAAATCCCTTATAAGAACTTCTCTCCCATACTATGTACGGGAGAGATACAGAGCAGAAAATCCTATTCTTGGCCACCTGCCGCACTCTTTATCCCATCTTGTTCATAAATAAGAATTGGTTTTGACGTGCTAGTAATCACACTCTCATCTACCACGACTTTAATTACTCCTTCAAGGGAAGGTAATTCATACATTGTGTCTAAAAGAATATTTTCAAGTATTGCACGCAAACCTCGAGCACCCATTTTTCTTTCTAAAGCTTTTTTAGCAATTGCTACTAATGCTTCGTCCCTAAACTCAAGCTCTACACCTTCCATTTTGAAAAGAGATTGGAATTGTTTCGTCAATGCATTTTTAGGATTAGTTAAAATATCAATAAGAGCGGATTGATCCAATTCTTGCAATGTAGTAACAACAGGTAATCTTCCAACAAATTCTGGAATTAACCCATACTTAATAAGATCATCAGACTCTAGCTGGCTCAGCACCTTAGAAACTTCATCACTTGTATCTTTTTTGTTTTTCAGCTGAGCAGAAAATCCAATGCCCGATTTATCACTGCGTTCTCGGATTACTTTTTCTAAACCAGCAAATGCTCCACCACAAATAAATAAAATATTCGAAGTATCTACTTGTAAAAACTCTTGTTGTGGGTGTTTACGACCACCCTGAGGTGGAACAGAAGCGATTGTTCCCTCAATTAACTTTAAAAGTGCTTGTTGAACACCTTCACCTGAAACATCGCGAGTAATAGAAGGATTGTCAGATTTTCGTGAAATCTTATCAATTTCATCAATATAAACAATGCCATGCTGCGCTTTATCTACATCATAATCACATTTTTGTAACAGTTTCTGTATAATATTTTCTACATCTTCACCAACATAACCTGCTTCAGTAAGTGTAGTTGCATCCGCCATAGCAAAAGGAACATTTAAAATACGAGCTAATGTTTGTGCTAAAAGAGTTTTTCCACTTCCTGTTGGACCTATAAGTAAAATATTGCTTTTTCCAAGTTCAACACCATCTTCACTTTTATGTTGTAATCGCTTGTAATGATTATAAACTGCTACAGACAAAACTTTTTTTGCATGTGATTGCCCGATGACATACTCATCTAAGAAACATGAAATTTCTTTAGGTGAGGGTAAACGCACCTCGGCTTCTTCATGTGTATCATGTGTTTCTTCGCGAATAATATCATTACATAACTCAACACACTCGTCACATACAAATACGGAAGGACCAGCAATCAATTTTTTTACTTCATGTTGGCTCTTTCCACAAAAAGAACAATACAAAACTTTTTCACCACTTCCGTTACCGGATTTACTCATAACCAAACCCCTTCTTACAACGATTATCGGAAAAAAAGATAATATATGTAAAATATTAGTCAATCAGAAAAAGATATGCCACTGTAACTCATATAAACTATAGTACTCTAAAAAACGTGAGCCGCATATGTAGAAGCTAACAAATTTAAGTATAAATAGTTTTAGCTCCTTAGCAAGTGCGGCTCAGTTTTCTAGTCTGTTTACAATCTTACTATCTAGGTCAAAAATGCCTTGACTTTCTGCTCTATAATGCTCACATACTTCATAGGTACTGTGTTTCTTTACTCAAAATCAAGGTATTTTGAATGCTAGCGAATGATAACAGACTCTAGCTTATCAAAAAATAATTACTCTGCTTTGCTCACTGACTCTCGATCAAAAAGCACTTTATCAATAAGACCATATTCAACAGCTTGTGTAGCACTCATAAAATTATCACGCTCTGTATCGCGCATAATTTGATCGGGCGTTTTTTTAGTATGTTTTGCCATTATGTTGTTGAGTCGCTCTCTTACTGCTAAAGTCTCACGTGCATGAATCTCGATATCAGTTGCTTGCCCACGATAACCACCTAAAGGCTGATGAATCATTACTCGTGAATTTGGCAAACAAAATCTCTTTCCATCGGCTCCAGCACAAAGCAATAAAGCAGCAGCACTTGCTGCTTGCCCTATACATAAAGTACTTACATCAGGCTTTATAAACTGCATGGTATCGTAAATTGCCAATCCAGCCGTAACTACTCCACCAGGTGAATTTATATACAAAGAAATATCTTTTTCGGGATTTTCAGACTCAAGAAACAACAATTGAGCAACCACTAAATTAGCCATATGATCTTCAACTTCGCCTAAAAGAAAGATAATTCGTTCCTTTAATAATCTTGAGTAAATATCATATGAACGTTCTCCTCGTGAGGTTTGTTCAATAACCATGGGAACTAATCCACTGGCATTGCGAATGATACTCTCTGAATAGCCTGACATATACTTACTCTCCTTTATTCTCTGCCACTTCAGGCGCTGGTTTAGGATTCATTACTGAATCGTAGTCCTTTGATTTATATTCAATTTTTGCATCTTCAGCGATTTTATCTGCAACCATTTCTTCTAAAACAAGAGCTTCAATTTCAGCCATATGCTCTTTACTATTTTGATACCAAGTGCGTAACTCATCTGGATTTTCATAAGCACCAGCAAATTTCTCGATCACAGCATTTACTTTATCTTTATCGGGAACAATTTGATGTTTTTTAACATATTCAGAGAACAGTAAGCCAAGATGAACACGACGCTTTGCTTGTTCTTCAAAAAGCTCACGCGGAAAATCAGGAATTGTTTCATTCTCATGATGCTCATGTCCAAAAATACGATGGTACATATCATGCTTTAAATGCTCAATTTCTTTGTCGACTAAAGCTAATGGCAATTGAACTTCATTAATTTCCATTAACTTATCAAACAATTTTTCCCGGTTCATCATACTTACACGACGCTCTAATTCACGGGTCATATTTTCTTTAATATCTTTTCTGAGAGCATCTATACCCCCTTCTTTAATATTAAATTTCTCTGCAAATACATCATCAAGCTCAGGTAAATTTCCTTCCATTACATGATGAATTGTAATATTGAAAACAGCCTCTTTACCTGCTAATTCTTTATGGCCATAGTCAGCTGGAAAAGTGACTTTAATATCGAATGGCTTATCTTTTTTATTGCCAATGATCTCTTCTTCAAAGCCAGGGATCATTGCTCCTGAACCAAGAATTAACTCGTGATTCTCCGCACTACCTCCATCAAAAGGCTTGTCATCTAGGAACCCTTTAAAATCAATAACTACTTTATCACCTTTTTTGGCAGCACGAGAAACATCACTCCATGTTTTATTTTGTTCACGAAGTTTATCCAGCATTTGCTCAACGTCTTTATCAGTGACTTCTGAACGAGATAATTCAACAACGGCTTGATTTAATTCAGCAATTTCAAATACAGGCATTATTTCAAATGTTGCGCTGTATTTAAAATCTTTGCCTTTTTCAAGTTGTTCGGGTTCGACATAAGGATAACCGGCAGGAACTAATTCATTTTTTTGCAATGCTTCATATAAAGTAGATTGCACCATATCTCGAGCAACTTCTTCACGAACACTACTCGAATAACGGCTTGTAACTACATGCAAAGGCACCTTACCGGGACGAAAACCATCTATTTTAACTTTGCGAGCAAGATTCTTGAGACGTAAGCTCACTTCTTCCTCAACTTTTTCTGAAGGCACTGAAACTGTTACCTTCCGCTCCAAACCTTTTAGGGTCTCAACCGAAACTTGCATTAATTTCACCTCATGGAATTTATAATGATAATGGTGCGAAAGGAGAGACTCGAACTCTCACGGGTCGCCCCGCTGGAACCTAAATCCAGTGCGTCTACCAATTCCGCCACTTTCGCAAATCAGGTTGGATTATCAATCAGTAATTCAGTCTTGTAAAGACTGAAATAAAATCTTTAGTGTTAAAACCATTTGTCTTCAAATGGGGTGAACGATGGGACTCGAACCCACGACAACCGGGATCACAACCCGGGGCTCTACCAACTGAGCTACGCTCACCATAATTTTTCACCAGAAATTCTTATGGAATGATCTGGGCTGGCACGCCCGGCAGGATTCGAACCTGCTACCCTCGGCTTAGAAGGCCGATGCTCTATCCAGATGAGCTACGGGCGCAAAAAAATTGGTCGGGGTGGAGGGATTCGAACCCCCGACATCCTGCTCCCAAAGCAGGCGCGCTACCAAACTGCGCTACACCCCGAAAACCCGTCCCAAGGACAGAGCGCAGATAATACTAGCTGCCGTTATGAAGGTCAATATCCTAAACCATTAAATTTCCATTAATTTTAATTTACATTACCGAATATTTATTTTTCATGAACAAGTAGAGTTTTTTTAAAACATTTAGCTACAGCCAAGCACATACTTATTAACTCGCTACTCGTATCTTATACATTTTTCAGCTAGCATAGGTTAATTATTAATTTGCTCATTGAAACCTATGAAATTTAAATTGTTGCCTATTTTTGATAACATCAATTATTTACATAAGAATCAGGAACATGTTCTACTTCCTGATATAAGGTTTCAAAATGACTTTAACTACACATTAAACTTCCTTAAAAGCTATACAGGTAGCCAAGGTACGTTCAATAGTTATCGAAGAGAAACTGAACGCTTATTGCAATGGACTTGGCTCATTAAAAATTCTACTGTAGAACAGTTAAAACGAGATGATATAGAACACTACATTCGTTTTTGCCAAAATCCACCTAAAACTTGGATAAGTTTAAAAAAGGTGCCTCGATTTATCGAAAAAGAAGGTAAACGAATCCCTAATGACGAATGGAGGCCTTTTGTAGTAACTTTGAGTAAAGCAGCACTAAAAAAAGGTCAAAAACCAACGCTTGACCAATTTAATTTATCACAAGGTGCCATCCAAGAAATATTTGCGATTTTAAGTACCTTATTTAATTTTTTAATCGCTGAAGAGTATTTGGTTTCTAATCCAGTAGCCTTAATTCGCCAAAAAAGTAAGTTTATTCGTAAAGCACAACATAATGCGCCTATACGCCGCTTGAGTCTAGTTCAATGGGGTGCAGTATTGGATGCTGCTGAATACCTCGCAAAAGACTCACCCATGAAACATGAGCGAACTCGTTTTATGTTAAGTATGCTCTTTGGGATGTATTTACGTATATCCGAGCTCGTCGCTAGTGAGCGCTGGATACCCTGTATGAATAACTTTGCTAAAGACAGCAATGGTCATTGGTGGTTTACCACCGTTGGAAAAGGGAATAAAGAACGACAAATCGCAGTAAGTGATGCAATGTTAGAAAGTTTAATGCGATGGCGTAGCTTCCTAGGATTAACTCCACTTCCTTCATCAGCTGATAACACTCCACTTCTTCCTAAAATCCGCGGTAACGGCCCAATGAGCGACACTGCCCCTATTCGTAGAATTATTCAACAATGTTTTGACTTTGCTGAGGAACAATTGCGAATAAAAGGTCATAATGAAGAAGCAGACAATTTAGCTGCAGCAACAGTACATTGGCTAAGACATACTGGAATTTCTGAAGATGTGAAAATTCGCCCACGTGAACATGTACGTGATGATGCAGGCCATAGCTCCAGTGCAACCACAGATCGCTATATTGACATCGAAAAAAAGGCTCGATACCAATCAGCCCGGAAAAAAACTATAGAGCCAGAACCAAGTTGACTGGATTTATGATAGAATTCATAAATTGAAGCACGCTTTTGAGCAATAGTATCATGCTTACACTTCGTCAAATTACTTTAAGCCGCGGCAGTAAAATTTTATTAGATAAGGTCAATGTTACTCTCTATGAGAAACAAAAAATTGGCCTTATTGGTCATAACGGCTGCGGCAAATCAACACTATTTGATTTTTTACTAGGAAATTTAACTCCTGATACAGGCGAATTTTTAATTAATCCTCAGCTTACCATCAGCCATTTATCACAACAATCGCCGGATAGCGATGAGCATGCTTTAGATTTTGTATTGGGTGGTGATGATGATTACATTAAGTTACGCCAGCGTTTACAAAAAGCAGAGACATCAGGTAATGATGCTGAAGTGTTGTTATGCCATGAAGAATTAAATCATACTGCTGGCTATAGTAAACCTGCGCTTGCAGCTGCAATTATGTCGGGTTTAGGTTTTAATGCGGAACAGCAAAAAGCTTCGGTCAATAGCTTTTCAGGTGGTTGGCGCATGCGCTTAAGTCTTGCGCGTTGCTTAATGAAGCCCGCTGATTTACTTTTACTGGATGAACCTACCAACCATTTAGATATGGAGGCAATTTTTTGGCTAGAGCGTTTTTTAAAACAAAGCCCAAGTACAATTATTCTTATTTCTCATGATCGTGAATTCCTTGATGCTTTTGTTACTCATATCTTGCATATTGAGAAACAAAATCTGTCACTTTATAGTGGTAATTACAGTTGTTTTGAAAAAACTCATGCCCAACAATTAGCATTGCAACAAGCCATGTATGAAAAACAACAAGCTAAAATTAATCATATGATGTCTTTTGTAAATCGTTTCCGAGCAAAGGCTACTAAGGCCAAACAAGCACAGGGTCGTCTCAAAGCAATAGCACGAATGGAAATTATTGCAGCTGCACAAATGGACTCTCCTTTTTCTTTTGATTTTTTTCCATGTCCGCGTGCGGGAAATCCTTTAATACAATGCAACCTGGTGGATGCTGGTTATCAGTTTGAAAAACCTATCTTAAAAAAAATAAATCTCTCTCTTAATCCTGGAGATAGAATAGCCTTGCTTGGACCTAATGGTGAGGGAAAATCAACGCTTATTAAAACATTAACCGGATCCTTACCTATTTTGAAGGGTACAATTCATCGTTCTACACATTTGAAAATTGGTTATTATGCACAACATCAATTAGAACAATTAGATTGCAAACTAAGCCCGGTGGAAACAATCCAAATACTTTCTCCAGAGGTGCGTGAACAAGCTATTCGTGATTTTTTAGGGGGCTTTAATTTTACGGGTGATATGGCAGTACAACCTATTCATCACTTTTCCGGTGGAGAAAAAGCACGTCTTGCCCTAGCTAAGCTAGTGTGGTTAAAACCTAATTTACTTTTGCTTGACGAACCTACAAACCACTTGGATCTTGGAATGCGCGCTGCAATTGAACTTGCATTACAAAGTTATGAAGGTGCATTAATTCTGATCTCTCATGATCGTCATATGCTAAAAACCAGCGTGGATAATTTTTATTTGGTTTATCAGCAAAAAGTCCAAGCTTTTGAGGGAGATCTGGATGATTATTATTCTTGGTTACAAACCAAAGATACAATTAAAGAAAACATCTCTTCTTCTACTGCAAATGACTACAAAGAAAAAAAAGCGTTACAAAATCGACTTAAAAAATTAGAACAATTGATGGAACAATACCAAGATGAAATAGTTCAACTCGATACTCAACTTAGCGATACACGTCTTTATGAAGACAGTAAGCAACAAAATAAATTAAATCAGCTCTTGCAAAAGCGTACTTTCACTCATTCCTCTTTAAATCAAGTCGAAGAAGAATGGTTAGAGATTGGCAGTAATTTGGAAGAGTTGACTTAGGACAGCTGTTACAGTTTGATTGAACGCAATTGTTCTAACATTGCTTTTGCTGCTAACTGCTCTGCTTTACGTCGATTAGAACCTTGACCAAAGGTTTTTTGTTTCATTCCATTAACAATACAAGTAATATAAAAAACTTGATTGTGTTCATCACCTTCTATTTTAGTTAATATGTATTCTGGAAGAGGAATTTTTTCAGCTTGCAAATATTCCTGCAATTGAGTTTTTGCATCTTTTAGACAGTCATTTAAATTAGGATCTTCAAGTCGGAATCGATATAATTTTAGAATCACTTCTTTTGCAGAATCTATTCCTCCATCCAGAAAAACAGCAGCAAAAACAGCTTCGAGCGCATCAGAAAGAATCGAAGCGCGACGAAAGCCCCCGCTTTTTAATTCTCCTTGACCTAAAAAAAGAAAATCACCAAGATCAATTTCTTTAGCTAATTCGACCAGCATCTCACCTCGCACCAGAAATGAACGTAAACGACTTAATTGCCCCTCACTTTGTAAGGGAAATCGATGAAACAGTTCATTTGCAATGACAAAGCTTAAGATCGAGTCGCCTAGAAATTCAAAACGCTCATAGTTTTCGCTACCCACACTACAGTGAGTCAATGCTTGTTTAAGATATGCACTATTTTTAAAGTGATAGCCTAATCGTCGGCATAACCTCTCTAGATCAATTTTCACTACCCGGTACTACCTCTTCAGTATGGTTAAAATCAAATAATAAACTCACGTTGTATACTAAAGGCTTAATTACTTGATATTTTAATCGGACCATGAATTTATTAGTCCCAATAGGTTCAATAGTTAATTGATTTCCATTTAAACTTTTTATTCCATTAATATCAAGATGCTTATCCAAAACACTTCTCAATTCATTAATATCCTGCATCGAATCACCGGTCAAACTAGCTATAGGTATTGCATTTAATTCATCAACCGACTTTATTATGGAGTAATACTGCAAGTAAACAGGTATAACGCGCATGATTACTGTTGCTGCCATAACAATTGCTACTATAGTGAGTAATACTCCTATGAAAGTCATTCCCTGTTGCTTATGCATAAGTAATTCCTTTTAAGGGATTAATTTTCCAATTTTAGACCAACGCACATTGTCTGTCTTGCCATTCCAACTCATCCAAACCAAAAATGCTTTTCCTCTTAAATAAGATTCAGGTACAAATCCCCAAAATCTACTATCCGCACTATCATCCCGGTTATCACCCATCATAAAATAATTTCCTTCAGGAACCACAATGTCAAAATCTACAGCAGGAGCATCCATTCTAATAAAAATATCATGCACCGTTCCATTCAAATTTTCTTTATACTTAGAGACTGCTTTTCCAGAACTCTCATCAATTGTATACTCAACAAAAGTTTGCTTCGCTATTTTTCCATTAACTGTTAATACCTTATTGTGATAACTGATTTTATCACCAGGAATACCAATTACTCTTTTAATATAATCATACGAAGGATCTGGTGGCCAGCGAAATACAGCAATCTCTCCTGTTTTAGGATCGGATATAGAAATAACTTTCTTTTCCCATACCGGAAGCCTTAGTCCATAAATAAATTTATTCACTGCCACAAAATCACCAACTAACAAAGTAGGCTCAAGCGATCCAGAAGGAATACGAAAGGGCTCGATAAGAAAAGAGCGTAAGATCAAAACAATAAAAAAAACAGGAAAAAATGAACGTGAATATTCAATTATCTTATTGGGTTTTTGATCTTCTCCACGTTTTTTTGCCCAAAATAGTACATCGAGCAAATAGATAAATCCGCTGATACACGATAAAACAACTAATATTAAAGCAAAGTTCATAACTTAATATCCTAGAAAGTATGCTTATTTCTTTTTATCTGTTTGAAAAACAGCCATAAATGCTTCTTGCGGTATTTCCACATGCCCTACTTGTTTCATACGTTTTTTGCCTGCTTTTTGTTTTTCCAATAGTTTTCGTTTACGTGTCACATCACCACCGTAACATTTTGCAGTAACATTCTTACGTAAGGCTTTAACTGTTTGTCGCGCAATAATATGACTTCCCAGGGCTGCTTGAATTGCCACATCAAACATTTGCCTTGGAATCAAATCGCGCATTTTTTCTGCAATTAACTTACCTCGACTATGTGCCGAAGAACGATGAACAATAACAGAAAGAGCATCAACACGCTCACTGTTAATTAAAATATCCATTTTTACTAAATCTGCTTCCTGAAAACGTAGAAAATTATAATCCAATGAAGCATAACCACGACTTACTGACTTTAATCGGTCAAAAAAATCTGAAACCACTTCGCTCATAGGAATATCATACGTCACAGAAACCTGTCGACCACTATAAGTCATATTCACTTGTACACCACGTCGCTCGATACACAAATTGATAATAGATCCGAGATAGTCTTGAGGCACTAATATATTGGCCCTTACTATAGGCTCATACATTTCTTTAATCTGTGGAATCGGTGGAAGAAGAGATGGATTATCAATAAGTAAGGTCTCATCTTTTTGAGTCACTATTTGATAGACTACCGTAGGAGCAGTAGAAATTAAATCGAGGTTATATTCCCTTTCCAGACGTTCCTGGACAATTTCCATATGCAGCATTCCCAAGAAACCGCAACGAAAACCAAATCCTAAAGCTTCTGATGATTCAGGTTCGTAAAATAATGAAGCGTCATTTAAACTTAATTTAGCTAATGCCTCTCGGAAAGCCTCAAAGTCATCAGCACTAACAGGAAATAAACCCGCATAAACTTGAGGTTTAACCCGTTGAAATCCAGGAAGTTCTTTATCTGCAGGATTTTTTTCTAAGGTCAGTGTATCACCAACAGGAGCCCCTTGAATCTCTTTAATTCCAGCAACAACATAACCCACTTCACCTGCATTAAGTGCATCAAGTTTAGTGCGCTTTGGGGTAAATATACCTACTTGATCAACCTCATAAGATCGACCAGTAGACATCACTCGCATCTTATCACCTTTACGTATCGAGCCATTAACGATACGTACTAAAGAAACTACACCAAGATAACTATCAAACCATGAATCAATAATTAATGCTTGCAAGGGTGCGTTGATATCACCTTCTGGTGGAGGAATATGTTTGACTAATGCCTCAAGGACATCCTCAACCCCCAAACCAACTTTGGCACTTACTCTTATTGCATCATGTGCGTCTACACCAATAATATCTTCAATTTCCGAAATAACACGTTCTGGTTCTGCTTGTGGTAAATCAATTTTATTGAGCACTGGTAACACAGACAATGATTGATCAATTGCCGTATAACATACCGCTACAGTCTGTGCTTCCACGCCCTGAGCAGCATCGACGACCAAAATAGCGCCTTCACAAGCTGCCAATGAACGAGACACTTCATAACTAAAATCCACATGCCCTGGTGTATCGATAAAATTTAATAAATACGCTTTACCGTCTTTTGCAGTATAGTTTAAAGAAACACACTGAGCTTTAATTGTGATTCCTCGCTCTCGTTCAATATCCATAGAATCGAGAACTTGTGCACTCATTTCACGTTCAGTTAATCCCCCACAAATTTGAATAAATCTATCCGCTAAAGTTGATTTACCATGATCAATATGGGCAATAATTGAAAAATTACGAATTCGCTTTAAATCACTCAACTGTAATAACCTTTCTGCAAATAGCGCATTTTAGCTTAAATATGCTCGGCCTGAAAGTATTTGCTAATGCTTCATATTTTTAATAAAATTTGTTCCTTCGTTTTAATATATATAGAGTATGCTATGAGACGAGCACATCGTTTGGGGTTTGTTGCAGTAATACTGTTCTTTTTCTCCTTTTCAACTTATTCAGATACTGCCTTTACTCAAAGAAAGGATGTCCAACTTTTTATTAAAAGTATGGTCAAACAATATCATTTTAGCACTAAAGAACTTACTGCAACGATGAATCAGGTAGTAATTCAACCTCAAATTATCGAGTCAATGGAAAAGCCCTATGAAAAGAAAAATTGGGATGTTTATAGAGATATATTCTTAACTCCAGCACGTTTACAAAGTGGGCTAAGTTATTGGGCAGCCAATAGAAATGCTTTAGAGAAAGCACAAAAAAAATATGGTGTTCCTCCAGAAATTATTGTTGCAATTTTAGGCGTAGAAACCTTATATGGAGAGAAACAAGGTGAATATCGGGTACTTGATGCCTTAGCAACACTGGCGTTCAACTATCCAAAGCGTGCGCCCTATTTTACTAAAGAATTAAAAGAATATTTACTTCTTTGTCGGGAACATGGAGTGCCTGCAACCCAATATAAGGGCTCTTATGCTGGTGCTATAGGTCAACCTCAATTTATGCCGAGCAGTTATCGCAATTTTGCTGTTGATTTTAACAATACCGGTAAACGTGACCTAGTCACCAATAACGATGATTCTATAGGAAGTATTGCAAATTACTTCTATCATCATGGTTGGAAGTCAAATGATGGAGTTGCACAACATGCTACATTGAAAGGAAATCATTATAAGTACATTCATATGAATCCTAAGACAGCGAATTATGCCTATTCACAATTAATAGCAAATGGTGTCAGACCTGTAACAGCTGCGCACAATCATCCTTCACGTGCAGGTTTGATTGAACTGACTACCGCTCAAGGAAATGAATATTGGATCGCTTATCCAAATTTCTTTGTCATTACTCGATATAATTCAAGTCCTCAATACGCACTTGTAGTTTATTTATTAGCACAACAACTAAAACAGCAATGGACAGCAATGAATCTAAAAAAACATAGAGCTTATACCTAGGAATGGACACCCTTTTTCTATTCACAAAACATCTTGATGAAAGCGAATGTTTTTGTCTAAAAGTTGATGCAGATGGAATATTAACCGTTCCACCTGCAAAACGCCATTTTACAGAAATTAAAACATTGCAAAAAGACTGCAAAACTTTAGTCATTGAAACAAGCGAACACGCAAGTTTTTTTAATCTGGAGTTATCTTGGCTACCTGAGCGAAAAGCAAGAGCTGCAATTCCTTATGCGCTGGAAGATAAATTAGCGCAACCAGTAGATGAACTTCATTTTGCATTTGATAGAACAAGGTATCAAAATAATCAGTACTTGATTACTGTTATCAGTAAGCAACGAATTCGTCACCTGATGCACGTGTTTCATGAACACGACATCGAGTTTCTTGGAATTACGTTGGATTGGTTTGCTTTAGAGCCAAATGAACTTTGTTTTAATGAAGCAACTTTACTGATTAATACAGATGAATTTAAAGGTGCTCTTAAAGAAGAGCTGATTGATATCTATCTTAAAACTCACCCTGATACACAACCTCTATTTTTTAAAGACAGCCCATCGGTTTATTCTGATCTTCCACAAAAACAGGAAAGCTCCTATGTATGGATTGCACAAAGAATATTAAAAACTAAATTAATGAATCTCTGCCAAGGAGAAATGCAACATGGGGATAAAGCAAATTTACTGAGAAAGAAATATCTACTTACTGCTGGGCTTTTTTGTTTTTGGCTGATATCGCTTTTATTAGTGAATGCAATCCAATTACACTCATTAAATAAGCAAACCCAAAACATTGATGATCAAATTGCAGTGATTTACCATGAATTTTTTCCTAATGCCAAGCAGATAATCAGCCCTAAATTTCGTATTACACAACTTTTAAAAAGTGATAATTCAGAAGAGCAAAATCGTTTTTGGTTTTTGATTAATCAATTTGCCAAAGTAATGAATAATGATCGAATTACCCTAGAGCAATTACGATTTCAAAATAAAACGCTATCTGTAACACTAATTAGTACTGACTTTGCCAGTTTGGAAGAGTTGGAAAATGAATTAAAAAAACTTCAATTGAAAGTAAAGCAGACTCAAGCATCTACACATGAACAACAAGTCGTTGCAACTTTGGAGTTAACATGAAATCTTATTTAAGTACGCTTAACGAACGAGAAAAATGGATGCTCGTTGGAACAGCGCTGTTTCTTATTCTCTATGTATACTATCTTTTCCTATATACTCCATTGAATAATCAAGTAAACCAAAAATCGGCACAATTGATTGATAAAATGAATACCCTACAGTGGATGAAAAAGATAAGGCAACAAAATCGTACAACACAAACAAAGCAAATAGTGAATAACAGTCAATTATTGACTGCATTAGCAACACAACTTAAAAATGACCCTACTTTGAAATTTCCCTATCAATTGCAACAAACTGGTTCTGGTGATATTCAACTTACTTTTGATGCAGTTGCATTTAACTTGTTTATTGCCTGGCTGGAAAAAATTAATCAAAAATACGCCATCACAGTGAAGCAATTTGAAGCCGAGCGCACAAAAACATCAGGCGTTACTCGTTTAATGATCCTCATTAGCTCCACAGCAAAAACAACATAAAAAAGCGCGATGAAAAACTAAGTCGTTTTTTAAAGGTCCTCTGGGTGTGGAGAATGAGCGAGTAAAGCAATTAAGGAAACTGAAAAAACAACTCTTGCGATGAGTAAATATGTAGGATTTGTTGCCTTATATGCAATAAAACCGGAAACAATACATACAATTAGATAAACATAAGTATGTAAGAACATTTTTTTCCCCTCAATATACCTGATTAATCAAACTGTATGAATCTATTGTTGCACACTACTCCAATTAATCACCGAGGCACCATTTTTAATTTCAGGTGGTAATGCATTGAGTGCTTTTTGAGCTTCTTCAGCGCTACCGTAGGTGCCATATACTCCTTTATAATGAGTTTTACCATCACGCTCATATTTTACTTGGGCCATACGATCATTTTTTGGGGTTTTATAAAGAACTTGCGCAACCTGAGATGCTTTATCTCCCTCCATCAATTCAATGGTATAACCGTGAGGATTTTGGCTATTTACCCAAGTTTGATCTCTATCCTTAAACGATACCGGGGAATGAAATTCTCCTACATGGTATGAATCAGGAACCACAACTTCTTGTTTTTGCCGATAGCTGTAATCATAATTAATCGTATTGTAATTATTTAACGTATAAGGTTGTGCAGGATCATAAGCATAAGTTGGATAATTTGGATATTCGCTATCCATCATGGCGCAAGATGAAATACTAAAAGCACAAATCCCTATAAGTGTTACTTTAAATGTAGCATTCATGATCAATCCCCTAGTTTATAATTCTTCTTATTTATTCGTGACATCGTGAGCTCAAGTCTTGCATTCACCTTATGGGTATTTACAGTTCTTCTTGATTACTATATCTACATATTTAGAAAAAACTTTAGGTTTTTGTGTTGTTCAAGAACAAATTATGGCTTACAGTAAGTAATTTATTAGGGCAACAACCATGTGGACACACAGACGTTCTGGACAAACCAATCAAAGAGGATCTCAAGACCATCGAGATCCCTATGAACGAGATCGAACCCGTGTAATCCATTGCCCTGCGTTTAGAAGGTTACAAAGAAAAACACAGATTTTAGGAACGGATGAAGGAGATTTCCATCGTACTCGCCTCACTCACTCTTTAGAAGTAGATTCGATAGGTCGCAGTATCGTGCATAATCTGTTGATAGCCCAAGAAAAGCATTTAGTACTTTCTGGTTTACTACCTAATGATGATCTTATCTCAGTTATATGTTTACTTCATGATATTGGTCATCCGCCTTTTGGTCATGGAGGCGAAGTAGCACTGAACTATATGATGCGCAATTATGGTGGTTTTGAAGCAAATGGACAAACGCTAAGACTGCTTACTAAAGTTGAAAATAGCTATGGGATTTATGGTCTTGATTTAACGCGACGTGCACTTCTGGGTATTCTAAAATACCCAGTGAAGCGCTCATCTGTGGTTGCCCCTCAACAACCTCCAGTCCATGAATCCATTCATAAAACCATCAAAATTAACGATTGGTTGCCTCCTAAAGCTTATTTCGATTGCGAACAACCCGAAATTGAGTGGTTGCTCTCTCCTTTCTCAAATAATGATAAAGAATTATTTCAATCTCTAACACAAATCCCCCAAGGAACAAAAGCAGGAAAATCGGCTTATCATAGCTTTGATTGTTCCATCATGGATATCGCTGATGATATTGCTTATGGTGTTCATGATCTCGAAGATGCTATCCATTTAAGATTAATCAACCCTTCTCATTTGGATACTCAAGAATTTAGGCAACTTTTAAGCGATACCTCATTAAATCATCAGAAAACTAATCTCATTAATTCTTTATTTTCGCAAGATTTATATTCAAGAAAACAAACTATTGGTGAAATGGTCAACTATTTTATAACTTCCACTCAGATTATTATCAACAATGAACATTTTGAAAATAATTTACTCAAATATAATCTTGCGTTAATTCCGGAGGCAGACGCACTTCTCAATTATTTAAAACAATGCATCTATAACAGTGTCATTGACTCCCAAGAAGCACGTACTTTTGAATATGGTGGACAAACAGTGGTACTTAGATTGTTTGATGCCATCAGCTCAAATCCTGGCAGTTTATTAGATAATAAAAATAGGATCTTGTTTAAAGAGGCCGAAGATGAAACTACTGCGTATCGAATTGTTTGTGATTATCTCGCCAATATGACGGATGAATATGCTTATAGAATGCACGAGCGATTGTTTGGATTTAACACAAGGACCATTTTTGAAAGGCTCTAATGTTGCCCCCGATTTTGATAAGAGCAAGCTTTATTGCCACTAAATTGAGCTATGGCGTCCCCAAGGGGGTTCGAACCCCTGTTCCCGCCGTGAAAGGGCGGTGTCCTAGGCCTCTAGACGATGGGGACCTGGAACATTTTTCCCATCAACATCCAAGATGTTGATGGTGGAGCTAGGCGGGATCGAACCGCCGACCTCTTGCATGCCATGCAAGCGCTCTCCCAGCTGAGCTATAACCCCAAAATTAGGTTCGAAGTTTAATGAGCTCCCTAAGCGCTGTCAAGTAAATTTTACACTTTTCATAAATAAGATACTTTTTAATAGACTTCTTCGGAAACTCGCTACAGTGAGAGAAGTGCGAGGAGACATGGAGCACAGAACCGGAGTGTACCCGTAAGTACATGAGGGTTCGAGCACCGTATCGACGAAGCAATTCTTCGCTGGAGTAGAGTTTCCGAAGAAATCTAATCTAAAAATTACAGATTTATTACTACCCGAAAAGAGTCAGAATTCCGCACTGTACAACATACATCCAATTGAATTAAAAAAGATTTTTATGCATAATTAATTAACATTATATGCTTTGTACAATCTTTATTTTTCATTATAATACGATCACATTTAATGAAAAAGAAACAGATTTTTTCTTTTTTGCCATACGCTTGCGGAGCAAAGCAGAAATATTGCTGCATATTTCTTTAATACTACAGGAGTTTTGCTGTGACTCAATCTTCAAAAAACAGATACATTCAATCGTTACTGGAAAACTTGATTACTTCATATGAAACTGAGATTAATTATTCCCCTATAGAAGTTGAACTTGATCAAACGCAAATCTCTGCAAAGGACATTGATGTTTTATTAGGTTTCGTGAGTGAGCCACGCAAACGTCTCTTTATTTTTAAAATCCCCGGACAGGAACAAGCCTCAAATCAGCTTGCCCTGATTGCTCGCCGAACAGTATTAAATAAAACAGCAGAAACAATACTCCAAAATATCTCTAGCGAGCCTAAAATTTATCCTTTAAAAAAGGCTTTAGCTACAAACTCCCAATCTGTTCGAGCTCGTATTCAAATTCAAAAAAGCTTTGTGCTACCTAAAGCCCCTAGCATTCAACAGGATACTCGAAATGAACATGTAGAACACATAGCAACAGAAGCCCCTATTTTAATTCCTATTGAATTACCTGAATTTCCAAGACTTACTCAACAGCTTAAAGCCCTAGGCATTAACTACTTACAAGAATCTGCTGTATTAAAGATTAAAGAATTTTCTTATGCATTTCTGGATGGAATTATTCCCAACAATCTACCCAAAGGATTTTATATTAACAAAGACAAACAAGCACTTTGTTATACTGATACACCTAGAAAGCTTCCGTCTCCATTAGCTCCTATCCTCAAAAAACAAGATCCACTTATTTTACTCTCTACAGAACTAGTAGCCAGTATAGTACCTAATATTCCGCAGAACACTCTGGCTTTACTAATGGAAACTCATTACTCAACAGCGCAAAAAAATGCTTTAATCAGTTTATTCCCTCAATATGAAGATGAAGTCAAAACGTTACTTCAAATCAATAAACCCAATGCTCAAGCGCTTATTTCGCAAAAACAAATTCAGTCTCTCGTGCCATTTTTATGCAAACAAGTGATACTTGGTGGCGAAGCACATACACTTTTATTAGTGAGACTGCTCAATACATGCTTAAACAAAAAAATTAGTCTTGATTTTCTTAAAAATCCAGGAGTACAAAATTCACTTTTGACTACCAGAGGGATTAAAAATCTTCAAAAATTAGTTCGTCTCCCTGCGGAACAGAAGGAATGGTGGAATGTTTTAGCCACCGCTCACCTAAACTATGATAAAAATAGTTTTGACTTTAATACTTTTTTTGAGGCATATACTCAAGTCTTTCTACCCAGAATTGCAGAAAAAAATCTGACTCTACCTAATCCATGCCCTATTGAATATAATGGTCATCTTCTCATCACATTAAACCGCATATTAGATGTTATCGAGCATGCAGAAAACCCTCAGGAACAATGCCTTTCTTTAACTCAGCTTAACTGGGGTCCAACAGGCGTTCACCATGCAATGACGCAAAAATCTGCTTCGGAACAATTCAAGCAAGTAGCTTCTTGCATGAAAATTGAAAATTCTGAAGATACCATTACTGATCCAGCGCTCATGTACCAACAAATCGAAAATGAACATTGTGAGCTTACTCCTTGGTTATTTCGATATATGGGACAACATTGGCATAAAGAACTCAGACTGTCCGATATCCAAGACCAACTGCATGAAATTGAAAAACTCCATTCTTGGACACCGATACAAAGAAAACAATTAATTTTTATCTTGACCTGCACTTTTGCAGACAAAACAACCGTTAGTGTCGAACAATGGAAAAAAAACTTACTCGGTTGTATTCACTCACTGCAACAATTGCATAAAAATCACCGCAGTGATTTGCTGCAGGCCTTTTCACGCTGCTTTACATTTAAACCCACTCCGTCTTTAGCACAAATAGATTTCTTATTGAAACAGTGCATGGACATTAAAAAGGTATTACCTAATAAAAATTTTAAAAATGATCTGCTTAATCCACTTATCTCTTGCTTGGAGAATGAAGGGTTTGATGTATTTAACACACTGCAAGAACGTATTCAAAAAACTACTCCATCACTAGATGACAATCTGTACTCGCCTTCAGTCATAAACTCGTTCACTACAATAATACAGGAGAATCGCCACAGTCTATCCTTTGATCTCATCAAGTTATTAACAAAACTTAATGAACCCATTTTAACCCAGTTAAATATTGATAATTTATTATTAGCCCTGCAACGATTACATACTCAAAAAGGTGATGAGTTCAGCAAAATCGTTGTGAGTACTTTAAGTCAAATCAATCTCTCTAAATCACAATCGTTGCCCAAAATTGAGCAAATTCAAACGCTCATTGAAACACTTACAAACGCCTCAGACTCTATTCCAACAGAACATAAAACGGTTGAAAAACAAGAGGCTTGGTTAAAAGAATACATCATTGAAAAAAATCTTTTACCGGGTTGCGTGATAGGCAATGGTGATATTTCTAAGCTTGATGATCTGATTGTCGATGCATTAGTTGACGCTATAAAAAAACGAAGCGCTGCGTTTAAAATCGATACCCTCAAAGCTGTGTTACAAAAAAATCTACAAAGTTTTATTGTACCGCAACAATTAAGAGAACAACTGAATCAAGAGTTAATACCACTTTTTGATGCAGTAAATGATCTGGTTACTTTATTACAAAGCCCCAACCCCAAGTTTCCAGATGTCATCGACAAATTACGTTTTTTTGAAGAGAAGAAACCTATATTACTGAATGGTATGTATGGAGTAGGTATTCTTGGAAAAACGAAAGGAGCATATATTTTAAGTTTCTTGCTTACCGGAAAAAGAAATGCGAACGACAATACAACAGGTTCAGCATTTGCAACTATTTTAAGTCAGCTGCATGGGTTGTTTATTTCTGAAATGAATGCCTTTTTTGGTAACCCTCAAAATAAACTTCTCGTTAAAGATTTAGACATCAATACAAGTCTTTCTTGGATGGCTGCATTTAATGACACACACTCTTTAACTTTCTTTTTCAAAGAAGAACTCATTCAGAAGAAAGTATTGCCCGCATTAAAGAAAACTCTGCAACAACTCAATACCCAAGATCCTGATTTTGAAAGAAGTATTCTTAATGAAGCTGCCCTACTTGTTGAAAACGCACCCTCTGATCAATCCTTACAAGATTATAAAAACAAAATTGAATCCATCGCCAAGTACCTCAATTTACTCATTGATATTCATGAACGGTTACCTGAACAATTTAATAAAATTTATAAACAACTAAATTCAGGCGCTTTAACTCGTTTAAATTATACTCAAAAACAAATTCTTATTAATGAGTTGATTCAAGACAACACCGCACATTTAGATCTCTATTTAAAATTGACAACACAAGCCTTGGAAGAAAATCCTGATGCAGATAGTGCTGCCATTGAGCGAGGAGTTAATGGTTTAGTTGAACTTTTCGAATTAACTGATCTTGATCCTGAAGCTCAAGTAATGTTCTTCAAAATGAGCATGGCCCATAATTTAAAAAGCACTAGCCCTTTTCCCTTAGCTGCATTAAATGAATTAAAAAAATCAAATCTTCCCGAAAACATTAAGTCATTAATTATAAAAAAAATAATTCATATTTTAACCGATCTTTCAGGAACAGCCTCCCCCGAGCTTGTACAAAACCTAGTACAGCAAACTCAATTATTCTTAACTCATAATCAAGATCAAGCAGAACTTTGTATTGCTTTATTAAACCGTTTTTCACCAGAAAATCCCGATCAGGATCTCAATGCTTATCCACTTATTCTTCAACAATTAGCTCAAATCAATCAGGAAAATAGAGCAAAAATTGCAACTATTTTAACTGGCCTAGCACAAAACAGAAAAGACTATACAGTCAACTTATTTGCTCTATTAGAAGTGACTAAGGGTTTAGGACGACGTTCCTCAGCAGATATCGATCAAGTTTTAAAATTATTTACCACTCCCCCCTATCCTAATACTCAAAGCTTAAACTCCGCATTACTCGCCCATGACTCAGAAAAACTTCGGGCTTATTGCTTAAGCTTTGATACGAATCCCTTTGCTAAAACAGGGGAACAAAGAGATTTAAGCAAGCAATTTGCAACAGATAGAGTAAAGGAGGCCTTAATAAGTTTACAAGATTTACTTTGTGAAACGGATTTGCCTCATTCATTGCAATTAAAACTTGCCAAGCAATTAACTTTTATCGAAACATTGGGTTATACCGATCCCTTAAATCCTTATGATTTTAAAACTCTAAAAAAATTAACTGCAAGTTCACGCCACGATTTAAAAGAACGAGCAAAAACATTACTTGACCAACTACGCTCAAAATCAATTGATCCAGAACAAATCGAAATCACCTATTTGGAACTTTTAGCTTATCTTAGAGAAATTTATTTTCGAACTACAGGATTATTCCCAAATACCACACAAATGCTAGTCCTTTTACTTGCGCTAAATGATCCATCGTCCAATTTACTAATGCGTATCAAAACTGGAGAAGGAAAAAGTATCAATACGCCAATGCTTTCTGTTTTGCAATGGACTCAAGGTGGAACCATTGATCAGTGTACCGCTAATCCACAACTTTTAATTCGCGATTTCGAAAATAATTGCGAACCATTCTTTAATTTTTTAGAAATTAAAACCGCACTTATCCAACGAGACAGCCCTCCAGAAGCGTATCAGCATGATGGAATCAACTGTTCTACTATTGAAGATATGGCTTTTTTTCGCTTATCAGCAAAAGAATCTAAAAAAGAAAAAGTACTTGAAACAAATGGACCAATTCATGTTGTTTTAGATGAATGTGATGATGCTCTTTTAGATCAAGTAACTCTTTATAAATTAGTCGCAGAAACTGAAAATCACGATAATAACCCTGCTGAGTGGATTTATCCACTTGCTTATCAATTCATTAACCTACCAGCATTTCGTAATATCGATCCCGAACAAGGCAAAGTTTGGGATGAAGAAGAAGATCTAGAGCAATTCCGTTTATTCCTAAATAAGGAAATCAATGAGCAATTCAAAGGCAGTGTTGAAAAACAAAATTATTTGATGGCATCAAGCAACACTCAATTGAAACAATGGATTCATGCCAGTTGTATTGCAGCAACACTTGTAGAAAACAAACATTTTATTATCCAACCGCTTAAAGAAAAAGATGAATCAGGACACGAAGCTACCAAAAAAATTATTTGTGTGCCATTAATACGTAGTACTCCTAAAACAGGATCTATTTTTACTGAAGCAGTACAACAAGCGTTACAAGCCCGTTTGAAAGCGGAACGCAAAGATCACGCTCAATATTTTGTTATTGATCCAGTTCCTGCCGTGCTGTCCAACCAATCAGCCCGAGGTTTAATCAAATTTTATCAACATACCAAAGGACGTTTGCTGGGAATTTCTGCAACACCAGGAGATAAGCGAGAATTAGAAAGTTTGGCCACCGCAATCGGTACGCAGGCAATTAGTGTTGCTCCCTATGCAGGCGATAAACGTATTAACCACGAGCCTGTTTTTACTTTAAATCGTGAAGAAACCATTCAAGCAATCCATAAAACTCTGAACAAGATTAAATGTCCTATTACTAAACCTACAATGGAAATCAATCCTGATGCTGAAATTCAAACTTATGCAGAACGTGAAGCATTAATTACACAAACTAAAAGCGCTATTGAAAAATGGAGTCATACCCAAACTCAACCCATTCTTGTCATTAGTGAGGATTTTGATGAAGCACAGGCACTTAGTTCGAGTTTAAAAACATATAAAGAACAAGGCTTTAAAATTCAAACTATTACTGGAAAGGAAAGTCCTAGTGAGTTGGACCGCATCATTAAGCAAGCTGGACAAGTCAATACCATTACTGTAGGTACGGCGATGCTTGCCAAAGGTATCGATATAAACACAGGAGATCACCCTAAAGGTTTATTCGTCGTTCAAACATATCCCGATACAGAAAGAATGACTACTCAAATTGCTGGGCGTGCTGCTCGAAATGGCAAGCCAGGTGAATGGCTTCCTATCTACCAAGTTAAACCACCTAAAGATTTATTAAGTCAATTTTTTTATTATGTTATACCCTGGAGACGCCAGCGCATTAATGAACGCACTGTTGAGCTATTAAAAAATAAAATCAAATCACAAGCCACTATTGATGGACTATACACTCAGGCGATTGATGAGGCTCAACAAATATTAATGCAACAAATTGAGGCCTGGGAAGGTTTACTCCTAGAACTGTACCCAAATGATCCCAAGATACAATTTGAATTCTATCAGTGGCGTGAAGCACTTTTAGGTGAACTGACCCGCTCTCAAGAAACAAGTATCACCGAGAGTACTCTTGCTGCAAGTATTAACCAATTTAAAAACGCCGCCTGTAAACTTTGGGAAATTGCTCGCGAAGAAAAGTGGACAGCTAAAGCAGAAAAAGCAACACACATCACGAACGAACAAAGTTTAAGGTTAAAATATTTAAAACAACTAGACTTCGCTCAAGAATTAAACGTACAAACACAATTACAGCAAAAATCAAAACCATTTACAGACGCTACCAAAGCACTCATGCAGCAAAATCTTGAAACCATCATTGCTGATAAAGCTGGAGCTGTGCTTGACTATACAAGGCCTGTTGGTCAGATGAAAACAGATTTGGAGCTTGCGCAAAGTAAACAAATTCTACCGCGACTAATTGGAGAATTCTGTACTGCTTGTCCAGAGGCCATAGAAAAATTTTTCCCAAATCATTCACAAAACTCCTCTTTTATACCTGAAATAATCACCCAAGTGATTAACAAAGTGATCGAGAAAAAAAATAAAATTTTGTATAACGAGGAAAAGGAAGAAATTACTGAAAGTATTATCCAATATTATCAAAAGAAATTGATGAAGGCAGACAGTAACAAAGTCAAAGAATTGTTGTCTCAAATGAAGCCACTAATGCTCCATCACTGCCAAGAATCAACACGGTTTTCAATAGTTGAACAATTTAAAATTCAAGGCCTAGTTCTTAATTTTTGCACTCTATATCAAAATTCGGGCTTACCTGCAGATACCCATTTAAAAAATCTACAAATCCATTATAACGAAGAAATAATGAAACAACTGGCTCAACGTCTTTGCGCCGAGCTTTCTTGGATAAAAGAAAAGCCTGAACCTTTTCACGCCTTGTTTGAACGTACTGTAGCCAAAGAAGCAGCCTTAGCTCTTTATAATCTGGCTGAGGATGTAATCACGTCATGTCAAGACCAAAATAAAATTCAGGCTCTCTATACTGGACTTAAAAAACACCAAGCTATTTTAAAAGATAAATATTTATTTTCGGTAGGTCACTCATCTCCGCGCACTATTATCAATGATGCCGTGCATGCAATAGATTCATTAACTCATCCCCTACATTGTGATCTTAATTTTCGACAAAACTGTCATGATAAAGTGGTTTCAGAATACCATATCACTGCATTTCGCCATTATTTGGCAAAAACTTCACCTTACTTCTTCAAAACTTATGATCCCATCTGGAATCATCTACAAGAGACGTTGCTCAACATAAGTCATCAAAGTCAGGATAATCCAAACCACATTATACAAGAACTCTACGAAGCCACAGAGCGCTTTAGTACTTACGAAGCATACAAACCTTATTTAGGTCAACTTAAGGCCTTGAAAAAAAAGCTACTTAACTCGATTAAGGAGTTCAATAAAACTGATGGACTGCATCAAAACACACTAGAAAATTTATTGACCCAAAAAACAACTCGATTAGCACACTTATTGAATGTAAATCCTGAGCAAATTCGTATTCAAAATGGCACTGATGGAATTCAGTCCTACATAGAAATACAAGTAGCAGATGCTCCACTAAAAGAAGGATTTACAGGATATCAATCCTCCTTTTTAACTCGAGTAGAAAATGAGCGAAATGAGCTAAAGAAACTAAAAACAGCACTTGAGGAGAATAAAGAAGCCCTGCTCAACTTATCTGATAAAAGTGCAATTGAAATCCTCCCTCTACCTAAACACGCAGAATTTGAGAAATTATTTAGATTAAAAGCCCTTTTAACTGAGGATTGGAATAGCATTAATATTGATCGCTCGGAACTTCCCGAATTCATTCAAAAAAGGCTCACACAGATTGATGAAATGAAATTATGGGATTGGACCAAAAATCCAGTCGATCTCAATCAACTAAAAACAATGTTACATAAAAATCCAGATGAGCTTTTTAATGAGCTCATTAAAGAGCAATCAAGGATAGATAAAAATATTGAAGATGCTCGAAGTAAAATACGAAATACTGAGGAACAAATCCGTATACAAGAAAAGGAAGTATTAGAAATAGGAACTAAAATTAAAGCAGCACAAGAGCGGAGACAACAGTCTAACTGTGGCTATATTGAAAGCGCTTCTTTAATGAGTCAAATCCTTTATCATCAAGGAAGAATCATTTACATCAATCAATTAATCGCACAATATAAGCGGCTCATACAGGAAACTCAAAAGGAAGAAATTGAATGTATCGACGAGTTACGAAGTCATAATCAATTACTTGATGATAAACGAATCGAGCTCATAGCCGAGCACTTGCAGCAAACAAAATATGAGCTTATATCCTCTCTACAAGAAACCTGTAAACAACAAATTATTGAGATACAAAAAGAGTTACAAATCACAGAGCCCGCTATTGAGGCATTAGAAAAAACAGAGCACCAAAAATCACGCTATCAAACGCAGCGCTTTTTCAAAACAAGCGAGCTCTTAAAATATGAAGCGAGTTTATCACATGAAGAAGAACTCATCCCTAAAAAAACATCGCTACAAAGCGTGCATTCGAGCCAGTCTAATCTAATCAATGAAGAAGAACATCAAGTAGCTACTTTAACTTGAGACCAGTTATCCTAGAAAAAGCAGTTGCGTCCTACTGCTTTTCTAGGATTATGATAACTCATTATTTGGCTGCAAATACCAAATGTTATTTGCAGTATCCCACTGCGTGGCTTAAACTGTTCATAAAGAAATGATGTTGCTATTTTCTCCTGTATAATCATCGCAACATCTACTAACTTTCGCTGCCTCTTCAAGATAAAATATATAGGGAATTTATTTTATGAAGGTATTATTAGCGTTGCTTCTATTTATAACGAACTCAAGTTCATTTGCAGAAAAACTCATTATTGGTACATCATCCTTTAATCCCCCCATGGAAATGCTAGCAACCAAAAACAAAGTATTTACAGGATTTGAAATAGATCTCCTTAATGAAATTTGTCGTCGAATTAATGCAACTTGTGTTTATGAGCCCATGACATTTGAAGCTATTATGAAAGCCGTAGCAGAAGGAACGGTTGATTTAGGCATAGACGGTTTTTTTATTACTGAAGAGCGACTTGCTTATTATCTATTTAGTCTACCTTATCTACAAACCCAAGCTCAATTACTCACAACGATTGATTCGAACATTAATAATACTAACATTAATACAGGCAAACGGATCGGTGTTGAAGCAGGTACCGTATTCAAATCTATTTTAGAGAAAAAATACGATAACATTGAAGTGGTTAGCTATGATAATCAGCAAAATATGTTAAGAGACTTAGCAGATCAAGAAGTTGATCTTATTATGCTTGATTTTATCGGCGCAACTTATTGGGTACATAACAACCCAGACAATTTTAAGTTAGTTGACAAGGCAATACCTTTTGGTATGGGTTATGGCATTCTAGCAAATCGCAATCAAGGCGAACTTATCTCTAGAATCAATAATGCATTACATGCTATGGAACAAGATGGTACTTATACAAACATTTACTCGCGTTATTTTTAGAACAAATAGGATACGTTGACAAAAACTAAATAGCCATGGTAGAAATAAATTCAGTTTAATGAATCAGTTCGAGAAATGTTAAAATTTTATACGTTTATTAGTTTAAGTTTAATTGCTGGGATAAGTTTTGCTAAACCATGCATCCATCATAGAAGCTGTTTGACACTGGAAAATAAACATTCACAATTTGCTTCGATTACATGTAATTGGCTAAATGCAGTTACTGCAGATGGAAATTCGCAAGGATCCACCCAATTGGATTTAGGTTATGGTGATGGCCTGGGAGCTCCTGAGCCGAGAGGGCTTTATTGCTCATTAATAACCGCACAAACGCAACACGATTTTAATTTTTATAATCCTTACTGGGGCTCACGCATTGAATTCAATCTCATCTCAGAAAAACAACTTGATGTGCGTGTTATTGATGGGTGGAGCTCTAGAGACACAAAATATAAATTTAAATGGTAAAATTTAGGTATATTATTTTTTATAATACAAGTGGGTCTTGACGGTAAAATTGGACTAGTAACTCATAGACTTCTGCATAATAATGTCGGATAACATCGGGCTTTTCAAAGAATAACTCACTAAATACAGCAAAAAACTCGGCTGGAGATGTGGACGCATAATGATTAATTGGGATGTCGTCATTGTGTTGGATGCGATTTGCAAAATCATTATACGCATTATTAAATTCAGCAGCCCACCGCTGAGCGGACATACCTTTATGTAGTGGAGGAAATCCATTTGCTCTGCCATTTTGCATATCTAATTTGTGTGCGAATTCATGGATCACTACATTACGCCCATCAGTTCCACCATGATGCAGCACATCATTCCAGGAAAGAATGACTGGGCCACGTTGCCATGATTCACCACTTAAATGAGCATTTCCTAGATGTTCGATACCGTATTCATCAACCACTCTATCTTGCCGCGAATAAGATTCAGGGTATATTATGATGGATACCCAATCATCATACCAATCTAATCCAAGATTCAAAATAGGGAGACAGGCTTGCAAAGCGATGCTTAATCGCATTGTTGTAGTAACCTGAAAATCATTACTCCCTTCCAATGATTTGTAATGAAGAAATAAAATGGCTAATTGCTTAAGCTTTATTTTTTCTTGTTCATTCAGGCGCTGAAGCAAAGACAAACGTTGAAATGCATGACGCCACTCAGCATCAGAAATAGGAGAATGTTGAACAATCCGTTTTTGCCACCACTCTTTCAGCCATTGGAACATGACTCTAGCCTTTTATGTTACACGATCCTATTTTTCAATTGAATCAAATAATCAACCGCATTAAATGCTGATGTATACGCTGAAAGACAAGGATCAGGACTATTCACTTTAGCAGATAGATCATCCAAATTGCTGCCAGAAATAATTCCATTTCCTACAATGACATCATTTAACGCAAATTGGGTAAAGCAAGTATTGATATGAGACATAATGTAATTATAGTGATCTCTATTTGAATTCAAAAGCAGCCCTAATGCAATGTAGCCATCGAAGGGATTTTTTTTCTGAAAAGTATTAATAACAAAAGGAATCTCATAAGTACCTGCTTGAAATGATTCAATTTGATATTCATAACCAGAGTTTTTAATAACCTCTACGCAGTACGAAAGTTGCTGCGTAGATAACTCCTTATGGATGCACGATGAAATAATTAAAATTTTCGCCATAACTTAACGTTTATTCTTAGTAAGTTGCAGGAGATAACTCATTGCTTGAAAAGCTTCTCTAACTCTTTCGCCATTCTCAACGCGTTCACTCAATAATTCCATACTCGGAGCAGAAATAATACCATTGCCAATCATTAAACCATTCATGGCAAATTGAATAAAACACTCTTTTACATGCTCCCAAATAAACTCATAATGATCCGTTTTTCCTTTGAGTAATAAGCTTAAGGGAATGTAACCATCAAATGGATTATGGCTATGATAATAGTTTATAACGGCTGGAATTTCATAGGTTCCAGCATTTACTGTTTCAACTTGATATTCATATGCAGATGATTTTAACAAATTCAAGCAACTTGCTAATTGTTTTTCAGCGAGCTCTTCGTAATAATTTGACCAGACAATAAGAATTTTAGCGTTAGACATAGTTTAATTCACAACATAATGAGGCTCTAAATGAAACAAAATGGTACTTGAAAACAGAGTCTAATTCAATTCTAGGTTCAATAACCTAAACAAAATGTATCGTAAAAAGCGTTAAATTCTCAATAGTGCAGACTGAGCTTCTTCGAGTTTTTTAATTTTTTTTATAGAATCTGTATCACAATGAAAGAACAAATGCTCTCCATGAGTCCAAGCATAATTAATTCCTAGAGCGGCAACATATAAAATCCCTAAACCAAGAATAGCAGCACTCACATTAAGTAAGACATCTCCCCAACCACGATGATTTTGTAGTTCTTTAGAGGCTTTTTTTATAGCTTGTTTACAATTGGAACGAAACAACTCATATTTTTTTGCATTTTTGTTATTGAAGTAAGTTCTTGCTTCATTTTTTAAGGTGTCATAAAGTTCTTCAGCCGCCTCTGCAGCTTTTTGATAGGCTTTGGGATTAGTTTTAGCCTTTTCATTTAATTCAAGTGCTTTTAGCTGAACTGTTGCCAACTCATCATAAAATTTCGTAACCGCATCTTGACTTGCCTGTATAAATGCAATGAAACAATCTTCCTTTTCCTTCCTATCAATTATGTCTTTCTCAACTAATATAGTTAAAAACACGTCGAAATCTTGAATACTAATGTTTCTAGTAAATTTCATATGGAAATGAGTAATTTCCCTGTCCAATGCATCATCATGATAATATTCATGATCGGGATACTCGCGATGAACCGGTTGTACTGGTGATAACCTTTTAACAAAAGGATCTTCAGGATCAAATGGATTATATATCCGTAAAGGCCAAATGGGTTTTAGTATAGAGTTATTGGTAGGATCATAATAATTTGATCGCATCATTTGTTGGTACAAAGAATACCAGGGTACTGTTTTTGGTACATATAGAGTCACTGTATTATGAGCTACACTAATATGAACATTCTTACATAAACGTGTAAACGCTGGCACAACCCCTCCATACATTTAAATTAAACGTGAGTTAAGGATAAACCATTACACCCGCTCGCGCTAAGGAGGCGTTTACGCCGCCTTAGTATAACCTCCTGTTAAGGCTTCGAGACATGCTAGCGCATCTCCTCAGACCAAACGAAACCAGGAGGCACGGGATCAAATAAAATCCTTATCCCGAACTCTCGTTAAATTATTATACTTTTTAGAAAGAGATTCTTTGTTGCAGTTCTGCTGCCAATACCCCATCATTCATGCATTTACTAATCTCTGAGCCGACTGTAGCCAGAGTACGCGTTCCCAAAGAAACTAAGGAACAAGGAATACTAAGAATCGCTAATAAAAAACTTGCTGTAGATAAAACAAGTGCATACGCTGTAACATATAAAGAAAGAGCAGCAACTTCTAGAGCATTTTCACTGAGTTCTGAGGCACCAAAAGCAGCAGTACCGAGTGCAAAAAGCAGACTTCCCACGCAAATAGCCGGCGCAATGGCGACAGCAAGTGCACCCATGGTACCTAAGGTAGTCAATCCAAGTGGATAAATCATTGGTGCAAGTATGCCACCAGCAAATTCTTTGGCATTTTGATACGGCTTAAAAAAACTCGGCCTTTTTTTATAAGTTTCAACATACCGTCTTAACTCACCAGAAAAACAGATGTCTTCAGGAAGATCATTGCTACTATCTAATACATAGGATAGATCATCTAAGGTTGCTAATCCCAGCATAATTCCCTCATTATGAGTAATTAATGCTCATAATATCCGGTAAATAACCTGAAGTCAATTATTTTAGTCAAAGGTAACTAATAAAAAATTTTTATTTTTCAATGCATTACTGAGTAGTATCTCCATATATGACCGACTGTTTACCAGGTACGGAGGACTTTGTATTCTTTACTTTAGGAGGTATGGTAACATTTACTACCCACCCCCCCCCGAGTGATTTAATCAAACCTACAGCTGATGCCATTTGTAAGCCGTCTACTTGTACCGCTGTTTGCTCTGCAGCAAGTGCACTGATCTGAGCGGTAAGTATATTAGAGTAAGGCACCGTTCCTGCCTTATATTGATTTTTTGTGAGCTTCAGTACATAGAGCGCATCAGCTGCAGCTTTATCTTGCACGATACTTTGCTGTTCCAGAAGACGCAATGAAATAAGATTATCTTCAACGTCTTGAAATGCAGTGAGTACCACCTGACGATAATTTGCAACCTGAGCTATATATTGTTCCTTTGCTATCCGCACCCCTGCTTTACGGAATCCTCCATCAAAAATTGTTTCTGCTAATTGCATACCCGCAGACCAACTGAATACTGGTTGGTGAAACAGTTCATGTAAACTATTCCCTGCAAGACTTGAAGTGCCTGTTAAGCTCAAAGTTGGAAAGTACGCTGCAATAGCCACTCCAATCAAAGCACTCGCTTGCTGCACCAAACGCTCCGCTTGTGCGATATCCGGCCTACGTTCAAGCCATACGGAAGGAACTTGTAGAGGAATTGGTGGCGGCTTCAATCTTACAACTGCAGGCTTTAATGAAAAATAAGCAGGCGGTCTTCCCATAAGCACAGCAATAGCATGTTCGTATTGACCCCGTAAAATACCATTATTAATTGCTGAAGCCTTAGCTGATTCAAGCTGGATTTGTATCTGCACTACATCAGCGCGAGAAGCAACGCCAGAGGCATATTGATTGCGTGTGAACTGTAATAATTTTTGATAAGCAATTACGGTTTCATCTAAATATTTTTGACTTCTATCCAATGCACGAAGTTCAAAATAGTACTGAGCTAAGGCACCTTGAGCAGATAAACGTATTACACCAATTAAAGCTTCATTAGATTCTGCTAAAGAGAGATTTGCTTCGATATTGCGACGAACAGCACCCCAAATGTCTGGCTCCCAATTTGCATTCAAAAATCCAGTATAAATACTAGTTGTTGCCGCTCTAGGCGTAATATTAGTTGTTGCAGTACCTGCTGTCCCTCCCGACGCGCTGATAATCGATGCCGATCCCCCTGCTTGACGCTGTCTGAATGTACTAACCGCGCCTACTAATGTTGGATATAAGCTGGAACGGGCTTGATCAACAATCGCTAATGATTGGCTGAAATTTGCTTCAGCCTGCACAATGTTTTGATTGTAATGATACAGCTGATCTTCCAAAGCATTTAATACAGGATCATTAAATATTTTCCACCATTCACCACGCTCTATATCATCCTGAGGCTTAATAGGTTTCCAATTCTTACGCGTGACTTCTATTACTTTTTTATCTTGGGCCTCTTTAAATTGTGGTGGCACTACAAGTTTTGGCGGAACATAATTAGGACCAACCATACATGATGAAAGTAATAATACTAAAGTTAAGATCATATACTTTAATAAAAATTGCCTGTTCGGAGTAACATAGACTCTTGGTGAGTACGCTATTCTTGGGTTGAATTTCGCTTCTTCTCGGCTATACAGATTATGAGCGTCCATAGGCACCTCTTAATTTTAACCGTTTCATGAAATTGCGAACCCGTATTCCGGCGGTGTCCATTGTCAAATAAATTACTGGTGTAGTATAGAGTGTTAACAATTGACTCATAATTAACCCCCCCACAATCGCGATCCCTAGTGGACGACGTAATTCAGAACCAACACCAAACCCAATGATTAAAGGCATAGCACCTAATATAGCGGCCATTGTAGTCATCATAATTGGCCGAAAACGCAATAATGCGGCTTCATAGATTGCATCACGTGGCGACTTATTCTCCAGACGCTCCGCTTCCAAAGCAAAATCAATCATCATAATGGCATTTTTTTTCACGATTCCAATCAGAAGAATCATCCCAATAAGAGCAATGATGCTCAGATCAGAGTTGAATAATAATAATGCCAATAAAGCCCCAACCCCTGCTGATGGTAAAGTAGACAAAATCGTTACTGGATGAATCAAACTTTCATAAAGCATACCAAGCACAATATAAACCGCTAAAATAGCAGTCAAAATCAAAAATTTCTCTTTTGCGAACGACTCTTGAAATGCTTGTGCAGTTCCTTGAAATGATCCACGCATCGTTGGTGGTAAATGCAATTTTCCAACCATGGTGGTAATTTTTTTAACAACCCCACCAAGAGATGTCCCTGGTGCTAAATTAAACGAGAACGTTGCTGCAGGAGCTAAACCTTGATGATTTACGGACAATAAGGTGGAACCTGCTTTAAAATGAGCAAATGCAGATAAGGGTACTTCATAGCCTGCCGAGGACTCGATATAGATTTCATCTAAAATGGAAGGATATTGCCAATATTTCTGCGCGACATTCATTACTACATAATATTGATTCATTGGCATATACATGACTGAAATCTGACTTTGTCCAAAGGCATGATAAAGCACTCGGTCAATCTGCTGTGGAGTAATGCCAAAACGTGATGCGGTATCATGATCTACGTTGACATAAAATTGTAATCCATGATTCAGCTGATCATTATTCAAATCAACAATTCCCTGAATTTTTGATAACTGTTCCATAATACGTGGGGTCCAAATCGCAAGATCTTGTAAGTTATCTGCTGAGACTGTGTACTGAAATTGGGCAGCAGCAGCTCGGCCACCAATAGTTAAATCCTGCGCTGACTGCATAAATAAAGTTGCTCCAGTTATTGAAGATAACTTCTTTCGCAAACGAGCGATGATCTGATCGCTCGTAAGGCCATTACCTTGCGGTGGCTTCAAAATGACAAATACAGTTCCAGTATTCGTTGTATTATTACCGGGACCGCTCCCTATAAATGCTGCTACATTTGCTACAGCGGGATCCTGATTAATTTTTGAAACAAATTGGCCTAGCTTTTTTTTCATTGCCTTAAAAGAAATATCCTGATCCGCTCGCAAAGTACCAGCAATCCTGTCTGTATTTTGTTGAGGAAAAAATCCTTTAGGTATAATAATAAATAAATAAACAGTTAAAACAATTGTAGCAAACATAAGAATCAACATGAATCTTGGATGAAAGAGTGCCCAACGTAATCCATTAGCATAACGCATTCGCACTTGTTCCGTAAAACGCATAAAAAAATTGCTTTGCTCTCCTTCATCTTCATGCAACATTCGTGAACACATCATGGGCGTCAGTGTTAATGAAATAACAAGTGAAATCAGTATTGCTATGGATAACGTCACTACAAACTCACGAAATAACCGACCGACAATGCCTCCCATCATTAAAATTGGAATAAATACTGCAATTAAGGAAATACTAATGGAGAGTACCGTAAAACCAATTTCTTTAGAGCCATCAAACGCTGCTTGTAATGGTTTTTTACCCAGTGCAATATGACGTGAAATATTTTCCAATACTACCACAGCATCATCGACTACAAATCCTGTAGAAATGGTTAAAGCCATGAGCGATAAGTTATCTAGACTGTAATTTAATAATTTCATAACCGCAAAAGTTCCAAGCAATGACAAAGGAACAGCAATACCTGGAATCATCATTGCTCTGAAACTTCCAAGAAAGAGATAAGTTACAAAAATGACTAAGCACATAGAAATAAGTAACGTAAGCTCCACATCATGCAATGAAGTTCGAATTGTTGAGGTTCTATCCATTAAAATATTTAATTGGATATCTTTAGGTATAGAAGCTTCAAGTTGAGGTAAGATTTCTCGTACACGATCCACTGTTTTAATCACATTAGCCCCTGGTTGCTTAAATAAAACCAAGAGCACTGCAGGTTTACCATTTGCTAAGCCAGCGGTATGTACATCAGCAACAGAATCATATACATGGGCTACGTCCGACAGGCGCACAGGCTTATTATCAAAATAGCTTATAATCATTGGTGCATATTCTGATGCCTTGAGCATCTGATCATTACTTTTAATTACCGAAACAGTTTTATCATGATTTAATTGTCCTTTTGCCAAATTCACGTTAGCATCAGCAATTGTCGTTGCTAATTGATTGATTCCTATTGAGTATTTATTTAAAGCTGTGGGATTTACGTCAACGCGTACAGCAGGTAATGAACTTCCTCCCACATTCACCTGCCCTACTCCTTCAATACGCAAAATCTTTTGTTGCAATAGAGTGGATGCCACATCATACAATTGTCCCGGGGTAAATTTATCTGACGTCAGTGCAAGAAGCATAATCGGTGCATCAGCTGGGTTCACCTTGCGATAGGTAGGATTATTCGTTAAGTTTGTAGGTAACTGACTCATCGCCGCATTAATCGCTGCTTGGATATCACGTGCTGCACCATCAATATTACGCGACAAATCAAATTGTACGATAATGAGTGTTTGTCCTAAAGTACTCGAAGAAGTGAGCTGAGTAATCCCTGCAATTCGTCCTATCTGCCGTTCTAATGGTGCAGCAACTGAAGTCGCCATTATTTCTGGGCTACCTCCAGGTAACTGAGCTTGTACAGTAATTGTCGGAAAATCTATTTGAGGTAATGGTGCTACAGGTAATAAATTAAATGCAAGAATTCCTGAAAAACTTAAACCTACCGCTAACAAAATTGTTGCGATAGGTTTTTTAATAAATAAGGATGATAGATTCACAATCCAGCCTCCGAAACATCTGGATTGCGCTTACCATAACTCATTACCTTACGCGATATACGATCAAAAGTCAGATAAATAATAGGAGTGGTATATAAAGTAATTAACTGACTCACGATTAAACCACCAATGATAGCAATACCTAGAGGACGACGCAGCTCCCCGCCTATGCCGTGACTTAAAGCTAAAGGAACTGCGCCAAGCATGGAGGCCATAGTAGTCATTAAAATAGGTCTAAAACGTAATAAGGCAGCTTGATAGATTGCATCTTTGGGGTTGAGATTGTATTCTCGTTCTTGTTCCAGCGCAAAATCAATCATCATAATTGCATTTTTTAGGACAATACCAATCAATAAGATAATTGCAATCAAAGCAATAATCGTTAGTTCATTGCCAGTGAGATATAACGCTAATAAAGCGCCCATAGAAGCGGAAGGTAAAGTGGATAAAATGGTTAACGGATGGATGTAACTTTCATAAAGCACACCTAAAATAATATAAACTACTACAACAGCCGCAAATACCAACCAACCTTCATTCGCAAGTGACTTTTGAAAGCTTTTTGTTGTTCCTTGAAAATCAGCCTCTACACTCAATGGCAGATTCAGGCTGTTCTTTGCTGCTTCTATTTGAGTTACTGCATCTCCCAATGCAGCATTGTGAGCAAGATTAAATGAGAGTGTTGCAGAAGGAAATTGATCTTTATGTGCAATCACTAAAGGCGCCACTGTTTGTTTCAAATTGGCAAAAACTTTAATAGGCACGGAACCACTGATGCTAACTCCTGTGGTAGACCCAAGATTTAGGGAACTTGCTACCGATGGATTTGCCACTCTATAAGTCGTTGTAGGAGAATTAGGTACAGATGGTGTAGTCACTGTACTGTTTGGTGTAGTTGTTACAGTAGAATTAATATAGATGTTGTCAAAAGCAACTGTTTCTCTTTGTAACGGAGGGAGCACTTCCAACACTACCCGATATTGGTTACGTTGCGTAAACATAATGGATATCTGCCGCTGCCCAAAAGAATCATATAATGTATCATCAATCATCTGCATTGTAATTCCAAGTCGGTATGCAGTGTCCCTATCAATATGAATTGATGTCACCAATCCATTATTTTGTTGATCCGTATTCACATCTTTCAAAATGGGGATTTGATGCATTTTTTCTAACATTAAATGAGACCATTTGGTAACTTCTTCCTTATCAGGAGCACTAATGCTGTATTGAAATTGGGTGCGACTCGTCAACGTATCTATAGTCAGATCTTGCACGGGCTGCATGTATAAGGTAGCTCCAACCACTTGCTGGACTTTAGACCGCAGACGACTAATCACATCCATAACACCTAGGCGTTCCTCTAAAGGTTTTAAATTAATGAGAATTCGCCCGTTATTTAACGTGACATTTGTACCATCAATACCAATAAACGAGGAAACATTTTCAACAGCAGGATCAGTAAGCACTGCGTCTACTAAAGCTTGTTGACGATTAGCCATTTCTTTAAAAGAAATTGAGTCTGAGGCTACGGAAATTCCTTGGATAACCCCGGTATCCTGAATGGGGAAAAAACCTTTAGGGATGAGATACAATAAAATACTAGTGAAGATAACCGTAATAAAGAAAATCAGCAATATCAAAGGTTGTCGTGAAAGTACCCAATGTAGCGAAACTTTATAACGCTCAATAAGATAATTTAACTTATGTTCTAAAAATCGTTCTAAATTCGTTACCTGGCTTTCACTTTGTGGTTTTAAAATTCGAGAGCAAAGCATAGGAGTTAACGTTAACGAAACAAAAGCTGAAATCGAGATGGTTATTGTTAACGTCAGTGCAAATTCACGAAATAATCGCCCTACTACATCCCCCATAAAGAGTAAGGGAATTAATACTGCAACTAGAGAAATAGATAATGAAATAATAGTAAAACCAATTTGTGCAGCTCCTTTGTGTGCAGCATCTATAGGTTTTTCGCCCATCTCAATGTAGCGCATAATGTTTTCAATCATGACAATTGCATCATCGACTACAAATCCTGCAGCAATCGTTAATCCCATTAAAGTAAGGTTATTTAAGCTAAAACCGAGCAAATACATAAGTCCCAATGTACCCACAAGAGCCAATGGTACGGAAATACTAGGAATAATAGTTGCATATAATTTGCGCAAAAACAGAAAAATCACCATAACAACCAATGCTACTGACAAAAGCAATTCAAACTGGACGTTTTCTACAGAAGCACGAATACTGGTGGTACGATCAGTAAGTATTTTTACATGCATGCCTGCAGGAATTGTTACCTGCATTTGCTGGAGTAGTTTTTTGACTCGCTCCGCTACTTCAATGACATTGGCCCCGGGTTGACGCTGTATGTTGAGAATAATAGCAGGCTCTTTATTCATCCACGCTGCTTGCATGTTATTTTCTGAGCCATCAATAACATGAGCCACATCTGATAAACGAACTGGAGCTCCATTCTGATAAGCAACAATTAATGGACGATAATCAGCAGCAGATAATAATTGATCATTAGAATTAATTGTATATGCTAATCTTGGTCCATCAAAATTTCCTTTCGCTGCATTCACATTAGATGCCATAACTAAAGTACGTATATTTTCCATAGTTAATCCATAAGCTGATAAAGCATCAGGATTTGCTTGAATGCGCACCGCCGGTCTATATCCGCCGCCTATACTCACTAAACCAACACCTAATAACTGAGAAATTTTAGGAACAAGACGTGTTTCTGCATAATCTTCAACTTTAGTTAGAGGTAACGTATTTGTAGTCAAAGCCAAAGTTAAAATAGGTGTATCTGCAGGATTTACTTTACTATATATCGGTGGATTGGGAAGATCAGAAGGTAAGTATCTACTTGCTGCATTAATAGCTTGCTGTACTTCTTGTTCAGCCACATCAAGACTCATATCCAAATTAAATTGTAAGGTAATGATTGATGAGCCTGTTGAACTGTTTGAAGTCATTTGGTCCAATCCCGGCATTTGTCCAAATTGCCGTTCAAGTGGTGCGGTTACTGTCGTACTCATCACATCTGGACTTGCGCCAGGATAAAAAGTAGACACTTGAATTGTTGGATAATCCACCTCCGGTAAAGCTGAAACAGGTAATAATTTGTAGGATAAAACTCCCGTCAGAAAGATAGCAAACATTAATAATGAAGTTGCTATTGCTCTTGCGATAAATGGGCCTGAAATACTCATGTCACCCCAATTTAGAATCGGCAATATTGGCTGTTTTAACAGATATGTTTTTAGGATGCTCCGTTTGTATCAGCACCTTAGATCCGTTAATTAACTTATCAGCACCATTAATTACAATTTTTTGACCAGGTAATAAGCCCCTTTTAATGACAGTATCATCATCAATGGTGGGTCCCATTATAATTTTTTGGGCGGTTACCGTTTGATCTGAATTAAGAACATAAACAAAATCTTCTGTTGTTGTATGTTGCACAGCAGCTGTAGGTACAACTGTAGCGTTATGCAACGTTTCGACCAATATTTTTACATTCACAAACTGATTAGGAAATAATTTTTTTTCCTCGTTATTAAATACAGCGCGCAACTTTACTGTTCCGGTAGTTGTACTAATTTGGTTATCTAAAGCCAACAATGTTCCTTTTGCGAGTAAATGCTCTTGTTGTCTATCATAAGCACTGACTTCCATTTCCTTACCGCTATAGGCTTGAGGAGCAATTTGTGGTACATAATCTTCTGCAATTGGAAAAATCACAGTAATTGGATCCATGGTAGTAATAACAGCGATACTTTGTGTGCTTGAAACTTGTACCACATTACCTGGATCAATGAGCCGCAATCCTATTCGTCCATCAATTGGCGAAATTATATTGCAATAAATGAGATTAATTTTAGTACTTTGAATTAACCCTAAATCTGTTTTAACGCTTCCCTCATATTGTTCTACTAATGCTTGTTGTGTCGCTAATGTTTGCTGCGAAATTGAGTCTTCTTGCCATAATTTTTGATAACGTTTTAAGTCAATTCTTGCATTGGCTAATAACGCTGAGTCTCTTTCTAAGTTTCCTTCATATTGTGTCAGTAATGCTTCATAAGGGCGTGGATCAATTTGCGCCAACAATTGACCTTTTTTGACTAATTGTCCTTCTTTAAATAGCACTTTCATCAATATGCCGCTAATTTGAGATTGAACAGACACAGTATAAACTGGTGCTACTGTACCTAAAGCTGGAAGATAAATAGGGACATCGCGAGTTGTAGAAACTCCAGCAACTACAGGAATAGGTTTAGAGCCAATATCTTTCGGTTTTTTATTGACAAAATAGAACCACAATAAGACAATCAACGTAATTAAAATAATGATCAGTCCTAAAGAGCTCTCTGACGGAAATCGGTCCCGCCAAAATTTAGAAATCACCATTTTTTTTTTATTTTTGACAGGCGATGCTTCTCCTTCCATAAAAACGACGTTCCTTACACGTATTAATCGAATTCATCATAACGAATTTTTGTTTAGGTAGCAAAAAAAATCGTAATGACCAAGAAGCATTCTATGTTTCGTTATCCCTGAAAAAAAGTAAGATAACCACTATACTTTCAATAATGATCAATTAAATACCTGATAGATTAATTATAGATCAAGGAGTTTGTATGGAAATTAAAGCTTTTCAGTTCTATAAAAACAAAGGATGGAGCTTAAAAAAATTTCCCGAACTCGATTCAACTAATACTCTGGTTCTCATTTTTGCTGCCCCAGAATTCTATGATTTTCATGAGCCAATAGTGCAATTAGCTGATTTTTATTCCCAATCAAAAATAGTGGGTTGCTCTACGGCAGGTGAAATTTTTGGGAATTGTCTTTTTGATCAAAGTATTTCTGTTGTGGTGGCAAAATTCGCTCATACAACTTTAAAACTTGCAAAAGCTCAAGTAAATCAGAGTAGCGAATCAAAAAATACAGGCAGGTTAATTGCAGATCAATTAAAAGAAACTCGTTTACGCAGTATTTTTGTACTTTCTGATGGACTTAACGTAAATGGTTCTGAATTAGTAAAGGGTTTAAATACAGCTAATGAATCTAATAATCTAATTATTACTGGTGGCTTAGCAGGTGATGGGAGTAATTTTAAAAGAACATGGACCATATTAAATAATCAAATTCTCGATAATTACGTTGTAGCTGTTGGCTTTTATGGTTCAAAAATTCAGATCGGCCATGCCTCAAAAGGAGGATGGGATATTTTTGGCCCTATTCGTCGGATTACTCGGTCTGAAGCCAATGTTTTATACGAACTTGACTATCAACCCGCCCTGCAACTTTATAAGGAATATTTAGGTGAAAAAGCTTCTGAATTACCCTCTTCAGGATTGCTTTATCCTTTAGCGATTCATGATCCGAATGCTCATGATGATACACAATTGGTCCGCACCATTTTAGCAGTTAATGAAAAAGAACAATCTCTGGTCTTTGCTGGTGATATCCCAACTGGATGGCATGCCCAATTAATGCGAGCCAATTTTGATCGCTTAATTGACAGTGCTCATGAAGCAGGAAACTTAGCGAATAAGCGCATGTTTTTAAATGGTTTTAAAAAATTAGGCCCGGTTCTTGCAATTGATATTAGCTGTGTGGGAAGAAGACTTCTATTAGGAGGAAGAACGGAAGAGGAAATTGAATCCACTTTATCCGCACTACCTGAAGGTTCAATCCAGATAGGGTTTTATTCTTATGGTGAATTATCACCTTTTGCCGTTGGAAATTGCGAGTTACATAACCAAACAATGACAATTACCACAATACATGAACTATAAAATGATTATGGACATTCATAAATTATTAAAGAGACAGCTTGCACGGTCGAAAATTGATCCCAATCAAAACCCGGAAAGTACGGAACAATGGATAACCTTTTTAAATCAAATTAATAATACTTATATCGATGTAGATCAAGAGCGTTATATGCATGAACGCTCCATAGCAATTTCTTCTCGAGAAATGATGAACTTAAATGAAAAACTGGAACGTGCGCAACATATTGCTGGATTAGGATATTGGTCCTATGACGGAAATACTGATTATACTATTTGGTCAAACGAATTATTCAATTTATTTCATTTAAATCCAATTCACAAACCTCCTACATTTAATGAATTTATCGAATTGATTCACGAGCAAGACCGATTTGATTTTGTTCAAAAAGTAGAAAAAGCTTTAAATGAAAAAATAGATTATGAGTGTGAGATACGGGTAAAAAATCCTGATGGTTCGTACCACTGGTATCGAACAATTGGCCAATGTCTGCATGCTGATAAGCAGCTTACTGGTATTGTGATTGATATTCATAAAAATAAAATAGCTGAAGAAAAAATTAAAGAATTGAATCAACAAATTTCATCCGCCGCGCGTCGAGCTGGAATGGCTGAAGTTGCAACCACTATTCTCCACAACGTTGGAAATATTTTGAACAGCTCTAATGTTTCAATTACTTTACTAAAAAACAGTTATAAACAAGCTTATTATAAAAAACTACTGAGAATCCTGACAATAATAGAGCAACATCAAACTGATTTAGCTCATTTTTTAATACATGATCCTAAAGGAATGATCATCCCCCAATTTTTATTATCGCTTTCTAAAGTTATCCTAGAAGAAGAAGAAAAAAATAATATTGAAATTGATAACTTACAGCACAACTTGCAACATATTAATCAAATAGTAGATATGCAAAAATCAATTGGTGGGCTCTCAAGCTTTAAGGAGTCGGTTTATGTTCCTGAATTAATTGATATTGCATTAAATATCACGATGAATTCTTCCAGAAAAGACATTGAGATCATCAAAGAATTTAAACCTGCTCCGTTGATATTTGTTGATAAAGCCAAACTTTTGCACATTTTAATTAATTTGATTCAAAACGCCAAAGATTCTGTACTCGAAAAAACATCTAATCCAACAAAAAAAATCGAAATAAGCTTGCAAAAAATAACTAAGAATTCAGTACAAATAATGATTAAAGATAATGGAATTGGCATCAGAATAGAAAATTTGCACCATATTTTTGCCTTTGGATTTACCACTAAAGAAAACGGTCATGGCTTTGGTTTGCATAGTTCAGCATTATCTGCCAAAGAAATGGGAGGAACACTCCTTGCCGAAAGTCAGGGAGAAGGATATGGCGCACAATTTATACTGACATTACCCATCACTGATTCAAAGAAACAAGGAGAAATTTATGGGTGATATACCATTACACGTTATGATTATTGATGATAACCCTTCTATTCATATGGATTTTATTAAAGTTCTTACCTCCTCAAATACCAGAGCTAAGCTCGATTATTTTGAACAACAATTATTTGATGAACCTCTTTTAAATGAATTAGAGAGTTCCGATATGAATAATTTTTTACCTAAATTTATTTTTAATACAGCATACCAAGGATATGAAGCAATAAAAAAAATAAAACAAGATTTAGAGAAGGGAATACATTATGCCTTAGCTTTTGTCGATATAAGAATGCCTCCGGGCTGGGACGGAATTACGACTATCAAGCAAATGTGGAAAATTGATCCTGATATTCAAGTGGTGATTTGTACCGCGTATTCTGATTACAGTTGGGAGGAAACAGTCAATGAATTAGGAATGGATGACAATTATCTTATTTTGAAAAAACCATTCGATGTAGTTGCAGTAAGACAACTGGCTTGCGCTCTAACAAAAAAATGGATTTTGGCGAATAATGCAAAACAGCATGAGAAAATACTACAACAAACTATTGCAGAACAAACCGAATCGTTACAACAATCTTTATCGATTTTACGTTCAACTTTTGAATCGTCTACCGATGGAATTTTAGTCACTGATTTAAATTATAAAATTATTGATTGTAATTCTAGATTTGTTTCGATGTGGAGTATTCCAAAACCCATGTTAGAAACTAATGATGGAGCGATCCTCTTATATTACATGCTCAATCAGCTCTTTAAACCTAAAAAATATTTGGAAGACATTAACCGTCTTAAAAAAATCTCGATGAAATCGGTAGAAACATAGTGTCTTTTAGAAACGGAAAAATACTCGAGTGCTATTCTCTTCCACATCGATTAAATGATATTATCATTGGACGTGTATGGAGTTTTCGTGATATTACCGAACGCGCCAATCTTGAAAAAGAACTTACCTATCAAGCACTGCATGATCCACTAACCCAATTACCAAATCGCTCTTTATTAATCGATAGAATACGAGAGAGCATCGACAATGCAAAAAGTCAAAAACAAAAATTCGCAATACTTTATTTTGATTTAGATCGATTTAAATTAGTCAATGACAGTTTATCCCATGAAGTTGGAGATAAATTATTACGTATGATTGGACAAAGGTGGAGCTTATTAATTCGAAAAGGAGATACCCTTGCAAGAATGGGTGGAGATGAATTTGTAATGATTTGTCAAAACATTGAGGAAAACAATATTTATGCCATTGCTAATAAGATTTTAAACTCTATGAAGGAACCCTTTAAAATTGCAAATCGGGATTTATTTATAACTACTGCTTTAGGAATAAGTATCTATCCTAAAGATGGAGAAACAGCGAATGATCTATTAAAGAATGCTGATTTAGCAATGTATCAAGCAAAAGAACACGGAGGAAACCAATTTTCTTTTTATGACGTTCAATTATATGAACACAACAAACAATGTTTTTTATTGGAAACGGAGTTACATAGTGCACTGAAAAATAAAGAATTTTTTTTGGTATACCAACCATTGTTTACTATTGATCAAGAAGGATTATTATCTGTTGAAGCATTAATACGATGGAATCATCCAGAAAGAGGTTTATTGCAGCCTATGGATTTTATTCCATTTTCTGAAGATACTGGTTTAATTATACCTCTTGGTGAATGGATTCTTAGAGAAGTGTGCCAACAAATAAACTTTTGGCATAAAAAAAACCTGCCTTATGTTCGTGTTGCTGTAAACATTACTTCCCGACAATTGAGACAACCTAACTTCATTGATTTTGTTAAAGAACTTTTAAAGGAACATCATCTTACTCCGCAACATTTAGAATTTGAAATTTCAGAAAATGTTGTTATAACGCATCAAGATATTATTCACATGCTGAATCAGCTGAAACAACTGGGCATTAAAATCGCCCTCGATGATTTTGGAACTGGGAACTCAAGTATCAGTTATCTAAAACAACTGCACATTGATTGCATAAAGATAGATCAGTCATTTGTCCAAAATATATCAACATCACATAGTGATGAGGTCATTATAAAAGCGATTATCTCTATGGCACGAAGTTTTAATTTTAAAGTACTCGCTGAAGGAGTAGAAAGTCAAAAACAATTGGATTTTTTAAAAAAACAACATTGCGATGAAGTTCAGGGATTTCTTTTTAGTGAACCGCTAACACCAAAGGGAATTGAACAATATTTAAAAAAACACCAAACTTTAAAAAAATCGTATTAACCTAAATTTAGCAGTTGAATCTAGGGTGCCAAATTTAAGTTAAACAGCTAATACTTCAGGACGAATTCCCATCCATTGATTTAATGGTGATAAATCCGGATTAATCATACCCTCAACTGGAAGATAGAATGTTTGTTCCAGTAAATATTGACCACTAAGTGCCGCGTGCGACACATGGTCGGTAAACACTATCCAAGTACTTTGAGCTGGAAAATCAATTTGTATCTTTTGAGCTTTTGCTTGATACGCATCATCAAGTTTCATTGTATCATGTAAATGCAACATGTAATGATCATAAGGAGAACGCAAAGTTTTGGTTGCTTTAACGAGTTTTAGAATCCTTGCTTTGATTTTACTGTAAGAAGCAATTTGGGGTGCAAAACGATGAAGCACCTCAGTAAATGGTTCACCAAGATTCCAAATTCGAGGTTCGTTATTGGGGTTTACATTACAAAAAACACGTAAAATTCTTAAACCATGGACAGGGCTTGCTGAAAATGAATCTACATGTAAACGAGTATCATCTTTACGTTTTGAAGAAACACGTCCATGAATTTGCGCCGGCCTAAAGCTTGTTCTTCCCCATTGTAGGTAAGGTACATAAGAAGGAAGAACAGTCTGAATTAATTGGTGTGCAAACTCAGCATACCCATACATCATCTGTGACAGTTTTTCATTCAAACCATCAATCTCTTTTTTATAAGCGCCGAGCTTTTCATTACGTATATCGTAGCTTATATTTTTACGACTCCCATCGAGGACATTTTCAGAGAATAAAATTGGATCCACAGCGCTATAAAAGTATTGAGGGAAAAATAAAACTTTGCCTTCCTCCAATCGATTAATACTTTCCTGATGATTAATTTGCTCTATATTTTGTGTAAATAAGTAGGAATTCATTCATTTTACCCTAAAGTAAGTTCACTATAAAAAATAATGTGTATTTTTATGCGAACTGTTCTAGTTATAAAACTGGGATAACGTTCGTTTAACGCTATATAAAGACCTTACCATGCCTTTTATGGCGAACTCACGTTAAATAAATATGTAATCTAGTAAAAATTTAATACTATATCGAATATAATCTATAGCCCAAAAATCAGATTTCAGTTTAGCCTTGGATCATACCATGTTACTTTGTCCTTGTGGATCACAAAATACTTATGAATTATGTTGTGGTTTGTATCTTGATAATCATGAGCTACCGCAAACTCCTGAGCAATTGATGCGTTCACGATATACTGCATACAGCTTAGGAAAAATTGATTACATCAAAAGTACTATGAAAGGTAAAGCCCTGATAGGTTTTAATGAGTTTGAAGCGGTGCAATGGGCGAAAAGCGTTACATGGATCGGCTTAACAGTGATTAAGTCATCTCTGTCTACCCCACATATAGGCTTTGTCGAATTTGCCGCACGCTTTTGGGAACGCAATCAGATGAAAATCATTCATGAGTTAAGTGAGTTTCATCAAGAAAACGGTCGTTGGTATTATATAAGTGGCGTACATAAACCAACTTCAAATAAAATCCATAAGCCTCAAATTGCCCGTAACGCGCCTTGTCCTTGTGGCAGTGGCAAGAAATTTAAGAACTGCCATGCCAAATAACAATCAGGTTTAATTATGAATAATCACATACTACTTAATACATTCATTTTTTTAGTATCAGCGAGTATTATGGTTCCTATTGCTAGCCGATTCAAACTAGGATCAGTATTAGGATATCTTACTGTTGGTATCCTTATTGGGCCTTTCGGATTCAAACTCATCGAAAACACAGAGCAAATTATGAATTTTGGTGAGTTTGGAGTAATTATGATGCTCTTCCTAATCGGTTTGGAAGTAGAACCTGCTATGTTATGGAAACTCCGTAGACTCATTGTAGGCTTGGGGGGATTACAAGTTCTTTTAACCACGTGCATACTCACTGCGATCGGACTCATATTAGGCTATGCATGGCAAGCAACCTTAGCAATAAGTATGGCTTTATCGCTATCATCCACAGCCCTTGTTTTACAAATGCTGCAAGAAAAAAATCTATTGAAAACAGCCGAAGGTGAAACGTCATTTGCCGTCTTGTTATTTCAAGACATTGCCGTAATTCCTATATTAATTATCATTCCCCTCCTCGTACCACATGGAGTTGTTAAAATCAACATCAATGAGGCAGCATTCATTATGCATTTTCCTAGATGGATACATGCTCTTTTAGTTGCTGGAGTAGTAGGAACCGTTATTTTAATTGGCCACTTTTTGTCTCGACATTTATTCTTCTTTATTGCAAAAGCAAACCTGCGCGAAGTATTTACTGCCTTTTCTCTTGCTTTAGTGGTAGGAATTACTTTGTTAATGGAATTAATAGGAGTATCCCCTGCTTTAGGTGCATTTATTGCAGGTGTTGTGTTGGCTAACTCCGAATACAAACATGCAGTTGATGCAGATATTCAACCGTTCAAAGGAATTTTACTCGGATTATTTTTTGTCTCTGTAGGAATGGGAATGAATTTTTCTCTATTTTCTCATAAAGCGATGCTCATTCTTACAGCAGTACTTGCATTAATTAGTATCAAAGCGCTTATTCTTTCTATTTTAGGACGTATCTTTGATTTAACCAAATTACAAACTTTGGGATTTGCTTTTGCTTTATCCCAGGGTAGTGAATTTGCCTTCGTATTATTTGACTATGCCAGTAAAACTAAAGTAATAAGTAATGATAACGCCTCATTTTGCACTCTTGTTGTTGCATTATCGATGCTTGCCACACCTTTTTTATTGCTTATTTATCATCGCTTTATTGTGCCTAAATTTATGAGTATCTTACCTGAACGCGAATATGACTCGATTAATGAAAAAAATGGGATTATTCTCGCAGGTTATGGGCGTTTTGGCCAAATAATTGGTCGTTTGCTCAATGGAGAAAAAATTAAATTTACGGTATTGGAAAAAAATCCCGAGCAAATAGAATTACTTCGAAAATACGGATACATTGGGCATTTTGGTGATGCAAGCCGTTTAGATTTGTTGGAAAGTGCTGGAGCTGGGCATGCAAAATTGTTAATTGTAACTGTAGGGAATCCTGACGCAAATCTAAAAATTGTCGAGTTAGCCAAACAACATTTCCCTCACCTCAAAATTTATGCGAGAGCTCGTAATCGTCGCCATGCATATGAACTGCATCGAGCGGGTGTTGATTATTTTATTAGAGAATTATTTGATTCTTCTTTAACTATGACCAAAGAAATTATGAAATTTCTAGGCTATAAATCCGAAGAGATTCAGAAAAAAACGACTGCCTTCAAAAAGCATGATGAAACAACATTGATTCAATCATTTGATTTTTTTGACAAAGAAAGCGACTTGATCAATTTTTCGCGTCAGGCCAAAGGTGAATTAGAACGTATTCTTCGATCAAATTAAGGGAGTAATCGCAGTAAATGATCAACCTTCAACACATTTCTTTGAAAACTTTTCTGAGTGACTATTGGCAGAAAAAACCGCTAGTGATTCGTAACGCTTTGCCCGATTTCACTCATCCATTATCTCCTGATGAACTTGCCGGACTTGCATTGGAAGAAGATATTGAAAGCCGTTTAGTCTTTGAAACTCCTAATGAAAAACCCTATTGGCATTTGAAACATGGTCCATTTTCCGTAAAAGATTTTAGTATCTTACCACCAACGCATTGGACCTTACTCGTGCAGGGAGTAGATCGCTTAATTCCTGAGGTTTATGCCCTGCTCGATCATTTTAATTTCATTCCGCAATGGCGGATTGACGATATTATGATTAGCTACGCTGTTCTGCATGGTAGTGTTGGACCTCATTATGACAACTATGATGTTTTTTTATATCAAGCCAAAGGAAGACGTGAATGGTCCCTTACTACCAAAAATTGTAATAGCCAAAACTATAGGAATGGCCTTGAATTACGAATCATGAATCAATTTGATATCGAAGAATGTATTATTCTTGAAGAAGGAGATATGTTGTACCTTCCTCCACATGTAGGCCATTATGGTATCTCCCTATCTGATGAATGCATGACTTATTCTTTTGGCTATCGTAGCTACCAAGGACAAGAGTTACTAGAAAGTTTTAGTGATTATTTATCGGAACAAGGCTTATTCAAAAATCTATATCAAGATCCCGACTGGTCCAATTTGCAAGATACATCTGAAATCATCCCCTCTGCTTGGCTAAATGCACAAAAGCTATTACACCAATTAATTAATGATGAAAAAATAATGCAATCCTGGTTTGGATGCTTTGCTACACGGCTGGATCAACAAGCAGAACTCCAATTACCCACTCCATTAGAAGACGATGAACTCATTGATTTACCTGGCTTTATGGATGAAATAAAAGCCGGATTAAATCTTGTAAGAAATGCCTCATGCCGATTTGCGTATCGAAATAAAAATAAGCACGCTGAATATCAATTTTATGTCAATGGGAGTACATGGGATGTAGATGGAGTCCATCAGAATTTACTGCGTTATATTGCTAATAACCGCTACTTATCCTATAAAATGCTAAGCACTTATTTAAATACAAAAGAAAATCAATTGTTTATTTATAATTTATGGAAATTGCAATGGCTGCATGCTGAAGAAAATTTGATGTAAATTGGTTAAATTCAAAAACTTAGAGTATAGTTAATATACAGGTGATAACAAGGATAAGTATGAAAAAAATAATAATGGCTGTAATTTTAGTGTGTTCAGCTGCCTTTATGGCTAACTGTTCAAGTAATCCATGTTGCGGAACTTGTGCTACAGATTGTGGGGGTTGTGGCGGTTGCAATGGAAGTTGGTATTAAAACAAAGCATGGAGAAAGCGCAATGTAACCCAGTTCATTGCGCTTCATAAAGTTTAACCAATATTTTCACGCTGGATGGATGGAACTCTCAATTGACCAAGATTAATTTTGTGACTAAATAAAGTAATCAATGCACCCGCTAAAACTAAAACAATACCAACTACGCCCCAAAGCTGAACTTTTTCATCCAAAAGTAATACACCAAAAATCACTACAAATACTGGCTCTAAAACAGATAAGATAGAAGCTTTTTCTGAGCTAATATATTTCAAACTATACAACAATAATAAAATGGGTATTACAGTTGCAATAATAGCGATTCCAAGTAAATGATACCAAACAGTAAAGGAAGTTGGGATGACAAAAGAGTGATCAAAAAATGAAACAAAGAAACTCGTTACCGTACATCCCAAACAAACCATGAATGTTGACATATTTGGAGAGAGTACATTTTGTTTGCTCCCTATGATATAGCAGGCATAAAAAAAAGCAGAGGCAATAGCTAATACCATCCCCCAAAAATTAAATGATGCATCCAAATCCACCATTAATACCATACCGCTTAAAATAATCAGGATAGCCAAATAATAAATTTGTGGGATCAACTGACCATAAAAAAAATAATTCAAGAGCATAATAACAACAGGATAAGTAAAAAAGATTACCATCGCTAATCCTGAGCCTATATAAAGAGACGCTAAAAAATAAAGCCACGTTGATATCCCATAAAAGAATACCCCCGTTAGAAACGCAATAAACATGTTTTTGTAAGAGTCTCTACTGCTTTTTATATTTGGAAGCATAATAAACAAAATAATAATGCTTGAAATCAAAAAACGCCAAAAAAGCATGGTACTCGCGGACAAATGACCATTAATGGCACTTAAACCAAAATAGCCAATAAAACTGTAAAGAAACCCGGAAAGGATAGCATAAGTAGAACCTCGATATTCTTGATTTATCATCATGATAATTACTGCCTGATAAGTGGTTTAAAAAATAAACAATATAGTGCTCAAATTGATAATACTAATGAGAAAAAACACGACACGAAATAAAAAAGCACAAAATTCTTCTGCATAATATCATATTGAAAATAAAAAATACATAATGTATTATTTGGCAACTTTTCCTGGAATTACTTAGCTATGCTTCGTGTTTTGCTCTTTATCTCTTTCCTCTTTGCAATAGTTGGGGTTCACGCTGAATCTCCTTCATGTTCTGAGTATCAATGTATTGCAGTGGTCGATGCGGGAAGTACAGGTTCAAGAGCACATATTTTTGCCTATGATCTCGATGAAACCAATACCCCATCTCACATTCATGAAATCTGGTCTAAAAAAATTAAGCCTGGGCTTGCAACAATTGAAGCAAATGCAAATACCATAGATGCCTATCTGACCATCCTTTTCTCTGGGGCCCCTATCCAAAACATGCCCGTTTATTTTTACGCAACAGGGGGAATGCGTCTTATACCACAAACCAAACAAAAACTTTATTATAAGGAAATACAAAATTGGTTTAACCAACAATCGGTGTGGCAACTTATTGAAGCAAAAACCATTACAGGAAACGATGAGGCTTTATACGATTGGCTTGCTGTAAATTATCATATAGGTACACTTAAATCGTCTTCTACAGCACCTATAGGGGTCATGGATATTGGTGGAGCCTCGGTGCAAATCGTTTTCCCAATACAAAAAAATGCTGAAACTAATAAAAGTTCGCAAGTAGAATTAGATCTTTATGGCAAACATATTCATCTGTTCGTTCATAGTTTTCTCGGACTTGGGCAGAACGAAATGACCCACCAATTACTTGATACAAACTCATGCTTTTCAGACGGTTACCCTCTTCCTGATGGTAATTTTGGACAGGGAGATGCTGTCATATGTCAGCAGGAAGTATCTTCATTGATTAATCGAGTACACAAAGTCCAAAATGAAGTACAACCTACCCTTTCTGCCAACCGTATTAGCAACTGGTACGCTATCGGAGGATTAGCAAATCTTGCAGAAAGCAAACCATTCCAATTTCAAAACAATCAAATAACCAATCAAGATTTATTACAACAAGCAAACACTCTGATTTGTCATCAACAATGGGAGGGCCTGAGTAATCAATTTCCTGATAATGAATATATAGAATCGTTCTGTCTTTTACCTGCGTTCTATTATGCGTTAATGGTCGACGGTTATGGAATCTCGGCAAATCAATCTGTAAGTTATATTCCTTCAACAATAAATCTTGATTGGACCTTGGGAGTGGTACTCCATCATTAACCTGAATCTTCTACACATCTTGTCTATCGCAAATAAAACAGGATCAAATTATTTCTTTTGCGGAAAGAAACGGTATTGAGAGCATCGTCACCCTCTGCGCAAGCAGGGGGTCTCGTAAGCGTATGACTGCAAAGTGAAGTTAGAGCAAAGCTTTGTTACTTTTAGACCTTCCGCTGTTGCGGAAGGCGACGGTATTGAGAAGTCCGTCACCCTCTTCGCAAGCAGGGGGTCTCGTAAGCGTATGACTGCAAGGTGAAGTTTAGAGCAAAGATTTGTTACTTTTAGACCTTCCGCTGTTAC
>NZ_LNYE01000020.1:336680-488688 GCF_001467695.1 Legionella gratiana
CGATTCAGAGTAAAAGCGGGAATGCGCAGCATTTATACGGGATCCAGTATCACTTTATTTTTTATATCGAATTGACGTTAAGTAGTTCCAGGCAATCGCTCTAAAGCATTACATTTATCTAATGCATCAAGAAAATCTGCGGGAGATAATGCCTTTAGTTTTTCGTTAATAGGTAATTGCAGTAAAAGTGGGGGTATTTCTTGTACCCCTTTATTTTTTAGCTCCTGTGTAATCTGAGCATTTAACTTCTTGATCACCTTAACCGTACACATACCTACAAATGGAGAACAAATAAGCGTAGCAGGGTTTTTCTCTTCAGAATGAAAATGTTTCTCAGCGGACGATCCTTGCTGAATACTTACATGATGAATAGGTCCAATTAATTCAGCATCGTGGATTTCACGTTGAATCGCACTAAACTTCCTTTCTAATTGTTGCAACCAATTATCACCCAAATGTTTTTTTAAGTACCTTTTTGTTTCATCATCTTCAATCAATTTATCCAACTTAATTTTATATACTTCGCTATACAGAAACTCTGTTAAAACAAACTCATCTTTTCGATAATTCATACGTGGTACCATGGGCGCACCTTTCATCGCTTTAATTTCAAAAACCATATCAGAAGAAGCAGTAAGTTCTTTAGAAAAACCTTCTTCTGATGCCTTCTTAGCATCCATATAAATTTGGGACAAAGAAGAAGTATCGATTAATAACCCCATACGTTCAAATATCGCCAAATCAGATACAAGAGATGCAAGATCAAATAAAATCCCGCGTTTCGCTAAAGTTATATGCTCATATTGGCTAAAACGAAGTTTCTGCCAGTGTCTCGACTTAAATGTTAAATGCCGTACTATACGGTTCACATTAAAACTGATTCCTGTATCTTGTTGTTCTAATTTTCCCAACTCCAGTAGTTGTTTGTTTAATTCCATATTGCCTATCGATTTTTCTAAAAAAGCAATAGCTTGATTCTTTTCCTCAGCAATTAACTCATCCTGTTGCTCAGAGGTAATTGCCCTATCCAATAAACATAGGCTATCCAAATCATCGCTACTAAGCCCTATTGCCTGAATTATCTCTTCTCTTTTCATAAATCACCTGATTCAACAAATGAGTAATAACGAAGCATAATTTCTTCTACTAAATTGTTAACAAAATTAATAAGCAAGCTAGGGAATAGCTCATCATTAATGTTTTCTTGGGCTTGAAAAAGTAAGTACTGCTGGGCAATAAAATTAACCATCTCATTAATCCGTTCAGGTTTTGCCAAATAAAAAAAACAATCGGGTAATGCAATCACAATTTTATTAATTAATTTCTGAGCATCAGTATCTGAAATACCTAGAACAAAAGATATGGCAGAAATTGTGTGATACTTTGCATGTATATTTGCTTCGCAATATTGATCTACAATTTCATAAATCTCTCTGGCAGACTGCTCTTTTCTTGGGTGCATAGGCGTTACTCCTATTCACTTGCATCTATCCGTATAATAATCCCTAATAATTCAATTTTAGACCAAATTTCTGAAAATCCTACTTCGAGATTATCTGCATTGAACCTAGAAAAAGTAGTTGGTGCCGTAGCGAGCGAGTTAAAGATGCTGAAGATGTTTTTTCTAGGTTGAATCAGACTTAGAATCTTCCACTGCGAAAATCATCCATGGCCTGTATTATTTCTTCCTGGTTATTCATCACAAAAGGTCCATGTCGCATTATAGGTTCATGAATTCGAGCAGCTGCAATCATGATACATTGACAGGCGGTCTCTCCTCTTAAAAATAAAACCTCACCTGAACCCAACTTTGCCAAAGTATCGTGTTGAACCAATTGTTCGTCAATATGAACGGTTCCTGAGATAACAAGAAGAATAGCCTGGTAATCATTAGGAATATGTTGTCGCATACTCGCCCCAGGAGGCAAAATAATATCAAAAAATAAAGGATCTGTTGCAATGCCACTAATTGGTGAACTTGTACCCCTATCCGTTTGACCGGCAATGACCTTAATTTGAGCTCCAGAATCATTTGTTTCCACGGGCAATTGCCCGCTTAACATTTCTTGATACCGTGCTGGTTTCATTTTTTCTACTGCAGGTAAGTTCAACCATAGCTGCAAACCATGTAATCGACCATTAGCTGAAGGCATTTCTGAATGAACAATTCCTTTTCCAGCAGTCATCCACTGAACATCTCCCGCACTAATAACTCCTTTATGGCCTTTATTGTCTTCATGAGTAATACTGCCATCAAGCAAATAAGTAATCGTTTCGAAACCACGATGAGGATGAGCGGGAAATCCTGCCATGTAGTCCAATGGATCAGCACTATTGAAATAATCAAGCAAGAGCAGAGGCTCAAAATCATTGGTTTGTTCTATACCAATATAGCGGTGTAATTTTACACCGGCGCCCTCGCGCACTAGAATGCCTTTAATTAATCGCTCTACTTTAATTTCGCGCATGAATACACTCCATGTTGGCAATGACTCTAATTTCCTAATCCTTTTCTATAGCATAGTCCAAAATAACCAAAAATTTGAATTTACATACTAAAATTAATTACCTTTGATTCTTGCAAAATAATCCTAGAAAAAGCAGTTGGGTCCGTAACGAGCAAGCTAAAAATACGGTAGGTTCAGTGCTCTTAGCTCGCATAGTAGGACCCAACTGCTTTTTCTAAGATAATACTAAAGCTCGCTCCATTTAATATTTTCGAATCCTCTATTGAAAGCATCCCACCATGCAAACTCACTATGGATTTCGTAATCGATAAACCAAGTCCAATATGTTTTCCTGTAGTGTCACTTGAATTTAATGTTGTAAATGGCTCAACAATTTTTTCTCTATCTCGTTTACGTACTCCTGGGCCATCATCATCTACGCGGATCGTCGCTGATTTATTTTGATATTCCAAACTTACTCGTATCTCTTTATGGGCGTATTTAAGCGCATTACTAATGAGATTATTTACTGCGTGGTACAACAATTTAGGATCAAATAATATAAATTCATTATCATTTTGTTGGTAATTAAATAATACCTTTATTCCATAAGATTGATGATTTTTTAACAAATTCTCCAGCCATTGACGTAAATTAAGCTGCTCCTTGTTTATTTTAAGTTCGTTTGTGGCGCTTTGTGAGTATAGTAAAAAAGTGCTGACCAACCTATTCAATTCTTGCGCATCTTCTTCGATGCTTTCAAAGTGTTCTTGTTCTTCACTGGACTGAGTTTTTAATTTTTTTAAAGAATCAAGAGCTAATTGTATGGTATATAAAGGCGTGCGAATTTCATGGGCGACAAATCGAGCCATATTTTGTTGTGACTGCATGAGTTCATTTATTTTGTTACCCATAGCAACAACATTTTCATAAACGCCTCTTAAGGTTGAAAAGCGATTTAGGTTCACATCATAATTAAAGTGACCTTGGCTATATTCCTGCGTTAATTTATATATTTTTGCGCTGTTTCTACTAAATAACCAGGTGAGAAGCACCACAGCAAAAACAGTCAAAAAAGTTATCGTTATAACAAAATATAGTTGAATCTCAGATAATCGAAGTGAAAAATAGGGATAGTTTAATGGCCCCACAGTTATTATTTTATCACTATCAGGAATTTTAAAATAAACTGTTGTTATAGGATTTTCACCAGATGGAATATCATAAACTACATCATTATGTATTAACTTGTTTCTTGCTATATAAGAACTATTTTTATTATGAACTGATGTGAGTTTTAAAGGAATTTGATACTGATGCTGGAGCTTATCTACTGCCTCCTCCCATTTGCTCATTGGGATAGTCGTTAATGTGCTTAAAATAAGAGTTCGCATCAAATAGGTTGCACCTTGAACCATATCATTGATTGATGCCCCCATCCGTACTTTTAAAACAGAAGAACTCTTGTTAATCCGTTTGTAGGCATAAACATCATGAATACTATACGTCAAAAACATCAGATTTTTTGCATCTTTATAAACAATTTTACCTGCCAGCAATTGTTCTTTTTCTGTATCTGAGAAATGTAGGGAATTCAGATCAACAACTTGCGCAATATTCTGATTGTGTGAAAATAACTTTTTTAACTCCTCATTAGACCTATTTCGAAACGCTGCTGTAGCGAATGTCGCAACAGATTTATTTGACTCGTTTGACTTTAGTAGTATTTGCTCTAGCACGGAAAAATTACCTACTCCTAAAATGTCCTGAGTTTTTTGAGACATTATTCGTATTGAGTGCGTAAAGGATAGATAAAAACCTAAAAGAATAATAAAAAGGATTAACAAGGAGACGAAAATTGTTTTTAAGTATAATTTCATTATTTATCGTTCCATGAATCCGATAAAAATAGATATCCTTTACCATAAATCGTTTTAATTCGATAAGGATGATCGACATTATCGCCCAATATCTTTCTTAATCGTGAGATCTTAAGGTCAATACTTCGGTCTACCCCATCGTATTCTCTGCCACGTAGCGCATAAGCAATATTATCTCGACTCAAAACAGTATCAGCATTCTTTGCTAATAGAGTCAGTAGTTCATATTCACTTGGACTTAAATCAATAAGTTTCCCAGAATAACTTACGCTTTTTTTGATTAAATCAATAAATAAATTATCAAATTGAATTTTTTTAGGAGCTACAATTAAATTTGGTCTTCTTAAAAGCGCAACTATTCGTGCTTTTAATACCTCTTCTTTAACGGGCTTAGTTATATAGTCATCCGCTCCAAGTTTAAGGCTAGTTACCTCGTTTTGCGCTGTGTTCAAAGCAGTTAACATCAATATCTTACCGTGATATTCATCACGTACTGTTTCACAAATCTGCTCCCCATTCATTCCTGGCAGCATGATGTCAAGAATCACTAAATCGGGTTGCTCTCTAATAATACGGTAGACAGCGCTATCACCTCGAGACTCTGTAGCAATATCATACCCCTCATCAGTAAGCATTTTTTTTAAATACTTGACTAATTTGAGGTTATCTTCAACCAACAGGATGTTTGCTTTCATAGTTTCCATTTCGATGAGGATTAATATTATTGTAGTACTACTTTACCCTCAGATTTGGACAAGTGTACGGCATGAAACTCCTTAAGTGCTAGGCAATTCGATCTATATTTGCTCTTACAAAACAGTTAAATATTCTTGAAACAGCGTTGTAGGCAAATGCTGGCCTTGGCCAAATAGATTCATAAGAATAACAATAGTTGAATCGGTTTGAGGATGATACATCACCAATGAGGTATACCCTACAAATTCACCGGTATGTCCAATCCATTCATCAATTTCCCCAATACCCATCCCATACTTATCGTATTCAGGGCAATTAACTGGTCCTCGTCCAGGAACAGTATCGGCACAGGGTGAAAACACAATAGGCATCAAACTACCTAGGCGTATCGATTGCATCGCCGGGGTCAACAATAGACCTTTTCCTAAAGCAACGCCCCAAACGTGTAAATCTTCCAGACGTGAAATCATTGCACCTGAAGCGGCTGCGCCTGTAGGGCTGGTATTAGTAAGATCTTCAAGTGGATTAAAGCCATAACCATGAGCAAAAGGCTCAGGGATAGGGAGTGTATTTAGATAAAACGTATTCGATAATTTAAGTGGCAGAAGTAAACGCTGGGTAATTTCATTCGCTATTGGACGATTCGTCACCATTTCAATAATTATCCCTAAAATCACAGTGTTCGTATTGGAATAATGCCAATTAGCTCCGGGAGAAAAATAAGGAAGATTAGTATTTGCAATTGAAACAAGCTCCATGGGCAACCAGATTCGTGTTAAATCACTGACAAACTCATTCACAAAATTAGGATCTTCCGTATAATTAAATATACCACTGGTCATTTCAGCAAGTTGTGCCATGGTTGAATTATCATTTTGCAGACCAGGTATAAATTGACTTAAAGGAGTGGTTAATTGCAGTAATCCTTCTTCAATTAATTGCAACATGACTGTCACAGTAAATGATTTAGTGATACTGCCTATTCGGAAATGATCGGCGCGGCTTATCGGTCTTAAAGTTGCCAAATCCGCGACCCCTTCTTCTATAATTAGTTGCCCCTGTCCGCCAATCCAGACGCCAGATACGATCCCAGGAACCCCATATTGTTGTTTTATATGCTTCGTCATTGCACGTAATTGAGCAGCTGTCGTATCAGGTAAACATCGGCCCGGGAAACAAGGAGCAATATGGACACTCAATTGATCCTGGAAACTGGGTCGAGAACAGAGAAATGAACTCGGACTATTATCTCCTTCGCCTTTGGTTTTACAAATCACTGGTCCAGTATGTGTGGATTTCATAAGACCTGCATTTAATTGCAGAGTGAGCAGACAAGACTTTTTGGGAGCGAGTAAAAAAGGATTACTGCATAATCCATCGCCTGTTAGTTGCGTCACTCCACGAATTGGAGCCATAGTAAGTAATCGAGTTATTTTGGTGTTATTGGTAACCTGATACTGCGCAGAACTTATCTCATTGGCAAGTAGTCTATTAGGCGCTTTTTTTATAGCAACGATAGAGAATGTTGGTTTTGCAACTGTATTGCTTGTGCTTGCTTGCAGCATAAAAGAAGCAAGGAATAGCAAGCCGCCAATAAAATAGTGTAATCGCTTTTGATTCATTTTTCTTATACCAAAGTTGGATTCTATCAATCTTCTAAGCAGGATAATGGAGAACCAGGTTTTTGTTTTTCAATCCACGCTGAATGATTTCTCATTATTAATAATACAGATTATCTACGATTACCGAATATATCAATAATTCTTTCACCCAGTTTTGTGACAAAATAAGGCCAATTGATACAAGTATTATACAATTAATGATTTGTGTTTCAGTATAATGAATTTATCAACGCATTGAACAGTAACACCCAGGAAACATACATGAAAGAAAAAATTATCAAATTAGCAACTTCACTTGTTGACTTAAGTTCATTGACCTCTAAGCCGCAATCTGATGTAGAAAAAATTAGGAGGGAAGCCATGATATCGCAAGTAAGTGTGGCTACAGTGATAGGCAATGGCTCGCCTATAACCCATGGCTATGGAGATGTAGCCGTAGACACTGTTTTCGGAGCTGCATCACTGAGCAAACCCGTATTTACTTACCTTGTATTAAAGCTCATAGACGCTGGAAAACTCTCTTTAGATATGAATGGTCTCAATAACATTTTGCCTTTTAAGGCTTTTTGTGAAGAACATGGTTTTAAATGGAACAATGATGAAGAAATTAATGAAGAGGATATTTCACGTATTAATGCATTTACCCCTGCCATGATTCTCTCTCATAAAACTGGCTTTGATTTAAGCCGAACAAATCAAGTGAATCATCAATTTGAACCGGGACAAGAATATTATCGATATTCAGGGCTCCCCTTATTTTATTTGCAAAAAGTAATTGAAAAACTTCACGAACCGGAAAACCTTGAAGTACTTGCTCATAAATATGTGTTCGATCCCTTACACATGGACCATAGCAGTTTTGGTGAACAACCATGTGCCGCTAATAGCTTAACGACTACTGCTCAAGATTATGCGCTTTTTGTGCAAGCATGGATGAATGATAAAAAATTACAATATGCTTTTAATGAGCGAATTCGTATGACACAGGATCCCTGGGCGAAAGAGACTGTGTCCGATCAAAGGGATTTAAACTACGTGGCTGAATGTTTGGGATTTCAACTTGAACTAGATGAACAGGGTAAACCTCTTACTGCGTTTAAGACAAGCGATATGGGACCGTGGAGAGGATGGGTTGCAATCGATTTAAGTGATGATTTAAAAGAAAGAAAAGCAACCGTATATTTTGCAAAGGGCCCAGATCCTGATGGCAACGGACATATCCTCGCTGAGGCATTAATGAAACCGAATTTTCAATTAGACCATGGGCTTAGGTGGTTTAAAGAAAAATATGGCTTTGCCACTGGTTGGGAAGAAAACTGGGATGTGCTGCAAAAGGTACGATGTAACCGCGGAATGAACTATCAAGAACAATCACCGACATTGCCCAAATCAGAGCAAAAAGTCATTGAACCTATTGAGAGCACTCAAAAAATGTTTCAGTTAATGCCACCTACCCCAAAACCAACACTAAAAACGATGCAATCTCAAGAGCAAGAAGCAAATTCAAATCAACCTATTCAAGAAGTTGAGGAAACAAGAAAGGATAATGAAACACTAGAGGAGCGAGAATTTAATCTCACACTATCCTTTTGATCCTTGAAGTCAACTTTTTGTCGTTATTTACTTAATCCTCTAAGGGCGCAGAACCTAAGCGCCCTATTAAAATTTTAAAAATTACGGAGTTTAGGAGTTAAAACCTGCTACAAGAGCCGTGTTTTACTGTAAGCAGCAATTCTACCTCCAGACTCTTTATCTAATGAAGGTGTTAAACTAATCACCAATTTACCAGACTTAATGTCCTTTAAAGTTTGATCGGGGGCATTTTTTATATTTTCTGCAAATTGGTGCACTAAAAATTCAATAAGCTTTTCACGTTTCATCTCATCATACCTTATCTATACTGCATCAAGAATAAATTCATGATGTTCTACAACGGACAACTAATAGATTAAAAGCCTTCGCAGCTTCAACAATCTATACCTATATCAGTTTTAGTATAGCCTATACCATTGAATAATGCTGAAGAAGCCAAACGAACGTTCATTTATTTAACTGCGAGTGTCGGATCAAATCTAAATTTTTATAAGCCGTTCGCTACTGTAACTCAGTCTCCCACCTGACTCTTTATCGAATGAAGGTGTTAAACTAATCACCAACTTACCAGACTTAATGTCCTTTAAAGTTTGATCGGGAGCATTTTTTATATTTTCTGCAAATTGGTGCACTAAAAATTCAATAAGTTTTTCGCGTTTCATCTCATAATACCTTATCTATACTACATCAAGAATAAAATTCACGATGTTCTACAATGTACGTAGATTAAAAGCCTTCACAGCTTCAACAATCTATGCCTATATCATTTTTAGTATAGACAATACTACTAGTAATGCCTGGATCTCGTTTTTTAAAATGCTTACGACATGTCGATGAATACATATCATTACCCCCAATCACGACCTGATCGCCTTCGGTAATAACCTGTCCTTGTGCACTTAATCGTAAGATCATCGTTGCCTTGCGACCGCAATGACAGATCGTTTTAAGCTCAACAAGTTCGTCAGCCCATGCTAAGAGATACTGGCTGCCTTCAAATAATTCACCACGAAAATCGGTACGTAAGCCATAAGCAAGAACGGGGATTTCCAATTGATCAGTAATTTCTGTTAATTGATGTACTTGAGCTCTTGTTAAAAACTGTGCTTCATCAACCAAAATACACGCATATTTTTGGCATTGTTTAACCAATTTCTGGTACAGATCATCGTTTGCATTAAAAATTAAAGCCTCTTCAGACAATCCAATACGAGAATGCACTACTCCTTGTTGATAACGATTATCTATAGCAGGCGTAAATAACAAGGTTTGCATGCCTCGTTCTCGGTAGTTATAACTGGATTGCAAAAGTACCGTACTTTTTCCTGCATTCATCGCTGCAAAATAAAAATAGAGTTTTGCCATGAGAGATTTCTATTTTTTTTAAATTGCAGCCATCATAGCATTTCTCTGATATAGTGCAAAAAAATATATTTTTTATTGTTACCCTATCTTTTGCACACATGAGTTAGCTATGAATACAAAAATAAAATCTTTTTTTGCTGTTTTAATTTTAATGGCCGTATCATCAATATGCCAAGCAGATGTGCAGCTTAAAGACATTCAAGGGAACACCATTTCATTTTCATCTTTAAAAGGGAAATGGGTTCTTATTAATTACTGGGCAGGCTGGTGTAAAACGTGTATTGATGAAATTCCTGAACTCAATCGCTTTTATCACAAACATGAAAAAGATCCTGTTGCATTATTTGCCGTAAATTATGACGAATTACCCTTACATAAACAAAAAAAGCTCATCAAAAAATTCAATATCCTCTATCCTTCGCTAGCATTTAATCCTGCATTCGCATTAGGTTTAGGAGACATTATCGGCGTTCCTGTCACTTTTATCATCAATCCAGAAGGCAAGCTCGTTAATACACTGTATGGTGGGCAAGATATAAAAACTTTAGACTCAGCGATAGAAAAAACTTAATCCATTGCTGAACAAGCTTTTGTCCCTCGTCAGGCTCACTACTTTTGACTTAAAGAGCTTGTCGTCGTCCTTGCGAAAACGGTGACCCATTTTGATGTAGGCACAATGCTCCAATAGAAATGGATTTCCGCTGTCGCTAAAATGACAAATCCTTAAGCCAATGAAGAGCTCCGATGAAAAAATAAAAACCCAAAACATACAAGGAGTTTAAAATGCCTTACTTAGCTACTATGTCTCCAGAAGATGTCATTAATGTCGTTAAACCAAAAATGGATAATCTTCAAAGAATAATGACACTCAATACTCAGATCATCGTCGATACCAATTATGATATTAATATTGGTTTAAAGAGACTCTTCAAAAGTGGAAAAATAGAAGAGTCTCGTTATGAAGAAGAGCTAAAGCAAAATAAAAAAGAATTAAGTCTTAGGCAAAAGGCTCACAATAAACTAGAGCTCCAATTACAACGGATTAACCGACTCCAAGAAGAGGCTCAAGGTGAAACGCTTAGTTTTGTTATAGAAAAGGATATCCATCCAGATGAGTTAAAAAACTTAATTGTGCTCACAAAAATGAAAATCGCTGGAACTGAAGATAAAAATGAGAAACTATTTTTAAGCATTATGCTGCAAACAGCCCTATCCTGCAAAACGCAATTGAATGAACAAAGAAGCTTAACAACACAAGAGATCCCTATACTTAAAAATGAAAAGAGATATGCTTCTAATTTATTAGAAGAACTACAAAACTTTGGACTTGATCAATCAAAACCACCAGCAATTATCCCCAAACTGGGTAATATTGGCTTGATTAAACCTGCCGCTAACGAAGAATCACTCCCCGAAATAAGTGCATTAGAATCACAAATGACCTCTATTAGCACTGGATTTAAAGAATTCATTAATAGGATTTGCACCACCATAAATAAAGAACCTGTTTTTAATATTCCTGATGACTCAATAAGCACTAAAGTACCGGACTTTAAAGAGCAACTGAAATTAATAAAAACAGAAACCGATCACATGGAACAAAGCGGTGAGATAAGCAATGTTATGGGATTAAATTCTAAATAAAATCAGTTCGATATAAAAAATTGCATTTATTTTTTATATCGAACTCACGTTAAAATAAACACAGAAAGTCGAATATTAATCATATAAATTGAAGGATATACCCTATAGGGGACATATCCAACACTTCGTTCATACTCAGTTTATAGATGACTTCCTCTATTGCTCAGAGTGGGCCAAAAACTTATTGGCGTTGAGTATATACTTACAAATATCCATACCTCTTAATTTCTAAAAAGGACACCTAGGATATATCCAAATATTCTAGGAGCAATTGGACGGACCCCCATTGTAAAAATTAATCGTCTTAGCTCAAGACTGTGTTGTGATCTCTATGCAAAATGTGAATTTTTAAACCCTGGAGGTTCATTCAAAGATCGAGTTGGATATGAGATGGTCAAACATGCTCAAGCTAGGGGAGAAATTAAGCCAGGTGATACTTTAATTGAACCTAGTTCTGGCAATACAGGTATTGGCATAGCTCTAGCAGGTATTGTAATGGGTTATAAAGTTATTGTGACCATGCCGGCTAAAATAAGTTATGAGAAACAAATTATTTTAGAGCGCTGTAATGTGGGCCGCTTTAAAAGCAGCTAAACATTTAAAAAAAGATCAAAAATGCTTGGTAATTTTTCCTGATTCCATTCGAAATTACATGTCAAAATTTGTAAGCGATACTTGAATGAAAGAAAATGGATTACAATAAGCCTAGAACAATTTAGATTCGATTAAATTGTTCGCTTCTTTCAGAGGCATTGAGGACACTAAGAAATAAGGAGATAATGTGTGAGTATATCAAAATTAGCTCAAGCTTATTTAAGAGGAGGCGATTTTTCTCATCCAGGAGAAATCGAAGCGATACACTATACTATGAATCCAATCATTAAGAACCCAAAGCAATTATTACTTGATGTAGGATGTGGATTAGGTGGAACAGCTTCTTATATCCAACAAAATGGATGGGGAAAAGTCACAGGGATCGATATTGATCAAGAAGTATTGGATTATGCTAGAAAACATTATCCAGAGAGTTCCTTTTTTAAATGCGATGCATCACAATCTCATAATTTTTTTCAAGATAAAAAATTTCAAATTATTTATTTATTTTGCTCCTTTTTCTGTTTTTCGAAACAGGAAGAAAGTTTATCATCTTTGTCTCATGTTGCTGCAAGAGATTGTAATTTAATTATTTTTGATTATCGTCAATTCGTCGATTATCCACTCGATGATCCATTTGTTTGGTCAAAGAACTCTCCTCATTTTTACCCCATTGATTCTTCTATTGAAACGAAATTAAAAACTTCTGGATGGTGTATGAAGAAACAGGTGGATATCTCAGATAAATTAAAAAAATGGTACGAACATTTTATAACGGAGTTTGATAAAAAAAGAGAGGGCTATATTAAACAATTCGGAGAAGAGCTTTTTAACAAGATGCATTATGGTTATAGTTGTTTGCTCGATAATATTTGCCAAAGGAAAATTGGTGGCTCCATCATCTATGCAAAACTTATCAACTAGAGCATACTATGGGCTTTCATTGGCAAACAGGCGTTGTTTTTGCGCCTTTGTAATACGAATTTTTAATAGCCAATCACCCTCATCATTAATTGATTCGCTTAAAACAGAACCTAATTGGTATAATTGTGCCCGTAACTTTGCTTGGGTCGCTTTAAGTACTACTTCTTCAGTAGAAATTTCACCATGTAATTGAGTACTAATTGCCTCTTTTAATAAATCCAATCCCAAATTTGATGCAGCAGAGATCCAAACTTTACATTTTTCTTCTTGATAATCAACTTTAGGCTCGTATCCTTCTTTTAAATCAATTTTGTTGAATACCTGGATTATTGGAACATCATGAACATCTAACTCATCCAAAACTTGCTGAACTGAAAAAACGGTATCTCGCCAATGAGGATCAGAAATATCAATGACATGGAGTAATAAATCAGCTTGTTGCGTTTCCTCCAAAGTAGCACGAAATGCTTCCACTAATTGATGGGGTAAATCACGAATAAATCCAACTGTATCCGTCAAAATCACTGAGGAAGATCCAGGTAAATTAAGTTGGCGCATAGTTGGGTCTAAAGTAGCAAATAATTGATCCGCTACATAAATACTTTCTCCAGTTAATGCATTAAATAAAGTTGATTTACCTGCATTGGTATAACCCACCAAAGATACCGTACGTAAAGAGGCCTTTCGTCTTGACTGGCGATTTTGATCGCGGCTACTTCGCACTTTTTCCAACCGTTTATTAATGTATTTAATGCGTTCTCGCAATAAACGACGGTCTGTTTCCAACTGCGTTTCACCTGGTCCGCGGAGTCCAATCCCTCCTTTTTGTCGTTCTAAATGGGTCCATCCGCGAATCAAGCGGGTTGATAAATGTTGCAATTGAGCAAGCTCCACTTGCAACTTTCCTTCAAAAGTTCGAGCCCGTTGTGCAAAAATATCGAGAATTAGTCCACTTCTATCAACTACCCGACATCCCAACAAGCGCTCTAAATTTCTTTCTTGTGATGGAGATAATTCATGATTAACAAGAACCAATTCTGCATCATAAGCCTTAACCTTTTGGGCAATTTCCTCAGCCTTGCCTTGACCAATATAATACTTAGCATCAGGGGTTGCACGAGTACCTAAAACACAATCTAAGACTTCGGCATTGGCTGAAAGTGCTAATTCTTCAAATTCTTGCAATGCTTTACCTGCATCAATTCCTGGTAACGCTAATTGTACCAACACGGCTCGCTCACCACCTTGAGGACGTTCAAACACTAACCACTGCTCCTTAATTTAAATGACAAGCATCACTCTAATGCCTAATTCTCAATAAATCCGGGCGAGCTGTCTACGTCTTTATTAATTTATCATATCAATTATCATTTTTTCTTGATAGCTCAGAATAAAAAAATTAAGCCTTATTGTGTTGATGTAAATTGAGTATTAACGAACTTCTGATACTTTTGAAAAGAATTTATACATATAAATGTGCCGAGCAATTTTACATGATAAATTACTAAATCATTAGGATTTGATAATGATTTATTGGACTATAAAATTCCATATTGGAATGGATCAATACAACTCCTTTGCCCATTTTCAGGAATAGATGCTTGAATAACCTTGATCTCCTAATATGCTCTGTAACACATGTTAGACTCAGAATAAAATTTCTGAGTCTAACAACTAAAGATACAAGCAAAATTCAACCTATAAATGAACTATTTTTCTAGTCAGCGATCGTTCCTTCAGTTCCACCAGCTTCATCGTCTGCAAGCATTTTTATTGCACGTGAAGGAACTACCGTAGAAATCGCGTGCTTATAAACCATTTGAGTAATCGAATTCTTTAACATCACTACATACTGATCGAAAGAATCCACGATTCCATGCAACTTAATTCCATTTACCAAAAAAATGGATACAGGCACCTTTTCTTTACGTAATTCATTTAAAAAAGGATCTTGTAATAAATGATTTTTAGACATTGCCCACTCCTTATTGTTATTGTATTTATTAAAGGCAAAACATGCATCTGATCAGTAATTCGACATTTTTTCGTAAAACTTTAGATTAATTTCATGACAGTTCAATTTTAATCCGTTACTATTTGCAATTTAACCTTGAAGCCTAAAGAAAAAATACATGCAGAACAGTTTTCTAAAAAATCATGGCAGTAAAATAAATTTCGGTGGTGTTCACCGAAAAGGACAAAGGAGATGATACGAATGATTTGTACGGGGGTGACTCCTTTGTATTGTTGTTTAGTACCCCTTTCCCATCTTTAAATTTAAGGAGGATTAAATGCCATTTACTTATGAAGAAATCATTGAGCTAGAAAATCCCTATGAGCAACTTAGCAACGGTGATGCATTAGCTGAACATGCAAAAGTACTCAATCAGTTAAGCGAAAAAGAACAAAAGACGCTTGCTACAAAAATCATTGCAGCCTGTCCTGATTCAAAATTTAAACAATATGGCCGATACATTGATGCATTGAGAATTTTTGAAGCCGACGGGTTTCATGCGGTACTGTTTGACGCTTATCAAGTAAAGCACAGGATTTTTACTTTACTCGATCCTAGAAATAAAAGACCTCAGGCCTTATTTTTAGAAGAGTTTAACCCCGATATTTTTAATAATTTTAGCGAGCTCGCCAAAGAAGTATTAAAAGGCAATGAACAAGCAATTGCAGAACGGTTAGCGCTTTGTACACCAGAAGGATCGCGCAGCAAACTCGCTCGAAATATAGAGATTACTTTCCCCCACAGTACTTTTGCCACAAAATCAAAAGCGGCTTTTGCCATACGTCACAATATCGATATATTATTAGGAGAAAATCCAGAACAGTTTTTTGAAAGTCGCGATTTTAATAAAGATGCTTACAATATGTTCCCAGGCATATTTCAAACTTTATTAAAAGGACAAGAAGAACAAATTGGTAAAAAACTAAAATCTGTTGATAGTAAAGTCAATATTAGACACCAATTGGAATTACTTCACACTGAAGTATTTGATGAAGCCAATCCCTTTAAACTCATTGCCGAAGCAATGGGACCAAAAGTAGAACAAAAGAAGGTTTCATTTCAAGACACAAAGCCACATCATATGTTTCACCATTCACGAAGATCGTCTGTAAGTCCAAAATTCTTTAATGAAACGCCTAAGGTGAGTAATGAAACAGATGATAAAAAATCTGAGGAAGAACATGAAAAATCTTCTTTCAGTTGCTAATTTAAAACTCAATCGCCCTTACAATAAAGTAAGGGCTCTTTTCTTTGATCCTTAATTATAGAGGTAACTTAATGACACACGAAAAACTCACAGTTGCATTAGTGCAAGAAAAATGGCACGAAAACCCCAAAGAGCATCAAGACAAACTGGCTGCCGGAATTCTTACTGCAGCACAACGAGGAGCCAACGTTGTTTGTTTACAAGAACTTACCTTAAGTCCTTATTTTTGCACTCGCCCAGACGTAGATCCAACTCCATTTATGGAAGATATTCATACCGGCCCTACTGCGCAATTTGTCAGTAAACTAGCGAAGGCAAACAATATATGCATTACCGCCTCTCTCTTTGAAAAAGCAGGTTTCAATACCGCTGTAGCTTATGACAATAAAGGTGATCTTTTAGGAATAACTCGAAAACAGCATATTCCCAGTGGGGAAAAATACCATGAAAACTTTTACTTTAAACCCGGAGACTCGGATTATCCCTTACATCACCTCGCAGGCCATCAATGGGGGTTACCGACGTGTTATGATCAATGGTTCCCAGAGCTATCCCGAATTTACGGTTTAAAAGGAGCAGAAATTTTAGTTTATCCCACTGCGATCGGAGGTGAACCTACCGCTCCAGATGTCGATACTCAACCTATGTGGCAAAAAGTAATGGTTGCTCAAGGAATTATGAGTAATACATTTATCATTGCAGCAAATCGAATTGGCTGTGAAGATGGATTGGAATTTTATGGAAGCAGCTTTATTAGTACACCTATGGGTGAAATTTTGGCGCAAGCACCACGTAACAAACCAGCGGTATTAGTCGTCGAGTTAGATTTTAGCCAACGCGCATTGTGGGGAAGATTATTTCCTTTTGGACAACAACGCGAGCCTGAAACCTATCACGAACTAGTAAAAGCACGTTAACCCCTTTGGAATATCGACATTATGAAAATCAGCGCACCATCTGAAGAAAATTTGTATAATATTAAAAACTGGGGTGAGGGGTACTTCAGTATTAACGCCAAAGGAAACATAGAAATTAGTAAGTCTCCAGGCAAACCTGGTGTTGAACTGCAAGCTATCGTCAATGAAGCAAGCAGAGCAGGATTGCACTTACCCTTACTTATTCGTAGTCCAGATATTTTACATGATCGGGTACATCGTATTTATGAAGCTTTTGCCCAGGCTAAAGAGGAAAATGAATATACTGGGAATTATAAGCTTGTTTATCCCATTAAAGTAAACCAAGAACAAAGCGTGGTTAGGGAACTATTAAAATCACCCCGTCACACTATAGGTCTAGAGGCGGGTTCAAAACCTGAACTCATGGCAGTCATTGGTATGCTCAGTAATCATCAGCACAGCACGATAGTCTGTAACGGCTATAAGGACAGCTATTACATACGCACTGCATTAATTGCCCAACAAATGGGGCATAAAGTCTTTATCGTTGTCGAAAAAATCTCTGAGCTTGCTATTATTTTAAAAGAATCTGCCCGCCTAAAAATAAAACCAACTCTTGGCGTTCGTATTCGCTTAATCAGTAAAAGCGCAGGAAAATGGGAACATACGGGCGGGGTCAAATCGAAGTTTGGCCTCAATGCAAAACAAGTTCTTGAGTTAATCAATCAATTAAAAACCCATGATATGCTTGACTGTCTTCAGCTCATGCATTGTCATCTGGGTTCACAAATCGCCAATATTCATGATATTCGTCATTGCATGCAAGAAGTTTCCCGCTACTATGTCGAATTACGCCAATTGAATGCACCAATAGACACTATTGATGTGGGTGGTGGGCTCAGCGTGGATTATGAAGGAACGCACTCTAATCATGGCTGTTCGATGAACTACAGTTTACATGAATATGCCACTCACATTCTTTTAGCGATTCAATATTTATGCCAGGAATACAATGTTCCTGAGCCTAATATTATTTCTGAATCAGGTCGAGCGCTAACAGCGCATCATGCTGTCTTAATTGCCGATATTAGCGATATAGAAATGATCCATAAGATGCCTACTCTTCCGGAGATTACGAGTGAGGACTCACATGTGATTCGCGATATTTATGATACGTATCAATCAATTACCGATAGCTCACCTATAGAAATCTACAATTATGCAGAACACTCCTTAAATGAAGCTCATTCTTTGTTTAAACATGGAGTAATTAGTTTGCAAGAGAAAGCTAAAGTTGAGGCATTCTATACAAATATTTGCATGGAACTCAAAGAGCGACTTAATCTAGAAATTCCTACAGAAGAGGCTTTATTAGCAAAAATCAATGAAGATATGGCAGTTAAAGTTTTCTGCAATATTTCATTTTTCCAATCCATTCCAGATGCCTGGGCTATAGGACAAATTTTTCCTATAGCGCCTATTTCTCAGCTTACAAAAACCCCATCTATGCACAGCGTATTACAAGATTTAACCTGTGATTCAGACGGTACTATTAAAGAGTACTTAGGAAGCTCTTGTGTGAATTCCACTTTAATGCTTCCTCTTTATGACACTAGTAATCCTTATTCCTTAGGTTTCTTTCTTGTAGGCGCTTATCAGGAGATATTAGGCAATCTGCATAATTTATTTGGTGACACCAATTCCTTGGATGTCAAACTCTTTGATGATGGGCAATTTGAACTGAATGATTTAGTCAGTGGCGATACAGTAACTAATGTACTTAATCTTGCTCATTTTGATACTAAAAAATTGGTTCAATCCTATGAGAAACAACTCATTCATGCAGAATTATCCAAAGAAAAAACGCTACTCTATTTAAATGAATTAAGAAGTATTTTTTCTCAATTAACTTATTTAGATGAAAACATTCGGAGAAGATAAGATGACACCAAAACAAAGTGGCTTTTTTATGCCCGCTGAATGGTATCCACATGAACGATGCTGGATGGCTTGGCCTTGTCACCTTGAAACCTGGTCTAAAATAGGGTTACAAAAAGCACGCATAGCTTATGCACGCGTTGCGCAAGCCATAGCACAATATGAACCCGTTACTATGCTTGTTAATCCAGGAGATGAAGAATCCGCTAAAGACTTATGCGGGGATAGTATTAATTTATTTTCTCTTCCTATCAATGACTCCTGGACTAGGGACACGGGTCCCACCTTTTTGTTACATCCAGAGCATCACTTAGCGGGGGTAGATTGGATTCATAATGCATGGGGAGGAAATTATCAGGATTGCGCACTCGATAATCAAATTGCGTCCACAATTATAAGGCAAACTCATGCTTTGTCTTTTCGTGCCCCTTTGGTTATGGAAGGTGGATCTTTTCATGTCGATGGAGAGGGAACTATTCTGACTTCTCGTGAATGTTTACTTAATGAAAATCGTAATCCACAATTGAGCCAACAACAAATTGAAAATTATCTGTATGATTTTCTTGGAGGACAAAAAATCATATGGCTCAATAAAGGGTTACTGGGTGATGAAACAGACGGCCATATTGATGAGATCGCTTGTTTTATTGCGCCGGGCAAAGTGTTATGTCTTATGACACAGGATAAAGAAGATCCTAATTATGTAAATTTACATGAGAATTTTGAAATTCTTAAAACCACAACCGATGCAAAAGGGCGCAAGCTTGAAGTCTATACGGTAGAACAACCACCCGCTACTTATCTTAACGGCGAACGACTCACTTTATCCTATATTAATTTTTATTTAGCAAATAAAGGAATAGTGATGCCTGCATTTGGATATGAAAAGCAGGATAAAGCAGCATATGAGTTGTTCACTCAGCTATTCCCTAATTATCAGATTACTCAAATTGATGCGTTGGATGTATTTGCGGGAGGCGGTGGAATTCACTGTATAACGCAACAACAACCTAAGACAATGTCTTCTACTCTTTGAGATATTTCTTACATTCTGTTGCTCTATTCACGCAATGACAACAGCAGTGAAAAGGCTATACTGTATTTCATAGGGATGACACGGATTTGTCTGACAGGATGTCAACTAAGGGACCAGCACATAGGATGTGCTTCGCTGCAAGGATGCAGCACCGCTTAATATATCTTATTCTCCGTAACAAAGCACTACGCCCTTCACTTTGATTTGGTGAAGGGCTATCCGATTGAATGAAACAAATAGTTCTGTCGAACTCACGTTAATTAGGTACTCGAACCATAGACCGTACCATTAGGACCAGCAGTTTGACCACCACTTGAACCGAACATTGTTGTGCCAGTAACTCCTAAAACGGAAGGCAGAAACAATAAAGCCGCAGCGATAAAAACTAACGCAATTGGAGTTCCTATAGGAATTTGGGTGGGGTTATCTTTATGCTGTTTAAATTTCATAATTGCACCAATAGAAAACGCCAACCCTGCCAAATAGGAACCTGCGGTTATTAGTTTGGTCAGATTTGTAAATGATGATGTAATTTGTGATGCCATACCTCCCACGCTCATATCACCACCTGCAGCTGCACTTTGACTTACTAAAGCCAATACGCCCATGCAAGCAATGCTAACAAACCAATTTTTATAACTTACTTTACTCTGCTTCACTTTTTTCTCCTCAACTTAATCTTCATAAGTTTATTTACACCAATATAGTCAAATTTATGACTAATTTGTGCATAATTACATCATAACTCTCTAATATTAATTCATCATTATGTTTTTATTCCATTCACGAATGCAGAATTCTTTAGCACACTAATTGTGCGAATTGGTTGTTCATTGAAAAATGGTTAGAGGGATAAACTTTCTTTGATATCCATAGGCTCACGGAATTCATTCAATATATGCTTTTTTAGTACCTTTATAGCTCGATGATAGCGACAACTACTGTAACTTTTGAATAAACATTATTTTAGTCCAACAAATAAACTTTGTTATGTAATTCATTGGAATTATTAGAAGTAGCAGGAAAATGTTTTGCTAGCAATGCTCCCATTTCTAAAATTGCTTTTTTCAATCCGTACGCTAATTGATTTTTCTTAATGTCATGAATCACCAAATTTTTGATATGTTGCCAATCTTCTTGTGATAATTTTTCACTGATGGCGGTATCTCCTTGTACACAAACAATGTGTTCAAATAGAGATATATAGATCACCACACCGGTACTCGTGGGTGTTTTTGCAACGTGTAAATTAAAGAACGCTTGATGTGCAGCACGGGTTACCTCCTGCTGCATTTCTTTTTGCGAAATAAAAAATAATTTCAAATGGGGAATTAGTTCCGCAAAAAACAATCCTAAAATAAAAGAAGCCATTTCTGTAAATAAAAAAATGGGTAAACCAACTGAGAGAATATGATCGTCACTCCACGTAGAGCCAGGCTTCATTTCGGTCATACACCATAATGCGGCAAAAGCAATTAAAGAAAAAACAAACCCTACCATCATATTTGCATGGTGATAATTAGCAGAACAAGTAGCAATCACAGGAACAATTTCACCACTGGTGTTGTGTTCAGCATTAGTAATTGCCGCTTCTAATTCTTGAATTTGCTCGGCAGTTAATGAATGACTGGCCTTTTTCATCTCTTACTCCTTAATTATTATGAACCTATCATCACCAAGATCCTGTTGAACCACCACCGCCTGAAGATCCTCCACCAAACCCACCGCCGCTCCCACCTGCTTTAGCAGCAGCCCACAACAGATAGCCTATGAACGTAGCCAATATGATGATTAAGGCCCATCCCCATCCCCTTCGACCATTTTTAAATAATGAAACAATAACAGCAGTAATTAAAATGACACTGCCAATCATTAACGGCCAAGCCCACCAAGGTTGTTTTGGTAAGGGAATGCTTTGACCTCTAACGAGGGCAGCTAACCCACGCACACCTTCTGAAATACCTAAAGCATAATCATTATTTTTAAAATTAGGAATAATCAGATTTTGCATAATGTCTCTTGCTTCATTATCGTAACGATGATCATAGGCTTTCCCTAATTCAATACGCGCTTTTCGATCGCCTTTTGAAACCAACAATAAAATACCGTAGTTACGATCTGGTGAACCAATACCCCAGTTATTAAATAATTCTGATGCATATTGTTCGATGCTCACCCCTGAAGCCTCATAGTTAGCAAGAGAAGGAATGGTCACTACATAAATTGGAATGCGTTGTTCATTCCATACCTGAAAAATCAGCTCATTAATTTGTTTTGTTGTAGTGGGATCAATAAGATTTGCCTCATCAACGATGAAGCTATCACTCGCTGGCTTATTAGGAAAATTCATCGCAAAAACAGATGTCGTGATCACTAAAGAAAGCATAATAAACAATAATTTCTGCCAAGCCTGATAGTATTTTAACATCACGACTTTCTCCCTGTGAGCACACTGATATTATTATAGCATGTAGCATTTAATAATGATTAAATAGGGTGGTGAATTAGAAAACACTTAATTCAATGCGGTGATTCTTTGAAATATAATTAGCAAGTTGATCCACTACCCCATCACCCCAAACTGATAAAGTAATTTTATTGCTTATATATTCTCCAATTCGCCAGTATATCTTCGGTTGTTAGGTGGGCAATTGGGTCAAATAAATATTTTTAAAAGTCTAAAAATCAGCCTGATTAATACCTGAAGAAACGCCCCCTAATGAGAGAAACTTCTGTTTATTAGAAATAACTTATCCTAGAAAAACTACTATGCTAGTATCAAGGACTACGTCGTCTAACTATCTGAATTAAATATGGAAGATTCAATAATTAATAAAATTATTCAACAAGAAAAAAAACTCTTAGACAAAACGGACTCTTTATCAATTTTGGTCGATCTAATTGATGACGAGTTTATTGAAATCGGAAGTAGCGCAACTGAGTACAATAAAACAGCGGTAGTAGACTGGCTTAAAAGCAACGATCAATCTGAACGGACAGGTTCTTCTTTCAAAGCACATCAGCTTTCTGAAGACATGATTTTACTAATCTATATTAGTTCCATTAAAGATACACCTATTTCTGAAACTAAATACGCTACCAGATCATCTATTTGGCGTTTAAGAGATAACCGATGGCGTATGATTTTTCATCAGGGAACGCCTATTAAATAATCTTATCTATCACCAATAAAACTCAGAAAATGCAAGCAAATTTATCTCTGTTTGAAAGATACAAGGAGTAATAAATAAATGGATTTGCTCTTTCACGAAAATAACAAAATCTTGAAGGCAAAAAAACGACAGGATCGGGTATCCTATAAGCCTCAATTTTGACCTATTTTATAGGTTTGATTTATGAGAGGATATTGATGTTCGGGCCGATTCGTCGAAGAAAAAAATCGAAAAAATGAGGAAAAATATCCTGTTCTATTTTTACCTGAAGATTTTATCTCCGCGTTATCTTTTGTTTCTACCTCTAGATTATTATTTGTATCTAATTTGTGAAGATTATAAGCCATCATGATTTCAGGAACATAATTAGCATGTTTTTTTTCAGTTAAAAACGTAGTATATAGATGCTCAAACATATGGTGATTAGGATGAGAGAAAAAATAATCACGGTAATTATCATCCGATATTTCGTATCCAGTTAACTCGTACAAACTAAATTTTGTAAAAGGAATTTTCTTATCCTTTATTTTTTTATCTTTAAAAATAAACAGGGATGAGTGTTCTGTATCCAGAGATGTTATGTATTTTTTGGCAGGAGGATTTTTTTCCTGGTTAAAAATATAGGAAAAATAATTGCCGATGCCTATGTAAAGATTTGTTTTTAAATCAGCCGCAGGCCCTGTTGAATACATAATTAAACAATCATTATTGTGATTTAGCAACTTAGGGATTGAATCAAATAACGCTATATTTTTTACATAGTGATGAATATTAGTAAAATTACATAAAGTTAAACAGGCATTATATTGTCTGAGCAATTCAGCCAATTTATTACATGCGAATGGATCTCCCAAATCAAGCTCAATTTGTAAGATCGAAAGCTCTTGCAGAGCCCTTTTGCATTTTAAAAAATTTTTGACGCTGTGTAAAAAGTGATAATTTAAGAGAGATTGTGCCGGATAGTTTGCATTATTAAATACCCGTTTCAAATTATCTTTCGACATATTTATTAACTGAAAATCTGATGACTTATCTTGCCACTGGCCTCGATATAATGGATTGTTACTTTGTGCATACCTATCTATAAATTGTGCTGGCGAATCTGACTGCTTTAAACAATTTAACATAAACTTCAGATGCTTATGCTGACTTGGTTCTATATCTGCCAACAAAATCAAATCGGCCACGCCTGTTAATGCCGGTAACATCGAAATAAAGTTTGATTCACCAAATAACAAAGCCACTTTTATCTGCTGAGTATTTTGTGTTTGAATCCGCTTTAATTTTCTCATGACATTTCTATAACCCATCTCATTACAAAAAGGATAAAGATCGAATTGTTTTGTATCAAAATGAATAGGAAATTTTTGTGCAATAGCAGAAAGTAAACTGTTGCTGCGATTCAAGATCGATTCATTCAACGAATTTATATTAAACGTCTCATAATTAGCTAAAGGTTTCAACATATAGAACATGTCATCCAAAAGCACAATTCTAGACCATAAAGATAATAATAAGTACTGTCATAAAAGCACAGTTACGAAAATAATGATGAAAATATTCAAGAAGACATATACCCGCTAAAAGATAATTATTAATTCAACAGAAATAAATGAGCTTAATACCCTGAAGCCACAAAATAAAGTTTTTGAAAAACAAATAACCTTAGCTTTTTTAATCTATAAAGAAAAAACTCAAGCTAGAACAATCGCTCTTAGTGTACCTGCAAATGCAGAAGGTAAGCTTGCACTTTGTCCTGGAGTAGGGATATAAGAAAGAGCTGGTTCTACATAAATATTAGTGATTAGTTTTGCCTGATAGTAAATTTGATACATCAATTCGGTCGGCCGATTAGTACTGCGTTGGTTCAGCCATGCTAAAGAAAAACCAAATCCTATTGAATCAGCTTCTCGATTGGCAATCATTCCAAATGCCGTTAAACCTGCGCCAATAGATTTGCTCATGGATAAAGCACTTGAATTATTAATACTCAATTGGTAAAAAGCTGAAATTCCGCTAATATCATATCCAGGATGACGATACCATAAACGTTGTGATCCGAATAAATAAGCGCCTGTTGCTCCTGTTTCGATAAGATTATGCTGCCGAATAAGTCCTGTTTGATGCCATATTCCTATTCCAGAGGTTCCAGGCAAATGTTTTTTTCCTAAAATCCAGGCCCCACCTGTTTCAGCAACTTGGAAATAGTTTCCATTAAATGTTGGCCCAGACAAACCGGTTTGTTTGCCACTGGCTAAATTACCATCATAAATACCATAAGCCAGATACCATTGCTTCATTGGTGTAAAATTCAAGGTTAATCCATAAGCAGAGTTCGTATAACCGGGCATAACTCCATCTACAGCGGGATTGATAAAAATTGGGGTATAAATCAAACTGGTTACGGCAGGGATATTAGGTTCACCGGCACTCAGAGGAACAGGCTTGATTACGTTATTAAAATCAAGCGTGGTAATTGTTTTTCCAATACGTACAAACAACTTATCATCAAAAAGTGCTTGTCGATACCAAAGCGCGTAAAGTTCCGAACGATTAAAAGGAGGAACATCAGGTAACGAGTTATATCCTTGAAAAAGTCCGGCTTGTGCATTAGTATTTTGTGCATTTTGTTGTAAAAATTGAGCGCTAAATAAACCTCCCCTCCATCCATTAAATTGTTCCATTTCAACAGTTAAATCAAGCAATAATACACTGTTTGAAGTGACACGTTTTGCATTAGGTATACCGCCAGAAAATAAATCGTTAGTATCTCCGATCCAGGCTCCTTGGATCATAATTCCATGATTATTTTCAATGCCAAGTTTTTTCTCAATATAACGTTGAATTGTGCCTGTTCCAGTAGGTACATTAATAGCCGCAGGGTTGGAACTGATACTTGTAGTTCTTGGATTGTTTATAGGTGCTGATTTTTTGGATCCAGACTTGATTGGCTCTGCACATACGCTATGAGTTGTACCAATTAGAATAAACAAAAAGATACGATTTATCATTTTCTTTGCGTTCCTAGACAATAATCTCGGCAAAGACGGTCCATTGCAAAATGTTTTTAAATATCGATCAACTGTTTAGCAGCCTGATCCAGCCATAAGCCTCTTATGTACCAGTTGATTTTGGTTCACAACATAGGTTTTATTGGAGATAATATCTACCCAGTTTGTAAAAAGGTCCGGTTCATGGTTACCACTTGACCATACTACTAATCTAAAGTACCGTGCGTTTTTAGGCGAAGTTAACTGAATTTTCCCTTTTTGAGTAAGCATCGTTAAAGAATTTGAATTTAATGTTGAGTCATGAAGAATACCCTTATTTTCTTTCTGTACTTCCTTAACTGAAACCGCCCATTGCACTGCAATTTTGCCTAACTTACCCTTTTCGGGGTAATATGTTTTATTATCAAGTACAATGCCATCTGCAAAAACAACAAAAGTCATGAAGTTTAAGCATAAATAAACTAAGATCTTTTTCATTATTTCACCCACTGGTTATTGAATAATTTTACCTTCTTGAGGCTCACAGATTGCATTTTCATCGATCTTCGTTGTTGTTAGAGGAAACGTACCTGCAGAAGAAAGTGTAGTTGTCTTCTCAAGATTTTTGACTGATTCTTTAGGAATATGTACCGCCACATTTTTGATAACATTGACTGCCTCAGGAATATCGAAATCACCTACCATACTTAAAAATTGATAACTTTCTTGGGGTGAGAACCCTTGAGTGCGCACTAAAAATTCAATGGCATTCTTAGAAGCAAGCTGCATAGCTTCCAACAGATCCTCATTCAATCCCATCACGATCCATTCCTTCGAATTCTCGACAATTGGCCAAGTGAATAAACTGTTGCCATTTCGTTTCGTTTTGTCAAATACTCCTTCAGCTTTTAGATCTTTCCTTACAATGAATTGCAGCGTGATTCCTTCATAAGAAGTTTCAAGTGCAGTGACATCAATTTCACCATTACTTTGCATCGCATGGGAGTCACCGGTCCAGACTAAAGCACCTTTTTGAAAAACTGGCAAATAAAGAATGGAGCCAACCTGTAAGCTTGGTTGATCTAAATTGCCTCCAAAAGGACCTGGCGGAACAGAATTAAACTGCCCTGGAACAGGTTGGCCCATATGTGCTTCTAAATTTACAGGCCAGCCATCAGGCCAATCGCTTGGAGGGGCTACTGCAATAATTCCCGGAAACGGCTTTAGATGCAAGCATACACCCTTTGTGAATTCGGTGGTGGTTTTTTCTTTATTATATTTAAAGTACATAATTCTTGGTTGGATAAATTCTGATAAAATTCCTTGTGTAGGACTTAAAAAATTATATCCAAAATCATTTAATTTTATGTCTAATATCCGAATCTCCAACACATCTCCTGGCTCAGCGTCTTCAATATAAACAGGACCGGTTAAACTATGCATACCACGTCTTTTTTGGATGTCATATTTTGTATAAAATTTTGCAAGTTCAGCAGGTGTTGTTTTATTAAAAACCATTTCATGCAAACAACTGTTCCAAGTTTCTAAAGACACAGAATCTCCAGAACGAACTTTAATTACAGGTTGCTTATCCAAAGTAAAGAGACCTAGAGTCACCGTGTCTTTTGTTGCTGGTACTCTGTACGTTTCCGCTGACACAGTGGAAAAAATGGTCATTGAGATTAATAAAGGGAAGATTTGGAGTTTGTTTAGCATTTCTAGTCCTTAAGAATGGCTAAAATTAGAAAACATCAAACTATAGTTTTAATATAAATGTCATAAAAAATCAAATAGTTGCGCCCTACCTTTGCAACTCTCAATAAGCCTAAATTTTGTGACTATTCTTCAGGGATTGTCCGCAGGATCCAGAGATCCCAACCCTGAAGCTCGGATTAAGATTATGATAGTTCAAAATCAGATTAGGGAGTTAACTGAGCTTCTTTTATTTCCTCTTCACTAAATTCTCTAACATAATTTCCTTTAAAATCAGTAAATACTCCACTAAAGTACCCTTCAAATTTACGTGGATGAAATAAAGTTCCTGCCCTTAAATGACTTTTAGCAACCACTTCTTGGACCTTTGGGCAGGGCTTTTTCGACAGAGGCTTACCTGATTCAAGTTCCAGACGTTTTTCATTTAATACAGTAAGAATTTCATTGGCTGCGTTATCTAACATTAATTGTTGTTCTGCATTTCCTTCTCTATGTTCATTGTTAATATAAACATCTGCTCCTGTAGCACTATTAGCGGTATATTTTAAGAATCCAGGCCCAACGTATTTTTTTTCCTGTTTTATACTGTCAATTCGGATTCGACCGCGTTGTTCTATATCACGTTTAATCCGTCGCTCAATAACATCCGTATAATTTTCAGTAGCAATATTTACTGTGACTACTGGCAATTCTGATACTCCGTATTTTTTATAAAAATATTGAGCAAATATACCTTCCATAATAATCACATCGGTTGGATGAACTGTTTCTTCACCATTTCTAAGGTTTGACTTGAAATCAAAAAGTGGTTTTTTAATTGACTTTCCATGGTTCAATTCAGCGATATGTTCTTGCAATAAATCCAAATGAAGCATGTCTGGTGTATCAAAATTTGTATTTTTTCGATAGTCCTCGAGATTCCTTCCTTCAGGTATCTCATGGTAATAATCATCCATATTTAATAGTTGCGCACTTATCCCATCTTTTTGCAACTTAGCGAGAAGTTGGTGGGATAAACCTGTTTTTCCAGAACCAGATGCACCACCAATAATTACAAAAAGCATATTAAACCTCGTATAAAGATAACAAAGATAACAAAAGATGCGGATTATATAGTTATATAATTAGATGCAGCAAATAAAAGCAGGGAATTCTTTATTAAATCACATTAAATCATTATTAAGCTTTATTAGTTCTTGATTGAACTTAAACTTAAGAAAGAGTTTTGGTACACAGTAATGAACTCTTGAGCATAGAAATCACACCCAAGAGTTTTTACTTTTTGTGGAGAAAAGTGCTTGAATCTATTTAAAACCATCGTTTCATGGTCTAATAGTAGACCACCACGTATTCTGTTTTGTATAAAGACCAATGGTAGACCTTATCAAATTCAGAAGCAATTAAGTGATCCTTTATACTATCACTGTAACCGAACAGAATTATATCCTGGCATAGGTGGTATCATTTGTCCAGAAATGTTTTATTAGATTATAATAATTTGATTTGATATTTTTAAATCAATTCGTTAATTACAAGAAATAACCCATTTGTGGAAACTTTACATGATCAGTTAAACTTAGATCACACAAACATAATATCATACATCGATATTCTCAGCATCAAGTGCATTAAACTCAATAAACTCTCTTCTAGGCTCAACATTATCCCCCATAAGCGTAGTAAATATTGCATCAGCGGCAACTGCATCCTCAATACTTACTTGCAACATCCGCCGTACTGTCGGATCCATTGTTGTTTCCCAAAGCTGTTCAGGGTTCATTTCTCCAAGACCTTTATACCGCTGGATGGTTTGTCCCCTTTTAGCTTCTTCCATTAGCCAATCTAACGCTTGCTCAAAGCTTTCCACAGGCAGTGCTTTATCTCCGCGTTTGATGTATGCTCCTTCTTCTATCAAGCTTGCTAACTTGGAACCAAGACTAACTAATTCTTTATAATCTTTAGAATAGAAAAATTCAGCATTCATAGGTATATAATTTTTTGCTCCATGTTGAGTCACAATGATTCTGGGTATAAATTGATTCGTATCAGGTAGCAAATGTACATCAACATGATACTGCTCTGTTTTACTTCCCAACTGCTGTAAGCTAGAGTGCAATTGTTTGCACCAGTTTGCTATTTTTTCTTGCTGATGGAAATCTTCATTATGAAGCATAGGTAAATAAGCAATGCGTTTCAAAATGTCAGTGGGATATCTCCGTTTATAACGTTTGATAATTTTTTCAACACGCCTGAACTGATGTACCAATTCTTCAAGAGCTTTGGAGGTGATAGGAGGAGCATCTTTTGCTGGAAAGAATGAAGCAGCATCTAACGCACTTTGTGTTAAATATTCAAACAAAGCTTCATCGTCTTTAACATATTGTTCTTGTTTTCCCCGTTTGACTTTATACAATGGTGGTTGAGCAATATAAATATACCCTCGTTCTATTAACTCTGGTGTTTGTCTGTAGAAAAAAGTGAGTAACAATGTTCTGATATGTGAGCCATCAACATCAGCATCAGTCATAATGATAATTCGATGATATCGTACTTTATCAGGATCATATTCATCTGGCCCTATGCCACACCCTAATGCGGTAATAAGCGTCGCTACCTCTTGCGAAGAAAGCATCTTATCAAAACGTGCCTTTTCAACATTGAGTATTTTTCCTTTGAGCGGCAAAATAGCCTGGAATTTTCTATCACGCCCCTGTTTCGCTGATCCCCCCGCTGAATCACCCTCTACCAAATAGAGTTCCGACAAAGCGGGATCTTTTTCCTGACAGTCAGCTAATTTCCCGGGTAATCCTGCAATATCCAATGCGCCTTTACGTCGAGTCATTTCCCGAGCACGTCGAGCAGCTTCTCTAGCTCGAGCTGCGTCAATAATTTTTCCAACAATAGCTTTTGCACTCGATGGATTTTCTAAAAGAAAATCATTAAATTTTTCTGCAACACTGGATTCAACTACTGATTTTACTTCAGAAGAAACTAGTTTATCTTTTGTTTGTGAAGAAAATTTGGGATCAGGTACTTTTACAGAAAGTATTGCTGTCAATCCTTCGCGTGCATCATCTCCAGTTGGCGATACTTTAGCTTTTTTAGCATATCCTTCACTTTCAATATAGTTATTTAAAGTTCGAGTCAGTGCGGCTCTAAATCCTGCCATATGCGTTCCACCATCACGCTGAGGTATATTGTTAGTAAAACAATAAAGCGTTTCTTGATATGAATCATTCCACTGCATTGAAAGCTCAACAACAATATTATCTTTTTCAGCGGTCATAGAGAAAACAGTTGGCATAATCACGTTTTTATTCTTATTGAGATGCTCGACAAAAGCTTTTATGCCACCTTCATAGTGAAAAGTATCCTGTTTTTGCGAGCGCTCATCAAATAAATGGATACAAACACCGGAATTTAGATAAGATAGTTCTCTTAGACGTTTCGCTAGAATATCATAGTGGAATTCTATATTTGAAAAAGTTTCAGCACTTGGCTTAAACCAAATTTGCGTTCCTGTCGTTGTTGCATCACCAGTTTCGGCCATTGGAGCATCTGGAACACCATTTCGATAGCTTTGCTCATAAATTTTGCCATGACGCCGTACAGTCAAATGCAACTCTTCGGATAAGGCGTTGACTACTGATACACCTACACCATGTAAGCCACCAGATACTTTATAAGAATTATCATCAAACTTACCTCCTGCATGCAAGACAGTCATAATCACTTCAGCAGCAGAACGTCCTTCTTCTTTATGGATATCAACAGGTATACCACGTCCATCATCTTTAACACTAATTGATTCATCAGAATGGATAGTAACAAAAATCTCTTTGCAATATCCTGCCAGTGCTTCATCAATCGAGTTATCAACAACCTCAAAAACCATATGATGTAGACCAGTACCATCATCAGTATCTCCAATATACATTCCTGGTCTTTTCCTTACTGCATCTAACCCCTTTAGAACTTTAATATTATTTGAATCGTAACTGGCATCAACGCTCATTAAGTGGTCCTCTTAACCCTGTTATGGTATTTTAAATACCTTATCATAGCATAGTTTGCATTGTGTTTATATGTGATTTAGGAACTTTGACTAAGGTAGATCATCTATCTTTTAATTCTTACTCGCCATGCTGTTTCTTCTGATGGGAAAGAGCCCTTATACTTTTTGTTTCACGTGAAACATTTTACTTTAGTTTATTTAGTCCCTGTTCTATAAAAAATGAAGCGATTTCTTATCTCGTGATTTTATTTAAATTAAAGCCGTATAAATGCTAAGCTGTGCCTTGCTGGAAATGTTCGATTACTTACATAAATGACATACTATTTATGTAGGACTCACTATAATATACCGTTATTGATTTGATAGATTGCACTGTTATCGCTAGAAATGAGCTCCAGTAAACTATTAGAATTACTATTTGAAGTGATTACATATTGTCCGTTTCTTTTTAATAAATAGGACATCACCTTTATTTGATGAGCCTCATCCAGTTCGGCGGCTAGATCATCAATTAAATATAAGCAGTTCTCTGCAACAAGATTTGCTTGAGCCAGTTTTAATGAGATTAAAATAATTTTTTGTTGACCTCTTGATAGAAAGTACTTAGCTTTATTATGACTGATTTCAACAATAAAATCCGCCTGATGTGCTCCATGTTGCGTATACAATTTTTGCCTATCGCTTTCAAAGTTTTCAAACAATATCTGTTCTAAATTTTTGCCCGTATTTTTTTTATCCCATCCTTTAACATATCTTAACTTACAATCAAGTTCACTGAGCTCAAGAAGCACTAAAGTAAATTCACGTTCCCATTGAATAAAATATTCCTCTCTCAATAAATGCAGTTGATTAGCTAATTGATTTAATTGCTTATCCCAAGGAATAAATTGAGTATAAGGTGCATGTACTTTTAATAGAGCATTGCGCTGTTTAAGAACTCGCTTATATTCTTTCCATATAGAAAAGTAATCGTGTTTCACGTGAAACAATCCCCAGTCCAATAAATTTCTTCTTACAGAAGGACCTGCATCAATAATTTGAAATAGATCAGAGTAAAAAATCTGACAAGGTAATGCATAAGCTAATTGACTGGTAGTAGAACAAAATTGATTGTTCAACTTAACTTGAGTAGCTCCAGAATAAGACTTTTGAATACTAATTGTTTCTTCATTTATACCTCTAGCAAATACAGTCAAAGAAGGTTGACCATGCGAAATAATCGGTGAAATTTCTCGAGTTCGAAATGAATGACCACAACTTAAAAGATAAAAGGCTTCAAGAACAGAAGTTTTTCCACTTCCATTGGGTCCAAGAATAAAATTAAATCTCGAATTTAATTCGAGATGAGCTGATAAAATATTGCGTAAGTGATGAATCTTTAATTCAGTAAGGATCATATTTTCATAGGCATGATAATATATTGATAATGATCATCATCTAATGATTCGATTAAAATACTACTGTCCGTATTTGATAAAGACAAACGAATTCGCCCTTCACCAAAATGAGAAAGAACATCTAATAAATAAATTGCATTCAAACCAATTTTTAATTCATCACCTTCTGTTTCAGCAGTTAATGACTCTACAGCCTCTTCTTGTTCATTATTGTTAGCAATTAAAGTGAGCATCCCTGGTTGCAAATGAAGCATAACAGCCTTTGATTTTTCATGTGCTAAAATAACGATACGCGATAATGAACGCTTAAGAACAGAACAATCAATAAGAATATGCTTATCTTGATTTCTTGGAATTGCTTTAGTATATGGTGGAAAACGTGCCTCAATAAGTTTTGATAAAAATGTAAACTGCCGAGTTACCAATTTAAAATGAGACTTTCCTGCCGCTAATAAAATCTCTTCATCATCAATATAATTAAGAATCCGTAATAACTCTTGAACTCCCTTTTTAGGTACTAATAATTTTTTGTCACTAGAATTAGAACATGGATAACGGCAAATAGCCATTCTATGTCCATCCGTAGCAACAGCAGAAATAAGATTAGGTTCAAAATCAAGAAACAAACCATTGAGAAAAACACGAACGTCTTGTTGAGCCATTGCAAAATGAGTTGACTGCAATAATTTCAATAAAACCAAACGCGGAAGAGTTAATTCAACCTCATTGCATTCATCTTCACTGAGGGGATAACCCTCTGCAGGTAAAGTAGTAAGCTTAAAAGAACTACGTCCTTGTTTAATGGTTAAAAGTGCATTATTAACAAGCACATCAGGGCTTGTTTCATCATCAAGAGAACGAATAATATCAATGAACTTTTTCGCTGGAACAGTGATACTTCCTGAACTCTGTTTGGATTCACAAGCGACTTGAGCCGAAATTTCGATTTCTAAATCCGTTGCAGTAATATTTAATAAACCATCAGACAATTTAAGAAAGAAATTAGACAATATAGCTAAAGATTGCTTTTTATCTACAGCCCCAGCAACAGTAAGTAACAGGGGAAGTAAGTCCTCTTTTCTAAGAGTAAATTCAAACAAAATAGAACTCCTAATTAATCACAGAAATAAGTAAAATCTCTAAGAGAATATTCACATACCCTCAATCCATTAAGAAGATAGGATACGCATTAAATTCTTATAGTCTTCAGCAAAATCACTGTCATCTTGAATTAATTCCTTAACCTTTCTGCATGCATGAATTACCGTTGTATGGTCTCTACCACCAAAATGATCCCCAATCTCAGGCAAACTATGGTTCGTAAGCTCTTTACTTAAAGCCATCGCCATTTGTCGAGGTCTTGCAATAGAACGACTACGGCGCTTTGATAACAAATCAGCCACTTTAACTTTATAATACTCAGCAACAGTCTTTTGAATATTCTCAATTGTAACTAATTTATCTTGTAATGCGAGAAGATCGCGCAAAGCTTCATGTACAAATTCAATAGTAATTGGTTTTCCAGTAAAATGAGCATTGGCAATAACTCGACGTAATGCTCCTTCAAGCTCTCTAACATTGGATCGAATCCGTTTCGCGATAAAGAAAGCCACTTCATAAGGCAATTCAATATTTGACTGTTCCGCTTTACTGATTAAAATAGCAACTCGAGTTTCTAGTTCAGGAGGTTCTACAGCTACAGTTAATCCCCAACCAAATCGAGATTTCAACCGCTCTTCCATACCTTCAATTTCTTTAGGATATCGATCACTGGTTAAAATAATTTGTTGTTGTCCCTCCAGTAATGCATTAAAAGTATGAAAAAACTCTTCTTGAGATCGATCTTTACCCGCAAAAAATTGTATATCATCAATAAGTAATGCATTTAATGAGCGATAAAAACGTTTAAACTCATTGATTGAATTCGTCTGAATCGCTTTAACCATATCGGCAACAAAACGTTCTGAGTGTAAATACAATATCTTGGCATCAGGGTTATTTTTTAATATGGAATTACCAATAGCATGCATTAAATGAGTTTTTCCTAAGCCCACACCACCATAAATAAATAGTGGATTGTATGCGTCACCAGGACGCTCAGCAACTTGCATTGACGCAGCACGAGCCAATTGGTTGGAGTTCCCCTCCACAAAACTTTCAAAAACGAATTTTTTATTTAAATGGCTGCTCTTATAATCAACAGCCTTTTTAGGTGTCGCCTTAACAGTAGAATTGACAGGGACTGTTACTTGCGATCGAAACGTTCCAGAAGAACTTGAATCAGAATCTGTACTTTTAGTTTTACTTCCAATTTCAATAGAAACCGATTTAATTTCATCACCACAAAGCTGATTAATTAACTCTTCAATTCGAGAAAAAAAATGCTTTTTAACCCAATCTACAACAAATCGATTAGGTGCCAATAAAATCAAACGCTGCTCATCTGTATGAGCTTGTAAAGGGCGCAACCAAGTATTGAATTGTTGAGCAGAATACTCATCTTGCAATAGACCTAAACACTTTTGCCAAACAGATGCTGACACAACGTAACTCCTCATCAAAGAAGAATGATAATAAGAATAGTTAAAACCAATTAACGTGAGTTCAATATAAAAATATAGTGTTTTTTTATACCGAACTGATTTAATTTAGAACTGGATCCAGTATAAATGCCGCGCATTTTACGAGATAACGTTCGTTTAGCGATAGTAAAGTCATACAAATGCCTTCTATATCGAACTCACGTTAATTATCCACAGTATTAAAAATATGCCACTGAAAGTACCTGGACAGCAAGATAATTAAGCATGAAAAATTTACATGAAGCTAGAAAAAGATTTCTTCAGTTCACTAAGGGCAGCTGCAGGTGAATTATACTCAGGGTTTACTATAAAGGAAAGTTATCCACAAAAAAAGTATGGGCCATTCTAGAAACAGTAACGATAAGTTTTAAAATGGTGTGAAGTTATCTATGAATAAATAGGATCAAAAAACGAGTATAAGTTGATAATAACACTGTGCATAAATCAAATCAGAAAATTACATACAGATAGATCACAAGAATAAAAAGAGGTTGTGAACAGAATTAAAGTATAAAAAACTAATTGATTTTTATAGAAATTTAACACTTATTAACAAATTTTATGTTACTAATAACAATAAAAAATTTTTAAATAAAAAAATAATGTTACTAATGGCAACCGAAAAATTATCAGTAGATAATCTATAAAGAAACAAAAAATAATCAATCGCAAAATTGACAGTAGAAAAAAAGTTCTCTATTATTGCGAGCCTTAGAATTTTATTAACAGGTTCATCATGAAACGCACCTTTCAACCCAGTAATTTAAAGCGCAAACGCGATCACGGTTTTCGTCAGCGTATGGCTACTCGTGCAGGTAGATTAGTAATCAAGCGTCGTCGTGCTAAAGGTCGCAAACGTTTGACTGCTTAAGTGTTTGCATTTAAAAAAACACAGCGATTACTCACGAAAAATGACTATAATCATGTGTTTGAAGAAGCGAAAAAAATTGTAACAACCGAATTCATTATTCTTTATAGAGAGAATAACCTAGGTTATGCAAGACTAGGGCTTGCGTTATCAAAAAAAGTGATAGCCAAAGCCCATGATCGGAATCGTATCAAACGGCTGTTAAGAGAAAGCTTTCGTCATGAAGAATTACCAGCAGTCGATGTAGTTTTTTTAGCAAGACAAGGCGTTGCAAAACAAACAAATGCATATATAAACGCTAAATTGGGCAAAACATGGAAAAAAATAACCTCACTTTACGAAAAGTAATCTGTTTACCCGTTAAATTATATCAATATTTGATTAGCCCCTTGTTGAGGCCAAGCTGCCGTTATTATCCGAGTTGTTCACAATATGCTGAAAGTGCTATCATGCAATGCGGCATAACCAAAGGTTTATGGATGGCTCTTAAAAGAGTATTACGCTGCCATCCATGGTCTAAAGGTGGTTATGATCCTGTACTTCCTAACAATGAGAATTTTTGATGGATATACGACGAGTTATTTTATATGCGGCGCTTGCGCTGGTAAGTTTATCACTTTGGAATGCTTGGCAAATAGACTATCCTACTAAGCCAGTGCAAACAGAAAATACCGTCAACAATGAACAAAGCGGTGCATCTTTGTTACCACAAATGGTTCCATCCAATGTTTCTGCCGCAACACCAATAACCCCAACTACGGAAACACAAACAAATAACGCGTCACAAATTCATGTTAAAACAGACGTTTTGGATGTAACTATTGACTTACAGCAAGGCGATGTGGTTTCAAGTGAGTTGCTTGCTTATCCACAAAGTGTTGATGAAAAGAACAAACCTTTTCTTCTTTTACAAAATCAACCTAATGAGCGCTATATTGCGAGTAGCAATCTTTTTGTAGCTTCGAAACAAAATGTACAATCACTTAATTTTAATTTTACATCGTCACAACAACAATATGAGTTAGGTCCTGATCAACAGCAATTAGTTGTAACTCTTAATGGTAAAAATGAGGACGGACTTGATGTAAAAAAAGAATTTATTTTTACTAAGGGCAGTTACCTTATTGATGTGAATTACACGATTGAAAATAAAGGAGGTAGTGAATGGACTGGGTACATGAATACTCAATTGATACGCAGTTCTCCAAAGGAAGATAAATCAAGTGTATTCCATGTAGGATCCTATACGGGTTCTTCTTATTCTGAGCCTGGAAAACATCGTTATCAGAAAGTAAGCTTTAGTGATATGAATAAGGCTAATTTAGATGTTGATAGTAAAGGTGGCTGGGTTGCTATGCAGCAACATTATTTTTTAAGTGCCTGGATTCCTGATCCTAATTCTACAAATAAATTTTATACTCGAGCTGTCAATAATGATTACACCATAGGTGCTGTAAGTCAGCCAATAGTTCTTCAACCTAACCAACAGAAAACAATAGGTTCTAAGCTTTATGTTGGTCCAGAAATTACGAGTGTGCTTAAAACCATTGCTCCTTCGCTTGATCTCACCGTTGACTATGGCATTTTATGGTTCTTATCTTCATTACTTTTCTCTTTGATGAAGGTTATCAATAATTTTGTAGGTAATTGGGGATGGTCTATTGTCTTAGTAACAGTTTTGATTAAGTTGGCATTTTATCGTTTATCCGCAGCGAGTTATAAATCAATGGCTGGGATGCGAAAGCTACAGCCAAAATTACAAGCATTACGTGAACGTTATGGCGATGATAAAGCAAAAATTAGTCAAGCCACTATGGAGTTGTACAAGCAGGAGAAAGTTAATCCATTAGGTGGTTGTTTGCCAATTTTAATTCAAATTCCAGTTTTTATTGCTCTTTATTGGGTTTTATTAGAGAGTGTTGAGTTAAGACAAGCACCCTTTATTTTCTGGATTAAAGATCTATCTGATGCAGATCCTTACCATGTGTTGCCATTGATTATGGGAGCAACAATGCTAATCCAACAAAAGTTAAATCCAGCACCACCTGATCCAATGCAGGCGAAGGTAATGATGTTTTTACCTGTACTATTCACAGGCTTATTTTGGGGGTTTCCAGCCGGTTTAGTGTTGTATTGGATTGTGAATAATACTTTGTCTATATTGCAACAATGGTATATTACACGTAAATTTTCTGACGAAAAGCCCACTAAAAAACTTGTTACTGTCAAATAAATGGTTACAGAAACGATTGTAGCTATAGCAACTCCACCTGGAAGAGGTGGGGTTGGTATTCTCAGATTATCGGGACCTGAAGCATATTCGATTGCAGTTACTTTAAATGGTAATAAGCTCTTACAGCCTCGATTGGCTACCTTTTGTTCTTTTTATTCTTGTTCTCAAATACCGAAAGAAGAGTTAATCGATCAAGGAATAATGATTTATTTTAAAGAACCTCACTCGTTCACTGGTGAAGATGTAGTCGAAATCCAAGCTCACGGCGCTCCAATTGTTCTTGATAGGTTAACTAAAGAATGCATCAATTTAGGTGCTCGCATGGCGCGGCCCGGAGAGTTTTCCGAACGAGCTTTTTTAAATGATAAAATCGATTTAACTCAAGCAGAAGCTATAGCTGATTTAATTCAATCCAGTTCACAAACAGCAGCAAGAATGGCATTAAAATCATTACAGGGAGAGTTTTCACAAAAAATTAATCAGTTAAATGAGCAGATTATTCATTTACGTTTGTATGTTGAGGCTGCGATTGATTTTCCAGAGGAAGAAATTGACTTTCTTAATGATGGTACAGTTGCTCAGTTGTTACAAAATATTTTAAATGAATTAGATATTATACGTTCCCAAGCCAATCAAGGTGTTCTTTTGCGCGAGGGACTATCTGTAGTTATTGCTGGGAAACCTAATGCGGGTAAATCAACACTCATTAATAGTTTGGCGGGTCGGGATGTTGCTATAGTAACTGAAATTGCTGGTACTACTCGTGATGTAATGCGAGAACATATTTTACTCGATGATATTCCGTTACACATCATTGATACTGCGGGTTTACGTGATTCTGATGATATAGTAGAGAAAGAAGGAATAAAGCGAGCTTGGCAAGAGCTAAAAAAAGCTGATTGTGTTTTATTAGTTGTCGAGATCAATGATTTAGAACATCATTACGATTTAACCCAAGAAATTCGGATGGCTTTACCAGCAGAAGTCCCTATTATTACTCTATTTAATAAAATCGATACTTTAAATCGCTCCCCACAAGCTGAAAATTATTCAGTATATCTCTCTGCAAAATCTGGTGAAGGAATTGATCTTTTAAAGCAATTGATAAAACAGGTTGTAGGCTATCAACCTAATGAGGGGCAATTTCTTGCACGAAGACGTCATTTACAGGCTTTAGATGAAGCAAAAAATGTACTGCTTATAGGACAACAACAATTGGCGGAACATCGAGCAGGAGAATTACTTGCAGAGGATTTGCGCCTTGCTCATCAAAAACTAGGTGAAATAACCGGAGAATTCAGTTCTGATGATCTATTAGGGCGTATTTTTTCAAGCTTTTGTATTGGTAAATAACGTTCTAAATAAAAACAGTTCGCTATAAAAAAAACACTTTATTTTTTATGTGGAACTCACGTTTACCAAAAACAAGTTACTCAATATTTTAGGTCTCGTAAAACTGCTCTGGACGGAGTGGAAGAATTTTCTTATGTATTATGGATAAAGAATTTATTTCTTTTAACTAACCCATTATAAATCATTCGCTTACAAAACTAGGGACAGGAAAATAAGCTGAATTCCTTTTCTTGCAAAATAAGTCAACTCCTCAAGAAGATTTAATGTTGACATAAAAATCGCATCGATCAATAATTATACACATAGAATAAATGATGGTTCTCTTATGCATCCAGGTATAGAGCTCCAATCTGACGGGGGAGGCTATATGCAATAATAATCTTGTTCATTCTTTAAGAATGTCTATCAAACCTACGTGTATATTCCAAGTAGATTTTGTGGTGTGAGAAAGTTCGGTTGAATGATCTGCGCGGGGATTGGATATACAAAAACCGATGTGTCCTTGGAGATCCTTCATAGAACTCGGAGATAACGAAGGTTACTCATAACGCTCACACAAGACTAAATATATCTGAGGAAAAAAAATTATGAAAGATGATAAGTCAGAAATTTTGCCAATTAGACGCTCACCACGTCGCTCGCCGCCACGTGAACCCGTTGGGGAACACGTTGACCCAGCAATATCTAGCAAGGATGATGATAGCGAAACACTAACTCTCGCACTCAGCCAAACCATTTCAGCTCGTGCAAGCCTCTATTGGCCCTCGACAGAACTAAGAGATGAGCTAGGCGTCGCTGCTTCTGGGCTGATAGGATACCTAGATTTCCTTAAAACCCAGGAAGATGGCAATGAACTGATAATCGGCTTATGCGCTCGCGTTCTTGGCCCAGAAGGTCTGGATCCTCAAGAGCTTTTTATCGAGGCAACTAAAAAAGGCAGCGTGGATAATCCTGAAGAGTTAGCTAAGTTCTGCCGAGGAACCCTAGAGCGTCATCTATCAAGTGTCCAAGATGAGCTTGAAGGTCCGGAACTTGGACACTCGCGTGCAATAACGATCGCGCTTCTTGGCGACATTGGTGCGTTTATGACTGCCACGGGTGCCACCACAGGAACTGTACGTGATGAAAAGGTATCGCGGAGACTTAAAGAATCATTCAGTGATTATGCGCTCCAACTCGAAGGGAAGACTAGTGAATATAGGGATTTGGTTGATGAGTCCGCACAGCGCGGTAGAATGTTGGGTGGTGGAGGAGTTATTGGCCCAACAAAAAGCAAAGAACGAAAGCGTGTTGAGGAAGAGGAGTTAATACCTAGGACAGGAATACATGACTGTGGCAAAGACGCAGACGAATTGCTTGGACGATTTGAGAAAGAAGGGCACTTGGTACCCACGAAATGGGCGTCGGCTCGACTGCACGAAAAACGGGTGACAACCATTGAGGAACCTCTGGCAGGGCATATGTCTGCTTCGCCGTCTGAGATTCTTTGGACCTGGGATATACTCGCAGGTAGGGGGATCGATTCTGCATACGTAGGTAACCCTGGTAAGGAAACAGACTTTTTTTCATCAGCTCGAGCTGCTGGGGCATGTGCATTTCTAGTGGGTTGCGGGTACCACAGCGCACTTGAGGTACTGCACGGGACGATGATCTATGTGGGCCAGGACCCTCAACATGTGTTACCTGAGGCTGTGGAAATGAGGTGTGAAGAGACAGGATTTGTAGAGCCAATGGACGCAGGAGCACTTTTTCACTCTGGTGCTGCGACGAGTTTAGTGGATGAGCTGCTCCATGATGTGACTTCAGGGGTTGGACGCAACAAGGCACAGTCTTCCATAGAATTTGTGCACAGAGAAAACTCTTCCATAGAAGCTGAGCACAAAGAAAGTTCTTCCATAAAAGTTGAGCGCAGAGAACAGCCATCCAAGGAAGAATCTGTTGAGCCTAAAACATCTACAAAAAGACGACTGTGGCAAGTATTGCAAGATATTGGTTTCAAAAGTGTAGCAGTTCCTGGACCCCATGTAGCGGCGAAACTTGAAGAGTTGAGTAAGACAAACCCGCAAATGGCTCTTAAGTGTGCAGAAGAATACTTGGCATTTAAAAAAAATAAAAAATCGTCAAGTGATAAAAGTAGACCACCAGAATACATTCAAGACATAAAAAAATTGGTCGCTGAATTGAGTCCGAAAGAAGCATTGATTCATTCTTTCAGGAGTGGTGGTTCGAGTACATTTTTCAAGAGGAACGACACAGAGCCTAAAAATCAACAAGGAAATCAATTTAATAAAGACGTTCAATTGAAATAGTAAACTTTTGGAGAGGCAGCTATCTTGAAAATTGGTAGCTGCCAGACTTAATGAGTTCAATATAAAAAAATAACGCCATTTCTTATTCTCGATAACTTGCGAAGATATTTGGATTGTTTTTATCTATATTGTTTATATTTAGTTCAATTGTATGATATAATTCAGAACTTAAAGCTCTAAAATTGATCTTTAAGAGGTAAAATGTTAGCCTCTGAAAAGAGATGGATCACTTCTGTAGGCGTGTTACAGCGATTACTCGATCATCTAAACAGCGGCGAATTTATTAATTCGCCATATAAAGACCAGGGACCATGGGAGTTCTTTCACCCAAATAATTGGAGTTTATTGTGATGCCTAATGACAGAACAAAAAAAGCTAAATATAAAACTAAAACTAAAGATAAAACAAGTTCAGATGATTCAGGATATGATTCAGGATATGAAAGCGATGAAGGAACAGAGTATTCTCCGGTAAAGACTATTGGAAAAGGGAGTTATGCTGAAGCCAGACTGTTTCAATCTAAAAACAAACAAAAATCTGTTGTTGTTCTAAATCCTGTGGAGTTACCTGGAGATATTGGCGAGGCTAGAATTAAACAGAGATTTTTTCAAACGGTTTATCCTGAGAAGCGCTCTCCTTTATTCCCTCTGAGAAAGAAGGACTATAGACTAATTATACCCTATATTTCACATGTTCCGTATGAAAAGCTTAATGTTGACACGGAAGAATTTCAAAGAACTATTTTTCGCTCCGCTATCCGAGCATTAAAAGATTGTCATGACAAAGGAATGGTCATGGTTGATCTCAAATCAGATAACATTTATTACGATTCCAGTACGCAAAAAAGCTATTTAATCGATGGCGGTACTTCGGCACCTATAGGAAGTCCCCTTGATCCTTTGTCGTTTCAGAAATCCAGTCGAAAGAAAGTAGAAGAGTGCAGGAAAGACTATTCCCACATCGCGCCAGAATGTTGGTCCGTAGCGCCAACTGAAGTAATAGCTACTCCAGCAATGGATGTTTACTCTCTTGGGATACTCATGCAAGACATAATGGCTCCAAATTCTGATGTGCAAACGTTAATCGATAACTGCTTAGCAAAAGATCCAAATAATCGTCCCACGCTTAAGAACTTAATAGATTCTTTAGATTCTTTAGATTCTTTAGATTCTTTAGATTCTATCCCAGAAAGCGATATGGAGTTGAGAGCTAGGATTCTTTAGAGATTTATTTTCCGGATATTCTTCAACCTAAAAGAAGTAGTTGACCTCTATTACGGGGCCTACTATTTCTTTTAGGTTACAACTCCATTCAGAAAATTGCCTTATGTACGGTGAGTTCACATCAAAGGCATATTTATGCCTTTGATGACACTAAACGAACGTTCCGGTTCTAAAGAGTTCGATATAAAAAATCATTTTATTTTTTATATCGAACTGATGCTATCTATACTTTTAGTGTTGGCAGTTGAGAAGAAGGAGATGGGGGCTCTGATGATTTATGATCAGCTGTTGAAGAAAAAAATCCAGGACCAGAAGTTACACTTTCCTTAACTTGTACGCTTTTTACGTTTGGATTGTCAAAAGAAATCTTCACAGAATTTCCAAATTCATCCAGAAACTCTGGTGATTTAATATAGTCATCCAATAGACTCTTAAATGTATCGAGACATTTTTGCAACTCTTCCTTGTTAGGTTCTTTTTTTGCCCTTAAATCAAACATTAAACCTGGTTTAGGTCCTCTAAGTGGCACTCCCGGAATATATTCCATTTCAGGATCGCCTCTACCCCACATATGAAGATGTAAAAGACTTGGTTCCTCATCATCACCTACATGTACGACGCGAGTGTTTGGATCAAAATGATGAGAATTATTTCCTAACTGTGAAAATTGTGCAATGACTCCTAGTTTTTCGTAAACTTTAGTCATGATCGCAGTCACATCATTAAGAGCCCTTTGTTCCGATAGAGTATAGGTACGGTTAAACGCAGAAGAAAGGCTGGAGCTATCTTCATTAAGATAACGAATAATGCTGCGATACCCTTGACAATCAGTGGGATTAAGAATCACTGAAAAGTGGTATTTATTACGAACATTAAAAGTTGCCACTGAAGTGCCGGCCCTAGTAAAGTCGATTGACCAGTGGGAAGGTGAATATTCGTGCTTGTGAAACTCTATCTTATTTTTCATGAGTAACCCTTTAAATATCTGATTTTTATATACCTAAAATGGCTATAAATTATTTAATTTGTTAAATTATAACCCTCAATTAATTAATAGTAAAGTATCTATTGTATTATCTAAATTGACAATATAATATCAATTTGTTTAAAATATATATCTTTTAATGACAGTTGGGGTGCGGGTTATGCAAGAGAAAGACGAATATATCGATAAAAAAGAGCAAAATAAGTTTTCTCTAATGCATGGTGATTTTTATAGACCATTTTTTTCTAAGAGCCAAGACGTTTCTCTTAAGAGAGGAAATGCAAAAATTGTAATTATGCGCCATGCAGAAACACTATGGAACGAGCCTAGAAAACGAATACAGGGACAATCCTCTAGCTCTGAAATAGTTTTATCGGATAAGGGTAAGCAGGATATTATTGCTACAATGAGTTCTACTAAAACCCCTGATTTACTCATATTAAGTCCTTTGCTTCGATGTATACAAACAGCAGAAACATGGTTTGGAATGCAATTCAAAGAAATTAAAACTCCAACAGTTTTTATTGATGGTTTAAAAGAAGTCAATGCGGGTCGGTTAGAGGGTCTTTATGTAGATGAACTCTCTGAAGATTCAAAAAAAATATGGGAGCACTGGAAAAATGATCCTCTTACCTTTCCTGGCTTTCCTGAAGGCGAAACATTAGCAGAATTTCAAGATAGAGTTTTACATACGTTTTCTGAAATTTGCAATAACTATGGTGATAATCCTCAAGATATATATATTATTGCTCATGGTGGTCCTATGCGCGTATTGGGATGTTTTCTTAATAATAAAGATTTATCCCATCTATGGGACCATGCAGTTTCTAATCTTGAAAAGATAGAGCTAACCCACGATCAAATCATTCGTTTGCAAGACTACGGACAGGAAAATAACAATAACAAGCACGTGACTACCTTATAAATTCCGGGACATAGTCAAGTCCGGATAATTCTCTCACCAACGTGACAGGCTGCTATTTACTCCACTCCCTTCGGGTTGTCTGTTTAAATAGCAGCCTATCGTGACTCTTCGCAGCTTCCAGTTTTTTCTTTAGGAGCAGTATCTGAATTTTTTTCCGCAAAATCTATCTGAATGTCCCCAGCAAGTTGGAAGATCTAATAATGTTGACAGATGTGTCATAACGATCAATAATTATACACATAGCTTAATCAAGGCTCTTTTTGCGTGTAAGTATAGAGCTCCAATCTGATGAGGGAGGTTAAATGCAGTAATAATCTTGATTCATTCTTTAAGAATGTCAATCAAACCTACGTGTATATTCCAAGCAGATTTTTTGGTGGGGGATGCTGGATATACAAAACCGATGTGTCCTTGAGATTCGTCATAAAACTCAGAGATAACGAAGGTTACTAATAGCGCCCACCAAAGTCTAAATATATGTAAGGAGAAAAAAATTATGAAAGATGATAAGTCAGAAATTTTGCCAACTAGGCGCTCACCACGCCGATCACCGCCACGTGAACCTTCTGGGGAACACGTTGACCCGTCAATTTCTAGCGTTGAAGATGACAGCGAGACACTAACCCTTGCACTCAACCAAACCATTTCAGCTCGTGCCTGCCTTTATTGGCCCTCGGAACCACTAATAAATGAGCTAAGCATTGCTGCTGGTGGGCTGATAGGATACCTAGATTTCCTTGAAAACCAGAAAGATGGCAATGAACTGATAATCGGCTTATGCGCTCGTGTTCTTGGCCCAGAAGGTCTGGATCCTCAAGAGCTTTTTATCGAGGCAACTAAAAAAGGCAGCGTGGATAATCCTGAAGAGTTAGCTAAGTTCTGCCGAGAAACGCTAGAACGCCATCTATCAAGTGTTCAAAAGTCGGTTGAAGGTCCGGAACTTGGACACTCGCGTGCAGTAACGATCGCGCTGCTTGGCGATATTGGTGCATTTATGACTGCCACAGGTGCTACCACAGGAACTGTGCGCGATGAAAAGGTATCGCGGAGACTTAAAGAATCATTCAGTGATTATGCGCTCAAACTCGAAGGAAAGACTAGTGAATTTAGGGACTTGGTTGATGAGTCCGCGCAGCGCGGTAGAAAGTTGGGTGGTGGGGGAGTTATTGGCCCAACAAAAAGCAAAGAACGAAAGCGTGTTGAGGAAGAGGAGTTAATACCTAGGACAGGAATACATGACTGCGGTAAAGACGCAGACGAATTGCTTGGACGATTTGAGAAAGAAGGGCACTTGGTACCCACGAAATGGGCGACGGCTCGACTGCACGAAAAACGGGTGGAATTAACTGAAGAACCCTTAGCAGGGCATATGTCTGCTTCGCCATCAGAAATTCTTTGGACCTGGGATATACTCGCAGGTAGAGGGATCGATAAGGCATACGTAGGCGGTACTGGACCAGGGTATTCAGCAGCACGAGCCGCTGGGGCGTGTGCATTTCTAGTAGGCTGCGGTTACCACAGTGCATTGGAGGTTGTGCATGGGACGTTGATTTATGGGGGCCAGGATCCGAAGGAGGTATTAGTTGAAGCCGTTGAGCAAAGGCTTAAAGAGACAGGAGTTGAAATTCCAGACGCAGGGGCTCTTTTTTACTCCGGTGCTGCGACGAGTTTAGTTGGGGAGTTTCTTGATGATATGACTTCAGAGGTTGGGCGGGAAGCTAAGTCTAACGCAGAAGAGACTCTTGAAGAAGACACCCTTGAAGAAGATTCTGTTGAAGAAGAACAATCTTATTCTTTGCTAAATAGTCTTAAATCGAATCTTGGTAAATTTGCTGTGGGTGTTCTTTTTGTTGTGGCTGCTACCGCTACGGTTGTTATAGCCACGCAAAATAATAAAACTCTATGAGGATTAGATTATGAACACACATAAACAAGAGCTTCAGATGCTATTGAAAAATTTAGATTCAATACTCGATGAGATGAAACAGGTGCTTGTTTCAACAAAACCTGTTCCTAGTAACAAAAAAGAAACACCTTACTTTTTAACGAAAAATGAAAATTCGGATGTGGAACGCATTTTAGTGAAAATTAATAAGTATAAAAAACTAAGGAAAGAAACCAAAGACTCATCTAATAGAGAGTTGGAAGTGGCTACTTTAATGGATATTTTTACAAATGCTGAAAATTTGGTTAAAAATATATCTGAACGAAAGGATGTTTCTGAGTATATAGAAAAGGGTTTTTTTAATTCTTTTTCTCATATTTCTCACGAAATTCAACGACTTATTGCATAATAATCTCGCTCAAGGAAGTAAAAGGAAATTATTATGGAACTAAATAGTAGGTGGGGGTTTAGGCGCGGCTGTAGGTCTGATGTTACGGTCCGTGCCCTAAGCCCCCTAATTTCTAGAAAATAGGGTATGCCTTTCGCTTTTTCTCTTTTGTAAAAACATCCGATCAAAATAGATATCTTTTTTGAAAACATTGTGTAATAAAAGAATACATAAACATCTTGTCAAAAGCAAAATCAAATGGTAACGTACGATACTTACTGTATATTTTTTGTGAGGTTTAGGATGGTTTATTCAAAGCAAAATAGCGCATTTAAAAGTGACAAAAACCAGTTTTTTCTACAACTTCCTAAAAAAGATATGGTTATAAGTAGTGCTATTGAGAAGGTAGAAACCCGAGCGAACCATATTGGTTATACATTTCTGTTACAAAACCAAAAGGCGCTTGAAGATGAATTTGTACATACTTTTGCCGTATTGCAAAAACAAAAAGATAACAATAATGAAGCTTTTTGGTTGTACTGTTATTATTGCGCCACCTTATTGGAAAATTTTTATAAAGCCTATTCACAACAAAGTAAAGAGGAAGAATACAAAAATTTAAGGCAAAAAATTAAGAATCGTTTATTAAAAGTTAAAGAGGATGCGGTAGCAGAAGAAGTTTTTATCGAATCACTCAAAAACAGTTATATCAGTGGTTTTCGTAATTTAATGTCTTCACCTTTTCATATATCGCGAATTCGTGATTATGTGGCTTATTCTAATTTATGTCGTGTGTACTGGGTTTTTTGCAGGTTGACCATGACAACAGGTCTTGCGTTGGCAAAGGATCTGCAAATTATTGACAAATTGGATGCAATTTTGGGAACGCATACAGATGTCGATAAAATAATTTCAGTTATTCAAGCACCAAATGGCATACTTAATTACTTTAGTGTAGGCTTTTTCCTCATGCGTTTTATGATTGACGCTGGCCTATTGATAAGACATACTTTTTTTCCTACCGAACAAGAAAAAAAAGATAAAACGACCGCTCTCGAGCGTTTTAAATATGAGCTCTATAAACGGCATTGCAATTTTGCAAATGACTTAGTATGGGCAACTGTTAATTTCTTAACTAATTTTAATCATATTACTCACATTCCAGGTCCTATTGCAGGAGCAATTACTGCTGTCTTTTTAGGATTTGATGTGTGTATGACTTTGTATAAATGTCAATTAGCAAAACAAGAATACCTAATTAAGAAAGCGCAATACGAGCAAGAAATCGAAAAGTACAGTAAGCAATTAAAGAAATTAACCGATATCAATGAAGTAAAAAATGCAGCAGCACATATAGCTATGCTACAGGCTCAGCTTAAAGAGTTGGAAATTGGTTGGCGAACCAAACAAGGAACTTTTTATTTTGTTGCTTCAGCAGCAGCTTTATTGATGCTTGGATTTACCGCTGCGTTGTTATTTACTCCTCCTGGTATCATTGTTGCGAGCTTTTTTGTGTGTACGCTTGCTACAGCAATGTATCTTTCAGCAGGCGCCTATTCAACATTTCAAGAAAAAAGCTTGCGTTTAGAGCAAGCACAGCTTTCAGGGAACGATCTTGATATGGCTCTTAAAGAGTACCAAGCGGCACGTAATGATTTTATCTTTACCATGGTGAAAAACACAGTGATGCCTGCTCTTTTGATCACTACTTTTGCTATCTGTTGGCCTGCTGCAATAGTATTAACAGCGATGTATGTAGGCTATGAAATTTATCATGCTTATGATCAACATAAGAGTAAAAAGGAAGCTGCGCAGTTGGCTTTGGCTGCTCCTTTTGAAAAGAAAACATCGCAGATCCCTTTAACTACTCTTTCTGAAGATAAAGAATCTGATGTCAGTTATTGCTATTCTTAGGACAATTTACCCAACATCTTTGAGTAAGAACAGAACACTATAAATTATCTTATGCATCCTTTTGGGATGTATAAGATAATTATTTGTTTTTTAATATTAATGCTTTTTCATATAATTCATTTTTACTGGCATTACTAAGCTTACATGCAATAGCAACGGCTTGTTTTAATGGGAGTTCATCTAATAAGACCTTGAGTAATTTCTCATGAGCATTATGTTCTGGAAGCGCGGGACGGGGCGGAATAATCAAAACAAATTCCCCTTTTGTATGAGCAGGTTCAGCTAATAGCCAGCTTTTTACTTTAATTAAAGTGCCAATAAGAAAACGCTCGAATGTTTTGGTCAACTCCTTTGCTAACACAATGTCGCATTCTTCACCGTAAATTTCAGCTATATCATTGAGACAATCAACAATGCGATGCGTTGATTCGTAAAAGATTAACGTATGAGGTTCAGTACGCAAAGACTCAAGTTTTACTTTTCTTGCTTGTTGTTTTGCAGGTAGAAAACCTAAAAAGAGAAATGAATCGCAAGGAACTCCAGCGGCACAAAGTGCTGTAATTAAAGCACAAGCACCAGGAATAGGAGTAACAGGAATACAATTTTGGTGTGCTAGTTTTACTAATAAAAAGCCAGGATCACTAATTAATGGGGTACCTGCATCACTGATTAAGGCTACGGATTTTCCTCCTAAAATTTGTTCAATTAAATCCATACTTTTATTGTTTTCGTTATGTGCATGCAAAGATTCAAGATGATTTTTTATTCCTAATGAGTTTAATAATTGTGCTGAATGACGTGTATCTTCAGCTAAAATAAAATCAACGGACTTCAGTATTTCTAATGCTCTAAGCGTAATATCCTCACGGTTTCCTATTGGAGTTGCAACAATATAGAGAGTTCCTATGCCTGTTGCTAGTGAGTTAGTCATGGTTTATCCTCTTGCGTTATTGCTTACTCAATGTCATTAAACATGTTAATAAAATCAATAAAAATGCGGGCATTTTTTTTACTGATATCAACGTCCTTCCTTTGTCAGTGCACTACAGCAGTTACTCCTCCTGAAATGACACCACCTATATCAGTGCCTGCACCCAAAGTAGAAAAGAAAAAATTAGTAAGCCCATATTCCAAATCTACTTCAAGTTACCTTGCTCAAGCCAAAACTCAAGAGGGGGTTGAAAAGCAACAATCGCTACTTAAAGCTGCAGGCCATTTGATTTCAGAAGGCAAGTGGCGGCAAGGTTCTGCTATTTTAACACAGACTTCTGATTTAACACCGGTACTTGAGGATGAAAAAAATCTTTTATTAGCACAAATAGATTTGATTCGTGAACAGCCACAAACAGCGTTAAGTAAATTAGCTAAAATTACCGAGCAAGACAAGTTATCTCTTTATCAACAGATCCAATATCATGAGTTTCTAGCAAAAGCTTATGGTGCAACGGGTAGATCTTTAGAATCAGTAAAAGAACGCATAAAACTTGAATCTTTAATCACGGATGATGAAAGCCAAACCAATAACCGTCGTGCGCTTTGGTTGATGCTTATGCGAATCCCTCAGCCTGAGTTAACTGCTTTAGCTGCGGAGTTGCCCGAACAATCTGTGTTACAAGGATGGATTCAGTTAGCTTTGGTGTCACACAAATATCGTGATCATTCAAAGTCGTTACTCGCATCTTTAGATCAATGGCAATCTCAGTTCAGTAATCACCCCGCAAATCATATTCTACCTGATCCGTTGGATTCGATTGCCAACAAAATACATGACCAACCCAAACAAGTAGCTCTTTTGTTACCTCTAAGTGGTGCATTACAAGGACCAGGAACTGCTGTACGTGATGGATTTATGGCTGCATATAAAACCAATCAACAGGACACTACAATGAATATAAAAACGTACGATACTAATAACGGTGATGCGACGGTATTGTACCAAAAAGCAATAGAAGATGGTGCAGATTACATTGTAGGTCCTTTAACAAAATCACAAGCAGCTGCAGTTGCAGCATTATCCCATCCTGTTCCTACTTTGCTACTGAATGATTCGGATACTCCTATTCAAGAAAACTCTTATTCATTTGGCCTCTCACCAGTCAATGAAGCAGTTCAAGTAGCAATAAAAGCAAAAAATAAAGGATACAGTCGCGCCTTAATTATTGCGCCTGAAAATGCTTGGGGTACTGAGATCAGGAAATCATTTAATCAACAATGGCAAAAAGATGGAGGACATGTTGTTGATACGTTTTTATATGGTACTAATGATGATTTAAATAAGAAAATGAAAGATTTTTTACAAATCAGCAATAGCCAAAAACGCGAAAGCAAAATAAAAGAATTGTTAGGTCAAAAAATTCAGCCGATGACTAGTCGAAGACAGGATTTCGATATGATTTTTTTATTGGCCTATCCATCCAAAGCACGACAAATTATGCCTTTGTTGCATTATTATTATGCTGGAGATGTCCCCGTCTATGCTACCGCGAGTGTTTATGGAGGTAGTGCCAATCCATTGAAGGATAAAGATCTTGATGGAGTCATTTTTTGTGATATTCCTTGGGTGTTTGCACATCAAGCGGGTACACGAAATTGGCCAGAACAATTTAATAGCTATAATCGATTGTATGCTTTGGGAGTAGATAGTTACACTTTGGCAACGCAACTCAATCAGCTGATGCTATTTCCAGCAGATGAAGCACGCATTGGAGAAGGTATTTTATACCTCAAGCCATCACAACAAGTAGCACGTGTATTAGAATGGGGACAATTTAGAAATGGTCTTGTACGTTCTTTAGGTGAGACAGTGTAATTGATGACTCAAGAGAAAGGGCGTGTGGCTGAAGAAAAAGCTTTGGCTTACTTAACAAAACAACGCCTTAAACTGGTAATGAAAAATTATCATTGTCGTTTTGGCGAAATTGATTTAATTATGAACGACAGTAATTATCTGGTTTTTATAGAAGTTCGTTCACGAGCTTCAAATCAGTTTGGTGGGGGTATTTCAAGTGTTACTTATACGAAAAGGCAAAAAATACTAAAAACCGCTGGTTGTTTTCTGCTTGAACATCAAAAGTACAATCAATTTGCTCTTCGTTTTGATGTTGTCAGTATTGATGGAAAATCAGCATCCATCAGCTGGATAAAAGATGCTTTTGGGACAGATTATTGATTTAACATTAGTTTACTGAGATAGAGGTTTAATATTATGGTACAAATGGAAGAACGAGTGAGGCATTTATTTGGTGTAAATATTGAAACCAAAATTGCTCTTGCCGATGCTTTATCCGATTCAATTGCCAGAGCAGGACAACGTTTAGTAAATTGTTTGCTGACTGATGGAAAGATATTACTTTGTGGTAATGGTGGTTCAAGCGCTAATTGCATGCATTTTGCAAGTGCCATGCTTAATCATTTTGAAGTAGAAAGACCATCACTTCCGGTAATTAATTTAAGTACGGATGCAACCACTTTAAGTTCTTCAGCCAATGACAACCATTACAGTCAGTTTTTTGCCCGGCAAATACAGGCTTTAGGCCAAGAAAACGACGTATTGCTTTTATTAACTACCTCAGGGAACTCGGATAGCATGTTACATGCACTCCATGCAGCAAATGAACGAGGCATGGATGCGATTGCTTTAAGCGGTCGTGATGGAGGGGTTCTTGCTAATCATTTAGGACCTGAGGATATTGAGTTACGTGTCGCCTCCGATAATTCTGCTCGAATTAGGGAAATGCATTTGTTCATCTTACATTGCTTTTGTGATTTAATTGACCAATCGTTATTTGGCCAACTTTTGGGGTAAAAAAATGCGTTTAAAGTTAAAATCAATCTTTTTTCTTTTAATAGCGTCTTTATTAACAGGGTGTGTTGCTGCTGTGGTTACAGGTGCAGGGGCGGTTGCTGGTATGGTGTATGACCGGCGTGGTGTAGTCACGATGGAAGCGGATGCACGTTTATTTCATCTCATTCATAAAGCCATAGTGACAAATCGTCAATTTAGTGATTCGCATATTGTCGTAACGAGCTTTAATCGCGTGGTATTACTTGTAGGAGAAACTCCAACGCCTTCTTTGCGTAGTTTAGCTGAAAAAATTGCCCGGGGAACTCCAGGAGTTTATCGAGTTTATAACGAAATCTCGGTAAGCAATCCTATTCCGCTTACAGAGCGCTCTAAAGATAGTTGGATTACCAGTCAAGTGCGTAGCAGAATGTTAACTAAAAAAGGTCTTGAGTCAGGATCAATACGTATTGTAACCGAAAATGGAGTCGTTTATCTGATGGGTATTGTTCATAATGAGCAAGCAGCTCTTGCAGTTGATGCAGCACGTCGAGTTAATGGTGTACGTAAAGTTGTTAAAACGTTTCAATACATACACTAGTTAATATGTTAAAACAAGGACGTTTGATTTTATTTATAGTGGGGATTCTCTTATTGCTCTCAGGCTGCATTAGCGGTTTATGGACAGGCGCAACCTTGGTTTACGATCGGCATGATGTTTATAAAAAACTCGATGATTACAGTTTATTTTTAAAGGTAAATAACGCAATAATGGCTGATAATTTATTTAAAAATAATCAATGTGTTATCGATATAGCTGTTTTCAAAGGAGATATTTTATTGGTAGGTCATGTACCTACTCCTGAAATGAAAAAAGAACTACGTCGACGATTGGCTGCAGTAAAAGGTTATAGACGTTTGTTCAACTATGTAGGTGTAAACTCTTTATTATCTAACTCGATGGAAGATAGTTGGATAACTACCAAAATTAGAAGTCAAATTTTTGCTGATGGATCTATCGATCCCAATGCATTTAAAGTGGTTACTTCTGATAGAGTTGTTTATTTAATGGGAGATGTGCATGGGGATCAAGCTGTAAAAGTAATTAATATTTCGAGAACAACAGCAGATGTTGTTCGAGTCGTGAAATTGCTTCAATATTTTACTTATCAAAAAAATCAACTTGTTTGAGAATCCTAAAAAACAATTGAGTTATAGAATAAACCTCAATTGCTTTTTTAGGGTATATCGTTAATGAAACTGTCCTCTATCAGGTCGTTTACGCATTTTTTTCAAATTAAATTCACGCAACAATCCCGTAGAGCCATTGATACTTTCTAGCTCATCAAATTTACTGTTTGGATTACAAGGGTGGGTTCTACAGTGTTGTCGGTATTCGAGATGATTTTTGTTATGTTTATGGTGTAAGCCATCGCCATAACGAGTATGCATTTTTTGTTGCAGATTAGCTGCTGTATGTTGGATCTTATCAGGCATGTTTTTTCCTTTTTCGAGGTTAATAAACACTACTTATTACCTGAATGGTGATAATAAGCTCCACACTTTAAGTATAGACGGTAAATTCAAATGAGGACTTTCTGGTTTACAATTAAAGGATCATTTGTTAGTGTCTTGACTCAAAGTCGATCACTGCTCCAGCGGTGATCGAATTATCATCGTTTTAGGGAAAAAACAAATGAATTACTTGCATACCATGGTTAGAGTGTCAAACTTAGAACAATCGCTTGATTTCTATTGCAACAAATTAGGTCTTATCGAAGTAAAACGTACAGAGCATGAACAAGGTCGATTCACACTCATCTTTCTCGCAGCACCTAATGATTTGGAGCAGGCAAAGCAGTCTAACGCTCCCATGTTAGAGCTCACTTATAACTGGGATCAGGAAATGTATCATGAAGATCGCAATTTTGGTCATTTAGCTTATCGTGTTGATAATATTTATGAAACTTGCCAACGATTAAAAAAACTAGGTGTTATCATCAATAGACCTCCACGTGATGGTTATATGGCATTTATTCGCTCTCCAGATAATATTTCTATAGAATTACTTCAAAAAGGAGAAGCTCTTCCTGTCCAAGAGCCATGGGCATCTGCACCAAACATTGGGCATTGGTAATAATCTAGAAAAAGCAGTTGAAACCTATTATACGAGCCAGTTAGACTGATCTGTTGGATTTTTGAGAACAAAAAATTCAAAAAAATCCAGCATCTTCAACCCTTTTAACGCGCTCGTTATGAACCGAATTACTTTTTCTAGGATAATTCGCAAATAAAATAGGGCGTTGATTATTCATCCGGGTTGCATTATAATTCGCGCGGTGAAACTTAGGTGAATATGTGAACAAACAACTAAGTAAGCGTGGCATTGTTCGGCTTTGGCTTGTACAAATAAGCGCTACATTGGTCCTTGCAGCTTTTTGTGCGTTAGCATATGGCGTTAACGCAGCAATTTCGGCATTGCTTGGTGGCATGGTTTGTATTATTCCCAATGCATATTTCGCAAGCAAACTATTTAAGTATCAAGGTGCACGCTCAGCCCGGCAAATTGTGAATAGTTTCTATAAAGGCGAAGCGCTAAAGATAATTATATCCATATTCCTATTCACTGCGGTGTTTCTTTTCTTTAAAATAACACCGCTTGCGTTTTTTGGATCATACATCATGATACTCATGACGCATTGGTTTGCCCCGTTGATTCTTATTAATAAACAGAATAGGCCTGAAAGTGACTGAAATGGTATCTAGCACAAACTATATTAAGCATCATCTAACCTATCTGAATTACAATGTTAGTGATATGACATTTGGTTCAGGTGGCTTCTGGACTTTACACCTGGATACTCTATTTTTTTCTATTACATTAGGAATTATAGTTTGTGCTTTAATGTACTTTGGTGCACGTAAGGTTACAACAGGTGTTCCTGGTAAATTGCAGAATTTTGCGGAAATCATGCTGCATTTTGCGGATAACCAAGTAAAAGATTGCTTTCACGGGAAAAGCAATTTAATAGGCCCTTTAGCATTAACCATCTTTTTATGGGTCTTTCTAATGAATTTCATGGATATCCTGCCAGTAGATGTCTTACCCGATCTTGCTCAGGCTGGAGGTATTCATTACCTTAAAGTAGTACCTACAACTGACTTAAATTTGACTTTTGCGCTATCAATTACCGTATTTATGCTCATTATTTTTTACAGCATTAAAATAAAAGGTCCTAAAAAGTTTATAAAAGAACTCACATTACAACCTTTTAATCATCCTGGATTCATACCTTTTAACCTGTTACTTGAACTGGTAGGTCTCATTGCCAAACCCATTTCATTAGCACTCCGGTTATTTGGAAACTTATATGCAGGCGAATTAATTTTCATATTAATTGCTCTGTTAACCTTAAATGCTGCAACATCATCACCATTGAGTACTGCGACTTTAGGCTCAGCTCAATTTATTTTGGCATTGGCTTGGTCAATATTCCATATTCTGGTGATCACATTGCAAGCATTTATTTTCATGGTACTAACTATTGTTTACCTTAGTTTAGCGCATGAAGATCACTAACCGATTTTAATTTTCATCCATTGTAAAGGGGATAAATATGCAAGCCGCTAGTTTAATAGCACAAATTCAAAGTATGACCGTCATTGCGGTTGCCTTGTTAATTGGTTTGGGTGCGTTGGGTACAGCGATAGGATTTGGTTTGCTTGGTGGCAAATTCCTTGAAGGCTCAGCTCGTCAACCTGAAATGGTTCCAATGTTACAAGTTAAGATGTTCATTGTTGCTGGTTTATTAGATGCCGTAACTATGATTGGAGTAGGTATTGCTTTGTTCTTTACTTTCGCAAATCCTTTCCTTAGCGGTATAGGTTCTTGATAACACATAGTTCAGGGCGCAAGGCGCCCTAATTGTTACAGGAGATAAACGGTGGAAATTAACGTAACACTAATAATACAAATGCTGGTATTTGCAGCTTTTGTTTTGTTTACCATGAAATTAGTCTGGCCTCCATTGGCAAAAGCGATGGAAGAAAGGCAAGACAAAATTGCTGATGGTTTAGCATCTGCAGAGCGTGGTCGAAAAGAGCTTGAGCTAGCACAACATCGCGTTAAAGATGAATTAAAGCAAGCGAAAGTTCAATCGACTGACATCATTGAAAAAGCAAACAAACGCGCAGCTCAAATCATTGAAGAAGCAAAGGAAGCAGCGAAGCATGAAGCTCAAGTACAAATGAAGCTGGCACAAGAACAATTGATGCAACAGATAAATCATGCAAAAGACGAGCTCCGCAAGCAAGTAGCAAGCTTAGCAATAACAGGTGCTGAGAAAATTTTGATGCGTGAAATAGATGCTAAAGCAAATACCGCATTGTTAGATAACTTGATAGAAGAGATTTGAAATGTCTGATAGCACCACCATAGCCAGACCCTATGCTAAGGCGATTTTCGAATATGCTTTAGGGGAAAATAAATTAGCTGAGTGGTCAGCACATTTGAGAAATCTTGTTCTAGCTGTGTTGACTCCAGAAGCGGAGAAGTTTGTAACTAATCCAGCAACAACTGTTGTACAGCATATCGAATTGTTGCAAACAGCAGTTGGTATAAAGTCAAATGAAGACAAGCCAATAAATAACATTATCGCCTTATTAGCTACAAATAAGCGATTAATGTTATTACCAGAGATTTATGCACTTTATGAAGTACATCGCGCAGAGCAAGAAAAAACTCTAGATGTGAATGTATGCAGTTATTCTGAGTTATCAAGTGCACAACAACAACGCTTAATAGAATCATTGAGTCAACGCTTAAAGCGTAAGGTCTCGTTAAAAATCAGTATTGATCCTTCCTTGCTTGGTGGAGCAATAATTCGAGCGGGCGATTTAGTTATAGATGGTTCAGTTCGAGGCAAGCTTAATAAGCTTAGCACCGACTTAGCCGCTTAATTTAGAGGATAGTTTCCATGTCAGATCAAGTAGCGTTAAATCCTTCTGAAATCAGCGAATTAATCAGAAAGAAAATAGAACACTTTAGTGTAGTATCCGAGGCTCGTAACGAAGGTACTATTGTTAGTTTGAAAGACGGTGTTGTAAGTTTGCATGGCCTTGAAGATGTAATGGCTGGGGAAATGATAGAATTCCCAGGTGGCACTTATGGTCTGGCTCTTAACCTTGAAAGAGACTCAGTAGGAGCGGTTGTTCTAGGTGAATATTCTTCTTTAGCTGAGGGACAAAAAGGTAAATGCACTGGTCGTATTCTTGAAGTGCCGGTTGGAAAAGGTCTTCTAGGTCGTGTCGTTGATGCATTAGGAAACCCAATTGATGGCAAAGGTCCAATTGAAGCATCCGGTATGTCGCCAATCGAAAAAGTGGCTCCTGGTGTTATTGCACGTAAATCAGTAGATCAACCCGTACAAACGGGATTAAAAGCAATTGATGCAATGATTCCAGTTGGGCGTGGTCAACGTGAATTAATTATTGGTGACCGTCAAACTGGAAAAACAGCGATAGCAATTGATGCGATCATCAATCAGAAAGGCACAGGCGTTAAGTGCATTTATGTGGCAGTTGGGCAAAAAGCTTCTTCTGTTGCTGCAATTGTACGTAAACTTGAAGAACATGATGCTTTAGAGCACACCATTGTCGTCGTCGCTGGAGCTTCTGATTCAGCTGCATTGCAATTTATTGCGCCTTATGCGGGTTGTACCATGGGTGAGTATTTCATGGAACATGGTGAAGATGCTTTAATTGTATATGATGACTTAACCAAACAAGCGTGGGCTTACCGACAAATATCATTACTGTTGCGAAGACCACCAGGTCGTGAAGCATATCCAGGCGATATTTTCTATTTACACTCACGTTTATTAGAAAGAGCAGCACGAATTAATGCTGATGAAGTGGAAAAATTAACTAATGGCGAAGTTAAAGGAAAAACAGGTTCATTAACCGCATTGCCAATTATTGAAACTCAAGCAGGTGACGTATCTGCATTCGTACCAACAAACGTTATTTCTATTACCGATGGTCAGATTTTCCTTGACGTGGATTTATTCAACTCAGGTGTTAGACCTGCGATCAACTCAGGTCTTTCTGTATCACGGGTAGGTGGTGCTGCACAAACGAAGATCATGAAAAAACTAGGTGGCGGTACTCGTTTAGCGCTTGCTCAATTTCGTGAATTAGAAGCATTCTCTCAATTTGCTTCTGATCTTGATGATGCAACGCGAAAGCAATTAGAGCGCGGACAACGAATTACCGAACTTATGAAACAAAAGCAATACTCGCCATTATCCGTTGCAGAAATGGGGACCGCATTATTCGTCGTAGAAAAAGGTTATTTGGATGATGTACCTGTGAATGAAATTGCAGCATTTGAAGCCTCATTGCATGACTATATGCGTACGTCACATCCTGACTTATTGCAGCTGATCAATGAAGCCGGTGCTTACGATAATGACATTGAAATGAAATTGAAGAATGCTGTAGAAGACTTTAAGCGTACAGCAAGTTGGTAAGTCAATTTTAAGGCGAAATGAGATATGGCTGGAGCAAAAGAAATCCGTTCGAAAATTTCGAGTATTAATAAAACTCGAAAGATTACTCGTGCGATGGAAATGGTAGCAGCAAGTAAAATGCGCAAAACTCAAGAGAGAATGCGCGCATCTAAACCTTATGCTAATAAGATCTACGCGGTGGTAAAACACATTGCTCGCGCGCACTCTGAATACAGACATCCGTTTATGAGTCATCGTGAGGTTAATCGTGTAGGTCTTATTGTTGTGACTACAGATCGAGGTTTGTGTGGTGGTTTAAATGTTAATTTACTCCGCGAAACAGTTAAAACAATCCGTAGTTGGAAAGAGCAAGGAAAAGAAGTTGATCTTGCTGTTATTGGTCGTAAAGGCCAGGCATTTTTCAAGCGTGTTGGGAGCAATGTTCTTGGCTCAAAAGATCATTTAGGGGATACACCGAGTATTAATGACCTTATAGGTATTGTAAAAGTTATGCTTGATGCGTTTAACAATGGCACTATTGATGCATTGCATATCGTATACAATGAATTTGTGAACACGATGACACAAAAACCTGTCGTGAAACAATTATTACCATTGCCAAAATCAGAAGAAGACAGCAAGACGATGGGGCATCATTGGGATTATATTTATGAGCCTGATGCTAAGGAATTACTGGATAATCTTTTAGAACGTTATATCGAATTACAAATCTATCAAGCTGTAGTTGAAAATATTGCTTGTGAACAAGCGGCTAAGATGATTGCAATGAAAAATGCAACCGAAAATGCTGGTGATTTGATTAAAGAATTTCAATTGGCTTATAACAAAGCTCGACAAGCTGCTATTACACAAGAGTTGGCAGAAATTGTCGGTGGCGCAGCCGCTTTATAAGAGGGTATAAAATGAGCTTAGGAACTGTAGTAGAAATTATTGGCGCGGTAGTGGATGTTGAATTCCCCCGTGATAATGTCCCTAAAATTAATGATGCATTGAAACTTGTTGATGGTGACTTGGTTTTTGAAGTACAACAACAGTTAGGTGATGGTGTTGTTCGTACTATTGCAATGGGAACAACCGAAGGACTTAAGCGTGGCCTAAAGGCAGAAAATACAGGTGATCCGATTCAAGTACCAGTAGGTAAGAAAACTTTGGGACGAATTATGGATGTTCTAGGTCGTCCTGTTGATGATGCAGGACCAATTGGTGCTGAAGAACACTGGTCTATTCACCGTAAACCTCCAACTTACGAAGATCAAGCAGGTAGCCAAGAATTGCTTGAAACAGGTATCAAGGTTATTGACTTGCTTTGTCCTTTTGCTAAAGGAGGTAAAGTAGGTTTATTCGGTGGTGCCGGAGTAGGTAAAACCGTTAACATGATGGAGTTAATTAGAAACATTGCTATTGAGCACAGTGGTTATTCCGTATTCGCTGGTGTTGGTGAGCGTACTCGTGAAGGAAATGACTTCTATCATGAAATGAAAGAATCTAACGTATTGGACAAAGTATCATTAGTTTATGGTCAGATGAATGAGCCACCAGGTAACCGTTTACGTGTTGCTTTAACAGGTCTTACTATGGCAGAAAAATTCCGTGATGAAGGTCGCGATGTATTGCTCTTTGTTGACAATATTTATCGTTATACGCTAGCAGGGGTTGAGGTATCTGCACTGCTCGGTCGTATGCCTTCTGCTGTAGGTTACCAGCCGACATTGGCTGAAGAAATGGGGATGCTGCAAGAGCGTATTACTTCGACTAAAACAGGATCTATTACTTCAATCCAAGCCGTATATGTACCTGCGGACGACTTAACTGATCCATCGCCAGCAACGACTTTTGCCCACTTAGATGCTACAGTTGTATTGTCACGTCAAATTGCAGAGTTGGGTATTTATCCTGCGGTTGATCCGTTAGATTCAACCTCACGTCAACTAGATCCACTGATTGTAGGGCAAGAGCATTATGATACAGCCCGTCGTGTACAACAAACATTACAACGATATAAAGAATTAAAAGATATTATTGCAATTCTTGGTATGGATGAACTGTCTGAAGAAGATAAACGTGTTGTAACTCGTGCACGTAAAATTCAAAGATTCTTATCACAACCATTCTTCGTTGCTGAAGTCTTTACTGGCTCTCCAGGAAAATATGTATCTTTAAAAGATACCATTAAAGGGTTCCAAGGTATTCTCGCAGGTGAATATGATGATTTGCCAGAGCAGGCATTCTATATGGTCGGTAACATTGAGGAAGCGGTTGCTAAAGCTAAAACCCTATGAGGCAGGCAGATATGACTAGAACAACGCACTTAGATATAGTTAGTGCTGAACATGAAATATTCTCTGGTTTAGTAGAAATGGTTGTTGCAACCGGAGAATTAGGTGAGATAGGTATTACCGCTGGTCATGCTCCCTTACTTACTGTTCTGAAACCGGGTGAAGTGAGGCTCACCTTACCTGGTGGTACTCAAGAAATATATTATGTACAAGGCGGAATGTTAGAAGTGCAACCTAATTGTGTCACTGTTCTTGCTGATGAAGTTGAGCGTGCCGAGCATATTGATGAAGCAGCTGCTCTTGCTGCGAAAGCTCAAGCTGAAGCAGCGATGACTGGTAAAGGCGGTGAGATGGATTATTCCGTTGCTGCTGCGGAATTAGCGCGTGCTGTTGCGCAAATCCGTGCTATCCAAAAAGTTAGAAAATTGGTTAAGTAACGTGAGTTCGACATAAAAGGCATTTCTATGCCTTTTATGTCGCTAAACGAACGTTTAAGTAGCTATTCATTTTATCCACTTTTAGAGCTTCTTTGTGTCATTAATAATGCGGAAGATGCTCTAATTCTAAATCGACTGATTTTTCAAATAATTCTGCCTAAAGTTAACTAACTTTGATTCTTCTCCATATAAACTGTGGCATATCTTGAGCAATCCCTTATTTTTTGATAAGGCTATATCAACATGTAAAATCAAGGTACACTAGGGATCCATGCTTTTATGGATTATTTGATGATTGTGACATGCGAAATTTATTGTATCTGGTTGTTTCTATAGCAGTTAACATTTTAATGAATGAAGCATTTGCTGCTCCTTTTACCTTTAAACAGGCTTTAGAGATTGCGTATCGTAATAACCCTGAATTACAAGCAGAAATAGAGAAAGCACACGCAATGCGCGGTTATTTTATTCAAAGCGGCCTCTATCCTAATCCACAACTCACCTTAACTGCTGAAAATTTTGGAGGTTCTGGTTCTTACTCAAGTTATGAGGCAGCAGAAACTACGGCCTCGGTAACGCAGCCCATTCCTTTAGGAAATCGCTTAGCGTATTTAAAAAAAGCAACTTATGCCGATTATTTAGCGTCATTAGCACAAATTCAAGTTCAAAAGGCTACGCTCTATATAGCTGTTGGAGTTGCCTATGTTGATGCATTTTATGCAGGTCAATGGCATCAAGTCACTAAAAAACTAGTCCGTCTTAATCAAGATATTGTGGCTGCTATTGAGCGACGAGTTAAGGCAGGTGCAGGAGCTGAATTAGATTTACGATTAGCACAAATACGTTTAGGTGAGGCACGTATACAAGAAAATAAGGCGGTACGCGATGAGTTGGCGCAAAGAGCTAAATTATCTCGGTTGTTAGGTGATGGTCTAAGAATAGATCGATCGTTGATTGATAAAGGATTTCCCGCTGTTGAATTAAAATGGGACGTGCTGTTGAAGAAACTACCACAAAGCCCCCAGCTCCAACAAATGCAATTACAACTGCAAGCTAAGCGTGCAGCTATTACAGCGGTGAAAAAATCGGTATGGCCTGATTTAAATATTCAGCTAGGTGGGCGCCACTTTTCCGATGATGGCAGTAATGCGGCAGTGATGTCTGCATATGCGCAAGTTCCGGTGTTTGATCGAAATCAAGGAAAAATTCTGACTGCAGAAGCACAATATACGCAAACAGCTCATGAATACCAAGGATCACAACTGGACGTTCGACAAAACACCTATACCATTTTCTTACAAGCGCAACAAAGTGAGTATGAGGCAACACAAGTCACGCACTCATTATTGCCTTTAGCACGTAAATCAATCAAATTAGCTCAAGAAGGTTATCAAATGGGTCGCTATACCTATATTGAATTATCAATCTCGCTCAATACGTTATATGAAGAAGAGCGCCATTATCAACAAGCTCATGCCGATTACCATAAAGCATTAATTCAACTCACTGGACTTTTAGGATTGCGTCCTACTAAGGAGAGTAAATGAAATTTATAAAAACATTCGTTTCCTTTTTATTCCTATTTATTTTTTCAATTGGAGCAAGTTCTTTTTCTCTTTGGGCTAGTGAGGATAACCAGGCAATAGAAGATAGCGAGCACCAAGAAATAGAAAAAGGACCTAAGGGGGGGCGACTTTTTAAAGAAGGGGATTTGGCGCTTGAATTGCTCATCATGGAGCATGGAATGCCTCCTCATTTTCGTGCTTATCTTTATCAAAAAGGAAAAGCAATTTCACCTGACCAATCACAACTGACCGTACAATTAACCCGTTTTAATCAGAAAGAAGAAGTAATTACCTTTATTCCTGTTGAGAGCTTTTTACAAAGTAAGCAAGTGATCCAAGAGCCACATTCATTTGATGTGTCGCTTCAATTAAATTATGCTGGAAAATCCTATAGTTGGCATTATTCAACTTATGAGAATCGCGTGAAATTGGTTCCTGCTGTGCTTCAGTCCGCAGACATCCAAACAGCAAAAGCGCAAAGTCAACTAATTAAAACACAACTCAAGGTAGTGGGAAAAATTACTCCCAATCGCGACACTATGGCTCCGATTTATGCTCGTTATTCTGGAATTATTAAGTCGATGAATAAAAATTTAGGGGATGAAGTGACTAAAGGAGAATTATTAGCAATTATTGAAAGCAATGAGAGTTTACAAAATTACAACATCACAGCACCTATTACGGGTACGGTCGTGCAAAAATATACAACCAATGGGGAGTTGGCGCAAAATACCAAACCCATTTACGAAATTGCAAATTTAAATAATGTTTGGGCTGATTTCACTTTATATCGCAAAGAAGCACCGTTAGTAAAACAAGGTATGGATATTATTGTCATGGGCGATGAAGGAGCACCCAAGTCACTTAGTACTATTTCTTATATAGCGCCTTTAGGTATCGAAGACACACAAACGACTCTGGCACGGGCTATTTTACCCAATGAAAAGCGTCTTTGGCTGCCTGGTATGTATGTAAATGGTGAAATTATAATCAAAGAAAGAGCGGTACCGGTAGCAGTGCTTCTCTCCGCACTTCAACGCATGGATGACCAAGATGTAGTTTTTGTCCAACAAGGAGATTATTTTGAAGCAACGCCGGTAGAACTGGGGCAAAGAGATGAGCAATGGGTTGAAATAGTATCAGGTCTTGAGGCAGGACAGCGTTATGTAACTAAAAACAGTTTTTATATTAAGGCTGAGCTCGGCAAAGAAGGCGCAAGCCACGAGCACTAAGGATCAAAGATGCTGGAAAAAATCATTCGCTTTTCTTTAAAACATCGCTGGTTTATTCTATTGTTTACGCTTATTATCGCGCTGCTTGGTATCTATAATTTTCAAAGACTTCCTATCGACGCGGTACCAGATATTACCAATGTTCAGGTACAAATTAATACCCAAGCATCTGGTTACTCTCCTTTTGAGATAGAGCAACGAATCACATTTCCCATTGAATTAGCCTTGAGTGGATTACCAAATCTTGATTACACTCGTTCTTTATCACGCTATGGATTATCACAAGTTACTGTTGTTTTTAAAGATGGGACTAATATTTATTTTGCTCGCCAATTGATTAATGAGCGGTTGCAAGAAGTTAAGGACAAATTACCGCCTGAGGCAGAAACAACCTTGGGACCAATTTCTACAGGTCTTGGTGAAATTTTTATGTATACAGTCACCAATAAATCTAATGTCCCTAAGGGTCGGCGTTATAATCCAACAGAGTTGCGCACAATTCAGGATTGGATTATTAAACCTCAATTGCGCAATGTCGAGGGTGTTGCCGAGATCAATACCATTGGTGGGTATGAAAAGCAATTTCATGTTACCCCTGATCCCGCTAAATTAGTTCGTTATAATTTAAGTTTAAGCGATGTGGTTGATGCTCTTCATCGTAATAATGCAAATGTTGGTGCTGGATATATCGAACGTAATGGAGAGCAAAACCTTATTCGAGTTCCTGGACAAGTGCAAAACATACCTGATATTGAAAATATTGTCATTGCTAGCTTTGAAGGAACGCCAATACGAATTCGCGATGTAGCTGATGTAGCGTTGGGTATCGAGTTACGCACAGGAGCGGCTACTGAAAACAGCCAAGAAGTTGTATTAGGTACCGTGTCTATGTTGATGGGTGAAAACAGCAGAACTGTTTCCGAACGGGTGGCTGCGACAATGAAAAAAATCAACAAATCGCTCCCTGATGGGGTTGAGGCAACGGCAGTTTATAATCGTACCGTGTTGGTGAATGCCACCATTAATACGGTAAAGAAGAATTTATTAGAAGGCGCATTGCTTGTTTGTATTATTCTCTTTTTATTTTTAGGGAATATTCGTGCAGCACTCATTACCGCCATGGTTATCCCTCTATCTATGCTACTTACCATTACAGGCATGGTGACCAATAAAATCAGCGCTAACCTTATGAGTTTAGGGGCTCTTGATTTTGGTTTAATTGTAGATGGGGCAGTGATTATCGTCGAAAACTGTATGAAACATTTGGGTGAAAAGCAGCATGAAATACAGCGCCCTTTAATGCTTGAAGAACGGTTGAAGGTGATCTCCCATGCCACTACAGAGGTCATTCGACCCAGTATTTTTGGAGTTTTTATTATTACTGTAGTTTATCTTCCTATTCTTACGCTAACGGGAGTGGAAGGTAAAATGTTCTTGCCTATGGCTGAAACAGTAATTATTGCGCTTATGGCTTCAATGTTATTCGCGTTAACTTTTGTTCCTGCTGCGATTGCTATTTTTTTACGAGGGCCGGTACAAGAAAAGGAAAATAAGTTAGTGCATTATATTTCGCAAGGTTATGCACGTGTATTACGGTATTGTTTTCATGCTCGATTATGGGTTATAAGTGCCGCAGTAGCTTTAGTGATTATTAGTTTTTTAATTGCATTTCGTATGGGTGGAGAATTTATCCCGAGCTTAGATGAAGGCGATATTGCCATGCATGCCATGCGTATTCCAGGAACGAGTCTGACTCAAGCCATAGTCATGCAAGATTTAGTTGAACAGCGTGTGCGACAATTTCCTGAAGTCAAAACCGTATTTGCCAAATTGGGAACCGCTGAAGTGGCTACTGATCCCATGCCACCGAATGTTGCTGATACTTTTATTATGTTAAAACCACGAAAGGACTGGCCTAATCCTAAGAAAACCAAACAAGAACTGGTACAGGAAATTGAGGACGCTGTGAAGCAAATTCCAGGTAATAATTACGAATTTACCCAGCCTATTCAAATGCGCTTTAATGAACTGATCTCAGGTGTACGTAGTGATGTAGCGGTTAAAATATTTGGTGATGACATGAAAACTTTATTGGAAATTGCTGAAAATATCAGTGCCCAACTTAAAAAGGTACCTGGGGCTGCTGATGTTAAAGTAGAACAGGTAAGCGGATTACCTCTTTTAACTGTAGAAATCAATCGTGACGCCTTAGCACGGTATGGTTTACAAATTGGCGCAGTACAAGATGCCATCGTGATTGCCACAGGTGGAAAAAAAGGTGGAGAACTTTTTGAAGGAGATAAGCGATTTGATTTGATCGTTCGTTTGCCTGAGTCCTTACGTTCAAGCCCTGATGTATTGAGACAGATTTTTATTCCATTACCGCCTACTAAAGACGGCATGCGTCATTATATTCCTGTAAGTGAAGTAGCCAAAATGGTGCGTAGTGAAAGTCCTAATCAAATCAGCCGTGAGATCGGCAAGCGACGTGTTGTGGTGAGTGCAAATGTTCGCGGCCGCGATTTAAGTTCATTTGTGAGTGATGCCAAACAACGCATGGAACAAAATGTTAAAATACCCAGCGGTTATTGGATTACTTGGGGCGGTCAGTTTGAACAATTGCAATCCGCTTCTCAAAGGTTGCAAATAGTCATTCCTATTACTTTAATCGGAATTTTTCTATTGTTGTTTATGAGTTTTGGCAGTGTAAAAAATGCATTATTAGTGTTTTCAGGTATTCCTCTTGCTTTAACAGGTGGTGTATTTGCCTTATGGATACGTGGTATTCCTTTATCGATTTCAGCGGGGGTTGGGTTTATTGCGCTTTCAGGCGTGGCGGTATTAAATGGCCTGGTTATGATTACCTTTATCAATAAGTTGCGTGAACAAAAGAAATTTTATTTAAAAGATGCGGTATTGCAAGGTTCTCTTATGCGTCTGCGTCCCGTATTAATGACCGCTCTTGTTGCCTCATTAGGTTTTGTGCCTATGGCTTTGGCAACAGGTACAGGCTCTGAAGTACAAAGACCCTTAGCAACGGTTGTGATTGGCGGGATTATGTCATCAACGTTTTTAACGTTACTTGTTTTGCCTGGATTATATTATGTATTTCATTGTCGCCGGAGAAATCGTCCCAAATAGAACCACAAGACTGTATATCAGCCCGCTGAAATGTCTTTATATGGACATTTGTCTTTGTGCGTGCTATAGTATAATAAAGTACGAGGAGTTTATTATGCAAACTAATACACGTTCTTTACAAGACATACCCGATGACGTTGTATGGAAATCCTTAGCGAATCTTGTGGATCGTTTTGATTTAAAAGAAAATGAAGCTCGCATTTTAATGGGAGATATGCCTCGCTCTACATATACTTCTCATAAAGCAAAATTAAATAGAGATCAAAAAGAACGAGTTTCTTATCTTTTAGGAATTTATAAATCGTTACGTATTTTGTTCGAAGATGAAGAGCAAGCCAGGACGTGGATTAATCGTAAAAATAACTTACCTCCTTTTAAGGGACTAACTCCAAAAGAATATATGCTGGAAGGGGGAATGGTTCGTCTTGCAGATGTGAGGAAGTTTCTGGATTTTTGGAGAGGTTATTAGGATGTATTGCTTTATAAATTTTAGTGAACAGGTACATCGATTAATACCTTCCAAATTTCCACCAGTAACTTTATTTGATTGGGCAGATTCTGCAGAAGAGCTTGAACAAATTGCACTTCTTGAAGGCCTAACTAATGAACGAATTCTTGCAGAGTTCGGTAAAATAAATTTGATAGAAAAAGAGGATTGGATCGGTGGTCCCGGATCGACTCCTATTATGGCTGCTTTTACACATATTGGCTTTGAGTCACGATTTAGTGATGGCAGTTTTGGTGTTTATTATGCTGCTTCATCACTTGAAACAGCAATAAAGGAAACTAGCTTTCATCGAGAAAGGTTTTATAGCGCATCTAATGAAAAACCTTGTTCTATATCAATGAGAGAGTATCTCGCTAAGATAAAGAAACCCTTAATAGATATTACCCATAAAAAGTATGAAGAGTTATTTAATCCAGATCCTGCTTGTTATAGTAAAAGTCAGGGGTTTGGAAAAAAAGTTTATGAAGAAAAACACTGGGGTTTACTTTATCCAAGTGTCAGAAATTTAAATAGCTTATGTATGGCTATATTAAGACCTCCCGCACTCACTATACCCATACAGGGATGTCATTTAAGGTATATTTGGGACGGCGAGCGAATTTCTGAGGTTTATAAAGAAAGTAAAATAACAAATATTTAACGTGAGTTCGATATAAAAGGTATGAAATACTTTTTAGAGCTAAAAGATATCTATTCTTAAAAAACAAATTTGATCTCGAAATCGTTTGCTTGATCTGTATATTTAGTCGTTGCTGTAAATGGTTACATTAATTGACCCTCAGAGGGTTCGTCCTAGCCATTTTTTTTGTTTAGAGAAGCCTTTTTACTTTCAATGTCAGAAAATAAAACAATCCTATTTTTTCCGTTTGCTTTTGCAAAATATAAAGCTTTATCCGCAGCTTCGATTAACTCAGTGGGGGTATGGCCATGAGTTGGATATATGGATATTCCAATAGAAATGGTGATGGGGCCTACCTCTTGCGCTCCATATTTTATTTGGAGTCCAGAAACTGCATTTCTAATACTCTCAGCTCGTGACTTAATCATTTTTTCATCGGTATTGTAAAAGACCACAATAAATTCTTCTCCACCGTAACGAGCTGCAACATCACCAACACGAACATCTTCTTGTAATATTTTTCCAAGCTCTTTTAAAGCAACATCTCCAGCATCATGGCCGTAAGTGTCATTTATTTTCTTAAAGTGATCTAGGTCTAACATTAAGAGTGCAATAGGACTTTTTGTTCGTTCGGATTGATGAATTTGCTTTAAAAGAAAGTCTTCTAAATAACGGCGGTTATATAGCCCAGTTAGGGGATCACGCATCGATTGATAACGGAGATTTTCTCTTAAGCGTACATTCGCAAAGGCAAGAGCAGTTAACTCAGAAAAGGCAGTAATCATAAGTTGTTGGTTTTGTGAAAATGCAATGGGAGCCTCTTGGGCGATTTCCATATATAATAAACCGTAAATATCATTTTGAGCCATGAGTGGAACACATAAGAATGATAATTTCTGCTCACTAGAAAGGTTCACATGATTGCAAATTAATTCATTATGAGCCTGGTTTACCTGATGCATCCTTCCCAAGCGAATCGCCCAGCATTCATCAGGAGTAAACGCAGTCTCTTGAGTGTTTGGTGAGCCCCAACTTGCAGCTGTTTCTAGATAATTTTTTGAGGGATGCATTACATATAAATAACCACTAGCAAAATGGAGCATGCGTTGACAATATTTTGTCATTACATGACTTAATTCTTCCTGGGAGCTGCAAGCAAGCATAATATCACTCATCTCGACAAGAAGCGTAATTTGCTCATTTTTATCTTGTAGTGCTTGCATTCCTGCATTGAGTTTTTCGTAGGATTCTTTCAGTTCGAGCTGCTCTTGGATATGTTTGGTAATATTGCGAATAATATGAACAGTACCATTTGTTTCATTATGTCCATTTTTAATTAAACTGGAAGTAATTTCATAGACATTAAGTTCTTTATTGATCTCAAATTCAATATTTCGTATAAATTCCCCGCCTTTTAGAGATTCTTTCCATTGTTCTATCAATTTATTTTTTGAAGCAGGACTATCTACAAGACTCTCATCTAGAGTCATGCCAATAGATAATGGTTTGCCAAATAAGCGCTTAAACTCTCGTTGATATGCTTCATTAAACAGGATATAGCGATTATTATTATCAATAGCAGCAATCATATCAGAGGCTCCTTCTATAATACCTCTTAATTGGTTCTCAATATTTTTTCTGCCCTGTTCCGCTTTGAGGCTTTTTGATAATTCTCTATTTGCCAAAATAAACGCGATGATTAAACCGCATATGCTAACTATTCTACCAATAATAATGGCAATGTTGGTCATTTTTGTACTATTGAAAGCGATTTGATTTCTTTCCTTTAATAAGACGAGTTCAACAGATTTTATTTCTTGGGCCGCACTCTTAATTTGATTGGAAAGATCTTGCTCTTGAAGAAATGAGTTGATCCTCTCTGGTGTATTAAACTTGTCATTCATTTTTAATTGAATGATTTGATTTAATTGTTTGAATCGTTGATTGGTTAAATCAAGAAAATGAGTAATTCGTTCTGTTTGAGAGGGATTATCTCTAATTGAATTCATTAACTTATCAAAATCATTTTTTAAGTCAAATTTCACTTTATCAATATTTTCTATAAACTTCTCATTACCAGAGAGAAGATAAGCTTCTTCTTGAGAGTCAATATTGAGAATGGTTATAAGTATTTTATCAGTATCTTGAATAACTTGATACGTATGTGCAACCCACTCATTGGCGTCGCTCATTTTATTCACTTCAAGATAGGATAAAAACCCCAGCCCTGTTACAAGAGTAAGTGCAGGGATAAAAATAATATAAAGTAAAAATTTGCTGAATTTTGAATTTGAGATGATATTGTCGTCCATAACAAATTGCTTAATCAATTTTCCTTTATTATAGATTATACGTTACCATTTAACATTCATCGAATATGAAATTTTAAAAGTCTAAAGTAATTTTTTATTTACAATAACTTAGTACTTTTATTCTATGCTAATACACAAAGTTATCCACAGGATGAGGATGCTTGAAAAAAACGCACAATAAAAAAATATTTTAATTTTCAATTGGTTATAATCATATTTGTAATTGTCATTCAAGATCATACAAAGTTATTCACAATTCACGGATGTTATTTATCTATCCTAACAAATCCTGTGTTAAAATCGCTTTGTAATAAAGCCATACGATGGTTAAATAGCGATAATTAATACTATGAATACAAAAAAGATGAATGAACTATCGGAACAAAAATTATTAGCCGAATTTACCGAAAAAGCCTATTTGGATTACTCGATGTACGTCATTTTAGATAGAGCTTTACCGCATATTGCAGATGGATTAAAACCCGTTCAAAGACGTATTGTTTACGCAATGTCTGAATTAGGGCTAAAAGCCACTGCCAAATATAAAAAATCCGCGCGCACTGTTGGAGATGTATTAGGTAAATTTCATCCACATGGAGACAGTGCTTGTTATGAAGCTATGGTACTTATGGCGCAGCCGTTTTCCTATCGTTATCCTTTTGTGGATGGACAGGGGAATTGGGGGTCTCCAGACGATCCTAAATCTTTTGCTGCAATGCGTTATACTGAAGCACGCCTATCGCGTTATGCCGAAGTTTTATTAGCAGAGCTTTTACAAGGGACGGTGGATTGGGTTGATAATTTTGATGGTACATTACAAGAGCCTGCATTGTTGCCAGCTCGGCTACCTAATATCCTATTAAATGGTGCAACAGGCATTGCAGTGGGCATGGCTGCGGATATTTTGCCCCATAATTTAACAGAAGTTGCCAATGCTTGCGTGCACTTATTGGATAATCCTGATGCAGATTTAGCTGCGATTACCCAATATATCAAAGGCCCCGACTTCCCCACTGAGGCAGAAATAATTACACCACCTGAAGTTATTAGCTCCATGTATGAATCAGGAAATGGTTCTATAAAAATGAGGGCAGTATATAGCCAGGAAAAACAAAATATAGTGATTACTGCATTGCCTTACCAGGTGTCAGGAGCCAAAGTATTAGAACAAATTGCACTGCAGATGCAACAAAAAAAATTGCCAATGGTTGAGGATCTACGTGATGAATCTGATCATGAACACCCAACACGTTTGGTTATTGTTCCTCGTTCCAATCGTATTGATATTGAAGGATTAATGTCTCATTTGTTTGCTACTACCGATTTAGAACGAAGTTATCGGGTTAATTTCAATATGATAGGACTTGATGGTAAACCAAGAGTGAAGGGTTTAGTTGAGATCTTAACTGAGTGGTTGACTTATCGGATACAAGTAGTAAGAAGACGTTTGGAATATCGTTTGGCAAAAGTTTTAGATCGTATTCATGTACTCGAAGGATTGCTTATTGCGTATCTGAATATTGATGAAGTTATTGCTATTATTCGTGAACATGAGCAACCCAAACAAGGGTTAATTGCTCGTTTCAATATCAGTGATCGTCAAGCAGAAGCTATTTTAGAAATGAAATTGCGCCATTTGGCAAAATTAGAAGAAATAAAATTGCGAGGAGAACTGGATGAGCTTTGTGCGGAACGAGATAATTTGCAGACTACTTTAGCTTCAGAGCAACGTCTAAAAAGATTAGTGAAAGAAGAAATCATTAGCGATAGAGAGGAGTTTGGTGATGTTCGTCGCTCACCAATAATTGTTCGCCAAGAATCACAAGCATTAAAAGAAGAGGATATTTTACCCAATGAGCCTATTACTGTAGTACTTTCTAAAAAGGGATGGGTTAGAGCCGCAAAAGGTCATGATATAAATGGCTATGAATTGAGCTATAAAGCGGGTGATGACTTTAAAGCACAAGCAATGGCTCGCTCCAATCAACAAATCCTTTTTTTTGATAGCGAAGGAAAAGTCTATTCTTTGCCTGGGCATGTGTTACCTTCCGCACGTGGACAGGGAGAGCCTTTGACCGGTAAGCTTAATCCAGCTGAAGGAGTTTTGTTTGAAGCTGTAGTAGGGGGTGAAGCAGAGCAATCAGTATTATTGGCGAGTGATGCAGGGTATGGCTTTATTGCGAAAATCGGTGATCTTTATGTAAAAAATCGCAATGGCAAAGCCTGTATTAAGCTTCCTGAGTCAAGTCATATGTTACCTCCTCGAATACTCCCTAAGCATGATGAGCTTTTCATTGCATGTGCAACTAGTGCTGGTCGATTGCTTATTTGCTCGATGCAAGAAATTCCAGAGTTGTCGCGTGGAAAAGGAAATAAATTAATTAGTATTCCTGCTGCTAAAGTAGTGTCGCGCGAAGAATATGTAATTGATGTACAAGTTTTAACTGCTAACGATACACTTACCGTTCATGCAGGTAAACGTCATTTTACCTTAAAAGGAGGGGATCTCGATCATTATAAAGGTGAACGTGGACGTAGAGGGAATAGATTACCGCGCGGCTTGCAAAATGTATCTCAATTGCAAGTGATTACATCTGATTCTAATTTGTAGAAAACAGGTGCTGTCGAAAGTTTTTCGCGTAGTTGGGACAGTCATATTTTGGACGGAGTTAGGCTTAGCAACTCGTAAAATTGTTTCCAGTTATATTACAATACTCAACGTTGTATTCATTGAATGAAATATTTGAGAAATGAATATTATGGCATTTTGTGGGAATAAGTCGATTTTAGAGAAAGACAATTCGCTAAATACAGATGACTTGGATGCAGATGTTTTAATCGCGGGCGCTGGTCCTTCCGGGGCAATATGTGCTTATTATTTGGCGCAATCGGGTAAAAAAGTAATACTCATAGATTCTCAATCCTTCCCAAGAGATAAAATTTGTGGCGATTTTGTCTCTCCAGTGGCTTTAAAAGAACTCATGGAGATAGGAATTGCCGATCTCCATGAGTTCAAAGCAACCCATAGGGTTACAGCAGCCACAGTTTATATAGATGGTCAAAAATTGATAACGGATCATATCCCAAAAGTTAAAGATTTTGTTAATTATGGAAGAGTCATTCCACGAGTTTTGCTTGATAGTTGGATAGTAAACGCAGCAAAGCAACAAGGAGTGGAAGTCATTACTGATTGTAAGCTTTTGAATTATTTCGTTAATGAGCAGCATGTTACAGTTGATTGCAATCACAGTGATAAAAATAGACGCTTTTTAATCAAAATGCTGGTTGGTGCAGATGGAAGCAGTAGTACGGTAGCACGAATTCTTCAAGGTAAAAAACCAAATCCAAATCACAAAATAGTTGCGGTACGTGCTTACTGTGAACATGTTAATTGTATCTCTCACCATGCAGAGCTCTTTTTTACAAGTAAAAGTTTTCCAGGGTACTATTGGTTTTTTCCGACATCCTCTACAACAGCCAATGTGGGAATTGGTGCAGTATTGGGAACATTCCCCAAAAATGAAACCAATTTAAAAACGCTGCTGTTGGAAATGATGGAAAAAGATCCTTTTTTTAAAGAAAAAATCGGCCAAGAAACGAAAATAACTAAAATAGCGGGCTGGCCCTTATCTTGCTATGACCCCGCTGCCATCAATGTAAAAGACAGGGTTTTACTCACAGGTGATGCAGCAGGCTTTATCAATCCGTTTACTGGTGAAGGGATACAATATGCTTTACAGAGCGGACGATTAGCAGCTGAAAGCATCATTGAATGTTTCGAAGCAGAGAATTTTAGTGCCGCATCACTGAAACGTTTTGACAGTAAAGTGTGTAAAGAAATAACCCATGACTTGAGTTTTGTAAATATTTTTATGCAATTAACACGCAATCGTAATCTAAATGTGTTGTGGGTAAACGTGATGAAAATCATTTTATATCAGGCAAAAAAAGACCCTAAATATGCCACTTTAAGCGGTGGCTTTTTTGTGGGGGTAGTTCCTATGTATAGACTGTTGTCGATTTCATATGTTAGCAAAACGATATTGACCAGCATCTCTTGTTTCTTCAGGACTAAAAATATTCTTAAACAAGCGACAATTTTTATAAGCCAACAAATATTGCTAGTATTTAAACAAAAAATAACCTACTTAAACTGGATAAAACACCTTAGTATGTCAATGCTTTTATTCATACGACTTAGTATAAAAATAGGTTTTATAAAAATGGGTATATTTTTAAAACGATTGTGTCGCAAAAATTTTACCAGGCGGCTAACGAAGTTATTTTGGGGTTCTAGGCTGGAGCCCTAGAAGATAACGGGGCTTTTATGTTTGGGACAAATCTGAGGAGGTGCGCTCGGCACCTGAGTAATTATCTTATACGACGTAAGAAATTTTTGTCACCGTTAATTTACTTTTCCCCGTACCGATTCGTAACGTCACACTATCTCCAACTCGAGCTTTCAATAATGTTTTCAATTTAACGCGATTTTTAATTTTTATATTAAGGATAGAAAATACAATATTTTAGCTATTCAAATATTGTCAAGATTGGATCTATTAAATAGACCTTAGTAGTGATAAAGTACGGAGACCTAATAATAGCTAATACCATTCCATGATGGGGAGCAATTTCAGAGGGAAATATTAGCACTTATGTTAAAGATTTTTACTCTTGCCATTTGCCTGATGCTTAGTGCCTGTATGGTTGGTCCTAATTATAAAGAACCCATAAAGCCAGTTGCAGCACATTGGCCCCAAAAAAATGCATCGGTTAAAGAAACTCCGTTCAAAGATACTAAATGGTGGCAGGTATTCCATGATCCCGTTCTTACTTCTTTAATTTATCAAGGTTATCACAACAATTTAACACTGCAGACTGCTGGAGTTCGGGTTTTGCAAACTAGAGCATTATTGGCTCAATCCGTTGGCGAGCTTTATCCACAGCAACAAGCTATAGTTAGCAATTTTACTTATTACCAAATTGGCGGTAGTGAGTTGCAAACTCTTTTACCCTCCTCATTCGAAACACTATCATTGGGATTTACTGCGAATTGGGAAATTGATTTTTGGGGTAAATATCGACGCGCAATTCAAGCTAATGATGCCGTATTTTTATCTTCTCTTGCTTCTTATGATAATGCTTTAGTCACTCTTACTGCTGATGTTGCAGCTACTTATATCAAAGTTCGTATGTATGAAACACAAATTAAGGTAACTAAGCAAAATATCGTAGTCCAAAGAGAGGGATTAAATATAGCTCGTGCTCGTTATAATGCAGGACAAACCAATCTTGTTGATGTTGAACAAGCGCAGACAGAGCTGTCACAAACAGAAGCCTCTCTGCCACCTTTAGAAAGCAGCCTTGAACAGCAAAAAAATGCTCTTGCTCTGCTATTAGGAACGGTACCCAATGGTGTCGACAATCAGCTTAAAAAAAGTCGCGGAATTCCCAGAGCGCCTCAAAGTGTGGCTGTAGGCATTCCTAAAGAAACATTAGCACGACGACCCGATATTCATCAAGCACGTTTAGAAGCAGTCGCTCAATCTGCCAAGATAGGTGAAATAAAAGCCAATCTTTTCCCATCACTGGCATTGAATGGTACTTTTAATTTTTCTTCCAATAGTATTGGCTCAAATTCTCTTTCAGACCTTTTTCAACCGTCTAATCGAAACATAACTGCAGGTCCCAGTGTGACTTGGCCAATTTTGAACTATGGACAAATTACCAACGCTGTACGTGCACAAGATGCTGCATACCAGCAGGCTTTATTAAGTTATGTCAATTTGGTTTTAAAAGCCCAGCAGGAAGTACAAAATAGTATCGTTGCCTATATTGAGGCTAAAAAAGCGGAGCGTGCATTAACGACAGCAAATAATGCGGCAATTAAAACCTTAAAATTAGCAATAATACGGTATATGGAAGGGGAAACAGACTTTACTCCGGTGCTTAATGCGGAGCAACAACAATTGAGTGTGCAAACATCTCTTGTTAATGCACAAGCAGATATTCCCCAGGCATTAGTATCTCTTTATCGTGCTCTTGGTGGTGGTTGGGAAATTCGCGGTTGTAACGATGTTGTGCCGCAGCAAATAAAGGCTGAAATGGCTGCACGAACCAATTGGGGCACTTTACTTAAAGAGAAAAATCATAGGGCACCCCGAACTAAAAAAGAAAAAATAAAAGAACTTTATTTACCTAATTGGTAGCTGTCACCAAATGAGGCAGCTCTAGGTGTTATAAAAACAATTAGTTCCAGGGTGTGCTTTGTTGCGCCCAGGCTACATAAGAAAAATTAAACAGAAATGGTATTGAGCATGAACTTTAATAGAGATTCAAAATCAGTCAAAGTTGTAGCAATAATTGCGATTTTATTTTTTATTTATTTATTAATACATATTTTTAGCAAAAGTAATGAGCCTACTATTCCTTTGCCAACAGTTGTCGTACAAAAACCAAAACTTAAAGAAATGGTTGAGTATGTAACGCAAACAGGAACTATGGTGGCTTATAATTCGGTCAACCTGGTGGCGCGTGTCGAAGGCTATCTTGATTCAATTGAGTTTGTAGATGGAACATTCATCAAAAAGGGGAAAGAATTATTCGTCATTCAGCCTGAGCCCTATTTTGAACAACTAAGGGCTGCTAAAGCTACAGTGGCTGCACAAAAAGCCGCTCTTGCCTATAACAAATCAGAATACGCACGTCAGCAACGAATGTATAAACAACATGCTACTTCTTTAAATGAAGTAGAAAAGTGGTATGCTAAAACGCTGGAACTTACCGCAGAAGTTGATAAAGCAGAAGCTGACGAAGTGAATGCAGCAATTACATACGGTTATACGCATATTTTCGCTCCATTTGATGGACGAATTGGTCGCCATTTGGTCGATGTTGGCAATTTGGTAGGTCATGGTGAAGCAACAAATTTGGCTACTATTGAGCAAATTGATCCTATCTATGTGTATTTTAATTTAAATGAACTTGATTTAATTAAATTAAGAGCTGCTGCACGTGCTCAAGGATTTAAACCCAAAGACATTAGTAAAGTTCCGGTTGAAATTAGCTTGCAAAATGAAACGACCTTTAAATATAAAGCGACATTAGATTTTGTTAATACCGGCCTTAACGCTTCAACAGGAACAATGGAGCTGAGAGCTCTCTTGCAAAACAAAGACTATGTTTTTGTTCCTGGTCTTTTTGTAAAAGTCAGAGTGGCAATCTCCCGACCCCAAAAACAATTAACTGTGCCTGATACAGCAGTTCTTTATGACCAAATTGGTCCGTACATATTGACAGTAGATAACAATAACGCCGTGGTATTAAAACATGTGACCTTAGGCAGCCAAGAGGAAGGAGTACGTGCTGTGATTAAGGGTTTGGATGCACAAGAGAATGTTATTGTTGATGGCCTACAAAATGCGACCCCTGGAAATAAAGTTCAGGTACAACAACCAGCATCAACGAGTGTTGCTAGTGAAGCCAAGCAATAATGCAGGTAGGTAAGAAATTTTGTTCAGTTAATTGGTACAAAACGTGAGAAGAAAGCAGAATGATTTCTAAATTTTTTATTGAGCGGCCGATTTTGGCAAATGTTATTGCCCTACTCCTAATTTTACTGGGATTGGTTGCTATAATTGTCTTACCTGTATCTCAATATCCAGCTATTGTTCCGCCTACTATTCAGGTAACTACTACCTATCCAGGAGCTGATGCAGAAACCTTAATTAAAACTGTAGCCTTGCCTATTGAGCAGCAAGTAAACGGTGTGGAAAATATGCTCTACATGCAATCCACAAGCACCAATAATGGTACGTATACCTTAATCGTTACTTTTGCTATTGGAACCGATCTGAATTTTGCACAAGTATTAGTGCAAAACCGAGTCCAATCTGCAATGGCTCAATTACCACAATCAGTGCAAAAGCAAGGGGTTCTTGTACAACAAAAGTCCACAAATATTTTACAGTTTATTACTTTAACGTCTAAAAACAATGAGTATGATGGTCTATTTTTAGATAATTACGCAGCAATCAATATGCAAGATGAGTTAGCACGCTTACCCGGAGTAGGAAACGTAGTTATTTTTGGAACGGGTACTTATGCTATGCGTGTTTGGCTCGATCCTCAAAAAATGTTGGCTTATTCGTTAAACCCAAGTGATGTTCTTGAAGCCATCAGCCACCAAAACCAAGAGATTTCATCAGGACAAATTGGAGCGCCGCCATCAGCAGGAAAACCTGCTTATCAATTTACCGTAAATGTTCCTGGACAACTTGCAGATGTAGATCAATTCTCCAATATTATTGTTAAAACGATTCCTCAAAAGCCTAACCAATCGGCAACCAGTAATAGAATTAATAATAGTGCTCAAATCGTACGCATACGTGATGTAGGTCGTGTTGAGTTAGGTTCTAATAGCTATAACCAGCTTGCGAAATTAAACAATAAACCTGCAGCTGCTATTGGTATTTTCCAGCTTCCTGGTGCTAATGCATTAGAGGTTGCTACTGAAGTGCGAAAAGCAGTGGAAAAAATGTCTAAAAAATTTCCTCCAGGTATGCAGTACTCTGTGCCATTTGACACTACTATTTTCGTAAAAGCTTCAATTGATGAAGTATATAAGACTTTATTTGAAGCAGGTATTCTTGTTTTAATTGTTATCCTTGTTTTCTTACAGAATGCACGTGCAACCTTAGTGCCTACGACAACTGTACCGGTAACAATTATCGGTGCCTTCTTCGCCATGCTTGCATTAAGCTATTCCATTAATCTATTAACTTTATTTGCCCTGGTTTTAGCAATAGGTATTGTAGTAGATGATGCGATCGTGATTGTTGAAGGTGTGACGCAACATATTGAGCGAGGAACACCTCCAAAAGAATCTGCTATTCATGCTATGGCTGAATTGATGGGACCAGTAATTGGGATTACGCTGGTACTGATGGCTGTATTTGTGCCTGCGGGTTTTATGCCTGGTTTAACGGGTGCCATGTATGCTCAATTTGCATTGGTTATCGCAGCTACGGCATTTATTAGTGCCATCAATGCGATGACGTTGAAACCAACTCAATGCGCTCTATGGCTTAAACCTATTGATCCGCAAAGGAAGAAGAATGCCGCATTTCGTTTTTTCGATAGTATTTATTTGCCTATAGAAAATGCCTACATTGGCTTTATAGATAGACTGGTTCATAAAAATAAAACGGTTTGTTTCATAGGTATTTCATTAGTGTTAATTGCCATCTTAGGCTTAAGTCGTATTCCTACGGGGTTTATTCCTCCCGAAGATCAGGGTTATGCAATGCTAAACGTGCAATTGCCCGATGGCTCGAGTTTAGAGCGCACTGAAGCTTTGATGCATGATTTAAGTGAAGAAGTATCTAAAATTGATGGGGTTGAAAATGTGATTACCATCGATGGTATTTCACTTTTGGATAATAGTGCTAGCCTTCCCAATGGTGCCGCACTTTATGTGATGTTTAAGGATTGGAGTGTGCGTGGTAAAAAGGAAGATTTACTTGCAATGTATAAAAAACTAAATGACGTCGCACAGAAGAACTTAGGCGCTAAAATTTTAGTGATGATCCCACCGCCTATTCAGGGTTTAGGAAATGCTGGGGGCTTCCAAATGCAAGTTGAATTGCAAGATGGTTCTTTTGATTATCGAAAACTACAAACCGCCACCGATGAATTAATTCGTTATGCGATGCAGCATCCTGAACTACAGAGAATGATGACTTCATTTCGCGCTTCAGTGCCACAGCTTTCAGCTCCCGTCAACAGAGTTAAAGCAGAGTCTTTAGGTGTTTCTATAGGTGATGCATCGGATGCTTTACAAACTTATCTTGGTTCCTCTTATGTGAATCTTTTTACAAAGTTTGGACAAGTATTCCAAGTTTATGTACAGGCGGATGCTCCTTGGCGAATGTCTATTGAAGATGTGCGCAATTATTACGTTAAAAATAAGTCTGGTGAGATGGTGCCGTTAGGAACACTAACAGATATGACTCCCACTACAGGACCCTCCATTATTTCTCTTTATAACCTTTACCCCTCAAGTAATATTTATGGTATGGCTGCACAAGGTTATAGCTCAGGCCAAGCCATGGATGCTTTAGAAAAAGTAGCGCATCAGGTATTACCTGCAGGGATCTCTTTTGAATGGACGGGTACTGCTTATCAAGAAAAACTTGCTGGCAACTTAAGTTATTATATTTTTATGTTGTCCCTGATCTTGGTTTATCTCATCTTAGCGGGTCAATATGAAAACTGGGTTGCTCCAGCAGCAATCTTGTTGAGTGTCCCATTAGCTTTAGTGGGTACGGTATTAACTTTATCCGCTTTGGGAATAGCGAACAACATGTATACTCAAATTGGGATCTTATTGTTGATTGCTTTGGCAGCGAAGAATGCTATTTTGATTGTTGAAGTAGCACGAGAACAACATGAGTATCATAACAAATCCATAATGGAAGCCGCGGTGATTGGTGCAAAAACACGGTTTCGTCCTATTTTAATGACTTCTTTTGCTTTTATTCTTGGCGTGATGCCTTTAGTATTCGCTACAGGTGCTGGAGCTAATGCCCGTAAGTCTATTGGTATTGCTGTATGCAGCGGTATGTTGGCTTCAACATGCCTTGCAGTAGTTTTCGTGCCTGCTTTTTACGTGATGTTACAAAGCTGGCATGAGCGAAGAAAGGCGAAAAAGAATGCGACACTCTAAAAATAAAGAGTCTTTTTTCTACAATAACTCACCATGATAGAGATTTTTTATCCTACTAGATTGATTTTTTTGTTGTCATTTTGATTGATTTTGTATCGAGTTGATGTTAATTATGTTAAACTTATAAAAGTGATTGTGTGGTAAGAGTTTTATAATGACAATATCAAAACAGCAGCAAGCTCAAAGAGAGTATCTTGAAAAAATTACTGCTCGAGCGATCCAGCAAACGTTGCAACAAAAGCCATCCTCTTTGCTTTTTGATCCCCAAGGACGGGTGTTGATTGATGTTAAACTATCTGAAGAGGAACAGAGGTTATTCAAACAAGGTTTCGGCAACACTAGAAATCCCTCCCCAATAACCACAGTAAGTTTAGATATTACACAAATCAAAGAGCTTAATGAAGCATACGAGCAGCGTTATGGTCTTGATAAGTTAAGTAAAGATCAGTGCGCTAAATTATCAGCGGTAAGAGGAAGTATCATTCCTCTCCAACAAGAATTTCATTTTCACATAGCACTTGCAGCACGTACTTACTCAAAAGTTGACAATAGACGGTTTCCTAAGGAACAAATGGATATTGCGCATCAAAAGGCAATGATGCGCATACAAGTATTAATTGAGCAAGCATTTGTTGATGCATTAGAAAAAGCTAAGGAAGGAGAACTATTAAATGATGTGAAGCTTATTCAAGAATTAGATAAAGCACGGAAAAATATTTCTGCAGAAGCTCATAGCATTTTAGTGGAAGAAGTGATTGAAGAAACGGGCTACCATTTATCAAGAGAAGATTTAGAAAAAATAGAGCACAAGCATCTGACTGAAAAAACGGCAGCTTCGCCTAATGACTTATTACATATCGATCAATCATTAGAACAAGCAATTTGGATTTCTGGTTCTGAAAATACTGCTCATGAGCGTATTCGTCATATGGCAGGAGCATACGCACTTGCCGATAGGCAAATTGTGACTCTCGCTCTTAGAGAAGAAAATCAAGGGAAAGTACGCTTACAAATTAGAACACCTTCGCTTGATGTGAAAAAAGGTCTTCCCCTGGATAGTGCGATTGACGATGTCAGTGTGAAATTTCTAGCACTTGCTGATAAATATTCAATGCATGATTCTATCGCTGAGAATCCATTAGGACGAAAAGCGTTTACATATAATCTCCATACTGCAATTAATCATACTCTGGATGATTGGTTTAAAGATAATAAACAATCGTGGGGGGCGCGCGTTATTTTAAGTGGTGCTCACTTATATAATAAAGTTCAACTTGAATCAAAAAATCCAAAAACTTTTTGTTTTGTGCAAAATTTGTCGGTTAACGGTTTTGGCGATAGTTTGGGATATGGATGGAATATTGGTTGGAATAAGCTGAGAAATGAAGCTACCTTAATGGCTGAAATGGCAATGCTGCAAAATCTGGTAGGACCAACGGACAATCTCCCAGAAATTCAGAAGGTATTCACTCTTTATGAACAATTTTTGAGAAAAGCTAATGCTTATGGGGAGAATTACTTTTCTAGATCTCAGGAAGGTCAAGAGGCCATAAAGCAAATTAAAGCGATAAAAGCAGGTTGGACCCAACAAGATGCAAGAATACATGAGGCAGACGCCACCCCAGTAGACAAAGCAAAAAAAGCATTAAAAACAATCATGGCGAATAATCTACATCATACACATGAATACGCCAAACTCGTTCAATCACTCTCTATATTTATTGAAGAAGCTTCCATCGCTGGATGTAAAAGTGGAAATGAGCGGGCGCAAGCAATTAATGGTAGAGTAGCAATTTTAGATCATGAAGCCGGTAAACTTGACAGCACCATTTTTAACGCTATTGATGCTTTAGCTAAGGCGAAACCAAGTGATGTTAAACGGTTTGCGTCTGACTTAAAACGTAATTTAGATGATAAATATGATAAGCACTTACAAACAGGCTTAACGTTAATTAGTGATGTCGATCAAGGTGCATCTGCTAAATCAAATGCCAAAGCCCCATGGTATAAGTTTTGGACAAAGTTTAATCCAAATTATGCAGAGGAGCCTTCATTAACACATCTATCTCAAGAGAAATCTGGAAACATGCAGGCACACAAAGGACTTCCGGAGGCGATGGCTACTGCTTCAGGACATGCTAAGAGTTTTAGCTCCTATCTTGGCATTGGTAAGATAGGAATTGCTTTGAGTCTTATTCTCTTTCCGATTAGCTTGCCTGTAGCTGCAGGGATTTATCTGTTTTCTTATAAACCGTACAAAGAAAAGCTTGAATCAAAAGCAGCAGCAAGAATAAAAAAATGTGAAAAAACTTATGCAGAACATATAAAACAGAATTCCCAAAAGGTTGTAGCCAGCTATGAAATGGCTAATCATCGGCTGAATGCGCCTAAAATTGAAACAGAAGTTGGTTTGTCTGTAAAGAATCATGAGCAAGAAGGTGAGCATCAATATACTCAAATTTTCTCTGGCTCCAACCAGTCATTAAACGTTGAAGCGGAAGATATTCATCAACATATGAGCCAATTTAAAGGGGTTTTTGAGCAAATAAAAACACGAAAACAAAAGAAAGATCCTGAGGAGGTTGTTTATAAGATCCCGTCGGCTCAAGTGAAACAGTGATATGCTACTGTAAGAGACAGTGAAGCATTTTATGTCGCTAACACTCCTTTAATTTTTTCTTTTATTGTTTCCGGTAATTGGGTTAAAGGAAGCGTATTTAATGCTGCTTCTTGATATAAACGTCTTATTTTATCGTTTTTTATTGTTTCTAAATGAAGCGAAATAGTGTCAATATCTCCTCTTGCCAATGGACCTGTAAGTGCTTCCGTTATATTTTCGGTGCGTTGTAAGTTATCTAAATTTCCTTGCATGAGTTTGACTATCATTTGTCGGCTTTGTTGCGAGTGAATTCCAGCTTTAAGAAATAGTTCTTCACTACAAGCGGCCAATGTAATTAGATAATTCGAAGCCATACAGGCTGCTGCATGATAGGTTGCTTTTGCTTCAGATTCAATGGCAATAAGATTTGCGCCCAATTGAGTGAAAGCGCTTCTTAACCACTCACAGACTTCATGATCCCCTTCTAAGACACAGTCAACTTGCTTAAAGGCAGCAGATTCTAAGTAGTTTGTTTTGAATGCTTTTAAAGGATGAAAACTCGCAATGAAACAGCCTTTTTTTCTTAATGGAGCAAGTAAAGCAGAGCTAAATACACCACTACAATGAATGACGAAATTATTTGGTTTTAAAGTAGCACTCTGAGTTAAAGTTTCTACAATAGGTTGAATGGCATCATCGTTACAGCAAATCCAAGTGATTTCAGCTTCTGGAAAGAGTTCAATTTTATCGACGGCCCTACCAGAACCGATTTCATGACATACATTTTTGGCACTGGCCAAGTTACGGTTACATATGGAAAAGGATGAGATAAGCCGTGCTGTAGATAAGGCTAAAGCAATATTTTTACCTAATCGACCTGCACCTATGATATTGCATTTCATGTTTTTTCCGCTCAAAAGAAAGACATTATAAATTATGCCTTTATAAAGGAACAAAAAATACATTTTTTGTAAAAAATTATCACCATTAGCACGAATTATTGGTTATAATACTCTCAATTTTTCATATTGAGAATGAGTTATGCCTTATTTGGTTACAGGAAATGCACAACAAATTTTCCATGCTTTTGGACAAAATTGGGCCGTTGCGGAAGGAAAAGATGATATTGGAACCATTCGCTTGGATTTTCCACGTACGCATTTTTTGGGTACTCCTGAAGAAGCCATAAAGCATTTTAATATATGGAATACGAAAGCTTTGGGGCAATATTATTTGCAAGGGAACATGTCTGCAGGGAATTTACATTATTTGCTCGGTTCTAATCCGCTTATGAAAGAAAATGAAGACCCAGAGTCTTACAATTCAAATTTTATCCGCCAACATTTTGCTTATATGAGTGATAAAGGAGAGCCCTGTGGACTTATGGTGATGTATCGAAAAGATAACCCAAAGCAATGGATTATGGGGCTAGTAAAAAAGGGTCATGCTGCGCCTAAAGATCGAGAACTTATTTTTTTATCAAGCTTTGATCTGACTCCATTTATTTCTGTATCTGATCAAAAGGAACCTACTCCTTCTTCTGCTCCTTTTTCAAAAGTGACTGTTTCTTCTGTAGATTTTTTGGATAATCCATTAACCCAACGAATTGACGCTGATTTACCAAAAGGCTTATTAAAAGATGCAATTAATGCAGAGACTGGTGAACTAAATTTACGTTTTCAGCGTGTCGAATTAATGACACGAAAATTACAAGTAGAACAAGAAACAGCGACATTATCCGACCCTGTTCCATTTTCCGAGCTCAATTTATCTGCATTATTTGCAGACAATCGAGCTTTGGATTTGATTATCCAATATAATTTTGCCAACTTATTTCCCTTGTCTTCTACTTTACTGCGTGATCTTTTGTCAGAGTCCAGTCCATTGCGAAAAGAAATTGAGTCAATTAAATTGACTGAAGATGAAAATCGTAATAAGAATTTATTAAAAATCGTTCTTGTATTTTATAAGTATGGCTTGTTGGAAAAGAATCGACACCTACTTAATGATCCGGTGTTGATGCAAAAATTTGGCAGTTTAATGGGGAGTGAAGCACAAATTAAACTAATCCCATTTTTAAAACAAAAAAAATACTCTGATGAGTTAATTCATCTTATTTTATCGGAACCCGCCTACTTTAAAGCCATCAATATGTTGGTGGATTTGGAGCCTGCACTCACTGAAAATGTGCCACAATTTTTTAAGAAAGACGCAAAAAAATTAGAGGATTTGAAGTTTATTCATTCTTTATCTAATGATGATACTAAGAGGCTTTGCTTGCTTTTTTGGGTTAAGGAAAATCTATCTGAGGATGGTTATCAACAAATTATTACCGCAACGAATCGATATCCATTATTAGCTTCCACATTAGTTGCTTTAGATCAAACAAAAACTAAAACTATTCATCAATTGCAAGCGCTGGCTGTAAATCCCGAACAACATTTACGAAAATCAATTCTTTATCATTTTCGAGAAGAGCTGAATACATTTCATGGTATCTCGGCAAATTTACATAAGCTCTCTCTTCAGGACTTAGAAGCAGCTAGTGAGTCTTTAATTTTATTGAAAAAATTAAAAATTACTGATCCTAAGTGCTACCGTTTAGTCGTAGATAAGGGGAGCAAAGGACACGCTTTACGATTGCTTTTACCGCAGCTAGCGACCATAAAGAATGAAGAACATCAAAAATTATTAATTGAAATTCTTTTTGTTGGGGCAAAGTTTAATATCGAATCTCAAGACAAGAGAGTGCGTGCGATAAAAGATCAAGAACCCTTAAAAGAGTTGGCCATTACTCTCCATGAGTGCTTTAAGTGTGTGATGCAATTGCAGGATTTCATGTTTGACAGAGAAGTAGTTGAGTTTGCTGCTCAGAAAGACTCCGAAGAGGCTAGGCGTTTCCGACATATTATTTTGTGTATTCTGGAACAGTGTAAAGTAGTTGATGGACGTTTATCGGGATCAAAGTCTCATAGAGAGATGTTTCTGAAATGGGATCAAGAAGAAAAAAATTACAGAAAAGCATTATATCAAATTGCTTATGATGGGTTAACAAAGTCTAATGTAAATATACGTGCCCAATTACAAGAGGCAGAAAATAAAATTTTGGCGATTGTCGATCCAGAAATTGAATCAGATATTTATAAGGCCTTAATTGTTTTTGCAAATATAATTATTACTGTTTTATCCTTTTGCTTTGCTAATGTCATAAAATATAAAGCTACTGGCAATTGTTGGTTTTTTAATCAAACTCGATCTGGAGAAGAGCTACGCGCTCTTGACAGAGAGATCGTTGATGTTATTGCACCAGAAAAAAATGATGAAGTGGGTGCATGTGGGGTGCTCTCATTCTGTTGAAAATAATTAACGTTCTAAATAACATGAGTTCGACATAAAAGACATTTATGCCTTTTATGTCGTAGCATTGTTGCTCAGGCAATAATCAAGTGGATGTTTATTATCAAAAAACACAATAAATAATCTAAAAGATCAAATTTTGCCCTGCTGTTTAGTTTCCTTGTTCTTTGTATGAAAATTATTCTTGAACTTCTTAAAAATTTCTGCTTAATATGAACTATTCTATATGGACGACTGTGAATTAATGGATTAAAAAATGGGAATACCAAAAAAAGCACTGAGACATAGTCAATTCATCACAAAAAAACCTATTTCTGATGGTTCTCATAAAATATTTTCTGTTTCATTTGAAGAAGATGGTGTTACTAAGAAGGCCTTTTTTAAAGAACTTGAATCTCAAAGACATTATCCAGAGTTATTAGCTAAAATAAGTGTAGCAACTTCTGCATTCAAAAAATCATTTCAGGGAAAAAGATCGGCTGAAGAAAGGTTAGTTTTTGATGATGAGGATCGATTAATCGGAACGTTATCTATTTGTGTTGATAATTTTAAACCTTTTAATTATGCGGAAGATGGAGTTCCAGTTAACAGCACTTTAAGAGAGCAAGTGGCTCCAAGTGTGAAAACATTGGTTGAAAAAAACATCATGGAACTTTTGTTTGGAAGATGGTTTCTTGATGATGATGATGGCCATCCGCATAATTTGAGTTTAAATGCGGATATTGATTTTGATATGTTTTTTTATTGGTTTACGATTCATATGAAAGAACCAAGATCAGTCATCGGCATTCCTAAAAAGCACGTTTTTCTTTCAGTTCCAGATTATGAGGCATTTCCTAATGTTCAAGATTCCAAGCCTTATCATTGGCCATCATATACACATCCAGGCAAAGTGACTATTCCGGTACTTTTGCCGGGACAAGACCAGGTTCTACCTAAATTATTACCTAAAGCCTATGCAGATCCAGTGCAATTTGCCCGTTTGGCCCAAGATTCCGTTGCCCAAGAACAAAAACTAGCAGCGGCTTTAAAAGCGTTATTAACTTATCAACCCGAAGTACAACGTAAACGCCTAACAGAGCTTTTTGGTGACTTAACGTTAAACTACACCTCTTTGGATGAAACAAATAAAGAGCTGCGTGCTAAATATGAAGAGCTCTATCCTGATCTTTGCAATGAAAAAACAAATACAGAGCCCTTTGTTGATTTTATGATGAAGCTCTACCAGGAACATTATGACAACTTATATCGAGTGGTCGTTTTTTATATGGGATGTATTAATAACGGTTATGGAATTCCTTTGCCACCAACGTGTTTGGCTCTTTATCAAAAACCTTCTTTTTATCGTAATATCGAAGAGTGGGTCAAAAATGAAAATGATACAACTTTCGCGAAAGAAGATGAGCTTAAATATGATCTTGCTGAGTTACAAAAACGTTATCATCAAGTTTGGCGAGATGCGTTTGCTCCCACGTTAAAGGAACTTCTTCATAGTTCATACCGACTTACAAATGCATTACTCAAGGAAGCTACTAGCCCACCTCATATTCAGATCTCTGAAATTGTGAGCAAAAAAATTACTGATGATAGTCTAACCAGCGCATGGGAATTATTTGGGGACATGCCTGAGCTTTCTGCTGAAGCCATTGAAGAAAAAATCAGTGTCGATAAAGACAGTAAGTTGCGTGACGCCTTACTCGCATTAGTTGCATTTATCAATGAGTTTCGTGCCATAACAAAAGACTACTATACAAAAGAGCGAAAAGATCTGATTGAAGAACATAATCTCGAGTTTTCAACCAAACTCACATTACTTCATCAGCAATACAATTTAAAAATTCGCCAAGCTTTAGCAAATACAACCACTTATGCATTTGAATTTAACAACATTGCATCAAGTCTTAAGTTAATTGCTGAACAGGTTAATTTCCCATTGCATTTAACTACTACAGATAAACTGATGGAGGAGGCCTTACTTTCTGTTAAAAAAGAGGTGTTGCCTTTCACCCATGATGATGTGAAAAAACAATACCATGATTCTTTATTTATTTGGGCAAAAAATTTGAAGCCAGAAGAGTTAGAGCGGTATGTTACTGATATTATTGATAAAAAATATGCTCCTTTATTGTCTACTTTTTCATTTCGCCAACGAACAGAGCCTGTGAAAGAATATTTAAGAGCGAGTACAAATGAAAGTGGCGATAATCGATTAGCTTATATTTTAAGTTCAGGATCCCAACAGGAAGGAGCCCTGAATAAGCTCATCATTGAGGGGCTTACTCCTTTAATGTTGCAAGAACATCCTATACCCAGCATTGATGTTGCCATTAGAGATAAAAGTTTTGAGCGAGGCATAGCAGATTTTACTCGTGATGTAGTATTTTTTGCTAAGAAAGATAAACGATTTACTCATCCTTTTAGTGATACGGGTATCTCATTAGTATACCGGGCTGTTTATGATTGGGTAGATAGCTTAACTGAAAAATCATTTAAAAGTCTCATCAGGTCTTCATTAAAACAATATGAATCAAAAACATGGGGAAGTTATTGGGGCTCCTCAAGACGCTCAGAAGTTGAAGGATATCTTCAGGGAAATTGTAATGCAAAAGCATTGGCTATGATTTTTATGAATGGATTCGATTCGTCAACATTAAACGAGTGCTTATTTACTAAGATAGTTGAAACAATTAAAAAGGAATTTGCAAGTGGTGAGTTTCCTGAAATGCAGCAAGATCCAAAATACCAATTAGTTGCAAATTTTAATTTGGAAAAACATAAGGCATTTTATCTTGCTAATCTAAAACATCATAGTGAGACTATTGCCGCGTCACACCGTCAACTCCAAATTACTTACAGTTTAACGCACTAAAAAATATAAGCTATATTTAAATTAGAGAAAAAATGTGACAAGCATTGTTGCCGTTCGTCGGTTGCATTTTTAGAGCTAGGTCACAAATCATAGTTTGTGACTCCTGAGCGTATAGGTTATGATTTCTTTTTTTAAAAAGCAGTGAGATTTTGCATGTCTTTAGATTTATTAAAAACATTGCCACAATATATTATACCCAAACAAAGTCTGACCATACTTGCTGGTTTCTTGGCGGATGTGAAACATATCAAAGTTAAGGATTATCTTATTCAACGCTTTATTCACGAGTATCAAGTGAATATGAGTGAAGCTTTAATCGAAGATCCATCTGCATACCGATGCTTTAACGATTTTTTTATCCGTCGTTTAAAACCTGAGTGCAGGCCTTTGGCTCATGCAGGCATCGTTTCTCCGGTAGATGGTTGTATTAGTGAAATAGGCTCAATAGAGGAAGGCAAGCTGATTCAAGCGAAAGGGCGTCACTATACTGTCTCCGAGCTTCTGGCGTGTGATCAAGAAATAGCGTCTCAATTTATTAATGGGCGTTTTGCAACGTTGTATTTATCGCCTAAAGACTATCATCGCGTGCATATGCCGATAGATGCCGCAATTACCTCGATGACTTATATCCCTGGAGCCTTATTTTCAGTTCAACCGTCAACTGTTCGAGTAGTGCCTAAGTTATTTGCTCGTAATGAGCGTCTGGCTGTCTTTTGTTCCACTCAAGTCGGTCCTATGGCTATAGTGATGGTTGGCGCAACTATAGTGGGTTCTATAGGAACGAGTTGGAATGGAGAAATTAAACGAAGTAAAAGCCGCGTTGATTTTAAATATCCCTTGGCTAATAAAAGAATCGCTCAAGGTGATGAAATGGGCTATTTTAAGTTGGGTTCTACTGTTGTACTGTTGTTTGCCGATGGGAGTAATGTGCGTTGGAATAAGGAATTAAAAGCAGGAAGCCTACTGCGTTTTGGTGAATCTCTAGGTGAAATTGAGTAACTCAAAGGGGTACGTGTTCACGCTACATGCATCAAAAGCCTGTATTTTCCCTATCTTGCGCGAAAATGATTCTCAGAAGCCTCACATACGGATGTATGCTCTAATGGCACTAAGTTACGATCGTGCTCTACGTACCGCGGTTTGTCCGTGGGATGTCGAGAGGCGAAGAGTTTACTCAAAAAACCTTTATGCTGTTAATTAAGTGCAAATAATGTACCTAATTTTTTAGTGATAGCATTTTGATAAACTACTGAGGCTATACTTAAATCTTGAATAGAAAGTCCTACTGATTTGAAAGCGGTAAGTTGATTTTTGTAATCTGGTTTTTTATGAAGTAACCAATCACCTATTTCAATCATTGATTCTTGTTTTAAGGTACCTTGTTTTAGAGCGCTAATAATTTCACCTGCTTCAGTTAATGCTGCATGCAATTGATCGACAATCACCACCGCACGTCCTAACAAATCATTACTTATTTCCTTCATCTGCGCAGTATGTGAACCTATGGCATTAATATGTGCATGGGGTTGTACATCCTTAAAATCGAGTAGAGGCTCGGTACTTCCGGTTGCAGTACAGATAATGTCTGCATTTTTAACTGCTGATGAAATATGATCATATACATTGATGACATATTGATCTGCAAATTTTTCTGCAAAGTGTTCGGCATTTTTTATAGTTCTGGACCATACGGAGACTTGTTTGATATCACGTACTGCTGCTACTGCTTGCAATTGAGTTTCTGCTTGAACTCCTGAACCAATAATTGCTACATGAGTTGCATTATCTTTTGCAAAATAGTGACTTGCTAATCCCGAAACAGCCCCAGTTCTTAATGCAGTTAAATAACTGCCATCCATTAATGCTTGAGGCTCTCCAGTGCTAGCATCAAGTAACAGGATACAACCTGTAATAGATGGTTTGTTCTTTGCATTATTTCTAGGGAAAATAGACACTACTTTTAATCCTAAGGCTTTATCATGAGCCAGATAAGCAGGCATTGTTAAAGTCAAAGCATCCTCTTCCTCAATGGGTATTCCAGTTCTCAGTGGTAATTGGACTTGTTGTTTGGCTAATTGAATAAATGCATGTTCCATGGCTGTAATCGCTTGATTCATGGTAATGCATTGCTTGACTTCATCTAAAGATAATAAGCGAAGACTCATGATAAATTCTCAACCTCCAAATTCTTTGGTTAATGCAGCGAATAAAGTTGGGTATTTGAACTTAAATTGATATTCAGCTAAACGTTGAGGGGCTACGGTCTGTCCTGATAATAACAACTCTTCGCCCATTTGACCAAGTAAGAGCCGAATACTCCAAGCAGGTAACCATAAAAACGCAGGCTTTTTTAAAACTTGAGCTAATGTTTTAGTAAATTTTTTTTGTGAGACGCATTCTGGCGCTACTAAATTTATCGGACCTGTAATTTCTGGATGTGCTAACAAAAAGAGAATAGCATGAACAAGATCGGTGCTATCAATCCAGGCTAAGGGTTGCTCTCCGGAACCAAACACAGCACCCATTCCATATTGAGTAGGAAATTCCAACTTTTTTAACATCCCCTCCCCTCGTTTTAGAACGACGCCAAAACGCATTAAGGTAACTGGCATGCCCCGTGCCATCCCTTTTTTTGCTGCCGCCTCCCATTGCGTAACTAGCTGTGTTGAAAAACACATTTCGGGAGAACTAATAGGTATTGAGGTTTCAGTAAATGTTATATTGTCTTGAGCTTGCTTTTTTTGTAATCCATAAATACCAACAGCACTTGCATTATATAAATGTGGTTTTTTATTTTTTGCGGTGGTGCCCCATTCTACCAGTTGATTTGTTGTTTTAAGACGACTTGATAACAGTTGGTCTTTAATTTGGGCATTCCAACGATGAGCGGCGATACTTGTTCCTGCTAGATTAATTATTGCATCAAATTCATCTGGATTTAAAGTATCAAGCTTATTCCAAGTGGTTGTCTGAACTGTATTTGAGAATACTTGCTTCACTTTTTCTTCATTTCGTCCTAACACATGAATTTCATGTCTCGATTGAATGAGTTCAGGTATCAATGTTTGACCTACTAACCCTGTTCCTCCACCAACAATGATTCTCATCAGGCTCTCCTTGTTGTACTAGGTTAAGAGGAACTTATTGACAACAATGATTTTTAATGACTTCGATAATCCATCGCAATCGTCTATCATTTTCTAATCGTTTATGGTAATGGATCATAATTCGGTATTCCTTTATAGGAAAGGGGAAGGATTTAATTTCAAACTGGTACATGCCTTTTAATAAAACAGCCAAAGAACGTGGCATCATTGCAATACAATTTGTTTGACTTATTACTTCACATACATTAATTAAATTAGGCACAATGATTTTTGTCTTTCGCTTACCAAATCCTGCTAATATTTTGAATAACATGTTGTCTTTACGTAGATAACTAAATTGTACTTCAACATGATCGGCGTTAATAAAATCTTCTGTAGTTATTTCCTGATTCACAAGTGGATTTGATGAGCCCATCACGCAAACAACCTCATCAAAAAATAAGAGTTCCGCATTGGCGTTATTTCCAGTTTCAAGGAATGCCGGTCCAATTGCAAAGTCAACTTCAGTCGCTAATAGATGTTCTAGATTGACGTATTCTGACAATGAAAGTGTTTTTAGCGTAAAATTTGGAGAATGGATGGATAAATAGGCACATAGCTTCGACAAAATAAGAAGCTCTCCGTGAACTGATAAAATAGCTTTAAACGATAACTCTTCAGTTAATGGATCAAAAGTTGTTTCTTGAAAAATATTTTTAGAGCTGTCTAAAAATATTTTAATTTTTGGTGCTAAATCTAAGGCTTTTTGTGTAGGTTGAAGCCCGTGTGCTTTTCTAATAAATAAAGGATCGTCAAATAGTTCACGTAATTCCTTTAAAATATAACTCATAGCTGTTTGTGTTAAAAAGGTTTTCTCTGCCGCCTTTGAAACGGACAGTTCAGTCATTAAAGTATCAAAATGAATTAATAAATTTAAATTAATTCTTCTTATATCCATAAAATATATCCCGTAACAAACGGTTTTAATTAGTAACTAGTTATAAGTATAGTTGAAAAATGTGGAGCATTTAATTTTTTAATATCAATATATATTGAAATTGAAAAAATTGAAATGATTTAGCGCGTGTTGCGAATAAATGAATGATTTGATTGATGAGTAGGTAGCTGCTGTCTGATGGTCTAAATGTCAATGTTCTGTACTTTTTTATTATTCTTTGCTATTAAGATGGTGTAGGGTAGAACAAATTAAATATTTTATTATTATCAAATTCGTGGCATTGAATGGAGTAAATTTATGTCTGTAGCTTCAGTAAGAAAAGTTTATAATATCTATGCTTCTTTCTACGATTTTTTATTTGGGTCTATTTTTAGTCCGGGTCGTTCTCTATGTACCAGCATTGTTAATAAAGGTGCAAAGCCAAATGCCTCAGTTCTTGAAATTGGCATTGGCACAGGATTGTCATTACCGCTGTATCGATCGGATTTACGGATTACTGGGATAGATATTTCAGAAAAAATGCTGGAAAAAGCGCAAGAGCAGGTTGTAAAAAATCGGTTAGAAAATAGGGTACAATTAAAAGTTATGGATGCTGCTCATTTAGATTTTCCTGATAATAGCTTTGATTTTATTGTGGCTATGTATGTTGCTTCGGTTGTTCCAGATGTTAATGCCTTCTTGCAGGAACTAACTCGTGTTGCTAAACCTACTGCTGAAATTATATTTGTAAATCATTTTGCTTCAGAACATCCTGTAATTCGTTTTCTTGAAAAAAAATTTGCTCTTGTGAATAAACTGGTAGGCTTTAAGTCCGATTTTTCAGCCCATTTAATTCTCGATTACAAGCAATTAAAGCTATTGGACTCTCAAAAAATTAATCTATTTGGCTATTGGAAATTATTACACTGTAAAATTAAAAAGGACAAACTCGAGACCGAGACGTAAAAATCCTTAGCTTAAAGTAATGGTGTGGACCTTACTACTTTAAAGTGGTGTCTAAGGCTTATTGGTTACTCCCACTGCCTACTATCGCGCTTTCTGGGCGCGACTTCCAGCCTGGCGCTAATCCTCATACTCGTTTAAATCAAAAGCCTCTTGTAAATTTTCTAATTGCTCTGCAACTGCATCCAATTTTTCAAAACTAGCAATATGAAACAATGCTTGTCCTGAATGTACCAGAGGTAGTTTGCTTTCCCCAATGATAATACCGGATATCGGGGATTTTAATTTATACTCCTCGGTGCTTGATGGGTTTGCTATAATCGCAATGACTTGACCTTTTGTGACTTTATTTCCGGATTTTTTAATGTGTCTTAAAATTCCGCTGATAGGCGCTCTTAACCAATAACTGTTTCTTGAAACAGTAGGCGTGCATTTTTTTATACTGTATTTACTTGGTTTAATCATTCCAAGCTCTCCCATAACACTTAGAATTCCATTGATGCCTGTTCTAATAGATAACTCATCAAATCGTAGTGATTCTCCTCCCTCATAGACTAGAATAGGAATCCCTTGCTCATTGGCATATTCCCTCATCGAACCGTCTCTAAAGGTGGAATGTAAGATCACTGGAACGTTAAAAGCACGAGCTAAATCTTCAATTCCTTGCATATCAAGATTTGCCCGAATTTGCGGTAAGTTAAATCTATGATTTGAACCGGTATGTAAATCAATCGCATGTGTCGATTGAGATAAAATTTGTTGACTGATGATTTCTGCAAGAATTGAAGCAAGAGATCCATTGGAATTACCAGGGAAAGAGCGATTTAAATCTCTTCGGTCCATTAAGTAGCGTTCTTGATATAAAAAACCATACACATTAACAATTGGAATGGCAATGACATTTCCATTGATATGCTTTAATCCTTTTTTTTTCAAAAACCTGCGAATAATTTCAACTCCATTGATTTCATCGCCATGAATGGCTGCGGTAATACAAAGTGAAGGTCCTTCTTCTGGACCATTGATTACATGTATGGGGAGGCTGATAGGAGTCCAGTCATATAATTTGGGCATAGGCAATAAAATGGTTTTACGTTGACCGGGTTTGATTTTTTCATCGCCAATCATAAGAGACGCTTTACTCATTATTATCCTTAAATTTATACTTTTATAAAAAAAGTGTAGCTTGTATTTTATGAGTATAGATAAACTGCTTAATAAGGCATATGATATTTAATACAGAAACCATTGGCGTCAAAATTCTCCCGAGCTATGCTTATATGAAATGAATGGAAACGTCTATTCCACTGTAATGGTTTTAAGCGTGCAGACAATTCGGGTGCTTCAATGAGGAGTACGTACCAAATTACCTTCTCAGATTTATGATGCCAATGTTTTGTGTTACTCACCTTCTCAACTTCTTTGATCTGAAATTGAAACGTAGTACCAATAGGCAATGACTTAATCTGTTCCGGATTTAATTCACCCGAATAAAATACAGTAACATGACTTCCAACAGGGCTTTTTGCAGGTGCAATACAAGGAATATCTTCTGCCTCAGCATGTCGTACTAAAATAGGGTATAAAACAGTTAAATAGTCATTAGATACTTTTAAATAGACATACCCATCTTTTGTAACTTCCAATGTTCCTTGTGCTGATAAGGTTCGAGCAGTATTAAGAAGATCGGGATTATTGAGTACAGTTACTGTGCTCGAATTATTAGTACCACATGAAATTAATAAAAGAATCAGAAAGCTCTTATAAATAAATCGAATTAAAGTGTTCATAATAGTTCAAGTCTCTTATAACGCATGTTTATATTTTACATGGTACGGATGCTTCGTTTTCTTCAAAGCAATCGTTCTCATCTTTGAGATGAAAACTGTTCTGCTGCTGCTTGAAACACAGCTAAATTCCAATCGTTCACTACTTTATAATTTTCATAAGAAATAGGAATAATAAATATGAGTGTATTATTTGTTACATCACAATATACAGAAACCGAAAAATTCATACCTTCATTTTTTTCTAGAGGTGAAGCAAGGGATTTTTTCACTAATTGTACTAATATACGAAAATAATCGCTATTTTCTGGTATTTTTTCAACATTATGAATCACTAATTTTTTACCCTTAAATTCATAACAAATACCAAAAGGGAAGTGGTGGACAAATTCAGTAAAAATTGCCTGATGTTCTTTGGGCAAAACTAAATGATTTTCGTCTAATGCTTTAATTTTTTCAAAGGGTAATAATCTATTTTCTTTTAAGGCGTTTTGTAATGCCTCTAAGCCGTTTACTGCATCGCTACATAAGCGATAATTTTCAATAATACCCGCCGTTTCTATAGAAATCAAAGAGAGCGTATCTTTTAAATGAAGCTCATTTGATGCAAAGAATAATAGTAAATTATGATTGTCAATCCATAAGATATGAGGTGATTTAAATGCATTTGATAGTATTTTTTGGAGTTGGATTTTATTCTTCAATTGAATCTCGGCATCAATTTTAAAGGAAATGATAGTTGTCGGTTTTTGATGATGAATAAGTGCGTTCAGCCAGTCACCATACGAAAAAGACTGGCTGGTTTTAATCGAATTTTTTAAGGGCAAAAAGTGAGGTTTATAGATGTAAATATTACCCAAGAATAAAACAACAAATAGAATGAATACGTGTAAGTATAAAGACTCAATGGAAATAAAGGCGAAAACGGAGGTCAATGTAATTAAACCACTAAAAACAACATCTACGTAATAACGGTTACTAAAGGCATTTATTTGCAAATAGGCCATGCTAGAGCGTAGGATAAAAAACACCAATAAAAGTAAACTAAAACTGAATGCATTTTCTTGAAAATATCCTACATAAAATAATGCAGTGATTAGCCAGAAAAAAAAACCGATTAATGGTGTGATATACAATATACGTATATTAAAACTTTTTATAAATCGATTTAATGAAGAAATACTGCATTTTTTTATGTCGAAATAAAATAATCTTCCCCAAATGGAGCTGGCATTTAATAATGGAGCAATGAAATAGAATAGTTTGTAATAGTCATTATAAGGAGCATGATTAAGACTGTAATAATACATAATCCAAATTAACATACCTTCTAGACTGATAAAAATACTTGCTAGGCCAGCCCAAAAAAATTCGGGGATAAAAATTTGGGGAATAAAGTGTCGAAACTCTTTAAATTTTGGCCATATTGGTTCTGGCCATTGATGCATTGTATATGAGTTTTTAATGTAATAAAGGCTTAGAGCAGAGCCTAGAATTGCACTGCAAAAAGTATTTAATACAAGGGTATACCCCCCTGTAAGCCACCAAAAAAACATTAAAAATACCATACTTGCCAAAGGCAATAACAAAATGGAGAAGAGGGGGCGAAAAACACGAAATTTTGCATAAATACCCGAACGGCGGACTTCAACAAAAATATGTAGCCCTAACTGGAAAATCACTGCAGCAATATAGCAATTCGCAAGTACATGTTGAGAGCCAATTTCAGTTAAGGCGAGAATACCAAATACAAGGCTTGTGATAAAGCAACTGATTAAAAGAAGTATTGCCAGAAATTGCCAATTTCCTAACTCACGAGCAAGAAGATTATTTTGTTGGGAACCCCGCAGATGTCGTATGCGAGAGCGCATCACCTCCAACATTCCCCACCAACCTGCATTAATGACGAAAATTGCTGCACGAAATAAAATTAAATTCTCAAGATGAGTACTTGTAAAAATAAGAGTTAAAAAGTAGAACTCAAGGACATGTACTGCCATCGTAAAAATGACATTAATACTGTAATAACGTAAGCGGAAAATAATATAAGCTAAAATATTTTTGCCAAATAAAGCCTCATTAAAACTAACAAAATTTGCTTTCCTTCTTTTCTGTTTGTCGACCCATTCTTGTGTTGTTTGCAACGGATGATTCATTGCAACTCCCTTTTTATAATAATTGTATTGGAAAACCAATCACACCAGTCAAACAAATTCCTACCAGCATATGAGATAATGATACCCCTATAAGGGTTTGATATCGCAAATACAGCCAGCCCCATATTAATCCTAAGATGAAAAGAAGAATGGAGGCACTTAACGCAAAACTTGAATAAAAACTACAAAAAATAAGATTAGACATTAATACGGCATAAATCGATTGATCCCTTTTTACATAGTGCATCAATGAGCTTTGTAGGCAACCCCGTGCAATAAACTCTTGAATTGGAGCTAAAATAATATAACCAATACTTAATTCGAGTAATTCATAAATATTTTTACAGAAGCAAACTAGAGGTGTTTCTTTAAAGTAAAGTGTGTTTGTTATTAATACCCACTTAATCAATAAAAAAGAGCATATTATAAAAAAGCTTACTATTAATGATTCAATGATAGACTGTTTACTGTTTTTCAGAGTAAGTCCCATTTCAGCAAGGGAATATCCATTTTTCCACATGATCACAAAGAAGATAAGAGCTAAAACCAACGTAATTCTAATGTTTAATACATTCGGATTTTCGGTGAACTGAGCCCATGAAGCAGTATCTTTTAAAATAATAAAAAGCGAAATAATCACTAATAAATAAGTCATAAATCGTGCTGTTTTTATTTGATTTTTAAGTAGGAATATTTCTTTTTTTAAGGCTTTGGTAGCTAATTTATTTGCCTCCCGTAGGCGATCGGGGAGCGCTTTACTTAAATTTACAATGAGTTGAGTGTAAAGATTAGGGTATTTATTTTGTAAATCCACCATATTTATTGCATACAATTCAGATGGGTTTGCCGCGTATACAGAAGATGAGCGTGGTCTTTTATCTAATATGCTCATTTCGCCTAAATAATCGCCGCTATATAAGTCGGATAAATGTTGACCTTTTGATTCGATGCCAATTTTTCCAGATTTAATTAAGTATACAGAATCTCCTTGTGTTTCTTCGTAAAATAAGTACTGATCCTTTTTTAATTTAACTCGTTTTACAAAGTGTAAGAGAATTTCCAAATCTTGGGGATTAATATTTTGAAATAGTGTTTGGAAATCAGATAAATCGCTCATCCTTATCATCGGTAAAAACTCCATTTTTTCGGAAAGAAAATTTATGTTGATCCCAATAATTTTTTTCTTTGCATAAAGAGATTAAATGCCATTCATTTCTTAGAGTAGCATAAGAAACTTGTCGAAATGCGCGCACACCTTTTATACCTGTAAGTAATTCAACAATGATTAAGGCTATTAAATAATCTATCTGTTTTAAACAACCTCTATTAGTTACTTCTTTGAGTATACGCTTAATTGTAGGTTCTCTGAATGAGCTTTTTTCATTTAATAAGTTATTAGCAATCAGACAAAGTGCTTGCCCTTTTTGTTCCAGGTTGAGATGAGAAAGCATGGGGGATGCATTAATTAATCGTTGTTTTATTCGTCTTAGCATTTTTTGCATGACGGAGCGTTTTAATGTTTTGGTGCCATCAGAAAAAATAATAAGGCCACATAATTCTACCCTATTTGAACTCATAAATTGTTCCGAATCGATTGATGGTTTACCGGCGTGGGTGAGATAAAAACGTTGATTTTTACTTTGATTACACTTCAACCTTAATTTTTCTAAAATGGCGGTGATACGGGCCTCGCCTTCCTTGAATTGATCAATATCTGTATGTGCGTATATAAAATCATCACTGTAACGCGCATAAAAAGCGTTTGGAATGTTCGTTAACGCCTCATCAAGTTCAGATAAATAAAGATTATAGATTAACGTCGCTAGCGGTGATCCAACTGGAATACCTAATATTTTTTGATAAGGTAAATTATCTTCTGTACGTAGTATGGGTCTTAACGCTTCTTCAATAACAATGCGTAAGTAATGGCGTTGCTTTAAATCGTTAACTTCTTTTTCTAATATGTCATAGAAATAGTTCCAAAAAATTGCCTGGGTATCTGCGGGTATACTTCCTCCATAATTCGTTATATCTGCACGCAAAACATATACATTAATTTGTTTGTTTGTTGTTTGGGCTTGTTTAAGGTAAGAACAGAATGCTTGGATTGCTTGCTTGGCTGAACGCCCAGAAATATATGAATAAACAGAGGAAGATATTAAATGTTGCGTTCTTTCTCTGAATAAATCATACAAAATACTAAGTAGGAGTCGATCAATAAAGGAATAATTTGCAATAAGACGCGTTTTGGAGTTGATATATACTTTTCTTTCATCATATTGCATGGGTTGATAAGTGCCATTGAGTAACGCTTTTATAAGTATTTTTGCAACATTTTTTTTATCCGAATAAATATCGGAAATGCTGATTCCTGCTTGATCTTGTTCAAAGATTCGATTGTTTTTTAATAATTTATTATATAATTTTGAAATCCGTTGAATGCAACGAGTCTTGTCTTGTAATTCGGTTATGAGTGGCTCATTGTTCATAACATTGGTCACAATATAAGTTATAATAATGACAGTTAAGTAAACCTGCTTGGAAAAAAACGCAAAAAATAAAAAATTCAGCCGCAGCCGCAATTTTTTCTCAAACTATAAATTGCTAGACAATCTTATTATCTGGCAATGAGCAAAGCATGTCTTCTTAACTGTCATTAACAGTATAGACTATATTGTTTCTTTTTAGATGATATTATCCTAGAAAGCAATTGTGTCTTACTGCACAAGGACACTGAACCTGCTGTATCTTTTTGATGTTGTTTGATATGAAAGAAGGAAGCTAAATGAAACGATTTTCAACTTTATTTTTTTCTCAAAAGAAGGAAGAACCACTAAATTATCATAAAAAAAATGAGGGTAATAATACCTCAATGTATAAGCTTGAATCTGCGGAAAATACCTTACCTCAACGAATTGTCGAAGAAATTTATTTTCCAAGAATTTCATTTTTAGGTTGTCCCTTCACTTGGTATTATTACCCATCCCATGATCTGGTCATTTGGACGGGAAATCTATATGGAACACCTCAAGATCATTACGATTTAAACGCATTACTTACAAAACTCCAAATTATCCCCGAAGTGAGTATTGAACATGGAGAGGTTGCAATCAGAAAGGTTAGTGATTTTTTTTTAAAGCATGATATGAAATATATGTCGCAGGAGGATGATGATCACGTAGTCTCATTAAGCCCATCCAAAGCCAAATGCTAAGCTGTGGGGCCATGCGCGTTTGATAATTGAGCCATAAATTCATAAGGGCTTACCTGGTTTGAGAAATAACTGCCTTGTCCATACATACAACCATATTGTTGGAGTTGCTCTCTAATTTCTTGGTTTTCTACCCCATTAGCGAAAACATCCAACTCTAGGATTTGCGCAAGCTTAATAATCGCCTCAACAATTTTGGAATTCTTTTTATCTTTAATCATGCTTAAAATAAGCGATTTTTCAATTTTTATTCTGTCGATAGGAAAATTGACCAGATAAAGAAACGAAGAATAACCACTGCAGAAATCATGGATCGCGATCTTAACACCTAGGTTGCTTAATTCATGTAACACGGTGATTGATTTTTTGGGCTCAGATAAACAGGCACGCTCATCGAATTCTAATATTAAATATTGTGGTGAAATTTTATTTTCATTAAGTAAACTTTCTATAAAAACAGGTAATTTCCTATTAATAGCATCTTGAATAGATAAGTGAAGCGAAGCAAAAATTTGATGTCCTGCCTGGTGCCAAAGTACTAATTGTTCAGTGACATTGGTTAACATGAACGATGTCAATTGTTGGATTAAATTCGATCCCTCAATAAGGGAACTAAATTTTTCTGCGCTGATTAATCCATATTTTTCATGTACAAAACTGCCCGTAGCTTCAGCGCCAATAATTTTACCTGTCGCTAACTCAACCGTAGGTTGATAATAGATCTTTATTTCTTGGTTTTCTATTGCTGCTTTTAGTCCATTCATCACAATTCGGTTAGTCGTAAAATCTTCTTCCATATCCGAATTGTAAATAGCAAAAGGTTTGTTTTTCTTCCTGGCATGAAAAACTGCGGTGCGTGCGTGATTTACTAAAGCGACATTATCTGCTCCTGCATTAGGATAAACTGCTGCACCAGCAGTAGTACTAATGGTTATATGAATTCCATCAACTGTAAAACTAAGGTGAGTCGCATCTATAATGGCATTCAATAACGCATGGAGATTAATATTTTTATTGAGCCTTGGTAATAATAAAGCAAACTCATCACCCTCAACTCGTGCAATACTATTGATTCCCATAGTAGCCTGTAACATAAAAGAGCTAAGTAACATCTCTTTTAATTTTTTAACAAATTCAATCAGAACACTATTGGAATTAAAATTTCCAAAATTGTTGTGAATCGCTTTAAAATCATTCAATTTTAATAGAATTACTGCCAATTCATTCGATTTTTCAATTTTATCAATAGCCTGTGTGATTTGTTCACTAAACAGAAGGGCATTAGGCAACTGAGTAAAAAAATCGTGTTCACTTTCATATTTTAGTTTTGATTCGAGATCGCCACTTTTATATCGAAGCTCCTCTGTTTTATTTGCAACAAATGATTCTGCTGTATTGACTAACCCATGACAAAATGACTGTCCCCAATAGGCAAAGAGAAAAGGAGTTAGATCAAGTATCCAAATAGCTGGATTTGTTGTTTGTGCTTTAATGAAGCCATCAAGATTAATAAATCCTGTTATTTGATAAGATACAACAAGTGAAGCGATTAATATGCTACCAATAGCAATGCTTAATCCTATATAAGCATACTTATTCACATATTCTCTTAAAATAATTGAACTTTTTGCGAGTTTGTAATTTATATCCATATGCTTATTTGAGTCACTTAAATTTATATTAATCTAATCGGCAGAAGATATAATTACTTTAATCTAGAAAAGGAAGTAGGCTGCAACTTCTTTTTCTAGGTTCAATTAATGGGTCAATGAAAAGTCGATGAAGATAAAGTCTTATAATGTTGGTGATATTTTATCTTGAAAGTAAAAATCCCAAATCACTTTTCCTTATAAAAGCCACCTCCTCTTTTCATGATTAATATTTTGTGAATTAACAAGCAATTGCGTTTTAAATCCAAATTTATTTTGTTCATATTTATACTATTTGACTTAATTTAATCTAATTTTTTCATAAAAAAACATCTTTACACCCTCGTTTGTTTCTGTTAACAATAAATTGCTGCCTTTTAGCAAAGAGTTGTAATGGATTTACTTGTCTTTACTAAGGAGTTAAAAATATGCCAAAAGATAGAATGGATATCGATGAAGGTTCTATGGAAAAAGACCTAAAAAAAGAAAAAAAAGTTCAACAAAGCAATACCGATACTTCACCCTCTCACGATTCTAAGACTGACAAAACCAACAAAAAATTTACAGCGAATGATTTTTCTCATCTTGCAGAGAATGAACATTTTCGTTATGCACCAAATAGCAAAAAAATTGGCCATGCAGTGATTACTAAAGAGGATGATAAAACCGTTGCACTGCAGTATGAACTTCCTTCAGTCGATGATGAAGAAACACCTACAGTTCGTCCTTTGGTTAATATTGAAGCGATTGAACCGTTCCGTGGAATGCATCGATTTCGTGCGCAAACCCCTGATGGTCATACCCCGATGTACGCAAAACGTTTTATTCATGGAAAAGTAGGGGAAAACGAAGAAGAGGAACTCATTCAAATAGCCTGTTTTTCCCCCTCTCCTGAAGAAGGGAAGCAACCTTTTTGGGGATCGATTAAAGAGACACCTTTGTTTCGCGATGATCTTCCCAAATCAGTGAAAAAAGATTTAAAGAAAGATTTAGCAGAAATGGAACATGTCACTAAGGGTGGGGATGTTTTAACGGTGGAGCATGATTCTGTCCCACAACGCGATCTTATTAAAACAAGAACTCCTGATCAAAATACAGTGATGGGCGAATCTGCTCGAGATGCTTATGAGCATTTTTTTGATAAAATGACAGATGAGCTCCATCCGGAGATGAAAAAACGGTTACAACGCGCTTTTAAAGCAGATATTAAAGATAATTTTTACAAAAATAGTTTTCGTCCTGAGTGGTTACATCTAAAAGGTTGGTCATTAATGCCAATGAGTATGAATCCACAAACGAAAGAGAACTTGGGGGCCGCGCCAAAATGGGCAAATACCCAGATGATGATTTTGGAGCGAATTATCAAATGGTTTGCCATAAATGCCCCAGACTCCTTATTAACAATTCAACCTAAATTTGAAATGCTGCTTGACTCTGAATTGGTTAAGCATATTGATTTTGATGTGAAAGTTAAAATAAAAGAACGATATGTGGAGTTGATACAATCCATAGATCCTTTTTTAGCTTATCCCTTATTCCCTAAAGCATCTGATTTAGCTCAGGGAGCTGGAATAACCTACAATATTTTGAACAAAATCGATCCTGTGAGTAAACAGATGGTTAAAGGTGTCAAATCAAAAAGTGATGAGCATGGTTCATCTAAAAAGGGTGCATCTATTTTAACACGAACTCAAGTAGACAAAACTGATACGATAAAATCATCGCCCCCTCATCAAGAAACTTCTTTAGGTAGAAAAAGAAAGCGTGATAGAGATGCTGAAGAAGATTTTGAACGGAGTGCACCAAAGTCCAACCGTCTTGCTCAAGAAAACCAAGCCGTGAGCTCCACACATGAGACAACGCAAGTTAAACCAAGTTCGCTGAATAGGAAAAGAAGGCGAAGAGAAGATAGTGACGAAGAAGAGTTCATCAAGCAGCCAGCTAGAAAACGTGTCAAATTTCCCACTCAGAATCAGCATGAGCGCTCAGTGGTACAAATTTATTCTGACTATTTCGTTGCCGATTACGATAATCCCTGGCGCGGCCCAGAATCATCTGCTTGCTCCGGTTCCGGTTTTATCATTCAAGATCCTTCTGGAAAAAAATACGTCATGACTAATGCTCATGTAGCAGAAAATGCAACATTTCTGCAAGTGCGATTAGCGAATAACCGTATTAAAAAATATGAAGCTAAGGTCAAATGTGTTTCATACCAGTGTGATTTAGCCTTATTAGAGGTTGATGACCCTGAATTTGAGGAGCTTGTAGATCCAGTTGAATTGGGTGAAATGGTGAGTTTACGAGATAGAATTATGGTCGTTGGTTTCCCTATGGGAGGCACTGAAATATCCCTTTCCAAAGGTATTGTTTCACGTATTCAAGTGGATAGTTACTCGATGAGTGGCCAAAATTTATTGCAGGCTCAAGTGGATGCTGCAATTAATCCTGGGAATAGTGGTGGACCAGTATTTATAGGAAACCAAGTGGTTGGGGTTGCTTTTCAAGGGTATGGTGGACATCAAGGATTAAACTATATTATTCCTGCTCCAATTATGAAGCATTTCCTGAGTGAAGCATTTAATGGCAAGAAATATCGTGGTTTTCCAACTCTTCCTATTGTTACTGAACAAATCGAAAACTTCCATGAGCGTGACTATTATAAGATGGGTAAACGATCGGGTATTCGCATTTTAAAAGTGGATAATTTATCAGATGCATTCAGTAAGTTAAAACCTGACGATATTATACTTGCTATTGATGGATTTCCTATTTCAAATGAAGGTACAGTCGATATTCCAGAGATCGGAAATTGCATCGATTATTTTCATGTAACGCAGTCTAAATTCATCGGTGATAGTGTCAGACTCAATATTTTACGAAAAAAAGCGGATGAAGAAGCTGTTGAGGAATTAGAGATTGATGTAGTTTTGGATACGATCTTGGGGGATACCGAAAAAGTATCCGTCGCAGAGCACGATAAAATGCCAACCTATTACATTAACTCTGGAATTTGTTTTGTTCCGCTGACACGGAATTACATGGAAGGAAATGGCTGTGATTTTGAAGAGATGCATTTAGTTGAAGAAAATTGTTCTTTACCTGATGCACCCAAAAAAAATGCCACCGATCAAGTCATTGTGATTAATACCATCCTTAATTGTAAGGAAACACAAGGCTATGAAAAGCATATTCGTGGAATTGTTAAAGAAATTAATGGCAAATCGATTAACAATATTCATGATGTTGTTCGTGCTATGGAAGAGAATAAAGAGAAAAGACATGTGATTTCACTGGCTTCAAAATCAAAAATTGTTATCCCTAATATGTCCCCTGCAGAACATGCTAAGTTATTAAAACGTAATCATATATCTCAAGATAGATCTACCGATTTAGATTTGATGATTGTTGATTCCAAAGATCCTTCTCCTATGTTTGAGCCAAAAAAATCAGAATTATATGTAGAAGAAATGGAATTAACACAATCAGGAATGCATGCTCTTTTTGATCGAATGGGTTATCCAGGAATTGTTAGTGGTTCTATCTATAATGGCGCGCCAACGCTTAATTTAGATGCTCTGAACCAGCAAGGATTTATGCCCATCTTAACTGATGTTGGTCAAAGAAGAGTTTCTGGTCATTGGATTATGTTGATGCACGGTCATGGTAATGAATACTTTATTTTTGATCCATTAGGGCAAGCATCAGGTAAAAATTACGTTGACTCTTTAGCTAGCCAATTACCTCATAGGGCTAAACTTTATGTTATTCCTAATGCTGAGGGATTAAACAGAGGATTATGTGGGTATTGGGTTGCATCAACGGGTTTGAGAGCATTTGCTGCATTAAATCAAACTAAATCACCAAACTTAAAAATACTGGGTCAAACGGTTTCTGAGGAAATGCAGGCTGAGTTAGCTAATAATGGATTCATGAAAATTGTAACTTGGCTGCAGTCTGTGGCTGAAAAATTTACCGGTACTTCAGCAGTGAAACCAATTGATGCGCGAGAATTGAGACTAGCGAGTGAGGTAGAGCTGCAAAGCCGTCCTAAAATTATAAGTCCTATTCCTATAAAACCGCTCTCTTTGGGTTTATTTGGCCAACCCTCTCTAACCCTTGAACAGAAAGAAGCGAAGCCTAAAAGAAGGAGAATTATTGAATCAGATGAAGAGGAAAATGAGGAAGTAAAAAACCTATCACCAGGTAAAGAAGGTGGGGAGTTAACCAGGGATATGTTGCCTGGTTTAAAACGCTGGCAACAAAAAATTGAAGAGATGGAGGAGCGCTATAAAGATCTTCCAGAGAATGAAGAAGAGGATGAAGATTATGTTAATTCCTCAGAGGATTCAGAATATTCCGATGAAGAAAGTGAGTCTGATGATAAAAGTATGGATTTAGATGATTCAGAAGCAGAAGAAATTGTCGATGTACAATCGAAGAATAAATCTTCTAGAAAACCGCAACGTCATGGATTTTTCAAGCCAACTTCTATGGATGTTGAAACTGATCTTGAACAGAATCAGAAACGATTCCAATACAAATAATCCTTTTTCTTTATTGCGCTGGGGGGTAGACCCAGCGCTTTCTTTTGATTGAATGATATAGGGGATAACGATGTTTCAAAAAATTACGGAAATAAAAAATTTTCGCGAAGCGTTAAAAGACATTCATTTTGATACTTGGTTAGTTTTAGATCTCGATAATACCGTCATGACTCCCAGAATTGCGTTTGGAGGAGATGCATGGTTTGAAGGTTTATTTTCTCATGTCTCGCAAAAAAAAATTGAACCGGCTATTGCTCAGCCTTCATTGATGTCGGTTTATAATTCAGCGCAACATTTTGTGCGCACTTCTGCAGTAGAACCAAAGATAGTGAGTATCATTAGAGCATTGCAAGATATTGGCATCCCTGTCATTGGATTAACCGCACGCGGGTATTCGATTCGTCATCAGACATTGAGGCAGCTTGCTGATATGGGTGTTGATTTTTCACGAAACAGTATTGTTTCTGATGATGACTCCACCTGTCAGGGAGGTGTCATTTTTTGTGCTGGCGGTGATAAAGGGAAAAATTTAAATTCGTTTTTATCACGATTAGGATGTGCTCCTCACCATATTGTGATGCTTGATGATAAGAAAAAACACCTAGAACGAGTGATGATTGCTTTAGAACCACTAGGGATTCATTTTAGTGGCTTTCGTTATGGGTATCTTGATGAAAAGGTGCAACAGTTCAGTATGGACGCAGCGAACATTCAATTGGCTCATTTATGGGAGTGGTTATCTGCTACGGTACAAGAAGATGTTAAAAAATTAAAACTTATTTCTGAGGAACTTATGGGTACTTTAAGTCCATTGGTTTATTCAGAGAGTTTTTTTCATCCCGAACATCCTCTGCATCCTAGTTCATCAAAATCTGATGTGGATAAGCCTTCACAAGAAAAGCAATCCAAATTATTGAAACGTTCGCTAAGTTCGTCTTCGTTTTTCTATAAGGAGAATCTATCGAGTGCACCACTAAAATGGAAAGAAATAGAAAATGAGCACTCGACCAACAGTGAAGTATTTCTCCGCTCTTAAAGAACATTACCCGAATTCACGTCAATTAACTGAGGCAACTTTTATTTCTTGACTTGGGGTGTTTTATCTCGGTAATCTTATGATTAATTCTTTATCATTTAAAGAGTAACTATTATGCTAAAGGACTGGCAAATAAAATTTCCACACAGTTTCGCACAATTTCCGAATCTTTTTATCGAATTAGATTTTGAAAAACAAGAAACCTTGTCTCAATTGTTGCATTTAATAGAACAAACAGGAAGAGGATTGCTTGATGAAGATACAGTTCTTCATATTCTAAATAATTCTTCTTATTTATCTGAGTTAACGTCTCTCATTATTTTAATCAGTGATCTTAAATGTTTGAACAAATCCATGCTGAATCATTTATTCACAAATCATTTTCTACCTGATTTGCAAGAAAGCCTTGATGTTCTTTCTAATCACACTATTATTACTGCTGAGGCAGTAACGTTTTTATTTTCTACCAGAAATCCTCAGGATTGTGTGGGCTTTATGATGCGCGCGCTCCAAAAAGGAGTAGATTTAACAGGCCTCCTGAATTATTTATCGCGACACGTTGCCTTAGAGGGGTTGAATCGAGCTATAACTCTGTTTGACCTGAGTAGTTTTAGCTACAGAAAAGAACATTTCTCAGTGTTTTGTGTGATTACTGAGATACTTGCAAATCCTTTATGCCAAACTATTTTTGATGCTCGATGGCGTAGTTTTTCAGATTACACCATTATTTCAGAGCCTTTAAGTGCTACTGATGCGGATGAAATTATTAGACAACTTATTGATGTAGTTGATGAAGAGACTAGAATACGCACCTTTTTTGATTTTTTTGCATCATTTCGCCCTTTTCCACCCAGTCAAAAATACATGGTGGATGTAAATATTAGTGATAAAGTTACAGCCGCATTGACGAACTATTGCAAATCAATAATAGCAGCAATTGCAAATGATGAAGATTCTTTACAGGTTCGTGAAGCGATAGCAACTTTACGGAAGAAAGGCGGTAATAAAATTATTTTTGATAAAATCAAATATGAGATAGCAAGCGATGTAGAGTCAGAAGATTTATACTCCATGCGAACCTACGATGATCTTATGGATGAGATTTGGGTGACACTTAATCAACCCCAACTTCACTTAGAAACTTTTGACGATAAACTTCATAAGGGCAGGCGATATCCAAGTTTTTTTACTGAAGCATTAAGACAGCAATCGTTTCGAATGGATACCGTTTCTCAGGACATGATGGATATCGAGCAAAAAGATAAGACGGATAATGTACCAATGTAATGAGTCAGATAAAAAAGTCGTCATTGCGAACAAAGTGAGGCAATCCAGTTTAAATCTTCAATAGACTTCCTTCCAAACTCTACTGCCACTGTAGTGGAGCATTGCTTCGTCGATACGCTCGAATCCTTAGGATGCTTGCGTGTACACTCCGTTTCTCCTCGCACTTCCCACACTACAGTTATTTATGAAGAATTACTTATTTTTTTGATTTGCTAAAGAATTTACGGATCTCATCCATGAATTCGTCGCAAGCTTGCTTATTCTCCATTCTATTTTGCCATCGGTGATGGTTCCCTTCCGCAACTATTTTAGCCAGCTTAACCATGTGAGTATTTTGAGTATCCAAAATATATTCTTTAATTTTCTCTTTCAATACTTCTTCCCATGCTTCATCGGCCAGTTTTAAAAAATAGGTTGCCTTGTCTTCTGGATGGTGTCCACCATGATGGCAATGGTGGTGTTCACTATCATGACATCCTTCATGCTTATGACACGGACAAGGGCATTTTCCTTCAGCACATCCATAGCTTCCCATATTTTCTCCTGTTAGATTTTTTCGAAATGTTTAACCTTAAACTTACATAGAATTACAAAAAATCACTCATAAATCAATTCATGAAGAAGGAGCTAGGTTAGCAGGTACAAGTGAATTGAGCTATAATTAAACATTATGAGCTTTCTTAGGAGTGCTTTATGTTAAGCCCATCACTTAGAAAATATATAGATACTCATCATATTTCCTACAAAACCATTAGTCATCCTAGAGCATATACGGCATTACAATGCGCACAAGCAGCACATATTAAAGGAAACTATTTTGCTAAATCCGTTGTGGTCAAATTAGATGGAACATTTGTACTTGTAGCAATTCCAGCCAGTATGCGACTCGATTTAGAGCAATTTAAAGAAGAAACTCATGCGAAACATGCAGAAATAGCTCACGAATTTGAGTTTCAAGATAGGTTTAAAGATTGCGAAATTGGTGCGATACCACTTTTGGGTGAACTTTATGGTATGGATGTTTATCTTGCAGACAGTCTTGCCCATCAAGAATGGTTGGTTTTTAATGCAGGCAATCATAATGAACTGCTGCAAATGAAAAGTAAGGATTTTTTAAATTTAGTTCATCCCAAAACTTTATCGCAATGCTAAAGTGCATATCAAAGCCCTAGAAAAAGCAGTAGGTCACCTGTTTTTTCTGGGTTAAGTACTCTGCAACTAGAAAAGCAGCTCTTGTATTAGTTTCAGTTAAAACTTATCTTATAGCTCGGTGCTAGTCTTCAAGTACGATTGATTAGTTTGAAGTATGTGCCAAAACGAGAGAACTATTTTATAAAAACAAAAGGGATCAAATCATTATGTCTTGGAAACAAACAATCACACTCGATCAGCTGCAACAAAAAGGACGTCACTGCGAAACCATTGATGGTCATAAAATTTTATTGATTTGGCATAATGACACGGTACATGCTGTTGCTTCTCAATGCCCACACTTTAAATTACCTTTGACTAAAGGTGTGGTTACTGATGAAAATACCATTGTTTGTCCTTTTCACAAAAGCGCTTTTAATCTTACAACAGGCAAACCTGAATGCTGGTCACCTTGGCCTCCAGCAGTGGGTACGGTACTTGGTAAGCTGAGCAAACCTAAAAATCTGAAAATATATCCTGTCCGTATTGACAATAATGAGATTAGTATTGATGTTGCTTAAATAAGCTAAAGCCACCACACCCATAAACCTAAAAAAGCTGTTTAATTTCAGTTCGATATAAAAATAACTATTTTTTATATCGAACTGATGTTAATTAAACTTTATTAATCACTACTCTTAATGCTTGTAACTTTAAGGTAGCGTTATGCATGAACTGTTCACTCTCCACGAGTTGATTTTTTAAATAAGCAATTTCTTCATCGCGTATAGAAGAGTTAATCTTTTTTAATGCCTCAAGCCGTGTTATCTCATGATTAATGCTGTCCTTCATCTGTACAACAGATAGCTCAATAATCGCTTGAAGCTGAATTTCAGCAACTTTTTTACTTTGCATTAATATCGTTTCTAGATCTTGATGAACTTGCTGAATAATAGGATAACATAAATGACGCTTAACGGGCTCGCACAATTGATTTAATTGATTATAATCCAATACCTTAGACAGATTTTTTCCTGAAACATCCATGAACACACGAATAGGTTCAAGGGGTACAAAACGATCCAGCTGTAAACTTTTTGGAGCCGCACAATTTACTGTATAAAAGGATTCCAAAAATAAAGTTCCGGGTTTGATGCTTTTAATGGAAATTGTCGCTAAAGTAGCGTTCCCTAGTTCAGATTCTAAAGTCATTTCCATACATTCACTGACCATAGGATGTTCCCAGCTTAGAAATTCAACATCCTCGCGTACAAGTGCTTTAGGACGTGAATAAGTTACCGTAACTCCATCTTCTTTTAAACCTGGGAAATGGCTTGTTTTCATATGATCTGTAGGGCGCAGGATTTCGGTATTTTCTGAGTGATATTCATGATCAATGCCATACTCTTGAAATACCTGAGCCATGTAATTTTCCAATTCCAAACAATTTTCTTCTGCTTCGATGGCAGTAATTAATGCCTGGGCTTGTTGTGCATTACAAGAATTTAACTCCAGCAAACGATCGCGTCCATCATGTAATGCTTGATTGATCGCTTCAGCACGTATTTTGGTGTGGGCAATTAATGTCTTGAGTTCTTCTTCGCTTGTCTCCACTCGATCAAGAATAGGTAAGAGTTCATTTTCAAATTCTTCATAAAGTGTAAACCCAATAGAACAACTTTGAGTAAATAAATTAATTCCTTCATGATACCAACGAAATAACTTCTCTTGTACTGCATTCAATAGATAAGGCACATGAATTTCAATAGTATGATGTTGTCCTATACGGTCGAGGCGTCCAATGCGCTGTTCCAGCAAATCGGGATTTAAAGGTAAGTCAAACAGAACAAGATGATGTGCAAATTGAAAATTCCGACCTTCGCTGCCTATTTCAGAACAAACAAGCGTTTGGGCTCCATTTTCTTGTTCGGCAAAATAGGCTGCGGCGCGATCACGCTCAATAATAGACAAACCTTCATGAAAAGAAGTGCTGCGAATTCCCATTTTTAATTTTAAGTGCTGATCCAAAGCAATAGCGGTACTGGCTTTAGCACAAATAATCAGAACTTTCTTAGGATAAAGTTCTTTGATTTTATCCGCTAACCACATCACCCGAGGATCTTTTTCAAGCCAAGTTTCTTTATCTACCAGTTGCTCAGGGTAAAGTTTTCTTTGTCCTTTTTGCCCTTCTAATGAGGAATAAATGACAGGACACTCTAAAGGATAGGCATGCACTCGTCGTTCAGGAAAGCCTTGGATGGCTGCCCGGGTATTGCGAAATAGAACACGTCCCGTACCATGTCTGTCTAATAAGTCTTTAATCACTTGCTTAATGTTAGCACCTACTGTTTCACCTAAATAAGCTTTGAGTTGCGATTTTAATTCAATGCTTAAATCATCAATGGAGACTTCCTCACCATGAGTCATAAGTGCTTGTACTAATCTATTAACTTCCTGATATCCTTCTTCTTCTTTTTTAAAGGTAGAAAAATCATAAAATCGTGATGAATCAAGCAATCGCAACCGAGCAAAATGACTTGCGATTCCGGCCTGCTCAGGAGTTGCGGTTAACAACAGTAAACCTTTACTTCGAATGGATAATTCTTCAATGCATTCATACTCAGGACTTGTTTCTTCTTCAGACCAATGTAAATGGTGTGCCTCATCGACAACAAGTAAGTCCCATTCGCTCGTCAATGCTTGCTGACGCGCTTTTTCATTGTCCATCAGAAAATCCAAGCTGCATAAAACCAATTGTTCATTTTCAAAAAGATTTTCTTGAGTTGTTCCGATTTGAACTCCTTCTTCTTCGTCTAACTCATAGACCAGTTCATAGCGATTCGCATCAATGATTGAAAAATACAAGTTAAAACGACGAATCATTTCGACCAGCCATTGATGAATCAACGTTTGCGGTACAACGATTAACACGCGGTTGGCACGTCCTGTGTAGAGTTGATAATGCAAAATCATACCGGCTTCGATGGTTTTTCCAAGACCTACTTCATCAGCAAGCAGGACGCGCGGAGCATAACGTTGAGCAACTTCATTAGCGATATAAACCTGATGTTTTAGATGACTGGTTCGCGAACCTAATAATCCTCTGACCCTAGATTGTTGTAATCTGCTTACATGATTTAGAGTGTCTATTCTTAATTTGAACGTACTTAGCTTATCCAACAAACCACTAAATAATCGTTGTTCAGGAGTATTTAATTTGATAAAACAATCCAAATTAAGTTCACTAATCTGCAATTTATTGCCGGCATCATCCATGCCAGTATAAAAATACAACCCTTGTCGTTCCTCAACGTGAGTAATACTCATTTTTTTGCTGTTGGAAGTTGTTACTTCTTCGCCTTTTTTATAAATGATACGACTCAGCGGGGCATTATCCGTAGAATAAATGCGCTCTTCTCCGGCAGCGGGAAAATTTAAACTTACCTGTCTACCACGTACATCAACAATAATACCTAGACCGAGTTTTGATTCGGTATTGCTTATCCAGCGTTGGCCAATAGTAAAAGTCATAAGAAACCATGTTTTTTTAAGTACAACTAAAATAATCAAAAACTGAAAGAAACTCAACTTGACACGTAGCTTTTTTTTGAAATAGAATGGCGCAATTTTAATCAAAAGAGGATGTTGAACTATGCAAGCGAAAAGAGAGACCCTTCCGGAGTTGAGTTTTAAGGAGCTAATCGCGTTGAGTGGCGTTGCTGCATTTGCAGAAAATGATCGAGAGCAAAAACGAGCACAAGAAATTTTAGCTGCATATGCTGCCGAAAAGAAAAAAAATGCTCCTGGGTTTTTCACCCCATATAGAAGTTTAAAAGATTTTGGTGGTAATTTAGTTGCTCCCGTTGTTCTTCCTTTAACTTTAGGTCTTGTTGCTGGTGTTACCGCAATTGGTGCAGCATTAGGAGCAATTACTATTGCTGGAAGTTTACTTTTTGCAGCTGGTGCTGGTGTTGTTGGTCTTTTCAATAAAAGTGCAAAAGAAACTGCAAAAGACGCACTTGTTGTTGCTGCTATTGCAGGCGTTGTCACTGCTGCTTGTGCTGTTCTTACCGCTGCATTGGCTGTAATCGCTGCTGTTTCAACCCCATTGTTAATCGCTAGCATTTTTACTCGCGGCGGTGCTACTGTTGTTTCCGCCGTTTCTGATTGCTTCTCTCGTTGCTTCCCTAAATCAGAAGCTCCAAAGCATGATGAAGTAGAAGAAGTACTTGTTGATGAGCAAATTGATGAGCAGCGTCCTATTTTAACATGTTAATTAATAATCTTTATTCAAGCTAGGTTTCTATAGCCTAGCTTTTTCTCTTTAGTGATGGCAATCCCTTTTATATGCCCTTAAAAAACGCACTCTTTATCAAATTAAATCTGTGTTGGATCTAATCATCAATTTTTACTTGTCTTTTTAAGCTATCCTGGTTAAAAATAGTTGGCACAGGAAGAATATTTAACAGAAAAGGAACTTCACATGGCTACCAATACAGTAGAGCTTCAAGATTTTATCGATATAGATAAAGAAAAAGACACCAAAGAAGAAACTGAGAACGAGTTACTCAAGAAAACCGTAGAAGAGGAAATTCAAGCTAAATTAAAAGTGCTCAGTGAAAATACCGAAGAAAACAGACTCAAAAAAATTACCATTACTAAAGAAATATTCGAACAAATTAGGAAAAGTTTAGAAGATACTGTTAAAAGCATGGAGAAAAACCCGAGCCTCTTCTCTCGTGCCGCTGAATTTTGGGGCGAATTACCTCTTTGGCAAAAAATTCTGGGGGGTGTTGCACTCACCTTACCTACCTTAATTATTGGTATTGCTGCCAATGTTGGTTTTCTTCTAGCGATTTGCGGCGTAACCGCAATTACTTATACTGCCGGTGGACTTATTCTTGATGACCATCACAAATGCAGTTCAACTGCGGTAGAAAGTTTACAAAAAGGGATTTTAGGCATGGCGGATTTGCTTGAGTTAACGATTAATGCCTTAAATGTAATTCGCGAACAATTAGCGATAGAAATTTCAAAATTTGCACAAGAAAATAAAAGGCTTACAGAAAATATTGATGCTTTAAGTAAACAAATCGATGCTGTTGATAAACAAGTAAGAGCTACGTCTAAAATAAATGAAACGCTCACTATGACCAAAGAGGGCTTAGAACATGTTGCGCAAACCTTAACAGAGGGAGTAACCCAACAAACAGATTTATTGCAACGAGCCCAAGAAAAATTAAACTTTATTAACGAAGCCTACGGTAGCAGTCAAAAAGAATTGGCCGAAAAAATTTTGGAGGTTCAGAAAGTAAGAACCGAATTAGGAGAAGATCTTAATCGCGCTAAAGTAATGATAGATACTTTAGGTATGGCAATCTCTGAATTTTCTTCCACAATTAACAATGAAGAGAAACAAAAAGCATTTCAAGAAAAATTAGATGTTTTTCTACAAGATAAAGAATCCAGCTTTTTGCAAATCGCTGAACGTATTTGTGCTGCGGAACAAAAACTTGTCATAGTGCAAAAAGAACTAGAAACTGCGAATGTTCGCTACCAAGAGCTTCTTGAACGACAAGGAAAGCAAATTGATAGGCTTGAAAGTTTGGGTAAAAAATCGTTGAAAGCTAAAGAACCATCTATAGGAGAATCACTAAGTAAAAATGGTCTTTATGCTAACTCTAAGAAGGACAAAGACCCAGAAGAAACACAAGAGTCTCAATTGACTCAGAAACTTCAATGCAACTAGAAAGTACTTACGATTATATTTTTCTCCTCTACAGAGAGCTGTCTCTTGATCCTATCTCATCAAGAGACAGCTGCTTGCGCAGAGGGTGACGATGCTCTCAATACCGTCGCCTTCCGCAAAAGCGGAAGGTCTAAAAGTAACAAATCTTTGCTCTAAACTTCACCTTGCAGTCATACGCTTACGAGACCCCTGCTTACGCAGAGGGTGACGATGCTCTCAATACCGTCTCCTTCTGCAAAAAAAATAATTGGATCCTGTTTTATTTGCGATAGACAAGATGTGTAGAAGATTCAGAACAGAGAGAGGGGTAGTTCTTACAAATCATCTTCTTGCATCAAGCTATAGTACAAAGTAAAGAAGTTTCATTATACGAGTGCAAAAGAATTGATGGCATGAAAATAAGTTATGTGACTCATAGCTGCACTTTTTAATCTCTTTCTCTTTTGTAAATCATTCGTTCTCAATTTGATTTACAAGTCCCTTCATCATAGACTGTAAATATAAACTCATCTCAGCAGCTCGATCGGTAAAAAGCCAATTAATTCCTCGATTCAACTCTCTGTATAAGCTGTACTTAGAATCGACCATACCAACGCCAACAATTTTCTGGGCAGCCCTTAATTGATTGATTACTTTCTTGTGCATCAACAGGTAATGACCTAATACGCCCCCATAATTCTCATTAATGCATAAATTACAAAATTCTTGTACATTATTATGTATTGCTACCAGCAACAGTGATTCTTTGGGAAATTGCGTCAATGAAGAAAAAATTGCTGAATTTAAAGTTAGCAAATGGTAGTCCTCTCCAGCGGATAACTCTCGTAACTGATTTGCTAAGATCGCTGCATCCCGAAGAGGTGTTTTTAATTCAATAAATAAATGCATGCTCTTGCCATATGCAGCAATTACTTCTTCAAGTGTGGGGATCTTAGGAGCAAGCGCGTGCAATTCATTAAAGCTCATTTTGGCGATTTCTTGATTATGTCCCCATAGACGCTTCAACGTAGCATCATGATTAATCACTAATACGTGATCAGCTGTACTGTGTACATCAAATTCGATCCCCCAACATCCCAATTCCTTGGCTAGGTCAAAAGCTGGAATCGTATTTTCAATAATTCCTTGGGAATGATTATGAGCGCCTCTATGTGCGATTAAACGAACCGAGTGCATCAATTCCTGAGAGGGCTTATTTCTAGGAATAAACGAAAAATAGCCATCTATAGTTTTTCCTAATAAATTAAGTAACACGACAAGATTCCTAAAATAACTTATTATTAATTCTATGCAGGTACCCTTGAAAAGGCAAAAATAGCTGCTTTCTCCTGCAAATTGTGTGAAAATAGCAAATTTTTAATCCACCTTTATATATGCCTTTAATCACTACCAATATCGATCGAGCGATTCACGATTTGCAACAAGGAAAACCTGTTGCTATACCTACAGAAACTGTCTATGGCTTAGCGGCTCCTATCAATAATGAGCGAGCAATTAAAGCGGTTTTTGCAATAAAAAACAGACCCTTAAATCACCCTTTAATTATACATGTAGCTCAAAATTGGGATCTTAATCGACTGGTCGAAGACATCCCTCCTTATGCACAACAATTAATTAAAAAATTCTGGCCAGGTCCTTTAACCCTTGTCTTTCATTGCAAATCGAATCAAATTACTCCTTTAATTACTGGTGGTCAAACAACTGTAGCAATCAGATGTCCCGCTCATCCCATTGCTCAGGAGTTATTAACCAAGCTGGGCATTCCACTTGTTGCCCCCTCGGCAAATCCATTCGGGAAAGTAAGCCCTACTACAGCAGAGCATGTAAGAGAATCATTTCCTAATCAAGAATTAACCATATTAGATGGTGGTCGATGCACTGTAGGGATAGAATCAACCATCATCGATGCAACGGATGCCAAGAATTATCAAATTTTACGACATGGAATGATTGATGAAAAAGCAATAGCAGAAATAATTGCTCTTCCCCCTTTGCACGGTGAAAATAGTTTACGTGTCCCTGGAAAACTAGACAGTCATTATCAACCGCAAAAAAGGATGTATTATTTTGACAGCTATGAAGCCTTAGCTCATTTTTGTCAAAAAAACGTAGATAACATTTACGCCATAGCAAGCAAACAACCAATAGGTATTAGTAAAGGGCATTTTCATTTGCTTGAAGACAATCCTGAAAAAGTAGCTTTTGATTTGTACTACCAATTAAGAAAGGCGGATGCTTCTAATGCAGATGTCATTGTCATTGAACTTCCTCCAGCAACAGGGGCATGGCAAGGAGTAAGAGAGCGTATACTTAAAGCGGGTACTCCTTACACCTATTGATGTTTTTAATTAATTATGGTTGGTGTACCGATAAACGTTCCTTTACATTTAGGAGTACTCCATACCACCCAAGTTTTACCTTGATCAAGCTCACTTAAAGTTTGTTGATACATCTTTATAGGTGTAGACCACTCTCCATTTGAGTCTTTTCCGCTAATTGTCGCGTTAACTACATTAAATAATAATCCGTCTTTTTTGGTACTGTTATAACTATTATATTTTACCCGTAATCCATTTAAAGTCTTTATCCCTTCTTTACTCAAGACTTGATCGACTGTAGTAACCATGACGGTTGGTGTATGCTTAAGACAATATTGTAATGTAACATCTTCTGATCTGGGCGTAATATTATCAAATACCGCCGTCCAGATTACGGATTTGGACGCACTTGCAATAGAGCTACAAAATAAAAAACTTGCCACAATAAATATTTTCTTCATCGTTAATGATCCCATTTGAAAATGCATTTCTATGCCTTTTATGTCGAACTCATTTTATTTATCACATCATTGTGATGCAAAAGCAAGTTTGATTTGCTTGAGTACAACGCATTCCTATTCTAAAGAATCGATTTTATATGGAATAAATAAGTATCTTATAAATCGAGATAATACAGCAATCAAGCAAAAGATACTCGTTATCCTATTGACAGCGCTATAAAATATGAGTACTTTAGCCCCAGAATGCCGAGGTGGTGAAATTGGTAGACACGCTAGCTTCAGGTGCTAGTGGGGGTAACTCCGTGGAGGTTCGAGTCCTCTTCTCGGCACCATTGCGGGATTTTAAAGCAATAACTAGTTCGAAGATAGCTCTTTGGGTTTTCAGAAGGCTATGGCGTAAACGAAGTGCATTTTAAGGTTATGCTCGCTGCTAAGGTTTAAATCCTGCTTCAGTAAACTCTCTTGCTTGTAGTTTTATTGCCAACTCTTCATCAGTTAATTCACTTTCGTCTTTAGAAGCATTTATTTCCGCATTTTCCATGATTGTTTTTCTATTTTTTATAAGCTCAGTTATTTCTTTTTTGTAATTATCAAATATCTCTTTAGGTAGCTCTTTTTTCTGTTCACTAATTGTTGCTTCAAGTGCTTGTTGTTCTTGTTCTGTTAAATGTTCGGTTTTAGGGTCCTTTTCGACAACGCGATGTTTAGCTACTTGAAGAGCTTCTGGATATTCAGGTGGATTGAGAAGATTAATAATCACTAGTTCCTCTTCTTCATTTAAGTGGGGTTTATACTCAGGTTCAGCACGAAACCATTGCTCATAGATAGGTTCTCTTACCTGTAATGTAGGGATATATTCACTAACAAAATTTGCGGTTTCTTCAGTTAAACGGTCACCCAATAGGGGCACTGCGAGATCCTTAGGTAGTACAGTTAAAGCCTTAATATAAAAGTTTATTTGTTCCGCGGAAGTGGTTAGTATAAGGAACTCGTGTTTTAAATCATTTTCTTCAGTGACTTTAGCTGTAGTTTGAACATGTTTTTTTAGTAAGCCAAAACCATGAGAATTGATATCATTGTCATTACCAAGTAAGGGTAATAATGATGTAAGTTGAGTATCATTTTCCTGTTCCACGTCAACGATTTCTTCTGTATTATTGCTTCTTTCCCAATGTCCGCCTACTTTTGCCCCATCAATCCCTCCTTGGTGATACATTTGGATTGTAGCAATTGGATTAGGGGCATGTGAAATTTCACCTCTATCATTTTTGACGTATTGAATACTGAAACCTAAATGTTTCCCTACATAACCAAATACTTCATCTGGTGATAAACTTTCATACCGAGCGGTATGAGCGTTAATTTCTGTCATATTACTAATATGTTGCTCGATAGGTAGTTCATTAGCACCAGCAACCATTTTCACAAATTCATCACCAGGCATTTTATCTTTCATAAACTCACGTAGTACAGGCCCCATAATGATCTGTGTATCAAATTCATTATATTTTTCCAATACATCTGCAAACTTACTCCAGGTAAAGGTATCAGGAGGAAAACCATAAAAAGTAGCAAATTTATTTTTTAAAAGTTCATAATCAACATTGTGTCCATTGTCATAAGGAGCGATGGTTTTAAACTTTATTATTTCATTTTTTAATTCTGGGGTTATCGCATGTAATGGGCAATTGTTTAATACAGGGGAAAGTTTGGGATAAGGCATTTTTTTCCTCCAAATTAATTTAATTATAGAAGAAAATAGTTGATTTTTTTCTAGGAGCTGTTGGCAATTGGTTTCTACTGTCCAAGTGTAGGGCTTTATATTTGAGGGATCTATTCAAAATCTTAAGTGACTAAAACTTTGGTTCTTATCACTTATTCGACTTAGCTAAATTATTCTCTGCTTGCGCTATATTTTTTAAAATTTTCTGAATTTTTTCTTCCAGTGTACACTCAGAGTCACTTTTTAAGAGCTCTTGGTTTTGTGTTCTATTATTGCTTATGTCATGTTTTAAATGAGTTATTTTATTATTTAGGAATGTGTTAAGTTTTTCTTTAATTTTTTCTATTTGGATTTTTTTGTTCGCTCCCTCTAATGCAGATCCATTAACATTTTTTACAGCAGACATCGTTCACTACCAAAATCAAGTGCTTATAATTAAAGTATATGTGTTCAACATTAAAGCACAATGATATTTTAATTCCAATTACACATGAGGTATTCTTTGTTGTTATGACAAGAGTTGCTTAATTTGTTCAATTAAGTAGCTCATATAAAGGAAGGATCATTGCTAAAGTGATACTCTAATAATATTTATTTGTCCTATAATTTAATTACGAAGCATTATAAGAGATTTCTCGTGAAAAAGAGTTTCATACTTATAATTTGTATTATTATCCTGCCATTTAATCTTTATGGAAGAACATTAAAAATAGGGATTTCACACTTTGATCCTCCTTTTGTTATTCAATTAAGTCATGAATATTTCTCTGGCTTTGATATTAATATGGCTCAATACATATGTAAGAAATTAGATTATGAGTATACGTTTGTTTCTATGGACTGGAATGAACTCATTGATGCAGTAGCTAAAAACGATGTTGATATAGCGGTAAGCGGCTTCACTATTCCTCAACAAGGATATTCTTCACAGGTTACATATTCTTTACCCTATCTAATTACAAAAATCCATATAATAGGATTAGACGATCATACCAAAAAGCCTCTTAATTTTGAATTGCTACATAATACAAATATCGGAATTACCGACAAAGATTATTTGGAGCAATTTAAAAAATTAAATCTTATAAACACCAAATTTGTTCTTTTCGATCAAGATGATGACTTAATTAATGCTTTAAGGGCAGGAAAAATAAAGTTTGCATTAATCGATTCGTATTCTGCAAGTTATTGGGATATTAACTCATCGGATACAATTAAGGATTTTGGGCCCATTCATGCCATTGAATACTTTACTGTTATTGCTATTAACTCCAAGGATTCTGCTCTGCAAAAAGAAATTAACGAAGCATTAATTGATTATCTGAATAGTCAGGAGTTTATGACTAATTACAAAGAAAATTTGGTTCATTTTCAAAAGTAACTAGCTGCTCTTGACACGACTTCTATTAAACGCTGATATCAATTCCCCCTGTAATCCCGTATTGGGCTTTCACTTGAGTTCCATAAAAGTTTTGTTCTATTGGGATATTAACGCCAAGATAACCGGAATAATTGGTATGTATATTGACTCTCATACCCAACAATAGATTAATAAAGTTTCCACCACTATTGGGATCAGGCACTCCTGCGATATTATCCTTTACAGCATATTCACCATTGAGCTCTAGAATGCCATCAAAATCCAATTTAGCTTGTTCACTCCTATAAAGCTCTAAAACAGTTGCAACATTATAGTCATATATTGAACCTAAAGTCGTATGCTGTTCGCCTTCAATGCCTTGAGTATAAATTAAATTTGCACCTAACGAAAATTTGCTAAATTGTCTCGAAATAATAATTCCAGCAAATGGAGTCCAAGCGCCACTCCCGGGTTGATCAGAGGCAGCAAATAAAGTCCCCGTATTATCTCTAGCTGTTGTCTTGCCTGTTGGGGCATTTATACCAGAAATGAAACTCAGTGAGACAGGGTATTTATCTTCATTAAGTACTCGCGATAAAGCAAAGATATTTGTATCACCTAACCCATAGGCACTACCTAAATTAATAACGCTTTCAACTTTTGTTGTTTCATTAAAGTGAGCAGCAGCAAAGGATATATTATCAACATATGGAAGACTTACACCAATGGTTAAATTATCCCCAAGCCCATAAGAAAGCAACAAATATCCATATAAATTGGCACTTAGATTTTCAGCTAAGGGATGTTGCAATAGCACTGTATCCGAAAAGGTGAGATTGGAATAATATTCTACTCGTTGACTAATCCCTATTTGACCTTTCTCCAAAGTATCCGCAGTTGAGGTAACAATCGGTTGACCTATACCCGCAGAATAATTAATTGTTTTTTGAGGAGTAGCTGCATAAAGATTAAAGAAAAAGCAGCATAAGCATATTACCCGCTTTATTATTTTCATTTCGTGTATAGGGTTTAAAGTTTTATTGTAACTTAGGTAGAAGTAATGCCCAATAGCTTTTAAGAGTTTCAATGGTTTATCGCATTCTCATTCTCAAGTTGACTGCATGTACTTCGGTTTTATATTTCCACTCTCCCCTGATAATGACCATAAAATATTGGCAATAATCCAAAAGAATACATTTTTTTCTTGTTGGATATTATGAATCTAAATTGATGAAAATAAAACATTTAATTGTGCTATATTTTAAACTAAATTGTGTCATTTAATACAAAAATTACATCCCATCTGCTGGTATAACAGGATAAAACGGAGCTTGGATAATGAAGCAATATGAAAGTACATATGCTCGCAATGTAGTTGAATTATTCGAAGAGTGCGTACAAAACTCTTCCAATAATAGTGCTCTTATTGATGAGAATGTGCAATACACCTACAAAGAACTCAATGAAAAAGCAAATCAATTAGCTCATTGTTTAATCTCTAAAAAAGTAGAAAAAGGCAGTTTTGTTGCTATATTATTAGATCCAGGAGCAGAATATATCATTTTTATTCTTGCGATTATAAAAATTGGTGCGGTTTATTTGCCCCTTGATAGTCAAGCTCCAAAGACAAGATTAAAAGAAATTATCAGCGATGCAAATCCAAGCCTTATTATCACTAATGATACCTATCAGCGATACCTGACCGAGGCAAATAAACATGTAGCCCTTACCAAACAACTTCATTTAGAATCAATAAGTTGCTCAAAAGAAAATTTAAACATCTTTATTTTGCCAGAGTCTGCGATTTACATGATATACACATCAGGCTCTACGGGTCGTCCAAAAGGAGTAATTATTCCTCACCAAGCGGTAGTGAATCTTACTAAAGTTGAAAATTATGCTCGTGTTCAGGAACATGAACGAGTTGCTCAATTTAATAATTTAGCCTTTGATGCCTGCACCTTTGAAATTTGGAGCGCTTTTTTAAACGGGGCCGCATTATGTATTATTCCTACTCGTTCACGAAAAAATCATACTGAATTAAAACATTGCCTCAAAGACAACAAAATAAATCATATTTTATTACCTACGGGACTTTTTCATCAACTTATAAAATCAGCAATTAAGGTACTCGATTCGGTTAATTCTATTGTCTTTGGCGGTGAACAAATTAATCTTGCTTTATTAAAAGAATTCATTAATTACAGAAAAAATTTAGAGATACCTACCCAATTAATTAATGGATACGGTCCATCTGAGGCCACAACCGTAGCTTGTCGCAAAACAATTGACATCAATAGGTTAGAGAGCGATGAAGAGCTTTCATCTATTGGAAATAAATTTTGTAATGTAGAAACTTATGTTCTTGATGAACATTTGAATTTAGTAAGGGAAGGAGAACTTCATCTTAGTGGTGTTTTGCTAGCACTTGGTTATCACAATTGTCCCGAGCAAAATGCGGAAAAATTTATTAAAAATCCATTTTGTTCTAAACCTCCTTATGAAAAGCTTTATAAAACTGGAGATTTAGTAAAAATACTTCCTTCCGGAGATCTCTTATATACTGGGCGGGTTGATGATCAAGTAAAAATAGGCGGTTTTCGTATCCACCTCAATGAAATTGAACAACGTTTGATGAAACATCCAAACATCAGTCTTGCTGCTGTAGTCGTTGAGTTAGGAGGTGAACATCATAAAATGTTAACGGCCTATATTGTTTTTTCGACAGAAGAAGAGATAACCCATGCGGATGCTATTCGCTCTTTTCTAGCTCAAGAATTACCTCCATACATGCTTCCTTCTAAATATGTGATGGTCGATGAATTACCCTTAACTCGAATAGGAAAAATCGATAAAAAATCATTGGATAGTATCCCTCACACCGATTTGTCATTTCACATAGATACCTCATCTTCGAACGATATTGAAGAAAAAATAAAAAATATTTGGAAGTATTTATTAAATCGTCCCAACATTGAAACCCATAAAAATTTATTCGATTTAGGTGCTAATTCACTGTTTATTACAGAAGCATGTACATTAATTAACAAGGAACTCCAATCTGATTTACAAATATCCGATTTGCTGACGTACCCCACTATTCATAAATTAAGTCAATATTTATTAGGGGATGTTGAGGCTCATGAAATGCGAAAAAAATATTCTGGACTTCCATTAAACATCGCGATTGTTGGAATGAGTTGCCGATTCCCAGGAGCAAATTCAGTGCACGAATTTTGGGACAACCTATGTCAAGGAAAAGATTGTTTAACTCGATTTAACGAAAATGACTCCCAAAGTACCTCATCAGATCACAGCAACTACGTGCCTGTTAAAGGAATTTTATCTGATATCCAAAGCTTCGATGCCTCATTTTTTGGATTTAATCCTACTGATGCAAGCATCACCGATCCGCAGCAACGTATCTTTCTTGAGTGTGCTTGGGAAGCCTTAGAACATGCAGCAATAGCACCTAGCAAATTAAAATCAACGGTCATCAGTGTTTTTGCAGGAATGACCGACAGCACTTATTTGCATGAGAATCTATTAAAAAATCAATGGTTTTGTAATGAGCATGATACTTTTCAGCAACGAATAGCAACGAGCATGTGCATGCTCAGCACACAATCGTCCTATAGGCTCAACCTTAAAGGGAAAAGCGTCAATATCAATACGGCATGTTCCACAGGTTTAGTTACAGTGGATCAGGCCTGTCAAGATCTTATTCTTTTTCATAGCGATATTGCTTTGGCAGGAACCAGCTCAATCACGGTGCCACAAAATAAGGGTTATATGTATCAAAATGGCAGCATTGTTTCACCGGATGGTTATTGCCGTCCTTTCTCGAAACAGGCTAACGGAACAGTATTTTCAAATGGAGTTGGGGTTGTAGTGCTAAAACGACTCGAAGATGCGATTAAAGACAACGATACTATTTATGCGGTTATTAAAGGAAGTGGTGTCAATAACGATGGTGCTGACAAGCTTGGATTTACAGCACCTAGTTTCAGCGGGCAGATGGAGTGTATTCGCGATGCTCTCATGCAAGCACAAATTTCTTCAGAAAATGTCAGTTTCCTAGAAGCTCATGGAACAGCAACAGCCTTAGGAGATGTTATAGAGATCAATGCATTGAACACAGTCTATCGTGAGCAAACCGATAAAAAGCAATTTTGTGTGTTAGGTTCAGTAAAAGCCAATATTGGCCACACTGATGTCACCGCAGGCATTGCAGGACTCATTAAAACAGCGCTTTGTTTATACCACAAAAAAATTCCGCCACTAATCCATTTTGATGAAGCCAATCCTGATTTATCTCTTGATGAAAGTCCCTTTTATATTAATACAGATCTCATGAATTGGAAACAAAACCCTAGTAAACGGTTCGCAGGGGTTAGCTCTTTTGGTATAGGAGGAACCAATATTCATATGATTTTAAGTGAACATAATCGTCATCAGTTCGATCATAATGTTCCTCCAAAGCGGGAAGAATTAATTCTACTCTCTGCAAAAACTGAAGCTGCCTTAAAGCAACATGTTCATCAATTTTCTGACTATTTACAATCCAATTGCTTTGCAGAAGAGCAACTTGCCAATATTGCCTATACGTTACAAACTGGACGAGAAGATTTTCAATATCGCCAATTTGCAGTTGGTTCTGATCCCAAATCAATTATAAAAGAACTCAAAAAAAGCCCTATTTTCTTTTATGACGAAGATACTCATCATGAAATTGTATTTATGTTTAGTGGCCAGGGAACACAATATCATCATATGGCTATGGATTTATTTGAAAAGTCCCCTTTTTTTCGAAAACTGATTCAACAGGGTGTTTCATGTGCAGCAACTTATTTAAATTGTGACCTTTTAGCAATCATATGCACTCCTCAAGAGGAACAATTAACTCATACCGAATACACACAACCCTCCTTATTCATCATCGAATATGCATTAGCGCGACTGCTTATAGAAATAGGAATAAAACCAGAGTTACTCATTGGCCACAGTATCGGAGAATATGTGGCTGCTTGTATTGCCGGTGTATTTTCTTATGAGGATGCGATTGCTTTGGTATGTGAACGTGGTCTATTGATGGCTAAAACAGCACAAGGAGCTATGATAACTCTAGAGTGCTCCGAAGATGAATGCATTGCTTATCAGGAAATAGCCCATATTGATCTTGCCTTACATAATGCAACACATCACTATGTATTTTCTGGAACTTTAGAAGCCATTCAGAATTTGGAAGATCATCTGGCCAGCATCAATAAACCCTATCAAAAGCTACGAGTCAGCCACGCGTTTCATAGTCGGTTAATGGACTCTATTGAGAAACCGTTCAAAGACATCTTTGCAAACATTATTCTTTCACCTCCTAAGCTCCCTATCGTTTCCAATGTAACAGGATCTTGGTTGTCTGCAACAGATGCAATGAGCCCTGACTATTGGTATAAACATTTACGGCATAGTGTGCAATTTTACAAAGGGATCGATCTATTACTTCACGATAAACATCCCTTTTTCTTAGAAATTGGTTTGGGGCAATCATTATGTAATTTGGTTAAAGAAATTTCTGCAGGAAAAGCTAATGTGGTGCATACGTTACCGAATCATCATCAATGTAGTTCGGATTTACACCAACTGCTTCTTGCGTTAGGACATCTATGGACAAAAGGTGTCGCCATTAATCTAAAACCAATCGAGGCTTATCAAAGTAAACAGCACATCAGTTTGCCCACTTATCCATTCCAAAAACAACGATATTGGATTGATGCAAATCAATCTCATCAACAATTGGTGCAAGGAAAACCATGTATGTATCAACAAACTTGGTCTCGTTATGCAGCATATACACAAGCCATTTCTCTTTCTTTATCATCGCTAAAAGAATACAACTGGATAATTTTTAAAGATGAATCGAAATTGGGTGATCATTTTATTTCGTTATTCATGAAACATAAAATTCAACCTATGGTCGTAACTTTGAGAACGCACTATAAAGAACAAAATAAACTCAATTATGAAATTAATCCTAATCAAAAAAAAGATTATCTTAATTTCGTTCAGTCTATCAAAAAGAACAATAAAACACCTGTTGTGCTGCATTGTTCTTCCTACACCAATCAAAATAACCAACATCCTTCCACAAAAGAAATAGATACACAACTTACTCGTGGACTTTATAGTCTTTTTTATTTAGCACAATCGTGTGTTGAAGAGTTAGGTACCAATAAACCTATAAAAATAGCGGTTATTACTCAGGGAGCTCAGCAGATCATTGGTTCAGAAATAACCAACCCACTTAATGCCACGCTTATTGGCGCATGTCGCGTGATGATGCAAGAACATAACTGTTTAACATTTAAATTATTTGATCTTAACATCCAGGAAAATCCACACAATAACAGTAAATTGCTTCATAAAATCATTGACATATGTATGAATAGCCAATGGAATGAAGAATCATTAATGATTCCGTTACGAAACGGATATCAGTGGAACCTGATGTATGGTGAAATCAAACAAAGCCAATCCAGAGTGAATCGCTTAAAAGATCGCGGGGTTTATCTAGTCACAGGAGGTTTAGGAGGTATCGCGTTAAGTTTCTGCGAAGCAATTGCAAATACGGTGCATCAACCTACATTCATTTTACTTTCGCGAAGCTTATTTCCACCTGAGCATGAGTGGAAAAACATTTTTGAACGGAAAAATAATGCTTATGACGAAAAAATAAAGCAAATAAGAACGTTACAACAATTGGGCGCTACGATTGTTTTTTATCAGGTGGATATCAATCAACTCGATCAATTAGAATCTGTGATTCATCAATGTATTACTCGCTTTACTCATATTAATGGGCTAATCCATACTGCTGGAGTATCAAGTCCTAATCTCATGATCGATAAAGCAAAAGAAGAAATAAACCAAGTTTTGCAGCCCAAAATAAATGGGACTTATAACTTAATCTATACGTTACAGAAGCAGCAACTTGATTTTGTCGTCTTAACCTCTTCCCTGGCTGCATTATTAGGAGGATTCCAATATATGGATTACTGTGCCGCGAACTCAGGTTTAGACTCCTTTGTCGCAAGTAATCTGTTTTCATTTTCTTCATTTGTCGTCAGCATTAATTGGAATACTTGGAGCGATGTGGGCTTAGCAGCTAAAGCAGCAGCACAAGGAGTGTCGCATTTTATTGGTAGAGGCAATGATATATCCTCATCCGATGGCAAAAAAATATTTTTAGAAATATTACAAGGGGTTGAATCTCAAGTTGCAGTCTCTAATATTGATATTAATTCTTATACTAAGTCGACTGATACCCAGCATGAAACATTTTTACAACCTAACCCTATAGTAGCGCGCCAACACATCCCGATTAAAACACAATATGCCGCTCCTACTAATGAGACTGAATCTAAATTAGTTCAACTTTGGCAAAATATGTTAGGGATTGACTCTATTGGGATTTATGACGATTTTTTTGCATTAGGAGGACATTCTCTAAGGGCACTGAATTTAATTGAAAAAATTAATCGTGAGTTTCATTGCACTCTCCCTGCGACACAACTCTATCGCACCGCGACCATTAAGCACTTATCTTTAGTCATCAACGATGGTTCGGACATGACAAAGGATCATATCCTCGTGCCATTAAAAAAGGTGCTCCAGAAGCCTCCTTATCTCTTTTTGTGTCACCCAATCATTGGGTTGCCTTATTGTTTTAATCCGTTAATCTCACAGAGTGATTTACCTCTTTCTATTTATGGGGTTCAAGATCCAAGTATCGATGCGAATCAAATGCTCTATGACAATCTTCTTGACATGGCCAATGACTATTTCTTAGCGATAAAAAAAATTCAACCAACCGGCCCTTACTTTTTAATGGGTTATTCTTTTGGGGGAACTGTTTTTTATGAAGTAGCCCATTTGATGCGTCAAGAAGGCCAAGAAGTTAAGTTACTCGCTTTAATAGACAGTTGGGCAATAGACTCGCAATTACACCAAGATGAGCATTATTTTAAAAATATGCTACAAAGAATAGATGAAAAGCCATCTAAGCAATTAATCGATCTTGCATGGGAACGAGAAAAGCTTCTTAGAAATCATAGTATTACTGAAATGAACCAAAAAATAATTCTTTTTAAAGCATCACAACTCAATGATGAGTATAAAGCTATCGATCATGAAGATAATGGATGGTCAAATTACAGTAAAGAAACCATCATTTGCCATAAAATCAATGGAAATCATGATACTATTATTGATAGGGACAACAGCAAGCAGATATTAGCGCTTATAAAAAGTGAACTGATCAACCTTGGGATTAATAATGAAATTCTCTAAAAAAGAAATTAGTTCCTTTGGAAAATTATATGATCTGTCAAAAACAGCATTAATTGCTGTAAATGAAAAACTAGTTATAAAGTATCTTAATTCCTGTGCTAGAAAACTGTTGTACATCACAAAAAATATATCTGTTATTGATAAACCTTTGTTCCATACTTTGTTGCACGCGAATCTAGCCCACATTATAAACCGTAATGGAACGATACGGTGTGTGTGGAACGATACCGATAATGGTGTCTTGCAAAAATGGGAAAAAATTTCTGTATCTGTTGAAAAAGAACAATGGTATTTATATCTGTGTCACTCTATTGCAAATGAAGATAAAAATAAATTAGTCAGTGTCCAGTCACAAAATACCAGTTACCTTAATTCCATTATTGAAAACCTCCCACAGCTTGTCTATTGGAAAGATAGAAATGGAGTTTATCAAGGAGGAAATAAATATGCGGCTCAAAGTTTAAATTTAAATAATACCTCTGAAATTAAGGGCAAAACCGATGATGATTTTGGATGGAGCGAAGAACGAATTAAGAGCTTACGTGACATCGATAATTTAATTATTCAAACCGGAGTTAGTTGTGTTGTCGAAGATGCGATACCCATTAACGGGTTAGTAAAAATTTATTTAACAAGCAAAACACCGCTACGTAATGAGCATGGAGAAATAATGGGTGTGCTTGGTATTTCAACGGATATATCCGAACAAAAAAAATTAGAAGAAGATCTGCGTAAGGCCACAATTGCAGCGGAAGCGGCCAACACAGCCAAAACAGAATTCATAGCGAATATGAGTCATGATATTAGAACACCCCTCACTGGTGTGATAGGACTATCAGAAATTTTAGAACAAACTCTGCAAAGTCCGGAAGAAAAAGAAAAAGCACATTTATTGCATGACAGTGGAGAGGAATTATTGCACATGCTCAATCAGGTTTTAGATGATGTACGTGCGGAACGTCTTGATGAGCAAGACATTCATGAGGAATCATTTGACTTGTACCAATGCATTGAGGAGCTTATTCGCTTAGAAACTCCTGCTACTGCATTAAAGCACCTGCAACTCAAATCGGACATCGCATCTAATGTACCTCGCTACATCATTAGTGATCGCAATAAAATCCATCGCATTTTACTTAACTTGCTAGGCAATGCGATTAAATTTACCCAATCAGGTCAAATAACTCTAGGAATTGAGTGTTTACATCGTTCTGACACTCATGCTCATCTTAAATTTAATGTCTCTGATACCGGTATAGGCATTCCAGAAGAAATACAAGAGCATATCTTCAATCGATTTTTTAAAGTCAGTTCCTCGTACAAAGGACTGTATGATGGCCATGGATTAGGACTACATATTGCTCAATCCTATATAGCATTACTAGGCGGTCATATTACCGTAACCAGTAAGGAGGGCATAGGAAGCACTTTTCATTTTGATTTGAAATGTGCATTAGGACAGCAAAAAGATAACGTTAAGACAGATTTACACACTCCCTTGCTCTTTACCCAATCACCACAAAGAACGATTCATATTTTGATTGTTGAAGACAATCAGATCGCTTTAAAAACTATAGAAATGTTTCTGTCTCAAAAAGGATATACTTTTACTTCCGTGACCAATGCAGAAGAAGCAAGAGTTGTTTATCAAAAGCAGCCATTTGATTTAATGATTACCGACATAGGATTACCTGGTCTTTCAGGAGTTGAATTAACTACCCTGATTCGTAAGCAAGAATTAGATACAGGAGCTTCTCCTTTACCTATTATTGGCCTTACAGGACACATCCATGAGAGCGCTTATAAAGAATGTCTTCATGCAGGGATGAATGAGATATTAAGTAAACCTCCGCCAATAGAGGTATTACATACCCTAATTCAACAACTTACCTTGCCCCCTGTAGCACAATCCATAGAGATCTTAAATAATACGTCCTCATTTAATTTTGGAATAGGTTTGCCAAATTCAGAAGAAGAGCTCTTTCAATTAAAGCATTTTGCGACATTTGATGAAACGTTCGCACTGCAACAAACTAAGGATAAAACATTACTCGTTACTTTATTACAAACCTATCTGTCTCAAGAAATGCAGCATGATATAGTCCTGTTGCAACAGGCTTATGCTCAAAAAGACTGGAAAAAGATAGATGATCTTGTTCATAAAATTAAAGGTGGAGTGACTTATCTTGGCGCTCAACGAATGCGCTATGCTTGCCAATATCTAGAGTGCTATTATAAAGCAGGGCATCGTGATTTACTCGACAAACTTTATTATCAACTCATGCATGTTAATGAACAAACCAATAATGAGCTGAGACTTTGGTTAGAAAATAACAGTGATTCATATTAGGTCCTGTTGACAATTCTACTATCCTGGCCAAAATGGCGCGATTTCATGCGATCAGATATTCTCATACTTCATGTATGCTGCATTTCGGTGCCCTAAAATTACGCCATTTTGGCTCAGTCTAGCGAATGGGATCTTTCTCAAGATAAAACAAAAAATCTCAAATTGTCTATACTAAATCTACTACGTTAACAAAAAATATACCTAACGAGTAAGAATTATTTTAAACATAACTATGAGGCAAAATAAAATGGACTTAAGTAAGCGCATAGAACCTAAAACTTGGGCTTTTATAGAAAAGATCAATAAAATCGGAGGAAAACCTCTTTATGACCTTCCAGTTCAAGAAGGGAGGGCTATTTTTGATAAACTGCAAGAATTATCTTTGGAAAATACAGAGCTAAAAGTAGACATTGAAAAACATCTGATTCAACAAGATTCTCAAGGTAAAGTAAATATTCGCATTATTCGTCCTCAAGGTACAAAAGAAAAACTACCTGTAGTGATGTTTTATCATGGCGCAGGTTGGGTTTTTGGCGATTGGACAACGCATGGGCGTCTTGTGTGTGAACTTGCAGTGGGTACGCACGCTGCTGTTGTATTTGTAGAATACAGTTTGGCTCCTGAAGCACAATACCCCACTCAAATCGAGCAGGATTATACTGCATTAAAGTATGTTGCTGAACATGGTCAGGAATTGAATCTTGATACTTCTCGTTTAGTGGTTGCAGGAGACAGTGTTGGCGGCAACATGGCTGCTGTAATGACTCTGCTTGCTAAAGAGCGTGGTGGGCCAAAGATTGATTATCAAGTGCTTATATATCCAGTAACTGATGCGAATTTTGAGACAGATTCTTACAAAGAATTTGCCGATGGACCTTGGTTAACCAAAAAAGCAATGGAATGGTTTTGGGACAATTACTTACCTGATAAAGAAAGAAGAAAAGAAATCACTGCTTCACCATTACGAGCCAGTCTTGATCAACTTAAAGGACTGCCACCCGCACTTGTAATTAATGGTGAGTGTGATGTATTGCGAGATGAAGGTGAAGCATATGAGCATAAGCTTAATGCAGCGGGAGTCCCGGTCACTGGAATTCGTCATCATGGCACAATTCATGATTTTCTGATGTTAAATGCTCTTGCCAATACCCCAGCATGTCGTAATGCAATCGAGACGATTAATAGTCATTTGCGCATGGTATTCGCTGAGAAGCATTGAGTACTTTGAGTAGAAGTATACTGTCATTACACCAGTATACTTCGAGTTTCATTAGGGTGGTTTAAAATCAGAGACGCGTTGATTTTCTGAGCATCTTTTCTAAAACCTGTAAATAGAGGCTCTTCATATCCTCCTGGAACTCCATTTTTTGAAAAAACAATTTGCCACAATTGCGTGTTGCGGGCACGAAAAGTACCGGCACATGCTAATAAATAATAACGCCACATGCGATAAAAACGATGATCATATCGTTTTTGTAATTGTTCCCAATTTTTTTCAAAACGCTCATGCCATGCCATTAAGGTATGATCATAATACGCACCAAAATTGACCCAATTTTCCATAATAAATAATCCCTCTGATGCTTTACTAAGCTGTTCCATAGAAGGAAGCATGCCATTAGGGAAAATATATTTGCTAATCCAAGGGTCTCCTGCCGTTTGAGTTAGAGTGCTACCAATGGTATGTAATAAAAAAAGACCATTGCCTTTGAGACAATCTCTAACTTTTTGCATATAAGTACGATAATTTTTATAACCTACATGCTCAAACATGCCTAATGAAACCACACAATCAAATTTTTCATGAATATCACGGTAATCTTGGAAACGAATTTCAACGGGTAAACCCGAACAATTTTGTTGTGCATAATTGCACTGTTCTTTGGAGATAGTAATTCCTACAACGCTAACCCCATAATTCTCCGCCGCATATTTTGCAAAAGCACCAAATCCACATCCTATATCCAATACATGCATGCCTGGTTCAAGCTTCAGTTTTTGGCAACTTAATTCCAATTTATTGATTTGTGCTGTATCGAGATCACTGGTATTTCTCCAATAAGCACAAGTGTAATTCATGCGTGTATCTAACATTGATTCAAATAATTCATTGCCCAGATCATAATGTTGTCTGCCTACTTCTAAGGCACGTTTTTTAGATTGATAGTTAATCAGTTTGAGAAGTAGTAGTTTAGGCCATAGTCGTTTGTTGGCTTTAATTTTTTGGTCAAGATGAGCCTGGAGAACTCGAGTAAAAAACTGGTCGAGATTTTTACAATCCCACCATTCATCCATATAGGCTTCACCAAGTCCTAAAGCACCATGATTAAAAACACGTTGATAAAATTGTTCATTATGAATTTGAATATCCCAAGGATTAGAGCCGTTGAGAGAAACGCCTGCTGAATGCAGAAGGTCCAATGCAATTTTTTTGATCATTCCTTGACTCATAAGTAGATTTATCCTTTTTTGCTGCAAAATTCAAGAACGATTAAGCAATGTAATTCCTGTTTTTATATTACTTAGCTTATCCTGAAAAATAAATGCTTCAAATCATTTTCCTAGAAATAGAGTACCAAGCTACCTCCTTATTTTCATATGTTCCCATTCCTACATAGTTCATGCCAGCTTTTTCCAATACACGACGTGAACGCTCATTTTTAGGATGAACATCGGCAACAAGTTTTTCTATAGCGATGTTTTGAAATCCCCAAGTAATGAGTGTCTTTGCAAGTTCAAGACCATATCCTTTATTCCAAGCAGTTTTATGCAATGCATAAGCAACCTCAATATCAGGCTGGCTATCGTTGTAGGCAACATAGATTAGTCCGGCGCGGCCAACAAATTGGGTACTTTCTTTTTCAAAGACGCAACCGAGGCTAAAGCCATATTTCTTATAGTGTGCCATGGCTTTCTCTAATCCAGCCATTATTTCAGTTTCGGTGCGAATGCCTTGGCCAATATATTTCATTACATCAGCATCAGTTTGTAACGCATATAAGTTATTAAAGTCTGCCAATTCAGGCGCTGTGATAATTAAATTTTTGGTTTCTAAAAAAAGGTTCATAGTACTCGCTAGTAAAAATTTATGTACTAATGATATAACCAAAATTAGTTCTAACCACAATAGTTATATGAAGTAGGTAAATTCCATGGTTGTACTTTGCATTTCATCATAAGAACAGAATCTATATAGGGCTGGTTTTGGCTCTATACTTTTTTGTTTCAGTAAAAAATTCATAAATATCAAAGACTAGAAAATATGCTTGAGTTTGTAGGGCCAAAAGTCGACGAATATATGATATCAAATAATTTTATATCATATATCAAAATAATTTATTAGATTTATTAAATTATCTTTGGCTAAATGCTTACCCAAGTAACCAAACATGAGGATATCTTAATAATGTATAGTAAAAAGCCCGGTACTGAACCTTTACGAGATAAATGGACTAAATACTTTGTCAATGATATTGAATGCGAACGAGAGGCTATTTATCAAACTATTCTGGATAATAAATTTTATACTGACTCAATTGCTCTGGCTAAAAAATATCACTTCGAGTTACATGAAAAAAACATAAAAGAGGAGAGAATAGGATATGCTCTACATTATAAGGAAACAAAATCAGATAAGTCAGAAAATCGATATGCATATTTCAGCTTAAATACTAAAGAGTTTATAGCTAAGCATAATCCCACTAGTAACGAATATAAAATACTTGTTGAGAGGATGAGCCATGCCCTCGACATGATTTATGAAGCCCAGCAAGACTATGCTCAGTATTCTGAAAAATTACGCACGGCAATACGTAATTGCATGATATTTTTTTGTGAGAATACAAATGACATGACAGCTCCCTACACTGAAATCGCATATAAATTATCAATAGAGCTCTTCGTTTTTTTAAGTGATATACTTGCTTTCGGCCTATCTGAGGGTAAAGTGTTCAATCATAAAGAACTTCCTTCATTAGTTGTCGATTTGAGTGGCATTAAAGAAAAATGGAATGTCAATTGGGCAGATAGCAAAAAGTCACAATTTGTTAATGAATATTTATCTATCCTGCTGCAACAAATGGAGTCTATCCGTGAGCTTTGGATGAGGAGCGATTTATTTGACGAGTCCTCTAAAAATAAAATGGCTGATATATTTGCTGAATTTAAACTAATGATTAAACTTCAACAAGTTAAAAAGGATACCTTAGATAAGGCATTAGCAAATGTACACGATCGATTAACTCTATCTAACAATAGTTATAATTTTTATTATCAACCTCAATCGACTAAGGAAGCTAATGAATCTGAATGTCCAAAGTTATCTAATACGTTTAGGTAAGCTTTACTCTGCAGAAAAGTTCTCAAAATGATTTTCCTGAAATTTTCGGTCTCCGAATTTTTAGAAATCAGAATCAAATGATCGGGCATTAGCCCGACAATTAAATAAAAAATTCATTATTTTCACAGGATCATTGAAGTATATTTTTTATCTATGGCCATTTAGGCTGGTTTACTCCTAGCGGTAGTGATGGTTTATCCCAATATGGCGGTGTTTCGGACATTTTCAAAACAGGCAAAAGATGTTCGATTTCTCCGAATTCTGTTGTTGTGTGTGTCAATAAGTATTTTATTTGTTCGCTTGTCGGTATTTTATAGGGTGAGAAATCTTCAATAACTCTCCCTAACTGTTTAAACCAATGTGCAGTTTGAGCTAAAGATACGCGCACCAAATAGCTTCCTCCGTCAATCGTTCGTCTTCTAAGAGCCTCCATTGCACCAGCAGCAGCCAAAAATCCAGTTAAATAATCTAAAGACTGTGCGGGTAAATGTTTTGGTATTTTTGAATCACTTTGCTCATGTACAATTCCTGTTGCCGATTGAACTAAACTATCATAACCATGGCGATTAGCCCAGGGACCTCTATGTGAATAGGCACTAAAAGTAATATAAATAATCCCCGGACGATATTTGGCAAGCATTTCTGGAGACAATCCCTTTTCAGCCAAACCACCAGGACGATAAGCTTGTACAAAAATATCCGTTTTCTTAATGAGTTGAATAAGACGCCCTATATCTTTATTTTTATTTAAATCGAGGTACGCAGAAAGTTTACCAAAACCTGTGTCTATAACCAATGGTAAAATGTAGGGTAATTCAGGGCTAGAGATAAGCATCACTGTTGCACCATGTTCTGCTAAAGTTTTACCACAAACTGGGCCTGCGATAACTCGAGTTAAATCCAGCACTTTGATCCCTGATAATGGCCTGTTGCCCTTGGGTAAGGGTTCCGGCTTACTGGCGCCAATTTTAATAATTTCTATTAAGGGTAGGTTTTCAATTGCTTGAGATTGCGGATGTTTTTTCCATTCATCAGGAGTTCGAACTAGAGCAGCACATAAACCTAGATTAGCGAGAGCTTCTTCTAATTGATCGGCTTGCCAATTTTTTACAGCAGCAGTGACGGAGGTCTTATTATTTTCACAATGTAAAAAAGAAATGACACCCTGTTGATGATGGGGGAAATTACAATGAAGCTGTATCCATCGATTATCTTGAGTTTGATAAAAACCAGAAATAGGACTCCATAAATCGAGACAGTCACCATCAATAACTTTGATATATTCATGTGAGCGTTGTGCAATAGCAGCATCTTTCACTGTAACACTAATCTTTTGTGCTCTATGATTTCTTAAAGTCCATAACTCCGAAGAGACATATCCTATTATCGCAATAACTGCTGCTCCTGCTTCTCCAATTAGAAAAGGGCTGGGTAAAATAGGATCATTTCCAATGATAGTCACATTATCGACATGATGCATTGGTGTTTCAAGTAATTGCAACAAAGCAATGAATAGTTCCATTTATTCTTATCTCGATATAAAGGAACATTGTAACATTTTTTATTAGGGTGTGCATGGGCACACCCTAAAATAGGACTATTTCGAGCGCCTAATTTGGCTTATTCAATAGTCCAGCTTATTTCACCAGGAAGAGAACTCCACCAGCTGCCAATTTTAGCAATGTAATCAGCGTGAACATTGTTTGAACTAGAGTAGTCGCCAGAAACAGCTCCTGCATACATGACACATAAATCTTGTCGAGAAACAATGCTGATTGTTTTGTTGTCACATTCATACTCCAAACGAATACTTGGACCAGCAGTATAAGTTTGTTGCAGCGTGAAAGAGAGAGCCTTCTCTCCATTTTCAATCACTCCAGGTACTTGACCAAATATAACTTCGCCATTCATTAAATTGGTTGAACGCAAAGTACAGGCATGTCCACTTTTGTTAAACACTGAGACATTCAAATTACCACAATTATTTGCATGAGCTGAATATACACCGGCAATCAAGGGTAGAGCGAGTAACATTTTATTTTTCATTATTATTCTCATTAAAAAACATGACGCTACGGAGTATACACTTGGTAAATTTGAAGATCAATGCGTGAAATCCTAAGTCATATTCATGAAAAATCATTATCATTTATCCGATTTTTCTGGAGCTAAAACAGGAATCAATTCTCTTTGTTATTAACGTAGATCGGGCTTTGGTCCGACAATTTTTTGTGGTGCATTATTTTTTAGGATAAAGGAAATATGACCAGTTCTTTCTAAATAGGCAACAGCGACATTCTTATAAGAGGGGCTATTTATTTGTTGACGCATTTGTTCTTGTAAGTCTTTTTTCGTTATATTTAATTGATTCAATGTTTTTGTTTGAAGTACTCCATTTTTAATAAGAAGATAGCGTCGTCCTTTAAAAATATGTTCAAATAATGAAAATTTTCGACATCCTACAGCCAAAATTTTATGAACCAATATTAATCCTAATAAAGCAATAATCGTGGATAATAAAGTGGTAGAGCCATTTATTCCCCTGCTTATTAAGCCACCCGAAACAACGATACTTAAGAGATCAAAAGAATTATTTAAATGAAAACGTCGGTTACCAAAACGAATAATAAGTGTAGAAATTAATAATAAAAGAATGGATCTTATAAAAACATAGATTAAAGCGTGATCTTCATTAATTAAATGTAAAATAGAAATCATAAATTTCTCAAAATTAAAATTGAAACACTAGACATTAACACTGGAAGAAAACCTCTTCAATCAAGGTTACTTTCGTGTAGGTGGTTGGAACTCAAATTACATTTGTCTTCCATGTCTTCAGCAGCGCAATGGTAAATTCTAAATAAAAAAACAGTTCGATATAAAAAATCACTTTATTTTTTATATCGAACATTAGTTATTGCTTATATGTCTGAATTCATCGCATTAGCTTGATCTTTTCTTTCTAAGAAGAATTTATGATTGGGGTAGAACGGAAGCAATTTTATAACAAAATCATAAGCCATTATTAAAGCACCGACGGCAAAAACGACATCCCCAGGAATTCGTAACCATTGCCACAATAAGGTTGTATTATAAAACTCCAAGCTTCTTGAGTGAGCAAACCCATGTTGGTACACATCCATTAATTGCGCCCAACCAATCGGAAAGAAATTCAGCAAAATCCATAAAATCAATCCAACATTATAAAGCCAAAATGCCCAAGTACCTAATCGATCACTCCAGGGTAATTTATTTCCTGTCGCGAATCTTAAACAAAAGTAGATAAGACCCAAAGCCAGTAAACCAAAGGCGCCAAATAAGGCGGTATGAGCATGATTTAAACTTAGGAATGTTCCATGCTCATAATAGTTAATTAAAGGAGCATTTAAAGTTCCACCACCAAAAACACCCGCACCAATAAAATTCCAGGCTGCTGCTCCAAGGATATATAAATAAGCTAAATTATACGAAAACACTTTTTGTTTTTTAATTAATTGCAGTTCTTCAATGGAATTAATGATTAACAAGGTTAATGGTAAAACCTCAATAAAAGAAAACATCGTTCCTAAAGGTACCCACATCTCAGGTGTTCCTGTCCAATACCAGTGATGACCTGTGCCTAATACTCCGCCCAGAAAAATAAGAATGGCTTCGAAATAAACAGTTCGCTCTACCAAACGCCTGGAAGCTAAGCCAACACCCATTAAAAGATATGAGGTTGCACAAACCGTAAAAAACTCAAACGATTGCTCTACCCACAAATGAACAACCCACCATCGCCAAAAATCAGTGATTGTGAATGACTTCTCAATTCCTGTTAATGGAATCATTCCGAAACAATATAATAGGGCGATATTAATCGTACTTGCCCAAAAGAGATTTTCCAGCCTTATACGTCCAGTCCAAAACTCGATACTAGCCGTTTTCAACTGTTCCCAGTTTGGCCACATTCCTCGAAAGACAATAAAACACCATAAAAACAAACCAATACAAAATCCGATTTGCCAAAAGCGTCCCAACTGCAAGTAAGACAAACCTTGGTTGCCAAACCAGAACCAAGCCCTATCAATATAACCCATAATACCTAAATAATTCCCAATAATTGCTCCTGCAACAATGAATAGCGTTACCCAGAATAAAATATCAACTAGGAATCCTTGTCCTTTAGCTTCTTGACCACTGATAATTGGTGCTAAAAAAATGGCAGCACTAATCCAGGCAACTCCAATCCAGACGATAGGGGTTTGGATATGCACGTCTCGCAAGAAATTAAAAGGCAGAAAGGTTGAAATATTTATTCCATAAAATGCCTCACGTTCCGAATAATAATGAGCCATCACTGCACCTACACCAATTTGAATTAATAAAACTAACGAAACGAAAATAAAGTATTTACCAACTTTCTTCTGGCTAGGTGTTAATGATTTAAAATCTAACAAGAATGGGGTCTTAATGCCCACATCAGGCGCACTTAAATAGCGATGATAAATATAAAGAACTACTCCAAATCCAAAAAAAACAAAACAATATGAAATCCATGTCCAGTAAAAGGTTGAATCTGTAGGAACATTTCCCAGTTCAGGTTGATAAGGCCAGTTATTAGTATATGAAAACGTTTTACCGGGTCTGTTCGCCACGGTAGTTAAGGAAGAGTAGATAAGAAAATTTGCTGTTTGCAATGCAGTTTGATTATTTAAACTATAAGCCTGTGTCCAGCCTGCTGCAAAATCATGTTTAAGAAGAGTGTTAGTGATTTCTAATTGCAGTTGTCGAATAGCCTTACTGAGAGCAATAGGTAAGGTTAAAACCGTTTGGGATAAATCGATAGTTTTTAACATCCTTCGCATTTCTATCTGAATCTCATATTTATTCCCTTCAGATAAAACGGTTAGAGGTTGGGAGAATTTTTGTAACGCTAATTCATTTTCTACAATTTGACCAAGACGAACTAAATATTTGGCAGTGTAATCTTCGCCAAAATATGACCCCATCCCATACAAACTCCCATAATCCATTAAATCAGCTTTCTGAAATCCAGCCTTTCCTGCCATGATATCTGAATCAGTCATTAAAAGTTGGCCATCTGAGGCAAAAAACTTTTGAGGAAGGGGAGGTGATAGTTGATAGGTTTTTAAAGTACCCCAAATAAGAACACCAAAAGAAATTATAGCAGTTAACAATAAAATCCATTTTAAGACATTGGATACAGGATCTTTTTCAGTCGGATTATTTAAAGAGACTTCGGTAACAGTGGTCATTTCAATCCTTGAATAAAATTAGGGTCTGTTTACAATTTTACTATTTTGACCAAAATACTTTAATTTTCTGGGCTACGATGCTCACATACTTCGTATACTTGCGCTTCATTGCTCGAAAATCAAGTTATTTTGATTCAAGCTAGCTGATTGTAAACAGCCTCTAACTATTTAACAAATAAAAGAAAGATGCCTGGGTAATTTGATGGCTGCTTATGCAGATCGAGAGTGGATTGAGCGCCAAGCGATTACCAGCAATAAAACCTCCAATTACCACAAGCATTTACCCGAATTACAATCTGATTTAGCCAATGAAATATTAAAAGATCCCTATAACTTTGATTTTCTGACCATTCAAGGCAAAGTCCATGAGCGATCTATTGAAAATGCTTTAATTACGCACATACGTGACTTTCTCATTGAGCTGAATCTTCTACACATCTTGTCTATCGCAAATAAAACAGGATCCAATTATTTCTTTTGCAGAAGGAGGCGGTATTGAGAGCATCGTCACCCTCTGCGTAAGCAGGGGGTCTCGTAAGCGTATGACTGCAAGGTGAAGTTTAGAGCAAAGATTTGTTACTTTTAGACCTTCCGCTTTTGCGGAAGGCGACAGTATTGAGAAGTCCGTCACCCTCTGCGCAAACAGCTGTCTCTTGATGAGATAGGATCAAGAGACAGCTCATTGAGCTCGGCCAAGGTTTTGCATTTGTCGGTTCTCAAGTGCCCTTGACGTTTGATGACCAAGAGTTTTTTGTCGATCTACTCTTTTACCACCTTGAATTGCGAGCATTTTTGGTCATCGAATTAAAAAATACGAAAGCCGGAGCATACCGGACAATTGGGTTTTTACCTTGCAGCCGTTGATGATCAATTACGAAAGCTTGGTAATAACCAAACTATTGGAATATTGCTATGTAAATCAAAAAATAAAGTTATTGCAGCATAGGCGTTGCGAAACATTAGTGCCCCCATAGGCGTTTCAGAATATACCTTATCTAAATCAATACCTCCTGATTTGAAAGGCAGTTTGCCGACAGTTGAAGAAATTGAAGCTGAGTTAAATGAATCAGCAACAGAGGATTGATTTGTTCAGTGTATTGTAGACTAATGCATGGGACAAAAGGATAAATGGGACACCCATATTAGTACTGGGTTAAAACAGTCCCCGCATGAATTGTTCATGTTGGGGACTTTTTACTTGTTAGTTTTGTTGTTTCAATCAATATCATTCAAAGAACCAATTTTCTATAAAGAAAAATCGTAAGTAGAGAACCTATTGAGCAGATTAAAAATAAAGAATAATAGTCAGCTAACTGATATATCGCACCTCCTAAAATGGGTCCGACAGCCAAACCAACAGCGGAAGCATTAAGAACGCCATAACAACTACCCATCACCTGTGGTGGTGCAATTTTAGCAAGAAAGACATCATTCAAGGGGAAGAAAATCACTTCACCTAGGGATAAAATGAGCATGGAGCAATTCAGTGTTACACTATTTTGGGCAAAACAAAATCCTAAAAAGCCGAAAGCGAATAAGGAGAGTCCAGTAGAAGCAAGTACCATGTAATTGACTTTTCTGAGCAGAGGGCCAATACCTATCTGCAACAAAACGCAGGTTATTGCATTGACGATGAGCATGTTGCTGTACATGACGATTCCATCATCAAATTGCTGCACCATATACTGGGCTAGCGAAGAAGTTATTTGGGCGTACAAACTGTAACAGATAAAACTAATCAGAAAGAGTATTTTTAAAGAAGGATTGGCTTTGATGAATCGAAAGGTATCCATGACTGAGAAAGGTGATTCTTTTCTTGTTTGTCTATTTTTCGTTTTTGACCAAAACATCAATAACAAAAGGCCAGTAGCAAGATAACAATATGCGATGAGCTGAAACAGTTGAGTGGAGTGTTCTATAGCATAACGTGCGCCAATCAGTGGACCTAAAGCGGCCGCTAAATTTAAAATGGCATAACGCACACCAAAAGCAATAGTTCTCTGTTGCTCATGGGTGTTGGTGGCCAGAAACGTTTTTGATGCACTATCAAAAATGGCTCGGAATATGCCGATGGTAGTATTTAATATAATAAAACAAATTAATGATTGGTTTTGATAAAGACACTCATAGGCAATAGCCGAGCCCAATAAAGTCACGATGAACAATTGCTGTGAAGGGTAACGGTCTGATAAATGTCCTATGAATAAGCTTGTTAGGCTGTGACTTAATTGCCCAGATGCAATAATCGCTCCTATAGCAATAGGCGGTAGTGAAAAATGGTTCAAATAAATGGCTAAAAAAGGGATGATTAAAAACTGCCCTAATTTCATGATAAAAAAAGAGAGCATAAAAAGTGACATGCTAAAATAAGCGCTACTGGTGCGAGCAGTACTAAGATACATAGATTCCGACATGATATTTCCCTAATCAAGGTGAGCTTTTGTGGTGATGTGCACGTGTTCCATAGCGAAATTCACCGAAGAAATAGCCTCATCAAGGGTGCTTCCTGTTCCTAAAATATATCCTTGTCTGGATAAAGATGAGCTTAGTTTCCCAAGTTTCTGCCCCTTTTTCAAAGTACAATCAATACGAACAATTCCGGGTAAATTGTTTGCAGAATCAAGTCCATGAACATTCAGAATCTCTTCAAATTCTCGAGCAAAAAATAAAACAGCAGCGGCATTTGCTTTCTTCGTTTTTGTATTTTGACTTAATCCCAATAAATGAAGAACGGTTTCAGAAATAACATCTACTCCTGTAGTTAATTCGGTCAATTCCCAAATTTGGTCTCCTCCCATTCGAGTTTGTGATTCAATTATTTTTATTTCATCCTTATGTACTTTAATCTCCGTATGTGCAGGGCCATTTTGATGCTGAATAATATCCAAAAAATGAAGAATGAGTTGCTCTATTTTTTGTTGTAGTTTTGGAGCTAATTTTGCAGGAGAATGATGCCCCAATTCAATAAAATGAGGAAATCCGGTTGTACGCTTTTCAGTAATAGCAATTACCCGATGTTGTCCATCCAAACTTAGGGATTCCACACTGTATTCTTTACCTAAAAGGTATTCTTCAGCAATAAGTTCAAGATTGCCATGCTGTATCGCCCAGTCCCATGCATTAGGAATGTTCTCAAGGGAGTTAACGTAGCAAACCCCTAGGCTTCCTGCTCCATGAATTGGTTTTAGGATAAAAGGTGCTTTTATTTGTTTATAAAAGGCAGTGACTTCTTCTAAAGTGGTGCAGCGTTGATAGACAATGGAGTCAAGCTGATGACTCTCGAGTAAACGACGCATTTTAAATTTATCCCGCGTATGTTCTACTGGAAATACAGCATTGCCTTTAATGTTCAATTGTTCAGCGATTAAGGCTGCGGGATATAAACCAAGCTCAGTAAACGAAACAACAGCTCTAAAATGATGTACTTGATGTAATTGCTTCGCTATTCGACTTAGTTCAGAAAGATTCTCATAAGTGTCAACGAATACGATTTGTGCATCCAAAGAGGTAGTTAAAGAATCATGTTGTGATTGAATCAGCACAAATCGGATATTCATGGTTTTTAGTTTTTGAAGTGTATGTTCTCGTGCCCCGATAATCAATAAACAAGGCGATGGGTTTATATCATATGCTTCCATGTTGGATGTTCCTTAAAAATGGTTAATTCTTGGGTAATTTCTGCAACCGATTTATTGAGATAATAAGTGCTCAATGAAGAGAACTCCTTTCCAGCTGGTAAACGGCCAAGCCATTCAAGTGGGGTTAACTCATCTTGAATGAAGTTGGTTCCCCAGGCGTTTAAATCATTGTTTAGTAGCTCCTGAAGGAGTTCGCGCTCTTCGGGCATATCGGGATTTAAGAGTGTGCCAAATATTTTTTGGATTAAAGGAAGATAAGCAATTTGCCTTGTTCCACCTAAGACCCGAATTTGAGGCATGAGGCATAAAACAAGAAAGCTTAAAAAAATATTAGGGATAAGTACCCCATCAATAAGTGCTGTGCGAATCGATTGATGGTCTAAGGGTATTGTTAATTGTTTATTTAGATTGGTTGTTTCTTCTTTAAGAATACTCTCCTCAATTTTTAATGCACGTATTTTATTGTCTCTGACGCCCCAGAAAAACTCGGTACCTTGTTTTAAGAACACATGATTTTTTTCATGCATCATTGAGGCGATTGAATGGGTCAATTTAGTACGTTGTTTTGGGGAAAAAATAAGTTGATAAATAATTCCCTCAGGTTCACGTAAATGTTCTGCAACTAAAAGTGAGGTGAAGTAATCGTTCATGATTAATGGCTTGATTTCTTGAGCACACTGAGCCAGTAAACGTTGATTTGATAATGTGAATGCAGGAATAAACCCTTCATATTCTTTAAAATCAATTGATACCAGTAGTTTTTCTAGTCCTTTTTGTTCAAAATAATCGGATTGATTCAAAGATTGGATGAAATTATCCTTAAAATAAGTCAATCTAGGGTAGGGTGAACAAACACTGAGTTTTGACATCTGTTTCGGCGTTAAAGCAAATAAATTAATGTCATCATTCTTTAGCTTAAGCCATCCTGGTCCTTGCCTCTTACTCCATTGTAGTGTGCGTGTCACGCTGTTTAAGACAAACATATGGTTTAGCTGATGGATTTTGCTTCCCATCCAGCTCATCAAGATGGCATTAAAGTCAACCTTGTTGGCGTACAACTGACAATGGGGACCCGTTTGTAGAATGGGGTAGCGCTTAAACTCTGAAATAGCGTGTTCAAAGTCAATCGATTGTGACCTAAAAAACAGTTTCAATGCGTCATAGAATTTCGTTCTGGATTGAACTGCTATGGTACTTTCGCAAGAAATAGGCCTTTGCCACACTTGTTTGATATAGGATGATAAAGTATCGTCCCAATGGGTTTTTAAATCACTAATAACGCCGGGACAAATGGTTTCCATTGCCTTGGTAATGGGGAATAAATCAAGCTCTCTCATATTCGCCCCAAATATGTTGTGTCACGTGAAAAAAGGGGTCAAACACGTTATCAAATTGTGTTTGACAGTAGTCCTGGAGTTTTTTATGGAGGATATGGAGTTCTGCACAAGCAATAATAAAGTGGTGCTCTGGAAATTGATTCATCAATTCTAAAAAGTCATCCAATAACTGCGAGTCTACTTGATTATCCTTGACGGCCTTAATCAGCATATTAAGTTGTGTTTGCACCTCAGTTCCAGCATAAGTAAGGTGCTGAGCTACCTTTGCCCATAGAGGATGATGTTCCAAAACCTGAGCTTCTTTTGCTGAGGAGGCACAAAGAACGAGAAATTGAGTGTTTTGTGCCAGTACGTGCTCCAAAACCAGTGTTACCAACGAATAAATTTTAGCTTGGTGCTCAAGTGCTAATTGGGGCAGTAATGCATGAGCAGTAAAGCAGCAAATTACAATGCAATCGACGTCGTGCTGTACTAGATGAGCGATATTTTTTTCAAGCTTTGCTAAGAGCTCCGCTTTACTTTGATTGACAGACATCAGCGCTGTAGATTGAGTCTGCAAGGGCTCAGAATACAGATACACGTAAGGAGGATGATACTCTTCTTTTAAATCAATCTTGTTGAGATAAGTTGTATAAAGAGTCTCAACAAATGATGCGGAAGCTACAGGCCCCATTCCGCCGATAATACCTACTTTGATTGTTTTTTTATTCATTCTTTTTAATCCATTAATTTATCACAGCACCCGCAAGGCCTGTTTAACTCAAAATGCGCTTTGACTTTGGTATAAGCGTTGTATCCAACTCGTGCGATGAGATGAAGCTTGTTGGTATCAATTCGTTTATCCTTGGTTAATATGTCAGGATTAAGATGAATGCCAACGACTTTTGCGATGACCATGCGGTTGATTAAACTCGAATCCTCGGGTATCGGTAATTGAACCGATTGGTGATAAACACATTCCAAACTAATAGGTGCACCTTTAACACGGCAGGTTTGAATAATTTCTCCAGGTAAATGGTCTACTTCTGCCATAGCAAATTCGTTAATTCCTCGTGAAAAATCGAGAGAAGTAATATTCATTGCTTCTTTATTGCTGTAACTCACTAAATTGACGGTAAATTCTTTAGTCTCTTCCGCGTTTTTTAACGTATCTTTGGCACCACCGCTGTCATGCGAGCCGGTTGTTGCAAACATAATCATCGGTGGGTCTTCGCAGACAATATTAAAATAACTAAACGGCGCTAAATTAGGATTGCCCTCAGTATCTTTGCTGCTTATCCAAGCAATGGGCCTTGGAATAACACAGGCTTTAAAAAGTCCTTTAGGCAACTTCTGGGATGTGTGAAAAAACATGATCGATTCCTTGATTCGAATGGGGAAGAAAGACTCGCCCACCCATAGTTTGAAAATTTCTAAATGCCCATAAACTAGGACTTACAAAGACACGTTGAATCCAGCGATAAGGGCAACCTTGGTTGTCGTAGGTTGGCGTAAATCGTTCTCGAGCATGCAGCGTAAAACGATTATCCACATAGATTAATTTACCTGGCGTAATTTGAATGACCTCAGATGTTTCTTTGA
>NZ_LNYE01000020.1:488698-491806 GCF_001467695.1 Legionella gratiana
TCAGAGTGATTTCAATAATACTTTTTTCGTCCATGGTAATTCCATATTTAAACCCTAACTTCTGATTAAAAATCAGTCCTTTTTTCAAAGTTAACTTTAGCTGTTAGACTTTATCTCTAAACTTATAAATATATTTTTTCCTTATATGTCTAATATTGAATGAGGGTCTTGATGGGCTATATGCAAATAAATATTTTTGAAACAATCATAGTGAACAAATCAAGAAATGATGTTAATCTTATTTATGGCTTTTTTGCCTACTGAGCGGGGAAATACTGTTTGGCGACTGTGTTCCCCGTTCACCTCATTTTTTTATTTTATCAAGATTCATAGGTACATTTGTATACGTAAAAAATACTCTATGCTAGGTTTGAAAAGCGCAGAATTTGCATTATCTGTTGCTTAGTTAAGCTCTTGTTTAAAGATTCTTGTAATTTGCTTTTTATATCTAAAATATAACCCTCTACTGTTCTTGGAGATAGGCTCATTTCCTTTGCTATATGTTTTGAGGTATATCCTCTAGCAAATAAACGAGCACAATCAGCTTGCTTTTTAGTGAGATATAAACTATCAGACTCATTTAATAAAAAGTATCGATTTACTTGTGTTTGCTCTAAAAATTGCTCTCTTATTTTCTCAGCTAAAAGAATATTATTTACTCGGTTAGGATTTATAATTTGCTGGCTAGGGAGATATATACGATGTTGCGAAGCTTCCTGAATTAATATTCTTGCTTGATCATTAAAAAAATGAATAAAACGTTGTAACAAATCAATATTTCCGACATAGAAATTATTTATATCGTATTTTTCCTTACCTGCCGCAAATATATATAGATATGTGACATCGTTTCTTTTAATAACAAAACTTATACCATTATCGATATTAAAAAAATCTCTTCCCTGAAGATAAATAGGATCTTTACTATCCAACTCCGACCATAAAAAATATCCTTTTGGCAGTAAATGCTCAACATCAATTGTTCCTATTGAATTATATAGGGCATTTTTATAAAAATGGTTTATCCAATCAGGGTTGTTCGTTAATAGTTCTCTTGAACAATCCTCATTGTATATTTTTATATAATTGAAATAGGAAATACCTATAGAGTTTAGAATTGGGTTAAACAATTCCTTTATGTTATTACTACTAGATAAAGCATGATGTTTTTCTAAATTTATTCCATCCATAATATACTCATTATATTTTCAAACCAATTCATGTTTCTTATCCATTATAAAAACTTCTTCTGATTGAATTAAATGATTAAGTAAACTACTGGGGTCGGTGTGTATCATAGGAATACCAGATTGCTTAGCATGCATAAATCCATTTTCTTGACAATGCTCAATAAAACTAAATAGTTTTACAAAATATTCATCTACGTTAAGGAATCCTATCTTTTTGTTAAGTTCACCTATTTTTATTGCATTCCAGGTTTCGATTGCTTCTTCTAGTGTTCCTAGGCCACCAGGTATAACTATAAATGCATCCGCCAATTGTTGAAGCATTTTTTTTCGTTCTTGCATTGAATCAACTACATGAAGCTCATCTAGAGTATCTAACGGTTTTTCTTTGTCTAAAAGATAAGTAGTTATAACCCCTATTACTTTACCACCCAATTCTTTAACTGTAGTTGCTAATAAACCCATCATCCCTAGACTAGAACCACCATAGACAAGAGTAAGTCCTTGATCAACAATTTCATGAGCAAGTTTAATAACAGCTTGTTTAAATGCAACATTGTTTCCAAAACTAGCTCCTAAGTACACGCAGATTGTTTTCATATTAAGTTCTCATTGCTGATTTTTTTTGTATCATACAAACAACAAGTAATGCATGGAAGACGTAATAATTACGGTATGTATTATTCCTGCAAATATCTCATCTAATTAGTCTCGCAAATTTTTTACCGGAATAATTTGATATTCTCCTCACCTCCAATAGGGGCTATCCATCATCTAGATAGAAAGCAAGTATTTGTTGTTGCAGTAGAATGGTTATAATGCTTTATGCTTTTTTGCTGAAGATGTTAGTAATAAATTGGATGTAATAACAGCATTCTATTTTTCGTGTTTTGAGTAGTAGGGACATAAATTGATATCGAAAACCAACCGATTTCATCGGAAGATGAAATTGATTAAACGTCGTGCTTATGAGTTGCAATTTTTTCTCCTTGACAATCTTTGAAGGAATACGAGATACTTTTTCCGAGCTTGAAGTATGAGCTTTCATAGCCAATAAAGGCTAATGAGCAGGAGGCTAATAAAAGCCAATAAGCAGGAAAATCTCAATGACTTGTCTGGTTTTGGATAGGTCATTTGAATTCATTTAAAGGGAATTGACAGGTTGGCATTATACTGAATGAATAATCACTTGCGGAGTTGAATTTTGCCACGATCCAAACTAGGAGTGGCTCCCCGGACAAGACTCGAACTTGGTAATAGCTCAGTCCCCTCATAAAAACCATTGAAAAAATATGAGGTTAGTGTTAATTACGCACACCCAAGAGCTATTACGCACTCATCAAATGGACAAGAAAAATTTTCCACAAACAGTGGAAGGTTGTCATAAGTTAATCAGCCAACTCCTAGAAGTAACCGATGCATTAGTGGCACGCACCAATGAATTGGTTACTCGAATAGAGAAGCTGGAAGAAGAAAATAAAGCATTAAAAGAACAACTGAATACGAACTCGAAGAATTCCTCATTATCCCCATCAAAAGACAAGAAGAAAAAAAAGGATAGAGTGCCTCAAAATAAAGGTGGAGGTCAAGTAGGTCATAAAGGCCATTCACGCAAGTTACTTGATAGTGATGAAGTTGATGAAATCGTATCATGTAGTTTAGGTACTCATTGCGATTGCGGTGGTCGTATTGAATTAAAAGAAGACTATCAACGCTATCAAGTTTATGAGCTACCCCAGATAAAACTTCATGTAACAGAATATCGTTTGGTCAAGGGGCAATGTTCATGCTGTGCCTTAAATCATGTAGCTCGTCTTCCGAAAGGAGTCACATGGGGCTAAGAGATCCCCACAAAATTTATACAGTTTAATTTTTCATCATATAGACCATTTTTCTTTATATTTTCAAAATCAGTTTGAGC
>NZ_LNYE01000020.1:491924-492357 GCF_001467695.1 Legionella gratiana
CACCTTAATCTGGCTTTCAAGAATCAGGATAGAAGATGGTGATACTAAATGAATTTAATTAAAGCATTCGATAATATTGTTGAGTGGAGTGGTGGTATCAGGTTCTCGAGCATGCAGCGTAAAACGATTATCCACATAGATTAATTTACCTGGCGTAATTTGAATGACCTCAGATGTTTCTTTGATGGCTTGATGGAAATGAGCTAACGCCATTTTGGCTGTATGATTGATGGGTAGCATCATATTCGAATAAAAAGCAACAGACACACGCGGTTTATTCAATGTTCCTCTTAAGACTGAACATTTAACCATTGAGTTTTGAGAGAAAATTTCTCGCCAGCGATAAGGAAGATTTAAATAAAAATTCTCTCCATATAAGATCTTCAAATCAAAAGGATTTAATAATTTTAAAGCCTTTCGGGTATCTGCGATG
>NZ_LNYE01000020.1:492367-723349 GCF_001467695.1 Legionella gratiana
GTAAAAAGCAACAGACACACGCGGTTTATTCAATGTTCCTCTTAAGACCGAACATTTAACCATTGAGTTTTGAGAGAAAATTTCCCGCCAGCGATAGGGGAGATTTAAATAAAAATTCTCTCCATATAAGATCTTCAAATCAAAAGGATTTAATAATTTTAAAGCCTTTCGGGTATCTGCGATGAGTGTTTTGGTGGGCTCTATGGTTTCATCAATTCGGATACCTAAAAAGAATAGTCCCGATGGTGAATAATCATCCTCAGCAACATACTGTAATGCTGCGTTTTCAATGTGAAAATCAAGCTCTACTTCAGAACCCAATCCTGTATAATCAAATTGATTTTGGGCTTGTGGTGTTAAATTATTAACAAGCTCTTGCCCCTCAAAATAGATGGAGTAGGGTTCGCCCACCAAAGCAGCAAAAGCAGTGATGATGTTTTCACTCAAGGTTCCTGATTTAAACAGTTTGCCTGTTTGCTCGAAGGTTGGACTTCCATGAATGTTTTCATCGATGGGAACATTGTTAATCACTATTGCCGAAACTAGTCTATTAGTACTACGTTGGCTTGTAAGCGTATTAATTAATGTTTCGGGTAATATCGTGTATATTTTTTTTCGGAGCAATTGGATATAGTGCTCTCCCCCTAAAGGGTTATATACAATTTCGTTAAACTCCTGTACTAGTTTTTGTTTCTCCTCAGTACCCAGAGTGATTTCAATAATACTTTTTTCGTCCATGGTAATTCCATATTTAAATCCTGTACTTCTGATTAAAAATCAGTCCTGCTTTTTTGCCAAAAGCTATTTTTTAGCTGCGAGGCTTTATATCAAACGTTTCTTGGCAGTTTTAATTAGCGAGGGGATCCTAGGCCAATATTCAAGATAAAATTACCGTAATAAATACGGTATAGATGTAAATTTATAGCTCTCGTGAAACAAAAAAACTTAGCATTTAGGGAATTTATTTAATATTATTAAGGGGCGCAATGTGTAAAATATTTATCTTAATTCAAGATGTTATATATGCATTGCAAAATTTGGTATGAAATCTGAATTGAGCACAATAATTAGAATTAGATTATAATCAGGCTAAGGTAAAATTGAGCGGGAGGCTAATTGAGATGAGTCTAATAGTATGCCCAAGTGAGATAAAATATTAGCTTACAACCAAGTTGATACAAATGTTTTGCAAGGATATCAACTGATAAAGAGTTGTGTATGAAGTATAGGGACTACGATTTACACCAAGAAAAATTGATTCAACCTCATCAAAATGGCATTAAATTGTGTAAGCCTAACGAGATAGTGGATGACTCAATGACTATAAAAGATATATTTAATATGCCACTGAATGTCTATTTTACTAACCATGAAAGTAAAATTTTAAGTCTAAATGATTCTACAGCAAAATTAACCGGATTTTCTTCTACCAACGCCGCTATTGGTAATACAATCGAACGAGTAACGAATAGAGTTACTGCTAGTATCTCCCTCGAACATGATAAACGTGTCCGCAAACATGGTGAAATGAAAATTGTTGAAGAACATTTTTCGCGTTTAGACGATATAAGCTACCCTGCTCTTTCCATTAAATTTCCTTGGTATAATTCAGAAAATAAGATAATAGGTGCCTTTGGATTTTCTATTGTTATGGGAGAATATGCGGAGGCTTCATTAGCTGAATCATTGATGCATATTTTCAATACTGGCTTATTTGTTAAAAAAAATCATTTGCAATCCATAAATAATATTTTACCTGGACATGAGTTAGATGGAGTCTATTTATCTAAACGAGAAATAGATTGTCTTCAGCACCTGATTCAAGGAAAAACAACTAAAATGACAGCAAAAATACTTAGGCTTTCGCCTCGGACTGTTGAATATTACTTAGAAAATATAAAGGCCAAACTTGGAGTTAATTCAAAAGCAGAATTAATTCATAAAGTAATGAGAAAAGTATTAGTTTAATTTAAAAGAGACACATGGAACATATAATTTTAATACTTGGTTCTTATAACAATGATCAAGGTGAGTTGTCTCACATTGCTACTGCTCGATTAATGAAAGGCATATCAGATTATAAAGAACATGGAAATTCTAAAATACTATTAACTGGTGGTTATGGTGATCATTTTAATCGCACAGATAAGCCTCATACCTTTTATGCAAAACTTTTCCTTATAGAAAATAAGATATCAGAAGATGATATTTTAGAAGAGGTAGAAAGTACCTATACTTTAGAAGATGCTTTATTGTCTAAGGAAATTATTGATAAACATTCTCCTGAAAAAATAATAATAGTAACTTCTGATTTTCATATGTCTCGGGTTCAATTTATTTTTAATTCTATTTTTAATGGCTATCAGTTGCAGTATTCTGCTGCAACCACTTATGTTTCAACAGAAGAATACAATGCGATTCTTTCTCAAGAAGAAAAAAAATTAGAGACAATCAAACAAAAAATAGGATACCCGAATGGAATTCCATACTAGTAACTTACCGATCATTATTAATACATCTTATCCAACCGTAGCTATATTAACGAGCACAAATCATTCTTCATTTGTAATACATTTACTTAAAGACTACTTTCCTAAGAGCAAAATAATTGTTGATTCACCATCAGAAATAAAACGTGTGCAACATGCCCACTTAATCATTCTATTGAAAGTAGATAATAGTGCCATAGAGGGTTCTTTTTCAATCCAAAATGGCAATATATCCAATTGTCCTGCCATTAATATTGTTGGTGGAGGTATTGCTGGTGTTGTTTATGCGGTACGCGCATTACAAACTAAAATCAAACAAGAAGATTCTATTTTCATTGACAGTTTAACTATTCATGAGTTTCCCTCTTTGCCTTATCGGTTTTTCTGGACTTGGGATCACAGTACGAACTGGTATTTAGAACAACATGGGTTGCAAGAAATTGGTTTTGCGAATTCTTACACTAAACCTGAGGATGGTTTTTTAAATGACTATTTTCGATTAATAGATTATATGTCAATTCACCGTATCAATGGTTTAACCATTTATGGATTTTTACGTGATAGTCATGGAGGTATTGAATCAGCACAAGTTATTTGTAATTATGCAAAGGAACGCGGAGTTAGGATTTTTCCAGGGGTAGGAATTAATTGCTATGGTGGAATTTATTGGGAAGGTTCTCATCCATATCATTTAAGCAACTGGCTAAAAAAGCACCCATTTTTACGTGCCGAATTTTCACAGCCTTCAGAATTTAATCTTCCTGATTTTCAAAGATTACATTTACCTGAAACATTTTATTTAAATGCTGCTTGTCCATCAAAACCAGAAAATATTAATTATCATGTGGAAGCACTTCAATGGCTAGCTGAAACTTTTGATATTGGTGGTATTAATTTTGAAACTGGTGATTATGGGATATGTCAATGTTCTACTTGTAACAAGCGTCGCAATATTCATCAACAATGGTCTGTGCACGATATGGCAGAGGTTTATCCACAATTATTTACCGCCGTTAAAAAAATGAAGAGTGATGCATGGCTTATTTGCGAGTCTTATTGGGATAATTTACTGGATTTAGATGCACTAGCCCCCTTAAGTGATTTGCCAACTGATTCAATATATCAATTCTGCATAAATAGGCACTATTGGCAACAGCTAAAATCTCAATTAACTTCAGAGCATGTAAAAAAATTACCACAACCTATTAATATTTTACGTACTCATATGGGGTCACAATGGCAGCAAGAGCGTTACACATTTGTTGGCAAACGTTTTTCTGAAATGATGAGACTTGCTTATCAAACTGGATTGAAAGGTGCGACAATCTTTGGTGAAGTAAGTTCCTTTAATCCAATTAATGAAATCAATTACCTTGCTTTTGCGCGTTTTGGATATGATTCAACTCTAACCTGGGAGAGTTTTTTACAAAATGATTTAGCTTATTTGTTTGGTGGTTCGGAAGCAGCCCTAAATTTTATTGATTTATTTCATACCGAACCAAGAATACTCAAATCTGCAATTGACAAGGCGCGAGAAATAGCAAATCAGTACACAGGAGATATTTACCGGCGCTGGGTATGGTTACAAAATCGATTATTTCAAAAATTGTATATGCAATAATAAATTAACGTAACAAATAGAGATATGCATAGGAATAATCAATGTCAATGGAACCGTCCCTGCTTGAGTTTCTCGAAATGGAGTATTTGGGTTTATTGTTTTAATCGACACTAACTCCCTTGACATGCTTTTATAATTTAAGTAATACTTTTTCATACTTTGAATTTGCCGTAAATAGAAAACGCAAAAGCAAAGAATTAATGGAAAACGATATCACCATAAAAATTTATCTGCATGAGGCCGATAAAAGATGATATTCATTTGTGCTGGATGCCGCAGGATGCAAGATGGGCGCAACAGACAGTTGCAATGAATAATCAACTTAATGAGGTTTCAAGATGTCTATAGCAAAATTATCTAGGCTCGATCTATTAAACGAATTTGATTCTGCACCAGAATCCGCATTATTTAACCAACAAACCGTTGCTGCGGTATTAAATTGCTCAACCCAATTACTCGAACGTAATCGTTGGGCAGGTACAAGCCTTCCTTATTTAAAAATCGGGCGTAAAGTGTTGTATCGCAAAAGTGATGTACTGAGTTTTCTCCAACAACAAAAAGTTTATCGTTCAACCAGTGATGTGGGTCAATTGCTGGCGTTGGTTAACGAATAAGTTTTATTGTTGTTTAACGGCTCAAGGAATGAAGCCAATTGGATTTTTATCTGTGGCGATTTCCGTAAAATTTAGCTGGAGAAATTTGTATGGCATTTAATCAAGTTATTACATTACCTCATACTAAAACTCGCCCCGTTGTTTGTGAGTATGCCGGCGGTCATTTCAAAATAAGTTGTGTGGATAAGTTAGGTTGGTATGACGATGTTTTTGTTACCGCTCATGATGCAATTGGCAATGCCAATGAAAAAGTTGTTTTTCAAAATACCCATGTTATTGAACCTGCATTATCTTGTGTAGGGACAGTAGAGGAATGGCGAGATTCAATAGGGCGTATGGCTTTGGGGAATTCCCGGTTAATTTTTGCATTGCTACAGCGTTTGCACCAAGTTTAGCTAAGCTTGCTGGTGAAGATTCAGGTGGCTTTCATTTTAGAGGTGCTTCTTCATCAGGCAAAAGTACGGCATTGAAAGTAGCAGCTTCAGTTTGGGGTAATCCTAAAGCTTATAGTCGTGTATGGCGTAGTACTTCGAATGGATTAGAAGGTTTAGCCGCTTTGCATAATGACGGATTATTGATTCTTGATGAGCTTAGCCAGATTGATCCACGAGAAGCTGCATACCTATTAGCCAATGGACAAGGAAAAACGCGAGCGACTCGATCAGGAACAGTAAAATCATCGACTAGTTGGTCATTATTTTTTCTTTCAGCAGGTGAGGAATCACTAGCCGGACTAATGGCAAAAGCAGGACTTCGGGCTAATGTTGGCCAAGAAATTAGGCTAGCCGATATTGAAGCAGATGCTGGTGCAGGTATGGGACTTTTCGAACAGTTACACGATCATCTTAATCCTGCCACTTTAGCCATAAATTTAAATGAAAATGCGAATCGTTATTATGGAACAGTAGGAATGAAATGGTTAGAAAATCTAGTTTCCAATCGCCAAATGCTTATTCCCATCATGAGTAATAGGAGCAAGCAATTTGTTGATAACGTGATAAACCAAGAAGCTACCGGTCAGATCACAAGAGTAGCTAGACGGTTTGCACTTGTAGCCACAGCTGGAGAGTTAGCCACTCAGTTTGGTCTTACTGGATGGCAACAAGGTGATTCGTTCAAAGCAGCTAATTTGTGTTTCCAGTCATGGCAAGAAACATTTGGCACAGATGGGAACAGAGAAGATCGAGCAATACTCGCCCAAGTACGGGCGTTCTTCGAGTCTCATGGTACCAGTCGATTTGATAATGTCAAAGCGCCTAATAATGAACGCATTCAAAATAGAGCGGGATTTTATAGAGTGGATGATGAAGGCTTTCGTCAGTTTATGGTTCTGCCAGAGGTTTATAAGAATGAACTATGCAAAGGATTTGATCAACGCATGGTAACCAGAGTGCTGCTCAATTACGATTGGATTATTCCTGCATCTGATGGCAAGGCCTCAAATAAACCTCGAATTAGGGGCGTTGGTACTCCAAGGTTGTATCTCTTTACGGATAAAATTTGGGGAGGAGAGTGAGCTTTTATTTGCCCATACACGGGTGTAAGACAGCTTAAAAATGATGAACCCTTGGTGAATGTAGACGGTGAAGAGTAAAAAAATAGTTACGGAAAACCTTATCCACTCTATGTGTTTTCAATTTAGTAACTTCACCACGATTGTTCACCAGTGATTCACCGCGATTTTCTCCAAATTTTTTCTTCAAAACCTAGCAAGATGCTTATAAACAAAGGATTTCCTAAGCATCCAATGGAAATGCGAAAGGTGTAAGACTCTTCTTTTTAATTGATTTCATTATGCTTGCTTGGTTAATTATCGTATTTCTTGCTTATTTTAATTTATTAGCGCATTTCAATTGCGTATTTGTGATTGAATTTGTCTCACCTGTCCCATCATAAAAAAACTTGGTGGGATAAATAAAACCCAATAACCATCAGGGATCCCATCAGTCCCAGTTGTCCCACTAACGAAACCTAAGTTACAATTCATTTGATTAAATGGAGTAATTTAATCACAAACACGCAATTAAAATGTGCTACAAAATTATCCTCTTAGAAATGTGGTATCTATAATATTTCGATGACGTCATTTAAGTACCTAATCAAGACAGCACACCTTACGCAGCATTTGCTGAGGCGTGTAATTCCTTGTATTTACAGGATAAAAAGGCATTTGAAAAAAAAGAGAATGAAAAAATTCAGTTAATGCTCGATAAACATACAAAAAACAGTATGCATTGATGCATCAAATTTTAATTGGGTTAATATTTTTAGTATGCATATTTGCAGACTCTATATAGTTAACTTATTGAAATGAAATAATTAATATAACTAAATTTCCAAACAATTTGTATGCAGTGATGCATCAGCTAAAAAATTCGATGTAATTAAAAAAGATGGTTTATATAAAAAATCAAATCAGTGTAGGCTGGGCTGATAAGCCCAGAAATCTTCATTGAATATCTTCAAGAATTTGGTTATAAATACCGAAAAGGAATATTAAGAAAGTCCAACTCTATGCGATACCGAAGAGCATTGGTGCCAGGTGCCACCTATTTTTTCACATTAAATTTGCAATATAGACAAAGCAATTTACTCATTGATTGTATCGATGATTTAAGATTCGCATTTAGAAAAGTCCAGCAGCGACATCCCTTCTATATAGACGCTATTGTCATCTTGCCTGACCATGCACATATGATAATGACCTTAATACCCAATGATATTGATTATTCAAAACGGTTAAGCTTAATAAAGGCAACTTTTTCCAGACAAATTGAGCCTTATGAAACAATATCAACATCCCGACAAAGAAAACGTGAGCGAGGTATCTGGCAACGCAGGTTTTGGGAGCACATGATACGCGATGCATCCGACTATGAGCACCACATCAATTACATTCATTATAATCCAGTGAAACATGGCTATGTCAAAAATCCTTCAGATTGGCCTTACTCAAGTATCCATCGCTTTATTCGTGAAGGAATCTTGGGTGCTCATTGGGCTTGTGGTGATTGTTTTAAGAAATCCTGGTTTGGTGAGTAGATTAGACATGCTGGGCTTAGCAGCCCAGCCTACGCTTGCTAAGTGTTTATAAAAATTTCCTCGATATCTTGTCAAAAAAAGAAAAAATTACAAAGGAAGAGCTTAACTTGGAAAAACTTTCAGCGAATGCAAATGAATTGAAACTCAAACTAAAGAAATTTTATCTATAATACAATTTTACGCAGCTATGAATCTTTTTGTGGCTCTACGAGGTGCGGACAAAGGTTTTTGCCGTGAATCTAATTCGTGTTCGCCTCAGATCTGTAATTTAATCCATATTTTTTACAAATAGTCTAAAATATTAGTAGCAACCCTGAATAGCCATTCATATAGAAGGAACTTAATAATGGTTAAATGGTATAATTTATTTTTTGTAATATTACTTTGTGGCGCCTATTTGCCAACAATACACGCTACGCCTTCTCAAGCGGATATTAATAATTATAAAAATATGGAATATGAGACTTGTAACAAGCAGTGCTATGCCAACAGAGAAAGCTGTTTTGCTCAATCAAGAAATTTAGCTAGAAATCGCGCCGAGTGGCAATCTATGGATCTAGCCTGTTTTCAACAGAAAAATGCTTGTGTCTCGCAATGCCAATTGATATTAAGCCGGCCTTATTGAGAAGAAATTACTACTGCCAGAATGCCCGGATGAAGTGAAACGAAATCTGGGCTGTTCGAAAAGCTCAATATAACGGATTGTGGCTGAGTCTACATTCAGGCTCGATGTAATGAACTAAACTTATATCTAAAAAATTACATATACAATATGATCGATTTAAATGATTCAACTAAATTGGAGAAATAGTAATGAACAGAGATAGTTGGATTAATGAGCTTATAGAATCTGTAAGGAAAATAGAACAACAAATTGAAGAAAAAAGACAAATAATTGGAAACAAAAACTGGGATCCTAGAGACAAGGCATCTGACTCAAAAAGTCAACGAGAATATGAACAATGGTTAGATATAATCTTTGATCAAGCACATGAACTAAAATTAAAAATCATAGCATTTATGAAATCACAAGAGAAATAATATTGGGCATTTAACAAGGAATGCAACAACGCACAAACTTTAATTTTATTTGAAGAAAAAATTATGCAAACGATTGATGAGCTAGTAAATAATGCTTCAACTCGTTATCGAAATGAACGCACGTTAGAAAGCTATACTCTTTTATGCTCTATTGTGAACTCTAAGAATGAAAGAAAATGGCTTAATGGTGATTATAACGATGAACTTAATCCTATTTCCGAGAAAATGAGAGATATAGAGATACAACACGGTTTAAAAGATGATGAAACATTTTTTATATCTGAAGCTCCAAAGTCTTGGCTAGATCTTGATAAACAATATAATCAGATTATTTTTGAAAAACTGAGTGAAATTTTTTGTACGATTGGATTTCCAGAAATCGGTAAAGAAATAAAAGAAAATTCTAAAGAGTTCCATAATAAACTTGATAAATATAATATCCATCTTCGCGATTCAATAATTTTAATAAAAAAGGGGACCTCTTTAATCAATAAAATAAAAGATGAAATGGATATAATATTCGACCAAAACAATATTGAGTTGTCGACATATTTGCTCCTTACTTATGGAATTGAATCTGCGATATGTTTGATCATGTTTAAATCCTATTTGTCATTTATTGATGAATTCGAGAAAAGGAAGAAGAACGATATAAATTATAAAAATAAAAAGCCATATAAATTAAGTATTGGTGATTTACTTGATATCTTTATAGCTCTCCCAACAAGCCCTTTCAATGAACTTGAAGAACGCGAAAAAAGAAATATAACAGAATATTTATCATGTATTAGAAATGATTATCATCATCCCTGGAGGTTTGTTCATAAGGAAGTAAGACCAAATCAACAGGAAATAATTAATCTTAAAAAAGCATTTGATGATCTAGTTGCTTGTGTAGGAGTTGATCCTGGTTGATGAAGAATATATGAACCTTTAGGTCAAGTATCAATGCACTTAGTGTTAGGAATTTCTGAAATTTCCTTCAAACTTCGACACATATTCGACACGTAAAATTTAAGGTTTGATTGAGTTTCGCCAAAACCCATACTGGGATTGGCTCCCCGGACAAGACTCGAACTTGTGACCTAATGATTAACAGTCATCCGCTCTACCGGCTGAGCTACCGGGGAATGTGGGCGAATCTTAAAACGATTCTGGCTGGGGGTCAAGTAGATTTAATAATAATTTTTTAAATCTGATTTATTTTGAGAATTTTCGTTTAACTATTAAACGAAAAATGGTCCTCGCTTACCAGCAGCGAGGAACGGATTTAGAATTTATTTGCAAAAATCTTGAAGACGATTGAGTGCATCTTGGAGTATTTCCATACTGGTCGCAAAGGAAAGACGAATACAGCCTTCGTTACCGAAAGCGGATCCTGGGACTAACGCGACTCCTGCTTCAGTTAACAATTTTTCTGAAAATTCGAGGTCATTGGCATAACCGCGTTTTTCAATAATGGCTTGTACACTGGGGAAAATGTAAAAAGTTCCATCAGCTGGGATGACCTCGATTCCAGGGATATCTTGTAATCGTGAAGCGACAAAATCATGTCTTTGATGAAAGGCTTTTACCATTTCTAAAACACTCTCGTGACCGCCAGTTAATGCAGCTACTGCTGCTCTTTGCGCAATCGAGCAAGGGTTTGAGGTGGATTGAGATTGAATGGTTTTCATTGCATTCATTAAAGAGGCAGGGCCCGCAGCATATCCTATGCGCCATCCAGTCATGGCATAGGCTTTGGAGACTCCATTGAGTACGATGGTTCTGTCGTATAACTCAGGACAGGCGTTAAGAATATTCGCAAAAGGTTGGCTCCAAAGAATATGTTCGTACATATCATCAGTTGCAATAACAATTTGTGGGTGTTTTTTCAATACCTCAGCCAATGCGTTTAATTCATCTAATGTGTACGCTACCCCCGAAGGATTCGATGGACTGTTTAAAAAGATCAGCCGTGTTTTAGAAGTAATAGCTTGTTCTAATTGCTGAGCATTGATTTTGTAGCGTTGCGCAGGCGTTGTTGAAATAACTACTGGAATTGCATCAGCGAGTAAGACCATATCTGGATAAGAAACCCAGTAAGGGGCAGGAATAATGACTTCGTCACCGGGATTAAGTAATGCTTGGCAAAGATTATAACAACTTTGTTTTCCACCCACGGAGACTAAAATTTGATTCAGTTGATAATCAAGACCATTATCTTTCTTAAATTTATTCTTAATGGCTTCCTTTAATTCAGGTATTCCATCTACTGCGGTATACTTAGTATGACCTTGCTGAATGGCAAGAATCGCGGCGTCCTTGATGTAATTAGGTGTGTCAAAATCAGGCTCTCCTGTACCTAAATTAATCACATCATGCCCTTGTGCACGCATTTGGGTCGCTTTTGCAGCTACAGCCAAAGTAGGTGAGGGTTTAACTTTTTGCACGCGTGTTGCCAATGCGATATTCATTTATTTCTCCTGTGAGATATACTATAAAGATATGAAAGATTTATTTAAAATTTACGCCGATTATCAACCTGCCGGTGACCAGCCAACTGCCATAGCCTCATTAATCGATGGCCTGAAATCAGGTTTGGCCAAACAAACCCTTTTAGGTGTCACTGGTTCAGGTAAAACCTTTACTATAGCACATGTAATTCAAGCTATGCGAAGGCCTACTTTAATTATGGCTCCTAATAAAACGCTTGCTGCCCAGCTTTATGGTGAATTCAAAGCTTATTTTCCGGATAATGCGGTGGAATATTTTGTTTCCTATTATGATTATTATCAGCCGGAAGCTTATGTGCCTTCTTCAGATACCTTTATTGAAAAGGATTCATCCATCAATGACCACATAGAGCAAATGCGTTTGTCTGCAACCAAAGCCTTAATTGAACGTAAAGATGCCATTATCGTTGCAACTGTTTCGGCAATTTATGGTTTGGGTGATCCTGATTCTTATTTGCGTATGGTATTACATCTTTCCCGCGGAGAACAATCCGATCAGCGTAAAATTTTAAGACGACTCGCTGAAATGCAGTACACTCGCACCAATTTCTCTCTAGAACGTGGTCAATTTCGTGTGCATGGCGATGTTATTGATATTTTTCCCGCTGATTCCGAAAAAGAGGCAATACGTGTTGAGTTATTTGATGATGAAGTAGAAAATATTGCTCAATTTGATCCGCTAACTGGCGAAATTTTGCACCGCTTACCTCGGGTTACCGTTTTTCCTAAAACCCATTATGTCACACCGCGTGAACGTATTTTGCAAACTGTCGATTGGGTGAAAGAGGAACTGCAAGAACGCTTGGTTGAGTTTAAGGAACAAAATAAATTAGTTGAGGCACAGCGCTTAGAACAACGCACGTATTTTGATATCGAGATGATGTTGGAGTTGGGATATTGTTCCGGTATCGAAAATTATTCACGTTATTTATCGGGACGAGAGGCAGGTGAACCTCCGCCTACTTTATTTGATTATTTGCCGGACGAGGCGCTATTGATTATCGATGAGTCTCATGTCACCGTGCCTCAAATTGGAGGAATGTATCGGGGTGATCGCTCACGTAAAGAAACTTTAGTGCAATACGGTTTTAGGCTTCCTTCCGCGCTGGATAATCGACCGTTACGGTTCGAAGAATTTGAAGCGCGTTCACCACAAACGATTTACATTTCGGCAACGCCAGGTTCTTATGAACAAGAACATGCTGATAATGTTGCTGAACAAGTCGTTCGCCCAACAGGCCTTGTGGATCCTGAGGTGGAAATTCGTCCAGTTCGTACTCAAGTCGATGACTTAATGTCGGAAATTCGCCAAGTGATCCAACACGATGGACGAGTTTTAGTGACTACTTTAACGAAACGAATGGCAGAAGATTTAACCGATTATCTGAATGAGCATGGAGTTAAGGTGCGTTATTTGCATTCGGATATTGATACTGTAGAACGAGTAGAAATAATTCGTGATTTGCGGTTAGGTGTTTTTGATGTTTTAGTAGGGATTAATTTATTACGTGAAGGTTTGGATATGCCCGAAGTTGCTTTGGTAGCTATTCTTGATGCAGATAAAGAAGGATTTTTACGTTCCGATCGTTCTTTGATCCAAACTATAGGGCGTGCTGCACGTAATATGAAAGGACGAGCAATTCTCTATGCCGACAAAATAACCGGTTCCATGCAAAGAGCTTTGGAAGAAACAAACCGAAGGCGCGAGAAACAAAAAGCGTTTAATGAAGCGCATGGGATTACACCTAAAGGAATTAATAAATCCATATCAGACATTATGGAAGGCGCTTACGCAGGAAAGCGCAAAGCCGTAGTTGCAGAATCGATCCCAGAATATAAGCATTGGTCAACTCAAGAGTTAATGAAACACATTAATACTCTGGAAAAGCAAATGTATTTACATGCTAAAAACATGGAGTTTGAAGCGGCTGCGAAAGTTCGTGATGAATATCTTTTATTAAAGAAACAACTGGTGCAAGGATAGCCCCGACAGACATGGATTATGAACCCTTTCGGTTCAAGTGGGTAGCGGATGAATCGGTTCAGGCTTCCCACTCAGGGTGGGCTTGCACAACGCCGATTTCAGGATGCTTCCCATGCTGTTAGCATTGGTTCTAAAATCACTTGCTATCGGGTTAAGTAGATTATAACATGGCCAGCTTGATTAAAGTCAAGAATAAGAGAAAAAGTCTGTATATTTTTTATCGTGCATATAACGGTGTCAATAAAATCAAATTATGAAGTAGAGTAATGCTGCTTTTGACACACAAGAGGAGGGCGTTATGGTAGCAACCTTGTCAACTATGCTTCCACTGGGGAGCAAGGCTGCTGATTTTAATTTAGTCGATACACGGAACAATCAAATGGTGTCTTTGGCACAAAGTAGATCATCTATTGCAACCGTCATTATGTTTCTGTGTAATCATTGTCCTTTTGTCAAGCATATTCAAGTGAAGCTCGTTGAGTTAGCTGAAAATTATCAAAAACAAGGGATCCAATTTATAGCGATCAGTTCAAATGATGCGGAAAAATACCCTGCAGATGGTCCAGAAAAAATGTGCCTCGAAGCAGAGCAATTTCACTATCCTTTTCCTTATTTGTATGATGAAACCCAAGACGTTGCTAAAGCCTATAGTGCAGCATGTACGCCTGATTTTTATATTTTTGATAAAGAGTTACTCTGTGTTTATAGAGGTTGCTTTGATGAGTCAACACCCGGTAATAATAAACCGGTAACGGGTTCACATTTACAAAATGCACTAGAAAGCATACTGGCTGGAAAACCTGTCAGTGCGGAACAAAAACCGAGTATTGGGTGTAATATTAAATGGAAGTAAATTCTTTTTTTTGATCTATAATAAAAATTATAAATCATTTTAGGGCATCCCTACTATTTAACCCTTGCATGATGCTATAGAGAATGTATTGACATTGAATATATTCCCAGCTTAGCATGCAAAAGATATTTTATTTATGGATACGTAATGGGAATTGATCATTTACGCGATTTAGTGAGTGAAGATTTTGAAGCAGTTAATCATTTAATCATTGAAACAATAAAATCTCCTATCCAATTAATCGATGATATAGCTCATCATGTTATCCAAAGCGGTGGTAAACGTTTACGATGCTTGTTAGTTCTTTTAGCAAGCCGTACCTGTGGTTATGAAGGAAAAGAGCATATCATGCTTGCAGCAATGATTGAATTTTTCCATACAGCTACTCTATTGCATGATGATGTGATCGATGATTCAACCCTTCGTCGCGGTCGAGAAACGGCCAACAAAATATGGGGCAATAAGGCAAGTATTTTAGTGGGGGATTATTTATTCACCAAATATTTGGAGCTTATGGTTGAGGTTGGTGATATCGATATTATTCAGCTACTTATTGGTATAGCGCCTCAGATGGGTTGTGGAGAAATCCAGCAATTTTCTAATCGTCATAATTCGAATCTTTCTGTCGAAGAATATTTTGATATGATTCGTGCCAAAACAGCACTCCTTTTTGCTGCATCCGCTACTATGGGTGCTCTAATCAGTAAATCAAATCATGAAATTCAGAAAGCGATGTATTCTTATGGGTTGCATTTAGGAAATGCTTTTCAATTGATTGATGATGCTTTGGATTATTGTTCGGATGCTCAAACAATAGGAAAAAATATTGGGGATGATTTAGCAACGGGTAAAATAACTTTGCCTTTGCTGCAAGCCCTAAAACATGGCACAGCAGAACAGCAGCTAAAAATAAGAGAAAGTTTAGAGCAAGGAACACTGCTACATTTACCCTCAATATTAGATGCTATCGCTGAAACTAAAGCGATTGAATACACCCGAGATATTGCGGATAAAGAAGCTGATTTTGCTATTGATGCCTTAAGTATTTTACCCGATTCAGAATATAAAAGCGCGCTTGAAGAATTAGCTCGATATGTTGTTCATCGTAAGCATTAAATTTATTAAGTACTCAATATGATCTATCAACTTTATTCGTCACATGGAACCTAATTATGGAAGATCTCGATACACTTCTAAAACCTTTTTGGGGTTCTGAAAAATGGATCCTGGAGGGATGGAACAAAATCACCGATGACGAACGAAAAGACATCAAAAATCGAGTAGAAAAGCTATTTAAAAATGGTCTACCTTTTGCAATAAAACATGACAAGCTTCTGTATCTTTATATTTTCTCGTTAATGGCGCAATTGGAGGTTTTGGGTATTCAATTACCTATGCGTTTTGAAGATAAAATGCATAACCCAGAGTTAAAAAAACGGATGCGTGCTCAATTAGTAGATGAAATTTATCATGCTATTGTTTTTACCAAAATTATATTTACGCTCTGTGCACCTTATGCTACACCTCCCGCTTATAACGAAGAAATTGAACGTATTTGTGAATTCATTCGTGCCCAAGATTGCCTCAAAGTAGGTATGGTTGTTATGAATTTAGTTTGCGAAGGTTTGGTTGAAGAGGTTTTTAATATTTTTTACAAGTACGGTGTCGCAGCGGAGCTTTTTGAACTCATTATTGAAGATGAGCATCGACACGTTTGTGAAGCTGATTTGTATCGAGAAATTGGTCTACCTGACAAAGAGATCTTAGCAGAGAAACTGCAAGCATTAGAAGAACTCCTTATTTCTGCCTTTTCACTACAGCCCAAATATGATGTGGCACTCAGTGTATTAATTGGTCCAAGGGGTACTGGTGAGTTTCTTTTAGCTTTACAAGAGAAGCATATTCGTCAACTCAAAAAGATAGATATGGTTCCAAGTGAGCGATGGGAGTTGGTTTTCCAACTGGCTCCTGAAGCTTTGGCCGAATTAGAACCTCATAAAGAAGAGTTGACTCGAGAAGCTGAGCTTGAAATCTATGAAGTGGAAATGACACCACTGAAAAGAATTTTTATGTACCAATTAGATAACCCTGGTGATCCTACCACCGTTGCTCACTTTAATATTGATGTGAGCAATTTCGGTTATTTTGATAATAGATATCCACCTGAACTTTTAACAACCTTAATGATGCAGGCAGTGAGCCATATGGGAGCCGCTGAGGATTCGTTTCGTAATTTTCTAAGTTATAAAAAAATGTATCGTACTCGAGGCGCTTACGTTGCGCTTTATCAGAAATTACCCGGTTGTGGAGATCACTTGGCTACTATCTTTTTTAGAGATTGTCATGAACTAAGTCCAATTGAGATGCTTCCGCGTATCAAACGTACCCTAGAAATGATGGTGTATTGCTACAAAAAAAGAGAGCAAGTTGAGAAAGAACATCCAGAGCTTAAGCAACGCTTAGATGACTTGCTTTATGAATATGCACACGATGTTTACCCTTGCCCCATCCCAGTCAGTTATGGAGCATATATAGCTAATGCTGGAGAGTATGGCTACGAACAGGTTGTAGCTCCTTTACTGAAACAGACGTGCTTGCAACTTACGCTACTGGCTGTAGATCGAAAACCAGTTTGGAATAACGAAACACGGGCATTTGAACCCCTCGATGTATTACCTGTATCACTTAGTGCAGATGGTCGAATTTTTGACGGAACTTTGCCTATTCCCAAGCTGCTTAATGAGTCTTTTCAATTAATGTTTGAAAACATGAAAGAACGGATGAACAGTTCATTAAGTGATAGTGATATAGCCGAGGCGCTTTACAAGGAAAAAGCGGACAAAATTGCTGAAACTCTATTAACCAAAGATAAGATTAAACGGGGTGAAAAAATCGCTGCTTACTTAGCGAGTAAAAAAATAGTGATGAAAGAAGCACGAAGAGTATTCGGAGATGATATTGAAGATTTCGAGTTATATGGTGAAAAGTTATCACAATACTCTGACTTTAAAAATATTGCCAATAATCTCTTGCTTGATTATTTAGGGTTTAACGCAGAAGAAGCTGCAAAAAACGAAAAGCTGACACGAATGATCGATAAAATGTTGGCTGAAAATGTAGAGATGGGATATCGCATATTGTCAACCTTACAAACTCTATGGCTTGATTATGTAGACATTGAAGCTGTATTTAATACTGCCTATAAAAAAGTAGCACAAACACGGCTCATTAAATTAGCCAAATTTATCCCTACTATTGGCAAACGTTTAAAATATGATGAGCCTGAAGAGTGATGACTTATATCGAAGTCAATCCCTTTTTCAAAGACATGCGCCAATAAAGAATAGCAGACATTCCTATTAAAAAAATATTGATTGTAATTATCATGATCTTATAGGTGAATAATGAATCAGCTGTAATAATTTTCAAGCGCATGCTGATTGTAGTTCCCAGCGAAGCAATTAAATTAGCAAGTGCAAATACGCGAAATATACCATGGGTTCGTAAACGTTCCCCAATGAGTGCAGTAGTCAGTGAAATAAGACAAACTATCATAGCAGCTTCCAAAAATATTGTCCCATAATAAATTCTGATGAAAGAACCGCTTCTTTGTAATAAAAGCATATCCAGGAAATGACAGAGTAAAAGCAATCCAGTAGTCACAAAGAGCATGTATAAAATACCCAATCTATCTCCGAAGCGCCCCATAATCATAGGTCCAATTATCCCACCAAAACATGCGGCGTATTGATAATATTTTATTGGTTTATCTGGTAATACTTGGTGAGCAATGGTTGGTATAAAGCTTAATAAGCCTTCATTAAACCCGCTCAAAAACGTGAGCACAAAAAGATAATGATAACTTGTGAATAATATCTTAAAGGAAAAGGTCGTTTGGGGTGCATCGGGTTGTGCCAAAGTGCTATTTTTTGAAAAATACCAAAATAGTATCAATAAGCCCCCTAGAATATATAAAAAACGATCGAATGCTTCGATATGAACCATCCATGCTTCTTCTATACCAATAGCACGTAGATTTACGACCATCCCCAACCCCGTTAAGATACCTTCTACAGTACTTCGCCAAGCAGGATGAACAAACAATTGCCGCCATGCTTCACTTAAATTTAACGCGTAATTACCGAAAGCAGAAATAAATGAGTAAGTTTGGAGAGAAACCGATTTGGCTATAAGCCCTATGAGCACACACAAAACAACTATCATGAGTAAACGTTGATAATGTATTTTTTGAAATAACTTTAAACAAGAAAGTACTAATAAAAACGTAAAGAGTACTGACGCGAAATGCCTTACTACAGGGAATGTTTGTGATGCGGCATGTTGTTGAATAACGGTGGCTTGAATTACATTACTGGTTGCGCTGGTGATAAACCAAGTTATCAAATAAATGGCGCACGTCACCAGCACAAGTGGTGTATAACGTCCTTGATGTAAATATGATCCCATCATTCATCTCAATGATTTGCACAACATCTTAAATTTTATGATAAATCTTATCTTTATCTCTGTATTTTTAAAATAGCTAAATACTGATTTTAGTCTTACAGGATACGCAGTGCTTGATGGAATAATTCACCAGCTATTTGCCATGGGTATGTTATATCTTTATTTAAAAATTGAACTAAATGAGGTAAGAGCTGTGATGAAAAAGAGATACTACTTTCTAATGGAAAAAACGAAGGCAAATTATCAATAGCCACAATATCAAGATTTTTTTCATTGAGATGAATGCAATGGGTTGGATTTTCATAACTTGTAGTACCGGTATAAATGGGCAAAGGATTATAACTGTATGTTTCTGAAGTTATATCAACAATTAGGGAAAGAGTTTGGCCAGCATGCATTTGTTCGATGCGTAAAAAAGGCTCTATATCATCTTTAACGCAGATACAATTGAAAAACATATCATAATTGAGTATTTCTAATAATTTCTTTGAGGATTTCGTTTCATAACGTCCCCATTGAGTCAATGGTAATTCAAATCGTTGCAGGACGTCGATGACACCTTGACTGCTACGGCCATTTCCTATGATGAGCACATTAGGCTTAACTCTTATAGAAGCCACAGCTTTCTGGGTATCATTTAATCCCTCTTGAAGGCTGGTATAAAATGACTTGATTTTATAGGGTCTGGCCATACCCTGTTGTTTTTGAACCCAAATTAAAAGACCAATGCATGCTGCTGAAAGTCCTGCTTCTCGACCAAAACTAGTAATACGCCGCTTATTTTTATCGACTAATAGCTCTAAATCATAATGCATCCCTTTGCCTTGCTGAAATTGTTGCATTAATGCTGAAATGCCAGAGTCCTCATGAAAAACCTTTTTATCATTGTAGGCATGGGCAAAATATATATGTGTATGCATTAGGGGTATATTGGTCTGAGAAAGTTCTTTCAAACCTAAGATAATCGTTTCTTTCGAAGCAGATACCCAACTCCCACTGGGAGCAATGGAACAACCTGTTTTAATGTATTGGGAATCAGGAAAAACACGATTATTAGAACTTTCTATTACAACCTTATGTCCATGTTGTATTACTACTGATGTATGTTCTGGAATAATTGGCGTTCTTTTTTCTGAGGGGTGTGTTTCGTTGCGTACCCACAATAAAGCCATAATCACATGTCCTTGTGTTTATTAATTAAAATTTTGATTAGGTTTAATAAGTACTACGATAATAAGCTATCTGATAACTATAATATAAATTAAATCCGCCAAAAGGAATTGGTATGAAAAAAGAGACTTTTAATAAAAAAATTATTCTATTGGGATTCGGCTGTATTGGCCAAGCGTTATTACCCTTATTAGTTAATCGCTTAAATATTCTTCCATCGCAAATTTTAATTATCACTGATGATGATTCTTCCATTTCACTTGCCAACAAATTTGCAATTAATTTTTTTATTCAAAAGATTACGAAACAAAATTATAAAGAAATTATTGGTAATCAACTTGCATTAGACGATTTAGTTATTGATGTTTCTATGGGTATTTCAAGTGCTTCTATGATTCAACTGTGCAATGAAAAACAAGCATTCTATATAAATGCTTCTATAGAAGAATGGGGAGAAAGTCTTTTTGAAGAACATATTCCGGAAAAGCGGACTAATTATTGGTTAAGGGAAAAAATTTTAAAATTAAAGAAAACAGTTAACAAAACAGCCGTACTTACTCATGGCGCTAATCCTGGATTAGTTTCTCACTTTGTGAAGCAAGCTTTATTAAATTTGGCCAAGGATAATAATCTTCAATTGACCACTCCCAAAAATCAATTTGAATGGGCTCAACTTGCCTCTACACTGAATATTAAAGTAATTCACATTGCAGAACATGATACACAGGTTACACTCGCCTCTAAAAGATTGGGTGAATTTGTTAATACATGGTCTATCAAAGGGTTTATCGAGGAAATGAAACAACCTGTAGAAATAGGATGGGGGAGTCATGAGCGGCATTTTCCTATCGATGGAAAAATTCACTCACGGGGGAAAAAGTCAAGTATTTATATAGAACGACCAAGTGGTAGTTTTAAAATTCGATCTTGGACTCCAAGCTTTGGTCCTTATCAGGGATTTTTAATTACTCATCCTGAAACAACTTCAATTTCGAGTTATCTCACATTGAACTATGGTAATGCAATTTTATATAGACCAACAGTTCTTTATGCTTATTGTCCCTGTCCTGATGCAATTCTTTCTATTCATGAATTGCAAGGTAACGAGTGGGTTTCCCAAAAAAATAGCCGGTTAATTGTTGAAGAAATAGTGGAAGGAGTCGATGAGCTTGGTGTTTTACTCATGGGTAATCCTAGGGGAGCTTATTGGTTTGGCTCTACTTTATCCATAGGATCAGCCCGTGAACTCGTTTCTCATAATAATGCAACGAGTTTACAAGTTGTTGCGGGGTTGATTAGTGGGATTATTTGGATTATGCGACATCCTAATAAAGGTTTAATGGAACCGGAAGAGTTAGATTATGAGGAGATTTTACAAAATGCTTTGCCTTATCTTGGAAAGGTAAGCGGTTACTATACTGATTGGACGCCGTTACAAAATAGGAAAAAATTATATTTTGAAGAATTAGATTTTTCAGATCCTTGGCAATTCATTAATATGCAATTCAAATAAGTAATTTCATGGAGATAAAAGGTGAGCATTCACGTCTCGTACCGAAAGGCTGCATTTGGGTCATATCTTGCGCTCAAATCCAGCCTCTTTTGGGGAGGGCGACGTTCTTTCGAAAACTTAGAGGTTTGTTATAGGCAATGGAATAAAACGAAACAATATACTCACCCTGAAGCACTCAAAATTTTTCTGGATTGGCTTGCTCCCAATGGATTCTATAACTCTCAGGAATATCAGAGCTCAATAGCTGTCCTGGAGTAAGATACTCATAAATCTCATCAAAAGACTTCACTTCTTGGACACTAACTCGCCTCATAATATGACTGGGTTTCAAATCACTAGGATTATCTAAACCTAATGAACCAACCATTTCTAAAAAGCTCTTCATGGTATTTTTATGAAAATTTGCAATTCGATATTTTTTTTGATCTACAACCAAGCCATATTGTAAGCGTCTGTTTTGCGTTGCTACTCCGGTTGGACACGTATTTGCATTACATTGTTTGGTTTGTAAACAACCTGCAGCCATCATCATTGCTCTTGCGGAATTACACATATCAGCGCCTAAGGCGAGATTGGTGAGCAAGTCAAATCCATTAGCAACTTTACCACTGCAGATAATACGGATTTTATCGCGTACATTAATTCCTACTAACGCATTATGCACGAAAACTAATCCAGCCTCTAAAGGTGTACCAATAAAATTGGTATATTCTACTGGCGCAGCACCAGTGCCTCCTTCTGCTCCATCAACGGTAATAAAATCTGGCAAGATGTTGGTTTTTAACATTGCTTTACAGATTGCGAGAAATTCATCTCTTCGACCGAGGCATAGTTTAAATCCAACTGGTTTTCCATGAGATAAATCACGTAATTTTTTTATGAAATAGAGTAAACCAACAGGAGTAGTAAATGCAGTGTGGGCAATCGGAGACATTACATCTTGGCCCATGGGAACTTTTCTGACTTTCGCGATTTCCTCAGTAAGCTTAGCTGCGGGTAAGATCCCACCATGAGAGGGTTTAGCACCTTGTGAGAGTTTAATTTCTATCATTTTTACTTCTTTACGGTTTGCTTCCACCGCAAATTCTTTTTCATGAAAATTACCTTGCTCATCACGGCAACCAAAATAAGCAGTTCCTATTTGAAATATAATATCGCCACCTTGAAGATGATAGGGACTTAAACCACCTTCACCGGTCGCTTGAGCAAACCCCCCGATCATGGCTCCTTTATTCATAGCCATAATAGCTTTTCCTGACAAGGCGCCGAAGCTCATACCCGAAATATTAAATCGAGAAGCATTATAAGGTTGTAAACAATCAGGGCCGCCGACAGTGATTCTAGACTCTACTTCTGAGTGATGTTTTGGAGCTAATGAGTGCAAAGCCCACGTGTATCCTGTACTCAAAATATCACGTTCAGTGCCATAAGGTATGGTGTCACGTGTATTTTTTGCTCGTTCATAAATAAGCGAACGTGTTTCACGATTAAATGGAAGCTCACTTTCATCGGTAGCAATGAAATATTGTTGAATTTCCGGGCGTAAGAACTCTAAAAAGTAACGTACATGACCCAAGACAGGGAAGTTACGTAAAATGGTATGCTGTGTCTGCACTAAATCATAGATCCATAGGATTATAAGCGGTGTAAGAAAAACAAAAAACCACACAATATCATTCAGCATAATAAAGATGGCAAGAGTAATTAATAGGGCCACTCCAAAGCCTATATACCATTGGCGTCTCATTTTTAATCCCTTTAATGGGTTATTATTCGCACATCACGTTACTGTATTAAACGCCCTAAATAGTTCATTTTCTAAACTTAGGGGCAAGCGATTAATCCGAAATACCTTCTAACAATTCACCATCCACCATTTTATTAATTTTATTTTCTAATGAAGTAATAAATTGGGTTACTTGATGTTGCTGATAGGCATGTTTATTCTTACATAATATTAATTCATGGCTTATATCAAGAGCAGCAAGTAACAAAACTTGTAGATTATCTAGTTGCTTTGATTTCTTTTTATTAATGAGTATTTGGTTGTTTAATTTTTGTACTGCCAGATGTAAGTTAGCCTCTTCACCTTCAGGACATTTAATTTCATAAGTTGAATTAAGTAATTTAATAGTGCAAGTTTTCATATGAGTCATAATAATAGACCTTGTAATTCCACTGAATTGTAAGAATAGTAACAATTTTGCGTGCAAGCAGCAATTAGTAGGGTGAACGCTTGCATTAAATCGGTTATTATGGAGGCTACTTTATATAAAAGAGTTGACTATGTCTGAAAAAGAGCGGTTGCATTTGCCTAATTATGATGAATTTTCTGAGAATATTGCTGTATTAAACTTACAGATATCTGCCAGCTTATTACATGGAGCGATGTGTGGCTATCTATGTGCAGGCGCAGATATTCAAGGTGAAGCTTATTTGCGTGCCTTATTGAATAATAAAAAAGATGAAGCAAGTCGTAATGCTGTTTTAGCCATGTTTGCTGTTTTTTCAATAAGTCAACAACAAATTAGCTGCTTAGATTTTGGATTTGAAATGTTGCTTCCTGATGCGTTTGAGTCTCTACTGGTGCGGGCGCAAGCCTTTAGCGAATGGTGCCAAGGGTTTATTGAGTCGTTGAAATTAGCAGGTATTGGTGTAGCGCGATTTCATGACGAAGAAGCACAAGATGCCTTCCAACATCTTATCGAATTTGCTGAACTTGATTGTGAGACAATAGATGTAGGTGAAGATGATGAACGTGCATTAATGGAAGTGAGCGAATACACGCGAATGGCTGTGCTGCGTTTGTATAATGATTTAGTGATGAATGAACCAAGTGGGAATACTGGAATAACTCATTAATAAAGGATGTTGATATGATTTCTCCACAAGAATATCAAACAAGAAGAAGAACGCTGACCCAAAAATTACTTGAAGGAAGTATTGCAATTATTCCGGCAGCTCATGAGTCTTTACGTAATGGTGATACGCATTATCGTTTCCGTCAGGAAAGTAATTTTTATTATTTAACAGGCTTTAATGAACCTGACGCATTGTTAGTACTTATTTCGGGATCAACTCCACAGAGTATTTTATTTAATCGTCCACGTAATCCAGCTGAAGAGCAATGGACAGGAAAACGTTTAGGCCAAGATGGTGCTTTATCTGAATTAGGGATGAGTGCTGCTTTTCCTATAGAGTGTATTTCTGAAGAGTTGCCTAAATTATTAAGTGGAAAAACAGCGATTTATTATGCTCTTGCTCGCAATTCAGAAGTTGAGGAAATAATTATGCAGGCCTTGATGAAAGGGAAAAATCAAGTGCGACGCGGTGTAAAAATACCGGAACAATTGTGTGATTTAGAGCCTATATTAGGTGAAATGCGTTTATTTAAAAGTGAAGCTGAGTTGGAGTTAATGCGTCGAGCAGCAGATATTTCTGTTAAAGCTCATAAGCAAGCCATGCGTCGTTGTAAGCATTTGGAACATGAGTATCAGTTAGAAGCGGAACTTATTTATGAATTTAGTCGTCAAGGTTGTCGTAGTGTCGCTTATGATCCTATTGTGGGGGGAGGAGAAAATGCTTGTATTTTGCATTATACCGACAACAGTAAACCTTTACGACAAGGTGATCTTGTTTTAATTGATGCTGGCGGTGAGTTTGAAAATTATGCTGCTGATATTACCCGAACATTTCCTGTGAATGGTAAATTCAGTCTGGAGCAAAAAAGTATTTATGAGCTTGTTCTCAAGGCACAAAAAGCAGGGATTGCAGCTATTAAGCCGGGCCTTCCTTGGAATGAGATCCAACAAATTATGTTGCGTATTTTAACGGAAGGTTTATGTGAATTAGGTATCTTGCAAGGAAATGTGGACGAGTTGATCGTTAAAGAGGCTTATAAACCGTTCTATATGCATAATTCAGGACATTGGTTGGGATTAGATGTCCACGATATCGGCTGTTACAAAATTAATAATGAATGGCGTCCTTTGGAACCTGGAATGGTTTTAACTGTAGAACCTGGCTTATATATTAGTTCAAATACTCCTGGAGTAGATAAACGTTGGTGGAATATAGGCGTACGCATAGAAGATGATGTGGTGGTTACTAAAACAGGCCACGAAGTATTAACCGCAGCGCTACCTGTGGATGTACATGAAATTGAGGCATTAATGCGTGATTAATAAAGAGATTGATATACTGGTTATTGGCGGTGGTTTAACAGGCGCAACTTTAATGCTTGCTTTGCAGGGATTAGGCTACAGCACTTTATTGGTAGAGGAAAAACCATTTAGTGATAAAATAAAGCCTGATTTTGATGCACGGTCATTAGCGTTATCACCAGCCAGTCGACGCATTCTCACCATGCTTGGAGTTTGGGAACATCTTAACGCTTATGCAACTCCTATAGAGAGGATTCATGTTTCAGATCAACACCATTTTGGTGTTTCACGCTTACAAAGTCAATCGAATGAACCTTTAGGCTATGTTGTTGAAATGCAGCATATTAACCAAGCGTTGCATCAATTATTACATCCAGATCAGCTCATGGCCTCAGCAACCTTACACTCTTTGGATTATGAAAAAAGCACAGCGACCATTCATACTGATTTAGGTGAAGTAACTGCTGTAGCTCGTTTAATTGTTGCTGCAGATGGAACTCAATCACGTGTGCGTCGTTTTTGTAATTTATCGGCTAAAGTAAAGCAATACGATCAACATGCTCTTGTTGCCAATGTGGGGTTGCTTAAGCTTCATGAACAATGTGCTTACGAACGTTTTACAATTCATGGTCCTTTAGCGCTCTTACCTATGCAAGGTAACCGAATGTCTTTAGTATGGGCAGTACCTCCTAATCAGGCAGCGCATTTGTTGTCTTTATCGGATGCAGATTTTTTACAACAATTACAACAGGCTTTTGGTTATCGTGTAGGTCGTTTTGTTAAAGTCGGTAAACGTTTTTCTTATCCACTGCAGCAAGTAATAATGCCACAGCAAATCCAATGGCCTATTGTTTTTGTAGGAAATGCAGCACATACATTACATCCTGTAGCCGGACAAGGATTTAATTTAGGACTTAGGGATGTGGCAATGTTAGCACAATGTATTGCAGAGCAAGGACTTACTGCGGCAATGTTGCAGCATTATATGCAACAAAGGTTACACGATCAAAAAACAATTACCTGCTTCACCGATGGTTTAATTCGAGTATTTACTAGTCGTTTACCAGGTATGGGATGTGTACGTGGTTTAGGATTGATGGCGCTGGATAATATTCCTCTATTAAAAAATCTTTTAGCGCGTTATGCGCGTGGTTTTGGGGGAGTAATTCCCGATTTAGTATGTGAAATCGCTTTAGATGGCATGAAAAAACATCCTTCTCTTAAATTCTCGGAGAAAAAATGAGTCTGGAATTTAATGTCTTGATAGTTGGCGGCGGCATTGTGGGATTAGCTTCTGCTTTAGCTATGGCACAACGTGGTTATACTGTGGCGATCATTGATTCAGGGCCATTAAAAGTGGATACTTTGCATACTGATGCTCGTGTTTATGCCATTAATCATGCGTCACAAATGCTTTTAAAACAATTAGATGTTTGGCACTATTTGGATAAATCAAGAATTTCACCTTATTGTCATATGCATGTTTGGGATTCAGTAAGCGGTGCACATATTGATTTTGATTCACGATATGTAGCTGAACAAAACTTGGGCTTTATTATGGAAGAGTCCATTCTTAAAGATGCTTTATTCAAGCAAATTGCATTGCAACCCACGATTCATTTATTTCCTAATCATTTTGTGGAAGAAGTATGTAGTGATAATGATTGTGTTTTTTTGAACAGCATCGAACAGAGTTGGAAAGGGCTGTTATTAATGATCGCTGATGGAGCACATTCTCTAATACGGCAAAAACTAAAAGTTTCATTAACAACGTGGTCTTATGATCAGCAAGCCTTGGTAGCTACTGTGTTTACCGAGAAGGAACATAAGCAAACTGCTTATCAAGTGTTTCACCCCAATGGGCCTTTAGCATTTTTACCGCTTGCGGATCCACATCAATGCTCCATTGTTTGGTCTACTGCTCCCAATCATGCGAAAGAATTAATGAATCTCTCGAATCACGAATTTAATCAATCACTTACCCAAGCTTTTGCTAATAGATTAGGCGAGGTAGAAGTAATGAGCGCGCGTCATCAATTCTCTTTACAGATGAGGCATACAAAACAATATACTGGTAATCGTTGGCTGCTTCTTGGAGATGCCGCACATACAATTCATCCTTTGGCTGGTTTAGGTTTAAATGTTGGATTAGCTGATGTAAGTTCATGGATTCATTGTTTGGATGCAGCTTCTAGTGGTCTTTGTGCGAAAAAAGCATTAGGCGCTTATCAACGCGAACGTAAGGCTGCTGTGTGGCAAATTATATTGCTTATGGAAGGATTTAAACGCTTATTTGGCAATTCCTTTGGGCCTGTGGTTACTTTACGTGGTTTAGGTTTGGGATTTTGTAACCAATTTACCCCTATAAAGCGGTTATTTATTCAACATGCTAGGGGTTTGCCAGCATGATGAATGATATGCTAATTTAAACAATAGAAGTTCTATAGAAACTCAACAGGAATCTGAGATGGACATTATAGGATTAATAACAAGTTTAGTTGGTGGTGGTGTTGGAGGAAATGCGCTATCTGAGTCTTGGTACTATTGGTAATACCATCGCAGGCATGGTGGCGTTTTAGGTGGGTACATCTTGCAAGGGGTGAATCTACTGAATCAGTTAGGATTAGCAGATACTACAATTAATTCGTTGATTGGTGATGCAGGGGCCGGTGTGGTAAGTGGTGGTATTCTAACGGCGGTTGTTGGCTTGATTCGAAAGCTATTAATTAAATAAATTTTAGCATGCGTAGCCCGTATTACGCGTTCACTAATACGGGCTACGCTTACCTGTATTTCGTCTGTGCTGAGCAGGTTACGACTTATAAGGTTTTGGTAACCGATTTCTCTATTTTCGTTGTTGAGTCTTGATTTAATTCAGCGGATGTTCCATCAGTTTTTTTCAGCACATCTTTTAGAAGCCCAGGAAAATGGTTTACTTCAGCCTCAATAGGTTTCTCAACCGATTTTTTGACGCCATGTGCCACTTTTTTAGTGGTAGGGGTATCGGGTATTTTCGCCAAAGCGTCATTGAGTTTCGTTGTTATATCCATTGCTACACTGGCGGGTTCTTTGAACACATCTTTATGAAATCCTAAGGTAGCTAAGCGATTAAAGAAATTTTTAATCTTATTTATAAAGTCTGTAAATGTGAAGGGTTTATTTTGCTCTTTAGTTTTTATTTCAGCACAAATTTGAGCGCATTCATTTTTGAATTCGTGGTTCTTTTTAGTTCCTACGTTCCAATTTTTATAGAGCTCATCCAGCGCTTTAAGTTGCTCTGGATATAATTCTTTACTTTTCGGATCTTGGTTTAGTTGTTTTAAAAGATCGCCACAACAGCTGATTATTTGTTTTTGTTGTTCTTCACGCTCACTTTTATCTTTAGCTTTTTGTACTAATTCTTGATGCATTACTGCTTTTGTGGCTATTCCTTGAGCGTACTCTTGTGCTCGATGAAACTCATCATGAGTATCCTCAATAACAGCATAATCAAGTTTAATGTTTGCTTGGGCAAAAATGGATTGAATGTGTGGATCTTTAAATATATCTATGACTTCTTTACAGCTGTGATAACCCTCTTTAATATAGGCGGAAGTCCATAACATCACAATATTATTTATTGTCTCTTCAAGATTTGTATCCGTTTTATGCTTATCAATATATTTTTGCAGCACAACAACTAGAGAATAGGTTGTACCTGATAATGAGGCTACAAAAGGAACTTGGGTATTTGTTTTTGAGTAGCCGCCGATTTTTTTCTCATCTATGGCTATTTTATCTATTTTTTTAATGGGAACTATATTGTCAGCAAAATTAGGAGAATTGGGTTTTATAATACCGGGGTTGGCAGTTAAAATTTGTCCCAACTCTTCTCTTGAACGATCTTTTTTCTGGTAGGTTGCTGATTGAGCTTTTAGTCCCAGTTCGACGTTATCATTAAGCATCACGAACGATAAAATAAGTTTTCTTGCCTCTTCAAAGGTATTAATTTTTGTGAACTCATTAACTGTATACTCGGGTCTGACTTCGTTATAAGCTTCATTTAACCCATCGAAAATGGAGCAATCAAAATCTTTTCTCAAAATCGATTCCAGATGTTCTGCATACAATACTTCATAAAATCGTCGACTTTCATTGTCTTTCGGGTCACTTGTTACTTGAGCTGCTCTAGTTATCAAAAGTTGCACTACGCTTGCACCTAATAGTGCTTCATTTTCTTTACACAGCTTTAAAATATTTTGGAGGGCATCTTTATATTCCTGTTCTAAATACTGCTTTTGAATTTGTTTCAAAAAAATAGGAAAATCATCATTATTGCCTAGTTTTTTTTCAAGAAGCTTGATAGAAAGTAAAATAAAATCTGATTCATCTAATTTAGGAGACTCTAAGGCCAAAAGAAGGCCGCTTTCAATTTTTGTGTATGACATATTAAGGCGCTAAAAAATAATTAATAAGTTTAAATATAGACCATCTTAGATTTACCGGATATATTAAGCTCCAAGTAATACATAAGACGTCTTTTTTGACTACAAATTACACTAGATGATAACATATAAGTCATTTGAATGGAAGTCTGCTTTTTCTAAGTTTATATACAAGAGGAAAACATAATGCCTAATTTTAAGGAAACTCCGAACCCGGTTAAACCAAGTGTGTTTAATATTCAATTGACTCGTTCGGCGGTTGGAAAGCCAAAGCCGGACGTTACAGATAAAAAAAATCCAGTTGATGTTTATTATCCGAATAGCGTATTAGAAAGCTTTCAGGAAATTATTAAAGAAAGTGGCTTATGTGGACAAGAATTCTATAATCCGTTCACAGAACAGATGGAGCAATTTCCCGAACATCCTGCTGAATTCACCGCAAGACATTTACAACTTTTAGCACGCAATGAAAGCAGTAATGTTAGTGGTATTATGGATTGCAGTTTATACGGTGATTTGCTGAGTGAAGATCAAATTGCACGTATTCGATGTTTAGTTAAAGGTACAGTGGTTATCGGTAAAGTTACAGCAACTAAGGTATATGGATTTGGTCGCAAAGTGGAAGAGTTGTCAGAACCCGAAGATGTAATCGTTATTGATCAAGTTGGATTGCAATGGCAAGGTGATTTACGTAATACAGGTGGAATGTTTTTTTATCCTGACGATTCAGAGACTGAAAAGCTACCTAAAGGCTATGCAACATGGCAAAAGGAACTGTTTTTTCAGATGTATGGAGCTGAGAGACAAGAGAAACCCTCCAAAGAAAATGCATTGGAATTGCAATGGGCTCCGAGCTTAGATAGCGATTTGAGAATACGAGGAGCACTTGATTTAGAGGGTGTGCAGTTAGGTATTAAACATGAATTTCATCAAGCATTAGCGGGCTTGGTCAATTACAGTCAAATTCTTTCAGAAGATTCAAATCCAATTAACTTTAAATTCCTTAAAGCCGGGATGGGATTTTTTAGTGCGGGTCTTTATGATCTTGATTTTAATTATCCTTTAACAGCACTTCAAAATGATGGTCTTGCAAAAGTTGAGTTAGCTCGATTAAAAGGTATATTGGCTGCTTTAGAGAGCTATCCTTCTGACACTAACTTTGGGAAAGTGAAGCGCCTGAATCTTCCGTTTAGTGCTTTAGTGCCGGATAATGCAAGTCCAGAAGTCGGGAAACAATACGCACTAATTCTTCGTGCAATAAAAAATGAGTGCACGCGATTAAACTTAGAATGGGGTACTGATCGAATAGAAGATGCATTAGCTCCTGTACCTGGATACATTAATGCGGTAACAAATTGTGCTGATCCCCATGCGCTGATTGGAAATGAAGGTAAATACTCGAGTGTTGATGCAGCCATTTCCAGTAATATTCCTAATATTCATCTGCTTAATTCAGCATATAATGCTTATGTACGTTGTTACTCGTTCACTCCTGGATTTACTATGCCAAAATTAAGCAAACCCGAAGTTACATCTCAAGAAGAAGTTTCTTTTTTATTCAGTTACGTACAAAAGCTAACTGCAGGATTTGTAGACGGCTTAACTAAAAAAACTCCTCCCCCAGAACAAAGTGTGGTTATGAAGTTCGATAAAGTAGGCTTTTTTGAGTCTGCATTAAGTACAAAGAAAGATGAAGTAGAGAAGTGCGACAAAAGAGATCCGGATAAGCATGCCAAACATGATGGTCCAGAGATAAGGTAACAAACAGATAAAGATTTATCTGCCTCAGTTAGCTTTATTAATCAAGGTATTGTTCCTAGCTATTCATGGGTATATCTCGACGTTTCATAAAGTCGAGATATATAAATGTTGATTAATTGTTTAAAATTTGGTATTTTTATTTGAAAATAAACCATTTTGGCGATTTATGAACATTGAAGAAATAATGACTTTTATAGAGAATCTATACGCGGATCACACCAAGGAATCTATAAAATTTAAATCCAGAGCTAAAAATCAGCTTGTATCACCTACGATGAGTAAAAGTAATGCCCAAGAATTATGTAAAATATTAAAAAATATCTTACCCGAACAGGCGCGTTTACAGGTTCATAAATCAAAAGAGGTTGCAGGTGAGTTTTGTGTTGTTCTTTCTAATCCTCAAGAGGTTTTTTCGATTTATGCTAAGCATGCTGCAGAACAGTTAAATCGCTATAAGCCATTACCAAAATTGTCTGCTGAAGAAGAATATTACACATGGGAATATAATCCTTCCTCAATGCTCATAGAGTATCGCGTTTCTTTTTCAATTCCAGAGGATCTTGATACTGAAAAAGAGGTTATAGGTAGTGACGAGAAAGCTAGGCAGCTGAAAGCGATAATTCAGTATACTAAGCGGTTGCAGTCCATCTATCCTGAGCTCAAAATTCTTGGAACTAATGATGAAGATGGGGGGGCTGATAAATTTTTCCTAACATTCAATTATAAGAATTATAAAGTTATTAGTAGTCTTAATAATCCTGCAAGTTTGCGTCAAATAGCGATTGGATTTTTTAGAGCGCATCCTGAGCATTATATAACAGAAATTTCTAAAATTTTACCTAAAGAGATTACGGATGAGTTGACTGATATTAAACCACGCACTCCTGACAGTTGATTTTTATTTTAAACGAGAAAAATTCTCGCGACTGAAGGCTACTTTTTCTGCGACTGATTCTTTGGGATATTGATGATGTCGGGCTTCAATAGTACGATACCTTTTCAATCCGCCTTCCCTATTTGCGATTTGAATGTTTAGCCCTGGGCGTGCATTCAGTTCAAGCATCAAAGGTCCTTGTTCTTTATCAAGTACTATATCAACGCCAAGGTATCCTAACCCAGTTAACTCATAACAACTGGAAGCGATTTCGAGTATTTTGTTCCAATAAGGTACTTCTATGTCTACTATTGGATTCAACGTATCCGGATGATAATCAATGATGTCATTGTGATACACTCCCCCTAGAGTTTTTCCGCTGGCAAGGTCTACTCCAACACCAATGGCTCCTTGGTGTAAATTAGCTTTTCCTCCTGATAATCGAGTAGGGAGGCGCACCATGGCCATAGCGGGATAACCCAATAAGCTAATGATTCGAATATCGGGGATTCCTTCATAACTTACTTCAGCAAATACAGGATCAACAACCACACGTTTCTCAATAATAGCATAGTCTGAAGAGCCGCCAAGACTATATGCACCTGAAAGAAGACAGGATAAATGATAGCTAAGTTCTTGGGTTGTTGTTAATTTGCCATTAATTTGTCGATAACGTCCATAGATTTTATCTTTAAACACTAAAATACCATCGCCACCAGAACCCCGAGCTGGTTTAACTACAAAATCGTTATAAGGTGCCAAACGTTCTTCGATCGTTTTAATTTGTTGCTCTGTTTCAATAATATCGTATAGAGGTGGAACAGCGATTCCTACCTTTAATGCGAGTTTTTTTGTTTTTAGTTTATCATCAACTAAAGGAAATAATTTTCTGGGGTTATAACGCAATACAAAATCCGTATTACGCTGATTAATACTCAATATTCCATGTTTTTTTAAACGACGAAACAAGCTAATCATTCTACTTGGCTCGCAAGTGATTTAAAGCGTTTTAACTCAAACAAGCGGTAACCTCTATATTGCCCGAACCACAAAATTAACGCTAATAAAACTAAAAGTAATTCTGGGAAGGCAAAGACCAAATATTGTAAAGGTTCATAACTCATTGCCCAATAAGAGATAACCGCAGCAATTAGGCTTCCAATACCCGATTTTATCGCTTCTGAGGCACCTCGTTCGTCCCAAGTGATGCACATGCGTTCTATAGTCATGGTTAAAATGATCATAGGAAATAAGGCGACAGACAGTCCTGCATCGAGTCCAAGACTTTGACTGATGACACAAATGAATATCATTAATAAAATGACAACGGTAAGAATTGCAGCGAGCCTTGGTACTAGAAGCAGTCTTAATTGATCTAAGTAAAAACGCGCTAAAAGGCCAAAAGAAATAATGATAACAAAGAGTGAAATTCCCCAGACAACATGAGTTTCTCTGAATGCTAAAGCAATTAATACGGGCATAAAAGTACCAAAGGTTTTAATGCCAATAAAATTACGTAGAATTAAAATAATAAAGGCGCCTATGGGGACAGTTAATAATATTTTATAAGTTGCTTGGACATTAACTGGAAGTTGTAGCAATGAGAAGCGTAGCAATTGTGAGTCTGATTGTAGCCCTCGTGATTTAGCGATACTTAATGCATTGATAGGTGTAGGAGAAACGGTTAAAGTAAATTGTACTTTTTTGCCTCCAACAACCTCAAAAACAGGTTCATTCCCATATTGCCAAATCAGAAAGTCTTTAGGTAATCCCGCCCCACCCGTTTTGGGATTAATATAAATCCAATTTTTACCGTTAAAAACAGCTAAGAATAAATTTAAATCAGCTTTGCTTTTTTGAGATAAATAAATTCCCTTGACAGGAATTGCATGAATTTTAGACTGATTTAAAATGAGAATTGCGGCATTAATGATGTGTTCATCACTAAAGTCATTGCCTGTTAATAACTTGGCATTACCATCTTTTTTATTCAATTCTTTAATGGTGCTTTGAGCAAAGGTTTTAATATCTGCAGAAGATTGCCTCACCTGGTTGGTAATCGTTTCTACTGCTGATTTTTGATTCTCCTCTAGAGGTTGGGATTTTACGGCTGGTGGGGCTCCTAATGGTGATTCATTGGCTTCTGTTTGACGAAAAATGGCTCGGTAATACAATGATTGTTGGCCATGAGCACGTCTTATTGCCCAAACTGTTTCTCGATTATCACCGTTTAAATTAGTTGTCACACCATAGTTTCTTGATACAAAATACTCATCAAGAATCGCAAAATGGGGCGGCAAGTAAGGAATATTAAAACTCGCTTTAATCGGTGTATTCGGTTCAGCAATAAACCGTAAATTGGATTCAACCATCCAACTATTTATTGTTTCCGTATCTGTTAAAGGTACATCAAGCACTAAATGTCGGTATAAAAAAATCCCTGCTCCTAAGATTAATAAGGTAAATATCAGTCCATAAACGTGACGCGTATTGTTTTTCATTGCTTCTTAAGACTCTTATTTCTTAAAGTAAAAGTGAGGGCAGGATCAACCGCTCCATTAAATGCAATAATTGCATCTCTTCCTAAGAGGATAGGATAGAGAAAACGTTTGCGATTGGTTAAGTTAACTTTAATTGTTTTAACTTTATCACCAAGTTGGACATTTAGTAGTACGATAGGCCGTTTGATTGGTGCATGTGCCAATATTTCTGAACCGTGCTCCCCTTCGCGAACTTTGATTTTTACTCGGCCTTTATATTCCGCCTCAAATTGATAATCCCCGTTTTTAGTAGGAACAGTAAAGCGCAAATAGGCTACGCCGTTTTTAGTAATTTCAGTAATGTTGGTTGCATTTAATGATGCTGATTTAGCTCCTGTATCCAGTTTCGCTGATAGAGTTAAATTTTTTTCTGGAAAAGATACTTTTTCAACATAACCATAGATTTGTGTTGTGTTTGTTGCCATAACAGGTCCAGTCATAAATAACACAAAAATAAAGAGAGCAAGCATTGATCTCATTTAATCATCTTTCCTAAGTTGTTTTTATTGCCTAGTGCGATATCGTAGCAGGTTTTGTAGCTTAAGTCACAACCGTAAGTGTGTTTACACTATATTTTTATAGGTGTTGAGGGTAGTAATATGAATAATGGCCAAATAATTTGTGTTTTTTTGGTCCAGGATGAGACTATTATTGACACGAAAATCAATTATACATATAATCCGCGCCATCTTAACTGATGGTCTCTTTGCGTGTAAGCATGTCCCATAAGAGTAAAGATTCAGCTCCAAAATCTAAAGAACTTATCTTTCTTCTAGCTATTGCGGGTCGCATTGATGCGCAGAGCAGACTTCTTGCTCAAAAACTCGATAAAAATCGATATGTTTATCACGCCTATGCTGTTTTAGATTCTCTAAGCTCTAGCTACAGCATGCTTAAATGGTTTTTTGAAGTGTTTATGCCTAGCAACGATCCTGACGTAATGCATGACCTATTAACTTCACCTGAAGGGATCGCCGCAGTTTCAGCAGAAGCCCTCTTTTTAGTTTCTTTTTCTTTTTTGGCAAGTGTTTATGATGGTGAAGAAAAAAATCCTGTCAAAAAATTCATAGCAAGTGCGTGGCCTTATTTTAGGGATGTGATGAAGGGCTTAAAAAACGCATACAAAGGCTGGAAAAGTGCAGTACAAGTCTTAGGCATAATCAGTGAGGCTGATCTTAAGTATATGATTATTCCTGTAGGGCTTGTATTAGGCGTTTTTGCTGCCGCTAATCGACTTTGGATACGGAGCATGCTGGAGTCGCGTAAGAAGAAAATGAATGAAAATAAAGAGCTTTTAATTGAAATCCAACAGTTAAACTCGTTAACACCTTTAGATCGTAAATATTATTTATCGCGTATTGCTCAACAAGATTCTGAGGAACGAGTTCATGCGTTCCTGGCGGTAGCTGCTGGCGGACTGCTTGACGGATTATACCTTTATATAGGGGTAGTTAGTCTTTCTGTTCTTGCTCCGCCTCTTTTTCTCGCCATGTCAATACTCAGTGCTTTTTACGCATTGTCATGCGTCATTACGCGAATTTATGAAGAATACGATTTTCAACTGCGGTTGATGATCACTCAAACCAAGTGCCAACTCGCGCTTGTGACTAAAGAAATGGAACTCTCCCATGCGAAGTTACTTTCTTTAGAAGGAAAAGCAGATAAGACTCCTCAAGATATACGCGAGATTAAACGTCTGAAATTGGAACTTTGTGGACTTATTAAAAACTTTGAAGAGTTGCGCCAAACCTTAAAGAATCAGTCAACCCATAGCTACTTGACCGCTGGTTTGTTAGGAATGAAATATGGTTTATATGCTTACGGGGTGTTGACTAGTATTTTATTTATGGTTTCTTCAGTATTTTTAGTGACTGCAACGGCGTTTCCTCCTGCTTTGTTAGCGGTATTTATTATCTCAGGTTTCGTGTTAATGGCCGGGTTTACTGCGTACACCTTAAGAGCGCACTCTCAACATCTAAAAAAACAAAAAGAAGTGCAAGAGGAGGAACATCCCTATAAGCAGTTAATGGAAATGAAAAAGAATATAGAAATTGATGGAGAAGATGCAGAAATTTTAACTTCTGATAGTTTTGGTTCTTCATTAAAAGACGGTCTTGCTCTTGATCCATCACCACAATTCTTTTTTCAAGAATGGTTTGAGGTTTTTCGTTCGCTGGCATCGGGTATTTCTAAGGGAAAAAATTTCTCCAATTTTGCGACAATCCCTCTTCAAGAGGCTGATTCCGAAGGACATTATCATGATACGCCAATCATGGGTGTTTTAGCTGCAGCTAATGCTGTGTTGTTTTCCCTGATTCTTGGCTTTAGGGCATTGGCACGAGGATTGGGACGTCCTCCTTTAGGACAGAGTAATTCAAGTAACGTGAAGCAAACAGATACGGTTACGTCGTCAAGGGATGACATAAAAACCAAGTCTCGAGGGGAATCAAGTAAGCCTTCTGAGAAAAAAGCCCCTGATTCCCTGTCGAAAAACGAACCTTCCATAGCAAACCTTGGCTTCTTTAGCTCCAAACTTAAAACCTCCCAACAAGATAAGCGTCTCGTCCATTCAAAAAGTGAAATTGTTTTATCTTCATTAATTGAATCATCTAGCGGCGGTATAATTCTGGGTTTAGATTAGGATCATTATACATTTTAAATTGATGATAGATTCTGAACGTCCTTTTTTTTGTTCGTACCTCATCAAGCAATTCCTTAAGACATTGAGTTAATTGTTCTAATTGTTGATGAATGATGATTAATTTGTTAGCGCAGTTTTGTTGATGATCTTCTGTAACATCAGTGCGCTTTGTTTGTAAGGACATATGATAGGATTTTAAGGATAGGATAGAGAGTCTATCGATAATCATCCCTGGTGATTCAGAATTAACAGGACAAATGCTGGATTGCTCAGGCTGTAATTGCTTGAAAAGCCATTCATCCATTGCCTCCATCCGATTATTGCGTAATTGATTAAATTTATCGATTTCACGCTTTGCTTGATACACAAACTCATAACCTAAGTCATCACGACGTGCTCGGTCTTCTGCATGCCATAGTTGATAATTAAACGCGTGATTTTCTTCTACCAGTCGATAGAAGTCTTTTTGTTGATGGGTTATGCCTGATGTTTTCCAAAGTATAATAGAAGTTTGATGGAGACTCGTTATTTCTGAAACCTTAATACTATCTGGCATTTTTTATCCTACTTAACGTGAGTTCGATATAAAAAAAACAGTAATTTTTTATATCGAACTGATTTTATTTTGAACCGAATCCCGTATAAATGCTGCGCATTTTACGGGATAACGTGCGTTTAGAGACCTATAAGGCATTTTTATGCCTTTTATGTCGAACTCACGTTACTTATGAAAAAACAGGTGCCAGTTTAACCTATACCTTATTTTGTCACAATTCGGAGATTATTTTTTGTAAGAAAAAAAGACAAAAAGGTAATTTCATGTGGGATTGGGATAAAGATGATTTGTTTTCTTATTGCGAACGGTTTTTATTTAAAATTAGATAAAGTCATAGAAATGCCTTTTGCATCGAGCTCACCTTACTTACCAAAATATTTAGCATAAATTGTTTCATAAGTTCCATCATTTTCTATTTCTAATAAGGCTTTATTGACTTTGTTAATAAGTGCGGCATTTTTATTTAAAGCCAAAATCCCATATCCATTTCCAAGAGTAACAGGATTACCTACGAGTTGAGCTTGTGTTAGTTTATTGTTCATTAAATATTTAACGATATTCGCATTGAGCAGTGCGGCATCGATAGAGTTATCCGCTAAATCCGCAATTAAATTATTTAACTGGGTATATTCTTTAATATTTTCATCAGAAGTATACAGTTTAATGACGTTCTCAAGATTAGATTCACTCATTACTCCAATTTTTTTATTTTGAAGATCAGGTAGTCCTTTTATATTGGAATTATTTGTTATAAATTGTCCATTACTTGTCATATAAGGTATGCTGAAAATAAATTCTGTGGATAGCTCATTAGAAATAGGGGTTGAAGTCAGAGAAATATCAACAGCTCCTTTTTCTAGTTCGTCTAATATAGATTGCGGTGCAATTGCTATGTATTCGCATGTCTCATTGATGCGTTTACATACTTCATTAAGTAAGTCAATGCAAAATCCAAAGTAATGATTACTTGTATCTACCGACGAAAATGGAGGTAGGAATTTTACAACGCCTACTTTCACTGTAGTACTGAAAGCACATATACTGCTCATTAATAAGGTGAAGAAAATGATATGTCTTATAAGTTTCATGCTCAACTTCCTTTTTGATTATATTTTGAATCTAGGTTGTTGGCGGTGAATTGTCAAATCAAAGACTATTTGGAGTTAAAGAGAAAAGATCTAATGAGCTAACCTAGGCAACGATAGTTACTCATTTTAGAAAGTTTACTTACCAAAATATTTAGTATAAATTTTTTCATAGGTGCCATCATTTTCTATTTGCATTAAAGCTTTATTGATCTTATTAATGAGCTCCGCATTTTTTCTAAGTGCTAACAGACCATAACCATTTCCAAGAGTAACAGGTTTACCTATGGGTCGAAAATTAATTATTTGATTATTCATTAAATACTTAAGAATATTTATATTAAATAATATGGCATCAATATCATTGTTCTCCATGGCTGAAATCAAGTTAGTAACTTGTGTAAATTCTTTAATGTTTTCAATAGCCGTATAGAGTATAAGTGTGCTCTTTAAGTTAGATTCTTTGAGGACACCAATTTTTTTACCCTGAAGATCTTCAAGTGATTTTATGTTTGGGTTGTTGGTTACAAATTGTCCGCTACTCGTCATATAAGGCATACTGAAAATATATTCGGGAGATAGATCTTGGGTAATAGGGGTTGGACTTAAAGAAACGTCAACTAGTCCTTTAACCAGTGAACCTTCTATGCCTTCATCCATGATTGATTTGTATTCGCAAGTATCGTTCATGCGCTTGCATAGTTCATTAATTAAGTCGATGCAAAAGCCAAAATAATGATTACTTGTATCTACTGCTGAAAATGGAGGAGCAAATTTTCCAACACCTACTATGACAGTACCACTATAGGTGAATATACTGTTCATGAATAAAGTTAAGAAAATGATTTGCTTGATAATGTTCATGAAACATATCCGTTGCAATTATATCTAAAATCTAGATTGGCGTATGTTAATTGTCAAATTTAAGTGACGATTTTATTGAAAATTACAATTTGATTGTGTTTTAGGATAATATCAACATAGTTCGAAAATATAATGATAATTTTGGAGGAGAAAAGATTCATGAGAGTTTTAGCCGTTTTTTGTTGTTTACTGTTCTCTTTTCATGTTGCAGCTGAATCTACTTTACCTTCAGGTTGTCAGGCTGTGGCTGTTCAAGGAGAATCAGTAACACTAAAAACTAAGAAAAACAGTTTGTTCTTTATTCATAATCTGACTGCTGCAGATTTGTGGATCACCCATCCTGTAACGAACCCAAGTGCTAGTGCTGGATGGACAACTCGATTGAAAGGTGGAAATTGGTCCGCATTAGCATTAAAAAAAGGTCCCTTTATTTTAAATTGTGTTGAATCTAAACCAGGGCATGAGCAACAATCGCCTTGTGAAGGAGCAATTGCAGTATGTCAATGGAAAGCGAAGGGAGTAAAAATTCCTGCAAATGCTAGCAAAACTACGTTTTGGGTTGCAGAGGATATGTCCTTATCAGGATTAACCGCAGCAGTTGGTGCGCGTGGCTTTGTTATCCCTGTTGCTAAAAATGATGAGTAAGCGCTTTTTGTTACTCACCTTATTATCTTGCTACTTCTGAGGATAAGTGATAGAACAAAGTAAATGGTGTGTAATTGACTCCTATTATGGCAATAAAATACAAACAAACAGGATGAAAGTTGAGTAAAAAATCAAAAGATCCCTTTTACGAAAGGGAAAGTGAAAAGTATAACGATCCTGTGCCCAGTCGTGAATTCATTATGAAAATTCTTAATGAATACGGAAAACCGATGTCGCGCAATCGATTATTTGATAAATTAAATCTAAGCGACGAACGCAAACAAGAATCTATGGGATTTAGATTGAAAGCCATGTTGCGTGATGGACAAATTATGCAAGATAGGCGAGGGCGTTTTTGTCTCATGCAACGAATTAATTTATCCCGAGGCACAGTTCAAGGTCATCCAGATGGCTTTGGTTTTTTTATTCCTGATGATGGTTCGGAAGATCTGTTTTTGTCTGCTAAAGAAATGCGGGCGGTGATGCATGGAGATATTGTTCTTGCATATCAAATGGGCATGGATCGCCGTGGAAGACCTGAGGGTAAGATCCATGAGGTAATCGAACATGCGAATGCCACCGTTGTTGGTCGTTTTTTTACAGATCATGGGGTTAGTTTTGTTTTACCAGACAGTAAGCATTTGACTCAGGATATATCCATTCCTCAAGAAATGGTAAATGGGGCTAAAAATGGCCAGATCGTTTTAGTTGAATTAATTGCTTTTCCCAGCAAACGTACACAGCCAATAGGGAAAATAATCCATGTATTAGGTGAGCATATGGCCCCTGGCATGGAAATTCAAGTGGCGCTTTATGCTCATGGGATTCCTTTTGAGTGGCCGGATGACGTCAGTATTGAAGTAGCCAAAATACCGCAACAGGTTACTGAAGAACAAATGGAAGGTCGCACGGATCTCCGCAGCCTTCCTTTTGTTACTATAGATGGTGAAGATGCTAAAGATTTTGATGACGCTGTTTATTGTTATAAAAAACCTAAAGGAGGGTTTCAATTATATGTTGCTATAGCCGATGTCAGTAATTATGTGACACAAAATTCGGCGTTGGATAAAGAAGCTGCTCGTCGTGGTAATTCCGTTTATTTCCCGGGTAAAGTAATTCCTATGTTGCCTGAGGCTTTATCCAATGGGCTTTGCTCGCTCAATCCTCATGTTGATCGTTTGTGTATGGTTGCTGAAATGGCAATAAGTAGCGAAGGTAAAATATCACGTTCGCGTTTTTATCGTGCAGTTATCCATTCACATGCACGCTTGACCTATACCCAGGTTGGGTTATGGCTTCAACAGGGTATGACGGATGAACAGCATGCTCCTTTATGGCCAATGCTTCACGCACTCCATGACTTGTATCGTGTTTTCCTTGTTACCCGTAAGCTTCGTGGTGCGATGGATTTTGAGACTACTGAAACTCGAATTGAATTTGACGAAAATAAAAAAATTCAGTGTATTGTTCCAGTAGTTCGCAATGATGCACACAAATTAATTGAAGAATGCATGTTGGCAGCTAATGTTTCAACAGCGCGATTTTTAGAAAAAGCAAAAATTCCTACGCTATATCGGGTGCATGCCGTTCCTGATGAAGATAAAATTACCGCTTTAAGACAATTTTTAGGTGAATTGGGATTACACTTGGGCGGGGGTAAAAAACCTGGACCTAAAGATTTCCAGCGTACGATGAGCGCTATAGAAGACCGTCCTGACAAGCATCTTATTGAAACAGTAATGTTACGCTCATTGAAACAAGCGCAATATGTTGAAGCGAATGAAGGACATTTTGGTTTGGCCTATTCTGCCTATACTCATTTTACTTCACCGATTAGGCGTTATCCCGATTTATTAATTCATCGTGCATTAGGTTATTTGTTAGATAACCATCCAATTTATGAGTTTGGTTACACTCATGAGGATATGAATCGTTTAGGCAAACATGCATCAATGACGGAGCGTCGCGCCGATGAAGCAACTCGAGAAGTGATTACTTGGTTAAAATGTGAATACATGCAAGATAAGTTAGGACAAATATTTAAAGGTCGGATTTCTGCAGTAACCAGCTTTGGAATTTTTGTTGAACTTGACGAAATTTATGTCGAAGGCTTGGTGCATGTCACTTCTTTGAAAAATGATTATTATACTTTTGATTCTATAAAGCATCGACTGACTGGAGCTCGTGGTGGTCAAGTGTATTGTTTAGGTGACACAATGACGGTTTTAGTGGCTCGTGTTGATTTAGATGAGCGTAAAATTGATTTTGAGCCGGTGGAGGATACGGCAAGTCATGAATGAGCAGTATGTTTATGGAATACATGCGGTTTCTGCTTTATTAGCTAATCCACACCGAATGACCAAAAAGCTCTATATCAGTTATGACCGTGTGGATAAGCGCTTGCAGTACATAATTGATAAAGCGATGCAAGCGCATATCAGTATCGAGAAGTTAAGCATGGAAAAAATGAATCAACGTTTTACCAATTTTGCCCATCAAGGAGTTGTTGCTTGGGCTTCTGCATTACCCGAATATAATGAATCTCATTTGCTTGCTTTATTGGAGTCCAGCAAACAACCCGCATTAATCCTTATTTTGGATGGAATCACAGATCCGCATAATTTAGGAGCCTGTTTACGCACTGCTGATGCGACTGGCGTTGATTTTGTGATCATTCCAAAAGATAAAAGTGCCAGCATTACTCCAGTGGTGAGCAAGGTTGCATGTGGTGCAGCTGAATCAGTACCTTTAGTTAGAGTGACTAATTTAGCCCGCAGTATGAAACTTTTAAAAGAACATGGTGTATGGATTTATGGTGCTGCAGGGGAGGCAACAAGCACATTGTATCAAACAGATTGCTCTGGGACTGTTGCTATAGTGTTGGGGGCTGAAGGAGAAGGTTTGCGTCGATTGACACGTGAGAACTGTGATAGCTTATTTTCTTTGCCTATGTTGGGTAGTGTTGATAGTTTAAATGTTTCTGTAGCCACGGGTGTGTCTTTATACGAAATTTTAAGGCAAAGAAAGGAGGGAGGTTAATGAGTGATTTAAAAATTAAAGCAGCAAAAGCTGCGTTGGATTACATTGAAGATGATATGGTTGTTGGCGTAGGTACAGGCTCCACAGTTAATTACTTTATTAAAGAGCTCGCTGCTATAAAACATAAAATCGATGCTTGTGTTCCGAGTTCTAAAGCAACAGAAGCTTTATTACGAAAAGAAGGAATACCCGTTATTGATTTAAATTCAGTACAGGACTTATCAGTTTATATTGATGGTGCAGATGAAGTGACTGATTATGGTGAAATGATAAAAGGGGGAGGAGGAGCCCTGACTGGTGAAAAAATTGTTGCTCAAATCGCTCAAAAATTTATTTGTATTGCAGACGAGTCAAAGCACGTACGTCACTTAGGAGTATTCCCTGTAGCTGTTGAAGTAATTCCAATGGCAAGAAGCATGGTTGCTCGAGAATTGGTAAAATTGGGTGGTGATCCCGAATACAGAGAAGGTTTTGTGACTGATAATGGTAATATTATTCTTGATGTTTTTAATTTATCAATCAATAAACCTATGGATTTGGAAGAGCGCATTAATCGTATCACAGGAGTTGTTGAAAATGGTATCTTTGCTCATCGCATAGCAGATGTGATTTTATTAGGTTCTCAAGATGGAGTGAAACGACTGAAATAGTATGAAACAAGATGGTACTACTCTCTAACAAAAACAGGTTTTAGTTAATGAATGAGCATAAAGTTTATGTAAATCGAATTCTGAATATGAAGAAAATCAAGTTGATTGGTCTCGATATGGATCATACCTTGATCCGTTATCATTCTGAGAATTTTGAATCCTTAGTTTATCAGCTTGTCAAAGAGCAATTGGTCGAAGTAAAACATTACCCCGAACCCATAAAAAAGTTGAATTTTAATTATCGCGACGCAATTCGTGGGTTAGTGATTGATAGGAAAAACGGTAATATATTAAAACTAAGTCGCTATGGTGCTATCCGACAAAGTTATCATGGCACCAAATTGATTGATTTTGCGGAGCAGCAAAAGATTTATCGGAGTATCTATGTTGATTTGAGCGATCCTAATTATATGGCCATAGATACTGCGTTCTCAATCGCTTTTTGTGTTCTATATGGTCAATTAGTTGACTTAAAGGATGCATCCTATCCTGAGCAAATGCCTAGTTATCAAACCATGGCTACAGATGTACAGTTTTGTGTCGATAAAGTGCACTCTGATGGTAGTTTAAAAACAATTATCAGCAAGAACTTGCCTACTTATGTTATAAAAGAACGTGCTGTGGTTGAAGGATTAAAGCATTTTATTCACCATGGCAAGAAAATATTTATTCTGACAAATTCTGATTATTCTTATACAAAGCTTCTGCTCGAATACGCTATCAATCCTTTTTTAAAGAAAGGAGAACATTGGGTAGATTTATTTGAATATGTTGTTACTTTAGCAAATAAACCGCGCTTTTTTTACGATAATCTTCGATTTTTATCCGTTAATCCGGGTACGGGAATGATGACAAATACAATAGGCCCTATTGTTCCCGGCGTGTATCAAGGAGGTAATGCCAAGAAATTCACCGAAGACTTACATATTCGTGGTGATGAAATTCTTTATATTGGTGATCATATCTATGGTGATATCTTAAGATTGAAAAAGGATTGTAATTGGAGAACCGCATTGGTTGTTGAGGAGCTTGGCGAGGAAATAGCAGCACAGACTGAAGCTATTCCAATAGAGAGAAAAATCACTGATGCTATGGAAGTTAAAAAGGATTTAGAAAAACAATACGTCAATTTATACACTAAAATCATTGATGAGGGGACTCCTAAAGAACACAGTAAAGAACTTCAAGAGTTACAAGCACAGATTAGTCGAATTGATGCGCAGCTCACAAAGTTAATCAAAGAGCAACAAAACTATTTTAATCCTAAGTGGGAACGAGTTTTTAGAGCTGGAGCAGAGGAAAGCTACTTTGCTTATCAAGTAGATCGTTTTGCATGTATTTATATGGAAAAGTTATCGGATTTATTGGAATATTCGCCTGTAACGTATTTTCGTGCTAATAGACGTTTATTGGCACATGATGCCGATGTATAAGCGTTCTAAAAAAAATCGAATAGCACTAAGCCATTATTATCTTGGCCATTACTAATAGTACAAAGCCAATCGATAACCAATAGGTGTGTATGCGCAACGGGATCCATAAGGTCTACATGCACTGTCGCGGTATTATCCTCAAAAACACTTAGACGACCAAACACAGTTAAGAGTTTTCCTGATGGATGGTCTATAAAAAGTTTCATGGATGTGGTCACGGTGTCTATTAATCGATCATCAATTTTTAGATGAGCATGAAAATAGTGGGTAAAGTTAAATCGAGTTGTGGCTCCAGATAGTATTCTCTCTAAATGAGTATCAAGGGAATCAGGAGCTGTCACTATACAGCGATCAAAATGAATAATAGCTCGCACATTATTACCGTGTTCAACGGCTTGAACGAGTTGCTGGAAATTAACGAGAATATTATTATTAATAAGAATATTATTAATCAGTGCATGAGCCTGATTTAAAGAAAATAGCAATAAAATCCCAACACCAATCAAGCGCCAAATTCTCATTTATATCCTCCATGATTTGTTTTTAATAGATAACTTTTCTTAATTGGAGAAAAGATAATCACAATTAAGGTTTGTGAAAAATAAATGGCCATATGGTATATTAATTGTATTATATATCATTAATTTTTCCATTTTTTTATGGAACCTCTCGACTAATTGGAAGCACTATACTCGGGATAAAGTGGGGGAGTTGTGATTTTTTATTGAAGGATAAAAAAAGAGCCCTAAATATTTATTGTTTCTTAAGTGTTCCTTAAGGTTTGATCTTTATACTTAACCGCAACTAACAGGGAGTCTCGACGCGATGCATGTATTAATTATTGAAGATAATGCTTTTAATGCATTTTGTTTGTCTCGATTATTAGAAACAGTTACGGTTTCCGTTTCAGTAACAGTGGTGAATAATAGTCAAGATGCTTTATCGGCTATAGATATTAATGTGCCTGATCTTGTAATCATTGATGGTGAATTAAATTTAATCAATGAATCATCTACACATGGTCCACAACTTGCTGCAATTCTATTGCAAAAACATCCCCATCTTCCTCTTATAGCTTGGTCAGATTCAGAGTTTATGCGAGGCGCTTTTACTAAAGTGTTTATGCAACATAATCGCTTAGTTAATGAATACAATACTTGGACTAAAACGCTAAATCCAGACTGTATTCGTAAAACGATGGATTATTACTTTGATGAATTAACTGGAAAAACAACCAAATCATTCTCACATGCATCAAGTGCTCAAAGACATTTGAGTTACCGTATGGATTGCATCTAGTGTCTAATTTATTAAATTAGGCACTAGTTTAATTTAATACCCTAGGACCTTCATTTTTGTTGATTTTATCTACTATGGTATCAACATCTACAGCTTCCTTACCCTCTATAATATCCCGAACGACTTTTTTTATTTCTTTATCGACTTGTGTATCTAATTCATCATCTTTTACTGCCTTATAAATTTCTGTTCTTTTAACTGAGTTATTCATATGATAATTTTGGGAAATATTAGAAAGTTTATCTATTAATGTATTCGGATTCGTTTTTTCTCGAATACGCGATATCGTAGAAATCGCTTTGAATAGCCTGCCCACATCGATAGGGTTCATACTTGCTTTATTTTCATGAATAGGTAAAGAAGTATTGTGCTGAATAAATTGAAGCACTTCATTGTAAAATTCTGCAGTCGAAGAGCGTCTATTCTTTGAATTTGTATCTAATCGATCCTTACATATATCTTTTATCTTATCGAGCTTCTCATGGTCACTCATATTATTTTTATTTAGTACATTTTTAATTGCTCTTATACCTGTTGGTAGAATAAATAATTTATTGTTTTTTAAGAATTCATTAAGATGTCTATTAACCTCCTCAATTTTTGTTCCTTCAATCTTTTCTGAAGAAGGTATTTTTAATTCCGCATAATTCTTAATCTTCTCATGGGCTATGAAATGTTTAACTCGGCTTATAGCAAATAAGTTATCCTTATCGTTTAAAATGTAATCGATACATTGATTGACTTTTCTACCCATTTTATTCTGTTTACTTTCTAATAAGCGTAGCATCGCTTGGCATTTAACATCATTTTTATCATCTGATTTAGCAATATTTTTCAAATCCTCTTGAAGCGTGTCAACTTGGTCAATTAATGTATTGCGATTGGGAATATATAATCTGTATCTTTACATACGTTTTCAATGGCACTTCTTTCACTTTTGCTAAGATTTCGAATAAATTTAGAAACAATTTCATTGGATTTTTTGAGTCATACTCTAATGATAATGATTCTAGTGTACTTAATATTTTTTCACGTAAATTACCTTCTAATTTAGATGTAAGTTTCTTTAAAAACGTATAACGTACAGTGTTTTTATCGAACCCATTAGTTGCCGGTTCATCAGTACCACAGAAATATATATTTAATGGGTTCGCCATAACTTCGATTTAAAGTAGAACATATAATACAAAAATAGTTCATTTTGATTTGGGTTTCAAATATCAATGCTGGCCAACGAACAACCTCTTGTTATGAACACTCATGCTTATGGCTTCAGCAAGAAGTTATGAGTAACTGAGCTATAATTAGTATTATGAAGAGTATTTCTGGAAGAGAATATAATGGAATATACCCAATTAAACATGGAAATGCAGAGCGATCAAAATAGACAAGAAATGAATGTCCAATATTCATTGAATGGAAAATCACATAAAGTACAAAAGACTCACACAAAAAAAAGAAAAAGCGTCCTTGATTTAGAGGAACAAATGTTTAAATCAGAAGCTCATTATACGAAAAGCACTCTGCAAAGTATTTTGGAAAGCTCTATTGAATATTCTATTGTTGGTACCGATCTCAATGGGACAATTTTAGTATGGAATAAGGGCGCTTGTCGTAATTATGGTTATCAAGCGGATGAGATGCTCCACAAAAACAATATTCTCATGTTGCATACACCTGAAGATATAAAGTCGGGAGTGGCTCAAAAATTTATAAAAGCAGCCTTAGAGCAAGGAAAAGCAGAAGGCACCTTTGAACGTATTCGTAAAGATGGATCACGCTTTACCGCTTCCGTTACTTTAACTGTACGTCGAGATGATGAAGACATTCCTATTGGTTATGCAATGATTTCTAGAGACATTACTGAAGCGAAAAGAATTGAAAATGAACTTATCAGGAGCAATGAGGAGCTGGAGCAGTTTGCATACATCGCCTCACATGATTTAAAAGCTCCTTTGCGGGCAATACAACGATTAGCCTGTTGGATTGAGGAGGATAATAAAGATAAGCTTGATGAAAAATCCAAAGAGAACCTCGCGCTATTACGAAAGCGTGCAATTCGCCTTGCCAACTTGATTGATGGAATATTACAGTATTCGCGAGCGGGGCGGATGAATTTAAATACTGAAGTTGTTGATACCAAAGAAATTTTAAAAGATATTGTTGAGAGCCTTAATCCAGAAGGTCGCTTTAAGATTAATTATCCAAAAAAATGCCCCACTTTTAAAGCTGCTAAAATTCCATTAATTCAAGTATTATCCAATCTAATTGGTAACAGCATAAAACATCATCATCGAAAAAATGGCACTATTTCAATTGATGTTGATGTTATGGGTACATTTTATCTGTTTACAGTTAAAGACGATGGACCCGGGATTGATCCTGAGTTTTTTGATAAAATTTTTGTTGTTTTTCAAACGATTCAATCTCGAGATGAATTAGAAGCAACGGGTATTGGCTTAAGTATTGTAAAAAAAATTGTAGAGTCTCAAGGTGGAAAAGTTATGGTACAGTCTCAAATAGGTCAAGGCACTACCATGTCATTTACTTGGCCTAAATATGTTAATTAGACTCATGGGGAAATTCGAGGAGATTCCAGTAGTGATGTAAGGCGTTCACCACTTCCTTAAAGTCGGAAAATTGGAACGGTTTTATGATATATCCAGCAACATTTAAGTTATATGCATCTATTTTATCCTGCTCATTATTTGAAGTAGTAAGAATAAAAATCAGTAATGATTTTAGTTTATTATTAGAGCGAATAGTTTTCATAAATTCTATGCCATTCATTTTAGGCATATTGATATCTAGAATAATGATTTTGGGCGTGGGATGAAGTTTTTTTTCTCCAGCTTTTCCCAATAATTTATTTAGTGCATCTAATCCATTGGTTGCTATGTGAAGAGGATTATTAATATTATTTTTTTGAAATGTTCTTTGTATGTCTTGGATATCTACTTCATCATCATCTACTAGCATTAGATTTATGGATTGATCAAATTGAAACATAATTCATCCCTCAGCTCCATATTTATATATATTATAGGCAATAAAATCATTTTTTCATCATTGCCAGTGTAAGCAATACTATAATGATAAGAAGAGCTCTTTATTAATTCAGATTTTTACCTATTTTGTAATTTCTACCGGCTTAGTGAATTGGATAGGGAAGAGCGCAAAAGGAGGATGATCATGGAACCCCAAGAAAACACGGTCGATATTTTATATGTGGAGGATGATATAGTTGATGTCATGGGCGCGCAGCGGTTATTTAAAAAAGTTAAAGAGTCTTGTGCTATTGAAATTGCTTCTAATGGACAAGAAGCATTAAATAAATTATTTGGTCGTGAAGGAGAAAAAAAAATACACCCTAAAGTGATTCTTCTCGATATTAATATACCAAAAGTAAATGGAATCGATTTGCTTAAAATCATTCGTCAAGAACCTTCATTAGCTTTTACAGAAGTATTTATTCTAACCAATGCTTATACCACAAAAGATAAACTTGCAATCAAAGACTTGAATGTAAGAGGTCAAATTATTAAACCTCTTGAATATGGTGATGCATTAAATATTTATTGGGCAACTCAAAATACATAAGAGTATCTATTGACTGTGATAGGATCTAATGAGCAGCATCCCAATTGGTACCTGTGCCAATAGAGACTACAAGAGGAACAGAAAGTGTAACGGTATGCTCCATCAATTCACGAATTATTTCTTTACTTGATTCTAGTTCATTTTTGTTTACTTCAAAAACCAATTCATCATGTACCTGCATGATCATTCTTGCTGGAGGTATTTCATAAGCGTTTTGCCATTTTGCAATGGAAAGCATCGCATTTTTTATGATGTCTGCAGCGGTTCCTTGCATGGGAGCATTAATAGCAGTTCGTTCTGCAGCTTTTTGACGCACTAAATTACGCGCATTAATTTCAGGTAAATACAAACGTCTACCAAATAAGGTTTCTACATAACCTTGGTGATGTGCTTGCTGACGGGTGCGATTCATGTATTCCAGTACCTTAGGGTAGCGTCGAAAATAAGTGTCTATATAATATTGGGCATCTTGACGTTCCACACCAATTTGTTTTGCTAAGCCAAAAGCAGACATCCCATAAATTAAGCCAAAATTGATTGCCTTGGCTCTTCGGCGGTGTTCATTGGTTACTTCTTCTAAGGGGATTTGGAAAATTTCGCTAGCAGTTGCGGCATGAATATCCCAGCCATGAGCAAATGCTTTGAGCAAATTCTCATCTTGTGACAAATGAGCCATGATTCTCAATTCAATCTGTGAGTAATCTGCTGCAAGAATAAGGCTGTCTTGGGGGGCTATGAATGCGGTGCGAATGAGTCTTCCCTCTTCACTGCGGATAGGAATGTTTTGCAAATTGGGTTCGCTTGAAGAAAGTCTACCTGTAGCAGCGACAGCTTGGTTATAGGAGGTATGCACTCTATTTGTCTTGGGGTTAATTTTTTTAGGTAATGCATCAATATATGTAGAAACTAACTTGGTTAAACTCCGATACTCAAGAATTACAGCAGCAAGGCGATAATCATAGGCTAACTCTTGTAAGACGGATTCTGCTGTTGAAGGTTGTCCAGTAGGAGTTTTTGCAATAACTGGCAGTTTATGTGAATCAAAAAGAATTTCTTGTAATTGCTTGGGTGAATTCAAATTAAAAGATTTTCCTGCTAGATGTAATGCTTCTTCTTCTAATGCTTTGATGCGTTCTTTTAAGCGTTCTCCATGTTGCTTTAAAGTTATAGCATCTATAAGCACTCCAAATCGTTCCATATCTGCAAGTACCGTCACTAATGGCATTTCGATATTATGAAAGACATTTTGCACTGACTCTGGTATTAAAGGATAAAGCTTATTATGCAGTTGCAAGGTAATATCAGCATCTTCTGCAGCGTAAGCCCCCGCCTTATCTACAGGGATCTGATCAAAGCGAAGTTGCTTCGCTCCTTTACCTGCAACTTCTTCATAGCTTATAGCTTTATGACCTAAATATTTTAAAGCGAGTGAATCCATATCATGACGACCTACACCGCTGTTGAGCACATAAGATTCTAACATAGTGTCGTAAGCAATTCCTTTTAAGGTAATGTTATGATTTTTCAAAACAGCATAGTCGTATTTAAGATTTTGACCGATTTTTTTTATTGCAGGGTTTTCGAAAATGGGTTTTAATGCAGTTAACACTTCTTCACGAAGTAATTGAGGGCTACCATCAGTGTGCGTAAATGGAATATAGGCTGCTTTTCCTTCTTGGATTGCTAAAGAAATTCCTACAATTTCTGCCATTATAATATCAATGTCTGTTGTTTCTGTATCGATGCAGAATAGTTCACATTGTTCGAGTTGGTTTAACCAATGATTGAATTGTTGATTGGTTGTAATTAATTCAAATGACACGCTGACTACTTTTGTGTTGCTGTCAAATGGTTCTTCTTCACTCAGGAGCTCTTTGAGCCAATTTTTGAACTCTAATTCACGGATTAATTCAATTAACCGTTGTTTATTAACCGGATTAGGTTTTAATTCACCCCATCCTACGGGTAAACTGACGTCTGTTTTAATCGTAACTAATTTTTTAGATAAAGACAGTTGAGATATACTTTCACGCAAATAGTCACCAATTTTACCACTGATTTGACTCGCGTTTTGTATTAAATTATCAAGAGTTTGATATTCTGTAAGCCATTTAATTGCTGTTTTGGGGCCGCATTTAGTTACCCCTGGAACATTATCTACACTATCACCAATGAGTGTTAAATAATCAATGATTTGATTGGGCATAATACCAAACTTTTCTTTGACTCCTGCAATATCCATGGCTGAGTTATTCATGGTATTAATTAATGAAATATGTTCGTTGACAAGTTGTGCCATATCTTTATCGCCCGTAGAAATAACAACGGGAATGCCTTGTTCAGTAGCCTGTGTTGCTAAAGTGCCGATTACATCGTCTGCTTCAACACCTTCAATAATTAAGATGGGAATTCCCATTGCTTCTAATAACTCGATTAAGGGGGCGAATTGTGAGCTAAGTTCTTGGGGCATAGGGGGTCTGTGTGCTTTGTACTCAGGATACCACTCATCTCTGAATGTTTTTCCTTTTGCATCAAAGACTACAGCTAATTCTTCAGGCTGATAATCTTTAATGAGTTTTTTAATCATATTTGCAACCCCATAGATTGCTCCTGTAGGCTGTCCCTTTGAATTGGTCAAAGGAGGAAGTGCATGGAATGCACGAAAAAAATAGGATGAGCCATCAATGAGAATCAATGGGGAGGATGTCATAGTTATTCTGCCTCTTCTCTGGCTAACAGTTGTTTTTTTAACAAATCAACTTGTTCTGAAAGCGCCTTAATGTTTTTACGCATTAAGGGAATTCGATTGACGCCAAGCTCATGTTGAATTGCAAGATCTTTAGGACGAGCGGGGTTTCCCAAATAAATATTCCCCTCTTTCAAGTGCTTATTTGGCGGCACGCCGGTTCGTGCTCCTAATACTACGCCATCATCAATGCGCACATGGTCACTGACTCCAACATTTGCAGCAAAAATAACATTATTGCCAGAAGTAGTGCTTCCAGCGATGCCAGTAAATCCACAAAGAATATTATGTTTCCCTAATTTAACCGAATGAGCTACTTGAACCAGATTGTCAATTTTAGTCCCTTCGCCTATAACGGTTGAACCTATTGTCGCTCGATCTATAGCGGTATTTGCACCAATTTCTACATCATCTTTAATAATAACATGTCCAACATGAGGGACTTTTTGGTGTTTTCCATCAATAAAGGTATAGCCAAAGCCATCAGAGCCAATAACAGTAGAGGCATGAATAGTCACTCTGGATCCAATTTGACATTTATCATAGAGAGTTACATGTGGATGAATGGTGGTATGGTCACCGATGAGCACTTCCCGCCCAACATGAACATGACTTTTCAAAACACAGTGATTTCCTATAATACTTCCTGCTTCAATCACCACATAGGGGCCTATAAATACATCATTCCCTAATCGTACGCCTTCTCCAATAACGGCAGAAGGATGAATATTTGGAATGATTTTTGGGGGGGGATTAAATTGTTGGATCAACGTCATAAATGCATTGAATGGATGTTTTACCTGTATCAATGGTTTATTGGAAATCGAAACCTGTTGATTTACAAGTATAGCTGCGGCTTGTGATGCCTCAGCTTTTTTTACATTTTCAATACTATCAGCAAATACTAAGCTTCCAGGGGTAATTTCATCGATAGGCGATAGGAAAGAAACTTTTATTGAGTCATCACCAATGACTACCCCATGCACCTTATTCGCTATATCAGATAGTGAATAACTCATTTGTTGGCCTTTTTGTAAAATAGCTGATTATATACCCAAGAAACCGCCAATGCCACGTTTTGACAATTTGATTTTATCTCTTTGAATTTTACCGCAGAATAAGTGAAGTGTAGAAAATTGGCTCCAAATACTGTATAAAATTAATCTGATTGCATTTGGACTTCATGGTTAAAAATCAAAAGGATAGGTATGTTTAAAGAACGAATAGTTTTAGTGTTTTGTGCTTTATTTGCTGTAAATGTTTTTGCCATAGACCCATATGCTCCCGTAATACCTCAAGTATGGTCATCGATTATTACGATAAGTGGAGGACCAGCTTGGTCTAACCCTGGAAAAGATCAATATCTGTATCCTTATCCCCCTCCCATGTTTAATTACTATATTGCTGACTCACAATCTGATTTTTTAGGTACGGGCGAGCTCTTTTTTGGGTTACAACGTTTTATTGGAGCAACTAATATTATTGGACAATTAGGTCTTGGAGTTGCGGCAGCGAGTGATGCTTATCTTTCGGGAGTGGTTAATGTCAATGGTATTCCCAATGTTTATACCTATCAGTATAGGATTAGTCATGTCCGTGCAGAAATGAAAGGTAAACTCATCGCTAATGGGTTTCAAACAGTACAACCTTATCTTAGTGGTAGTTTTGGTGTGGGTTGGAACCATTCTCATGATTATATTCCTACGACCATAGATCCTGTTCTTTATCCCACCTATTGGTTTAGTACCACCAGTATAGTTGCTTTTTCTTATACTCTTGGAGCCGGCATCCAAAAAATGTTAACCCCTCATTGGCAAGTAGGCATGGGGGTTGAGTTTGCGGATTGGGGAAAAAGTTATTTGGGCGGCGATGGAGCTACTCTTAATCAAGGCCCAGGTATGCCTCATTTATATACTACTGAATTGTTATTTAGTTTAAGTTATATGTTTTAAGCCATTATTTTACAAATCTACGTAGAATTAAGGCGACATTGGCACCTCCAAAGGCAAAATGGTTGGATAATGCAATATCGATGGATTTTTTACGCGCTTGATGAGGAATATAATCGAGATCACAAACAGGATCAGGTGTTTCTAAGTTGATTGTTGGTAATAATAAGTTATGTTGTAGACTTAAGCAGGAAGAAATAATTTCCATGACTCCAGAAGCACCTATAGAATGACCTATCATTGCTTTTTGGGCAGTGATTGGAATTTCATAGGCTCTATCTTTAAATATTGATTTAATGGTTTGGGTTTCAGTTTCATCATTTAACGCAGTTCCAGTACCATGGGCTTTTATGTACTGAATGTCTTGAGGTGATACTTTGGCATTATCTAAGGCTGCTTGTATCGCACGCTGTTGTCCTTCCGAAGAAGGAGCAGTGATATGAAAGGCATCACAACTGGCACCAAAGCCAATGATTTCTGCAAAAATAGGCGCTCCTCGGGCTTGTGCTTGACTTAATTCTTCAAGAACTAAAATTCCAGCTCCTTCTGCCATAACCATTCCTTCACGATTCAGATCAAATGGACGGCAGGCTTTTGTTGGATTTTCGTTGTTAACAGACATCACCCTTAACTTGCACCAAGCGGACATCATAGACTCCCAAAGTGGGGCTTCGGTTCCACCACAAATAGCTGTAGAAATGATACCTTGAGCGATTTGTTGGTAGGCGGTGCCTATAGCATCAGCTGATGAAACACACGCATTTGAAATTGTAGAGTTAGGCCCACCAATACCAAATGCAATAGCAATAAAATTTGCAACGGAATTCGGCATGCCTCTAATTACAGTTAAAGGCTGCATTTTTTTCCAGTTATTAGAGAAAAACATCTTATAACTGGTTTCTGATTCAGGATATCCTCCCATTCCTGTGCCTATGTATGTTCCTGCTCCGCGTAATTCATGCTCAGTAAGTCCAGATTGTAAGAGTGCATTATGGGTACAATACAGTGCAAATTGGGCCACACGTACGTAGCGTTTGTTTTTATTCAATTCGGGAAGATGTTCTAATGAAAAGTCTGTTATTTCACCTGCTATTTGGGTTGGGTAAAGAGATGGATCATAGCATTGAATGCGTTTTATTCCGCATTGCCCTTGACTTGCTGCTTCCCAGAATTTGCTGAGTCCAGTTCCTATGGAAGAGGTTATTTCCATACCGGTTATTACGACCCTTTTTTTCATTAATGATCCTTTAGTGTTTATCAACAGCAATCTTTTCTTAAATATATGTATAAAAATGAATTGGAATTGAATTGTTCCATTTTTTCAGCTCAATACTAAAGGTGAGGTTTAAATTTTGTCAAGTTCTATATTGAGTAAACATATATTTTTAAGACTCCATTATTGCTGGAATCATGCTCGAGTTAACCTTTGTGACAAGCCTTTTCCTTCTAGAAAAGAAGATATTGAGAGTGTGCTAAAGAAGCTGAATTTATCAATAAGCGATTTCACGACGAGCAAGAAGTTAATTAACGTTTTAAAATAAAAACAGTTGGATATAAAAAATCACTTTATTTTATATCTATCTTAGGTTTACTGCCTAGGACTTATACGCTTTTATTGCCCTGTTTTGGTTTAATGAGCTTTTCCAATTGGTAAAGATCTATTTCCCAATAATCACATGCATTTTGAGTTAGAAAACCCAGACGAGAGTAGAGATTAAGCGCTTTCTGATTATGTGTTTCCACATCGAGATTAAGATGCGGTTTCCCTTCACTTAAAGCAAAATTAATACAGTGCGCTATTAAAGCGGTTCCCAAGCCTTTACCTTGTCTGATGGGTAATACTGCAATATCAGAAAGCGTTGCTCCATGTTTTTGCCAACGTAAATGGGCTTTACCTACAAGATGGTTATCTTCAAAAGCGAGTACTATTTGATAATTTCTATCACTGAGTATGTGCTGGAAACGTGGAATTAATTCTGTTTGTGTTTTAAAAAAGCAGGCTTCGTCCAGAACACAAAGAAAAGGAATATCGTTAACTGTTGCTGTACGATAAGTTAAATTCTTTTTATAATCAAGTAAAGGATTTAAATCATTTCGTTCCATATAGTATTCACTGTGCATATAGGAATACCCAAGATCGGGTAACCAGTGATTATTTAAATGGGAAGGGCTTGAAAAAATTAAATTGAGAAAATTATGCTCCTTGACAAGAGGTAGAATATTTTGCAGTAATTTTTTGGCGATGCCTTGGCGGCGAAAAGAAGGATGAACAAGCAGTGAAACTTCAACGGCATCTTCATAAAAAAAATAAACACTCAAGAAACCGACCAATTTCTGATTTTCATAGTGTAACAGAATGGTTGGAAAGTTTCTTTTTTGGGTTAATAAGTGAGTATATAAATTAGGTACGCTACCATCGTTTTTTTTACAAATGGCTTTTAATTCTTCCAGATCTTTAAATTGATCTTCATTAAGTTGATTTGTATTGCTCAGCATAATTTTATTAATCGTATAGCCCTTTTGGTTAAGAATAGCTGGTTTTAATGAAATTTGCTCTTATTAATTGATTAAACCTAGAAAAAGAAGTTGAATTCTATTGCTCGAATCCAACTGCATTTCTAGGTTAAAAATGCCAGTTTAGAACAGCAATCATAATTTCTAAAGCAATCAAAATAATAATGATTATTTCTAAATTATGACCATGTCGATTATCTAAATAGTTATTAAACATATCAAAGATTTCGTTTAATGTATCAAGACGATGGTTAATGGCGTTGACGCGTCTTTGTATATGTAAGTATCGTTCAAGCATCGTAAAATGCTCTTCTAAAGTTGGATGTTGCCAAAAATATTTTGGGTGGTAAAGGAAATTACTAATTAAATTCATCTCACTTTTGGCACCAAGAATTTCACCAATAATTTGTTGGATTTGGGTGCGGCTAATTTTCATCTCACCAGTCAGTGAAAGTGTTTGAATCATGGGATTGTATTTCTCAATCAGTACTTCAATAATTGTTTCAAAATATTGCAACTTAGCTGATTGTGAAAATCCATAAGACAGACTTAGCTTTAACTCATCACTGTCATCTTCAATAGTTAAACAATCGACATCAAAAAAATCATGGGGTTCTATGGTGGTTTTATCATCGTATTGATAATGAAATTCATCATGCACCAAAAGAGTTACTGGTTTATCAACGAGACTTTTAACAATATTTAAATAATCATTAATTTGATAACGTTTGACACCCCAAGAAACTACCGTGCCATTTTTAAAAATAAATACAGTATGATTTTTATTATGATTAGAATTTAGCTTCAGAACATCGCGAGTCTTCATCGAAGTAAATTCAACAGAAGAGTTTTTAAAATAGTTATCTACGCGTGTTAAATCAATTGACTTAGCAATACAAAAACTTAAGCATTCCATAATGGTTATAATCCGCGAACTCAAAGCATTTAAAGAGGTATTAGCAATTTGCTGTATCTTATCATAATGATCAGATACAGCGGTTCTTTTTAGTATATAATAATTTCAATAGTTATCTCAAATGACGCAGAGTTAATGGATGTAAAAATACTCTAGTTACTATGTTACTCCACTAGGAAATACTATCTGCTGTCTCACGGTTTAGATAGGATCTTTTTCGGTCACTAGCTCCGCCTAACCATTGAGGACAAACCTCCAAAATTTCAGCGATTTTGTTGAGCTGCTCAACTCCTGGAAGTATATGACCAAAAATGAGGGAGTTTGCTAAATGACGTGAAACACCAAACACTTTAGATACTGCTTTTGTCTTTTCAGTTAACTCTTCTGGGAACCCTAAAGAAGCTAATTCGCGATTGAAACGTTGCGAAAATACTTTACTGTTCATTTTCTCACTCCATGAAAAAATATTTTTCAGCATCATGCTGCCACACCCTAGTTACTTATCAAATCCATAAGCTATGGTAAGGATGTTATAACTTATTTTTTTTTAATAGAAAAGTTCTTTTAGTATGAAATCAATTGGTTATTTTTAGATTCAAAGCTTGTTTTTTAAATAAAGAGTTTATTTTTAATTCTATTGTCAGTTTTATTTAGATCAAAATACGAATTAATTTATAATTTTTTACACTAATCGTATGAAATAGGGTATAATCTTGTGCTGAAATTCATTAGTGCTAAAAAATTTGTTAGAGTTATCAATTATTAAGGGCTGTTGATAATTTATCTCCATACATCTACTTTGCGCAGAAGATGTAGATAACGTGAGTTCGATACAAAAAATAAAATGATTTTTTATATCGAACTGATTTTATTTAGAACGTTAGATAATGAGATTGTCACAATGTTTCTTAATTTTCCTTGTTCCTTGGTATCGTTTAAGGATAATTAAACATGGCAAGGAATGTTTATTTCACATTTAGGAGCTAAAACAGAATGATGAAAGTAACCACGATCCTATTAGCTTTTGTTGTAACCGGTTTGGCTTTTGCTAATGATCCTAAGGAAATAACAGCTCATACTGTGACTCTTTCAGGGTTACAACCTGGAGAAGGCCGATATATTCGAAGTGATGTATTTAAAAACAATAAATTTCAATCAGGCTATTATTTTTGTGCTGGTGCTGATAGTTTGCTGTATGATCTGCACTATGTTTTTTCAAAAAGCCAAGAGCCTTTTCATGCAGAACATTTAATTAAGTTTTCAATATGCCAAGATGAAACTATGGCACAATGTCACGAGTTTGCTATCGATAAATATCTTACTTTTAGAAATCTCGATGGGTATTTGCAAAACGATGTGTCTCAAACAACAGTAGACATTTCTCCATTAAAAACAGCTTATCAGTCTTGTGAGCCCAGTGCAGATATGGATGAATTGGTGAAACAATCAATTTATGAAAATGATCGCCGTTTTGCCCATATCGGTTGATTCATTATCGTTCTATTCAATTTCAGTGAGCGGTTTATTAGTTGGGATGTATAAGATGCGTCCTATCATCCTAATGGCCTCCTTATTTGTTTAAATAAAGTAAATTATGTTGCTTTTTTGTTAAGTTTTAGCAAAATCAGCCAATTTATTTGTACAAAATAACACTTTAATGATTAAATTACGCGCATTTGTGTTTGTTTATACTTTAATTTGGAGGTTTCTTGAATGAAAAAAATGAAAGTATTAGGCTGTTGTTCCTTATTAATACTTGCATTGGATGCAAATTCCTACCAAACTCGAGAGAGTAAAATATATGATGAAAAAGGCCAAATTGTTCATATAGATGGATTATCATGGTCTGGGTTTCAAGACACTAATGTGTTTCAAGGGTTACAAAGCAATCCCTTTTATGCTATTCCATCACTTCAATCCAACCCTAGAGCTTACGGCATGATGGATTTAATCAGCAAACCCTGGGAATTTCCTGATTCAGGTGTTGATAAAAGCTCAGCTGTATCTTTTAAAACCATACGATTACCGATTCAACCTGAAGTGCTTTATGATGATCAACGTGAAGTAGATTTGAATAAATGGCTTTCGGATAAAGCCCTACCAAGTGCAGGTAATGGCATTTTTTGTAAAACCTGGCAGAGTAATGGAAGTGGATGTGAAAAAGCAGTTAGCCCAAAACAGGCTTTTTGGATTGTCTTACAAGAATTAAAAAAGAATAATGTCAAAGTAATGATTGATATCCATCACCGTCAGGGATATGGCGATGCAATGCGTGATGGAACTGTTTATGACATGAGTAAATACGAACAAGATATTGCTTTATTAGCTCAAGAAATTAAAGAGCGTCAATTAGATAATGTTCTGGGCATTGATATTTTCAATGAGCCTTATCGTTTGAATTGGTTTAAAACACATGATTCTCAAGTTCCGTGGACAAAAGTCATAGCAACTGCTGCAAATGCGGTACAAAAAAATAATCCTGATTTATTGTTGTTTGTAGAAGGTCCAGATTCAGGCAATGATGACTCAAATAATCCTGTTATTTGTGTCCCTAAATCACAAGTGATTGATGATAATGGTTATAGTCATTCTTCAGATCCTTCTTTATGCGGTACACTTGAGCGAGTATTTTTCAAAGGCAATTGGGGCGAAGATTTTAAACCGTTACTTAATGAACGATTGGCCCAAAATGGAGTTGCTGTTTTTGATGCGGTGAAATTGAAAGATCAGTTAATTCAACAAGGAATAAATCAATCTGCTTTAGACTGGTTAATGGGTGATGAGCAAGCTCAAAATAGTCATTTAGTCTTTTCCCCTCATGTATATCCTGCAGAAGTTGCTGGCTGGGAAACTGCACCGGGTATGCCGAGTCAATTACGTTTTGATTGGTCATGGGGCTTTTTATATAAAGCAGGTTATCCTGTTGTACTGGGTGAGGCATCTTGGAAAACTGCTCAAGGAAAAGCATTTTTTACAAATTCATTAATGCCTTATTTACAAGATAATATGGAAACAAATAACCTCTTTTTCTGGGCAATTGGTTATCTTGGCGATACGGTAAGTGCTATAGATCCAAATACGGGCAAACTTAATTTGGATGTACAGCAAACGTTAAAACAATACTTTGATGATATTTAAGGAGTTATTGTCTGAGTAGCTCGAAGCGACATAAAAGGCATTTTATGTCTTTTATGTCGAACTCACGTTGATTAGGAGCACGAATAATTAAATACTTCTTGCTGCTGTTCTGAAGAGTCAGGATGTTTTGTATGAAAGAAACTACGTTGATGTGCTTGTTGATTCATCTCAGGTTTCTCTTCAATAATCATCTGCTCTAAAGGTAATCTTTGTGCTTGTGGAGGAGTATCGCCATAACCTAAACGAACAAGCATCCATAAATCATGTTCACGCGAATCATTTTTGAAGTGCGCATCCATCTCTTTATGTGCCTCATGATTCGTAATAACACTACCAAAAGGATGTAAATACACGCCATACTTAGTCATGGTTAGCCATATTCTAGCCATCATATGGCCTGCTTTTTCCCAATCAGTAGGCTTATCAAATGGCCCAGAAATCCAAGCAACTGTAGCGGTTCCTTGCATTGTTCGCTCATAAATCCAACGCACCAATTGATAAACCCCAGGAATATTAAATATCCAATTAGCGTGCACAAAAAGCCACATCACAACACCAGGAATCTGCATGGCATATGCCGCAAGACCATCCGCTTTTTTTTCAGCACTTTCTCGGCTAAAACGCATCCAAGAACCCACTTCATTACGTGCCACAACCTCGCGCATGTCGGCAAACATCGTATTTGCATTGAGACGAACTACCCAATTTACTTCTGCTTTATCGTTAGAAAATTCAAAAAGATGATTATATTCTTTAGCAATAGCAGCAAGCTCTTGGAGTAATTCTAATTGAATGGGTTGTCCATTGTAGGGTAATCGTGATGTTCTACGATCCAAAATAAGCTGTCTATTTAATTTCTCTTCTTTTTTACGAGGAATAAGAGTTAAACGGGCTAAAGGTTGCGGCCCTATTTTGTTGGCATCTAATTGATCCACCTTATATTGAACTTCAATATCAAAACCCAGTGGTGCAGCAGCAATAGATAAAGTTTCATTGAGGATGCCAAATCCAACCTGCATAAAACTACCCGTTGGATTTGTTCCTGGGATTAAACGTTTAGGATCATAGAGCAAAGTAATACTTTCTGGATTATTATCATCAAACTTAAATAACCAGGGTTGGGTATTATGAGGTGATGGAGCCCATCGACCGTATTCTAATAGTTCGCGCCAAATTTTTTTACTCATTAATTATCCCCTTGAATTTATAGACACTGAAATGCTAAATCAGTGGTTTCTCCTTGCTCGGCAGTTAATAAAGCACGGCTCATCGGTACTTTCACCCCACGACAAATATCTTCTTCTGGGAAGCGATAGTTTTCCGGTAAATTTTCTTTTTGGAACACCAATACTTGTTTTCGGTGTCCTTCTGCTTCACTAATGGGGCTTTGGCCTCGCTTAAAGAAACGAACCATTGGCAATGCAGCACCATCACTCAGGTGCTCAATTTGATAACGAAAATCTTGATTGATATTGACCAGTTGAGAAATAAGTTTTTTTGCATAGCACTGCATTGTTTCTTTATCAAATAATTCAACACCTTCTTCCAACTCTAACCAAAACTCCAATTGATCATTTCCTTCCCTATCTTGATAACTATAAAATGCTTTTTTAAGAATTTGTCCTTCGGTATCAATGTTCGTTAGTGCTCGCTCTAGCTCAGTAAATGCTAAATTAGCGCCATTAAATACTACGGTTGAATCACGTCCCCAAATAAACATTAGGGGAAGAGGAGAGCGGGGTTGATGAAATATTCCATATTTAGCCAATAATGCTTGTACATCGCTAGCTGCATAAACTCTTCCTTTATCTCCTAAATTGTATCTAATTCTTGGTGAAGAGCGATCGTCACGTGTACAAGTAAATATTAAACTGTCTTTGTTTTCTTCTTGGTTGTCGCATTCTATATGAGTATTCATCGGATCAAAGTGAAATATCATCGGTAAGCCTCTATTTACCCCATAGAGTTCACGAGCTAATCCGGGATTTTGTTCTATTGCCTTACGTATAATAATTTCATCGTCTGTTTCTTCACCTAAATTGACATCTAAATCAGACGCCCCATAAGAAGAGTAAATATGGTTAAACCCATCTCTAATAAGCGAGTCACGCATTGCTTCTGAATTTGCTTGACCACCAACGATACCAATAACAGAGAAATCACTTAAATGATGGCCTTTGGCTCTAATGTACGTCGCTAAGTCTTTGAGAAAGGGAGGATAACCAGTAAGCAGTATTTGTACTTTTTCCTGATTGAGCTTTTTAGCAATTGCCACAATATGACTTTTATAGCGTTCAATTAAGTGTTTCTCTTTTTTATCTAAGGAGGATATTTGTTGTGCTAAAATGGCATCAAACGAGGTATGCCGATGCTTTAAGGCATTTTTTAAACTGTTATCAACAAATTTACTGATTACTAGGATATCTTCTGGAGTACTACTTGGATTTTTTTCACATAATTGCGCTATTTCCAGTTCAAGTTGATGTGTTTCATAGTGTTTAATACGTAATAACTCATCAAGAATCTTTTCTTTATCAGCCCCTGTAGCAAAAACACTCCCCGTATTTCGCATAAGCTCGTAAGCAGTTAATCCAGTTGCCCATGGACCCAGTGCAAAAGCATTAATAAAAGCGACTCTACGGTTGCCAAATTGTGCTTTTTCAGCCAATTCTAAAGTCTTTTTAACGGAGTTTAGTTCTCGCTCACCTCGTACCCACGCAGTAGGCTTGCCCGTAGTACCGGTAGACGTATCTACTTTAGCAAATACAGGATACTTACCATAAAAGTGGGTATCTGCATCAAATTTTTGATACTTGATGTAATTGTCTTTAGTAGTTATTGGTATATCACGCAAGGTCGTATGATCTACTGGTTTGCCTTGGAAACGGGTAATATGGTGTTTATAAGCAGGAACTGCTGTATAAGCTTCATGAAAACGAGTTTTTGCTAAAACTTCACCGGCTTCAAATAAATTTTTTTCCGTACGTACTATTAAAAATCGGGCTTTAAAAAAATTAAAACTGGCTAGAGTCTTTTGAAAAAGCCAACTTAAAAATTTTCCTACTAAGTTATCCCAAAGCGAATATTTCATTTTGATGTGGTTGTATTCACCAGCATGGCGCAAATGATCGCCTGCTTGTTTCTGGCGTAACTTATCTTGCTCAGTAGGCCGATTTAAGGAGGAGTGATACATTTTTTCATGCAATTTTCTGATAAGTACTTCATCACTGTCTGCATTTGAAGCACTGGAACCGATATATTTTATCAAGCTGCTTTTATTGATTATAAAACGTTGATTTTGGTGTCTACCCTGCGTATCAATTAAGGTAGCTTCAATAGTTATTGTTTTATAGAATAGTGCGCTGAACCAATGATGCACGGTAACACCATTTTTACCTAATTGATTTCTTGGATTTGCTTCACCCTGTTGGAATAATAATCGTGTGCCATATTGATCATGATTAAATAGAACTACAGGAGATTCAATGGAATATACAGGCATAATATTGTTTATTAAAAAAACATCATGGCATTTTAAATAAACAATATTAAGGAATTCTTAAGACGGAGTTACTTTTCGTGTTTACCCTATGATAGTTTGGGGTTTCACATTCCACGCAATACAATCCCATAGTTCAGAATGCTCTTTATTCTCAAAGATGCATAATGCTCCTGTAGCAATTTTAATTCCATATTGCCCACTAAATGCTTCAAAATTACCTGTCAAATAAGGTAAAAAACGGGCAATGCCATTACTTGTGATGATCAAACAGGTTTTTCCTGTATACTCTGTACGAAGACGAATAGAAAAATTCAGCCAATTTTTAATGAGCGTATCAGGATCAACGTTCCAACCTTGGGGCACTATGGCTTGGGCTTCCCAAAAGCGAAGCGCTTCTTTTCCAATTCGAGCTACTACTTGCTCTTCGGGTTGGTTTTCATCAGGTCCATAATCGATTTCGTTGAAAATAGATAAGGTTTCAATAGGTAAATCAGTACCCATAGTATTTTGTGCTTGTTCTGCAGTTTGGATGGCGCGTTTTAGTTTTGAAGTAAAAAGTACATCAGGAATGAGATGATTTTGTTTCAAATAGTTACCCAGTAACCGTCCCTGATGTAAACCACTATCCACTAGGGGTAAATCAGTGGTTCCTACTCTTCGAATCACGTCACCAGGAGCAAAAGTATTACCATGACGTGCAACAAGTAATCGTGTAGTCATATTATAGAGTCTCTTGCGATTGAATGGACGAGGAGGAGAATAATTCACCATATCTGGCGATCAATGCTTCTGCACGAATGATATCTTGTGGGCTATCAATCCCGGACATGCTTGCTCTGTTTTTATAATCCACAGGAACACAGCGAATAGTGTACCCATTTTCTAATAGACGCAATTGCTCTAATCCTTCTAATTTTTCAAATTTGCTTTCGGGTAAACTAATGTATTTTTCCAACATATTGAGTGAATATCCATATAAACCAATATGACGAAATATAGGGCTTTTGTCGCTTTTTTGGCGTAGCTCCTCTTCTTTACGCACCGCAGGAATTATACTTTTGCTAAACCAAAAGGCGTTACCAGTTTGTTCATCGAAAACAGCGGTAGTACCACTAAAAGGAGTTACCTGTTTATTTTGGCGTAGATCATCGAGTTGTGTCCAGGTTAATTGGGTCACCGGAGTTACTGCATCGCAGGGAGAGGTAGCAAAAGCATCGATCATCGCGCGTAAGAAATCGGGGGGTGTTAGCGGCGCATCTCCTTGCATATTTAAAATAAAATCAGGTTTGCTGGCCATTTGGTGTATTGCTTCAGCAACACGATCAGTGCCACTGGGGGCTTCTGGAGAAGTCATCACAGAGGCAACGCCAATTTCAGTGCAATGCCGAACAATTCGCTCATCATCAGTTGCGACGATTACCAAAGCATTTTTTAGTCCTTCAGTAGCAGCGAGCGACAAACGCACAACACGTTGCAGCATAGTTTGTCCATGAATCATTACCAAAGGTTTTCCTGGTAATCGGGTTGAAGCATAACGAGCAGGAATGACAATGGCAGTTTTCATAGCAAAAAATGGCTCAAAAATAAAAAAAACAATAATAGCCTAAATGATAGGCGGTTACTATAGTAGAATAATCACGCAATAATTTGGGTTAAATAACATTCCAAATAAAAACTATTCGCTATAAAAAATTACTTTATTTTTTATAGCAAACTGACGTTAAATAAGGATATTGATGATGAAAAAATTAAAAGCAGTCATGATGAGTTTCATGATGATGGGGTCTTCTTGTATTATCGCTGATCAAAACTCTTTGGCAAAATTAACTGATTTGGCAGGCGCCTCTGGGTTTGAAAAATCTGTTCGTGATGCAGTAAAGCAACAATGGCAACAATCAATGAGTCACGTTGCTGTAGATGGTATGGGTAATTTAATTGGACGATATAAAGACAATGCGAAAGGTCCTCATGTTCTCTTGATGGCTCATATGGATGAAGTAGGGTATATGGTTGAATCGATCACTCCTGATGGGTTTTTAAAAATTATTCCCCTAGGTGGGATCCCTGCTTCGGTTATTTTTGCACAACGCTGGACTGTTTCTACTCCTAAAGGTCCTATTCTTGCTTATTCTGGAATGGACTCAACCCATCTTCTTGAAGAGACCAAAAAAAATAAATTACCTGCGGTTAATGCAATTTTTCTTGATATTGGTGCTGAAACAAAAGAGCAAGCGGAAGCTCAATTTAATGTGCGACCAGGATTACAAGTGACTCCAGCGAGTCAATTTAGTCCTTTAAGCGAAAATCGTTATTTAGCAAAAGCACTTGATGATCGATTAGGCTTAGCTTTGATTGGAGATGTTCTGGAATCCATCAAAAATCAGGAACAGCCCAATCAACTTTTCACAGCAGCAACAGTACAAGAAGAGGTTGGGTTGCGAGGAGCCAGCACAGTTTTTAACAGCACCCATCCCGATGTGACCATTAATGTTGAAGTGGGTATTGCTGATGATTACCCTGCGTTGATTGCTGCTCGTAAAGGTAAGATTGTCTTAGGGAAAGGACCTACATTATTTGTTTATGACCGTTCCATGATTCCCCACCAAGAGTTGTTGAGTTGGATATTAGATTTGGCTAAAAAAAATAACATTCCAGTACAATTGGAGTCTGAAGTAGGTTATGGACAAGATGGATCTAAAGTACAAGGTTCAGGTTCAGGGGTTCCGAGTATTAATATTGGAGTACCAATTCGATATGCACATCAACAAGCGGGTGTATTTGATAAGCGTGATTATGATCAAGCAGTAAAATTAATTAGTTTAATCGTAACTCATCTTAATCAAAATGTTGTCGATCAAATTAAAGCGGGTTAGTGGTTCAAAAAAAGAGCTGGGCTTAACCAGCCCAGCCTAGGGATTGTTATCTTTATACTGCTGTATATAAACAGTTCCTTACTTAGCACTTATACGCCAACAGGCCAGGTCTTCTTGTGTTGGGCAATAAACGAATATTTTACTTCGTTTCCTGAGCAAAGAAGACCGCCGCCTTCCTAAGAAACTCATTTTACTTAGGGTTGGGATTTTCCTTTAAGATATATCCCAGAGCAGCTGCTTTTTTTGATATTTGATAGCGTTCTTCATAATAATTTGCCCCAGGATGTAAAATGCTTGCTGGTAGGCCAACGCGACATATCATTTCTGCATTCAGCGATTAATCTGAAACTACATGTTTGCCATTTCATGAAGATCTGTTGTAAAACTTTGAAAAGTACGTACCGGTTCTTTTGATTTGTTACCGCTCACTGCTACTACATGAAATTTTGATCCGATACCTGCAGCATTTGGATGGACAACAGGCATATCAGATTGTTTATTAATAGCCATTCTATTTCTCTAAAATTAAATCAGCCAAAGAGCGGGGTAGCAAATAAAAATCACCTTCCTAAACAGGGTCACTTAGTGCCTTCAATGCCGGGTACGCAGTACGCCCTGGACCATGTTTTTTAACGGGGTAATAGCCACCAATAGGCGGACGGTCGCTCTCTTTGGGGAATAAGAGTATAGAGAAAAAATGCAGTGGAGTTTCTATTTAACAGGGCAAGATTGTGTCTTTCGGTTGTTTTTTAATATTTCTTTCTCCATCTTTAGGCGTTTATTTTCTTCTTTTAACTGGCGAATTTCTGCTTGCTCTGCACTCAGCTTTCCGTTGCCTCGAAATGCCTCACTATCAGGTTCTTGGTGTTCTCTAATCCAGCGACTAAGAAAAGCTTGATGAACCCCTAAACTTTTAGCTGCCTCTGTGCAACCATAGCCTTGATCTAATACAAGACTAACTGCATCAAGTTTAAATTCTTTTGAATACTTCTTTCTTACTGCCATTATCTTCTCCAGTTAAGTACATTAACTCTTAACTGGGGTGTCAAAATCTATTAGACCACGTCAATTTTATCAGGTATCCAATAAACCAATAAAAATCAGAGTTATTCCAAATTTTTATATCCTATAGATATTAGAGATTTTTTACTAAGAGGTAGTTAAGTTTTCTTAAATAAACTGGCTAATAGAAGCTAAATTTATTGGAGAGAATCATGACTTATGACGAATTTAATCTGTGGTTAGAAAAAGTTAGGAGTGAGAATAAAAACATAGAGATAATTGACGGCTTTGCCATTAAGTCACTTAATCAAGAAGATGCTCTTGATAAGGTCTACAATTTTTTAACAAGATTGATAAATTCAACGCCAAATTCAATCAAATATCCTGGTAAAACTGCTGGTTTAATTTTTGAGGATATCCAACGTAATACACAGATTTTTACAAGTGGTTTTCCCTCTAAAAGTTATTATGCAATAGAAGAAATAATAAATAATATTCCACTGCCAAATTCAGATGAAAAATCATTATTATCTTTTTTAGAGATGATTAATAGCTGGGGTAAAAACGGCATGGATAGCAAATTAACTACAGAAGAAAAAACATTATTAAAAGACTCTTTTAATAATGTAAGTGATGAAAAAAAAGCGGCCCTTGCTACAATTCAAGACATATTTGATAGAATATCTAAGAGCTCTGCATTTGGCTCTTCGCATGCCATTATTTCTTCTAAATTTAAAATGATTACTCAACAATTTTATAACAGCTTTTTATCTGAAAATGAAAGAATTGATGGCCGTCGATCTGACGAAAAAGATGTCACTGCTCGGTTTTATAATGTCTGTTTTGAATATCTTATTAACGAAATAAAAGAAAAAAATGATGCTACTCTATTGTTGGAAAAGAAGAATTATATAAGTAAATATCAAGGTGTTTTTAGCAATAGACGAGAGCTAAGTCGGTTTATAGATGTGGTACTTATAGCTCCAGCTGAGGAGCGTTATCGATTGGACGCATTGAGGGAGTTACAAATAAGGATTTACCAGCTTAGTAATTTAGAAGAAAAAACTAATGCACAACGAGAATATGATAAATTACTTGGTGCAGTTATAAATAGATTTACGCAAAAGACAGAGCAAGATAATTATGATAGTGATATCGCGGATACCTTGAGTTTATTGCTTCAACAATATGAAGAACTTAATAGGTCTACTGGGAATGGGGAAATGGATTTAAACAGTATTGCAGGGAAAACCAAAAAATCATCACCCATATCAGCAGACTTTTTTCTAGCTATTTTCACTAGCAAAGAAGCAAAAATAGCCGCAGGAATTTTGCTTGTGGCTGGGCTGGCGGCGCTTACTGTCGGCACACTGGGAATTGGCGGTGTTATCACCGCTATGACAGGAGCTGTAGCAATTGCTGTTGCAGCAACAGGGAGCGCTGCGGTGATTTCCGGTATAAGCTTGGGTGCCGTAGGATTTTTCAAGTCCAGGCTAAATGCCGTTAAGAATGAATTGAATTTAGATGAACTATCCAACGAAAATGGTCAAGCTACTCCGTCAAAGTAGTGAAGTGCAATTGGACTTATCAGCCCAATTGCACTTACTTAAGCTGTACAAAAAAGAGTTTTTTAGGATTAACTATTTGATTTATAGAGAAATCAGTTTCCATTTTTGTAAGGTGTGCTTGCGAAAGAAACATCTAAAAAAGGAAACTGACCTATGAATGTTAGAGCCTATCCGAAAAATCACTGACGTCGTGGCGATACTTTATGTGTTGTACGTTTAGATAAACTTGGGCGGCGTATGATGCAATTAGTGGAGCTTATTAATAATTTCAAAGAGAAAGGCATTGAATTTGTATCGCTTGAGAATAACTTAGATACTTCGCGCATATGGGGATGCTACTTTTTAATATTTGTGCAGCATTTTCTGAGATGGAACGAGAATTAATTCGTGAACGGGTTAAGGCAGGACTGGATTCAGCAAAACAACAAGGTAGAAAAGGAGGCAGGCCAAAAGCATTAACTGATGAGCGGGCTGATGCAATCCGGGCGTTCCATCAGACAGGAAAAATGTCTGTGAAGAAAATTTGTGAAACAATGAAAGTAAGTCGGTCAGTATATTACCGTTGCATTAATCAAAATGTTGGTTTGTAGTTATGGGCCTGCATTAGAATTTTTTTAAAAGTGATAAAAATGAACTGGAAAAGTATATTGCCTCCTGGAATTGATATAAATGTCTTAACCTTGGATGAGTGTCGAAACTTTAAAAAATTCCATGAGCTATGGGGTTCAATACATAATGTAAGTGATTGCACCATAGTGTGAAACGCTATTTCCTTTTTTTAGTTTATTTTTTCCTTACATTGCTCTAGAAAATAGCTTGCAGATGAGTCTTGAGGATTAATAGAGAGTATCTTTTTAAAAAGGTCTAAAGCTTCCTTAAATTTTTTTGCTTCATAATGGCTTAAAGCGGTAGCAAAAACAGCAGCAGAGTCATTTTTTAACTGAATTTGTGCCGGTGAATTATGGTTAAAAATTTCATAAATTTTTATGGGTAGGTTTTTGCCTTTTACTTTAGTTAAACCTAAAAAACGAAAGTTATATCGTTCTTTGTATTGTAATTGTATAAAAGTTTTTTCGCTAATTAAGAGCTCAATATCAAAAATTCGAGTTAAATTTTCTAGTCTTGAGGCGATGTTGACCGCGTCGCTAATAACACTACAATCCATACGCTCTTCAAATCCAACTGTGCCCAAAATCAGATTACCCGTATTGATGCCAATGCCTACATGTATTGGTTCAAGATGGTTGTGTATTCGAGGGGCGTTAAAATGGTCTAGAGCGGTTAACATTTCCGATGCAGCCATAATGGCATCATCTGCATTGTTGAATAATGCCATTATGGCATCGCCAATATACTTATCAATAACACCAGAGTTTCTTAGGATTACGGGCTCCATATAACTCATCAATGTATTAATTAGATTAAAAATTTCAACTGGGGAAAGCTGTTCAGCAATTGAGGTAAAAGACTTAATGTCTAAAAAAAGAACCGTCATGACTTTTTCGACACAATCGCCTAATTTGATATCCGCAATATTTTTTCGATTCAGTACCTTAAGGAAATCTTGAGGCACAAAACGAGCTACAGCAATAGCGTTTTGTTGAATTTGAAGTAGCTTATCAAGTAATTCGTTATTTAAGGCCCTAACTTTTTGTTCAGCGATTTGCAATTCTTGAAAGTAAGAATTGGTTCGAACCATGTAACGGACACGATAACCAAGTAAAGTAGGGTTAATAGGCTTTGTTGTAAAATCTGTAGCACCCGCTTGGAATGCAAGATTAATTGATTCATAATCTTCTAAACCCGTGACTATCATGATTGGAAGATAATGCCAGTCAGGTAATTTTCGAATTTCAGCGCATACTTGAAAACCATTTAAACCGGGCATTTCTACATCTAACAAAACAGCATCGGGTTTAGAGGTTGTAAGTAATGATAAAGCGTGCTCACCATTTTCAGCTTGAATGACATTAAAGCCTACTTTCATTAATGCATCGCAGGTAATTAAACGCATAGTCGCACTATCATCAACAACTAAAATCAATGGATTTTCTTTTTCCATAAAAAATCACTCGCTTTTAAGAGTACAAATTTTTGTTAAATAGCCCGCAATATGTTCTAATTCAATAACTTTTTCTACGGCATCTAATGATTGTGCTACAGCACTCATGCCGAAAACGACAGAGCTTTCTTTGTCTTGAATCAAGGTGCGTCCATTGGCCAGTTTTAATTCCAATAATCCTGTTGCTCCATCATCACTCATTCCTGTTAAAAGCATCCCAATGGCTTTTTCTCCTGAAACTTTGGCAATTGATTGAAATAATCGTGTAATTGAAGGACAAAAACCAGAAACGGGAGGAGCATCGACTAATTTGCACATTAAGTTTTTCTGAGCTCGATCGATCTCCATATGTTTCTGTTCAGGAGCTATGTAAACGGTCCCTGCTTTTAAGACTTCATAGTTTTCTGCATTTTTAACAGTAAGATCCACATTTTCTGCAAGCCATTGTGCAAACCCTCGAATAAAACCACTACTCATATGTTGCACAATAACAATAGGAATAGGGAAATCAGCTTGTAATTGAGAGAGAATTGTCTTCAATGCCCTGGGACCACCAATCGAAGCCCCTATGGCGATAATTTCATAAATAGGTTCGCCTGTATATAGGGTTTTTTCTTTTTTATGTTTGTGGGGTAGATATTTTTTTAATGGTTTTTTTATTACTCGAATATCTGCGAGACTGCGAAGAATGTCAATGATACGATTTTTACTGTCTTCAAAAGAGGGTGAAAATACACTGACAGGTTTTTCTAAAGCAGTTAATGCACCTGCATCAAGAATATGAAAGGTAGCGTGGACAGATTCGTCATTTATCATGGAGCTGATGACTACGATTGGTACCGGATGGTGAGCCATAATGATACGAGTAGCTTCCAGTCCATCCATAACTGGCATGTGTATATCCATAGTGATGAGATTGGGTTTTAATCGTTCAGCTAATTCGATTGCTTCCTTGCCGTTTTTTGCAACTCCAATAACCTCCATATCTTTTGCGGATTCAATGATATTTTGAATTAGTGCAATTTCCGTAGGTGAGTCATCAACAATTAAAATTTTTATCATAGGCGGTTTCACTATAGCAGCATTTTTTTAATTATCTCTGATGAGTTTAATACGAAATTAATTTGATTGCTGCCTGTTAAAGTAGCTCCAATGACACAAGGTAAATTTGTTAAAGGTTCTTGCAATGGTTTAAGTACAATTTCTCGTTCACCAATAATTTCATCGACAAGTAAGGCAATACACTCTGCATCTTTCTTGATGACAACAACAGAATAATTTTCTTTGGGGTTTTCTTTATTTTCATCAAGGTGCAGCACCTCTGATAATGAGCATAGCAAAACGGGCTGTTCCTTGACAAGAACAGTTGGATTTCCTTCTACAGGAACAATATCTTCTTTTTGTAACAGCAATACGCATTCTACAGAGCTGGTAACAATTACAAATTTTTGGTTACTGCACCTAATAATTAAGCCTCGTTCAGTAGCTAAGGTAAGAGGAACTTGCAAGAAAAAAATAGTTCCTTTACCTGGTTGACTTTCTACATTAACTTGGCCTTTTAAACGAAGCAGATTAGATCGAACCACATCAAGTCCTATTCCGCGTCCAGAAATATCAGTAGCTGACGTGCGGGTAGAAAAACCTGGGCGAAAAAGGAGATCATAAATATTATCTTCCTTCATGGTATCCAGTTCTGTTTGGGTAATAATATTTTTTTGTAACGCAATACGAATGACATCATCTGTTTTAATTCCGATACCATCATCAATTATTTTAAAAACAATGAGATTGTTTTTCTGAATGACTTCAATAGTGATATTTCCTTGCGGTGACTTTCCTGACTCCAAACGAGACTCAGTATTTTCTATGCCATGATCAATTGCATTGCGCAAAAGGTGAACTATAGGATCTTTTAGACCATCAAGTATTAGTTTATCAATCTTTACATTATTACTTTTAATTTCGAAGTTCACTTCTTTTTTTAGCTCTTGGGCCAAGTCACGTACTATGCGCGGTAAATAAAGTAATTGATTGGTTACCGGAATAAGACGTAAGGTACGAATTTCATCCTGAAGTGCATTTAATAAAATCGATAATTCGCTCACTGGCGTACGCAATTCTCTTTCAATGAAACGAGCATCTTTTTTGATTTCAGTGAGTTCAGTAAAGTTTGTAACAGATAATGTATCTAAATATTTTATTTCGTTTCCAGAATAATTTTTTATTAAATTAGAGGTATTTTTTTGCCAGGCTTTAGTCATATGATCCAATTTGAAATTTACTTTAGTTAATTTGGAATAGTTTTCTTCAATAGCAATTTTAATTGCTTGAATTTCTTCCATATAAACTGAAATACGCTCCAAATTGTGTAAAGAGACACGTATTGATTCAAATTCATTTTTTGGATGTATTATTGGAACCCTATCTTTTTCTTTAAGCTTTGTTGGATTTTGATCACTTGGAGGTATTTTAGAAGGCCTTTCTCTTTGAGTGCCTTCAGCACAGCAAGTTAATTGCTGCAAATGACTTTGTAAGTCGAAAGATAAGGAGCGTTGTTCACAAAAGCATTGCATCGCTTCGTTCATATAATCAATTGATTGCAAGCAAAGATTAATTATTTCAGAAGAAATCTTTATCCTTTTTTTCTGAATTGCAGCAAATAAAGTTTCTAAATAATGAGCAATTTCACCTACATCAACCGCTCCTATACCCCGAGCAGAACCTTTAATATTATGGGCGACTCGAAAAATTTCTTCCAATAAATTTTGGAAGTCTTGATTCGATTCGGTTCCTTTTTCAAGTTGTAGCAGTCCATCTGTTATAGTGATTAAATTTTCTTGAAGCTCTGTTTTAAATGTTTCGACAATTTTTCTTATAAATTCATTTTCTGGGGTTTTAGGAGCAGATATTGGGGAAGATGTTTCTTCATGAGATCTCTGTTCCTGTGCAGTAGTTTTTGGTGTTATTATCTGTTTTTCTTCTTTATTTTCCTCCTCCTGTAAATGGGACTCAAGTTGATATAATAATTCATTAAGATTGGCTGAGAGCGGTATTTTTTCTATAAAATCGTGCATCGCTTCACGCATCCCATCAACAGCCCGAAACGTTAATTGAATGATCTGTGTAGAGATTTTCTGATGGGGCTCAAACAAGCGTTCCACAAATTCAGCGATCTTGCCAAGATTCTGCATACCTACTGAAAATGCCGAAACTTTAATATTGCGTCCTGCACGAGAAATTTCAGCCATCATAGAATCGAGATTGTTTACTGCTTCTGCACGTTCAATTTTTTTTAAATTATCAGTAATAATGAATAGTAATGACTCAAGTTCAGGGCCAAATGTTTCAAGTAACTGTTTTAATAAATGATCGTTTGGAGTCATATTGAAGCTCTAAACTTTATAAATATTCACACCGTCTTTGAGATGTTTTGCAATATCATCTAACTTATGGATAAAATCCATCAACTCTTTAATGCCACTTGAAAAAGTTGAGGTGGTGCGGTTAATTTCATTCATACTTTCAACGATTTGCTCAATACCTACAGTTTCCTGACGTATGGCTACTTCGATATGCTGGCTTGAAATAGATGCTTCATTAATCATTTTGCTAAGCGTCTGAATGACCTGGCCCGCTTTATCAATGAGTTTTGTTTCTGACTCAAGGGCTTTTGCTCCTTCTTCGGAAACCGTAACGGCTTTTTCAGTAGTTCGTCGAATATCTTCAAGAATTTTTTGTACTTGTACTGTAGATTGTTCTGATTGTTCTGCAAGATTTCTTACTTCGGTGGCAACAGCAGCAAAGCCTTTTCCAGCTTCGCCTGCTTTAGAGGCTTCAATTGCTGCATTCAATGCCAGCATCTTTGATTGTTGTGCTAGAGTATTCACTACCGAAGTGATGTCTCCAATTTGTTGCGTGTGATTGCTTAAATCAAGAATGGTGTGGGCGATTAGCTTCATTTTTTCTTCTAAGGCATTGATTCCTTCAATGCTTTGCGCTACCGATTCCGTACCTAATTTCCCTTGTTCATAAGTATTCTTAGCAACTTCTCTTAAGTTTTGTGCTTTAGCCATAGTTTGTTTTGAGCTTTTGTCAATTTCTTCTAAAGATGCGCTAATCTCATTAATTGCAGTTGCTTGTGACGTAATACTTTCAGCTTGTTCGTTTGCGGAAGTGAGAATTGTTTCAACCATGGCAACTATTTGATTGCCTGCTGTAGTAATTTTTTTAGTAATTGATGCTAGACCATCGGTCATTAAATTTAAATCTCTACCCAGATCTTGTAAAATGTCTTCCTTATCAATTTCAAGGTGTTCTCTAAGATCGCCTGCAGCAACTTTACTGCTGTGCTCACGAAATTTCTTTGATGAATTGACTAATTTTTCAAATAATATTCGGGACTCTTCTTCTTTAGTACGAAGACTTTCTTCATTCTTCTTAATTGCTTCTTGCATCGCTTTTAGTGATAGAAGCAGTTTCCCTAATTTATCTCTGGATAAAATTTGGATCATTATATCACGTTCACCTTGGGCAATTCGTTCCGCAATATTAATCGCCCTATCGATTGGAATTGACATAGATCTGTAGGTTATATAGGGAACAACAATGGTTAAAATAATAGCTAAAATTAATAGCCAATAGGAGGAGTTCTTTATAGAAATTAAATTCTTATTAATTTTGCTTGTATTCTTTTCGATTTCTTGAGAGAGCAAATAAAACAGTCCACCTATTCTTTGTCCCGTATCAGAAGAATAAACACCGTCTATAATTCTAATCATCGCCTCTTCAATACTTTTTGTTTTGTTTCTAGCATTTTCTACATTATCAGGATTATTGGGATCTCTTGGAATATTTAATACCGCGTTTTGAGCCTCGTAAAGAGGTAAATATAATTCTTCCAGCTTATCCCATTCAGTTCGTAACTTGAGATTGCCTGTAGAATGCATTACTTGATTCCATTGGTTTCTGACATTAGTGATTTGCTTCCATAGGTGTTCGAAATGGTCTTTAGCCTGAGGATCGCCGGTCATTGCCCAATGTTCTAGTATGTCTTGAGCCTCATAAATTTGACTATCAAGAATTTGTGGTAAATTTTCACTGCGTATTTTTTGACTTAGTTCAACTACAAAGTTAACCTTGGGTATCAAAAGCATAATTAATAGTACTATAGGTAGGCTAAGAGTCATAAATCCAATGATTAAGCGGGCACGAACTGTAATCACCAAGCCTCGATTATTAATGGTTTCCATGAACTTCTCCTCTCCTATATAAACTTTTTTTAATTTCCAGACATAAACTCGATACTAAAGCTTCAACATGAATGATTGCTGTTACTGCATGATGCAGCCCCAGGATATATTCAGGTTTTGCTGTATTTATCGAAGATAAAGGAGTGGTCAACTGATTTAATTGATAAACAGCACTACCTTCGATTTGAGGAGTAAGCAAGCCAAGAGTGATGTTGTCGGCTTTGACAACAATTATAAATTCGTTTTTTTGTTCCAGATTATGTGTCGTTGGAGGTGTATGAAAAAATTGAAATAAATCAATCACTGTAATTAATGTACCTCGCCAATTAATAACCCCAGCAATAAAGTGAGGTATGAAAGGAGGTTTTACCAAGACTGCATGATGTAAAACTTCTTGAACATATGGATAGGGAATTCCATAATGTTCCTCTTTGCTAAGACTGAAACGCACAAAAGAAACACCATTATTTTGAGTTTTATCCATTTCCTGTTTTGCAAGTTGCTGAGCCCTCGCTTGCAATATTTTTAATGCTTCTTCACTTTTAGGCATCAATTCAGAAGCATGTTTTTGTTCTTTTATCATCATTCAAAATCCTTTTTTGTTTCATCACCTTTTAGAGAAAAATAGATAGCATCATTATTATGATGAAAAACAAGATTAGTTCCTGATGTAACAATAGGATCTGATGCACCAAGTAAAAGATAACTGTGCTCGGCCATGCAGGCGCTTAACTTTTTCATAATTCTTGTAACGAGCTCATTGTCAAAATAAATTAGCACATTACGGCATAATATTAAATCAACATCGAATATTCCATTAATAACAGAAGGATAACTATTATCACACAAATTCAGGTATTTAAATTGTACTAAGTTACTAATTTCGGGAGAAAGAATGTAGTAACGATTATCTTTTTTGAAATATCGCTTTATGTATTTTTCGGAAATAGAGCGCATGGACCATTGGCTGTACGTACCTGAGTTTGCTTTTTGAAGTGCAGCAGTATTGATATCGGTTCCTATTAAATAGAGATCCCACATATTAATATTAGGAAGTAAGTCTGTTAATAACATAGCAATGGTGTATATTTCTTCACCCGCGGAACAACCTGCACTCCAAATTTTTAACGTAAAATCATCTGATTTTTGTTTAATGAGTTGAGGCAATAGAATTTTTTCCAGTAGAAGCATTTGATTTTTATCACGAAAAAAGTAACTTTCGCCTACAGTAATTGCTGCAAGTAAATCAGCTAGCAAAGAAGAGTTCCAGGAGCAACTTTTCAGGTGAGCTAGATATTCTTGTGGTAAGTAATTAAATTTAATACATGCCGCAATAATTGCTTTCGTGAGTTCTGTAGCTTGATGCACATGGATAACAAGACCAAATCGTTTGTGAATGAGTTCAATAAACTTTGGCTCAAGTTTTTTTATCTCATTTATTATTGTATTAGTACTGTTACTCATACTCAGTTATACTCATGATCAGTTATTGGATTCATTTCTTGTGTCAGCTTAAGCGTAAATACCCAATCAATATTGATTAATAAGGAAACACCTATTTCTAAAGTCACGGCGCCTAGAAAAGGTGAGCTGCCATTTGTAAACTCTTCGTGTATTTCGATCTTTTTTTCATCAATTTCACTAATGCCAAGTACTTTATCAACAATCAAGCCTATCTGCTGTGAGCCGTTATCACAAAGAAGGACAGGTATATTTAAAGGGTATATTTGTTCGCGTAGCAGGCCCATGCTAATACCTAAATCAAGAACAGGAATGCATTTGCTTTTAAGATTCATCAATCCCACACAATAGACAGGGCAAGATGGAATTATTTCAAGCAAAGGCAAGGGAAGTACTTTTGCTACATGACTCAATTCAATACAGCCTTGAATGTCTTGCAAAAGAAAATGGAGAACAGTCATGTTCTTGATTGACACTTTAGGTTCTTCCTTAATAAAAAATATTTTTGGATCTATGTATTATATTTATAGACTTAATGCTATTTATGTACAAGATAATTTCTAACAGGAGATCGATTCTTTGCAAACATCACTCTAGCGAAAGTAGCTGAACCTTTTATACAAGTTACCGAAAAGCCATATTAAGTCCATCTTGAATGAAAATCGGATTTTTCCCCAAAATTTTTAATTTGTGATAATGATTCAGGTGAAAGCTAAGGGTTTAATGAAGGGGCATGCTACAAGAGCTTAGAGCAAAGTTTGTTACTTCTAGGCCTTCCGCTTCCGCGGAAGGTGATGGATTAGATCCAGAGAGAAACAATAAGAAGATGAGCTATCCTGTTTCGTTGTCTTTATGTGCAAAATAATTTAAATCCAACTCTCGAGCAGCTTTGACATCATCAAGTCTTTTAACAGGTAAAGAGTGGGGTGCTTCTTTAATTATGCTAGGATTTGTAGCTGCTTCTTCCTTAATCGATTTCAGTACCTGCACAAACTGATCCAGTTCTTCTTTACTTTCAGTTTCTGTAGGCTCAATAAGCAAGCATTCAGGAATAAGCAAAGGAAAATAGGTGGTTGGGGCATGAATGCCATAATCTAATAATCTTTTGGCAACGTCCATGGCTGTAATGCCATAAGTTTTCTTTTCTGGACTTAGCGTTAAGATGAATTCATGCGAAGCGCGCCGGGTTGGGTAGGCTGGAGTGAATCCCACTTTAGTTAATTCTTTAAACAGATAATTTGCATTCAGTGTCGCATATTCCGAAACACGCAATAAACCCTCTTTACCAAGTAAACGGATATAAAAGTAAGCGCGAAGTAATATACCTGCATTTCCCATAAAGCACGATAAACGACCTATACTTTGAGGATAATCCTGATGAGATGCCCATTGATATCCGGAATCTGTTTTTTTCACGACGGGTAATGGTATGAACGGAAGTAAACGTTTGCCTACCGCAACAGGACCAGCCCCAGGTCCACCACCACCATGAGGGGTTGCGAACGTTTTATGAAGGTTTAGATGCATGACATCAAAGCCCATATCACCAGGTCTAACTTTTCCTAAAATGGCATTAAGATTGGCACCATCGTAATACAATAAACCACCGGCTTGATGCACCAGGGCGGCTATTTCTTTAATTTGCCGCATAAACAATCCAAGCGTAGATGGATTGGTTAACATAATTCCAGCAGTTTTGGGGCCAAGTTTGCTTTTTAACTCTTCAAGATCAATATCACCGTCCGCGGCGGTAGCTATTTCAACAATTTTAAATCCACACATGACCGCAGATGCCGGATTTGTGCCATGAGCTGCATCGGGAATCAACATTTCATCTCGTGCTGTATCACCTCGAGATTGATGATAAGCTTTAATCATTGCAACGCCTGCAAACTCACCTTGAGAACCTGCCATAGGCGTCAAAGACACACCAGCCATACCTGTCATTTCGGCTATATATTCTTGCAAGCGATGAAGTGGTTCTAAAAAACCTTGGCTGTCTTGTTCTGTAGCAAGTGGGTGACGATTGAGAAAATTCGCATTGGATGCTGCTTTATGTACTCCACGCGGGTTATATTTCATGGTACACGAACCTAATGGATAAAAATTACTGTCTATTGCGAAATTTTTATGAGAAAGACGTGTGAAATGTCGTACTACTTGTAATTCAGAGCAAGCCGGTAATCTTGGTGGTATTTTTCGCTCCAATTCGGCAGGAATGGCGTATTTACTCTTTGAAATTTTCGGTGCTTGAGCCGTAGCTTGACGGTTTTTTTTGGATAATTCAAAAATCAACATAATTTGCCTTCCGTTTTCTGAATGAGTTCTTTGAGTTCAACTCGATGATTGACAGGAGTAAATTCAATAAATTGATACTCGGCTATCTCTGCTAAATAATAGGGGTCATTTTTGAATATGGATTCAAGATAAGCGCGATCGTTTGTGGCTGCAATGATAATACCACCTGTGCGCGGTTTCATTGGGCCAGAAGCTATCAAGAGCCCTTGTTTGTAATAGTAATCAAGGAATTCTCTATGCGACTGTAAATACTTATCTACTTCACTCAGCGGTACTAGATAAGTTAACTGAATTACGAACATACGGCACCTCGTTCAGACAGGATGACTTTTAATGTTTTTGCATAAAGTTCGATCTCTTCATCTGTACGCATTTCTGTAGCACAAATCAAGAGAGTATTTGCTAATTGTGGGTAATGGATTCCTGGAGCATAACCACCAGTAATACCTGCATTTGCTAACTTTTTTAATACTTGGTCAACGGGTTGATTTAATTGAAGCAACGCTTCATGAAAATAAGGAGTATTAAAAACTAATTCTACACCATCAATTTGAGTTAGAGCCTCAGCTAATACATGGGTATTATGGTGGCATTGGCTCGCTACTTGGCGCAGCCCTTCAGCACCTAAAAGACTCATATGGATGGTCGCTGCGGTAACCAGCAATCCTTGATTAGTGCATATGTTTGAAGTAGCTTTAGCTCGACGAATATGTTGTTCTCGAGCTTGTAATGTTAAAGTAAACCCTCTTTTGCCCTCTTTATCTAAAGTACAACCAATCAGCCTTCCTGGAAGTTGCCGAACATGCGTCATACGAGTGCTTAAAAAACCAAAATAAGGTCCACCAGATGCCATAGGTGAGCCTAAGGGTTGACCTTCACCACAAGCAATATCTACGCCATGGGTACCCCATAAACCTGGAGGTTTTAATAATGCAAGCGATATGGGATTAACGCATGCAATACTAATGGTTTTATTTTGATGCGCCCAATCACTGAGTTCGTCTACTTTTTCAAGACAACCAAAGAAATTAGGTTGGGCAATGACGAGTGCAGTAATATCTTCACCAGAATATTGCTCTAGTGAAGAAAGAGTAATAATGCCTTGCTTTTCATCAAAAGGTAAAACAATGGCTTCGATATGTTGATTACGTAAGATCGTTTCAATGGTTTCACGGTAAAAAGGATGAAGGGTACCGGCGATTAATACGCGATTTGTTTTACTGTGCTTATTGATGCGTACTGCCATTAAAATGGCTTCTGCTAAGGAAGTAGCGCCATCATACATCGAGGCGTTAGAGACATCCATGCCAGTGAGCTCACAGATCATAGTTTGATATTCATATAATAACTGTAAGGTGCCTTGACTGGCTTCAGCTTGATAGGGCGTATATGCGGTTAAAAATTCTCCGCGAGAAGCAATATCCCACACTGCTGCAGGAATGTGATGTTCGTAACATCCTGCTCCCATGAAGCAGACTCCATTGCGGTTTTTATTCGCTAAGTTTTGCGCTTCTTTCAACATATCCATTTCATTGATACCAGCAGGTATGTTTTGAAAGCCTGCATATTGCAACGTTAATGGGATTTCATCGAATAAGGCTTGCGTATCTTCTGCCTCGATGGCGTTAAGCATGGCCTTGGTGTCTTCAGGGGTATGTGGGATATAAGGCATAATTAATGTTCCTCAGCAATCTCATTTTGATATTGTTCAGCGCTTAATAAACTATTGAGTTCATCAGGATGGCTTGGTTTTAATTTGACGAGCCAGCCAGCAGCATAGGGATCGCTATTGACGAGTGCTGGATTTTCAACAACCAGTTCATTAACTGCCACGACAACACCACTAACTGGGGCATAAAAATCAGAAGCAGCTTTTACAGATTCAACAACACCTAACTCTTCACCGGCACTTACTTTATCTCCTATTTCTGGAAGTTCAACAAAAACCATATCTCCCAAAAGTTCTTGAGCATGATCCGTAATACCTATGGTTACTTCTTCATTTTCTTTTTTTAGCCACTCGTGTGTGATTGTGAATTTTAAGTCATTCATTGTATTTATCCTCATTTTTAGTGTAGCTTAAATGAAGCGAGGTGAGACTTCAGAAATTTGTACTACTAAAATGTAGCATCCTAATCTTGCTCGCTATGAACTTAATTGTATTTCTTAGAGTCTGTTTACCATTCTACTTCCTTGGCCAAAATGCCTTGATTTTCTGCGCTACGTTGCTCGAAAAACAAACCATTTTGATTCAAGCTAGCGAATTGTAAATCGACTCTAAGTTAAAGTGCTTTTCCCAATTTAACAAAACGTGGTTTACTTACTTTTGCTGGGACTAATTTACCACGAATGTCTACCATCACTTCATCACCTGTTTCAACAGGGACGCGTGCTAGGGCTATGGACTTTTCTAAGGTGGGAGAGTAACTTCCACTAGTAATAATTCCATCCGCACAACCAGGAACAACTATTCTTTGACCCTGACGCATGATTCCTTTATCTAAGAGGGTAAGTCCTACCATTTTGCGTTTAAGCCCTATTTGCTTTTGTGAAAATAAAGCCCCCATTCCAATAAAATCACGATCTTCGGGTTCCCACTTAATAGTCCAGGCAAGGCCTGATTCCAAGGGGCTGGTGGTTTCATCCATATCTTGACCATAAAGAAGCATACCTGCTTCTAATCTTAAAGTATCTCGAGCGCCTAAGCCGCAAGGGTGAATTTCTGCTTTCATCAAATCATGCCATAATGAAACAATGATTTCTTGCGGAACAATAATTTCTAAACCATCTTCTCCAGTGTATCCTGTGCGTGCAAAGAACCAATTTTCTACATCAACGCATTCAAAATGGGTTAATGTAGAAACCGCGTCAACTTGTGCAGGATTAAGTGTTTTTAATACTTTTTCTACAGCATTAGGTCCTTGTACGGCTATCATGGCTAATTCTCTTCGTTCTTGCAAGCCAACAGCAAATCCCTCACTTTTTTTGCGAATCCAGACTAAATCATTTTCTCGTGTTGCTGAATTCAGAATAATTCGATAATTATCTGAAGCACGTTGATAAACAATAAGGTCATCAATAATTCCGCCATGCTCATTGCACATACAACTGTAAAGAGCTTTTCCGTTATGTTCCAATAAGTCAACATCATTAGTTAGAAGTTTGCGTAAGAATTGACGGCAACCAGCACCAAGTACATCAACGATGGTCATGTGTGAGACATCAAACATACCCGCATCTTTGCGAACATAGTGGTGTTCTGTAATCTGAGAGCCGTAATGCAATGGCATTTCCCAACCATGAAAATCAACCATTTTTGCACCACATTCGACGTGAGTGGCATGAAGTGGAGTTTTAGCAATCATTGCTTATCCTTTTAATAGAACCTAGATGTGAATGATTATACCTATTGCAATATATACTGTATATTGCATAAAGCATATTTCTTAGGACTACGTTAATGACTTGGCTAATTGTTTGGCGATGGATGCTCGATATAGGATGGTTATTGTTTCTTTTGATTCTGTTTCGACACTTTTGGCAAGATAGGCGAGTGTTAGTACGTGCGCAATCTTGGTTAATCACCAAAGGTCGCATTATCTCTTGTGAATGGGCGGAAGTGGGTCATAGCGTTTGGCCTAAAATCGAATATTCGTATCAAATTGATGATAAAGAGCTGACGGGTGAGTATTTATTTTTAGACACCGCTCATAATAATCCTAATAGTAAATATTCTCGAAGTATTGCTTATAAAGCAGCAGTTGCTTTTAAAGAAGATAAAGAAATCGATGTTTATTATAATCCCAATAATCCTGAACAATCTGCTTTGGATGTAACTGTGCCAATCAAATTGAATATCATTTTAATTTTGATTGGCGCATTTTTTATGTTACATCTAGGACTTATTGCTTGGCGTTATTTGGGGTAGGTGGACTCGATGGTGGCAGTGGGCTCTCTTCTTCAATATCACACTTACAAGGAGCTTTATTGATCACCGATTGCAAACTCGCGATACTATACCCTCTTACACCTTGGCCTGAGGGGGCAACCATAAAATTGATCGTTACCTGCAAGTGTTGTTTTTGCTGATATTGAGGATTTCGGTATACAACTAATAAACCCATAGTTGCTTTCCAATGGGTGGAATCAATATTAGAAATGACAGGCGGTTCAGTGGCTACAGCGGTTACATAATAAAGATTTTTTTGTACTGCTTCGGGTAATTTTGAAGCATTTAGTGCCTTGCTATAGGCGATCCAGCCATCGGCTGTAAAGTATTTGGCTATTCTTTTTTGGTCTTCTAAATAATTTTTATAACTGTAAGTGTAGGTGGCAACAATAGCTTCATTGGCCCAGACTGACAATTGAACTGGATCAGGTTGTGCATAACTGAATTGAGAAAAAAGTAATAGTATACCTAAGAAGCTTGTTAATTTTTTGTTCATGAATAATGCCTCTGTTGTCAATAGAATAGGATGAGTTTAATCATTTTTATTTCAATTAACTACTTCCAATAAAAAAAATCCCCGGCTGAAGCCGGGGTAAATCAAGTGTCTAGATCATAAATCTAAACATTTCTTCGCTTAAGAGGGGGTAAAGCGAAGTTAAGCATTCGGGGGAAATGCTCACTATATTAGACACCCAAAGTTTAAAAAAGTTCAATTTTTGATCAAATCATTGTAATTTGGTTCGATATAAAAAAATAAAGTGATTTTTTATATCGAACTCACGTTAATTTAGAATGATATTCATAGAGTTTTATCTATAGATTAAGCCTTCTTTATGGTATTTTATTTCGCAATTAAACGGATAAAGAAATAACTGCGACTGCTTTTTTCGGTGTATTATTAATACTGCTCGTTTAATTCCGCAAAGTTTATTCGGTAAGTAGATCAACAAAGTTTATTAAGGAGGCATCGTGCGTGAAAGTCGGTTCTACTTTGCTAATCCTGATAGAGTTGGTCGATATATAAATCGTTGGGATTTACTGCTTCTTATTCTCATCTTTTCTATCTTATTTTTTTTAGGTTGGGCTGGCTCCCAAATGGCTACCCCGTATCAGTTAGGAGAGCAGATCCCCATTTCTTTAGATCCTTCCAATCTTCCTTTTTATGCATTACGTACCGTTTTACGCATGTTTATTGCATTATTTTTTTCCATAATTTTTACTTTTACTGTGGGGCTTTGGGCTGCTAAAAATCGACGCGCAGAGCAGATAATTATTCCTGCTATTGATATTTTACAATCCATACCTGTTTTGAGTTTTTTATCGATTACAGTAACCGGGTTTATTCATTTGTTTCCTAATAGCTTGTTAGGCCCTGAATGTGCTTCCATTTTCGCTATTTTTTGCGCCCAAGTCTGGAATATGACTTTTGGTTTTTATCAATCAGTAAAAACCCTGCCTCATGATTTAAAAGAGGTTGCTTCTATGTTTCGATTATCTGCATGGCAGCGTTTTTGGAAACTGGAAGTGCCTTTTTCCATGTCGAGCTTATTATGGAATATGATGGTTTCCATGTCTGCAAGTTGGTTTTTTGTAGTCTTATCGGAGGCTATTTCTGTTGCACATCAAAATATTCGGCTGCCTGGAGTAGGTTCCTATATCGCTTTAGCCATACAGCAACGTGATTTACATGCTGTGGGTTATGCAATTTTGACTATGGTTGTTGTCATTTTTTTATATGATCAAATTTTCTTTCGGCCTTTAATTGCATGGTCCGAAAAATTTAAAGCAGAGACATCGCATGATGAAGCGGAATATCAATCTTGGTTAGTGGATTGGATGCGCGGTAGTCGGTTAATGAAGCAATTCGCTGAAATTATTGGGATTTTCACCGATCATTTTGTGAACGCACGCTGGCTGCGCCTCAATGAGGCCAAAGCAATTAAGGAAATTGATTTTAAAAAACAAAAGCGCCTTGATCGATTTTGGAGCGCTTTTGTTTTGTTATGTGTTTTTTCGGGAACATGGTTTTTACTGCGTTTTATCCTTGCGGAGTTGAAAGTTGCTGATATTGTGCATGTGTTTTTGCTAGGAGCAGCAACAGGGACACGGGTAATATGTTTAATTGTCATGAGCTCATTAATTTGGATTCCTGTAGGTGTATGGATAGGCTTGAGACCAAGAATCGCACAAAAAATACAACCAGTGATTCAATTCGTTGCGGCATTTCCGGCCAATTTATTCTATCCTTTATTTGTTATTGCCATCGTTAAATTTCATTTAAATGTAGAAATTTGGGTTACTCCACTGATGATACTCGGAACTCAGTGGTATATTTTATTTAATGTGATTGCTGGCGCATCAGCAATTCCGCGTGAACTCTATCTTGCGGCGGATAATTTTGGTTTGAAAGGATGGCTTTGGTGGAAAAGATTAGCGGCGCCAGGGATCTTCCCTTTTTATATTACTGGTGCCATAACTGCCGCAGGTGGTGCATGGAATGCCAGTATCGTGGCAGAATTCGTAAGTTGGGGAAATACTACGCTCAGAGCTACAGGTTTAGGTGAGTACATTCAAGCCAGTACAGCAACAGGAGATTTCCCAAAAATTGCTTTGGGTACAGCCATGATGTGTTTGTATGTGCTTGCTTTTAACCACTTGATTTGGCGTCCGCTTTATCGGCTAGCGGAAGAACGTTTTAATTTTAATTAATAATCATCATGTCTGAAACCATTATTTCTATAGAAAGTTTGAGTAAGTCGTTTAAGAAATCATCAGAGCAAAATTTACTTGTACTTGAGGATGTGAATTTTAAACTTCAAGAAGGTGAAATTGTTGCTTTATTAGGCAAGTCTGGTTCAGGAAAATCGACGTTGCTGCGTATTATTGCCGGTCTAGTTGCTCCAACAAGCGGTTCAGTGACTTATCGAGGAAAACCGGTGACACGGCCTGTGGATGGTATCGCGATGGTTTTTCAATCTTTTGCATTGATGCCATGGCTTACTGTATTAGAAAATGTAGAGCTTGGTCTTGAAGCACAAGGTGTGGGTCGAGAAGAACGAAGGCATCGTGCTATTGAAGCAATTGATATTATTGGTCTTGATGGTTTTGAATCTGCTTTCCCAAAAGAACTTTCTGGTGGTATGCGCCAACGTGTTGGGTTTGCGCGTGCATTAGTCATTAATCCTGATGTTTTGTTAATGGATGAGCCTTTTTCCGCACTTGATGTGCTTACTGCTGAAAACTTAAAATCGGATCTGTTGGAATTATGGAAAGAAAAGAAAACCAATACGAATGGAATTTTATTGGTAACTCATAATATTGAGGAAGCTGCTACTTTGGCAGATAGAATCGTCATTTTTGGTAATGATCCTGGATATATTCGTGCTGAGTTACCTGTAACCTTACCACAGCCACGAGATCCGGAGTCTTCTGAATTTCGAGCTTTAGTTGACAAAATTTATACCTTAATGACTACCGGACCTAAAGAAAAAGCAAAGCGAGCACAAAGAGAACGGCAAATCGGCTTAGGTTATCGTTTGCCTGACGTAGAGCCTTCGGAGTTGACGGGTTTGATTGAAACGATGACTTCTTTTGAAGAACGGATTGACTTGCCAGAGCTTGCTGATGAACTCATGATGAACATTGATGATCTATTTCCTATCCTTGAAACATTAGAAATATTAGGTTTTGCTCAAGTTTCTGCGGGAGATATTCAATTAAGTGATTTAGGAAAGCAATTCTCTGAAGCGGACCTTCAGGAACGCAAGCAATTATTTGCGCAAAGATTATTAGAGAAAGTGCCTCTTGCACGTTACATTCGCAGAATTTTAGATGAAAAAGTAGGACATAGAGTTTCTGAAGAACGATTTTTAAGTAAGCTTGAAGATTACTTAAGTGAAAAAGAAGCAGAACGTGTTTTACGTACAATGATTGATTGGGGGCGCTATGCAGAGATTTTTGCTTATGATTTTAATACGGGCATTTTAAGTTTAGAGAATCCTGGTATAGGTATTTAGTATGGAGCACAAAGAAGAGTATGATGAACAGTTTAAGATAATTCTTCTTGGTGATAATTGTGTTGGCAAATCATGCTTATTAGCAACTCTTTTTGGCCATGCCGATTTTAATGACTATGTCGACACTATGGGTGTTGATCAAAAAATAAAATTTCTTAGAACTTATAATAAAACAATAAAATTACGTATTTGGGATGCTTCCGGGACTCCCAAACTTCAGAAAATTGTTTCATCCTATTTTCGTCACACTGACGGTGCTTTTATTTGCTTTGACCTTACTAATTCCCAATCTTTTTATAATATCAAGGCATTAGTCGAGCGTTTTAGAGCAAGCAATCAGCAGGTACCTATCATTCTCGTTGGTTGCAAAGCTGATTTAATTGGGTTGCGAGAAGTTTCTTATAAAGAGGCTAATGAACTGGCTCATCAATTAGGTTTTACTTATTTAGAAGCTTCTGCCCTTAAAGAAATTAATGTTAAAGAGGGATTTAATTTATTAGCACAACAAATATACTTTATGGCTCAATTAAAGAAAATAAAACCTATTTTGGAAGAGCAGTACAATAATTACCAAAAATTAGAGATACAAAAAGATCGTTCATGTTTGTTTTCAGCATACCGACAAAATCTTACTAAAGAAGCTCCATTAAAGAAGGAATATCATCTCAGTCTGCAACAATTTTTACGAGGAACCGATCCTTCCGCTTTGAATGAATTCTGTATCAAGATATTAGATCTTATCGAAAGAGTAGATCAGTTTTATAAGCATGAAAATCCTTACTGGAGTATCATTTCTCATAGTCCTCTATCCAAAATTTTGAGGCATGCATTGGATGTTTTATGCAGCATGCCCTCGGGAATTACTGAATTATCGGACATCAGGGAATTGATACGTAAAGATAGGGTTTTTAATTTTGGAGAAACATAACCCTAGAAAAAGCAGTAGGACTCAACTGCTTTTTCTAGATAACGGACTTATCCTGATAGATTTTCTAATTTTTTAGCAGGGTACAGATACAAGTGCGCGCGCTTTTTTTATTGAATGTATTGAATTGATTTGGAGAGTTTGGGTGCTTTTCAAACATGCTATATTCACTGACTCGAGTTGTTTCTGTAGTGGATTTAAAGTCTTCTTTGGATGTTTCTTGATAACTATTTAATTGGTGTTGGGCGGCCATTTGGGTGATCTTTTCTTTGATTTTGGAGAAAACACAAGTATAGAAAAACGTACCATCAACTTCGATACTCTGTTTTCCATCAACTTGAAAAGCAGTTTCATCACCAAGATGGTGCATACATGCAATGATTTTATTTATATTTTCTTCGTTGATATCCCTAAATGTGATTACTAAGCGAGCGCGATCTTCCCCAACAACAAGTCGGAATAGATTTTCAGAATGGATTTGTACATCGGCTATGGATAAAACCATATGTGCGAGCACATCACATTTTTCTGGATTAATGCGGTAAGGAATTAAAAATTCTTTGAATTCTTTATGGAGTAACGTATTGCTAAGGACTGATTCATTGCGATGATAACGTTCAAATAAAGCAATACTTTCTAGCATCATGATGAGTTGAGCACATAATTTTTGGTTACCACTAATTTCTTTTAGTTGCAAAAAATGATTAATTTCTTGTTTGCTCTTTAAGATATCTACATAAAAGTGCGGGAAACTATCTAAATCATGGATGCGACCGGATAAAGTTGAGATAAAACTAATGAGATTTTTTAGCGTCTCAGTAAGTAGAGTATGGGGGTAATCAGCCATTATCATTAGTTTTACTTCTTCAATCTGTTTTTTAAGCATATTTTTCGCATTTGTTTCCAAAAGTGGGGCTGATCGTGCTTTATATTGGGCAATTATTTCAGATGAATTTTCTTTTAATGTTTGGAAATAGTTTTTAAAATAAAAAATGAAGTATTCGACAATTGCATCATCATTGAGCAATAGTGGTTTACCATGTAGGTATTTTTCTTCTGGGATTTTAAAAAAGTTGAGTATTTTTTTGATTTGAGAAAAATCGAGTCCTGTTGCAATGGAAAATGTTATTTTTTCTTTATCCATTGTTTCTTCATGTTCAAAAGTAAAGCCTTGGCTTAGCTGTTCTTCATTCACTTTAATATCAGCTAACTGATAGGTAATGTAATTGACTATCCCTGAATTAAGACTTATTCGTTCTTGCTCCAGAAATTGCTGCAACTCTCTCCTCAACTTTGATTTCATGAACTATCCTTTTATTTTCCTAAATCCGACAGTTGAATCTACGAGTAGAGCCAACTGCCGAATTTGGATTATTCAAAAACGAGTTATACTATTAAACAGATTTTCGTGATAGATAGCTCAATATTTCAAGTAAACGATCCGGGCTACCAGCCATTTGTAAATCAGTTTTATATTTATGGTTTACCACGAAGGCAGGAACAGCATTAATTTGATAGCTTGCCATCAAGCTCATGCCATTTTGTACGCGCATATCAATAGTTGGGGAATTTTCAAAAGCACTTTTAGCAATTTCTCTATCCACACCTTGAGCCACAAAAAACTGGATCATCGATTGTTTTGAATCTAATGGTTTTTTGTCTTCTTGTATGGCTTTAAATAATAAAGAATTCATTTTATCTGAAAGAGCAAGTGTTTTTGCCGTGTAATAGGCTTTAGCATAGAGTTCCCAGGATGGTTTAAATATTACAGGTACACGTTCAAATTGAATGTTTTTTCCTGTTTTGCTTACCCATTCATCTAGGGGTGCTTCAATTTTATAACACCAAGGGCAACCATAACTAAAAAATTCCTCGACAACAGGAGTTTTATTTTTGTCATTTGCTGCATTTGGATTAGTCACAATTTGATAATCTTTGCCTTCAACAAATGTTGTAGCCAAGGCTATGGCTGGGAAAAGAAAAAACAGAACAATTAATTTTTTTAACATAATTTAGTTTCCTAATGTAAACCTTCAATATAATGTGCAACAGCGTCCATGTCCTCTTGACTCATTCTACTGCTAATATCTTGCATAATATGGTTCAAATCGTTTTTTCGTTTGCCCTCTTTAAATGCATTTAATTGTAATACAGTATAAGCAGCATGTTGCCCAGAAAGGGCTGGGAAGCCAGCTTGGGCATTGCCCGTGCCTTTAGGACCATGGCAAGCAATACATGCCGTGATCTTTTTTGCAAAATCTCCGCCACGGTAGATTTGTTCACCGCGTTTCAGAAAATTTTCAGGTGTACTGCTTTGAGCAAGAGGCATTTTAGCATAATATGCAGCCAAGTCATCCATGTCTTGATCGCTGAGGGTAGCAACTAGGGCGCTCATTACTGGTGCATTACGCAAAGAAGCGTCCTTCATGTCTTTAAGTTGCTTTATAAAATATTTGGGATGTTGCCCAGCAATATTAGGCCATTCCGGATTTGTACTATTGCCTTGTTGTCCATGACAGGCAGCACAGACAATTGCCTTATTGGCTGCAGATGAACCATCTTCTTGAGCAAAAAGAGCGAGTGGGGTATACAGAATAAAAGCGAGTACAAATTTTTTCATCGATTTCTCATCATAAACTCTCAAGTAATGGTACACTGTCTTGGTTGAAATCCCAAAAAGTATTATGTTCATGTTAGCAAACCCGTATTCTAAAGCAGTATTTCTAAAAAGCGCAGCTCTTGTTTCTCAGTTGCCTGATGACTCAGGTTATGAAGTTGCTTTTGCTGGACGTTCCAATGCAGGAAAATCTAGTGCTTTAAATTGTTTAACCGGTATTAAAAACCTAGCTCGAACAAGTAAAACTCCCGGACGAACTCAATTGATTAATTTGTTTCAGTTGGATGAAGCACGCCGTCTTGTTGATTTACCCGGTTATGGCTATGCCAAGGTTGCTTTACGAGTGAAGATGGATTGGCAAAAAAATTTAGCGCATTATCTTGAAGTAAGGCAAAGTTTAAAGGGTTTGATTCTATTGATGGATATTCGTCATCCTTTAAAAGACTTAGATGTAATGATGATTGATTGGGCTTTGGATCGGGAATTACCCGTGCACATCCTACTCACCAAATCAGATAAATTAAGCCGTAGTGAGGTAAAAAATACCGTATTTAAAGTGCGCAAGTATTACGAATTGGCTCAAAATTTAATTACTGTGCAGTCCTTTTCGTCTTTAAATAAAGAGGGAGTTGAGGAGCTGATTGCTTTGTTAAATCGATGGATTGATCTAGCATAGTTTGCAGGTATCCGTTCAGGGGTATGCTTTCCACTTGGTGAAAGGAATGGATTTTCGCGCAAGATGGGCCAAATGCAGCCTTTCGGTGCATGAGGCGTGAACGCTTACATTTGCAGAGCGCCATCAACGGCTGCCTCTGCACGTCTATCATGAGATTCAAATAATAAGAGTTCGGAATATAATTATTACCCTTTAATTTCCGCGTTTTTCAATACCTTTTCTGCTTGGGCAGCGCGATAGTTTTTAATCGCTTCACGGTATTCAGGATATTTATTGCTTAAAATTGTTGCTGCTAAGAGAGCAGCATTAATAGCCCCTGCTTTGCCAACCGCAAGGGTACCTACGGGGATACCTGCTGGCATTTGCACGATAGATAGAAGTGCATCAAGGCCATTCGTAAAAGTGGACGAAGGCATGGGCACTCCTAAAACGGGTAATAAGGTTTTTGCTGCGACAACACCGGGTAAATGGGCTGCGCCACCTGCTGCAGCGATAAATACTTCAATACCATGTTGTTCTGCTGATTTTAAATAGTCAAACAAAGCATTCGGAGTGCGATGAGCAGACAAAGCACGTACTTCATGAGGAATATTTAATTGGTCCAGAATTAAACTTGCTTCCTCCATAATTGTCCAATCTGATTTAGAGCCCATTAATATAGATACGAGTTTTTTTGACATGATCACCTCATTGATTTGCTAAGTTTTCTAAGACTTTATAACTGCAAATGGATTGTATTGCCTCAACGAGGGCAGCTCCCTCTAATTCTTGTACCCTGGCTTTCAAAAGTTCAGGAGTATCATTTGCATTGACCGGACATTTTTTTTGTAAAATAATAGGTCCTGCATCCACTTCTTCAGTCACGTAGTGCACAGTACACCCAGTTTCAATTTCGGCCGCATCTAAAACAGCTTGGTGTACATCAAGATTCATCAGTCCAGCGTAAGCGGGTAGAAGTGATGGGTGAATGTTAATGATTTTATTGTTCCATGCTAAAACAAATTCAGCAGATAAGATACGCATATAGCCAATGAGTACAACAAGTTCTATGTGATGTTGTTTCAGTATTTCGGATAAACAATGGTCAAACTCGGTTCGGCTTAAACCTTGCGAATTGACAAACATAGACTTAATACCAAAATGGGCTGCCTTTTGTAGAATCAATGCGTCTTCTTTATTGCTTAGCACTAATTCAATCGAGGCGAGTAACTTTTTTTGCTTAATGGCGTCAACAAGTGGGTTAAGATTAGTGCCTCGAGTTGAGCCTAAAACGGCGATACGAATCATAAAGTACGTATCCTTAACATCTGTTCAATGCGTTGCTGAATTAAGGGTTCGGTACCTATATCTTGACGATGAAACAAGGGACCTTCGATTAATGAAACTTCATGTTCAGCATTCATTTCTGCAGCAAAAATGGAATCCGCAATGCCAACATAAGCTGCGGTGCGAGAACCTAGCGCAATGATTTGTTCATCAACTTGATTAACGGAGGCAAGGTATAAATAATTTTGGCAAGCGATTTTTGAAAAATCAACGACAAAATTTTTCTTGGGTGAATCTGGGTATCCTTCAGGAACAGTATATTTACAGACTGTAGCCTGTTTTGCAAACGTCACTTTATCTTCAGTCAGACTACCATTAACTAGTGCGTGGCATAGAGCTACAAAATCAGACTCTAAAATCGAGAGTACGTTTAAGGCTTCAGGATCTCCAAAACGGGCATTGAATTCGATGACATAGATTCCATTTTTAGTTGCAATAAAACTTCCATACAAAATGCCAATGTATTGTTCCTTACATTCATGAGATAAGGCATGAAAAACCGCATTGTTAATGGCTAATGCATCCTGAACTTCATTTGGAGTTAGAAAAGGAAGACTGTGATCCGTGTCAGAATAACTACCCATTCCACCCGTATTGGGGCCGCGATCGCCATCATAAGCGCGCTTATGATCTTGGACCAAAGGCATAGGAATAAGGCACTCTCCATCAGCGAAACACATTAATGAAAATTCTTGACCAATAAGTTTCTCTTCAATGAGAATGGTTTGTTTTTGATTAAGAATTTCCTGGCAAAAACTCAACGCTTCTGTGATTGAGTGCAGATGCTCTCCCGCTACTTTTACACCTTTACCACCCATTAAACCGTTTGCTTTAATCACATAATTGCCTTCACCCAGTTCATGAAGAAACGATTCTATTTGATCCAGATTGGTGAATTTTTTATAACGTGGCAGACCTTGGATGTTGTATTTCTGCATGAGATCGCGAGCAAATTCTTTAGAGGTTTCAATTTGTGCCAGGTTCTTTTTGGGACCAATTGTGGGGATGCCAATCTTCCATAATGCATCAGCCATTCCTTGTTCTAGGGGTGCTTCAGGACCAATAATTGCTAAATCAATCGCCCAAAGTTTTGCTGCAGATAAGACAGCGGCACAATCAGTAATATCACCAGTATCATATTGGGCAGTTAATTGATGAATCCCTGGATTAACTGAAGTTCCATAACAAAATAAAGATGGGTTTTGTGGCGAGCGATGCAATGCTTTGATGAGTGCATGTTCACGTGCACCAGAGCCTATAACAAGAATGTTCATTCCTCCAAGTCCTCTTTATGTGGTTGGTTATTATGCCGCCCTGTTTCGCGTTGTAGTTCCAATTGCTGCATTTTTTCTTGAGTTATTTTTTGGCAGAAATAATCGCCATCCATACACGCCATACATGGTTTTTTGATTTGGTGTTCGCCACGACGTGTTACAGCCTCTACCAAATCTTCGTGTGATTGGTACATTAAAACATCGACACCCAGATAGTTTGCAATTGCTTCCTCCGTTTGATTCGCTGCAATGAGCTCTTTACGTGAGGGGATATCTATGCCACTGAAACAGGGATTTTTAAGTGGGGGCGAGGTCGAGGCAAAATAAATCTCCTTTGCTCCAAATTCTCTGACCATTTTGACAATTTCACGAGAGGTTGTTCCGCGCACAATACTATCATCAATGATCATCACCACTTTATTTTCGATTTCAGTTCGTTGCGGGGTTAATTTATAGCGAATATTACGGGTTCTTGCCTTTTGGTTCGGCATAATGAAGGTTCGACCAATAAAAGGATTCTTATACAAACCCTCGGAATATCGAACGCCTAACTCATGTGCAAAAGATAAAGCCGCCGTGTTCGCGGTAAATGGTGCTGGAATAACCACATCAGGGATTATATTAGGATATTTTTTCTTCCATTGGAGGGCGAGATTTTGTCCCATACGCAAGCGGGCTCGGTATACGCTGACATTATTCAGTGTTGCATCAGGACGAGCAAAATAAACGTATTCAAAAACACAGGGCCTGAATTGCTCCTTTTGAAGCACACGGCGATGTAACTTTCCCTTAAGATCAACATAGGCTACTTCACCGGGTAATATATCTCCTTGTGGTTCGAATCCTAAAGCATAGAAAGGTGTTGTTTCTGATGCAAAAATCGTATCTGTTGTTCCATCAGTGTTTTGACGTGTACCCCAAACTAAGGGACGAATTCCGTGTGGATCGCGAAAGGCAACAAGTCCTTTACCAATGACCATGGAGACAATGGAATAAGCACCTTCAATTCGGTTAAAAACATGCGACACTGCATTGGTGAGTAGTTCAAAAAAGCTTTCATAATCCTCTTCAATACTGTAGGCACTGCTTGCTAGTTTGTCTGCAAACATCAGCAATAAAGCTTCAGAATCAAGTGAGGTATTAAGATGACGATGTTGCTTTAAACGAATTTCATCTGCCAATTCCTGATAATTAGAAAGATTGCCATTATGTGCGAGCGCAATACCGCGTGGACTACCAATCCATAGGGGTTGAACATCAGTAGTGGTATAACCTCCTGCAGTGGGATAACGCACATGACCAATCCCTATATTGCCTTCAAGCGATAAAATATTTTCTGGGGTAAAAATTTCTCGTACTAAACCCAATCCATGTTTTGTATAAAAACGCTGATCACAGGTGAGAATACCTGCAGCATCTTGTCCTCGATGCTGTAGATGAATTAGACTCTCGTATAATTCAGAGGCTACTGGCTCATGACTGTAAATACCCACTATTCCACACATGGATGAACTTACCTTAAATAATTGGCAATATGACGCATAATACGCTGCTCGGCAGGTTCTTTATGCGCTGTGAAGTTAAATTTCTCACCAGTAATTCGTTCATAAAGCTGAATGTAGCGGGCAGAGAGCTCTTCAACTAATTCTTGGGGTGCTTGGGGGAGTTGTACATCATTGTAAGGATCCGAATTTTTGGCAAACCATAAACGCAAGAACTCTTTGTCAATATTTTCAGGTTCTAAGCCAGCCGCAATGCGTGTTTGATAACTGTCGGCAAGCCAATATCGGCTTGAGTCAGGGGTATGAATTTCATCAACAACTCTAATTGTTCCATCAGCATCTCGACCAAATTCATACTTAGTATCCACTAAAATCAAACCATGATCGCGAGCGATTTCAGCACCACGTTGATAGAGCTTAAGTGCTAATGTACTTGCTTCTAACCAATCTTCTTTACTCATCCATCCTTCAGATATAATTTCAGCTGGAGAAATAGGGCGGTCGTGAATTTTTTCTTTAGTTGTTGGTGTTAAAACAGGGTGTTCCAGTTTCTGATTTTTTCTTAATCCCTCTGGGAAAGTAATGCCGCAATATTCACGTACGCCGTTTTGATATTGAGTCCATAAAGAAGTGCTTGTTGTGCCGCTAATATATCCTCTTACTACAAACTCAATCGGAAAAACAGTACATTTTTTAGCAATAACCACATTAGGATCGGGAACTGCAACGATGTGATTAGGCACAAGATTTTTAGTTTGTTCAAACCACCATGCACTGGTTAAATTGAGCACGGCTCCCTTATAAGGAATTAAAGCCAAATGGCGATCAAAAGCACTTAATCTATCTGTAGTAACCAGCATGATGTAATCACCAAGATCATAGGCGTCTCTCACTTTCCCTTGATATTTTTCACCTATAGGCAAGTTTGTTTGGTCAAGGCAAAAAGCCAAAGCTTCTTGAATTTCATCGCTATAATGAGTAGTTGTAGCATTCATGAGCATGTGGATTCCCAATAATGTGCGTTAACAAGAGTTGATCGATAAGCGTGGATATAGCGACCTCACCGCTGGTGAACTGCCATAAAACGCCATGATTTATGTTATTGATTTTTGGAGCTGCATAATGAGCTTTAAGTGTTTGTAAGGTTTGTTGTCCTTTCAGGTCTTCTTGAGTGCGAACAAGATAGGTCAAAGTATTTTTAGAGCAAAGCTCGTTTAAGGATATTTCTCGTTCTTTTCGATCGGAATACAAGAGCCCTGTTTTTTTCAATAATTCAAAACTTTCTAAAGTATCACACTCAATTTCCCAATGCTCAAAGCGGTTTACGGTGACTGGAAAACCTAAGTGTCTTAAGGTTTTTTGCACGGTTAATGCTTGGTTATCAGTAATAATAAGCTTGACCAGACATAGGTAACTGTTTGGTTTTTTACTAAAGCTCTCAGGTTTTTGATGTAGCGTGGAAATAGATGGATCCGTAACTTGGGGAACAGTTAATTTATTGTCTTCACCAGAACCTAGACTACGCTGGTCTTTTATATAATCGCGCATGGATGTAAAAATGGGATCACCATTAACGGTACGTTCAGGATGTGGCATCATTGCCATCACATTACCTGCTTGATTCGTAATTGCTGCTATATTACCAGCAGATCCGTTAGGATTGATGGGGAAATTATCAACAATAGCACCTTCAGCAGTACAGTATTGGAACAGGTTTAAGCCTTGCTCTTCGATTTGATTTAATAAAGAGTCAGGCATAAGAAAACGTCCCTGAGCATGTGCAATGGGGAGGTGGATTAAATCAGTGCTTGAAAGATGACGAGTAAACGCATTATTTTGATGCTTATCAGACAAACGCATGTGAACCCAAGCATTATAAAAACCAGTCCCGATGATTTTGCGATTTACGATACGCTTATTTTCCGTAAGTGCCATATGAATCTCATGGCGCTCTAATCCGGGTACCAAACCTGATTCAACTAGGATTTGTGCGCCGTTGCAAATGCCTAGCACTGGCTTGCCTCGTTCACTTTGGGCTTTGATTTCTTTAATGACGGGATCAAGTGCCGCAATAATTCCAGCACGGGAGCGATCTTCATAAGAAAAACCACCAATAAGAATATAACCATCCAAACAACGCAACTTCTCTAGGGGTTCATTCCATAGAAATTCAACAGGCTCCATTCCTGCGCGTTTTACAGCAAGAGCTGTTTCACGCTCACAATTAGAACCGGGGAATTGAATTAAGCCTATACGTATCATAAAAGCGTCACCTTTTGCTCTCCTCCTATGACGTGTCCGATTTCATACAGAGGGAAGGATGGAAAATCGCGTAATACTTCGCGGATTGCAGAGAGTGTTTCTGGTGCTATAAATAGAACCAAACCTGCACCCATATTAAAAGTACGATACATTTGTTCATCATCAAGATGACCTAATTTGCGTAATAAATTAAAGATTGGGAGTTCGGGGATCAAGTTTTTGTGGATTTCAACAGCACAATTTTTAGGGAGAATACGAGGAATATTTTCCAGCAAACCCCCTCCAGTGATGTGTGCCATTCCTTTAATCGGGATGTTTTTTTCCAAAAGGCTTAAGATAGGGCGCGTATAATTAATGTGTGGAGTCAAGAGTTCTTCACCAATAGTATGGGTGAACTCTTGAAATTGTGATTCCACTTTGTAACCGGCTACTTCAAAAAGTAATTTTCTTGCCAACGAATAACCATTAGTGTGTAAGCCACTTGAAGGGAAAGTGACTACCACATCCCCTACAGCTATTTCTTTTCCTTCAATTGCTTTATTTTTTTCCACGACTCCAGTAATAACGCCAACTAAATCGTGCTCTCCAGGAAGATAAGTTCCAGGCATTTCGGCTGTTTCGCCACCGACCAAAGAAATTTGATTTTCTTGGCAGGCTTTTACCATCCCCCGAATAATTTGCTCGATAATTTCAGGCTTTAATTTATCATTAGCAATATAATCGAGAAGAGTAAGTGGTTTTGCGCCCAAAACAATAATGTCATTGGTGGTCGCACTCACCAAATCGATGCCAATAGTGTCAAATTTTTGCATCATTTTGGCCACCATCATTTTGGTACCCACTCCATCAATGCTTTGCACAAGGACTGGATGCTCATATTGATGGAGAAGACTTTTAAGGTCATACATGGCGCCGAAGCTCCCAATTCCTGTAAGCACTTGTGGTGAAAAAGTACTTTCTACGGATTTTTTAATACTGCGAACTGCTTCGTTACCTGCTTCTATGTCCACACCTGCAGCTTTGTAATCGATAATTGACATTATATGAGCCTCTCAACTAAACCATTTTCCCAAGCAGTTTTTGCTGCGCTAATAGATACATTAACTACGGAATTTATCATCAAGGTTGGGGTTGCTGTTGTTTCGCCTATTGCTTGGAATGTTATAGAATGGTTATGAAATAGCGTTTCTATTTTTTTTAAATGTTCAGGAGAAATTTCGAGGATAAAACCTCCGCTTTCCGAGAATAGTTTTTTGTCATTAGGCAAATCACCAGGAATAAACACATCAACGCCAATTTGATTTTTAAAGCTCATTTCAGCAAGAGCAACAGCGACTCCTCCTTCTGAAATGTCATGAGCTGAAAGAACCAATCCTTCTTGCATGGCCGTATGGAGTGCACTAATTTCGCTGGCAAATGAAGCAAGATCAGGTTTGGGTAGTTGGCTACCAAGCTGATGATGTAATTGGTAATAAACGCTACCACCGCATTCATCTCTACGCTCTCCAACCATGAGTAACACCGAATTGGTATGTTTGAAGTCGTAGGTTATTGCTTTGGAATAATCAGTCATAGAGCCAATACAACTGATAATCGGGCTTGGAGGAATAGCTCCTTGAGCTGATTCATTATAAAGCGATACATTACCCGATATAATCGGTAAGCAAGAATCATTATGTATCATTTTTACGGCTTTACACGCATCAGTGATTCCTTGTACTGAGGCTACAAACTCACCCATTTGAAATTCATTCTCTGGATTGCCAAAACACAAACAATCCGTTAATGCAAGAGGCCATGCACCCACTGCGATAATATTACGCACGGATTCAAGAACGGCGTTAATTGCTCCCCAATAAGCATCGATTTTATTATAACGAGGGTTATGATCAACCGATAACGCAACACCTGTTTGACGAATTTCCTCAGGATATTTATCTTCATTAAATGGAGCAATCAAGCCTGCATCAGCCCATCCCGGCTCAAGAACAGAACGACCTTGAACTTGCTTATCATAGCTTTCGTAAATAGGAGCACGAGAGGCAATGTTTTCATGAGAAAGCAAATGCAGTAGTTGTTCATTAAAATTATCAATGGTAAATGGTGCTGGCTCATTATGAGTGGGTTGTTTTATTTGGTAAGGCCTATCGTAGAGAATGCCTTTAGTAATGTCTTTGGCTTGTGCAGAAACAATCTTTTTGCCCTGTGCATTAACCACGTACAAGCCATCAGTTCTTATTTTTCCTACTACGGTTGCTTGTGCGCCATCACAGATTTCTGGAAGGGCAAAGCGCTCGTTGTAATGTTTTAAGAAGGTATCTACCAGTTCTTGAGGCACAACCCACATAAAACGTTCTTGAGTTTCGGAACATAAAATAACCGCAGGAAGCAAATTATCCATACTAGTGGGGACCAGATCCAGATTAATTTCTGCACCATAACCACTTGCTTCTGCTAATTCAACACTAGCACAAGCAATCCCACCGGCACCTAAATCTTTAAAACCAACACGCTCAATGAGGTTCTTTTCACGCAGGAATTCAAACATGGCATAATTTGCTTTAAGAATATGCCGTTGTAAAAATGCATTAGGCTCTTGGACGGCCCCTTTATTCTGCTCTTGTTGTTCTTCACTGAGTGTTGCTGAAGCAAAAGCAGCACCGCCAAAGCCACTATTATCTGTTGGTTTTCCTACTAAAATAAATTGATAATTTTCGGCGTGAGAGGGGGCGTAAGAATGGATAATATGATCCTCTCGGACTACGCCTAAAGTCACTACCGTTACCAAGCAATTTTCATTATAGGCTTCATCATAATAAGTGTCGCCGGCGAGATTAGGAATGCCAAGTGGATTCCCATATCCAGCAATACCCTGAACTACCCCTTGATGAATCCATTTTGTTTTTGCACGATTAATGTCCCCAAAGCGCAGGCTGTCTGCAACGGCAATAACTTCTGCTCCCATACAACAGACGTCGCGTACATTACCTCCGACACCAGTAGCTGCTCCTTCGAAAGGAACTAATTGTGACGGATGATTATGTGATTCATGGCTGACAACAATACCATAGCGCCTGTTTTGTTGATCAGTAGCTACGGCAACAATACCCGCATCTTCTTTAGGGCCTAAGATAACGTGAGGAGCATTAGTAATGAATTGATTGAGGTGTTTACGACTGCTTTTATAAGAGCAATGTTCAGAGCCTTGAATAGACCATAATACACATTCTGCATAGGTGGGCGGTCGTTTTAATAACGAGTTCTGGATAGTAAGTGCTTCATCAGGAGTTAGGCGCAGGTTAAAACGTTGGAGTAAATGAGCTATTTCATCCAAGGATAATTGGGAAAAATCAAAACAATCCGGTGTTTCTAGCATTTTTAAGAAGAACCATCAGCTAAAACGTCAACAAATTGTAATCGTATTTCTGACAAAAAGCAATAAAAATTTTGTCATTTAGTTGTCAAATTGACAAAAAATTTAACTTTTTGTCAGGGCAAAAATAGGAGCAAGAAACCGATTTTTTTGCAAAGACTTTAAGATTGAATAGACTCTTTCCACAATTTCTCAACAATTTGTGGGTTTGCTAAAGTTGAGATATCGCCTAGTTCATCAAGACTTTGTATTTCTTTTCCTGCTATTTTGCGCAAAATACGACGCATGATTTTACCGGAGCGTGTTTTTGGCAAGTCATTGACAATATGAATAATATCCGGTTTTGCTATGGGGCTTATTTCTTTATTCACTTGTTTGAGTAATTCAGTTTTTAAACGTTCATGTGCAATGAAGCCTTCTTTTAAAATGACAAAAGCATAAATTCCTTGCCCCTTTAACTCATGAGGAATGCCAACAACTGCGGCTTCAGCAACAGCAGGGTGGCTTACCAAAGCACTTTCAATTTCTGCAGTACCTAGGCGATGACCTGAAACATTAATGACATCATCCACACGCCCCGTGATCCAATAATCCCCCTCTTCATCACGTTTGGCGCCATCCCCAGTGATGTAATAGCCATGATGCAAATAAGTGGTACAATAGCGTTGGTGATCTCCTGCAATGGTTCGTGCCATAGAAGGCCAGGGATATTTTATGGCTAAATATCCTTCACCAGCTCCTGTTATTTCATGGCCATGCTCATTAAGTAATACAGGAACAACTCCAGGAATAGGTTGGCATGCAGCGCCAGGTTTGCTGCTAGGGTCGTCCGCTCTTGGACTAATCATTACCGCCCCGGTTTCTGTTTGCCACCAAGTATCTATTATTGGGCATCTACTTTGGCCTACTTTTTGATAATACCATTGCCATGCTTCAGGGTTAATAGGCTCTCCTACTGAACCCAGTAAACGCAAAGAACGGCGAGAACTGGAAGCGAGCCAATCATCACCTGCGCGCATTAATGCGCGTATCGCAGTGGGTGCCGTATAAAATACATTTACTTGATGCTTATCTACGATTTGCCAATTTCTGGAGGGATCAGGCCAAGTAGGGATCCCTTCGTAAATTAGTGTGGTGATCCCATTACAAAGAGGTCCATATACTAAATAGCTATGGCCAGTAACCCAGCCTACGTCAGCGGTACACCAAAATACATCATCTTCGTGACAATTAAAGAGTAATTGATGGGTATAGGCTGTTTGTACCAAATAACCTCCTGTAGTATGAACTACTCCTTTGGGTTGTCCGGTGCTGCCCGAGGTATAAAGGATAAACAAAGGGTCTTCTGCGTCCATAGGTTCTGGATCACAACGGTCGCTTACTTTCTCCCTCAATTCATGCCACCAATGATCTTTATGTTCATCAAAGGCAATAGGTTCATCACTGGTTTTAATGAGAAGTCTCGGTAATGATAAATCGTTACATGCTTCATCGATCTGTTCTTTTAAGCCGACTAATTTACCACCACGATAACTGTGGTCTGCAGTAATGATGCAAGTACATTCGGACGCGAGTACACGTTGTCTTAAAGCGTGAGCAGAAAAGCCTGCAAATATGACCGTGTGTACTGCACCAATTCGAGTGCAAGCAAGCATGGCAATTGCTGCTTCAGGGATCATCGGTAAATAGATAGCGACTTTATCCCCTTTTTTTACATTAAAGTGTTTGAGTACATTGCTCATGCGACATACTTCGGCGTGTAATTCCGCAAAAGTTAATGTCTTATTTTTGCGTGGCTCATCTCCCTCCCAAATAATTGCGGGATGAGTTGCTTTATGGGCAAGATGTCTATCCAGACAATTTGAACTGACGTTTAATGTTCCACCCTTGAACCAGGTCACATCACCATGTCTTAAACCTCCGGTCAATACGGTATCCCAGGGACGTAACCAATCCAGAGTTTGTTGCGCCACTTCGGCCCAAAATTCAGTTAAGGAGTCTTCTGTATGGGTTAATTGGGGATGGCGTAAATGAGCATGCATATTATACCTCTTTCCCTTGAGCGATTAATTTGATTATGGCTGAAAAATCAGACTCACCAAGGCCTTGATCAATAAAATGCTGGTACATTTGAGTTGCTTTCGCACCTAAAGGGGTTTCCAGATTCACTGAGCGTGCCGAATCTTGGCTGAGTAATAAATCTTTAAGCATCATTGCCGCAGCGAATCCTGGCTTATAATCATTATTTGCGGGAACATTTTCTAAAATTCCTGGAACAGGCGCGTATTTAGTCATTGCCCAGCATTGTCCGGAAGCATTACTCACTACCTCAAAAAGTTTTTGTGGCGATAATTGTAATTGTTCTGCGAGAATGAAGGCTTCTGAAATAGCAATCATTGAGATACCAAGGATCATATTATTACATATTTTTGCTGCTTGCCCACTTCCTGCGGTCCCGGTGTAAATGATTTTTTGTCCTATAGTTGCCAGAATTGGCTTTGCTGCATCAAACGCTTCTTCTTCACCACCCACCATGAAGGTTAGTGTCCCAGCGGTTGCTCCGGCTACGCCACCTGAGACCGGTGCATCAACAACTTGGAGAAGATGTTGTTTCGCCAGATGATGCAGTTCACGTGAACTGTTGACATCAATAGTTGAGCAATCAATGAATAAAGCTCCTTTTTTAGCTGCCTGAAATAATCCATTATTGCTATGACAGACCTCTAATACTTGTTGCCCAGTTTGCAGCATGGTAATGAGCACATCTTTATCTTGAGCTAATTCATGTGCGTTATGGGCTATTGAACCACCAGCTTGAGAAAAATGCTGTAAGGCTGTTGGTTGTAAATCATATCCGGTCACTTGATATCCTGCTTTAATTAGGTTGATGGCCATAGGTAAGCCCATATGCCCAAGTCCTACAAATCCTATTGTTTTCATTGCATTCTCCATCTGAATTAATAATGTAGCCTGAGTGAAGCGAAACCCGGGTTTGTTGAACTCAATCAATTTCCCGGGTTCGCTTCACTCAGGCTACACATTATTTCTAAATTATTTTAATCATGTGTAGGCATAATAAAAGCGCTTTCCTTGATGTCACTAATAGGCCATCTACTAGTAACCGTTTTACGTCGTGTGTAAAATTGAATACTTTCTTGACCGTGCATGTTTGTATCACCAAAGGAAGAATGCTTCCAGCCACCAAAGGGATGATTTGCGACAGGAACTGGAATAGGAATGTTTATTCCAACCATGCCCACTTGTACTCGTTGGCTGTATTCGCGGGCACTGAACCCATCACGAGTGAAAATTGCGGTTCCATTGCCGTACTGATTTCGGTTGACTAAGGCTAAAGCATCCTCAAAGCTATCTACGCGAACTACAACAAGAACTGGACCAAAAATTTCGTTTTGATAAATAGACATATGTTCATTGACATGATCAAATAAACAGGGGCCCATGAAGAAACCTTGAGGATAGTCGGGATGCTTAAAAGATCGCCCATCAATAAGTAATTGAGCTCCCTCGTTTATTCCTTGCTCCACAGCAGCTAAGACTTTTTGTCGATGGGCACTACTAATTAAGGGCCCCATGTCTGTTCCGGGAATATCACCAGCACTAATTCGTGTTGCATGAATTTGGGGCGTTATTTTAGCAATGAGTGCATCAGCAGTATGCGTTCCTACTGCAACGACAACCGATATCGCCATACACCGTTCGCCAGCAGATCCATAAGCAGCGCCAACAATAGCAGAGGCTGCTTGATCAAGATCGGCATCAGGCATGACCACACAATGGTTTTTTGCTCCACCAAAAGTATGTGCACGTTTTCCATAAGAGGTGGCAGTCGTATAAATATGTTGTGCTACTGGTGTAGAGGCGACCGCAGTAAAAGTGGCAATATCTGGATGAGTGAGTAAATAGTCGACTGTTGTTTTATCTCCATGGACGCAATTGGCAACTCCGTCGGGCAATCCAGCATCACTTAATAATTCCAGTAAACGAATAGGGGCAGAAGGATCTTGTTCTGAGGGTTTTAAGATGAACGTATTACCGCAAGCAATAGCTGGGATAAGCATCCAGACCGGAACCATGACTGGGAAGTTAAATGGTGAAATCCCAGCACAAACACCCAGTGGTTGCCTTAAAGTATGGCAGTCAATACCCGTAGTTACGTCTGCAGAAAAATCTCCTTTAAGTTGGTTCACAAGGCCACAATGTAATTCAACTACTTCTATGGCGCGAGCTACAGAACCTTTAGCATCATCTAAAGTTTTACCATGTTCACGAGTAACAATTCGCGCTAAATCTAATTGATTTTTTTCGAGTAATTCTCTGAACTTAAAGAGGATTCGTGCCCGTTTAATGGCTGGAGTTTGTGCCCAATCTATTCCTGCTTTCTTCGCAGAAGCAATTGCGCTGTCGCAAAGAGATTTTGATGCAAAATAGACTTGGCCGATTACTTCTCCTAAAGCAGGATTATAAACAGAGTGGCTTGTCGTATTTGTTTCGTTAATTAATTGACCATCAATATAGTGTTGTACAATGTAGCCCATTAGCAAACTCCTTTTATTATTTTTAGCAATTAAGTTGTTTATTGTAATTGTTTCATGGAATTATTTATACAATAATAGCGAAGAGATTAGGACTAAAATAACCTCTTTTTGAATCACTCTATACTGGAGTTATTTTAAATCGAGGTAAGCAGTTAAGGAAAATAAGCGATGGGAAAAGGAATTATTATACGAGTGCCCCATGGCACTGAATTATCATTAGAATTAATTAGTGCCTTAGAAGTTCGCTTTCCGGGCTATATTCTAGAAACCTACCACCAGAAACCTGATTATCACCGTAGTTTTGCTCGTCGTGTAGATAGCCTTCACAAAGCGTTCTCTTTTCTTCTTGACGCTTATCCATTTCCTACAAAAAGCACTCCTTTAACTAAAGAAACGTTAAAGGCATACGTGGATGAGTGTAAGTTAGCCACTACTGAAGCAAAAGGATCAGTAGATGAATTGCATAAAGAGTTGGAGCGATTCACTGCCAAATTAATCGAGCTTATTGCTTTGAATTGGGGCTGTTCTGATATTAAAGAGGCTGTAGAACTACTGAATGAGGCAGAACAATATGCGTTAATGCGCGAAGGTCGTTATGACTTAGCCACATTAATCCCTATGAAGTTGGGACAAGATGTAGATTATGTCCTTCAGTTAGACGAATCACTACCCCCATATTACGATCAATTACTGGATGAATTAGAGTTAATTAAAGCTAAAAAATATCCAAAAACACCCGAGTGGCTGCGTGATCTTAAGGAATATCAACATGCCTATTTTTGTAACTTAGATCAAGGAATTACATCCTATCTTGAAGTGATTCGAGATTTTAATAGTTTTTTAGTGAATTGGTCTTCAATAAAAAAGAAAGCACTAAACATAAACACTGATTTACAACAAATTGTTAGTGGATCCCCACCACTTCCTTCTTGGTTTAATGCGTTAAGTGTCCATCAACGAGAAATGGTTCGAATTTTAGCGGAGGATCCATTCTCGTTCGATAAAAAATTAACTCAATTTAAAGGGCTGCTCACTAGTGATGTTTTTAAGTGGGAAATCTGGGATACAGCAACGCAGATTTCTAGTCTTCCTCAATGGTACTGGGTATTGTCTGAGCATCAACAGTTTTTCTTAGAGCACGCACTTAAAGGAGTTGAACACGTAGAGGATGCGGTATCCTTTTTATCGAGCCGTCATCGTACCTTGCCATTGCCTGCAAATTATGCGGCTCACAGCTTGTTAGGATTAAGTCAAAATGGACACATACGTGAACTATCGGCCAAGCGTTATCGTTCAAGCCATATTGCAACTCGTGACGGATTAAAGTGGCCTAAGGCTGTACAACAAAGACATAGTGACTCAAATCTCGATAAAGTGATGGAGTACTCAAAGCCAGGTCGACTTGCTCTATTGCAAACACTGATTAGCCCAATACATGGCACAGATTATGTGCCTAACTGGATTACGGATTATTTGCCAACGTTGCCACCTGATTTTGATTTGTACCATTTAGCTCGTTCTGCTGTAGAACGGCGGCGAGAGATTCAACCCATTCTCCAGAATAATCATCCTTATAATATTGCAAAGCGACTTTATTATACTCAAGCGTATGATAAAGACAGTTTATCTCTATTAAATGAGGCAAAGAAATACGTTTCTTTCACGCCGGGGTTACAGGAGCTCTTAGATCAATATCAATCTGTTCTAAAGTCAGCACTAGGTACGGCAACAATTTTTGATTATGCAGGTAGAGAATTATTTTTGAGTTCTCTTGAGCAATTAATTATCTTAAGACTCGGCGGACATTCTTATGGGTCTTGTGTTAGTGGCAAAGATAGAAAAGCTATAGAGCTTATTCACACCGATGCAATGATTCTATATAAGGAACTGTATGGTAGTTGGCCGATATTTGATGAGTTTCCGGATAAAGAAAATCGCATTCGTTTTGTTTCTCTAGTAGCCGACCTTTATATGAGCCGTCATCAACATGAGCATGCAGGACAAAATGCCCCTGGATCGGAGGGGATTAAAACTCCTGACTGGTATCTACCCGAAGATATTGCAGCAGAAATCAGAAAACGTTTGGATAGTGATCGAGCACTTAAAGACGATGATCGTGCAGCAACGGATAATGAAGTAAAGAATATTTTTATTGGGGGCAGTAAGAAACTCAAGGAGTATCTGCTCCCTGAAAATAAATTGTTATGTTGTTTGGTTGCTAGGCAATTAGGTGAGGTCAATTGTACGAAACTTTACGATGCATTACATTCATTGATTAATGAAAGAAATCTATTTATTCCACAAGAACTAAGTTCGCGTTGGACTACATCGTTCTTTTCTTCCGAGAGTAACCCGACTCCTGATGGTATAAAACAGATTCTTGAATTAATGCTGAATCCCTCATCGGGTAAAGATAATATCATACGAATTGAAAAAATATTGCAAATCGCTTCAGAGCGACCTCAATCTGACTGTAGTCGTACTGAGGCAACTAATTCAGTTTATGGATGCTTACGCTCCTTTTTAAAACGTAGTGAAAAGGGGGCTAATTTTTCCGAACTTGTTGCAACAACGGTAGAAGAATGGACAAAATTATTCGAAGAATCCAAAAAGGCACATGTTAAAGAGATTGAGTATACCCACAATTAGTCAAGTATCCCTTCAGGGGGTATGCTTTCCACTTGGTGAAAGGATGGATTTGAGCGCAGGTTGCACGAAAATAATGCTGAGGAAACGGAGCATACGTCAGTATGTGAGGCTTCCGAAGTGCTATTTTCGTTCAAGATGCGCCAAATACAGCCTTTCGGTGCATGAGGCGTGAACGCTTACTTAGTCAATGTGGCCTGGTTTATATATGTATCCCAGGCTACATTGCTTTTAAGGTTAGAGTATATGTTCCAGTCCATAGAGTAAGGTAGTTAATCCTAATACTTTTTGACAGGACAGAACGATACCGGGCATAAAAGAACGGCGGTCAATACAATCATCTGTAATTGTTAGTGTTTCACCTATACTGCCAAAAATAACCTGTTGGCGTGCAATCACTCCCGGGATTCGTAAAGAATGGATATTTACATCGCAGTGAGAGCCACCACGGGCGCCGGGAATTAATTCTTTGAGATTTAATTTATTTCTAGGGCTTTTTCTTGCTTCAGCAATCATTTCAGCTGTTTTTAAAGCAGTGCCCGAAGGCGCATCCAATTTTTGTTGATGATGTGCTTCGATAATTTCTACTTCAGGAAAATATTCTGCAGCTTTAGCAGCGAAGATCATCATTAAAACAGCACTAATTGAGAAATTGGGAACAATAATTCCACCTATACGGTGGCTTTCACAAAGTGCGGTTAATTCTTTAATTTGGCTGGGAAGAAGGCCTGATGTTCCAATAACAGGATGTGCTTTATGATTGATAATCGTAAGGCTGTTTTTGTAAACACAGTCTGCACGAGTTAAGTCAACAACGATTTGAGCTTGGGTATCATTAATCGCTTGAGCTAAATTATCCTCTCTCCCAAGTTCTGCCACTAAATCAAATTCCTTGTGATTTTTCAGCGTGTCACAAGCTAGAGCGCCCATTTTACCTTTGGCTCCATTAACAATAATACGAGTTAGCATAATACTCCTTAACGAAGTTTATTTTTTTCTTTCTTATTTTTTTTAGAACCATAGTGAGTATTCCAAGCCCAAACTGTTGCAAAAGGCCAACCAATAATGGTAACTTGCATGATCAATGAAATGATTGCTCCACCGGGATTATCATCTATAAGAAGCAAAAGCCATGGAAAGAATGTCGCAACAAATAATATAAACAGTTTTTTAAAAAAATCCATCATTTACTCCACAAGTTTCGTTATAAAAAGGTTACACATTCACGGTTTATCAACGAAGTTGCCAAGAAATCTTGGTAATACAAATTCTATTAGACTTCTTTCCAAACGCTACTGGAGTGGAGAATGGTTTCGTCTCATGTACTGGCGTGAACACTCCAGTTCTATGCTCCGTTTCTCCTCGCACCTCTCTCACTGCAGTGAGTTTGGGAAGAAGTCTAGTCTAATTATAGGACTATCATCCTCTTTTTTTCTACTTAGATTATCTATTTTTACCTTATGCTATGAGACATCACAGAGTACTTGCAAACAATCAATAAACATTGTACATTGTGCGCTCATTCTAAATGTGCATGATTTAATTCCAGATATGACAATCAATATCTAAACAAGGGTACACTTATGAGAAAACAGGAGCTGCACCCACGCACCGCTGTTATTAATAAAACTCAGAAAAACAAGTCTAAAAAAGCACGAACAAATGCTTTGTTATGGCTGGCTGTAAATTTTCCTGCAGCATTTGATAATTCGTTACGAATCCGCCCATTAAAAATAGGGATTATGGATGATATTTTGCTTCACGCAGAAAAAGCGGCAGAAGTTGGTATTTCTAAAAGCAAATTAAGAGAAGCTGTGGTTTTATTTACTCGCCGTCTTGATTATTTAGCATGCTTAAAGCTCCGAGAAATGCGAATCGATTTGCAAGGCAATGAAGTTGGTGAAGTGAGTGCCGAGGAAGCTGAATATGCAGCAGCTAAGATTAAAAAACGTGTTGAAAAAAGTGCACGAAATGCGCGTAAAGTTCTGACAGATAAAGCAACCTCCACTTCTACTTCTAATCAACAAAGTTCGAGTTATCATTCAAAAGTAATAAATCAATCGACTAACTCAACAGACGATTATTTTCCTACTTATCCAGCACGATCAGCCTACAATTCCCTAAGTGCAACAACACAACCGGTTAGAGCGACTGCCGTGGTGGTAAAACATAAATCAACAAAACAGTATGATCCTGATGCTGTAGCACGATTGAAAGAAAAATTAGGGTTGTCCAGAAACTCCGAAGAGAAAAAAGAAATTATTGAAGAGTAAGGTGGTAATCGTTCAAGCCTCATACGTAATAGCTCAGGTGCCCCTAATCAGCAAGCCTGGTTTGTTGATCGTACCGATAAGGTACTGTTGATCCCGTATTACGGCTATGCCTAATACGGGCTACATTTGCATAGATACTCATTCAATTAGGGAGTAAAGGTTTTTTCTATACTCTCTTTTACTACTGATACTCCTGACTCCAATGTGAAAAAGCGACTCGATGCTCTGGGTGAATATTGAGATTTCTCTACTGAATTATTCTTGATATTTTCTGAAGAATTCAATGAGGTTGGTTCTGAGTTTTCTTTCTCTTCTGTTTTTGTTGCAGAACTTTCAATGTCACTTTGTGCTTGCCATTGTTGTAACACTTTATTCATGCCCAACTGATTCAGCAATGCATTTTGTTGTTCTGTAAATGAAAACTGTGGGGGACTTTTTACATATTGCTGTAACAAAGCGAAGCATTGATTAATGTAATCATTATCCTGAGTACTAATAAACTCATCAAGCTCATTGTTCTTAATCTTTGCCAATTTTGCCAAAACCACAATGAGCATTATGAATTGGGAGGCTTCTGTTTGTGTTGCCAGTGAATCGTGGGCATTGATCACTTTGCGGGTCAATGGGCAAATAACTTCTTCATGAGTTAAATCTTCTCCACTATCATCACGTAATTTTTTTCGATGTGATTCTAACTCTACCGCCTGTTGGGTAATTAATTCTTCAAGATATTGAGGAAGCAATTTAAATCCATCTGATTTATCAGAGGACTTCAAGATTTTCCAATAATCATCAACCAAATGTGCTACATTCTGGTCACCAATCTGTTTCAGTCTATTGATTATAGCTATTGATGCTTCTTCATTTTGTTTGGCAACCATGTGCGCCATTATTAACCCACCGTTGATGGCATTGCATATCATACGAATTTGAGCCTTGTCTTTCCCTTCAGCTACAAGAAATCGTAAAATATTTTTTAATTCTGCCTCATAAGATTTATCTGTATTGCTACTTTGAACAACCAAAGCAATCTCACTTTTATCTTGTGGTGCTTTGGCTATAAATTGACGACTTTCCTCCATTTGCTTTGTCATTTCTTGTAAACTGCTGGCTGACATCAATCTTAATTGATCTGGTTTTCGGTAAGAAACAAAAACAGGATCGTTAGGGATAACAAGAGCAGCCGGATCAACAAGGCGATTGACAAAATCCTCAATTTGAACACTAGAACTCGACAAATCGATATTTTTCAGCCATTTATACATACCTATCTCCAATATCATTTTATTTTAAATCAGATTTCTATTCTATTATTTGTTTTGTGTTGAGGCCTATTATTTCGCTCCATCGAAAATTGATTATAACAATGCTTATCGCATTGCTATAAAGCTTTAACCATCTGCTGTTTTGCTAGATGATTTTCTGAGATAATCTCAGGGGTATTATTCTTCTTGAAAAAGCCAAGTTTAATTCGAACTGTGACTACCGGCTCGGGTTTGGCATTCTTTGTATCCAAATTAAAATTATTAGTAATCTCTTCGACTAATGTTTTTAAATAGGAGTTGTTGGGGGTTTCTAGGTTATATTGATCCATGCGTGATTGAAAATAAGCACCTAAATCATCTTTATCTAGATTAAATTGTCTTGATAGAACGCTCATTTTTAACAATTTAAGCATCGTTTCAATTTCAAATACATAAGCATTTGCTTCATTATTTTTAATTTTGCCATAAACGTTAAATGCATGGCCTGCTTCGTGGACGAGTATCCCAATAATATCAATTTTGCTTCTTTTGGGCTCAACTAAATAGGCATGACTAATTGCGATTGTTACATTCGGAATCCAATCTTCATGAAATTGCTTTAATTTTTTATAAGTAACTTCGGTTACAAAAATTGCTGGATTACCTCGTACACCAATAAATGAATTTTGCTGAGGAAGATTAATTTTTAGTTCAGGAATAGTGGCGTAAGTGCCATTTCTTAATCCTTCAAATCCAATTATTTGACAATACAGTAATATTTTTCTCATTTCTTCATGAGTCATAATCCCTCCTCAGTTTCTTATAAGATCAGCATCAAAAAATCAATTTATCCATTTTGAAATCACATTACTCATGAAAATAACTTGAAGTTTATTTATATGTCAATACATATTGATCATAATTTATTCTCATTAGGGAAAATAAATGACATCAGATGCTAAATTGACTATGTTGTATTGTTAGTGAGATGAGTAGTGAGTTGTGTCAGTTTTTGAAGTTATGAAATTTTGTTTTTCAAGTAGCCATGCAACAAAGAATGGAGCGGGTGATGGGAATCGAACCCACGCTATCAGCTTGGGAAGCTGAAGTTCTACCATTGAACTACACCCGCAAAAATAAACGTATGATAACTCGAATATAGGAGTTATTTCATTCAAGTAAATTTATTATAATCTATAGTTGAATAATCTCCATACTGTTTGTTCCCCCAGCTGTACCAATGACTCGACCTCGTGTTAATAGAATAAATCCATTTTTCTCAAGATGTTTTAGCTCAATTAACTCATCAAGTACTTGTTTATCCAGAGTTTCGGATGAGAACTGATGATAATTCATAAACACAGGAAAAACATTATGGGCAAGACACAAGCGGCCTATGGTTCGTTTATTAGCAGATACCGCGATAATAGGAACGGTACTTTGTTGTCTTGATATCCATAATGCGGTATCACCTGATTCGGTTAAGGTAATGATGGCTTGGATGGGAAAGTGGTTTGCAGCATGCATTGTGGCCATGGCAATCGCTTGATCCGCACGTTTGTAGTGACAGGACTCGCCAGTACTATGGTAATAAAAACTGGCATGCTTTTCTGCACTTAAACAGATCTTATTGACCATGGAGACCACCTTAATTGGAAATTGGCCACTAGCGGTTTCAGCAGATAACATGACGGCATCCGTTCCATCCAGTATGGCATTGGCAACATCGGAGACTTCTGCACGGGTGGGTTGAGGATTGTTAATCATTGATTCCATCATTTGTGTTGCTGTAATAACCACTTTATCCAAACGGCGTGCTTCGCCAATAATATGCTTTTGAATTGCCGGTACTTCAGCAGCACCTACTTCAACACCTAAATCGCCCCGTGCTACCATGATGGCATCAGATTCTTGAATAATTTCTGTTAAATATTCCAATGCCTCCATACGCTCAATCTTTGCAATAATCGGTATTTTTTTTCCAAATTCATTCATAAGTGCACGAGTATGCCTAATGTCTTCTGCATCTTTTACAAAAGACAGACTAATGTAATCTACTTCTGCTTCTATGGCAGTGTGTAAATCACGTTTGTCTTTATCAGTCATCGTCCTTGCTGCTAATCCGCCTCCTTTCCTGTTTAATCCTTTTAGATCACTTAGTATGCCGCCCTCAATAACGTTACAATGAATTTTAGAATCAACAATAGTCATTACTTCTAATTCAACCAATCCATCATTGAGCAGCAAGTGATCTCCTGGAGTCAACTCACGAGATAGATTCGGATAAGCAATAGAAACTTCATTTATGTCGCCTAATCGATCTGGAGCATTGCAATCCAAGGTAAAATTTTGACCTTCAACCAAAGTAATTGATTTATTCTTAAAACGGCCAATACGAATTTTAGGTCCTTGTAAATCGGCCATTACTGCTAATGGGCGATTTAATTCTTCACTAATTTGTCGCACTAAGGCAATAAGTTGTAGCGCTGATGCATCAGCATGAGAAAAATTAATTCGTATGACATCAACACCAGCAGTCAACATGGCGCGAAGTTTCGCGGGATCGCTACTGGATGGCCCTAGAGTGGCAACAATTTTAGTTTGGCGTAACATCTTTAGCACGCTCCTGCAAAATGGCAACAGCGGGTAAGGTTTTTCCTTCTAAATACTCCAGAAATGCCCCACCGCCAGTGGAAATATATGAAATCTGTTGATTGAGATCATAGAGATCAATTGCTGCCAATGTGTCACCACCACCAGCAATGGAAAAGGCGTCGCTTTCAGCAATAGCAATGGCTAAGGCACGAGTACCATAGGCAAATTGAGCAAACTCGAACACGCCTACTGGTCCATTCCAAATAATGGTTTTGGCTTCATTAATAATGTCGACGTATTCACTCACAGTCAGAGGTCCAATATCGAGAATCATGTCATCAGATGCGACATTTTGTAGTGATTTGTTATAGGCTGGGCAATGCTCGCTGAACGATTTACCTACTACAACATCAGTTGGCAAGGGGATATGACACCCTTTTTCTTTGGCTAATTGAAGAATTTCACGAGCTTCATGAAGCAAATCCTCTTCATAAAGAGAAACGCCTATTTCAAATCCTTGCGCTTTGAGAAATGTGTTTGCTATTCCTCCGCCAGGAATTAAAAAATCAACAATACCCACTAATTGTCGTAATAAACTGAGCTTTGAGGAAACTTTAGCGCCACCTACAATAGCAACAATGGGTTTTTGTGGTGCTTCAAGTGCTTTATCTATGGCGTGAAGTTCTCTTACTAACAATGGACCTGCAACTGCAATCGGTGCATACTGAGCAACTCCATATGTGGATGCTTGAGCACGATGTGCGGTTCCAAAAGCATCCATCACAAAGATGTCACAGAGATGAGCAAGTTTTTTAGCAAGTTGCTCATCATTATTTTTTTCGCCAACATTGAAGCGTACGTTTTCACAGACAACTAACTCACCAGGTTTTACATCGATACCATTGAGGTAATGACTTTCGAAACGAACGGGATAATTTAAGTGTTCACTTAAGTATTCCGCTATGGGCTGCATGGAAAAACGTCTTTCAAATTTTCCTTCTTCAGGACGACCTAAATGAGATAAAACCATGACTGCAGCACCAGCAGCTAAGGCAGCGTCTAAAGTAGGTAATGCAGCCTGTAATCGCTGGTCACTGGTAATAAACCCTTCTTTAATAGGGACATTTAGATCCTCACGAATTAGTACCCGTTTTCCAGACAGGTCTATATCGCTCATTTGTATCAGGTTCATCAGTTATCTCCAAATCGGGGTTAGCAACTCATCATTTGCTGTGCTGTATCAAGCATACGATTGGAAAAACCCCACTCGTTGTCATACCAAGCGACTATTTTCACCAGATTGCCAAATACTTTAGTTTGAGTGGTATCAAAAATAGCTGAGGCTGGATTATGGTTAAAATCGCAGGATACTAAGGGATCATCATTAATTTGCAAAATACGGCTTTTTGCTTGACGAACAATATCATTTACTTCTTTTGCTGTTGTTTCACGTTTTGCAGTAAAGGTTAAATCAATAACTGAAACATTAAGAACTGGAACACGCATTGCAAAACCATCAAGTTTACCAGCGAGTTCAGGTAATACTAATCCTACGGCAGCAGCAGCACCTGTTTTTGTAGGAATAATGGAGTGAGCTGCTGCACGTGCACGGCGCAAATCTTCATGACTTCCATCTAAAAGCATTTGATCGTTAGTATACGCATGAACCGTATTTAATAAGCCATACTCAATTCCTAAAGCATCATTTAAAGGTTTTACAACTGGAGCTAAACAATTGGTTGTACACGAAGCATTGGAAACGATGAGGTCCGATGATTTGAGTGTGTGATGGTTTACTCCATACACTATAGTTGCATCAACATTCTTTCCTGGGGCTGAAATTAATACTTTTTTTGCACCAGCAGAAATATGTTGCATTGCCTTTTCACGTTCTGTAAAGAAGCCAGTACATTCCAAAACTAAATCAATGTTTAATTCTTTCCAAGGAAGATTTAAAGGATTGCGTTCCGCGATGATTTTGATCGCATGTCCATCGATAATTAACATATTTCCTTCAACGGATACATCTGCTGGAAAGTGGCCATGTGTTGTGTCATAGCGTGTTAGATGTGCCGTCACATCAATTGCAGATAAATCATTGATTGCTACAATTTCAAATTCATGTTGTTTTTGGGATTCAAAAATTGCTCTTAAAATACAACGACCAATGCGGCCATAGCCATTAATCGCAACACGTATTGTCATATTACTTCTCCAATATTTTAGTAATAACTAGGTTACTTTTATTCCAAGAGGTTTATTGTTACCTGAGTATACAAAGCCTCACTTAGGAGCTAGAGAACAACGCTTCTTAACGTTAAGGCTTTGCCTTCATTCTGGTTACAATAATGTTTCTAATGTTTTAACTATTCGCTCAACAGTAATCTCCAAGAATTGGTATGCTTGAGCCGCTGGGGCAGACACACCAAAACGGTCCAAGCCTATTACCGCACCTTTTAGACCAACAAATTGATACCAATAAGCAGAACTGGCTGCTTCAATTGCTATGCGTGTGTGAATATTTGGAGGCAATACCTGATCTTTATAATTTTGGTCTTGCTCCAGGAATCGTTCCGCACAAGGCATAGAAATGACTCTCACTTTCAGTCCTCGGGCTTTCACTTGCTCGGCAGCGGCAATCGCTAACTGAACTTCTGAACCTGTTGCAATCAATAGAGCATCAGGAGTGCCATCGCAATCGGTAATAATATACCCCCCTTTTTTGATTAATTCAGCTGCGGTTTCACTATGTGGCAATGCAGGTAAATTTTGTCTTGAAAGCAGTAAAGACGTTGGCCCATTATGATGCTCCAAAGCAAGCTGCCATGCAACAGCGGTTTCCATTAAATCGGCAGGTCGCCATACACTCATTCCAGGAGTCATTCGTAGCATAGACGCATGCTCTATTGGTTGATGTGTCGGGCCATCTTCACCTAAACCAATAGAGTCATGTGTAAAGACATAAATGACACGTTGCTTCATTAGCGCGCTTAGTCGTACCGCATTTCGCGCATAATCTGCAAAGACTAAAAATGTTCCACCATAAGGAATAAATCCTCCATGTACTGCTATACCATTCATAATCGCTGCCATAGCGAATTCGCGAACGCCATAATAGAGATAATTACCGGAATAGTCGTGAGCAAAAATTGCTTTACTGCCTGACCAGTCGGTATTATTCGAGCCTGTTAAATCTGCTGAGCCACCGAGCATTTCAGGTAATAGCCGTGCAAAGTATTCGATGCATTGTTGTGACGCTTTACGTGTTGCCATGGCTTTGTCATTTTTGCGACATTGTTCAAAGAATACACCACTGTGATTTTGCCACTCATCAGGAAGATCTCCATTGATGCGGCGTAAAAATTCATAATGTTCTTGTGGATAATATTGCTGATACTCATTCAGAAGCGTTAACCATTGTTGTTCCTCTTTTTGTCCTTGCTCTACTTGATTCCATTGTTGATAAATAGAGTCGGGAATAACAAAAGGTTCATGTTTCCATTTAAAAAATTCACGGACATTGGCAACATCTTGTGCACCTAATGCAGAACCATGAGCTTTCTCACTCCCAGCAACGGAAGATCCTAATCCAATTATTGTATTGCAGATAATTAACGTAGGCTGTGTTGTATTCGCTTGTGCTTTAAGGATAGCTTGTTCAATCTCATCCATATCATGGCCATTTACTGCTTCGATGACGTGCCAATGATAGCCCCTAAAGCGTGCTGGTGTATCGTCAGTAAACCAAGAGTCAACTTTTCCATCAATAGAAATACCATTGTTGTCGTAGAAAACAATTAGTTTTCCTAAGCCTAAGGTCCCTGCTAACGAACATGCTTCATGGGAAATGCCTTCCATCAAGCAACCATCACCTACAAATGTATAAGTATAGTGATCGACAAGATTAAAATTATCCTGATTGAAGTGGGTCGCTAATACACGTTCCGCTAGAGCCATACCTACTGCATTTGCTAAACCTTGTCCGAGAGGGCCTGTAGTCGTTTCTACTCCAGGCGTATGACCCAACTCTGGGTGTCCAGGCGTTTTCGAATTTAATTGACGAAAATGTTTCAGATCTTCCAGAGAAAGAGTGTAACCCGTAAGATGAAGTAATGAATAAAGCAGCATGGAGCCATGTCCATTGGATAATACAAAACGATCGCGATTAAACCAATGAGGGTTTTGGGGATTGTGTTTTAAAAATTTTTTCCATAACACAGTCGCTATATCTGCCATACCTAATGGCATCCCCGGATGTCCTGACTGAGCATGTTCTACTGCGTCTACACTTAAAATACGAATGGCGTTAGCTAATTCTTTGAAAAGATTCATGGGATCTCTTGTCTGTAACTTGGGAGCATTATTGTCGCTCAGAAGACATAAATCAGCAAGAATACAAGTTTGTTTTTAACCATTATTTTGCAAAAAGATTTTATTTTGATCGATTATTCTGTTTAGTGAGCAAATCTCTCTCGAGTTATAAGCGGCTCACAAGAATTGGTTTTTGCTTGGTTTATCAATTAATAATCACTATTTATGTCATAGAACGTATAGTTCATATTATAATCTCTTTATGCTTATTTATGTAATTTAGGTTTATTTTTTTACTTTTAAATTTATTTATAGACAAAAAAATAATGATCACGATAGAATGTTTTTTCTCTTCAAAGTACATTCTAGGGCATCATGACCCCGATAATTCGACGCTTACAAGATAGTTTATCTGAGCTGCCTTTTTCTGAGGTAGAACAAAATCCATTAAATTGGACGTTTACCGAAAGTATTAGAAAATTAGGGCCTGATTTTTATTGTAAAGTAGTACCACTTCATTTAGTTCTTAGCCTCGAGTACAGCTTGTTAGGGCAGCAACTAAGGGCAAAATTTCTATCCAAGCAAGCACTTCATAAAAAGGAAATTGAAGAGCAGTTAATTGCCGCTTTAATGATGGCTGAACTTTTGGAGCATGTTTATCAGCACTATCTCAATGTTCCAAGAGAAGTAGTGCGCTTACGTCAGCACCAAAAACTGTATCGCGAACTATTGACGGAAATCATTAAACCATTACCTAATGAACCTAAAAAATTAGAAATCAATTCTTCATTTTCTCAAGATGTTCGTAATACAACGGTCTTATTGAATTTGTATCGGTTGCTATTCATTCGCTCTAAACGAGCTTTTGATGTTATTGCTACTCTTGGTACTGTTTCTGAGTCTTATCGTAATTTCGTCAGGATTCTGGATAAATATACTGATCCCGTATTAGCGAATTTGGCATGGCTTTTTTTCATACCTCGCTTGTCAGTGAACGTTTTTTTACTCTTGAAGCATACTGTGCCCGGTTTTTGGATGAGCGAGGAAGAAAAATCTTTAGGTTTAAGGGTGCGTTTTAATGCGCAAATGCAGCGTAGGTGGTTTGAATTAGGGAATGATAGTATTTGGCTGACAGCGGGTCTTGTTAATCGATTTATTTTAACAGGTGCATTAGCACCATTTGCTGTATATGTTTCCATTGCCTGTTTTGCTATTGATATTATTCTGTCTGTGACACGAGCCTATATTGAATTAAGCCGTTTGTATGACTTACAAAAACAATATAAATCCATGCTAAAACAAACAAGTAACTCGTCAGAATTAAAGAAAATTGAAGAACATCTTGATGCTATAAATAATCAACTCGATTTTGAATGGTTGCGACTTGGCTCACATATGATGACCACCACAGCTATTTTTCTATCAATGGCTGTAGCGCTACCTATATTGGGGTTTAATCCGCTTATTATTACAATCGGTGCTGCTTGTTTGGTTGCGGTTTGTTTTATAAATTTTGCATTATTCAAGATTATCGATGAGTCTCGGCCGAAAGATGCTCTAGTCATTCCACCAGGTGGGTTATCCAAATTAGGCATTTTTGCGAATAAGGTACATAAAGAACCAGCTTTGTTGCCTAAGAATGAGCATGACTTGGAATTAGAGAACTTATCGAGTTATTCAATCTAATTATTGCAAATTATTGTGATATGTGGTGATCCGGGGACAATCTTTATCATAGGTATAGAGGCATGATTAATTGAATGTTATGCTTAATGTTTTATATCTATTTTCGAAGGTAGAGTATGTCAGGAACAGTTGGATTACCGCAGTTTAGCCGTATTGATGTCAATCATTTTCAGTCTCATCTTGATGCAATGCTAAAAAAGCATTTGCAACAAGTGGAGCACTTACTCAAAGAAAATCCTCATTATACTTGGGATAATTTAATGTATCCTTTAGAGGATATGGATGATGAGCTCGAGCGTTTTTGGTCGCCATTGTCTCATTTGCACGGAGTGATGGATTCTCCTGAGTTGCGCAAATGTTATGATGCTTGTTTGCCACTGCTCTCTGCTTATGAAACGGCAATGGGACATAATCATGAGTTATATGAAGCTATTAAATCAATCGATAAACATACTCTTAACCCAATACAGCAAAAACTGATTGCAGACAATCTACGTGATTTCGAATTATCTGGAGTTGCTCTTGATAAAGAGCGCAAAAAGCGTTTTGAAGTGATTCAAACTCGCTTGGATGAACTAACCAATCAATTTGCACATAATATTTTAGATGCCACTCAAGCATTTACTTTGCATCTTAAAGATTCTACCCGCTTAGTAGGATTACCTGAGCACGCATTAAATACAGCCAAAGAATTGGCTGCTGAGAAGGGACTTGAAGGGTATGTACTTACCTTGGAGTTTCCTTGCTATTATGCAGTGATGACACATGCTGAAGATCGTAGTTTACGAGAAGAGATGTATTATGCTTATATCACTAGGGCTTCCGATCAGGGGCCCAGTGCAGGAACCTATGATAATACACCGTTGATTCAAGAAATTTTAGCATTACGTCATGAAGAAGCTCAGCTTTTAGGTTTTAACAATTATGCCGAATTGTCTTTAGCCACAAAAATGGCTGAATCAACCAATCAAGTTATGGATTTTATGGAGGATTTAGTCAAACGTGCTCATCAGCAAGCTGAAAATGAGTTTAAAGAATTAGAGCAATTTGCTGAGGAGCAATTTAGGTTAAATCGTGTAAAACCTTGGGACATAGGTTATTTGTCTGAAAAAAGAAGACAAGTGTTATTTACCTTATCACAAGAAGACTTACGACCTTATTTTCCTCAGCTAAAGGTGATGCAAGGTTTGTTTGAGCTTGTAAAAAAACTCTATGGGATGTCCATTGAGGAAATCAAGGGCGTAGATGTTTGGCATAAAGATGTTCAATGTTATTGTGTCGTTGATGAGCATAATAATGTACGCGGTTATATCTATACGGATTTGTTTTCCAGGCCTAATAAGCGCAGTGGTGCGTGGATGGATTCGTTACAAAGCCGTAGAAAATTGGAGGATGGTACAGTACAACTGCCTATTGCGACTTTGACGTGTAATTTTGCAAAGGCATCTGCAAATAAGCCAGCAATGCTTGCTCATGAAGAAGTAATCACTTTGTTCCATGAGTTTGGCCATTGTCTTCACCACGTTTTAACACAAGTAAACTATTTAGGTGCCTCGGGTATTAATGGCGTAGAGTGGGATGCGGTCGAGTTACCCAGTCAATTTTTTGAAAATTGGTGTTGGGAGAAAAGTGGTTTAGAAGTCTTAACTGCGCATGTGAATACTGGAGAATCTCTTCCTGATTCTCTCTTCGAACGCTTAATTACCGCAAAGAATTTCCAATCAGCAATGGCTATGTTAAGACAAATGGAATTTTCTCTTTTTGATTTTCGTATTCATAAAGAATACGTTCCGAATCAAGATTCACTTGTTAATGAGATTTTAGCTGATGTACGCTCCAAATCTGTTGTACCTATTGTTTCTTACAATCGTTTTCCACAGAGCTTTAGTCATATTTTTGCTGGTGGATATGCAGCAGGCTATTACAGTTATAGCTGGGCAGAAGTTTTATCCAGCGATGCTTTTTCTCGCTTTGAAGAAGAGGGTGTTTTAAATCCACAAACAGGCCATGATTTTTTACGCCATATATTAGAAGTAGGTGGTTCTAAAAAAGCTGCAGAAGCTTATAAAGAATTTAGGGGGCGTCCTGCGACCATTGATGCCTTATTACGTCATAATGGCATTCAAGGATAAATTGAATTCCGGGTTAAGAAAAAGGAATAGCCCGGAACGCTCTGTTGAATGCGACGAAATTTGATGGGAGGAAGCTTATTTTTTAACATTTTATGGTATACTTAAATGTAAGGGGGCGACCTGGCTTCGACGTGGGTTGCAAAACCAGAGGTGCATGCCGAGAATGAGAACTCTCGTAAATCAGACTCAACTAAATATAAATGCAAACGATGAAAACTTTGCTGGTGGTGAAGCTATTGCTGCCTAATAAGCACTTTAGATAAACCATCACTGTGTACTGGCCAATAAACCCAGTATCCCGTTCGACCGAGCCCGCTTATCGGTATCGAATCAACGGTCATAAGAGATAAGCTAGTGTCCTAATCTATCCCGGGTTAAGATGCGAAATTTAGGGAATCGCTGTGTATCATCCTGCCCGTCGGAGAATCCACAGTTAAATTCAAAAGACAAGGCTACGCATGTAGAGCTGAAGGCAGAGGATTTGCGGACGCGGGTTCGATTCCCGCCGCCTCCACCAATCATTAAAACTATTTCTGACCACTAATGACCATCATAAACCCATGTAGATCAACGAGTTAAATCCACTTTTCTGGTTGATGGGGTTGTCTTTTGTGGTGTTCTGTTGGCTCAAAAATCACCCAAAATATGTCCAAAAGTTTTGGAAAAGTACCCAATATCTGCCCAAAATTTTAGGAGAATTTAGTCACTTTGGATTGCCTTGTAGGAAATTGCGTAATGGAGTTCAAATTTGCAGTTGATTGTGATTCAAAATTGCAGGCGATTACAATTCAAAATTGCAGTCAATTGTAATTGAAGACTGCAGGTGATTACAATTCAAAATTGCAGTCAATTGTAATTGAAGATTGCAGGTGATTGTAATTCAAAATTGCAGTATCGAGTGATAGCGACATTGGCAGATTAAATAATCTATGTTAGCGCTTTCTTCTTAAGCACATAAGGTAGAAAGTGAGATGCCAATGGAGCGCCTAGATATGAGAAAGATCAAAGAAGTCCTACGGTTAAAATATAGTTGCGGATTAAGTAATGTAAAAATAGGACTAAGCTGCAATATCTCACGGGAATCAGTGCGTTTGTATTTGTTACGTGCATCAGCTGCTGGTTTAAGTTGGCCTGTACCCGAAGATTTGGATGATGAACAATTAGAAGGTTTGTTATTTCCAACGGAGTTAATCAGCGCACGTTTACCGCAGCCTGATTGTCAGCAGATTCATCAAGAACTGAAACGCAAAGGCATGACCCTATGGCTTTTATGGGAAGAATACAAAGTAAATCATCCAGATGGAATGAGCTATAGTCGATTTTGCCAATTATATCGTGATTTTAAAGACACATTGTCGGTCAGTATGCGCCAAACGCATGTAGCCGGTGAAAAGCTTTTTGTTGATTATGCAGGGATGACAGTTCCCTGGATTGAACCATTATCAGGTCAAATACATCAGGCACAAATTTTTGTTGCAGTTCTTGGTGCTTCTAATTACACCTATGTTGAAGCGACTGCAAGCCAAAGTATCCCTGACTGGATTAGCTTCCACGTTCGAGCTTACGGTGGATCCCTGATAAGTCCACTGTTGCTGGATATCAACCGGTGAGTGATTGGAACTTAAGCATGGGCACTACCAAGATCGGATAGTTAATTTATGCGGTCTAGTTGAGATTCTTAACAAGATATGTAAAGTTACTCAATCAAATTGCAGAGTACATGTTTCTTGCGAACGCTCGATTTTTGACAAAATCAGTCGGCATTACTAATTTAATTAGTGATACTGACAAATAATGTCAAACTCATATGAGTTGCACTTGGTTTTTTGCACTATATATGTTAGTTGAGCAAACTAAGTAATCTATGTATCTGCCCCACAAGATAAAAGGGAATGGATATAAAAGTATAGTTTACGGATTTCCCTAAATTATCTTTTACATCTACATTAGTTTTACTTGGATAATCAGAATTAATTCGCATGGCGAGAGGTAATTTTTTTAATCCCATGAAAACATGTAGTGACTTTAGGCTTCCTGTGGCACCAGCTTTTACTTCAATAGGTATAATTTTATTACCATGTTGGATTACATAATCAATTTCAGCACTTGAACCAGCCTCTTCTCTATGCCAATAATACAAAACTGGTTCAATATAGGGTGGTTCAATTGTTCTTAGCAATTGGCCAACTACCTGTTCAGCGATGCCGCCATTATTAATCAAAAGAATTTCATTTGTTGAATTAATTTGGTTTAAACTCAGTCCTAGTGCTGTACTACATAAGCCTATATCAAGGAAAACTTCTTTAAAAAATTTTTCTTTAATTTCAGATGCGAGGGGAACACCATTTGCTGAGCTACTTTGTACTCGGTGGCTAATTCGGGCTTTTTCTAACAGATCTAATACATGCTTTATTGTCGATGCTTGAATCGTTTTATTAACTCTACTAAATACAAATTTTTGTCCAAGCATTTTTGGAATAGAATTAAGTACTTCGTCTAATCTTTCTGTCGCTAAACGACCTTTATATTTTGAAAAGTCATCGCGATAGGTGGCCAATAAGTCATTTTGTATTTGACTAACTCTATTCAGAGAGCGTTCAGCAGCCCAATTAGAGACTACAGCGGGCATACCGCCGATAATCAGATATTCTTTAAATAAAGTAGTTAATTGCTCGTGAATCGCAGAGGGGAGCTCGACACTTAGGTCATATTGATTTAAATAGTCATAAAGTGATTCTTTGTCATTTGCTAATAAAAATTCATCAAATGACAATGGTTCCAAATGCATATAGCTAACTCGCCCAACCGGCATACTAAATGAGTGCTCCGCTAGAATAAATTCTAATAGAGAGCCAGCGGAGATTACTGCTAGTTGGGGTAAATCTTCTGCAAACCAACGGAGTTTGCTAAGCAGTTGAGGTGCTGCCTGTATTTCATCTAGGAATAATAAGCACTTTGGGGGATCTATTTTCTGATTTAATACCGTACTTAAATTTAATAAAATTTGATTTACATCATTAGAAGCAAAAAGACTGGCATAGGAAGGTTGCTTCTCGAAGTTGAGTTCAATTAATTGCATTCCTGTCTTTTCAGCTAAGTGCCTTACTAGCCATGTTTTACCAACTTGTCTTGCCCCACGAATGACTAATGGTTTCCGGTCAGGTGAAACTAGCCAGTTATCCATATAATTTAATAGAGTTCGTTTCATTTAATATACTTATCATTAGTAATATACTAAATTATAAGCAATAATATATTTAAGTCAACAAAACAGACGGTTGTTTTGATTATTAAACCAACAAAACAGCGTCCTGTTTTAATTAATAGCCATGGAAAACAGAGGGTTGTTATTTGAATTTTTAAAGTATTGAGGGCTAGTAACACCACATGATATTTACTTTAATCTCCATTAAATACTAATACTTACCTATTACTGGAGATTAAAGTAAATGATGGTAGAACAATTTTTTTATGACCACTCAACCAACCACAAATTGGGTTATCAAGCAACACCGAAGGTTAATTAAAAAATATAGCGGTTGTAAGGAAACAAATTCAATTCCCATATACGGAATCAAACTGAACAAAAACGCAATTGTTAACAAAAAACCACCCAATATCTGCCCAAAAAAGTTGAGCAGGATTTTGAGTTAAAATTTCAAGCAAAGTGATCTGGGTTGGGCTATGCCACCGATTTTTCGGATAGGCTCTTAAATTTTGGAATTAAATTGATTATTTAAATCAAGTGTCTTGATATACTCTTCTTTAGCAAGTTCGATGTATTCTGTTAATGTAATTTCACTATTTAAATGCATGCCTGCCAACTGTTTATAGAGTAAAATTAAAGTGCTCATCTTATCAAGAGAAACCTGTGTCGCAAGATACATAGGTCTACGTTCATCTGTTTCTTCTTGCTTCGTTAATTGGTCTAGATTTACATTAACTAGTTCAGTGCTTGTTGGTGTGAGAAGGTAGAGTTCCTTATAGAGTTCTTTCTTCTTTTCAATGGATGTTTTCGGGTCAAATAGCTGCTGTACTTGAGTGATATGGGAGGATAGGTTAATGCAGGTACATTTTTTATCTTTTAACCAAGAGACAAGAGAGAACGCTTGATTATTTGTTCCTTTTGCAACATTAGATTGATAAATATATCCGTAACATTCGTTTTCTTTTTGATGTGTCGCAAGCATTACATAGGAATGTCCCGGTACATCTATTCTGACGAGTTTAGGTAGATTTGTCATTAATTCATCATGGAGTTTTGTTATTGGCCGGGATAGGTCGTGATGAATAGCTGTTGACATATTTCTCCCTGTCATTAACTTACAAAAGCCGTTCGCCGTATAACCACAGCCTATAGGCAAAAAAAGACCTTGCTCAACTGGTATGTGATCCTTTGAGTCTTTATTCACAGTATTATCCATCATGAGTGCTGCATTTAACACCATCTCAAAAGGGAGGCCTTGTATGCTAATAAGAAAATTGGCATCGATTAAACTGTCTTTATTATTTTCAGCGTTGCATAAAATAGATTTATATAATTGGTGAAATTCAGCCCCATTGGTATTAGATGCATCCTCTTTTTTGTTTTTCTCTACATTAAAAAACATATTTATCTCCGTTTGTAAATCAATGGTTGCAATAAAATAAAACATCATTTTTAATTATAGCATTGGTTGGGTTTTTATAGATTCTGTCGAGATACAGCAGAAAACTCTTATCAACGTGAGTTCGATATTATTTTTAAGCCAAAATCAAAGGAATTTGCTGTAAATTAAGTGAAGGTTTTTTAGGCTGCAATGCGTAAACAGCTAATCCTACTAATAGATTCACCGTAAAATTGTTAATACTTCTGTGTCTCGAGTGCTCGATTTGGCTGATGTTTTTAAGTTGATCATAGAAGTCTTTATAGTATTTCTTATAAGGAGTGTCGTATATGGATTTAGCTTCATTAAAAATGGATAGGCTTAAATATAAATTGTCACAACCATTCGATTTTGAGAACGGTTATCGCTATTAAACAACCCGTGGAAAAGCATGATTATTCAAGGTGGATAAATATATCACTATTTTGGTCTAAATAAAAAATCTCTATATTCAGTGTAAGATAGCATATGGTAAATTGCTTGCAAAACCCCATGTCAAGGAAAGAATTATGAATAAAGAAGCCAGGGTTGTTCTTGTTTTATTATTGATTAGCTTGGTGACCTATGCTTCTAAGTACTCACTTAACGTTTTTATGACGCATCATCTTGCAAAATCTATTTATGGCGATTTCAGCATTGCTATTAAACTTTTGACGATAATGACAGCCTTGTCTCTTTTGGGAACAGATATAAGTTCAAAACGTTTCTTAGGTAAATATATAAATTTAAATCAAAAAGCAGATGCTATTGAATATGTTGCCTGGAATCTTAGGCTCATTAGTGTGACTTTTTTTATTTCACTACTTATTGCGCTAGCATCAACATTGCTGATGATTTTACTTCATCATTTCAGAGTGAAACATATTAACGATTATCATTTGGCGGTTTATGTCTTATGGCTCATCCCATTTTCTGCACTGCTATCATTGTTAAGTAGTTATCTTATAGTGGTTGATCGCATTTATTTATCTACATTATTGACCGAATTTTTAAAATATTTATTGCAAGTTCTTTTATTTATTTCTGTGGTTCTATTTGTTGAGCCAATATTAACGAATTTTTACATAGTCTCAGTATTACTAATCACGTTTATTTTACTTTTAACCTTGTCTCTTTTTTCTTTAAATCAGGACATCTTGGAGTTATTTAAGTATGGGTTTCATAAAGTAAGAAAAACACCGCTTACTAAAATGGATTGGCTAAAAACATCAGTACGATTAATTACAAATAACATCCTCTTTGTTATAGTTTCAGCTCTGGATTTACTTATAGTGGAGGTATTTGGCAGTAATGAAACAATGGTTGGCGATTATGCGGCCATTCTTACAATAATTGGTTTTTTGTGGCTTATTCCTACAACTGCCCTACAAGCTTTAAAATCCAAACTATCTTTTCTCCTCGAATCAGAGATGGGGAAAAAAGAGTTGCAATGTAAAATTAACAGCACTATGATGATTATTATTCCCACTACGATACTTGCTGGCTCAACGATTGTACTGTTTTCAAAAAATATCCTTGGTCATTTTGGACCAGATTATGTCAATGCCTCTCCCGCATTAATCATTTTAACATTCGGAGTAATGATGTCTTGCTTTGGTCGTATTGCTCCGGTTATTTTGATTTTTGGGGGATATGAGCAACTAGTTTTGCGTTGGACAATTTTTGAGTTGACATTCATGATTTTTGTGGCCATTCCTGCAACATATTATTTTAATATTATAGGAACGGCTTCTGCCACGGCGCTTCTTTTAACTGTAAAACCAGCGATATTAATTTCTATAGTTCGTAAAAAATTTGGATTGCGTGTGCTTTTTTTGTAAAAAATTGGCATCTGTCAGCAAGAATGTCACACCCCTAACGTTACTCAGGCATAGTCCTAATTGATGTTTATTCTTAAATTGCAATGAAATTCCTAGCTATATCTAAATGAGCGTTCTTCTTGCTCAATCTCTTGTGATTCATCTAACTCAACCTTCTTTGAACTTTCCTGAGTATATCCCTAATTTCAGCCACCTTATATTAAACCTAATCCAACGCATATCTTCTTGAGACTTTTCAATTTGGAGTCATTGGGTGGGGTTATCCACGTTCAATTTGATTTATAATTATTTAGGCAAAATATTCTTAATTGTGACAGATTTTGTTTGCCAAATGTTGTAGAGGTAAATAATAATAAAAGAATTTTATGAATTAGAATATATAAAGAATCGTAGAGATTGATAGCTATCTTATGTTCTAATTTAGATAGCTATCAAGCCTGTACCTAAATAATTATATGAGGATATATTTAATTTTTTCCTAGAACGATTAGAAGGTCTATAGTTCTCAATTTTATGTCCGCGTTAGTTTCGACTGTTCCGTGAATCCTTTTTTGTGTAGGTAAAATGATTATAGAAGTCTTTATAGTATTTTTTATAAGGAGTGCCATATATGGATTTAGCTTCATTAAAAATGTATAGGCTTAAATATAAATTGCCACAACCATTTTCTATTGCTACACATACCTGGACTCATTTAGAGACTATTTTAGTTCAACTTCACTATGATCATTTTATTGGTATTGGTGAGGCAGCGCCGTTTGCACTTTCGACTGGAGAAACTTATGATTATGTGGTTTCTCAGTTACAAAAGTTTAAAAGTTATGCGATAAATCCTAATGATGACGCACCACACGTTTTTTATAAGTTCCTCCAAGACAATGTGAACAGTTTTCATGCGACTGCTGCTTTGGATAGTGCTTTTCATGACTTACTAGGAAAGCTCCAAAATAAACCTGTATATGAGCTTTTTGGTAATGAAAGGAATCTCTCACTCAATACCTTGACCATACCGGTTTTAGGGTTAAAGGAAACTAAAGAGTTTGCGCTGAGTCTTCTTCAACATCATCCTCAAGTACAATTAATTAAGATTAAACTGAATAATGATAAAATTAATCCTGAAATAGCAAGGGTAATTAAAGACGTATTTGCCGAAAATGTAGCTTATGTCATTGATCCAAATCAATCCTTTAACGATTCACATCAAGCGATTGAAGTTTTAAAAGAAATACAATCGATTTTGAGAACGGTTATCGCTATTGAGCAACCCGTGGAAAAGCATGATTATCAAGGATTATTTGACATAAAAAGCCAGTTTGATGGGGTCGATATTTATGCTGATGAGAGCATGGTGGGTATGGATGGTCTGGAAAAATTAATTCGTATGAAGGCTGTAAATGGAGTTAATATCAAGATCCAAAAAGCAGGTGGAATTTGGAAAGCAAGGCTTCTGGCGCAAAGAGCTCATGAAGCTGGATTAAAAGTAATGGTTGGCAGCATGATGGAAGGGCCTTTAAGCGTTGCAGCAGGTATTCATTTTGCAGCATCAATGCCCAATGTCGCATTTACTGATTTAGATAGTGATTTATTCATATTTCAGGATTTAAAAGAACCCATTTTTACCCAATCTCCCTATATTCAGGGTATGAGAATACCTTTTAAAAAGCCAGGTCTTGGGATTGAAGTTAATGAGTCTGTTCTGAAACATTTGGCACTACAAAAAGTACTGATTTATGAAGAACTGTAATTGAACGGCTGAGTTGTTATCATAAAACAGCTTGAGGATGAGCCGGGAGTTCCACTTTTTACATATAACTCAATTAATTTTTATTGTACTTATTGATCATGCGGCTCGAAATTTCTTAAAGTATTAATACAACTTGCTCTAACTCCGTAAAATTGGGTTTACAACATAACTATATGTGTTATATCTATTAACTATGTATTGTTATGAGGCACTCAGTAGGAGATCAGTATATGCAATCAAAAAAAGAAGAAATGAAGCGTGCCAATTCACCCGTAGAAAAAAAAGTAGATTATGTTCATGCATTCGAACAGTTCATGCGCACAGATCTCACGCGACAAAATCTCAATAAACCGGCCTCAGCAGCCTATGATCGAATCAAGCAGGAGATAACTGACGCAGAAAAAGAATTAAATACAATAAAAGCAAAAAAAGGAAAAGCTAAAAAGAAAGCTTCATTAAATGAAACGATCATTAAAAAGAAAAAATGGTTAAGTGATGTAGACGATGAGGAAAGTAAAAACTTCTTGCCTCTCTGGTCTGCTATGTTTCATGGTTATCTGATTGATTTAGTGGTTAATCAAAAAGAACATATTAGAAAACAGGGCATAGTTGTTAAAGCAGCTAGTGAAGAATTTGTTAAACTCTTGTTAACAGTTCTCTCACAAAACATTAAAGTCGAAGGAAAAACATATACTGCTGCTGAGTTAAAGGAATATAAAAGTGTTTTTAGTCGGTTTTCTGAGTCAATTAAGACAATCGTTATTGAAAATAAAAATGAAATTACTTTAAAAAGAATTAGGAAGATCCTCTTTGGTAATGATTTAACAATTGAGCATGACTGCAATGGTCATGCAATTTATACCCAAATCTATAAAGAAGGAAAGCAATTAGTCATTACGCATTGCAATCGTGGTAATGGTCAAAGATCAACTTATAATTTAGTTTATCGCATTAATATTGCTGGCTTAGATGTAGCTAAGTTAAGAACAGCCATTGAAACAATTACTGGATTAGGTGTCGTCAACGGTAATGAAGAGAATTATAAGAAATTTTATGATCAATATGATAAGACATTAAAAGATTTAGGTTTCAGTTTTAGCTGGGGCAAACATGTAAAATCCCAAAAAATAGGTAATTGTGTTCTGGCGAATTTAAAAAGTCTGTTGAAAGAACGATTACCTGAAGATGTTTATAAATGGTGTACAACGCAAATGAGGGATCTAAGTACTATCCAACATTTGATAAATCCTATGCTGCAATCAGGAAGAAATCTAAAAAATAAACAATTTAATATTGATATTGATGATGAATTTTTTCACCTAAGACAATTAATTAATTATATTTTTGATAAATCGGTAGAGGGAATAGTCAACTGCTATTTTGATAATCCTAGGAAATCTGAAGCTCTAAAGAAAGCATTCAAGGCTATCGGAAATTATGAGAATGTTATTAATGAAAATAAAGCTTTGAGTAAGGCATGCAGAGCTGATATTAAAAATTATATTCATTCAAAAATAGATACATACAAAAAAATATCAATTAACACCGAAATGCGAAATCCGAAAATATTTTATCAAGTATTGTGGAATGAGGCAGAGAAAATTGGTTCCCTATCCTCTGATGATCTAAGTAATAAAGAGTTTTTCAAACATTTAATTAGAAAAGCTGTGAGCAATCCTCATTTTTTTAGCGATGTTTATGATTATTTTAATCGAGAAAAAAAAGAAAACAGCAGCGTCCTACTTAAATTAGTATTTACCCAAGCGATAGAAATCATAACCGATGATTCTATTCTAAATGATCTCGAATACATTGCTGTCTACCAAGACTCGCTGAGAAGAATACTTTTAAAAGAATGTGAAAAGGTTCCTTGTGATCAAGAACTCATTGCTTTATTAACAAATACTCATTTGACTAATACAGATCCAACTTTGTATACAGCCGCTTCCGCTACTATGAAAGCTCGTAAAAACGATGGTAATAAGTATGAAACGCTTAAATTATTGTTAGAATCTACTTTAAAAAATTGTGAATTTTTAGATTTATTTGTTCGCAAAAAGAAGCCTCCAGTTTCTACTTTTTTCAAACAGCAGCAATCTCAAGGAAGTTTCGATCTTGCTGCTTTTTTTAAAGAAGCGGCAGAATTTGTTATTAATAATACAGGACTCCCTTTGACACAAGAAAAATTGCAGCTACAGATAAGTAAAATTTCTCATAGTACCATTGAGCGTAGGGCTGACAAAGATAAAGTAAAAAGATTTTTAGAACTTTTCTGTTATAAACAATTAATTGATTCTGAAAAAATCAATGCAAAAAATAGAACCTATTGGAAAAATCTGCCTGTACTTGCTAATCAATGCAAACAAATCAACTATTGCTTTCCTGATGCACTTGAAGTAGCAAACAGTGTACTTGATAAGTATCATCAATTAAAAACTTTAACTACGAGATTAATATCTAAACAAGAGGAGTCTCTCTTTGATCGAGTTGAAACTACCAAAAATTGGGGCATGAGGTGGTAGATTGAGTGAGGAAAAATGGCATCTATTAAAAACGTAACAGGATTGCCTTGTTCCGATTAAGTACTTCTACGCTATATTATTTTCCTGGGACAATTCGAATATTAATAAACTGCCAAGGATCGCTTTGATCAATATATTTATTATTTGAATTGCTTCTATCCCGTAGGGGAGTCCAATCTGTATAATAACCACCGATTTTACCAAGATAAGGAGAGGCTAAACTCAAAATATACTCATGGTCCATATTTTCGGGCTCTATAATTCCACGTTCTGGATTTTTAATTGCCCAAATCATACCCGATAAAACTCCAGCTGCAACTTGTAGGCTTGTAGCATTATTATGGTTAGCTAATTTTCTAGCTTCATGTATGGATAGGTGAGAGCCATACCAATAAGCCCCTTTTTTATTCCCCATTAATAAAACTCCGAGTTCATCGGTGCCATCAACAATTTCTTTTAAAATAATTCGTTTTTCTTTTTGAGGCATGTATTTTCTTTGCACGAGCTCTTTTAAAGATAAAATAGCATCAGAGCAGGGATGATAGGCATAATGAACTGTTGGTCTGTAATACACTTTATTGTCTGTTTTTAAAGTTAAATATTCTGCAATAGACAAAGATTCAGCATGAGTAATTAAAAAACCATTAATAGGGCCAGAGTTAGGGGTCCAAGTACGAACTTGAGTCTCTGCTCCTGGCTGACTCAGATATATTCCACAATTTGAGCCAAAGTTGTGATGATTTGCATCATGAGGCCAATGACGTTCATGGCTTCCCCAGCCTAGTTCAGCAGGTCGAACCGCTTCAGAAATTAAGGCATCAACTGACCATGTATTTATAAATTCATCCGTTTTTTTAGTTTGAGAGGAAGTTTGAGTATCATGTTCAGAAATATGTATCGTTTTTATATCAAGATCATGAGCCAATTGAGCCCATTCTACAGCTTTTTGTGGTAGCTCACCTTGCCACTTATTATCTTTTGCCAAATTCCATAAGGCTTGTTTAAGAAAGTGGGATACCAATCCCGGATTAGCTCCATGTGTTAAAACGGCAGTAGGACCCTGCTTTTTATGTTGTAATATCGCATCACGTAACGCATAATTAGAAAGGAGTTGATTATTGCTGTACCTTTCTTCCCAAGATTCAGCGGCTGCATCCAAGTATAATATTTTATTTAACTGGCAATATTTTATTAAGTCAATACTGGATACTCCTACGGATAAATTTAACAAAAAATCACCAGATTTAAGAATAGAGGATAAAAGTTCTTGATAGTTATTTTCTTTAACAGCACTTTCTTTGAATGAGACGTTATAATGGTTTGCTACATCTGCACCTAGATTATGTTTTGATAGGATGTAAATTTGAGAGGGATCTAATTTAAGACATTGAAATAAAAGAGGTAATATTGCTTGACCAATACTTCCAAATCCAAGAATTAGAATTTTATTTTTAAATACTATTTGAGTCGCAGATTTATCCATAACTCCCCCAAATAGAACATCTATTTATTATTAAAATGGAGGTACAAATTCCAGAGTGTTCATCAATATAAATTTAGCTACCTCATTCTATTTTAAGTATAGCTCACAAAGATAATCTAATTATAAAATTTTAATGTAAATACGATCGTTGACTGATGAATTAATTTACAGCTTTCTCATATCTATAAATATATTTGATGAGTCATCATGAAATGATATGCTGAATTAAGTCCACAAGGTAAATTTTTTCTGACTCACCGGTGATTTTTCCTTGTAGAAAAAAATTAATTGATACAGTTCGAATAATTCTATGGATTTACAGTTCAAATTCACTAGATTAAATTACTTTGTGGGCCATAAATAATTTTGCAACCCACCGAGTGGCAAATGAATTTAGTGCATTCAATAAAAAAGGTGCTCAATAAATGAAAAGTTATGAAATGTATATTGATGGAAAATTTACTTCAGCTAAAACCGGAGGCACTCGCGATATTATTGATCCTGGTAATGGCCAATTGATTGCAAAAGTTCCAGAAAGTACCAAAGAAGATGTGGTGCTCGCAATCAACGCTGCACGTAAGGCATTCGATGAAGGTGAGTGGAAAAAAACATCAGCGCTTGAGCGAAGTAAACTATTATTTATGGTTGCCAATTTGATTCGTGCCAATGCAAAAATGTTAGCAGAGCTGGAAACGCGAAACTGTGGAAAACCTTTGGCAGAAGCAGAGTATGATGTGACTGATGCAGCTAATTGTTTTGAATTTTATGCTGGACTTGCTACTAAAATTCATGGCGAAACGATGTTGGTTCCAGCAAACTCTTTTAGTTATGTTGTACGAGAGCCTATCGGAGTGTGTGGACAAATCATTCCTTGGAATTTCCCGCTACTTATGGCTGCTTGGAAACTTGCCCCCGCGCTAGCAGCAGGGAATACCGTACTATTAAAACCTTCAGAACTAACACCATTGACTGCGCTTGAGTTATTCAAGCTGATTGATCAATGTGGATTTCCAGCGGGTGTAGTGAATCTCATTACTGGCCCTGGCGTGGGAGTAGGTGAAGAATTAGCAATGAATTCGATGGTGGATAAAGTTGCATTCACAGGCGGAACAGTAACCGGCAAAAAAATAATGCAGGCCGCTGCGGGAAATTTGAAGAAAATATCATTAGAACTTGGTGGAAAAAATCCAAATATTATATTTGCAGACTGCGATCTTGAGATGGCAATTGATGGTGCTCTTTTTGGTGCTTTTGCCAATCAAGGCGAAGTATGTTCTTCTGGCTCTCGCTTGATAGTTGAGCGTTCTATCCACAAAAAAATCGTAGAAGGGATGTTGAAAAAAATTCCAAATATCAAGCTTGGTCATGGTTTAGATGATGGAGTAAAAATGGGTCCACTGGTTTCAAGTGCTCACCGCGAAAAAGTAGAACATTACGTCAAGATAGGGATTGATGAAGGTGCGAAATTGATTTGTGGCGGGAAACGTCCTCTAGGGGAAGCTTTTGAAAAAGGAAATTTTTTTGAGCCAACTATTTTTGATGAGGTGAGGCCAACAATGCGCATCGCCCGAGAAGAAATTTTTGGTCCAGTACTCGTAGTCATCCCATTTGATAGTGAAGAAGAGGCAATTCAAATTGCAAACGATACCGATTATGGTTTGGCAGCAGCTGTGTGGACCAAGAACCTTACTCGTGCTCATCGTGTGACGTCTCAAATTCGTGCTGGGGTTCTTTGGGTAAACCACTACCATCCAACTTATAATGAAATGCCTTGGGGTGGATACAAGCAAAGTGGAGCAGGTCGTGAGTTAGGTTTGTATGGAATCGAAAGCTATCTTGAAACTAAGCAGGTGAATATTAACCTGGATGAAACACCGATTGGGTGGTACTAATGAATCAAATTGATATTAAAACTCAAATACCAGGACCAAAATCACAAATATTGATGGAGCAACGTTATAAACATGTTGCGCGAGGTCCATTTCATGCTACTCCCATCTTTGTGGAACGAGCAAAAGGTTCTTTTGTAGAGGATGTGGATGGAAATGTATTTTTGGATTTCTCATCTGGAATTGGGGTGGTGAATACAGGGCACTGTCCCGATGCGGTAGTCAATGCAATCAAGGCTCAGGCTGAAAAATTCATTCACACAAGTTTTAATATTCTGCCTTATGAAGGTTATATCAATGTATGTGAAAAATTAAATTATCATACTCCTGGAAGTTTTGAAAAAAAATCAATCTTGTTGAATTCAGGAGCGGAAGCTGTAGAAAATGCGATTAAAATTGCTCGTGCCTATACTGGAAAACAAGCGGTGATTTGTTTTGATCATGCTTATCATGGTCGCACTTACATGGCTATGGCCCTTACAGCGAAGAATAAACCCTACAAGCATGGATTTGGTCCATTTCTTTCAGAAGTTCATCGTGCTCCCTTTCCGTATGAGTATCGTTGGAAGGGAAAAAATTGTGTGGAAGAATGTTTCAATGATTTTTCTGAGCTCGCTAATTTTCGTGTCGGCGTTGAAAATATCGCTGCAGTGATTTTAGAACCCGTGTTAGGTGAGGGGGGATTCCTACCCTTTCCAGCGCCATTTTTGCAAAAACTTCGTGAGTTTTGTACAGAAAATAAAATTGTTTTCATTGCAGATGAAATTCAATCTGGTTTTGGTCGTACTGGAACTATATTTGCGATGAAGACACTGGCAGTGGATCCTGATCTTACTGTATCAGCAAAGGGGTTAGGTGGTGGAACAGTGATCGCTGCTGTGACTGGTAAAGCTGAAATCATGGATGCTGCAATGGTGGGTGGGTTAGGAGGAACCTTTGGAGGGAATCCTCTGAGTTGTGCAGCGGCTCTTGAAGTATTCAAAATCTTTGAAGAGGGGAGGCTTTTGAAAAATGTCGCTAACCTTTCAAAGGTATTTCATTCCAAGCTTTCTGGATTTAAAGAAAAATATAAAATAGTAGGTGATGTTCGTGGTTTGGGTGTTATGCAGGCGATCGAACTTGTGAACGATATAAGTACGAAGGAACCCAATAAAGTAGCGGCGGACAAATTAGCAAGATTTTGTTTAGAGCGCGGACTGATAATTCTCAGTTGTGGGATATACGGAAACATAATTCGCCTCCTCATGCCGCTTTCTACTGATGTAAACGATTTGGAAATTGGACTTTCTATCATTGAGGAAGGACTCAAGACATTATAAAGGTGCTTAGATGAACATTACTGAGATTCATATTGCACAATTAACTATTCCATTAATTCGCCCATTTATAACTGCCGTAAGACGTACGGAATGTGTTGAAGATGTGGTGGTAATGATTAAAACGGATAGTGGCAATTGGGGCTATGGTGCAGCAGCTTCAACGCCAGCCATCACTGGAGACAGTACGGAATCTATTATCATTGCAATTAAAACCATTCTTGGTCCACAGTTAATTGGACGAAGTATTTCTGAATTGAATGTATTACTCCAAATGAATAACCAGGCCATAGTAGGTAATACTTCTGCGAAAGCTGCTATTGATATCGCATTGCATGATTTATTTGCTCAATATTGTGGCTTACCTCTTTATAGATTGCTGGGCGGTAATACGAACAGCATTAGCTCATGTATCACTATAAGCGTTAAAGAGATTGACGCTATGGTGCAGGATGCTATTGACCTAGTCAATCAAAGGCACCAAACTATAAAAATAAAATTAGGATTAGATCCCATTGAAGACATCAAGCGCGTCCATGCTATTCGTCAAGCTGTAGGCAATTCTATCACTTTACTTGTAGATGCGAATCAAGGATGGTCTTATGAAGATGCCTTAAAGGTTATTCATTCATTGCAGCAACAGCATTTGAATATCCCTTTGGTCGAACAACCTATTAGTGCTCAAGATCTACTGAACTTAAAGGCTATTAACGAACAAGTTGACTGTCTTATCATTGCTGATGAGGCTTGCTTTTCACCAGAAGATACTATGAATATTGCGAAAATTAATGCGTGTGATGGTGTTAATATAAAGTTGATGAAATCGGGTGGTATTGAGAATGCTCAAGCGATTTATACTATTGCTAAAACAGCACAAATGAAAATCATGGTTGGGTGTATGCTGGAGTCGCCCATTGGAGTTGCTGCTATAGCCAGTTTTGCTTTAAGTAAGCCTGATATTCTTTATGCGGATCTCGATCCTATTTATTTGATTCGTGACAATTATATTCTTGGTGGGGCACAACGCCTTGGCAATAAAATTATTTTGTCAGACAAGCCTGGTTTGGGAATTGAAGGGATTAGTCAAGGATTAAACCGGATTGGAGTGATCCACTAATGTCTTCGTACATTCAGTTAGCCAGTTTAGCCATTATTGTTCTTTATGTCGTGATGTTATTTTGCGATGTTGATGCATTAATAGCGACCGCACTCTGTGTTGGACTAGGCTATTTGTGGAATCTAAGCAGTCCAATTGACATTGGAACTTCTATGGCTAATGCGTTAGGCTCATTCATGGCCTTAGTTGGATTTATTATCATGCTAGGCCATGGTCTAGGTGAGATCTTAACGCATACTCAGGTCAGCCATACTTTAGTGCACCAAATTGTTTCTGGGATTGGGGTTAATACTCAGCGACGTGCTAAAGTTGGTATTGTGCTTTCATCGTTTATCGTTGTAGGGTTGCTTGGCACCTTGGCTGGAGGATTAGCTATTTTAGCACCCAGTTTACGCCCTATTGCAGGTTCTGTTGGACTATCACGTCCTAGCTTGGCTGTGTTAATGCAGGCTTCCGCTGAAGAAGCTTTAATTCTTGGGCCTTTTGCTCCTCCAGTAGTGACTTTACTGGGTATTACAGGACTAAATTATGAGGTCGTACTTTTGTATGCATCTCTTCCAGTGGCTCTGGTTACTTTAATTACTACATGGGTTATGGCTAACCGATTACAACGAAAATATGCGGATGAATCTTACGAAGAAGAGGACACCTCAGAGCCATTTGTTCCCAGTAAACAACAAAAGCGCACTACTTTGCTTTTTTCGATCTCCTTTATGGCGTGTGTCGTCTATGGCTTATTTGCTCAGGCAAAAACCACCTATGTTATTTTTGTCATGTTATTTCTGGCGCTTATTACTGGATTGACGAGTAGATTAAGCTTAAATCAAATTTTTAAATTGCTCGTTGAGGGAATGCGAAAAAGCATGCATCTCTTCTTTTTGTTTATTTTATTTGATCCTTTTATGGTTTTAATTCATCAGGCTGGAGGATTTAGGGCATTAACAGAACTATTAACACCGTTGATTCATTTAGGTGGAAAACCTGTATTATCGATGCTAATAGGTTTTACAGGGGCTTTTGGTATGCCAGGTGCTGCGGAAGCAACCATTAAAATGCTGCATCAGCTTTTTTTCCCTAGTGTACTTCAGATGGAGTTACCCATGATAACTTTTGCTTTGTGCATGATCTTTGCGACCCGGGTTACTAATTATGCTTATCCTGGTGCTAATATGTTTGCTGCAATGGGTTTTGCTGGCAGCGAAAATGTCAAAGCAATGATACAAAACGGACTAACCGTGACAGGGGCACAAGTCTTATTTCTAATTGTATATAGTTTATTTCTATAAGAGCAGTTATCCATTTTCAATCGCAGCATTACCATGACGTAATAAGTTGGTTTCAAAGTAGAAATGGAATGAGCGCTTTTCTTTCCTTAGGATAATTGGAAAAATGTAAGTGATACCAACGATGATGGGTGATTGCTCGAGGAGCTAAATTGGCTATTGTCCACAAAGTAAACGAAAAACCAGCAAGCGACCAGGTCGCCACGCCCCAACCAATCCATTCGAGAATTTCACCAAAATAGTTTGGACTGCTTAAAAAACGAAACATTCCACCATAGGGTATTTTATAAGATCCGGGTTTTTTATTCTTATTCAGGTCAAACAAAATGTTGTCCGAGTTTTGATTGATTACAAATCCCGAAGCAAAAAGTATCAAACCAACGATAAAATGGGGTGTTTGCAACGTTGAAAGTGTAATTTCTTGAAAATGAGTGAGCCAATAGGCATTTACAAAACCATTCACCGTGGTAAAAATCGTGGCTGATATCGTGATAACAATTGGAACCATTTTTGCATTTTTCAAGCGAAATGGATAGATTAAGGAACGATAGACGTAATGAAATTGCCACATTCCAAAAAATACCCACGTATAAGCAGATGGTTTTGTCATTAGAAAAACAACCAAAAATGTGATCACAGATGGCAATTCCATAAAACACCAAGAAACATTTGCAGGAATTTTAGGCGATTTGTTCTGTTGATCATAACGTCCGTAAGGCGCTCGTTTGAAAAAAAGCGTGAAAAATACGATAACCGCTAAAGCATTCCAGAAATGAAGAAATAAAGTTAGATCGTTTTGAGTCATAATTGTATTTTGCCACACTGTGAAAACCAATGAAGCGTATCATGAATCGTTGTTTCGATTTCAGTTTTTTTGTACCCTAATTCATTTTCAGCTTTCGTACAATCCACTGTTGGTGAATACATCAAAGTTTCAATTGAGTATTTTGTAAAGAGCGGTTCTGTATTCGTGATTTTAGAAAAAAACTCCATGAGGGGTACCACAAAGTAAAGCATGTTTGGGGGAAGAAACATACGAGTCATTTTTTTTTGTTTTACAATGGATATCAATTTGACCAAATGATGCATGTTTATGTCATGGCCGCCTAAGATATAGCGCTCTCCAGATTTGCCTTTTTCAGCAGCAGCTATTGCTCCTTGAACCACGTCACGAACATCAACAAAATTGAATCCTCCTCGCACCAAAATAGGGATATGTCCTTTGTATATTTTAATTATTGCAGTTCCCATGAGGGATAATTTATGGTCATTTGGACCGATTGTTCCTGTGGGATTAACCACAACGGCATTTAATCCTTGCTTACAACTATCAAGCACTATTTTTTCAGCATAGGCTTTAGATTGATCGTAAATATTTACGGATTCTAAAGCAAGGGGGTAATTTTCATTTAAAATAGGAGTAGCATGGGATTTTTTATAATTTTGAATGAGGGCGTGAATGGAACTAAAATGAACTAGCTTTTTTACTTGATTTTTAAGGCAAGCATTGACCACATTTTGGGTGCCTTGGATGTTTGTTTTACGAACTTCCTCTTTTTCTCGATTTGTAATGGTAATTTTCGCGGCTAAATGAAAAACTGTATCAATATCTTGAGTGGCATCATACAAAGATTGCGGATGTAAAATATCTCCTTTGCACACTTCCAAAGGAAAATGAGTAAGGTATTTGGGTATTTCACTTCGCACAAGTATTCGGACATCATATTGTTTTTTAATAAGCTCGGCAACGAGGTTATTTCCAATGTGTCCACTAGCTCCCGTGACTAATATTTTCATGATTGTTGATTTCCTATCCAGCATTTTAAAGTGCCAGTCATAATAAGGCTAGACATTAGGAGTCGGTCTTTCTAAAGACGAATAACCGAGAGAACGACACAATCCCTAAGCGGTCCGCATCGACCAGGGCATTCACAGTCCCTGCAATGAACGTGTTGTAGAAGTCTGAAAATCCTTTTGGAAAAAGACGGACTGTTTCAAGGCCTAAAATCGCATTCTTCACTGCCCGAGAGCGAAGCGCGCCAGCCAGAAGCTTGTTTTCGGTAAAAAAATAGCTCCATCCAAGATCTTTTGAAATCTCTGTTTCAGAGAGTAGGCTTAAGCCCACGCTGCGGGCCGCATCTATCAGATCTTCGCTTGTGTGCAGAGGCGGCATTCCAGTAACAAATTCAATCCGCTCAACCAACGCGCGATGCTGTGGGCTATTCACATCGTATTTGGATGTCAGAACTGCATCATAGACTACATATCGTGCATTTGGTTCCATTACACGATGGACTTGTCCAAAGACTTTTGGAAGCAGGTTTTTGGAAATGTATTTAAGTGAGTAAATGCTGTAAGCTGAGCCCAGGAAATCATTAGGAAACGGCAAATTTTGTGTATAGTCACCTTGTCTGACTTCGCACAAGTGATCCAGATTTTGTTCGTGATTGAGGGCATTCGCTCGTTCTACTTCGGCCTGAGACAATGTGAGCCCAAGCACTTTTCCCTGGGAAAGACGGGCAATATCACGCGCTGCGCCACCAAGACCGCAGCCCATATCGAGGGCTGTTTTTCCCGGTAAAAGACAGAGTACTGAATTGATCCGTCTATGCAAGTTCGAAATGGTTTCCTCGCGTGACTGTCCCACATGATCGGGCGGATAAAAAACCCAACTACTGCCGTAAGCAATTTCAATCACCTCCGCCATGAGGTCATAATAATGAGAAGCAACGACTGCATGGTTATGGGTCTGCTTCGCAAGAGAGAATAGGCGGTCGTGTTCTTTTACAAAAGAGCCCAAGTCATTCCGCTTTAACAGGAAGCGTAACGTCTTCATGTAATTGATTAATAGCGACATAGGTTTCTCCTTGAAATTTGAACGCGTTCCTATTTTATGTGAGGATATCGTGATTTATCCACATCAAATTGTATACCTTTGACTAGGATGTGTGTCAACAGCCCCAGTATGAAGATAAAATTTGTACTGATAGTTGATTTTCTAGGATTATTGCGTTTGCATTTTGTTTCATTTGATCATGAAAACAACTATGCTTTTTATTAATGATCAATTATAAAAATAACGAATTAAGAATTCTGCGTGTTTTTAAGAATTATTAACTTGGATTGATGTTATTCGTTCAGTTCGTGCAAGGGATACAAAAAAATAGCCCAATTCAAGGGATGATAAATTGACGAAAAATGAATAGAAGTGTTGCTCAGCATAATTCATTTACTCAAGAAACCACATGGAGCATACGTATGACCTCATCATTAATGGATTTGAGTTCAGAAGAACGGCACAAAATCTTAGAAAAATGGAATCAAACTGAATCTAAATATCCTCATAATAAAATCATACCGGAGTTGTTTGAGGAACAAATTGAAAAGAAATTACAGCAAACAGCGTTGATCTATAAATCAAATATACTTGCTTACAAAGATATTAATAATCAAGCTAATCAATTGGCGCACCATTTAAGAGAAATAGGGGTCAAACAAAATACCTTAATCGCAATCTGCATGGAGCCTTGTTTTGAATTATTAATCAGTATCTTAGGAATTGTAAAATCGGGAGGTGCTTATATTCCATTGGATCCGAACAATCCTGCACTACGTCAAAAAATCATATTATCTGATTCGCGTGCAAAAATTCTAATTACTCATTCTCATCTAGCGAATCAATTTGAAGGCATGAGACTTTCTCAATTGATATATTGGGATATCGTCAAATCTAAGCTAGCTACATATCCTACCACCAATCCTAAGCATATTAATAAAATGAATGACTTAGCTTATGTAATTTACACATCAGGATCGACTGGGAAACCTAAAGGTGTCATGATAACACATCGTAATGTAAATCATTTTGTGCATTGGTTTGGTAAGGCTATTTCAATTTCATCGAAAGATATTTTTGATTTTTCATCGTCTATCTCATTCGATTTTTCAGTGGCATGTACTTTATTTCCCTTATTAAAAGGAATAAAAATAGCAATTTGTTCTGAAACCGATAAAAAAAATCCTTACTTGTACTTAAAGCATTTACAGGATGCACATGTTTCTATCATTAAAATCACACCAAGTCGTTTTAGACAAATCAACAGTATTGTATTGAGCGAGAAAAAAAAACTTGATTTAAAATACATTGTCTTTGGCGGTGAGACTTTGTTAGCAAAAGATATTAAGGATTGGTTAAAGCAGTTCCCACAGCATAAGCTGTTTTGTGAATATGGTCCCACAGAAGCTACTGTTGCTTCATCATGGATTATTATTGATAAAAATAATATTGATCACTATAAGCATCGAATTCCAATTGGAAAACCAGCACTAAATACGAAATTTTTTATATTGGATAAAAATATGCAACCTGTACCTGTTGGTGCTTTGGGGGAGTTATATATTGGTGGTGATGGCATTGCTAAAGGATATTTAAATAAGAAAAAAATAACAGAGAAACGATTTGTTGATAATCCCTTTAACTCAGGTCGATTGTTTAAAACCGGTGATTTATGTCGCTATTTAAAAGATGGAAATGTTGCTTTTGTTGAAAGAGAAGATCATCAAATTAAAATTAGGGGATTCCGAGTTGAAACTGGTGAAGTTGAAACATGTTTGGCATCGCATGCGAACATTCAAAATGTTGTTATTGTAGTGAGGTCCATGCAGGGAGAGTTTGACGAAAAACAATTAATTGCTTATTGCATTCCCAAAGAATCCGCAAAATTAGATGCGAATGAATTGCGTGATTATCTTAAAAACCAGTTGCCTGATTATATGATACCTTCATTTTTTATGATTTTAGATGAGTTCCCTTTGTCTGCAAGTGGTAAATTAGATACCCATAAATTACCTGGACCCGAAGATAAAGAATGTAACCAAGTTATTGAACCACGAAATGAGATTGAAATGGTACTTAAAAAAATTTGGTTAGAAACATTAAATTTAAAACATCTTAGTATCAATGATAATTTTTTTGACTTAGGTGGCAATTCATTGTCAGCAGTTCGATTAATCACTAAAATTCGAAAAATCACGAATAAAAATATTTTATTACAGGATTTGTATCATACAGAAACACTCGTTGATCTTGCTGAGGTTATCAAGGGTGCAGCAGATATTTCTGAAGATGAAGATGAAAATTATCGTCCATCACGTTTAAAAGCAATGCCATTAAATGAATTGCAATTTTTATTATGGTTAATGAGATTATTTTATCCGAAGTCGAAAGTATCCAATATAGTGGCTAGAAGACGTATAGCTGGAAATTTGGATGAAAAGAAATTAAATTTTGTCTTTGAATTATTATGTAAAAAGCATCCAATACTATGCTATCGCATAGCAAGATATTCACCTTTGCAATATCCACAGAAGAATATGCGTCAATTTAAAGTCATTGAAAAAGATATTAGAGGCTTGAAATTGGAAGAACAAGAGCACGAATTACATAGGTCGTTAGATGATTTAGCGAATCGAAGGTGGAAGAAAAGGCTACCATTAATCCTAGTTAAATTATTCCGACTTGGAAATAATTCTTGTGAACTACAAATTGCCCTATCCCATTTTATCAGTGATGAACTATCGGCGGATATTGTATTAAATGAACTATCTCATGCGTATGTTACGTCTAAGAATGAATCGGAGACAGTTGGGCAACAGGAATTGGTTTTTTACGATCATATTTTACGTGAACAAAGAGATCTTAGTAAAAACTTATCAAGAAATATCGATTTCTGGAGCGATTATTTAAAAAATGTTCCCTTATTGGTTTTCCCGCGAAATCAAATTTTAGAGAGTATTGATTCATCTTGTACTACTTATTTTGAAATACCCAAAAATACCTTGCAAGGATTACAGCACTTTTGCGAAAAAAATCGAGTTAGTATTGCAGATACATTGATAGCAGCAACTGGTTATATTTTGGCACCGTACGTACATGATAAAAATAAAATAGTGGCTATGAATTTTGTTAAATCAATTCGTAATAGTGAGATCTATGATAATGCAATAGGTCTTTTTGTTCGAAGTGATGTTATTAAAATCGACTTAAATCAACAAGTCACCTTATTTAAATTAGCAAAGCAAATACAGAGTTCGCGAATTGAAAATTATTCTTATCAAGCATGTCCCGTTATTATAAAAATTGCGTGTCTTTTAAAAAAAGATTGGGAAAACAAAAAAATTAGAAATTTTTTTGTAACGCTTGTCGCAAAAATATATACGTGTATTTTCTATAAATATAAATTAAATTATGAAATTTTATTGATGTTTGGTCGCGTATTTTTGGCACGTAAAAAACACAGTTTTCTAGTTAATATCAATATTATGAATAATTTTATTTATGATAGCTCTGAAACCAAATTGTTAGGGTTTAAGCAAAAGCCATTTAAAGCATATCATGATGATAAGTTGGTTGAAAAAAATGTATTGAATGTTTGGTTTAATCAAGACGGGGATGGTACGTCATATCTCATAATTTCGGGTAATTTAAAGTCTGAATTTCGAAATACTCTTGGTACCCATTTATTAGAAATAATGGCCTCGTGTACATTACAGTGAGCTTTTATTCGTCCTGATCCTATGCTTTATCCATATATAATTTTGCGGTGCATTGTTTTAAATAATCGATGCACTTAAATAATTTTTTCCAACATTCAAGACGAATATTAGGATCAATTGTATTAACGGCATAAGTTGTATCTAAGTCAGTCACCTTTTCATGAGTAACATAGTAACATTTATTATCTTTCAATGATGAAATAACTCGCACTAAATTAAAATTCTCAAAATGCAGCATACAATCATCTGGCACAGCAAAACCTGCTGGTAATATTCCTTGCTTCACTGCATTGATATAGGCATCCATGCGTTCTAGATATTGATTATCGCTATAAATGCACAGCGATTTTATTTTAGAATTAGCATGAGGACAGAAACTTTCTTTAAACCAACCTAAGCAGAGTAACGCTTTATATTGTCCAAATGTAGAGTCACTTAATCCTGAATGAAAGGGATACATGCCTCCAGCACTTACACCGGCTAAAATGGGCAATCGTTTTTCGGATTTCAATTTATTTAAAACAAAATTAAATCCAGATTTTTCCCATGTTTTCAACATTTTTTCTGTATTACCACCACCAACAAAAAGTACATCCTGTTGAGTAAGATAGTTTTCAAGTTGTTCTTTTGTTAACTGTGATTTTGTCAAGATTAACTCTGAAGTAATGACCTTTTTTCCAAATTTTGCACGAACAAATCGAGTAAAGAAAATTCGCTCGATCAATCTATCATTACTGGCTGTGCCGATATAACAAAAACGAACATTCGATTTTTTTATTAAACTAAAAGCATACTCCATAAATCGATTGAGAGTATGATTTAATTTCATAAAATTACTGTCATCAAAGCTCATTAACAACATATGACTCATGCTTCTGCCTGCTATTAAAGAAGGAATTCGTGAGAATATTTCTAATTGGTATGCTTGTATTAATAATTATAGCATGTGTATATAATCCTAAATTCAACTGCCGAATTTAGGAGCCAATAAAGTAAAGTTTGGCTTCAGTGAAATGTCTTGTTACTTCATAATGTACTGTTTTGCTGCTTAGGTTTGCCTGGCGTAATTGATTCATAAGTGTTTCATTGTGACGAAAACTGTCAATCCATTTTTTGACTCTTTTTAGACGCCATATATGTTTGTAAATTTTTTTATTCTTTATCTCTTTAATAACAATAATCCTAGGTAACTTAAAGGGCAGCAATTCTTCATTGACAAGAAGTATTGCCAGTAGCCAACGTAGCGAAAGGAATGAGGGGTAAAAGTCGCCACTGCGGTGGCTGATATTTTTTAAAACAGCCCCTGTTTTATCTTTAAATTTTATATTTCCTGCAGTCAAGCAGCATGCAGTCTCTAGAGGGTCACCGGTCATTTGAAAATGTTTCGGTGCTTTATTATGAGGACGAGTTTCATAAGCAAACCACAACTTACCTGCGGTATCTACTAAAAAGCGAAAAATGGTTTCTTCTTCTTGTTCCAGTAGTTGATTTAAAGTAGATAAAGACTTTATAGAAAAAGAATTAGCTTCACAATTAACGGCTGTTTTCCCTGCATAAAAAATATGAGTTGGATCTGGCGGACTTGAGAAAAATTCTTTATCTAATTGGACACGTTTTAAAAATGTAATCATATTTTTTATTAGGGTAATGGGGCACTAATTAAATGAATCATAACAAACAAATAGACATCGTCAAGTTAATAAATCCAGTGTAAAAAATACCAATATCTTAAATTTTAGGCGCAAATAAATCCAAAAGGAGCATCGTCCTAAATTGGTTTTGCCTTACCAAACTGCTGCCATTGTATGAGTTTTTGATTAAAATATCCTCCGATGAAGATAACAAAGAGGGTACTCCAATAACTTCGAACTCACGTTTTAGATATAAAAGGATTGCAAATTTAATGTAACTCGATAACATGATCTGCAAAGAAATAACAAAGGAATGTCATGAAACTTGCACTATTTACTATCGCTTTATTAGCTCCTGGAGTTGCTTCTGCCTCAACCACAGCTAATAGCTGGTATTCCAGCGGTTTTGGTGGTTACACATACTTATCGTCTAATGTAGAAACACGTTATTATGGTTTCTTGCTCTCTGATGTGCATTATCGCTATGGTTATAATGTGGGTGGTAGCATTGGATACCAAAGTAATCCTATTCGTTATGAATTTCAATATACTTATTTATATGCTGATACGAATCAGTATAGTGTAAATCATAAAAAAGCATTGGATATCGATGGTGGTACTAGAGCAAATATTCTTATGGCGAATCTTTATTATGATTTTCCGGAAATGTTGGGTGAAATTTCTCCCTTTCTTGGGGTAGGTATTGGCTATGCCTTTATGCACGCCACTTTAAACAGTACCAGCCGTTTCCACCGTCCTCATTTTAATACAGACCTAAACTCCTTTGCTTATCAAGGAACGGCAGGGTTGACTTACAATTTTATGGAAAATTTTGCAATCAATGCAGCATATCGCTATACAGCTACAACCAATAAAGGTAATTGGGGCAGAACCCTCCAAGCACAAATGGGTAATGTTGGCGTAGTTTATCGGTTCTTTACTTAAACTCCTTAAGCCAATTTTAAAGGCTTTTCATTGATCTGACTTTGTAGATTTTGAGGTAATAATCGTATCTTTCTCTCTTTTTAGCCTTTTATCTACTTTCAGGCTTTTTTTGTATTGGAAAAGAATGCCTGTTATAATAAATATTAACCAAATTGATTTAAATATGGTTAATGTGTGTAATTATGAAAGAAAAAATACCCCAAGACATTATTTTAAAAGAAGAAAATAAAGTTGGGTCAGATATTATTATTGGTGATGTCCATGGAAATGCGAACTGTTTTAAACAAGATTTAGAATCTCTTTCAAAGACAGATCGCTTGTTTATTGTTGGTGATTTAACAGATAGAGGACATAACAGCCAAGAAGTTATTAGGCAAATATTAAGCCATAAAGAACAAATATTTTCTATTCGCGGCAATCACGAGGATATATGTTTAGCAACGATAAATGCCTTAGAACGATTAACTCAAGAAAAGAGTAGCTTTATTTTTAATGATACTCATCCATTAAGAGATTATATAAAATCGGGTAAAAAATCTTCACGTAAGCTGGCTCTATTATTGAAAAGTTTAGATGATTTATATGCCCATGAACGTGAATATAAAGCTTTGGGAACAACCATTATTAATGGTGGGAGTTGGATAATTAAATTATTTCTAAACGAATTGGAGAATAAGAGCATTAGATGTTTAGGAGGAGCGATTCAATATCAAGAATTCAGTGAAATAAAATCCATCAAAGAATTTATGGAGCATTTACCTTATATTATTCATGTCACAGGAAAAAAGCCGTTTAATATCGTCCATGCAGATATGCCCTTTGAGGATGTAGAACTTTATAAACGAATCGCTCATAATAACATGACATTAACAAATAAAGAAAAAGTCTATGCTACTTGGGCGCGTCACGATGATCCTAAGTTGGAATTAAAGATTAGAACTAAAAAAAGACATAAAGGATCTATTCCATCCTATGTTGGTCATACCCCAATAGTGAAAGAGGAAAAATTCGTACCTATCGTGCGTTATGATTCAAATACAATTAATTTAGATGTAGGCACCTATGCACTTAATGTGAGTCTTGCTGTGAATCATACTAAGGGATGTTCAGAATATATTGGAAAAAAAGATAAGTTAAATAAATCTATGCTAGAAAAACAAGTAGAATTAAACCACCATTTACAAAATAATCCTTACGATCCTTCATTATATAAACTGGATCTTGTGAAATCATCCAAAGAAAAAGTTTCATTTAACTTTAATTCATTTTGGAAACCTCACTATGAGCGAATAGATGAGGAGGACAGACAAGATACTTATCTTAATCGGGGTGACGATAATAATTTAAAGCCTAAATAATAAGACATTACTACTCTCAAGTCGGCTCTTTATTTTTGCTAACTATTCACTTCTATAAAATACTACTGCATAGTGTATGAAGCACTTTGTAGTTTTGTATTAAGAAAAATTAATTTGACGAATAAGAACTTGGTGTAGCACATAGTCATGAATATTTTATTATTAGTCTTTGTTTTATTAGTTTGGGGTATGAACTGGCCTTTAATGAAGTTAGCGATGAATTTTCTTCCTCCTCAATGGTTTGGTTTTACACGAACGCTTACAGGCAGCTTATTTCTTTTTTTATTAGTCATCATTCAGAAAAAAATGACTTTTCCAAAACGAGGAGATATTGCTCATTTATTGAGTGTTGGTGTATTACAAATTGGTCTTTTTACGGCATTGGTTAATTTTGGTTTATTTTATAGTGGGGTAGGCCATGCCGTTATTTTAGTCTATTCCACGCCTCTTTGGGTGACACCTATAGCGGTTATATTCTTTGAGGAGCGTTTGAATTTTATAAAAACCTTGGGCTTAATTGTTGGTATCTTAGGTATCGTAGTTCTTTTTAATCCCTTTAATTTTAATTGGTCCGATCATAATGCATTAGTCGGCAGCATTGCATTATTCTCGGCAGCACTTTTATGGGCGATTGCTATTCTTCATGTTCGTTTTGTGCCTTCGCAGTCATCAATAGGGCAACTCATGCCTTGGCACCTGTTAGTAGGAGCGATGATACTTGCAATCAGTGCTCTTGTTTTTGAACCCCATCCAGTGCTCCACTGGACTACGTTCTCAATATTATTGAATCTTTATATGGGAACGATTGCCACGGGTTTGGCTTTTTGGGCGGCTGTTGAAATGAGCAAACGTTTTCCTGCGGTCACTACTTCTTTATCTTTAACCGGAGTACCAATTATCGGAATTATTTGTTCTTTATTATTCCTTGGAGAAAAACCAACCCTGACGGTCTTGATATCTCTTGCACTGTTAATCATAGGTTTGGTTTGTGTTATTTTAGGAGATTATCAAGAAAAGAAATCGTAAACTAACTATACATTCCCTAGTATTAAAATTTTGATTTAATTTTGTTATAGGTAAAATAGGCAACAGTCAAAATCGCACCTGAAATGAACCCTGTAAAGACATTAACTCCCATAGATATAATGGATGACAGATTTTCTGTGTAATGAGGATGGCAGGTATTTCATGAGTAATAATACTGCCTCCTACTAAAAACATAGCGATTGTTCCTACTGTACTTAAAATTTTCATAAGTATAGGAGCCGCATCAATTAAAAGAATCCCAATTTGTTTCAGTGGATGCCTTTTTTCACGTAAAATGAAGCCTAAATCATCTAATTTTACAATGCATGCAACCAAACCATAAACCCCAATAGTCATAATTATTGAAATTATAGCTAGTACGATTAGTTGGTTAATCAGGGATGTAGAAGCTACTGCGCCTAACGTTATAACAATAATTTCAGCTGATAATACAAAATCCGCGCGCACAGCACTGTTAATTTTTTCTTTTTCGAATTGGTGTAAATCGATATGTTGCAAATCTATTTTCTTTGAATCATCGTTTTTTTTATGGAAAACCTTCTCTACAATTTTTTCAAAACCTTCAAAACACAAATTCGAGATGAAGAAATGATTTATATAGGTGTTTTCATAGTTTTAATCCTTAATTCCATAATGAAGAAAATAGGTAACTTCTCATCAAATAAAATTTATTATGATTGAAACATAAAGAGATTATTAGTTTTTGTTCAACTTTTTTAATAATAGTGGCGAAACACATATATAATTATATGAAGTATATTCAGATTATAGTATTAAATATTTAATTGTTCCGGTCTTAATTTTATAAAAAAAGGATTTTTATATGGCTAAGAAAGCGGATAAACCAATTGTCATAATCACGGGTTCTAGTGGCCGAATTGGGACTGCTCTTGCCAATGCTTTACGAAAATCCTATAAAATTGTTGGATTTGATCAAGATAAAGATGCTTGTGAAATTCCGTGTGACATTACTTCAGCTACTTCATTAGCTTTATCTTTTCGATTATTTAAAGAGAAATATGGGAGTAAAATTGCGGCAGTGATTCATCTTGCTGCCTATTTTGATTTTACAGGCGAAGAGTCGCCTTTGTATCAGTCTGTAAATGTAAATGGTACAAAAAAGTTACTTATGGCATTACAAGATTTTGAGGTGGAGCGATTTATTTACGCCAGTACTATGCTCGTACATGAGCCTTGTATTTTAGGCGAAGTCCTTAATGAAAATGCGCCTCTTAAGCCGAAATGGCCCTATCCAAAATCCAAATTAGAAGCTGAAAAGGTAATTAAAAAATATCATGGTAAAATACCTTATCTGATTTTACGCTTAGCAGGTTTATATGATGACGTGACCTGTGTTCCGACACTTGCGAACCAAATTGCTCGAACATATGAACGAGAGATTAAAAGTCATCTATACGCGGGCGATTTAAATGTTGGTCAATCATTTATTCATCAGAAAGATTTAATAGACCTTTTTAAAAAAGCTCTTTTTTACCGGAATGAATTATCCCAAAATGAAATAATCCTTGCAGGAGAGCCCAAAACAGTCAGTTATGGAAAATTACAAAATCTTATAGCTCAATTAATTCATGGAGAACAATCTTCTCTCTATAAGGTTCCATCTTCCGTTGCTAAAGCAGGTGCGTGGCTTGAGTACCAGGCAGAACCATTAATACCTGATGATTTTGATCAAGGGGAAAAGCCATTTATTCGTCCATTTATGATTGATCTTGCTTCAGATAATTATGCTTTAGATATTACTAGAGCAAAAAAATATCTGCATTGGGAGCCTAAATACTCAATTGAAGAAACTCTTCCTAAAATTATCGATTCTTTAAAGGCCGACCCAGAAAGTTGGTATAAACAAAATAGATTAATCCAACCAGACTGGATGGCTGCTATTAAGCATAATCCAGAGAAAATACGCTCTCTTTATGAGATTAACTTTCGCAAACAACACCAGCAAACCCTATGGGCACATTTTTTAAATATGGGTTTTGGCTTGTGGCTTATAATTTCACCAGCATCCCTAGGATATACATCTTATCCTCTAATATTAAGTGATATTATTAGTGGTGGTGCACTTCTTTTATTTGCATCTTTAAGCTTATCCTGGCGTTTATCATCAGCTCGATGGGTTTGTGCTTTGATTGGTCTGTGGTTAATATTTGCCCCTTTGGTTTTTTGGGCGCCTACAGCTGCTGCGTATTTAAATGATACTCTTATTGGAGCACTAATTATTGGTTTTTCTGTACTAATTCGACCTGAAATAGGGGTGGCTCCTAATGCGGCTTTAGAAGGGCCGGTTATTCCTCCGGGATGGGGCTATTCACCTTCCAGCTGGTTCCAGCGGCTGCCAATAATAATCTTAGCTTATGTAGGTTTTTTTATTTCACAATATATGGCGGCTTATCAACTCGGTCATATTGATCATGTATGGGAACCATTTTTTGTGGGTTATTTACCCGATGCAAAAAATGGAACTGAAGAAATTATTACCTCTTATGTATCTAAAGCATTTCCAGTCCCAGATGCAGGATTAGGTGCTACGGTTTACATTTTAGAAATTTTAACAGGGATTATTGGTGGCCAAAATCGGTGGCGTACCATGCCATGGTTGGTACTTTTGTTTGGTTTTATGATTGTGCCATTAGGAATAGTCTCTATTACCTTTATCGTCATTCAACCAATTCTATTAAATACATGGTGTACTTTATGTCTAATTGCCGCGGTTGCCATGCTTATCCAAGTCCCCTATTCTTTTGATGAGATAATTGCAACGTGTATTTTTCTTTGGCGAAGATGGAAAGCTGGGAGGCCATTATTGAGAATTTTCTTTGTTGGTGATAGCGATGAGACAACACAATCCAAAAAAGAATTAGATTCTTTTGAGCAATCGCCTTTTGTAATTCTACGAGAAATGTTAAGTGGAGGCATCACTTTGCCTTGGAATTTAATGGGATGCATCCTCATTGGTATCTGGTTAATGTGCACGCGTATTGTTTTGGATACAACGGGACCAATGGCTAATAGTGATCATCTCATTGGTTGTCTTATCATAACGGTAACCATAACAGCATTAGCTGAAACAGTTCGTATCTTGCGCTTTCTTAATTTATTTTTTGCTGTTGCTTTGTTAATTACACCATTTATTTATCATGCATCAGGATGGGGGATCTTTGCAAGTCTGATTAGTGGCGGTCTTTTATTCTTCTTATCCATTCCACGGGGGAAAATTCGATTCTCTTACGGAACTTGGGATAAAGTTATTCGTTGATCAATCGTATTATAGGAAAATCAATTTCGCCCTGGGTTAAATCTTTTTAGCTTTGGGATTTGACTTTATTTTTTGTTTAGAGTCCTTATGTTTATTCACTTTGTCACAAACTTTTCCTGTAAGCGGGGCGCTAGGTGTAATGTCGCAAATATGTTCAATATGAGTGACTTCAGGATGCTTTTTCTCTTCCTTGTGTTTTTTCATAACATATATTCCTTGAGCTGATTATTTATAACATATAGTAACATTTTGACAATTAATCCAGGTTAAGAAAAGGAAGAACAACTATAAAATCGGCTAGTTTTCATTTATTTTCATTACAAACGTAACAGGGTTTAATTTTTTACTTTTGTTTATGCTATTGCAATGAATATTCTTTTGTTATCGATGGAATTGTGATTTTACCCAATCATTTCTATTTGATGATTTATAACTTTAGATAATAAATAAGCTATTCTTAAGTATGCATCTATTAAATTTAGCGTTATAGAGCGATGAAATAATGCAATTTGAATGGTGTTTGTTTCGGTAAGGCATTTATTTAATTTAAATAAAACTGCCAGACTGTATTGCAAAAGTTAATTACAATATTTTTAACCAATCTTTAAATTATGAATATGTTACATTGTTTAAAAAGTTTTCTCGCTGTTGTTGATTATAAAAATTTTTCGGCTGCGGCAAGAAATCTCCACATATCTCCATCTAAAATAAGCAAACAAATTACATGGTTAGAAGACAAGCTAAAAATAAAGTTATTGGTTCGCTCAACTACCAGCTTAATCTTAACCGAGAAAGGCTATTATCTCTATAAACAAGCATTGATTCTTTTTGAGCAATTAGGAAAAATCAAAGCTATAGGAAATGCTGAAAAATTAGAACTAATAGGTTCTCTTAGAATATATTTTACTGTTACACCCATGATTCCTTACTTAACTTCGTTAAGTATTCAGTTTATGAAAACTCATCCTAAATTAGAAATAAATATCGATATTGGTTATCAAGCGATAGACGTTCATTTATCCGAATTCGATCTAGCTGTGTCCTTCGATAGAATTAATAACCAGAAACTAGCCTGTACCAGGTTGTTTTCTGTTCAGCGTAAAATTTTTGCTTCTCCCAATTATTTAAACGAGCACGGTATTCCTGAAACATTACAGGACTTAGAGCATCATTGTTGTTTGATTAATACATTATATGGGTTACAAAATAAATGGATTTTCAAAAAGAATGTTATTTCTGTTGTGGGTAATTTTAAAAGTAATAGTGCCGATTTATTAAAACAAGCAGCCATAAACGGAATGGGACTTATCTGGGTACCTTATTTTTCGGTGCGTACAGAGGTAGATACAGGGCTATTAGTACCAGTATTACCCGAGGAAACTTCACCTGAGATAAATCTTTATGCTATTTATCCAAAACATTTAACTTATGAAGAGAAAATTTGTCAATTATTGAATTATTTTCAGGAACAAGCATTGGCTGATGGAATTGCTAATAAGCCTAATTGTTGACTTAGAAACTTAAGTAGATATCCATTCTAAATCTCATAGTGAATGGAGCTTTCTTAGATAACTGAATATTTTTTCCATTTTAGAAATTATTACTTTCCTAATTACTGTATTCTCCAGTGTCGACAATGGTATTAAAATTGATCACGTTAGACAAATAAATGGCAAATAGCCTTAATTGCTACTTACCGATTGGCTAATAAAAATTTTGTAAACGATTAGAGAAATTTCGGAGATTAATTTTATGAAGGCGAAACAAGAGCGAAGCGTATCAGGCGTTGCTAAGAAAATTACTATTTTAGATTTTGATCAGACAGTCAGTATTCAACACACTTTCGGTGAGCATTGTTTAGACAATCATCAAAATCTATCAATGACTGATATTTATCAGCTTGGAAAAAATCATGCGATCCAGAATGTAAAAATGGGCATTGAAGCGGTGCTAAAGCATAATGACAGTGATGAGTTAACTGCCATTGCGACCTATCATAACAATCCAACCTACATTGCTGGGTATGTTTCTCGGATTCTAGGTAAAGAACTTATTTTTCAGAAAACATTATACTCAACTCAGCCAACTACTGCCATTAACGTATATAAGGTCGCTGGCATAGAAAGACCCTTCTTAATTTCTTATCTTCCCGACTTAGGCCTTGCATTCCAAACAAAGGTGAACCAATTAGCAGGTAAAAATAACCAAATTAATTTTTTAACACAAGTACTGAATAACGAAGGTCAAATTGATATAAATAATTTTATCATTAACTTTTATGATGACACTCAGAAAAACTATACTAATGCGAAAGGATTGCCGAAGGTGAATTCTTTTTGGGTTCAAGGTAATACCAGCAAATTTTCACTCCAAGAGCAACATCTTTGTACGGAGCAGACTTTTGTAAATGTTGAGAACAACCAAACACTTCAAATACCTGCTGTTGTTAATCTCCCGATCCAGCCTGTTGCCATGGTTAATCCGAATACGCCGACCAGAAATCCTGCAGTTTACACCGTGCAACCGGTAGTACCTCTGAATAATAATCCTTATGGATATGTTACTGGACGCGATGCACATCCACACTACTATGTGAGTCTTCCTCCAAATAACAACCCAAACCCCGTTGTTAGTTCGCCTGCTGTTGCTAATCCTGTTACCATGGTTAATCCGAATCCGATGAATATGCCGACCAGAAATCCTGCAGCTTACGCCCCGCAGCCGCTAGTACCTCTGAATAATAATCCTTATGGATATGTTACTGGGCGCGATGCACGACCTGAGCAGTATGTGAGCGTAGCTCCAAATAACAACCCAAAACCTGCTGTTATTTCGCCTGTCATCACAATGAATGTAACCGCAACACCAGGTGTTGATTTAAGTGGCGTTCGAGTGAATGAACGAAGACTGACTAGCGACAACGTTTCTTGCACAGAAATCTCTTGCTCTCAAGATCAAGCAAATTTTATTATGATGGAATTGAAAAAGAAAGGCATCAGTGTTCTCCAGCAGCCCTATATGTATAATAATTTTTTTCGAATTAAAATTGCTAGCGATTTAAAATCTACAGTATTCATTAATAATCTTATTCAGAATTATAGTTTAACCCTGAGTACTAATAGGGCTGTTAATGGGGGTGATTTTTTCAATGCAACTAATCGCAACAATACCTCGCTAGAAGGAATTGTGAATCCATTAAATTTATATAAAAATTAAATATCCCCTGTGCTTTCTTGCTTTGAGCAGGAAAGCACTCCTCTGATGATAGAAGATGATCCAAATATATTGGACAGAAGGAACCGTAATAGCGAGTACTCTTGTTGATTAAATAAATAGGGCCCCCTTTAAGTTAAGAATATCGCATCTGCAATGCTTGTTGCTCTGAAGATAAAGATTCAGTGCCGGATGTTGCAAACAGGCCATCTCGCGAGTTTCCAATAGAAACTTGAGAAGGAATAAATGAAGGTAGGATGGTTTTAACCACACTATCATTAAAGATTCCAGAAGCTACTTTATTGCCTTTGTAATCGCGTACTTCTTTAATATCTTCATTGTTCACTGCGCTGACCAACTCAGAAGTTTTAAATACATAATATCCAGGACGCTCACTATAGCGGCCTATTGTGTGTTTAAACAGGCTCATAAGTTCGTCATAGGATTTGATTTCATTCAATTTGGCTAATGCTTGGGCAACGGTTTGAGTTCCAAAAACTTCAGTTGGTTTAATTAATAGAGTATTTTCATCAGTTTGTTCTAATTTTGCAATCAAGTCAGCTCTTGCTACAGACGGTGATTCCCAGTAGGCTGAAAATGTATCATCTTTGGGGGCGTTTCTTGTGTGTGGGAACAAGAAGTTACCGATTTGATTCCAGAATGCAGCTGTAGGATTCATTTGCATTTGCGCGGTTTCCAATTCATCCATAGTTACTGTTTTACAAACTGCAGTAAACGTCACATAAGCATATTTTCCAGGCTTATAAGATAGAAAACTTTTATCATCTTGAACAGTAAGAGCATGTTGTTTTCCATTCAAATTGAGTTGATAACCAGTTTCTTGAGAATGGGTTATTTTTAACACACCAAAAGTTTCTTCTTCAATTTCTTCTGCAAGTTGTGTTAAGAAAGGATCATTTTTATTTTCGACAGTTCCACCATTAACGGTTAGTACAGAACCTCCACGAGGCCCAGCAAATACATAATTCTCTCCATTGATTTTAAAGACAATCTGTAAACCTGTTCCATCTGGAACAACACCTAACTCAGCTGCATTTTGATCATAATACGTTTGAGGTGTTACTCGAGGACTAAGTGTAATTACTTGTTCAGTCATTATATTACCCACTGTAAAACTATTTGAAGTTATTGTATTAGGAGAATATCCTGGGCAAAATTATATACAATCAAAATGAGAGAAATAACTGTTATTTTTTAACAGTTATGAGCCTAATTATTCCATGTATAATCGCCCAGAAAGTCATTATTTGGATAATAATTATGTATGAATGTGTTGATACGCTACAAAAAAATACTCATAGGGATTTAGTGGGATTACTCCAAACGGGAAAAGCAATAATAATCCTCGATAATGATGGAACTATTTTCAACTCACAACCCTCCGAGGCTTGGCGAATAAGAACAATTTTATCGACTCTTGGTGAAACGCAACTACCCACAATGGAAGCCCTTCTTGAAATTGGTTATGGTAAAAAAAACTGGGCAGATGGGCTAATTAACGCGTTAAAAGAGCAATTTCCACATCTTTCTGTTGACAACCTTGAAAAACTCAAAAGTAAATTGGAGCGTGGATCTGTAGATGAGGTCATTGTGCGCATGGGACAAAATATGCTCCCCATCCCTGGTGCAGAGCGTTTTTTACTAGAAATGAATAAAAAGGGGCATAAGCTTGCAATTTGCAGTGATAATTATTCAGATACTGTTGCTGAAGCAGTGAATCATCATATTAGAGGCGTGCATTGTCAGTTGCCAGATAATCGGGAACCTCATGAACATGCAGCTAAGAAAACAATGTGTCCGGGGGATTACCTCATTACCTTAAATGACACTATGGGCGTTAATCTTAAGCGCAAATATAAGCCCGATCCCACCAAGTTATTAATTCAGCAATTTAAAGCATTAATGGAACTAAACGTAGTAAATGCAATGCAACTCGAGGAATTCATTGCTAAACCAGAATTTAGACGAGAATTAAAATCGAACGCAAATTATCGAAAAACGGTATATATAGGTGATGATATTAACGATTATTTAGCTGCTGCAAATGCAAATTTTGATTATTTTATTGCATCGACAAAGAGTGGCAAATGTGATGAGGAACAGTTCTCCTCTAAAATTGATTCGAATATGTTCGCGATTGAAACGATAATGGTTGATAACCTACAAATGCTTCATGAGTGGATCAATGTAGTACCCTGCAGAATCACTACAGAGATTATTACAAATACAAAAGTAACTCACTCAAGAGCGGGAGCAAATTCGAATGGTTTTTTTGATTCAAATTCTAACGTAAGCACTCAAGAAACCGTTCAAGCTTCTTTACCTACTCATAGTTTTTAAGAGAGGAAGTAACTGAACAGCGTCCTCAAATGTTGGGGATAAATAAGATTGTATTTATCCCGATCATTTCCAAAGATGTTCCTATTACGGATATTTATATTCCATTTTTATATTTTTGTTTCGGTTCCCCGTTTTTTAGGAAACGGAATAACACAGGCAATAACTAAGCCCAACAAGGAGACGATAATCAGTAAATACATCGTATGCTGCAGTACTATTTCTGAATATAGATTTTGTTTATTCACTAGATTAGTTTTATGAAAATAATAAATAAATTCTCCCATTACCCATAAGATGAAGGCACCAAATAACTGGGCTATCATAGTATTAAAGCTGAAAGCGCTTGCTGTAATATCTTCGGGAATGGATAATTTGATTAGGATGGTACTTAAAGCAAATGCACCCGCAGTAAAACCTAATAATATGAAACAATTTATTAAAAAAAACTCGTTGAAATTAGAAACTGTTATCAGAGTTAACATCGCGGAAGCCAAAGCAGAAGAGAGAACCATCATTTCTTTTAGGCCAACTTTTTGAGCTAAAACAGCAATAATTGGAGCACCTATCGCATAACCAACAAAAGTAGCGGAAATAAAATAGGTGGTCTTTAAGTGATCCATATGATAGTGAAGTTTTAAAAAGGGTGTTGCCCAGAAACTTGCAAAAGCAATGATAGGAGTAAGAACACATCCTCCATACAAGCCTGTTAACCAGTTACTCCATTTCTTTAAAAAAAATCTGCAGTCCTTAAAAAAAATTTTCATACTTTTATTATTGTTTTTATGCGTGCTATATTTCGTATCATGTAAATGGACAGAAATAAAAAACAGTAAGGCAATTACTAGGGCAAAAAAACCTGCATAAAGCAAGGAGGCACGCCAATTAAATGGGGCAGTGAATTTGAGAAGAATAAAACTACCGCAAATAGCACCAGTTAGGCCTATGGTGAGCGTTAAACCAGAGAGTAAGGGGAATAGATTGGCATGGAAATATTTTTTAATAATTGTGTACGAAGAGATTAGTGTAAAAGTTGCATAGGCACCCATTAACAAGCGGGCTATGATTAATTCAACATCAGTTTTAGCCAGATAGAATAAAAAACAGGATATCGCAGCTATTATCAATGAAAGAGGCAACATTCTTTTTACGCCATAACGATCAATTAAAACACCACTAAATGGTAAAGTAAGCACGTAGGATATGAAGAAAAGAGCGGCTAAATCGGTTAGATCAACAATAGTTAGGAAAAAATCATTGATTAAATAATGAGATAAAGTGCTTACTACTTGACGTAAAAAATATTGATGAGAATAAGTCAAGCTTGCTAAAAACCACATTGACCAAATTAAGATAAATGTAAAGATATTAATTTTATGACCACTCTTTTTCATGCTTATCCTTTTTAAATAAGCCTAAAATAGTGAAATTTTTCTATATTATCAATAAGCTTGATAAGATGAGTTTAGGAAATGTGATTCATGCCGGGCAACCGATGAGTGTTCAAAAAATAGCATTTAGTATTTTTTGAGTATACTCTATAGCTAGACGATTAAAAAACCAACTGGAGTTGGAATGATTTTATCTAGACGTAATAATTATATTGATTCCCTGAGAATCACTATTTCATTATTTCTTCCTATTGTTTTAGCCGCATCTTTAAATCAGCTCGATAAAGGTTTAATTATTGGATTTAGTTCATTTTTAAATGGAATATGTGGGGTAGGGGAAAACAATTGGCAACGTTTTTATGCGACTTTAAGCGCTGGAATGCTTATTACTTGCACGACTGTTTTAGGGTCCTTATTTGCGCCAACATCATCTATAATCTTGGTTTTATTTGGCATTAGCCTCTTTATCGCAGGTCTTGTTGTTCATTTGAAAAATGAAGCAATCTCTATTGTAACTTATTTTGGGGCAGTAGGTTGGTTAATTGGTAGTAGCATGCATGCAGGAGGAATGAGCTCGCAAAGTTTATTTCTCCTATGGATAGCTGGAGTTATTTTATCGCTACTATTTCTGATTATTAGTTTTCCAATTCAGTCTCAAGAGATGATGCATCAAAAGAAATCCAAACATAAAATTGATTTGTGGCAATTTGATGGCATCATTTATGCATTTGAATTAGCGAGCTTAGGAATATTGTGTACGGCAATCGCTTTTCATATCAATCCTCAACATGGCATTTGGGCAACTGCCACAGCACTTGCTGTACTTCATCCTGAACATAACACAAGGTGGCTTCGTATTATTTATCGTATGATTGGAACATTAATTGGGGTTGCTTTAACAATCATTTTTGTACATCTCTTACAACAATCAATTTATCTTTTGCTATTTGCTGCTTGTTGTTCATTGATAGCACTTATCATGCGAAAGCAACATTACGGAATATTTATGGTATTCGTAACGCCAATGATTATTATTGTAGCTGGCATAAATTCCCCAGCTATAATTCCTCTTGCTGAAGAAAGAGCTCTTTATACGGGAATGGGTATCGGATTTGCTGCCTTGTTTACTCTAGTGATGTCGCTACGATTTTGGCGAAAAAACTCCCACATTGATAATGAGGCATATATCAATATTGACTCAAATTAAATAGCTTCTGTAATGAAAAAACTTGCAAGAAAAAAATCAAAGCAAACGATATACGGCTACTTTTTTCATATAAAAACTTGGAACTTGGAAGAAAAGAAGAAAACAGACTATCTTTATTTGAAAGCGATGTTATTTATAGAAACCAGTTTTATGGGGGGTTATTCCAAGGATGCTAATCCCCATTAGGTATAGGAAATAGGAAGTCCAAATTTTTGCAATGGAGCCGTTCAATGAGTATAGATCAGCTGCAATACGCAATCATTTATTAATTGAAAGGCCCCTGATAGCATCCAAACAAGGAGGTTATGATGAATATTGATTTAGGAAACGCAGATGCAGCGGTTGGAATTTCTTTCAGTGTCATCACCGATTTTCTTCGCGAGCTAACTCGGCTTGGGCGGTTACCGAACCATCTGGAGTTTGACCGGGACATTGGCGGACAACCTTCTCATATTATTGTTCTGCTCGATCCCTTTGAGTTTGTAATGGTAACGCAGGGGCCTGATTCTCCCCGAAGTATTTTGCGTATTTTGGGAACGATCGAGATACGACCTGCTTCTGACCCAGACGCAACTCCCTTGGTAGTCCCTCTTGATGCGGCAGCAAGATTAACCGTGATCTTGGTCGATGCTGAAGCAGTTGCGGAGATTGGCTTTCGTTATGATGGGGTTGATGGAACCCCTTCACCCGCAGAAATAGCAACTGATATTGACAATTTCATGAATAGCTCCGAGGTACAAGACATACTTACAAATACACGACTTGCGATTGCCGATAGCCTTGTTCGAGGTCTGAATGACACAAGATTCATCGACCCTAATACCAAGCCTGAAGATTCTGAATGGAATGTTGCGCTTACCTTAACACCAGCCGGAGCAGACAGCGCTGATGCTTTCGTCCTATCAGCCAGTCCACCGGCAACAGCTCCAGCATTAACAATCACAGAAAGTTTTGTTGCACCACGAACAGGGCTTGCTATTGCTTATAATAGGAATTTCTTGGACATGGTTTTAGAGCGGGGTGCAGCGGCCAAAGTGGGGCAAGAAGTTGACGGTGCAGAGGTAACCTCCTTGTCAATGTCGATGGCTGATAATGGAATTCAAATAACCGGGCATGTAATTCGGGAGATTGATACGCCTATTATTGATGTGGCTCCTGATGTTGATATCGACTTCAATGGCGTGGCTATTCCACGGCTGATCCGAGGTACAACGGGGATGACGATGGATACATCTGGAATTGATGTTGATGTTGATGATAGTGATGAGATCTTTTATGGAGCGCTAAAATGGGTGCTATCTATTGGGGCATCGGCACTTCTCTTTACGGGAGTAGGGAGCTTAACTGCCCTAGGTATTTTTTTGTGGATAACACTTGTGCAGAAAGTTTGGAACGGTGCTGTGGAACTTGACAATGCTCCGAATGTTCTCAGAGAAAGTTTGGGGACTGGTCTCGGCGCTCAACTAAGCGTACTTGCTGATTCTCTTGATGATTCAACTCCTGCTGGAGAGCTAACGGTTGATGGAACTCCTGATTCAGCTTTAGTGGTGAATGGCAATATGGTTCTATTTGCTCAGGTTATTAGTACCTCGATAATGGCACGGATGCGTTCTGCTGAATACTCTCACCGATTACGACGTTTCGTCATTTTTGAACTTGATGACAGGCGAAGATTTCGTGCGCAGGAACTGGCTAGGTTGATGAAAGCAGGTAAGATTTTTGTGTCGGGTTTTCATCATGTCAACGGAAAATATGTACGTTCTGATCACGATAATTCGGCGGCCAACAATTTGCTCAAGATGTTTAAATCCAATGAGACGAGAGAGGTTGTTGTGAAAAATCGTTGATGAGTTGTTAGCAGCTTTCAAAAATAGCCTACTTGAATGACAGTATGAGTGGAAGCAGAGTGAATTATCATAGTTATTCTACCAACCACTGCGCTTTGCGCCGCATCTTTTCACTGCGGGATAATCGTTTATGACCCGATTCGTCCTTCCAGTATTCCCGTTGTTGAACAAACGGTACTATCATTACCTGTTTTAAGTGATTATCCTTTTTCCGCGCATATCCAGGAACACCGATATCAATGCGTTCCTGGGAGACACCTAAACCTATAGTTTGGTGTAATCTGTCCCAAATCGAAAAAACAACAGAGTAGTTTGAATCCGTTTCTCTCCGAAAATTAGAGTGATGAATTCCATGCATTCTTGGTGTGACGAAAATAAAGTTCAGCGCCTGCTCCAAACGCAAAGGTAAACGCATATTTGAATGATGGAAAAAAGTACTCATCTGAAATAAGACTTCGTACATCAAAAAAGTACTCGTTGATACGCCGATGAACGCTACTTGAAGAGCTCGAAAAAACGTAGAAAGCGCCACTTCACCAGGGTGAAATCGAAAACCAGTGGAAACATCAAGATCGGGATCGAGATGGTGTACATTATGAAAACGCCATAGGAACGGAATTTTGTGGTTGGCAATATGCCAATAATAGAAGCTAAGATCCAACAATAAAAACCCGACCAAAACTTCCCAAAGGCCTGTAACTTTAAACCACTGCATTAGTCCGAACGGCGTGTTGGCGGTCCAACCAAGGAAAAATCTTGTTGTCGGACGTATCAGAAAAAAGGCTACAGTAAAGGTCGTTAAGGAAACTGCAATATTAACAGTCAGGCGGGAAAGGGTGTCTCTTTTACGTTTCCTGAGGGGAAACATTCTTTCCAGAAAAAATAAAATGAGTGTAAATACAGTCGCAATAAATATTCCAGTCAATGCATGATCCTTAAAGTCGCCCTACGGTTGTATTTTTTTCGGCGGTATGACAGGAATGCTGTCAAAATCACAGGTGCAATTACTGGTTGCTTCCGGAGGAAGTGGTACTTGTGTAAAATCAGCGGGAAAACAAACGGAGATATTCCACGCCGAATCACCAGGATTTATTGTCCCTGGCAAAGGCCAAAAACGTTTAGAAACATAGACTTTATCTTTATCGTTTTCCCAAAAAACGGGAGAAAATTGTGCACGAAACATTAAACTCTGGGCAACCGAACAGGAAAAAGTCTCACGTACCCAAGATTTTCCCGCAGGCACTGTAGGCGTTATTAAAACTTTTTCTGTTAACCCGTCTATTACTTGTACAGTAACGTTATATTTAGTCCAACAATTATCCTTGGCTAAGGTGTAGTAACAAGTAAAAGCCCACAATGAGCAAGAAGCAATAAAGCTTAGAATAAAAATAAAGAGTCGTGCTAACATGATGCAATCCTTTTATTATTAGGGTCTGTAACCATTTTTCCTGCTTCAAAATGACACTCTCATAGAATGAAATGCTACAACGAGTTTTCATTTTAAGTGTAGCATACTTATATTTTTCGCTGATTTAATCAAAATTCGACACTCGTAGTAGATTCAACTACTGAATTTAGGTTTAAGAGGAACTTTAGATTGGAACGTTGTCATTGTTTATAGATGATCTAATAATTTGAATAATTTTTTTACTTACCGGATTGTTATGTTTTTCAGGTCTATAGACTAAACAAATCTCATCTTTAAATACAGGCGCATCGTCTAATTTTTTAAGATGTTTGTATTGAGATGTCACCCTTGTAGGTAGAATACCATAGCCAAGACCTAAAGAGGTTAGTTTAGCTACAACCTCAAGGCTGGTAGAATTAATCTCACCCTTAAAAGTTAGCTTTTTGCCAATTTTTTTAAGTATGTATTGTGATTGAGCAAGCTTTCTATCATAAATAAGTTTATTTTGGGCATTCTTGGCATAAAAGACGGAGACTTCATCAGTAGATAGCTTTATGATAACGAGATCAGGATGTTGTATGGGGTTCACAACAATACCAAAATCTGCTTCCCAACTTATCACTTTTTCTGTCATCTCTCGTGAATGGCCATGAATAAAATTAAAGTCAAGCCCAGGATAATGCACTTGAAGTTTTGGCATAAAGTACTCAAGCGCATAAAGAGCGACCGAAGGGTGAAGAGCAATGGTATAGTTTCCTTGAACAAAGCCTGATTCAGGATTCGCTATGTTTTGAAGTTGCTCCCATTCATATAATAGACAATGAGCGCGTTGCTTAAACTCTTCTCCAAGTTTCGTGAGCTGGATCCCATTTTTAAGTCTAATAAATAACAGCCCGCCAAGTTTATTTTCGAGTCTCTTTATGGAATAACTAAGTGCAGGTTGCGATATTCCAATAATTTCAGATGCTCTTGTAATATTGAGCGTATCACTGGCAACTATAAAATACTTTATATCATCCAATAATAAAGACATAAATTCATCAGATTAACATGAGATATAAATAAAATTTATCACAACCATTAAAATAAATCATTTTAATTATTTGTTGAAGATCTGTACTCTTCATTTTAGGAGGGAAGGAAAATGAAAAATACAGCATTCACTTTAATTACAGAGAATCATTACCCTAAAGATTCCGTACTTATAAAGTCATTAGATAAAGCCTCTGCTATGGAAATTGCCCAAAGAATATTAATGGAAGTAATGATTTTTCGTCGTGTTCCGAAGGGTATTAGCTTATGTAGTAGAGATTGTCAAAAGTGCTCTTTACCCCATTTGCCAAAAATCATCTCAGCAGTTAAAAAGAATGAGCCTGTTACTTTTATAGTACCGGCTTTCCCTGGAAAGTCTCCAAATCCTGAAAAAGTTCTGGGTCCTTTGCCCGATCATGCTGAACGACTTTCTCTTAATTTTTTGGGAACACTTTGTCAGCGAATAAAAAAATTTTATACACCCGGCGTTAAAATTATTCTGTGTTCTGATGGCAGGGTTTTTAGTGATGTGCTGGGCATGAAAGAAAGTAATGTGACCGCCTACCAAGTTGAGCTAGATAGACTTATAAAGGAAATGTCTCTTTCAGACCTATCTCTTTTTAACCTTGATTACGTTTATAAAGATCTTCATTTTGTCCGAATGCGTGAGGAGCTTATGAAAAGTTATGGACAGTCCTTAGAGTTTCTTAAGCTCAAAATTCGTAACGGCGCCAAATCATCAGCAAATCCTGATGAGGAAGAGGCAAACCGTATGTACAGTGGAATCATTCGTTTTCTATTTGAAGATGCCATGCACGCAGGTCAAACAAAAAGTCGTTCTGCTGTCCAAAAAGAATCTCGTTCTAAAGCATATGAGGTCATAAGAAGAAGTAATGCTTGGAGTGTGCTCATTTCTGAGCGTTTTCCTGAGGCAGTGCGACTGTCCATTCATCCACAAACTTGCGGATCAAAAAAATTAGGAATTCGTTTAATAGGAAATGAAAGCTGGATGACCCCCTGGCATGGTGTTGCTGTTGAAAGCAAGAAAGGGTATGTCTTACTAAAACGTTTAGAAGCGGAAGCTTTAGGTGCAAAATTGATTTATTCTTCTGATGGACGTTCTAGCCATTATCGATTAATGACGGAGGTGTCTTATGAAGTATAAAGTAACGCATCTGCAACCATTTGGTGTGCTCTTAGAATCTATGTATGAAAAGACGAAGGTGAAGGATCTAGATGTAGAGAACTTGCGTCATTTATTTGAGAAGAACCAACTTCTTGTATTAAGAGGGTTCGAGACATTTCAAAACGCTGAGGATTTTTCTAATTATTGCGAATTCTGGGGCCAAGTTAGTCTTTGGCCATTTGGAAAAGTGCTTGAGTTAATTGAGCAAGACAACCCAGAAGATCACATTTTTGATCACAGCTATATGCCGCTGCATTGGGATGGTATGTATCGACCTCAAGTTCCCGAATATCAGATTTTTCATTGTGTTAAAGCGCCCTTGCCTGGACAAGGAGGACGGACGACTTTTTCAAACACCATTTTAGCATTAAAGTGTGCCTCTTCTGAAATAAAAGAGTTTTGGAGTAAAGTGACGGGTACTTATCAACGAAAAATGGAATTTTATAGTAGCAAGACGGTATCACCAATTATTACTAAGCATCCGCAAAAGAATTGTTCAGTAATTCGTTACAATGAACCTCCATCTATAGATAAAGGCCATTTTATAAACCCACCTGATCTGGAATTTACTGGTATTAACCATGAAGAGTTAGATAGGTTCCATCGAAGTTTAGAAGAAGCCCTTTATTCACCGGATAATTTCTACGCCCATGAATGGCAAACAGGGGATATAGTCATCGCTGATAATTTTTCGCTATTACATGGTAGAGAGGGATTTGCCTCCAAGTCCCCTCGTCATATCCAACGAGTTCATGTTTTGAGTAATCCTCCTTTTGATAATCCTGGTCTGGAGTCTTATGAATGAGTGCGCAAGTTGCAGATGTTGTGATTGTTGGTGCTGGTCCGGTAGGTCTCATGTGTGCCTACCTAGGACAACTTTGTGGTATCCATACTGTTATTGTCGATAAGTCTGAGGGTCCTTTAAAGGTTGGAAGAGCTGATGCGCTTAATGCACGTACCTTACAACTTCTTGAGTTAGTTGATTTATTTGATGAACTTTATCCTTTAGGAAAAACCTGCAATACCAGTTCTGTTTGGGCTAACGGAACATTCATCTCCCGACAATCGTCATGGTGGGAGGAGCTGGAGGGTTGTTTGCATAAACATTTCCTCATGCTGGATCAGTCCTATATAGAAAAACTGTTAGATGAGAAACTTAAAGAGACTGCTGCAGCAGTAAAGCGTTCAACAGCAATCATAAACATTGAGCTTAATAAATCGGGATGTCTCACGACTCTTTCAAATGGAGAACGTATTCAATCAAGATACGTCATTGGCGCGGATGGTGCGCGTTCCTTTGTTCGAAATCACTTTGAAATACCTTTTGAAATCACCCGGCCACAAATTATATGGGCTGTAATCGACGGCATTATCGACACCGATTTTCCAAAAGTTCCTGAAATCATTGTTTTTCAGGCTGCGACATCCGATGTAGCTTGGATTCCAAGAGAAGGTGAAATCGACAGGTTTTACGTAAGAATGGATACGAAAGACTTTAGCTTGAATGAAGCAATTGACAAAATTAATCATGCAATGCAGCCTCATTCCTTATCTTTTAAGAAGATTGTCTGGTTTTCACAATTTTCGGTCAAGGAGTCTGTAGCCGAGAACTTCTTCGTGCATGATCGTATTTTTCTTGCAGGGGATGCATGTCATATTCATTCAGTAAATGGGGGACAAGGCCTCAACACAGGTCTTGCAGATGCATTTAATCTCATGTGGAAGTTATATAGGGTTCTTTATTGCGGAGCTCCCCGAGAACTTTTACAGAGTTATGAAGACGAGCGTAAACCAGTGGCGCGTGATGTGATAGAGACTTCAGGTGAGCTCGTCCGTTCGACTAAGTATTCACTGAATGGGACTCACGCCCAGGACTACGTAAAGATTATCCAAAGACGGGCTGGAAACATCACGGGGATGGGTATTCGTTATGGAAACCTAGGACTCAATGGTTCTCGACTCTTTGATTTTGAAGTGTTTAACGGCATTGTCAAAACGCGACTTTACTCTCTTTTAGACTATATGAAATTTACGTTACTCCTCTTTGGTTCTTGTGAGTTGGATCTAAAATTTCCAGAGTTTGTCTCCGTTATTCAAATTTATCCAAACCAATGTCAAGGAAATTTTTGGACAAATAACATTCAATATATAAACCAGGCAATTTTAGTAAGACCCGATTCCTATATTCAATCCTCCACGTCATTAGAGAATGTTGAGTCTTTAGTTGAATTGGCCAGAAAAATCAATACAAATAAGGTACCTAGTATATGAATAAACCTGTTATTATTGTCGAGCCAGTATCCTCAGGAGTAGAGTTGGCTCCAGCGTTTAAAGCTCGAGGGATACCTGTTATTGCGGTTACACTTAAATCTCTAGATTGGGTTGGATTTGGAGCTAAAATCCAAACTTCCGACTTTGTTGCGATTATTCCAGACCAACCAAATCTTATAGAGATTCTTAGGAAGTATGAGCCTCTTGCCATTATTCCTGGTGCTGAGGAAGCGGTTCCTCTTGCGGAAGCTCTGGCTATAGCGTTAACACCTCAGTTTGCCAATGATCCTAAAAAATCAGTGCATCGATTCCATAAGGCGTTCATGCAAAAAGCGTTGCAGGAAGCAGGGGTTCCAGCCCTTAAGACGCTCCATACTTCGTCTGAAAATGAAGCTGAAAGTTGGATTAAGACCAACGGATTCGTTGATTCTCCGTTTATAATTAAACCCCCGGCATCTGCTGGCAGCGATAAAGTTTTCCACATTCCAGCAAAAGGAGATTGGAAAAAGGCATTCAACCGAGTTTTATCTGAACCCTCTAAACTTACTGGGAAAATGAACGAAAGCGTTGTCGTTCAGGAACTGGCAATGGGTACGGAATTTGCTGTAGGTACTGTGAGTGCCAATGGAAAACACCATTTGGCACATTTAATTAAATACAATAAAACATCATTCAATGGTCGTAAAACGGTTTACGACCATGTTGAATTTGTACCTTATAGTGAAGAACTGTATGGTGAGTTATTTGACTATACTCAAAAGGCATTAGATGCTTTGGGAGTCCGCTGGGGAGCTGCTCATAATGAAATCATGCTTACTAAAGAAGGTCCTCGCCTCATCGAAACAGGTGCCAGAATGTGCGGTGGTCCAGTTGTGGGCTTTGCTCGCGAAGCTACTGGCAGCAGTCAAGCGGATAAATTAGTTGAGATCTATGCTGATGGTGATGTCGCAACAAAAAAATATGTATTTAAAAAAACGGTTGTACCTGTCTTTTTGAAGTCACCAGCTCAAGGAACAATATCGAATGTTGAAACCTTCGCTGACATTTCTAAATTGCCGACTTTTCTTAATGAACATATTTGGTTTAAAAATGGTGATCTTGTTCCCCAAACAGTAGATTATCTAACGAGTATTGGAATAGTGGGGCTGGCTGGAGATAGGGAGTCAATTTTATTAGATTATGAAAAAATTCGAACTATGGAAGCGAAATTAGTTATCGAATGATTCTATTTTGATTTTTAATGCCGACCAATAACTTCAAATCATTAGGGATGATTGTCAACAGACCCTAGATTTCTTCTAATATTTGCTTAAGCTTCGCTAAATCAGGTGGTTTAGCGAGATGATAATCAAATCCTGCAAGGTGCGAATTTTCAATATCATTGGGTTGGGCATATCCAGAAAGTGCAATAAGATAAGTTGCACTCAGATTTTTATCAGACTTGAGGGTTTCAGCAACTTGATAGCCATTCATACCAGGTAAGCCAATGTCACATAAGATTAAATTGGGTTTTATGGCCTGTGCTTTTTGAATTCCATCAGGTCCATTATGCTCAATGTAAATTGTGTGACCAAACATCTCGATCACCATGCCTAGACTATCTGCGGCATGAATAATATCATCGATGATGATATTATTTTTTGCTTCACTTCTTCTAAGTCGTCATTCTTTAATACTAAGAAGAAGTGAAATAATTGATTAATGTACAGAGATATCTTTCAATGCGTCACCGGATAGTTTTGTGTCGCAATGTAATGCTATATCACCTAGAGACAAAATGCCGGATAATTTTTTATTCTTATTTAGTACAATTAGACGACGAATTTGTTTCTTTTTCATGCTATCAAATGCTTTTTGAACATCATCATTCTCATAGCAATAACATACCTCTTGATGCATTACATTTTTCACTGGCGTATCTAATTCTTTTTTATTAGCAAGGGCTGAGATAACGATATCACGATCGGTGAGTATACCAACGATTTTATCGGTTGCTTTATCGCCAACCGGCAAAAAGCCTGTATCTAATTCGCGCATTTTCTTTGCTGCATCAAAAATGGTAGCAGTGGTGAGCAAAAATTCTGGTTCTTTGCTCATGATTTCCTTAACTTGCATGATAACCTCCTTGAAATAATTTTCTTAGAGAATTTATTTGATACATATTGCATATTAATAGTACACTAAATTTTCAGAAAATCAACTTTTTAAGCAAGATTAATTCATCAGTTTTGAACGTTTTGGTTATCGAATAGGGTTCATTTTTGAATGTCCTTTTGAAAAGCGATAGCAATGGCGTCAGGTTATCAATTATGCGTCATCACTATTGAAATTCCATCAAATTGGATGTAAAATGCTCATTTTGACAAAGTATAATCCTTTTAAAAGCATGAAAATTTATTTAGTAGGCGGCGCAGTCCGTGACAAATTACTCGGATTTCACCCCAAAGATAATGATTGGGTTGTTGTAGGAGCAACCCGAAATGAACTATTAGAGCTGGGTTATAAGCCAGTGCATAAAAGCGATTTCCCTGTCTTTTTGCATCCTGAAACCAAAGAAGAATATGCTCTTGCTCGGCTTGAAAAGCGAACAGGCTATGGGCATGGTGGTTTTGAGTTCGATATTGCTCCTACGATTACTTTAGTAGATGATTTAAAGCGACGAGACTTGACAATTAACGCTATGGCGTTCTCTTTTGAAGAAGAAAAACTGGGTGAATTAATTGATCCTTATCATGGAAAAGTTGATTTGGAAAAACAGATATTACGGCATATATCGCCTGCATTTGTTGAAGATCCGCTTCGATTAATACGTACGGCGCGCTTTGCTGCTTGCTTAGGTTTTGAAGTTGCCCCAGAAACAATGGAGCTCATGAAGCAGATGGTTGCTGAAGGAAAACTCAGTGAACTCAGTAATGAGCGAATTTGGAAAGAAATGGAACGGGCACTCATGGGACCACAGCCAGAGAAATTTTTCGATGTATTAAAAGAATGCGGTGCGTCTCGTCTTTTATTCCCTCATATAAAAATACCCGGGCCTAGTATCAACGCCATGCAACGAGCCGCAGATCATAAAAATTCAGCTCCAGTACGTTTTGCTGCTTTGATGCATGATTTGACACAAGAAGAAATAATCAAATTTTGCAAACAATTCAACGTATCCAATCAATACCGTGACTTAGCATTATTAACAACCAAAAATTTGCCACAATTCCGACGTGTTTCTGAATTGCAGGCTCCAGAATTATTGGATTTAGTAACAAACATTGGTGCGTTCCAAAATAAGGAACGCTGTAACGATTGCTTGGATGTTTTTGAACGATGCACCCAGGAGTCGGCCTCTATAGAAAAAGTACGCCATGCTATTCAAACAGTTAAATCCATTAATACTAAAGAACTTGCTTTGAAATATATAGGTCATGAGATCACTAAAAGAATTAAAATAATGCGTATTGAAGCAATCCAACAATGTATGCATTTGGAATTAGAAGGACATAGCCTGGATATTTGAGATCCCTGATAAAAGTAATTTAATATAAAACACACATAAACTGCGGTTTAGTTGTGGCTTTTATTTATTTGGTATTAATAAAATACCAAAAGATAAAATGTGGTGTGAATCTAAATCCAGAACCTTTACAAACTAATTCTATTTCTCATCTAAACAAGCATCATGAAGGCATGAGCTACATGTGTTACTTGACGATGCTCCCAAGATGTAATAGCGTCTTAGGGTAAGAAAAATAGCCAAATAATAATTAAGGATAATTATGCAATTGCGAATCAAGAAACATGTGCTTTTTACATGCTTAGTACTGCCTCTATCGTGCATGGCTGGAACGATGGGCAATAGTGGAAGTTCTAAACTTTGGTCTATTCCACTTCAAGGAGGTTTTTTTGGGGCTTCTCAAGGCAAAGCACAACATATTGATATTGAAAGTTTGATTGGGAACCGTTATACCGTAGAAAATAACTCGCAAATCAGTGGCCTTGCTGGTATTGGCTTGTATTTCAATGGTTATTCTCAAGAACGCATACAGCTTTCTTATGGAGTGAACTTGTTCTATTTAGGGCAGACAACTGTTCGTGGCGATATAGTACAAGAAGATTTATTCACCAATCTTTCTTATCAATATAACATTCAAAATCTACCACTTTATGCTGCGGCAAAAGCAATAATTGCTACAAACAATCCAACATACAACATTACTTTTGATGCTGGAATAGGTCCAAATTTTATGTGGACTTCGAACTATCGTGAAACACCATTAGCTGATTTTATTGTACCGGATAACGCATTTAAAGGATCTAGTTCAACGACATTCAGCGTTACAGCAGGTGTGGGATTACGCTTGAATGATATTCTCGGTCCAATGCCAATTGAGTGTGGCTATCGTTTCTTTTATCTAGGTAAAGGAAATTTGAGTAAAGAAAATGATTTATATCTCAATACACTAAACACGGGTGATACGTATGCTAATGCACTCGTGTGCTCGGTTACCGTTTTCTAAGTTGAGCACGACATAAAAAATATGGAATGCTTTTTCTGTCACTAAATATGACCTGTATGAGCGGTGCTTCATATGGCTTTGGAACGTTATTTAGACCCTCCGCTTTTCGCCTGAATCTTCTACACATCTTGTCTATCGCAAATAAAACAGGATCCAATTATTTTTTTTGCAGAAGGAGACGGTATTGAGAGCATCGTCACCCTCTGCGTAAGCAGGGGGTCTCATACGCGTATGACTGCAAGGTGAAGTTTAGAGCAAAGATTTGTTACTTTTAGACCTTCCGCTTTTGCGGAAGGAGACGGTATTGAGAAGTCCCCCCCTCTGCGCAAGCAGCTGTCTCTTGATGAGATAGGATCAAGAGACAGGCTTTTCGCGGAGGGTGACGTTCTTTCGAAACTAAAAGTTGCTACCGACACCCCATTCTTTCCTCAAGTTAACGCTATTGAGTGTTCACGGAGAGCGTCTTATTCTACGCTTATGAACTAATATAGTGGGGATATTTTCCTGGAGAAAATGAATACATCATTATAAGATATCATTATGTGTAGTCGTTGAATTCTTGGAAAAAATGATTTTAATGTTTGCGATCCCTAATTGTGAGACTGTCAAAAAAGCTCGCCTTTTCTTAGAGAAAAATAAAATTGATTATGAGTTTATCGATTTCAAAAAATGCCCACCAACAAAGGCACAAATAAAAGCATGGAGTGAGTACTCTGGTGAACTTCCAATCAACAAAAAAGGAATGACTTATCGAAAATATAAAGACCATTATGAATCATTAAGTCTTCCAGAAAAAATAGATTTTATAATCGCAAATACCTCGCTTATCAAGCGACCTATTTTGATGCAAAATGATAAAACAGTTGCGTTAGGTTTTAACGAAGAACATTATAAAGAACTAATAACGATATTTATCAGGTAGCCTACTTTTATAGTTTAAGTTCAAGGGATTATTACGTCACCTTATGTACCAATAGATTAAATCGATAAACTATATCCGAAATATCATTAAGAGCGGTTGTTGAGCGTACTATGTGATGCGCTTCTTGGCTTGTTACTGGTAATTTTTTAGCGCGCTCATCTGGGTTAAAAAACGAGTCTTTAGGCGAATTGGAATAATGTTTCATTACTTCCCCTTTGTTATTTAATAAATTAACAAAAAGAGCAAAATTTCATCAAATGAATATTAAGGAAATCTTAATTTGCTTAAGTTTTATGTAAAAAAATTTTCGGGAAATAGAGAAATCAAACAGAATGTTGTTCCTATACACACTTTTTTAGAATACAAAATACAATTATTTATGTAATAATATAAACCTAGATAAAGGGAGACTCGTGGTGATCAGGCACTCAGCAAGCTTATTGAATTAGATGCATTATTTTCAAATACTCATGAAATCAAACCACCTATTAAAAATCATTCTGGCTAGCGCTTCTCCGCGGCGTTTACAAATATTGCAGGAGCATGGGTTTACTGCTGTGGTTATGCCTGCGGATATTGAAGAAATTTTGCAAAAAGACGAAGAGGCTAAAGAATATGTAACCCGTCTTGCTCGAGAAAAAGCTCAAACTGTTTTGTCTCAAGTTGCAATAGACGACGCGGATCTCATTTTGGCAGCAGACACTACAGTGGTTTATCGGAATCATATTCTAGAAAAACCTCACAACTACGAAGATGCATATAGAATGTTGCGCATGTTAAGCGGCAATTCTCATGAAGTTTATACGGGTTATGCCTTGGTTTTTCTACCACAACAACAATGGTGTATTGATTATGTGACAACCAATATTACTTTTCACTCCCTTACCGAACAACAAATAAAAAACTACATTGATTCAGGAGATCCTTTTGATAAGGCTGGAGGATATGGTATTCAGCAAGTACGAGATACTTTTGTTAAAGAAATTAAAGGCTCCTATTACAATGTAATGGGATTACCCATAGAGGAAATTTTGAAAAAAATATCGTAAGCGCTTCATGCACCGGGCGTCATCTATTTTTTTGCCATATAGATAATTGCGCTATGGAGTGCTGAAACTGGCGCTCTGTTTCACGAATTACAAAAGGAATGTCCTCAGTTGCAATTAGGTTAAATCGAGATTTTAGCAAAGATTTTATGCCCTCTATGGTTTTTTGAAATTCTCCATTAACTCTAATCCCTCCTAGCCAATTGGATTTATCAGTGTATTCTTCTAGCCAGGTATAGGAGGAGGTTAAAGCCAGAATTCCTTTAGGACTAAGACGATCACTGATTGATTTTAAGAAAAGGGCTGGATTGTAAAGTTTGTTTATTAGATTTCCACAAAATACGAAATTATAATCTTTAAAAATCGGCTTTAGATTGCATGCATCTCCTTGAATAAAATGAATTTTATCAATTAAATCGTAATAGCCTAGATCAGATAATTTCAGTTCTTTATAATCAACTAAATCACCTTCAGACGTTATTGCATAGCGAATGATTCCTGTTTCTTTTAAACGCACTACTTGCTGTATAAAACGAGTTGAAAAATCAATTGCATCAACATGTTCAAAATACTTCGCTAATTCAAAGCTAAAACGACCCACCGAACAACCAAGGTCTAACGCTTTTAAAAGAGGAACATGAATAAAAAATTCCTTGCATCGGTTAATACACGTTACCGGAAAGTTGGGTACTTCGAAGTATTCATTTCCATAATGAAATTCTAAAGATCGAGCGATTATTTGATCCGTTTCATAACCATTCATTTTTTCTGTTAACAGTAAGGGGGTGTCACTTTGTACATAGCGAAAACCTGCATGCTGAAAGAAATGACGCCTAAACGCATAACGTGATTTTTTTGTGGCCAAATTACCTGTCGAAATCCAAGATCCCCCCTTAATTAAATTGTGTTGTCCATCAAAAGTTGGGGTAGAGAAATCATCATACAGTGGATGCACTTTAAAACCTGGAAATGCATCTATTGGCGTTTCAGTCCATTGCCATACATTGCCTATAACATCATAGAACGATCCCATTTTAAATTTATTTATTGGGCATGATGAAGCGTAGTACTCAAGATTGATATTCCCAGGGGCCTTTTGCCAATCAGTGATATTCCCTTCGATTTTATGACGTAGAATAGTCCATTCTTCCTCTGTAGGTAAGCGGATATATTTTTTTTCAGTAAGTGATTTCCAATTACAAAAAGCTTTAGCCTCATGATAATTCACTTCAACAGGCCAGTTAAGTGGCAAAGGTATTTCTTCACATAAATTTCTTTGCCAAAATTGACCATTTTCAAAGCGCCAAAAACGGGGCATTTGGGCTTTGGTGTACGTCAGCCATTGTTTTCCTTCAGATGTCCACCACTCTAACTTTTCATATCCTCCGGCTTCAATAAAAAGTAAAAATTCCTGATTAGAGACTAAAAATTTTGAGGCAAAAAAATCATTGACCCCAACTTCTTTCTTACCGTATTCGTTATCCCATCCAAAGAGTGTATGCTCCTGTTCACGACCTAATAAGAGATGTTTACCAGTTACTGCAATTAATTCATTTAGGGGAGCACTACCAACTTCAGTACAGGCTTGCCAGTTTTTCGATTTACGTAAGTAGATTAATGGAACCATTCTTAAAATGACAGAAGATGTTTCAAGGTGAATTCGCTCATGTTCAATACCCATCAAAATAAGCCAAATTAGAGAATCTTGGTTTATCGTTGTTCCGATAGGTAGGTTATCAATTAAGCGCTCAATTAATATTTTTACTTGCTTACGATAATCAGCAACTTCTTTAACTTTAGGCCAATTATAATGGGTTGTATTCAAATCATCCCAGGACATTTCATCAACCCCAACGGCAAACATGGATTCAAATTGTTCATTAATTCTTTTATCAATGTATTGTCCAAGAATCAGTTTATTGATAAAAAAAGTTGCTGTATGGCCGTAATAAAATATCAACGGATGTCTTAAAGGTTCGGCACGAAGGTAATAGGCCTCGTCATTAGCAATACACGTAAATAGATTTTCATAAGTTTCAAAAGTGTTCCTGAAATATTTTTTCAGCTCATCTCGTTTTTGTACGGTCAATAAACTATCTAGTACAGGCGTTTTGAATGTATTTATCGTGTTTGCTTCCATTCTCTAATACCTATATTTTAATAAATAAGATCTTAATTTATATATGCATATTTCGCGCCAAAATTTCATAGCAGGAAGTATCCACGATATTTTCTTATATCAATAAGGGTCTTTTTCTTTGATTAATAAATTAAATTAATCTATCCTAAATGCACTTGTCTTAATAAATGGCCATAAACATGGATGCTTATGAACTGTCTATTGGGTTGGAATTAGAAGCCAATGTGATTGATATAAATACAGGTAAGGCAAGTATTGATTTTAATAACAAAGACTTTCAAAAATTTTCATCGTACTTTCTTGCCCAAGGCTATCCTGCACCTCAAACTGAGTTTGATGCGGCTACAGTTGAGCTGGCAACCTTACCTTATCACGATTTAGACTTAGCATTTAATCAGCTTTCTGTAAGTGTGGATGATGCTAATAATTTTTTATATCAACAAGGATGTTTATTGCTTTTATTGGGCCTACATCCAGGAAGAGGTCGTGACGAATTAATAATGACAGATAGTCCATATTGCAGGGCTTCGTTACCCTTAATGGCTGAGCAGGGTGGGCCATTATTTTATTGCAGTTACCAAATAAATCTCGGAGTGGGTTTGCGAGACATTGATTATTTGATTCCATTGTGTCATTGGTTGCAAATATTCATGTGGCCTTGCTCTGTAATTACACAATCATCACCTATTTTCGCACATAGAGACACTAATTATAAATCATTTAGAGTCCGCCTGAATGATTCTCTAAGTGGGAGTCGGACTGGCCCATTGCCTTTAGATATTCGTAATTTAAATGAATTGCAACACTATTGTAACCATTTACCCGATGAAGCGAATGCATTACGTAAATATAATGTCTGGTATGATATACTTCCAAAATTAATTAACCCAACAGATCCAACATCAGGATATCGCATCGAAATTAGAGTTGCTGATACTTCTGCGTTATCAAAGCTTTATGTATTTACTCAGGCGATGTTCCTAACCTTTATGAGTATTTTTCATCAATTAAAATCGAAGGAATTAGTACCGTTACCAGAACATCGATGGTTAATCCTTAATCGTGATAGTGTATTAAAAAAAGGGAGTAAAGCCAGAATAACTCATAATGGAGAAGAGTTCTATTCTATAAAGGATTATCTTAACACCATTTGGCGCCCAATGGTTACCGACTCCGCGCGGTATTTGAGTATCGATATGGATAATCTGATTTCTAAACTTACTGGCGAGTCGCGCGCTGAACACATCTTGCACCAATTTCAAGTGCTATCAGCCGATCAAATGGCACTTAATTATGCTTATTGTGATTTCAATTCAAACTAGAGATTACTGATCGCGCCATAAAAGTGCTGCTATCGTTCCTTGGTCTTGAAAGACTTCCAACAAATTATCCAATGAGTTGATAGGGATGTTATTAACAACTAAGTTAAATATCAACTTATGATTATTTTTACTATGAATATACCCCGCTAAGGCTTGTCCTTTAAGAATCATTCCAGATTCACCACCGATTACATAAGTACCTGGTTTTGCATAAACATGACCAGCTGCTCCTGAGAGTGTTGGGTTTGACTTAAAATTCGTAACAAAATCTAATGAGCCATCGTGTGCCAGAATAGGTAAGGCATTAAAAAAAGCATCGAAAGAAGTTTCTTTTGACATTATTGCTAACCATTTAGTAATGATCTTATTGGTTGCTGTCGTATCACCTCCTCCGCTCCCATCAATAAAATGGTATTCTGACGATGCAATGCCGTATTTGTTCTGGAGTTCTTTTTTCTCCATAGCTAAACTGCCAGCCATTGTGCGCTCTCCATTGGTGAGTCCCAAAAGCATTAAGCTTGTATCAGCCCCTATATTGTAACTTACCTTGAGAATAAATTTTGCATGCTCTTGGTACGGAAGTGATTTAAGGGTTGTAATTTGATTCTCTTCATTATAAAAAGGGCTAGGTTTGAGTAGATTGACAGGATTATCTTTCACTTTTGTGATTTTAGACACATCGACTCCTGCTTGTTGCAGCGCCTCAATGAATACAGTTCTTGCGAAATTAGCAGGTTTTGTGATTCTATAAGTTTGAATCAGGGGATAGCTGTTTGTCAAAGGTGGAGAAAAATTGATGGGTAGATCTCCTTTAATGATACCGAGACAATTCGGGTTTCCGATACACTTAGGTAGGACAGGGTGGAGCTCCAGCGTGTATTTTTTATTGGGTTGTGCGGTGACAAGCTCATTGATTACACTAAAAGCGGCCGATTTGGGACTCCAGTCCACAACGGATTTTTCGTTAACTTTGCCAGGCTTAATGATGACGTCCACTACATCATCATTAACAAATATGGGGGAGACATCAAATTGATTTCTGAAGTTAAACGCATCAAAAAGTCTATCATCAATAATTACGTCACCGGTTATTGCATGAATGCCCAATTTTTTTATCTGTTTTGCTAAATTTTGATATCCTGCTAAAGGATTTGTTTGGGTCAATATAGCATTGCCTAGTGAATCCGCTTCATTATGATCAAATGGGGTAAAAGCGATTTTACCATTAGGAAGGGTACGGCCACCCATGGTCAAATCTCCAGATGCGACAAGCACCAGATTGCCATTTAGGGTTCCATTCTGAATTACGCCATCCTTATGTACAGTAGTCACAGAATAATAGTTGGGTCCTACTTTATTTAATAACTCACCAATACTGAATATCTTACGAACTGAACCTATAAAAAAATGAGTGTCTGAATTTAAATTTAACAACTCTTGTCCTGTTTCAAGATTAAGAACACGTAATCCCCATTGGGCATTTTTATACATAGGTTTATTCATGATTGCCTCTATATCTGCAGGAATAGCAGTTTCTGACTTCGAAGAAGCTGTTTGAAGCTGATCATTGCTTTGGATTAACGTAGTTACGGCACTCAAAATTGGCATGGATACGATCATTAAAAGAATAGAAAGTGATAAGCTGGTCAAGCAGTTCTTAAACATTGGCTTTGTCCTTTTTTTGCCATGAAATTGAGCCCAATAAACCGTGAGGCATTGGTAACACTGATCCTTAAAATCTTCTATTATATGGAGAGTTTTTTCAACTTAAACTTTCGCATACAGTTTCTTCACCCAAGGACCAATGGTCAGTCCTTGAAACAAAATTGAGAAAATCACTACCATATAGGTCATCATCAAAATCGCTTCGAAGGCAAATTCATTTGCTTTGCCAACGGTGTCATGTAGAGAAAGAGCTAGTGCTACCGATATCCCTCCACGTAGGCCGCCCCAAGTGAGAATTTTGATGCTGTGTGGCGTGAAGTCCAATTGACGTCGCATTAACGCTAACGGAACTGCTACTGAGATCCATCGGGCCAGTAGGACTACTGGAATCGCCATAATTCCAATCAACAGATATTGTTTATTGATGGTTAAAACCAGCACTTCCAGGCCAATTAAAACGAAGAGCACTGCGTTGAGTATTTCGTCGAGTAATTCCCAAAAGGTATCCAAGTGTTCACGAGTTTTACTGGACATCGCAAATGTTCGTCCATGATTGCCGATAAGTAGCCCCGCTACTACCATTGCAATAGGTGCTGAGATATGAAGTCGTTCTCCTAAAGTATATCCTCCCATCACTAGTGCGAGAGAGATAAGAATTTCAACTTGATAGTTGTCTATGGATTTTAACATTTGATAGGTAATATACCCAGTTGCTAGTCCGAACAAGACTCCGCCAATTGCTTCTGTAACGAATAACATTAATAAACGTGAGACACTGATCTCCTGCATTCCCGAGGCCATTTCTAGAATACCAAGAAAAAGCACAACGCCTACTCCATCATTAAAGAGCGACTCCCCAGCAATTTTCATTTCCAAATTCTTAGGTGCACCTAAAACTTTCAAAATACTGAGTACTGCGATCGGATCAGTGGGAGAAATAAGGGCACCAAAAAGCAGACAGTAGGTAAATGAGATTTGCATGTTGAGAGTATGGAGTAACCCATAAGTTAACAGACCTACAAGGATGGTAGATATAAATGTGCCAATAAGGGCAAGCACGGTGACAACAATTTTTTGTTCGGCAAGCTGACTAATATTAACATGAAGTGCACCTGCAAAGAGCAGAAAAGCCAGCATTCCATGAAGTAATGCTTCATTAAAATTAACCTGCCCCAAAAAATTTTTAGCATTTGAAATAATTCCAGGCCATATCGTACCACTTACATTTAAGCTTAAAGAAAATACAAGGGCTATAGCCATCAATCCGATCGTTGGGGGAAGTTTAAACAGTTTAAAATTGACATAGCTAAACATCGCGGAAATCGTGATTAGAATGGCAATGATTTCAAAAAGCGACATAAACATTCCTTCGTTTAAACCGAATTATCAGAGTCAGCTATTAATACAATATGTAAGCGGACAAAAGCAAGTTTAAACTTAGAAAAAGCAGTTAAGTCCTACTGCGCAAGCTAAGAGCACTGAGTCTGCTGGATTTTTTTTAATCTCGTACACCCAAAACAAGCCGACATAAGACAAGGTTTTGTGAGTGGATACTTAAGGCCTAATATGTCCATTCCCAAAGACAACCCATTTATAACTTGTTAAAGCATCTAGAGACATAGGGCCACGAGCATGTAATTTTTGCGTACTGATTCCTATTTCAGCACCCATGCCAAATTGTCCGCCATCAGTAAATGCTGTTGACGCGTTCACGTAAACGGCTGCTGCATCAATATGATCAAGAAAATAACTCTGTGTTGTATGATCTTCAGCAATAATTGCTTCGCTATGACCCGAGCTATATTCCATAATATGTTTCACTGCCTCTTCTACTGAATCAACAGTTTTTATTGCCATTTTATAAGATAAAAATTCTTGCCCAAAGTCATCAGGAGTTGCCTTATGAAGTAACTGTTTGGGGTAAAATAATTTAATTGCCTCATAGCTAAATTGATCTGCAAAAATTTCAACATTTTTATCGGCGAGTGATTTTACGATTAATGGTAAATCAAGCAATCGCTCTTTATGAATTATCAAGGTGTCGAGTGCATTACAAACGCTCACTCTTCTCGTTTTGGCATTGTCAATAATGGTACGACCTTTCTCTATATCCCCACTTTGATCGAAATAAATATGAACAATTCCAGCCCCTGTTTCAATAAAAGGTATTCTTGCATGTTCACGTACAAAATTGATTAATGATTGACTTCCTCTTGGAATACACACATCAACTAACTGGTTGGCTTGCAAAAGAATATGAATTGCCTCTCGTTCTAATGGTAATAAATAAACAATAGTTTCGCTAATATGATGATGATGGAGAACTTGGTGAATCAAGGAAACTAAAAGCAGATTAGTATGATGAGCTTCCTTTCCACCCTTTAAAACACAGGCATTGCCGGTTTTAAAACATAATGTAAACGCATCAATGGTCACGTTGGGCCGTGATTCATAAATAATCGCAACAACCCCTAATGGAACTGAAACCTTCTGAATAATTAAACCATTGGGAAGCTTCTTTTGTTCTAGGATTTTTGTTGGTGAGTGGGGTAAAGAGGCGACCGTCTCAATATCAGTTGCCATCGCTTCAATTCGCTCTTTAGATAAAAGCAAGCGATCATATTTGGGATCTTCGTTACTTATTAACGCTAAGTCTTTTTTGTTTTCGTCAATGATTCGATTTACAGAATTTCGTAATCGCTTGGCAAGCTCTAATAATATTTGATTTCGTTTGTCTTCATTAACAAAACTTAGGTTATAGCTGTCTTTTTTAGCTGCTTTAAGTTGATTAATGACTTCTTCAATCATGAGAACACCTTTAACTCGCTCGCTACGGACTCCGCTGCTATTGCTAGGTTAAAAAATATGTAAATGATCATAATGAATAAACTCCGGTTTTGATGAGTGACCTAAATATTCATTTAATTTAATTGCATCATATTTAGCAAGACCAATGCCAATTTTTTCATTATTTGGCGTCAGTATTTCTATCAGGTCACCGCGCTTAAAATCGCCAGTAAATTTTTCGATCCCAACAGGTAATATACTGATAATTCGCTTATTTTCTTTTATAATGCCGACTAAGCGAGCGTTTATAGTGATTGTTCCTAATCTTTTTTCATTATACGCGATCCATCTTTTTATATTCGATCTTTTTTTAGTAGGGAGAATAGTTGTACCTAAAGATTCCTCACTGAGGATACGCCTAATCACTGAGTGTTGATTGATGCTTGCTATGTGCGTTGTTATTCCAAGATTCGACATTTTTCGAGCAGTTCCAAGCTTGCTAATCATCCCACCTCTGCCATGAAGGCTTTTTACGGCAGAAACTTCTGGCCAATCATTTTTGGGATTAATCATTGAAATCAATTCTGAGTCAGCTTCATTGGGATGTTTCGTGTAAACACCTTCAACATTACTCAGAATAATGAGTTTATCAGCGTTTATCATTGCTGCTATAAGACCTGATAATTCATCGTTATCTGTAAACATTAATTCTGCAATAGCAACACTATCATTCTCATTGATAATGGGTACAATATTTTTATGATCTAGAATTTCACGAAGTAATCTTGAAATATTCAAATAGTGCTGTCTTGTTTGAAAATCTTGTTTTGTGAGCAACAATTGAGAGGCAAGCATGTTATGTTTTTTGAACATCGAAGCATAAATATGCATCAGCTCATATTGACCTAATGAAGCTAAAACTTGTTTTTCCCCTATCGAACTACCGTATTGGCGGTCAAAAAATTGACGTGCAACTTTTCGACCTGAAGCAACCGCACCTGAACTTACTAATATAACTTGATGGCCCGTTTGTTGTAGCGCGACAATCTGTTCCACTAAATGGAGCATAATAGGTTCAAATGGTGTGCCATCATTTGCTAAAATACTTTGGGTTCCTACTTTGATAACTATTTTCATTGTTTACTCGTTTTAATACAACTTGGTTCCAATTTTATTTTCTATGCTTATTGATCTTTTGTTCTAGTTTAATAAATTTATGAGACTATTTCTGCTCAATTCAACTCATAATTTTTCAAAATATGCTGCTATACTGATATCGAAGATTATAAAGGACATTTATTAGGGAGAAATCATGAAAATCTTCAATAGAAGCGCGATAACAGTATCCACTGTATTGTTTAGTAGTTCATTATTTGCTTTTAATTGCCCACCTGCTGGTGGTCCTTATGCATTGACAGGACATAATGCAAATGGTACGCGTTGTACTTATACCTCTGATAGAAACTTTGCATTAAATATACAAGGGACTAAATTAATTAAACCTAAATGCCCTAGCCCCTTGATTACAGATCCTCATTATCAAGATGTTCAATGCCATCATGACGCAATAAAGAAAAAATGCATCTGTGTTGCGGTGCGTCATTAAATGCATCACTGAGGAGTCGATAATTTTTCCTATATGTCGGAAAAATTCCAAACTGAAAAGCCTGAAATTTTTTCAAAAAGCATATAAGTTAAATGCGGTTATCGTCTCTTCTTAGTGGTTAAGCAAAATAATACAACTAAGTTAAGTCACTTTGATTAAAAATAGTCTATAAAAGAAATAAGGATTATTAAAAATAAATACAAATATGGATCCCACCAAGAAAAAAAGTATATTTGCAGGTTTATACGGAAATACTTTAGAATGGTTTGATTTTCTTCTTTATGCTAATTTCACTCCCTTATTTGCCGAGCTATTCTTTCCATCGAAGATATATTTCGTTTCTCTACTTCTCACGTTTGGTGTATTTGCAGTTGGCTTTTTTATGCGCCCCCTGGGAGGAGTATTACTAGGGCACTTTGCTGATCATTTTAGCCGAAGAAAAACGTTAATTTTCTCAATGTCTATTATGACTTTTTCTACAGCCTGTATTGCTTTGATCCCTGATTTTAATACTATCGGTATTACTTCACCTCTATTGTTTGTTTTTTTTAGATTAATTCAAGGAGTTGCAGTAGGAGGAGAACTTCCTAGTTCAACTACTTTTCTTATTGAACATATGGCAGATCATCGGCGTGGCTTTGCGGGAAGTTTAGTATTAAGCACCGCTTTTCTAGGTATTTTTTTGGGCTCATTAACGGCTTCTTTTCTTAGTGTTTTATTACCTGAAGACCTACTTAGAGACTGGGGATGGCGTTTGGCTTATTTGATAGGAGCTATACTTGGACTCATAGGCATTTATCTACGTCTTACAAGTGTAGAGTCTGCTACCTTTTTACAGGCCAAGCATACTACAGAGCTTCCTGCAAAAATTGTTGTTTTTACTTATAGCCGAAAATTACTATTGGCTATTATTTTTACAAGCATTATGGCTATCAGTAATTATTTATTGATTGCTTATGTCACAAGTTTTCTCGTCAAATCAGAAGGATTTTTATTAAAAGATGCTTTGGTTGTTAACTTTATAGCATTATTCGTTTTGACGGTATTAATTCCTTTTATGGGGTTATTATCTGATTATTTTGGTAGGAAACCGATTTTTTTGTGCGGAGTTTTCGGTATTTTAATTCTTATTTATCCCATATTTATTCTTTTTTTAAGTGGTAATTGGTGGCATGTGCTTGCAGGAGAAATAGTATTAGCGGTAATACTCGCTCCTTTGAATGCAACGGTACCTACTATTCTTGCGGAAATGTTTCCCACTGCTATTCGAGCCAGTGGTGTTTCTATTGGCTACAATATAGGCCAAGCATTTTTCGGCGGGACCATACCTGTAGTTTCCTTGATTTTAGTTGAGTTAACGGGAAATAAGTATGCTCCAGTATTATATATTGTATTTTGGGCGATTATCGCAATTATTGCTGCTCGATACGCACAAGAGACCTATCTTAATAAATTAACGTGAGTTCGACATAAAATTTTGTGTCGTGAAACCGTCTTTATACTAATTTTGATGAAGAAATTCCCTTAAATGCTGAATTAGAAATAAAAATTGTTCATCGTCCTGTTGAAAAAAGGAGTTATACCCTAGTAATACCGAGGATTCATATTCAAGAAGGCAGCTATAAATGAAAAAAAAGTCAGTCAGGTAAAAGTTGTTCCCTATGTGATGAGCTTCAATCAGTCACGAACGGTGTGTGGTTAGCGCAATATCGTGCAATAAAAAAACAACTCTTCCCTTTACCGAGCATTTAGGCATTTCTATGGTGTTATAGCCAGCATCTCGATAAGCAATTTTTAAGAGTTCGTAGGAATCAACGGCTTGCTCGTAAGTATGGATGCGTTCGTTATCCATAGTATAAATATCTTCCCAAGGAGGGAAAAGGTAGACTTTAGTATTATATCTAAATTTATTAATACTGTCTCTGACTACGGCCATCAATTTCCCCCAAGCCACCCCTTCAGCAATAGATTGATAAGCAAGTAAATCGGGGATGCCTCTATCAAAAAATACCGGTTCTTTTGTTTTTAATTGTTGCTGAAAGTCACTGATGCATTGAGTTAAAATAAGCTCACAAAACTTTGCCCTATCTCCAAATGGAGTTGCATGACCACCTACATTTCTTTGTTGTTGGATGATTGTCCGTGCGGCTTCAGGAACAATATGATGTCCTCTTTTTTGTAATTCATTGATAACGGTGCTTTTTCCGGCTCCGGGACCACCGGTTATTAAATAAAAATTATTTTTTTTCAATTGTCCAACCCATCTTAATCAATAATAAACCGTTATAACTAGGAATTCTGCTCATGATAAAATATGCCTGCGGCTAATTCTTCGTAAAGATTGATCACACTCATTAACTGTTCTAATTTGCTGATAGTTAGTCGGTAATCTTGTTGGTTAATTTCTATCCTACTATATAACAAGTCATTATGGCTAATAAGGCCTCTGTGATAGAGGTCTTGTTGCAATTGATATCTTTTCTTCAATGATACTAAAGAGAGAGAGTCTTCATGGTATTTTGCCATAAGCTTTTGATTGGCAGCGATACTGTTTGCAATTAAACGTAATGCATTTTGGATGACGTTGTTATATTCTGCCAAACTCCTCTTAAAAATAGCTTTACTTGTGAGAATTTGCCCAAATAAAGAGGGAGATAAGTTAAAAGTTGCATACACATCACCATAAGGTGCTGAATGAGTTGGGCTTTTAAACGTACCATTTAAACTTGCTTTTCCCCAAAAGTAATCTAGGGTTAAGGATGGAAGGAGTTGGGATTCTGCGATATTGACTCCGCTACATGCGGCAAGCAGAGATGTTAAGGCCACCATGACATCTGGTCTACGTAGAATTACTTGCGTATTGATCTTATTTAATGGTACTGCTTTACTGGGCAAATTAATAAATGATTTACTTGATTTTATTTCTCCTGGGGGCTGATTGATTAAATAACGCAATGCATTTTCGCTTGCGATGATATTGTTTTGTATTTGTTTTTGTAGTCCTAGGATGCTTTGTAATTGGCTGGTTACTGTTAATAATTGTAGATTATTTGCTAGTCCTTGTTTTTTCGCTAGTGTTAATGATGTTAAAAGTTCTTTATTGTCCTGTTCGATTTGTTTCAATAGCACTAATTGATGATTCCATGCGAGTAGAGAAAAATAACTACCCGTCACTTCACCGATAACAGTTAAACGCACGCCAAGATAATAGGCTTTGGAGCGTTTTAAGATAAACTCTGCTTTTTTTTGCTGGAAATAAAGCGCAACGAAATTCTGGTAATAGCTGGGGAGAACTCCATAAAACACTCCTGGGTTTCCTAAAGCAGGATCTTGGGCGAAACCCATTAAAACATTCAACCCAGGTAGCCAATTTAAGCGAATCGTTTGCAGCTCAGCCTGGGCAACACGGATCGAGCGTTTGGCGATTGTCACATTATTATTGTAACTAAGCGCTTTATCGATAAGCTGATTGAGCAGCGGATCTCTAAAATCTTGCCACCAAGCTTGATAAGGAAGTCGATTTAATGCATCATTGCTTGAGTCTTTCAGAGAGCTGGGAATATAAATCGACGTGAGTCGTGGATTTTTTGCGCTGGGCATACATGCTACTAGCATACTTGTCATGGCTAAAATAATTAATGTTGCCAGGCTGCGCAATTAAATAGTTTCCATAAAATAACATGACTAATACTGAAAAATGGTAACACAAAAGCTTCGAAAGTTAAAACCTTATGCAGTTGTGCTTTCCTTGGCCTTGCTTGCAGTTTTATATTACTTTTTCTCTTTTCTAGTTCCTTTTACTAATAACGCTTTTGTTGTTACCAACGTTCGCCCTGTAGCTGCGATTGTTAGTGGGTATATTACTGATTTATACGTTAAAAATGAACAGTATGTTCATAAGGGACAACCTTTATTTACTGTTTTCCAGGAACCCTACAAGCTCACTTATAATAGGCTAATTGAGGAGGTTCATACTGCGGAAGTGGATCTTGAAAGTTTACAACATCAATTACAGAAGGATAAACAATTACTGATACAATATGAACAAGAATATAATAGAATTCACTTAAATTATCTTCGTAATAAAGCGGTTTTAAAATCAGGAGCAATATCTGAAATTAACGTTAAGGATTTACAATATGAAGATCTTGGTAGTTTTGCCAAAGTGAATATGCAAAAACAGCAAATTAGCTTGGATGAAAAAAATATTCAAAGTCTACAACACAAGATCAAAGCGTTGATTTATAAAACGCGCTATGCCAAAGTTAATTTAGAGCAAACAACGGTTTATGCTCAAAGCAATGGCCGCATTCAAAATATGTATCTGTCTTTGGGAACCCCCATAGAAATCAATAAGCCTGTCTTTTCATTTGTAGATACTGATAATTTTTACATTCAGGCTAATTTTACTGAAATTGATTTGCGTATGGTAAAAACTGGCGCTAAAGTCTACATCATTCCTCGAATGTATTTTGCTACGAAATTGTATCATGGAACGATAGTATCCGGTGCCTGGGCTGCTAATCGTCAAATTACAAATCCCAAGACACAATTACAAACGGTAACCAATGATACTAATAATTGGATACTTTTGCCTCAGCGTTTCCCGGTACAAATTAAAATCGACGATTATGATGCCAAACATTACCCGTTGCCTATTGGAGCAACTTGTTATGTCATTATCAAGATATAATTTTTTTAAGGATTAGTTTTTTATGGAAGTGACTTCCGAAAAAACAATAATGGCTGCGCGTATGGCCATTGGCACGGTTATTGCTCTAATTATTACAACGTATTTTGATATTGTTGAACCTACCTGGGTTTATATTTCTTTATTTATCGTATCGTTTGAACAACGTACTATTGGCGCTTCATTGACTCGTTGTTCCATGCGGATGATTGCAACGTTTAGTAGTGCCTTATATAGCTTAATTATTATTTTGCTTTTTGATAACGCATATCTTATGAATCTTATTGGATTTATTATAGGGATTTTTTTATATACTTATTTATTTTTAGGAACGAAACGTAGTTATATTGGTATTTTGGGAAGTGTTACTCTCGCTATTTGCCTTATTAATTATAATAATTTTACCTATGTATTTATGCGTCCTACCAATGTGATAATTGGTATATTAATCGGCTTCTTTACATTACGCTTTTTTTTCCCAATCCGCGCAACAAAAGTACTAATTTTAGAAATGCAGAGATTTCTCAATGAATATGCTGATTTATCGAAGTACCTTGCAAATACAGATGATACAACAAAAGACTTATCTGCACATTTAGTTCAGTGCGAATCAAATGTTTTAGCACTTATTCTTCGTTTTCAAACATTAATTAATGAGGCTCAGGTTGAAATAAGTAAGGACTCTGGATTTACCCAAATTGCGACGGATATTCTGCAATCTTTCCGGCATATTTTTCGTTATTATGCCTCAATAATTGCTTTAATCCTTTACGAGGGGGTTAAAATCAATGAAGAGGATAAGGAGAATTTAATTTTTTTGAGTGACGCTTTAATGAGGTTAAAAGAAAATCTTTTTTCCTTAAGGCGTAGACGTAACTTAATTGTGGCTCCTGATATGATGTCTCAAAAGGATGAAAATCTGTTATCTTTGATGCTTAATTTACTTGTTACAGAATACAGCGTTTTGGAAATTAAGATCAATAAATTAATACGTATGACTAAAGTAATTAAATTGGAGTAAAAGGATCATTGTTTTTATTGTTACTCCTTTGTTTCGGATGGCAAATTACTCAGAGTCCTTATCAGAATAGAGATATCATTTATTTTTACAATGCAACTTATTGAGTCAGTCTGTATTATAATTAAAGTATTATCAAACAGGAATTTATAACTCTAGTTGAGCTGTTAAATGACAGGGAGTTTTAACATGGCTACTAAAGTTGATATTTTGTATATAGAAGATGATGAAGTTGATGTTATAGCAATGCAGCGGGAGTTTCTTAAAACAAATCAGCCAATTAACATTGTTATAGCCAAGGATGGGGAGCAAGCACTGGATATGCTCTATGGATATAACGGCCAGCTTGAAATCAAACCTAGCGTGATATTGCTTGATCTTAATTTACCCCAAATGAATGGTATTGATTTTTTAAAAAAATTAAGAGGAGGTTTTAATTTTGTCGATGTTAAAGTGTTCGTGCTTACTGGTGCTTACACTACGGAAGAAAAGCTTGCGACAATTGATTTAAATGTGTCTGGTTGTATTATAAAACCTTTGCAGTATGAAGACGCGCTTAATATTTTATGGTGCGTTACTGCAGGAGAAGATATGTCAAAGTTGCTTTTTATGCAGTAAGAGCAGCATATTAACATTGATGACTACCCTTCAAAGACGGTTTTGCGCCATTTTATACTGAAAAACAATTTTTTATTAAGATTTAAGCGTCTTTTACGCATAATCTGTTTTAAACCAATGGAGGTTGATGCATACCTCCACTTGGTTTTTTAATGGTTCACTTAAAGCAATGAACGGTTTAATGACATACCATTTCTCTGGGATTTCCAGGTACTGGCACACAAGTTTTATAATATTTTCCCTTATAAAAGTAGTTATAATAAATACCATTAATAAAGTATAAATAATACATGCCATTATAGAAGTAATTGTAATAGCGCCCATTATTGTAATAAACATAATAGTTATTATTATGGTAGTAGTTATAATATCTGCCATTATTGTAATAGTTATAATGCTTGCCTTTATAATAATAATGTCCCGGTTTTACACCCCCATGCACACGTACATTAACATTGGTTTTGTTTACATTAACATTGTTTACATTAATGTGTTCGTGCTTTTTTATCACCTTATTTTGATAATTGTGATGTTCATATGGACGCTCTACTAGCCCATCTCTATGTCGTTCAAAATGTTCTCTCCCTGCATCTGCAATAGAAGGTAAAATAAGCATCATGATGGAATAAACCAAATATGCTCGCCAATTACAACTTTTACTACTCATGATGGTACTCCTCGCAAAATAAAAACTGTTAAAAGAAGAATTTCCCCATAATCTATATCTATGCGCAGGAGATTCTGTAACTATTAAGTAGAGGTTGAGTCAAATATTATTCATTTTTAATTTTTAAGCAAGTTGAAATTCGCATCAGAATTTACAGCATGCACTTTTTTTATTTACCATCAAAGGCTTAATCTATTAATACAAAATAAATAAACGGAATCGTACATCCCATGCTTTTAAATAAAGCAGATCATTTAGGGAAATACAAGAAAATTATGGGGTGATTGAAATCGAGACTACACCAAAAGTGATTTTAGTGTCTCGATACTTATATTGGCGCCACTCAAGATGACTACTGTATTTTGGCCACGAAACTCTTTAGCATTTTTTAAAAGTGCTGCAAGAGCCAAGCCTGCTGCTCCTTCAATCAAAAGATGTTGTGTTCTTATCAATCTAAGAATGGCATTTTTTATTTCTTTTTCAGAGACTAAAATATAATCGTCAACACATTGATGACATAGTTCAAAAGTAATAGAATCCGCTTCTATTCCACCTGCTGTAGCGTCTGATAAAGTAGGTAATGTTTCCATCTCAATAATTCGACCTGCTTTAATGGATTCTGACATCACAGGTGAATTTTCAGGCAAACACCCAATTATTTTGATATTAGGATTAACTGATTTTAAATATCCTGCAATTCCTGAGATTAATCCTCCGCCACCTATTGGAACCAAAACAGCATCAATAGTATCCAGTTGCTTTAAAAGCTCCAAGCCAATGGTCCCTTGTCCTGCTATAACTTGAGGATCATTATATGGAGATACATAAATCATCTGATGCTGTTTTGCATAATTTAATGCATATAATTCCGTTTGTATGCACTCTTTGCCATAAAATTTCAGATCACTCGTATAATTACGAATATTATCAACTTTAGTAGAGGATACATTTTCTGGAACAAAAACGATTCCGTTGAGGTTTAATTTATTTAAGCTAAAGGCGACAGCTGCTCCATGGTTTCCCGATGAAGCAGTGACTATACCTTGTTCCTGTTGAGATGGAGTTAAACTCAATAATTTGTTGATTGCACCACGCACTTTAAAGGAACTTGTATATTGGAGGTTTTCACATTTTAAAAATACATTAGCTTGTGTTTCATGACTCAGCGCTCTTGAATAATCAAGAGGAGTTTTCTTTACATGTTGCCTGATTCTTTTTTCAGCAGTTAACACTTCATTTTTAATATCAAACATAAATCACCGATCGTTTGTTCATGGCAAATAGTGATAAAATGGCTGCTCTGTGATACTTAATAATTTGCGCACTCTAATAAGGCGACATTTTTAGCTGAAAATGTCTTTATCAAAATACATGCCCCTGAACGCTATTGTTGTAGGGGCTACATTGCTCTTTTTTCTTAAAGCGATTTTATCACTAATGATTCAGTTTGAGGAAAGGTACCCTTGTTTAAAAGAGAAATAATTTCCTCATTCTTTAAAACATCGCCGAGTAAACTATGCTCTTCTTCGTCTATCCATGTTTCAAGATTTTTTAACAAGCGATCCCTTTTTCCCCAAACTGCGGAGGGGCTTTTTTCTGCGGCATGAGTCATTATTTTATCAATCACCTGTTTGACCAATAAGGAAAAATTCTTATCTTCATCACTCAATTGACTGTTGATGGTTTTAATTCGTTCGTCACAGCTCCATTTAGCTTTTATTCGTTTATAGATTAACGGAGACATAGTAACCGTATGAGCAAGAAGAAATGCTAAGGACGCACCTAATACAAAAGGTGCGGCACCGCCTTCTTCACTTTTGTTCCAAGCTAAAAAACCACCCGCTGCTGTGCTTGTAATGACAAAACCTCGCTCTATTAATTCTCGGGTTGAATAGTGGTGACTGCTAAAAAACAAGCTTCCTGGTCTATTCCAATTAATCAAATAATCTGTTTTTTGATTTAAAAATGTTCTTATATTATCCAATGACAGCATATGGCACCTTCTTTAAATTAAAGAGAACTTATTATCCTCTGTTTCTATATGATTGCAATATTGTTGTCAAAGAGAACCTTATGAATTATAATTGACCAATTTATGCAAATTCTTTTATAAAATATTATTTGTGTAAGTTATCTATAATTATCAAATAAGCCCCTAATGCGAAGGATTAAATCATGCCCCGAATTATTTCTCATCCTGGAAAATACAAGAAATCTGAAGCCGAAAATGTAAGATACCAGGATAAACATCAGCCATTTGGTTATTTTGAGATGCAAAATGCACCTATTCGCCCAAGCCAAGAAGACGCATTGGCCTGGGAAACATTGGATCAATCCTTAGACTCATTAAGTCCTGAGGAAATTGGCAAGCGCTTATGGACAACTTATCGATCCTTAGACGAACAGGTTTTAGAAAAGAACTACACTGATGGAAGTACGGCCTCTACTACAGTTTATGATGGGAAGGGTAATTTAATTACCGCAACTCTAGCAGACGCTGCATCTTTTGCGGCAATTTATGATAAAGAGGGTAATCTTTTGGGGGTGGTTCGGTTAAATTCAGTCACTCATAAGCCTACTGATCCCGAAGAAGGTTTGCGAATTCAGCAAGCTGGAGGTTTTGTTGGGTGGGGTAGAGTAGATGGCATGCTCGCTGTTTCACGCGCTATGGGAGATAAATCGTTCAAGGAGCATGGGGTTTGCTCTGAAGCAACAATTGATATTACGAGTATTGATGACCTTGCACAAAGATTTAACATCAGTCGCGAGACAATCGGGAAAATACAGATTATCACCACTTGTGATGGTTTTACTGATGGTACAAAGGTAGAAACCAAAAGGGGGCATGAGCAATTTTTATATCAATCATTAAAGGAAATTATAAAATCAAATAAAAAGAAACCGGAATTAGAAATAGCAAAAGCTTTGGCACTCAAAGCGAAAACAAATGATTCACGCGATAATATTAGTGTTGCCGTACAAACAATAACGCAAAATACACCTGCTTTTTTGCTTGGAGTTTATGATGGACACGGAGGCTCTAAAGTATCAACTTACGTCGCGAACCATATTGGTGATGAATTTAAGAAGCAGTGCGCTTTAACGCCAAGCGAGTATGAAGAACAGCCGTTGAGTGTTGCGAAAAATATGTCTATATATCAACGTGATAACTCAGCGGATGTGAGGTATGAGCGAAAAAGGCAAGAATCCATCCTGAGTAAAGAAGAAAGTGAATTAATTATCAAAGAATTGCTGACGCTCACACAAAAATATCAGCATAATTTATCGAAAAAAAACCGCGAAATACATTCCATTGTTGAGCAACTGTTAACGGTATTAAATAGTTCCGAAAAAAATCAGGATACAATTAAAGAATATTTTAAAATTCTTGAGAAAAAAGAAGAGGGTAAAGCGTTTACAAATCTTCAGATTATACAAAACAACAAAGATAAATCGACTGGACGTTTTATTGCCGGTATTATTGCGATCGCAGCGACCTTTCTAACAGGAGTTCTACCAGGGCTGGCTATTATAGGATTAGTCTATGCATTCACAGATAAAACGCCAAAAGATTTATTCAAAACATATGGCGAAGGTTTTCAAGCGGATTTAGCGGAAGTTAAAGAGCAACATGATCTTAATACATTGAAAATAAAATGAAAAAAATGGTTAGGATCTGTTGACAATTCTACTATCCTAGTCAAAATGACATGATTTTATGCGCTCCGATACTCACATACTTCGTGTATGCTGGTTCGGTGCTCTAAAATTACGACATTTTGATTCAGTCTAGTGAATTGTCAACAGACCCTGTAGTTGATTTGAGAAAATAAGTTAATTTTTTATATCAAATAACTTTTAGGTTTATCATATTTTCAAAACATCACAATCGGGTTTCGCGCTTTACTCCATCTACATTCATGGCTTTTACCCCATCAAAAGAGACATGCTCACCGCAGGAAACGGCAAGTACACGGATACTCCAGTCACACAGTGGATGTACTACACCGTAAACCATAGTTTTTATTTGTTTCTTATTAGTGACTCGGAGTAGCGAAAATATTCCTTCGAAGATAGGAGTACATTTAATCTGTTATAAATTCATGTTACTTTATCAGTGCTGATGTGAATGAGCAAAAATGAAGTGCGCAACTGAAAGAGACCGATTCTTATCATGTATAATGTTTACGCCAAAATTAAAGAAAGCACTTTTACTTGGAGATTAATCAATTTTTATTTAGATTGCATTGCTCGTTTTTGCGATGGTGTTATTTTTTTGAAAAAAAAAATAGGAGCACTGTTAAGAAGAGAGTTTTCTTCTATTTCTCATCAACATTCATTAAAAGCGTTTATTCGCTATTGCCAACGACAGCCTTCACAACCCATACTTTTTCCAAGTGCCTATAAAGATATTGACGTTTCTATTATTATTCCCGTTTACAATCAATGGAAATTAACTTGTGCTTGTTTAAACTCTATTTTAAATACATGCGATGGCAATATTAATTATGAACTAATTTTAGCTGATGATTGCTCAACAGATGAAACAATTAATGCTGCTGTACTGTATCCGGGTTTAATCGTTATTAGAACGGATAAAAATAGTGGATTTTTACAAAATTGCAATCATGCCGCACAAAAAGCTCGAGGGCGGTATCTCCTATTACTTAACAACGACACTATAGTATTACCTAATTGGTTAGAAAGTTTATACCAGACGATAGAAGGGGAGGAGCGTATTGCGATCGTTGGTTCTAAGATTTTGTGTCCAACAGGAAAAATTCAGGAAGCAGGTTCTATAATATTTCAAAATGGCAATACTCTGAATATTGGCTATGGTTGCCATCGAAGGGTCTCTTTTTTAAACACCCGGCGTGATGTCGATTATATTTCTGGTTGTTCTGTTCTTATTCGCAAATCATTTTGGGACTCTGTAGAAGGATTTGATCCTCGGTATAAAAATGCTTATTACGAAGATACAGATTTAGCGATGAACGCTCATGCGCAAGGAATGAGAGTGGTTTATCAACCCAGTTCAGAAGTAATACACTTTCTTCATAAGACTTATGGGCATACCCACCAGGATCTTTTGGAGACGAATAAAAAATTATTTTTAGAAAAGTGGAACCATGCTTTAAAAAGTTATTCTAAATTTGGTACTTCGTGGCATGTGGCAATGGTGCGGGCAGAACAGATCCCACCTATAGAGGCCCATCATCGACGAAAAACGAATAGTTTAAATATATTATATTACTCTCCTATTCCTACTTATCCCGCTAACCATGGAAATCGTGCTCGAATATGCAACCTTATTAAAAAATTTGAGAGGATGGGGCATAAGGTTCATTTTGTTATGTTAGAAAACTCTGAATGTACTAAAGACGGCTTACAGGCAATGGAAAATCAATTTACTACCGTAGATATTATTCCTTGTAAGAAGAAAATGGTTAGTTTTGGTGTTGTTCCCTATGATGGTTGGTACAAAGATGGTATTGGAGAGCATATTTATTTTTTATGCAAGCGTTATGATATAGATCTTATTTTGTGTTCTTACATATATCAATCAAAATTGCTTGAATTTGTACCGAATTATATTTTAAAGGTAATCGATACCCATGACAAAATGGGAAATCGTTCTGAAATGTTGCGTCTTAATAAATTACCACTAGGACACTTTTCATGTACCCCAGAAGAAGAAGGTGCTTATGTAAGAAGAGCTGATCTGGTCGTTGGAATCACCGATGAAGAGGCGAGGTATTTTGAAACTGTTTCTGGGCAGAAAAATACTATAGTGATTTCTCACAGTACCTCTCCTAAATTTTTAAACAATAAATTTTCCACCTTAGGTAACGTGGGCATTGTCGCAAGTAATAATCAGTTTAATCTGGCTGTGGTACAGAAATTTTTGGAACGTATCGATTGTTATTTACAAAAAGAAGAGGACTTGCCCTTTATAATCCACGTTGCTGGAGAAGTTAAAAAAGCAGCTGCTAAAAGGATTTTCGATTCTAAAATGAACGTTTTTAAAAAATCTTGGGTAAGAATGCATGGCTATGTACCCAATATTGCAGAATTTTATGGTCAGATGGATTTGATTGTATCCCCTATGCTGTGCGGTACAGGGATCAATATTAAAACAGTGGAGGCAATGGCTCATGGAATGCCATTATTAACCACTGTACACGGTAGTAGAGGAGCGGGCTTGGATGATAAGATGCATAATCATAAAGATATTGATTCTTTAGTTCATTCTTTATTTTTTATCAGTAAAAACCCTACAACGGAACTTCAACGTCTTGCGGATTTGAGCCGAGAGAAGTACGTGCAATTTCATGAAAAAAATGAAGCTCACTGTAAATTGCTGTTTGAGCACCCTCGATTAAAAATTATAAAGTAGGATGAATTGTCAACACGGCCTACTGTTATCACCAAACGGGTTATGTGGCAATTTAAAAAAATTTTGCATAGAATGAGCTAGCCAAATAATTATTCGTTTCTCATAATAATGAAATACATATTGCTAGGGATGAGTCGTTTATTATCGAATGCCATTGCTGCACACCGTCCAACAGGAATTGATCGTGTGGTTATGGCTTATTTAAGGCATTATGAAAATCATATAAACGGAGTAGTGCAATTTAAGTTAATTAATTGGAAACTTAATCTGCTTTTATCAAAAAATACAACCAGTCAAATTTTGCAATTAATTGATGCAAAGCCAAAATATTTTAGATTTAAAATTATTCTTTTGTTAATCAAGGAACGAATTACAAAAAAAGAAAAACAACAGTTAGCAGGAGGCGTTTTATTAAACATTGAGCCTGCTCGATATGATGGTCATCCCCACATAAGTAACCTCCCTGGTGTAATAAGCTTATTCATGGTTCATGATTTAATTCCTTTGCACTATCCGGAATATTGTTCACCTGGTCGAGCACAAGAATATTTAGATATGTTCGATTGTCTGATAGCCCATGCGCATGGCATTCTCACTAACTCTAAATCAACTTTAGAAGAGCTACAAAACTTTGCTTTATCTCAACGCAAACAACTACCTCCTGCCAGAGCTGTGCTCTTAGGTAGTGATCTTCACCTAAATTTTGCGAAACCTTCAAACGTCCCCCCTTTATCACAACCTTATTTTGTGATCCTTGGAACGATTGAACCAAGAAAAAATCATTTACTTTTATTACAAGTTTGGCGGCGTTTAGTGGAAGAGCTTCAAGAAAAAACACCGCGCTTAGTAATTATCGGTCAAAGAGGTTGGGAGCTTGAAAATATTGTCGACTATCTAGAAAGATGCGAGATTTTACGTGAATTTGTTATTGAAGTTCTTGTAAATGATAATGAATTAGTCAATTATTTATGTCATGCGCGAGCCCTATTGTTCCCAACTTTTGCAGAGGGTTATGGAATGCCCTTAGCTGAAGCGTTATCTTTAAAAGTACCTGTAATTGCAAGTAATCTCCAAGTTTTTAAAGAAATCGCCAGAGACATCCCCGAATATATTGATCCCTTAGATGGATTAACATGGTTAAACATGATCAAAGCTTATACTCATGAGAATAGCGAACAACGTTTATCTCAATTACAGCGATTATCTAACTATACGCCACCAACGTGGGCTGAGCATTTTGCAAAACTGGATGCATTTATGGAAAGTTTACTGCAATAGATTGGAAATAGTAATTTATACTAATTACCATGGACAGTATCCGCAGTACTTGTTAGCGCACAACCCGCGAAAATAGGTTAATTTTTTTTGAAAAGATAAATTCTTTCATAAATCCAATCCATGAATGATGCACATATAAATTGTTATAATATTCTGGGGCTATTTTCTTCAATTGAGCTGTTCTGGACCATGGAATGGCTGGAAAATCATGATGCTCAACATGATGTCCAAAATTAAAAGTAAGATAATTCAATGGCCCATAATAAGAATAAGTTTCCTGTTGTTTATGAGCGACATAATGCTCTGCGATAAAATGGGTTGCCAGGGGGTGAAGACTCATGCCAATTAGAGTAGATAGGATTAAAAAACTTAAAAACTTCCATCCAAACAAATAGGTCACTAAAATATCAAATAGTAATTGTAAAATAATATTACTTATCTCCCAAGAAGACATTTTTTGCGGCCATTTAATTATTGGACGAAGACTATAAGTAATTGGTTGAATGAGTAACCAAAGCAATTTGCCTTTTTTAGAATTAAATATTTTTGCTTCGGTTATTAAAGGAACGTCACCATCTTTTTTTCTATCGCCTAGATGTCTATGATGTAAATGGTGATATTTCTCAAAACTAATTGCTGCCGGAATTCCTAAAGGTAAATTAATTAAAAGAGCAAAAAAACGATTCGCCTTTTTTGATTTAAATGCCAAATTATGGGTTATTTCATGAATTGCGGTAAAGAGGGCGTGATTTATTGTGGCTCCTAGAAAATATAAAATAAATATCCACCAAAATAGGGTTATTGTTCTACACAAATAGGCCAGTATGAGCTGCAATGCTACTAAAAATAAGCTAATGTATATTGTTTTGGATTCGTGACCAAATAAATTTTTAACTTCAGGATATTTTAGTAATATTTCTTTACGACGTTGTCTATGAAAATCAGGTTCATTTACGAAAATAAATGATGAATTCTTATTTGGCATAGATTTCCAATTCCTTTTTTACATTAGGATCCAACAATATCTATATCTCTGTTGCTTGAGCCTGTATAATATATGCTAATTAATATAAGATTCAAAGCGATTTAAAATCGCATCAACGGGTCTTGAGGGAAGCAATTGAGACAACTTAATAAGTAGATGTAAAGGCCAGGGAAAGACGATAGATGCTTTATTTTTTAGTAAGCCTTTCTGGATAATTTGAGCTGCTTTCTCGCTTGATATTAAAAAGGGCTTCAAGCCAGTGAGCCGGTCAGACATATCTGTTTTAACATAACCAGGACAAATTACATTAACATGAATTTGATATCGGATAAGCCAGGCACGTAAGGATTGACCATATATATAAAGAGCTGCTTTACTGGCACAATAGCTTGGGGATTGAGGTAATCCTCGTAAGCCAGCAATGGAACCCATTATCGCTATTTGCCCTTTTTTTCTTTCTATCATTCTGGGAATCAATGGGTTAACAGTATGCATCGTTCCTTGCAAATTAATCGCAAGAACCTGATGAATATCTTCTTCTTTCTCGGGTTGCCAATTCGCTTGTAATGTTGAAGATACGCCCGCATTCGCGATAACCAAATCAATAGGCATTTTAGTATCAATATCGTGAATAAATTTTTTCAATAGCGCTTTATCTTGAACATCATGGCTTGCATAAATTGTATTTGCTCCTTTCTCTTGGCAACGTTGAGCCACATGAGTCAACTTTTTAAGATCTCTTGCAACTAAAATTAAATTTACATTTGTTGAAGCATACTGAATTGCTATTTGCTCCCCTATACCACGACTTGCACCAGTAATTAATATTGTTTTTTTATTCATTCAGCTTTAGCTCTATTTTTTGTTAGGGTATAGGTATTAAATATGAAATCCCATAAAGGACTTGTTACTCCAAAGCGTCTAGGAGGGGTACGATGATGATGTATTGCATGATTTCTACGTAAATAATAGATTAATTTGTTTTTTGACTTACTATGATGAAGCGCCCAATGCAAGTAGTCATAACAGAGATAGCTTAGCGTAAATCCGAAAAGGAAGCTAAATAAATTGTTTGATGTAAATACCTTAGAATAGATATATAAAAAAATCAAGCCAATGGGTAGACTCATTAACGGTGGTGCAACAAGTCGTAAAGGGTCATGAGGATCCTTATGATGAATTCCATGGATGATATAACTTATTTTGTTTGCCCACTTAGTATTTATAGGCAAATGAAAAATAAATCGATGCATTGTATATTCAATAAAAGTCCATAACAAAATACCCGAGAAAATTAAGATTAAAGAATGAATTGTTATTTTTATATGTAAAATACAATAAAATAACACTGGGATATATAGAAGTGCAGGTGTTATTGGATGAACAACAGAAAAGCGCTCTAGAAAGTTCGATTTAAATAATCTTATCCTTTTATAATCGTGCATGTTAAGTCCATAATATGCTTAAGAAGTAATCGTTACAAAAGTTAGAAAAGAAATCAATGGAAATTGAGTGAATTTAAATATCCATTTTAAGAGATTAAACTGAGTGTTTGAAAACGAGTCAACAAGATGACGGTTTTACAATTGTTTGTTATTATCTTTAATATTTATTAAATGACAATCAATTAGGACGTTACTACTTTTATTGTTATAAAAATCTGATCAATATGTTATATGCTTAATTGGACTTAATCATGATAAAAGAAAAATCACGGATCTGGCAAAAGACTTCAATGCTTCTTGGTAAGTTTTTCGCTAAATATAGTCCTTTTCCGGCGGGATTTTATACAATAAATTCGTTAATCTTAGCGGCAATCGCGGTTCTTTGCTCCTATTTCCATTGCTACGTTACCGCCATTTTGCTTTTTCTTTTAGCAGGTATTTTTGATGTAATTGATGGTTCGGTAGCAAGGGCACGGAATAAGGCATCGAATTTAGGGGCATTTGTTGATGGAACAATAGATCGATTTGTAGATTTTGCGATTATTTTTTCCTATTTTTTTTGCGACATTAAAGCATTTTATTTGAGCTTGGATCAATTAATCTGCATTACTTCTTTTGTAGTTATTTTACCTTCATTTATTGTGGCCTATGCCAACCATCGTGGAGCAGTATCTGATGATAATGAAACACTAATTTGGCGGGTTATGAATCGTGGAGAAATGCTTTTTTTTATGATAGGAATTTTGATTACTTCTTTATTTAGTTCTTATTGGGCAGGGATTTTATTGATCCTTTTAATTTCTTTATCGATGCTTACTATAATACAAACAATTTTTTTGACTATTTATTATGCACATAAACATAAATCGGCATGAATATGCCATAAGTAAGATACTCAGAATAGATCATTTAATAGGGTTAAGGTATGTTAGTGTTGGCTTTATTGGTAATTATTTATGGTGTTATTTCAACTTTTATTTTAATAATATCTAACCCGAAACAAAAAAAATTACGTTTCTTTTACATAATTATTAATTGCATCATCATTTTATGGGAAGCTGTTCCATTTTTTAAATCGATTCATTCAAATACGTTGCAAATTTTATATGATTGGTCTCCTTTATTATTCTTACCCATATTGCACAGAGAGACTGAAATCCTGACTTCTGCATTTAATAAAGCTAATTACGATGAACAGTTCATCCATTTTGAAAAGAAACATTTTACATGGGTTCTGAACTTTCATCATAATAATCGTGCAAATTCATTAATTCTTTCTGAGTTTTTGCATCTCTGTTATTTAAGTTTTTTTTTATTGCTTTATGGGGTACCGCTCTTTTTTTATCTTAAACATGACTTAGTAGCATTTTATGAGAGTCAATTTGTTATCTTATTATTGCTTTTTTCATGCTATATAACGCATAGCATTATTCCAGTTTATGGACCCCGTAATATTTTTGAAAAAATTAAAGATCATCGCAGCCAAGGTTTTTTCTTTAGATTGACGCATAAATTATTACAGAGTGGCTCGACTGCGGGTACAGCATTTCCAAGTGGCCATACAGGATTATCTTCTGCTGTTTTATTAACTACAGGACATTTACATACTTCGCTATTTTATTGGATTTTACCTTTGGGAATAGGATTGATAATTAGTACTATCTATGGAAGATTTCATTATGTCATTGACATGCTATTTGGATTTTTGTATGCATTGATTGCTTTTTTTATAGCAACATCATTAATCTCATTTTATTAATGGGTTTCAAATCCAGGAGCTCATAGAATAGTAGCGATTTAAAATACCTGAAAAAAATCACCTTATTACAACTATTTTCCATCATAGATAATAGCTTGAAGCATTTTTACCTTTAACTCAGCAATCCATGGCGTAAGACGGCCAAATGGGAGCTTACCTGATTCGAGTCTCTAAACGGTCTACTATTTACTATTCATGTACATTTACCATTTGTACAGGCCTCTCTTTTAACTTTCTTCTTTGAATCTTTTTTCTCAATAAATTTACAGTATTATAAATTTGCTCATCCGTATGGAGGCAATTCACAAATAATCTAACTCTTGCTAAATTTTTTTCTACTGCGGGATAGATAATCGGTAAAGCCAAAATCTGATTTTCTTTTAAGTAATGACTTAATTGTACTGCTGTTAAATCTTTACCCACAACAATGGGAATAATGGGAGTGTCATTACTTAATCCAGTTGGAATGTTTTCTTCTTTTAATAAAGACAATAAAAGAGTATGTCGATCGCGCAGCAAATCTACTCTATGAGGTTCCTTCTTCATGACTTCAATCGCAGCTAATGCGGCAGCAGTATTGGCAGGCGATATACCTGCTGAATAAACAAAACCTGCTGCAGTATACTTAAGATTTTCAATTAACTCATGAGTTCCGGCGATATACCCACCACAACTGGCGAATGATTTACTGAGCGTCCCCATCCAAATATCAACGTCTTTAGCATCTAAATGATAATATTCACGAATTCCTTTGCCGGTTTTCCCTAATACACCCATAGAGTGTGCTTCATCGATCATTAAAAAGGCATTAAATTGTTTTTTAATGGTGACAAGTTTGGGAACATCAGCAATATCTCCATCCATGCTAAAGATCCCTTCAGTTACAATTAATACTTTTCTATAGCGATCACGGTATTTTTCAAGAAAATTGGTAAGAAATTGATGATTATTGTGAGGAAAAGCAATACGTTCTGCTCCAGAAAAAATAGCAGCTTGGATAATACTGTTATGGGCGAGCTCATCATGAATAATCAAATCATTTTTGCCAAATAAATGAGTAATAATAGTAATGTTGGTTGAATATCCAGAAGGGAATATGAGGCAATCTTCCGCTCCAATTAAATCAGCAATAGCCTTTTCTAATTTACCATGCAGGGATTTTTCACCTGAAACTAAGCGACTGGCAGAAACAGAGGTTCCCCATTTTTTTACAGCAGTCATAACTGCTTCTGCAATTTCTGACTCCCCTGACAAACCTAAATAATTATATCCTGAATAATTAATATAAGGTTTTCCATCAATTACAGTAGTATTATTTGATATTCCCTCATTAACATTAAAATAAATACTTTTTAAATTCTTTATGAAATTATGATCCAAATTGAAGTCAGGATTTTGTTCTACGCTTTGCAACCCAAATGTTAATGGAGGATCAACCAGCCTAACTGGCTCTTTATTTTCTAAGGATTGTATTGTTGTATTGTTTTTAATCCATGGCAAATCTTCGGTAGAAAGGCTTTCTGATAAAAAAGTGATGAGTTGGTTCAACGTATATTGTTCAAATAAAGGTAACAATTCAAATTGTTTACCTATTTTAGCTTGTAAATCATTGGACAATTCAACTGCTGCAATTGAATTAACCCCCAGAGCAGTGATTGATTTTTCATAGTCACAATCAGATAAAGTCATATTGAGACGTCGCATTAACCACTCATTTAACCATTTTTTTATTCCAATTGAAGATGAGGTTAACGAAATAATGCTTGTTTGATTTTTAGAGTCTCTATGCCAATGAGCAATGCTTTTGAGCGTTTTATCAAGAAATGCTTTACGTGCAAGCCAACGTTGGATTTTTCCACTAGAGGTTTTCGGGAGGGTGTAAGGTTTTATTAAAACGATTGAATAAGGTATCAACCCAAATTGGTCTAAGAGAATTGCTTGAATATCAGAAAATAATGAATCAAGCTCAACTCGATTAATTGCTTCCCGTTTGATTTCTTGTAGCACAATTAATTCTCGCCTATTTTCCACTTTTACTACGAATGCAGCCGCACCTTGAGATTCAAATTGGGTATGACTCTGAGCAATCGCTTGCTCAATGTCTTGCGGATAATAATTCTTACCATGGATAATGAGCAAATCTTTGATTCGACCTGTTACATATAAATTGCCTTGGTTGATGAAACCAAGATCGCCTGTTCTTAAGTACGAGACATCTGGAGAATCAGGTAATTGATTTTCAAAAGTGGCTTTGGTGAGTTCTGGTTTATTCCAATAACCTTTTGCGATACTTGGACCACTCGCCCAGATTTCACCTATAGCCCCCTCAGGCAATTCATTGAAGGTATTAGGATCAACAATGCGAATAGAATGATCTTTGAGGCAATTACCACAATTTACTATATGCGTAATAGGATTATTGAATGGTTCTGATACAATGGATATCTTTCCTAATTCAAAATCCGATTTGATTAATTTTAATGAAGTATCAAAGATATTATATTGTTTTGCTGTTAGCATTAAGGTTGCTTCGGCAAGACCATAGCATGGATAGATTGTTTGTGGCGAGAGGCCTGCTATAGTAAATGTATTAATAAATTGCTGAACCGAATCAAATTGAATAGGTTCAGAACCATTGTATATGCAACGTAAACAGCTCAGATCTAATTGATTGATTTGAGCATTCGTGACTTTTTTTACACAGAAATCAAAAGCAAAATTAGGAACGCATGTGAGCGTAATTCGTTCTTGAGAAATAATCTCTAGCCAGCGTATGGGCGCATGTAAAAAGTAAGCAGGCGGCATTAAGATTAATTCAAATCTTTTATAGAGTGAAGTAAGTATGCATCCAATTAAACCCATATCATGATAAGGCGGTAACCATGAGCAAACTTTGTCGCGTTCGTTTTCTTTGGATGGGGTAAGACTAAGTATCCCTTGAATGTTTGCAACAAGATTTGAGTGACTGATTAATACACCCTTAGGTGTATTTGTAGATCCCGATGTATATTGCAAAAAAGCAATTTTGCTTTCTTTAATAGAAATAGGGCGATATTCACTAATGACTTTTTTGTCTATTGAATCAATGTTGATAACATTGTGATCAGTAAACTCAGGAGCAAGAGATTGATTCGTAATTACAAATTTTGCTTGTGAATCTTCAAGAATAGAAAGGACTCGGTTTTTATGCTGATTTCTTCTTGGTGGATAGACAGGAACAGCAATTACCCCCGCGTACAGGCATGCAAAAAAGGCTACAATGTAACTTAATCCCGGTGGTAATAAAATAACAGCGCGCTCATCATAATAAGAATCATATTGCTGTAATATATGAGATAATCGGCGTGCTTGTTGATCAAGCTCTTGATAAGTCAATAGTTCATAACCTTTTTGTGTCAAAAATTTAACAGCGGTACAATTGGGATAATCTTTTACATGGCTTTGTAGAGCATCAACGATTGAAATAAAATCTTGCATCGAGTTTTATCCATTTTATAAACTGCATTACATCTAGTATTTTTTTATTGTCCGGGTGATAATACTAGTTCCTATCTATTCAAAATCGTTATGATCCAACTCTACCTAAAATAATAGTGGGCTATCCATATATAAATCATTTGTTTATTCCTTGAAAAATCATATTAGGACCTATGATACGGCGAATAGGATCTAAAAGTAAACATTTGAATAGCTGTTAACTCGAGCCATACCGACGTAAAGCAAGAACCGCATTTAATCCTCCAAAAGCAAAAGAGGAGCATAATGCGTAATCAATTGGAAATTGATACGCTTGATTCGTAACTAAAGGGATATCACAATTCAGATCTTTTTCTATAAAATTTAGCGTAGGCGGAATGGTTTTATGTTTTATTGCTAAGGCAGTCGCTACTGTTTCTATAGCCCCTGTAGCGCCTAGTAAATGGCCATGTGCCCCCTTTGTTGAACTCACTAATAAATGCTCATCAGCATTAGGAAATAGTGTACGAATGGTTTTTGACTCAATTTCATCATTGATGAGGGTGCCAGTGCCATGCGCATTAATATAATGTATTGCTTCCGGGTTAATATGTGCATCTTGCAATGCACTTAAAATAGCTCGACACTGTCCTGCGGAGTTCGGTTTAGTCAGATGAGTTGCATCAGCGGACATTCCAAATCCGACGATTTCTGCGTAAATAGGTGCTCCACGACTTTGAGCGGAAATTAAGGACTCTAAAAACACCATTGCTCCTCCTTCACCTATAATCATTCCTGAGCGATTACCTGAAAAAGGCCTACACGTATCAGGGGAAACAACTTGTAATGCATTCCAGGCACGAAGATGTCCTTCTGTGAATGGTGCTTCACTACCTCCAGCGATTGCTTTGTTGACGACACCTTGGCGAATGAGCCAAAAAGCCTGACCAATGGCATGAGTTGAGGAAGAGCAAGCGGTAGAAATGGTATAGGTAGGTCCAGTGATTTGATATTTAGCTGTAATATGACTGGCTCCAGCATTAGCCATTACATTGGGAATAATATTGGGATTTGCACGGGGATTATTTTGACGAAAAAGACGCACATATCCAGCTTCTTCTGTGATTTTACCCCCCAAGCAGGATCCTGTAATAACTGCCGTACTATCATTTGCGATTTCATTAGGATCTATTTTTGCATCTTCTATGGCTTCCTGTGCAGAAATTAGCGCAAATTGTGAAAAGCGATCGAGCCAGGTCAATTCTTTAGGATGAAAGTAATCATCCATGTTTATATTTTTAACTTCAGCCCCTGCTGAAAATCGCATTCCACTGCAGTCTACTTGTTGTAGGGGTAAGATACCTGAATTACCCTGGCAAAGTGATCTCCAAAAATCTTTATGAGTATTTCCTAGCGCGGAAATGGCCCCTAATCCAGTGATCACAACTCGAACAGGTTTCATACTGCACTTATCTCTGTAGTTTGTTGCGTTTTGAGTAAGCTTTCAATTCCCATAACAATATCCTGAATGGTTTTTGCTTCTTTTGCTTTATCCGCGAGATCCAGATTAAATTCATCTTCCAAAGCAAAAACTAAACTAACTAGATCGAGCGAGTCTTCACAAAGCTCCTCAATAGGTAGTGTCAAATGGATGTTTTCAGGAGGTTTAGTTAGACTTTTTGCTATGATTTGGAAAACACGTTCTTGTATTTGCTGACTCATAAAAATCCTTATTGATACTAGGGTCTGTTGACAATTCTACTCTCTTGGCCAAAATGACATGATTTTATGCGCTCCGATGCTCACATACTTTGTGTATGCTGTGTTTCGGTGTCCTAAAATCACGCCATTTTGACTCAGTCTAGCGAATTGTCAACAGACCCTAAAATAACGTGAGTTCGATGTAAAAAGCATTTCAATGCTTTTACGTCACTAAACAAACGTTATCCCGATTTATACGGGATCCAGTTCTAAATAAAATCAGTTCGATATAAAAAATCATTTTATTTTTTATATCGAACTCACATTAAAATAAGCTTTAATAATTTAAATTGTCTAAATTAGCATGCATCACATAACGTATTAAGATTACATTCTATTGTTTAAATTGAAAAACTCAAAGCAAAAATGATTGAAATGATCTTACAACTTTCCTCATTTTATGCAAGCCACAACTTGCATAAAATGAGGAAAGAACGCATACTCAGTTTCTATTTTTAAATTAAAATGACATATTAATAAATGGAGATTTCATGTCGGTTGATGTGGTTTTATGTAAAAAGACAAAAGATTTTAACGACTTTTTAGAGGTTCCTTTTCAATTACATAACCACAATGCAAACTGGGTTCCGCCATTACACTATACCGTAAAACGCATTTTAGATAAAAAGAATCCATTTTATAAAAATGCTGAGATAAATCATTGGGTTGCCTACCATAAAAATAAGTCTGTTGGCAGAATTTCTTGTATTATTAATCAACTGCATAATACAATACATAATGAAAAAACTGCTTTTTGGGGTTTTTTTGAAACCGAAAATTCAAATAAAGTAACAAATGCTCTTTTTAAGCATGCTGAGCAGTGGGCTCTCGAGCAAGGGATGCGGGTTTTACGCGGCCCCATGAATCCTTCAATAAATTATGAATGTGGTTTACAAATTTCTGCTTTTGATACCAAGCCTTACATCATGATGCCTCAAAATCCTGAGTATTACATCAATTTAGTGGAGCAAGAAGGATATAAAAAAGCTAAAGATCTTCATGCATGGACTGCGAGTGTTAGCTCAAGTAAATTTGACCCTAAAAAAATACAGATTATAAAAAAAATATGTGACAAGTATGGCATTACAGTGAGAACAATCAATATGAAAGAGTTTAAAAATGAACTAAAATTGATTGTTAGAATTTATAATGATGCTTGGGCAAAAAATTGGGGTTATTTACCTTTAGATGCGGATGAGTTTTATTATTTGGCTAAAGAGTTAAAGTCTTCTCTTTTACCTAATTTTATTTTTATTGCTGAAGTAGCGGGAGAACCTTGTGGATTTTCAGTGGGACTTCCTGATCTTAATCAGGCATTAGTGCATGTGCGTGATGGTAAATTATTTCCTTTTAATTTCATAAAATTACTGTGGAATCTTAAAGTTAAAAAAATTGTTAATCAGGGCCGTATTCCATTATTAGGCGTAATGCAAAAATATCAACATCTTCCTGTTGGCGGGTTGCTTTATTATGAATATTTCCGAAAAATAAACCAGCTGAACTATCAACAGGGAGAGTTTTCATGGATATTAGAAGACAATCTTGCAATGCAAGCGGGGCTTGAGTTGATTAACGCAACACATTATAAAACATATAGGATTTATGAAAAAAGCTTATAGCTTCTCAATAAATTCAGAGCAGGTCACGGGAGATGGTGAATCTTGGCCAGAACGGACAGGTTCAACTTGAGCCAAACAGGACCGTTCTCAGATAGGAGTTGGCCTGTTACAATTCAGACAAATTAAATCACAGTTTATTTATTCCATAGGTTACCAATTTTGATTTTAAATAGGCATAAATGGATAATGCATTTCCCTTAAGTACTTCAGAAAAAAAGATTGGATTTTCGATTAAGAAACGATTGGTTTTATACAAGGATTTTTCAGAATTATAATAACCAGGCCAAGTTGTTGTAGCACCAAGATATCCGGCCTGCTTTACAGCATCAACTACTGCTGTATTATACCCTCCATAAGGATAGCAGAATGTTTCAATGGCAACTCCCAGCTCGTCTTCTAAATATTGTTTGGAGTCAGAAATTTCATACGGAAGATTTTTTCGATCAATCTGGTGCAGCTTGGGATGAGAAAAACTGTGTGAGCCGATTTCCATTCCTGCATCCAGTAGTGCTTTTCGGTGATTCTTTTGCATATTTTTATAGGGAATTGTATATCCTGTTTTTTGAACATTACTCCATTTTCTTTTTCCAGGGTGTACCCAGCGTGTTATTTCATCAAATCCTGGGACTACAAAAAAAGTGGCAACAAAACCATACTGATTTAATAAGGGTAACGCATTTTCATAATTATCCAATAAACCATCATCGAATGTTAATACTGCATTTTTCTTTGTTGAATCATAGTTTTCCTTAAACAAATCAGCGAGAGTAATGGTTGTATAAGATTGAGCTTTCAAGGCATCTAAATGCGCTATAAAGCGTCGCAAATCTAATGTTTCAGGTCCAATGCCACCAATGGAATGATAATAGAAAATAGGAATTCTTTTCTTCATTATTCGCTACCGTTCAAACAAATGGTTAAAGACCCGATTAAAATTACTTCTATCCTTATTTTCATGCATACATAATCCCATAGAACGTTTATTTCCAAGAATGATACTTTGCCATCCAGGCAATGAAGGAATTAGAATTCGTCGTATATCTTTTTTCTGTAAATGTCCACTAATCCAGACATCATCTTCAAAAAATGCCTCAGGTAAATTAGGAGGGTAATGAAAAATATCTTCTGAAAAGAATGTTGGCTTCACCAATACACCATTATATCCCAGGAGCACATCAACCAAAGCCATTTTTTGAGTTGCTTTATATTCGCAGCGAATCGAACCATGCATCACGGTTCCTGCTATTCCTAGCGCAGCATTAGAATCCAACTCTTCGTAATGCAATAGATCACGAATAAAGTGAGGTGGATAGATTCTATCGTCATCAATGATAATTAATTTTTTATTTTGTCCCGAAAAGAACTCTAAACAAGGCAATAATTTTGAAGCAGGACCGTAATCATATTCAATGTAGTGGATAAAAACGTTAGGGTATTTTTTAATAAAATTAGGGAGCTGAGAAATAGATTGATTTGCAAAACGTTTAAATCGTTTAGGGATCCACAACATAATTTTTTCGGGTTGTTGTGATTGTAACGCAATGGAGTTTAAAGTAGGCCATATTTTATTGATTCGTTTTGGGGTTGTAGTAAGCGAAACAATGACATTATTTTGGATGTTTGTATTACTGATCTGAGGTGTAATTTTTAAATGGCATCTTAAAAAATGAAAATAATTGATAAGTCGTGATATCAACGCAGCTTCCTTATAATTTTTTATCCTTCTGTTAGTGATATCCCTTGAGGATGAGAAGAAAACAATAATGTATAGTAAACAGATAAAGTTTGTTTCGCAATAAGCTCCCATTTAAATTTATTGAGTAATGGGTATGCATTGTTTCCTAATTCAGAACGTAATGCTTCATCATGAATAAGTTGGGTTATTCTTTTTATCATTTCATGTGTTGAAGAAACTAAAAAACCTGTTTTTCCTGAAGAGATTATGTCAGAAATTCCATTATTAGTATAAGCAACAGTTGGGACTTTGTGATAAATTGCTTCTAATATAACCATTCCAAATGCTTCGTGAGGGGAGGTTAAAACAAAAATATCGGTTTGCTGTATTAAATGAAATACGGCAATCCGTGATATATTTCCGGTAAAAAATAGATGTTCTGCAATTCCTAATTGATTGGCTATTCGTTGCAGTTTTTTGTTTTGTGGCCCATCCCCAACTATAAAAAATTTTAGTCTCTTATGTTTTTTAAGCAGTTCGTGAGCAATCAAGATAAAATCAATCACCTTTTTCTTGCCCGATAATCGAGATACGGTGGTAATGATGAGTTCATCAGATTTTTTAGCCACAGAGACAGACTTTTCTGCTCCATTTGGAGAAAATATATCAAACCCATTGGGAATATAGTAAGTGATTGCATTTTTTTTTAAAGATTTCATATTATCTACAACGGCATGGCTGACGCAAATCACATGCTTAACAAATATTGCGAAGCCTCTAATTAAATATTTGTCGTGATTTCTATATAGGGAGTGGCTTGTCAAAACATGAGGTTTTTTTATTTTTTTCGCCAGTAACAGAGCTTGTACTGCTAATATGGACCCTAAGCTATGGGCGTTTATAATATCAAATTGAGTAAAGAACTCGTTGTATTGGCGAGAAAAGCCTAAAAGCGTCATCCCCATCTGAGTATATGAAATCCGTTTAATTAATAGCGAACCTTTTCTCTCCTCTGATGGGTAATTTTTTCTTTTACGCGTTATAATGCATACCTGATGTCCAAGTGCTGCTAAGTTTCTTCCTAAAGCATCAACACAATACTCTACTCCGCCTATCTGAGGGAAATAGTTATCCGTAATTAATGCAATCTTTAATGATTGTGGCTGCATTAGAGTCACTCGTATATTTTGTATTTAAGATTATGAAATTATTTATTGATAATTTTCTAATTCATTTAAGTCCATTAATAATGAAGACCAGGGATTTGGATGTCTATTACGTTCATTCCATTTTTGCTTTAATGATTTTTTCTTTGTATTTGTTTTCTTCCATGAGCCATGAAAATGGTGTTTGGCGTACATGTTGATGTTAAATGGCCATATATTAGGGTAATTCAATGGAGGCATCCAGTAAATCTGCGATAGAATGTGAATATCTTTAGTATATTTTAATTGATAATAAAGACGAGTTAACATTCGTGGGCCTGTCATGTCTTCAATGTCCTCATTGTTTTGAATTTTAGTACCGTCCATTATTAAAGTGACAATATGATTAATTATTTTTTTTAAGAACCAATGTTTTGGTTCTGCAGCGAAGATACAGTTCGCCAACTGAAAAGGAAAGGAATAGCCTAATTTATGCTGATTTATATGAGTTAATTTTGCTTCAACACTTAGAAGCAGCCCATTAAACGGCATAAAACAGTCAAAGGATTTGTAGCATTCCATATCTATATCAGCATAAATTCCTCCATAATGAAAAACAATGAGATACCGAAAAAAATCTGCTTTTTGTACCCCTGTTTGCAGGCGACTATAGGGTATTACATATTCAGGGTAAAATTGGGTAATAAAATCTACACAGTTTAAATCATCATAAAAAGAATAAGAAAAGCTGGGATTATGTTGGCGCCAAGAATTTTGATAATCCTTTAATGGAGCGTCCATTGCAGCATTTTTCCATGTTTGATGAATATGTTTGGGTATCATATTAAACCCTCATCTTTATTGAGGATGATAATGATAAATGGAATTCCTTTGCGAAGACCAGTACCCTAATGGAAAATGATAAGATATCGAAAAAAATCAGCTTTTGCATCTCAGTTACCAATCGAACTCTCTAAAACTCGGACATAAACATTGCCTCAACCAAGTGCCTGGCAAATTTGATATCTGCAATTTTTACTCCCTTGTTTTTATCAATAATAACGTTTTTTACAAAAGCAACGCTTGTATTTGCAAGAAGTTTTAATTTTTTTAATCCAGTATATTCATTGAAGTATCTAAAACGAAATATACCGCCGAGTGAGCGAATTATAGAGTCATTATAAAGCAGATGTTTTGATGAACTAATATAAAAATCATGTAATGGAAGCAGATCAAAATGTCTTCCATAAAAACCGTAGCTTTCCTCAGAGTCCATCATCATTGAACCGATACGTCCAAAATTACTAAATAGAGGATAAAAAAGCATATCACTTTTTGATAGAAGGAAAAAATCAGCAAAAAGCTTTAAACAAGCACTATATGACTCCTGATTTTCAGGATAGGAAATATGCAAGATTGGATCATTGATTGTAAGTGCATCAACCCCCTTTTCTTTTAAATAATTTTTTGCTGAATCGGCATAAGCAGTGTTATCAGCAGTAACAAAAATTTTAAGATCAGAGCTGTTTACTGTAGCGATTTTCTCAAGAACTTTATCACAATATATTTTAAGATCATTCATGCTTAAACAGGGTACTTCATCTCTAATCACACCACTTCTGATCTGTAGTCCAACTAGACGTTTTTCGGGATAGGATAATAGAGATAAAGTCTGCGAAATTTTTTCAAGTAAGTTATCTTTTGGTATTAATATCTTCCTAAAAATCTCTTTATATGCTTCGCGTAGATCTGTTTTAAAATCACTCAATCGATGTTTGAAATGAGGATTCAAATAAAGGGCGTAATGAAAGCATTCATTGCCAATTACATGAGCCGTAGTATTTAATTCATTAAAATTGCTTTGAGCTAAAATCTCAGTATATCTATATTGGGTATCAAGATAATCAATGTCGTATTCTAGTGGGTTTGCAATCTCGTCGTATTTCGTTAAAAAAATTTCAGGCATAAAAGGTGCATCAAGAAAAAGCTCAACATCTAATGCCTTAGCAAGAACCATGGCTGATGCTAGACCAACAATACGATCGCCAAAACCAACTTGGATCTTTGAAAAATGGAAAATAATTTTTTTACACTTAAATTCATTCTTGAGAGTTGTCTCTTTTTTGCAATTAATTATCTGCTCATCTTTAAAAGAGAGGTAGCTACGATTTCTAGAGAAAACATTAGGAGATTTAAATTTTAAAATCCTACTGTATTTTTTCACTAGTGTATCAAGAGTCAATTCGTTAATTGAATGAACGCCAGGTTGAAGCTCTAATAACAATATGAAAATAATGTCTAAAGACTTTTTCAAAATAACAATACGAGACCTAGAAATTTTTCCATTAAACAAGAGAGTTATTCTGTCTTGAATTTCAGTATATGTCTCTGTTCCACTAAGAGTTAATTTAGAAGGAGAGTATTCAATAACAAGTGAGTCTTTATAATGTATGCTCTTATCATTTATTTTATAAGCATATTTTGAAAAATGAGACCTGTGATTCATCTTGAAAAAAATCTCCTATTCTTAACGTAAGTTGTAGTTAACTAGGATCTGTTGACAATTCAGTTCCCGCCTTCCGCGACTTGGAAGACGAATGTCAACAGGTCGATAGTTTTATTTAGAACTGGATTCCGTATAAAATGCTGCGCGCTTTACGGGATAGCGACATAAAATGCATTTCTATGCCTTTTATGTCAAACGCATGTTAATTAATAGGTGCATTATTACTGTTCACTCCACTTGGGCAATTTCGAACATCCGCTCTTTCTTTTCTACCTGCATTTTTATCCAGTCATACGTAGATTTAATACCCTTTAGTAATGATACACTTGGCTGCCAATTTAATTTTTGGGCAATAAGTTTATTATCAGAGTTTCTGCCGCGTACCCCTTCTGGGCCAGGAATATTTTGAATGTTTAATTTTTTTCCTGATAATTCAATAATCATTTTAGCCAAATGATTAATGGTTACCATTTCCTCAGAACCAATATTCACTGGCCCTTCAAAATTAGATCGCATCAACCGTAATGTACCCTCAACACATTCATCAATATATAAAAAAGAACGAGTTTGCTTTCCATCACCCCAAACTTCAATGGATTCATTATCCCTGGCGGTTGCAACTTTACGACACAATGCAGCAGGAGATTTCTCCCGCCCACCAGTCCAAGTTCCTTCTGGACCAAAAATATTATGATAACGAGCTATACGAACGTTAATTTGATAATTGCGAGCATATGCTAAGTATAATCGTTCACTAAATAATTTTTCCCAACCATACTCACTATCTGGTGCTGCTGGGTAGGCTGAATCCTCAGAACATTTTGGATTCAAGGGGTCTAACTGATTGTACTTAGGGTATATACATGCAGAGGATGAATAAAAAATTCTACCAACTCGCCTGTCTTTTGCGATATCCAACATGTTCAAGTTGATAGCCGCAGAATTGTGCAAAATATCTGCGTCATTATCTCCAGTAAATACAAATCCTGCTCCACCCATATCAGCCGCCAATTGATAGACTTCATCAAAGGGAGTATCTAATATTTTTTTACATACTAGAGGATCGCGTAAATCGCCAATGACAAATTCATCAGCTTTAGTTTTTGAAAATTCCGGGCTTTTTAAATCTACTCCACGAACAAAAAAACCTTCTTTTTTCAAACGGTTAACCAGATGGCTCCCTATAAATCCCCCTGCACCACAAACCAGTGCTTTTTTCATAACTTGTCCCTTTTTTATAGTCCTTTTTATAAAAGTCAAATCAACTCTATCAGTTTTCTTAAAGTGTCTGTTATGGGCTTATTTTTTCTCTGAAGAAATGATGTTTCCTCCTAATGCTTTATAAAGATTGATTTGAGTCATTTGAAGTCGAACGGTATTTTGCAGGTAAGCAAGCTCTATACGACTTAATTCTTCTTCTGCGCGAAGTACTGTATTAAAATCAGAATAAGATTTTTGATAAACATCTTTCGCTAGTTTTAAAGCAAGTCTCTTTTGTTCCACTGCTCGCTTAAGATGAATGGCGCTTTCTTTGTAATGTTGAAGATAATCATATTGAGTTTCAACCTCATGCAAGGCACGCATCACAGCGAGTTGATATTGTATGACTATAATGGCTTTTTCACGTTTACGTAATTCAATGGTATTGAATAAAGCGGCATTGAATATGGGAGCTGTAAAAGTTCCATAGAAAGTAGATTCAGGATTTTGGACGGTAAGAAGATTACGTGCAGTAAGAATGCTGCCTGCGATGGTTTGAGTTTGCCATCCTAACAACCATCCTATGGTCACTTGAGGTAATAAGTTTGCCATTGTAGCCCGAATATTTGCATGAGCCACAGCTACTCGCCGTTCGGCGGCTCTAATATCGGGTCGTCGCTGTAAAAGCTCGGCAGGAAGTCCTAAATTAATATTTTGATTGATTTGAGGAATTGGCTTAAGGGGTAATAATTTCTTTGCCAATACTCCAGGATTATTCCCCGTTAATAGTTCAATTTTATGCAATAGGGTTGTAGTTAATGCTTTATTCTGTTCTAACTCAACCAGTTGAGTTTCAATTAATCCATCTTGTTGTGCAAAATTCAAATAATTAGCAAACCCTTCTTTATAACGTGATTTGATAAATTGAAGTATTTGTTTATTACCTGAAATATTATTGTTCAATACGATGTTTCTTGCTTGTGCTTCACGTAACTCCAAGTAAGAGGAAGCAATTTCTGCATATAAATTAATTAATGCAAAATCAAGCTCTTCTTGTTCCACTTGTAAATTTGCTTTAGCCATTTCTTTTAGTTGACGGTTTTTGCCAAAAATATCAGGATCTAAATTACCTGTTAACGCGATAAGTTGATTGATATCAAATCCTGTTCCAGTTGGAGGAGAGGCACCAAGTGTCGCTGTGGGAAATAATTGGGCCATTGCTATAGCATATTGGGCCCGTGCTGCACTTACCCGAGTTTGTGCAGCTTTTAAATTTAAATTATAGACTGCTTGTTGTTCAATTAAATCATTTAATATGGGATCATGAAAATTACGCCACCAAGCCTCTTCATTTTTTACTAAAGACACATGTTGAACTTTATTGCTCCAGTTGGAGGGTACAGGAGCAGTAGGAGGAACATATTTGGGGCCAATAGAGCATCCTGTCAGAAAAAGAACAACTAATGCGAAATAATAGAAATAGTTCATGATAGGATCACGTATTTTTAACGGGAATATGAGCATCAAGTTGACGACCTGCAGCAAGATTAGGGTAATCTTTTCTATTAAAAAAGTATAATGCTTCTTGCACTCGCGCATTTAAGCGATCATTATTAATAATGTAACGATCAAGTTGAATAAAGGTTAAAGGAATATTTAAATCTTCTCCAGTTAAATATGCGGCAGTTTCAGGAGAAAATTTTTTCGTATCTCGTTCTTCTATAGAAACACGTACGATTACTTTTTGCGCATCTCCTAAGAGAATGACTTGGCTTCCTCCGCCAACGAACTCATCAACATGAGCATTAATTTGTAAAACAATTCCATCTTTCGGTGCTACAACGTTAAATTGGCGGAGAGCCAATTCAGCATTTTTTAGATTTGCTTTTGCCGTGTCCAAGCTGTGCTGCAATTGCTCTATTTGTATTGTTCCCATTTTCACTTCATAAGCTTTTTCGCGTACATCAGCTTGATTAATGGCGCGTTTATCAATACTTTTTAATCGTTTTAATTGCGCTTCCGCATGCTTTAAATTTTTTGTCTGAATCATAAGGTTGTTTTCTGCTTGTCTAAGTGCGCTCTGATTAACAGCCACATTATGCTGTCCTACTGTGTCATCAAGTGAAAATAAAATTTCTCCTTGTTTTATCATCTGTCCCACTGTGACATGAATCTTTTTAATAATGCCACTTTGTATGGTTGGAACATGAGTTATGTCATTTGTAGCATCGATTATGGCTGGAGCAACCAACTCTTCATTCTTCACGGTAGCAGGCGCGGGCTGCATGTGGAGCATTGCCATTTTGCGATTCAATACGAAATAAAAATAGGAGCCACCAACTAAAAGTAACAGCAAACTACAACCAATAATTTTTCTTTTCATACTGTTTCCTTTCGATAAGTCACTTGATAATCATTTAATCCTTTGAACTCAAGTATTTTATCCGCATGTGGCATAATACGATAATCATGAGTGGAAATTAAAAAGGTGCATCCATGTTTTTGTGCATACTCTTCTATTAACGAAAAAACCACATCACTACTATCTCTATCTAAATTACTGGTGGGTTCGTCACAGAGAATTAAACGAGGAGCTCGGATTAATGCACGTCCCATCGCAATCCGTTGTTTTTGTCCACCCGATAGAGTATCTAATTTTGAGTAAATATGAATTTCAAGTCCTAAACGAATCATCAGCTGCTTTGCTTGTTGGTAAGCTTCTTCAGGTGAGACCCCATCGATTAACAAAGGCAATGCTAAATTTTCAAGTGCAGATAGAGCCGGAAATAAATGAAGATGTTGAAAAAGAAAGCTAATATGGGAGGCGCGAAAAGCAACTTTATTTTTAGGGGACATTTTATAAATGTCGTGTCCACACACTGCGCAAACCCCTTGATCCGGAGTGAGGATGCCTCCTACTATCATGAGTAATGTTGTTTTTCCACATCCAGACGCACCCATCAACATGCCTATTTCTCCGGGGTGAAGAGCTAATGAAAAATTATCCAATACAGAAAGAGTTGTAGTGCCTGTTTGATATGTTTTAGCAATATCCATGCAATGTAAGGTAGGAATTTCGCTGTTATCCATTAATTTGAGTCGCGACATAATTCTACTGAATCCAAACGTAAGACTTTTAAGATAGCAAAATAAGAGGAAAAAACAATCACTATTGTTGAGCCAAGTGCTCCTAATAAAATAATTTGATGAGTTAGGTGAAATGCCACCGTTGTATCATGAAAAATCAATCCAAAAAGAATGGTAAGTGATAGACCAAGAATATAACCTAATCCTCCGGTAATAGCGGCCTGAAATAATACCATTTTAATTAACGAAGAACTGGAAACTCCTAGCATTTTCAACATGCCGAATTGATGAAGGTGGGTTAAAACAAAATTGGTAAAGATCTGCCACATCATAACAAGGCCAATAATGAACCCCACAATTGCTACAGCAATAAAAGCTATAACAATAGGTGTTTTTTCACGAAAAAATTGATTGGCACGATCGACAAATTGATCTGGCGTTAGAGGAAGAAAGCCGGTGGTTTTGCGAATTTCATAGGCGACTTGTTGCACATTATAGGACGGTTTTACTTTGACTAAAATAAAAGAGTTTCTATGTGAAATATCAGGAATATGGTTACTTGTCATGTATGCTTTAGGCTCATACATATAAGTACGCAATGGTTTAGTAATAGCCGTTACTATAAATTTGTTTTGGCCTTCAATCATTTTTTCACCCGGTTGAATTGTTCTTCCATCAGGTGTTTCGAATTGTTTTAAAGCATAACCATCAATAATAATTGAATTGGTCTTATGGATTGTAGATCTTGCACCTGCTATCATGGTTTCAGGCAAGCCAAGTAAGGAGTCTGGATCAACACCAATAAGTTCCCAATTTGAGATTTTTCCGGTGCCAGTATGTATCATAGTATACCATGTTCGATATAACTGTTTTGCCCAAAGTACTCCAGGAATACTACGAATGCGATAGATATCTATAGGTCTAAAATATAGAGAATCTGAAAATGAAAAGGAAGTGTCGCCCATCACCCATAAATCAATACCAGTAATCGCCCGAATTGGCGCAACAATGCGGTCGGTTACTCCTTGATAAATACCTGGTTGTTGCATAATGATGAAGGAAGAAAATGTCGCACCAATTACCATACCAATAAACTTGCGCTTACTGTTTACGAGCATTTTCAAAGCAACAGAAAATAAATTGATGTGTTTCACATCAATTAATGAACGAGCTATTTTACCAATCATTCTTTTACTTAGTGCTCTATGGCAACCCTTTGAATATATGTTCATCCGGAACATGCATAATACAGCAGTAGTTTAAACGAAGCTTTTAGATATCTCAAGAAATATAAGATATTTTAATAAATGGCTATATTATACAAAAGGTTAATAGGACTTACCTGAAAGAAGACTTATAGAGTTCTGTATATATTTTAATTGAATGTTGTTGTATAATGACAACCTGAATGGATGTATTTATAGGAAATAATATGGGTCGTACTTTATCAAAAAATCATCCCGCACAAATGTTTTTAATGTTATGGCGTCATTATGATCTCATTCTACAACTCGTTAAACGAGACATCTTGATGAGATATCGTGGTTCTTTTGCTGGAGTATTGTGGTTAATACTCGCTCCTCTATTAATGTTAGGTCTCTATACACTTGTGTTTAGCGTTTTTATGCGTATCCAATGGCCGGGTGTTACTAATAATCTTATGTATTCATTACTGATTTATGTAGGTTTAATCATTTTGAATTTTTTTGGTGAATGTATGAATCGATCACCTACTATGATTGTGAGTAATGCAAACTTTGTAAAAAAAGTGGTATTTCCTGTAGAAATTTATCCCTGGATAATCATAGGCTCAGCTCTTTTTCATGCAATAGTAAATACGTTTATATTAGCGTTGTTTTGTTTTTTTATATTAGGAAAAGTGAATGGTACCATTTTATTACTGCCTATTTTATTTATACCCCTAATTTTGTTTTCCTTAGGAATGAGTTGGTTTCTTTGTTCTGCAGGAGTATATGTAAGAGATATTACTCATATGATGGTTTTTATTCTACAAGTAATAATGTATCTGTCACCTGTTTTCTATTCAATAAGTATGTTGCCTGAGTTATTTCAAAAGATTTTGTTTCTCAATCCACTAACCTGTATCATTGAGCAAGCTAGAAGCCTTGTTATTTTTGGAAAATTACCTCAGTGGGAAAGTCTTGGTATTTTTTTTATTGTTAGTGTTTGTATTGCCTATATAGGATTTCTTGGATTTCAGAAAACAAAAGATGGATTTGCAGATGTTTTATAATCTTTTTGCTTGATCAAGCATTTTTATCTGTTAAATCATACATAATTTTTGCTTTTTATAATTGACTTTCGAAAAAGGATTGGTGAGTGAATGTCTTCTGAAATTGCCATTAAAGTAAATAATCTGAGCAAATGTTATCATATTTATGAAAAACCTCATGATCGCTTATTGCAAATATTAAGGCGAAATCGTAAACAATATTACCGGGAGTTTTGGGCACTTAAAGATGTGTCCTTTCAAGTAAACAAAGGTGAGACGGTTGGCATTATCGGAAAAAATGGTAGCGGTAAATCAACTCTATTACAAATCATTTGTGGAACGCTGACTGCTACAGAAGGAGAGGTACAAACACAAGGACGGATTGCTGCTTTATTAGAGCTTGGCTCAGGTTTTAATCCAGAATTTACGGGTCGTGAAAATGTTTATATGAATGCCACGATGCTTGGATTGAGTAAGAAAGAAATCGATGAGCGTTTTGACGACATAGTTGCTTTTGCGGATATTGGAGACTTTATCGAGCAACCAATTAAAACATATTCTACTGGAATGACGATAAGATTAGCTTTTGCAGTTCAGTCACAAGTGGAGCCAGATATTCTGATCGTTGATGAGGCCTTAGCCGTGGGGGATGCGAAATTTCAAGCAAAATGTTTCGATAGATTGAAACAGCTGCGAGAAAATGGAACTAGCATTTTATTGGTCACTCACTCAAGTGACCAAATTGTTACCCATTGTTCCCAAGCTCTTTTGTTAAATAATGGCGTGGTTATGGAATTAGGTGAACCCAGGCATGTCGTCAATCGATATGTAGATTTGTTATTTGGTAAGGCAAACACGCAAGAGCTACCTGAAGAGCAACAACCTGCAATTGAAACAACAAAACCCCAATATAAGTTAAGTACATCTGCGGATATGTTTTCCACACGTCCTTGCTACAATCCTTATGAATATCGATGGGGAGATGGTGCGGCCAAAATCCTTGATTTTTACATGGAAGTAGAGAATAACCCCTATCCATCGGTAATCACTACAGGTCAATTGATTACATTTCAGATTGCAGCGATATTTTTAAGGGATGTGATACGTCCAATTTTTGGGATTACGATCAAAACAAAAGAGGGATTGCCTGTTTATGGAGCTAACTCAGAAACGCTTAATGTAGATGAATTTAAAACATTTGGTTCTAACGGGAAAATCATTCAATCTGAGGTATCATTTCATTGTAAGTTGGCTTCGGGGGATTATTTTGTCTCATTCGGGGTTGCTTCTCGACAAGGAGAAGATATTATTCCTCATGACCGGCGTTATGATTCGGTACATTTACATGTTTTATCGGAGACGAACTTCTTTGGTCTTGTTGATTTAGGACTTAAACTTTCTGCACAGGAAGTATGCACATGAACACTTTGCTTTCTAAGTTAGATTACTCTTTGGATCGTACCACACAGGTATGGTTTAAAGCCGATTGTGAGAGTATCGCTTATAATGACGGAGATGAGGTTGAAAATCGTATTATTTCGGTAATTCTCCAGGCAAAGGATATCTCATTATTTTCACCTGAATTAAAAATACACTGTATTGATTGGCCTTCATTATACCATCTTAGTGCGAGTAGAGCTAATATTTTACGCCCTTTTCATAGTATGCTTTCGGGAGCGGACGTGCTTGAAATAGGTTCAGGTTGTGGAGCAATAACTCGCTATTTAGGGGAATGCGGTGCTCGTGTTTTAGCCCTTGAAGGAACACTAAGGCGTGCTGAAATTACTCGTGCTCGAACTCGTGATTTGAGTAATGTAGCTGTGGTATGTGAGCAATTTCATAAGTTTTGTTGGAACCAGAAGTTTGATGTAATCACTTTAATTGGTGTATTGGAATATGCTAATTTATTTATGCCAGGAGAATGTCCGGTACAAACCATGCTTCAGCATGTTAAGTCCATGTTAAAACCCGAAGGTCTACTCATTATAGCAATTGAAAATCAGCTGGGGCTTAAATATTTTGCTGGAGCCCCCGAAGATCATCATGGCAAACCGTTGTATGGAATAGAAGGACGTTATAGAGATAGACAGCCATCAACTTATGGGCGACATGCTTTAAAAAACCATCTCAATCAAGCCGGTTTTGTAGAAAATCATTTTTTTGCCCCATTTCCCGATTACAAGTTACCCTTATCCATCATTAGCCAGCGAGGTTTTTCCAGTCAAGAATTTGATGCGGGAATGTTAATAACCCATGGTGTAAGAGCAGATCCACAATTACCACCTCATTTAGTTTTTTCACCTGAATTAGTTTGGCCTGTTGTTTTAAAAAATGAGCTTGCACTTGACCTTGCGAATTCCTTTTTGATTGTAGCCCAAACCTCAAAAATTAAATTAGCTTCATCAGAAGTTTTAGCGTATCACTACTCCACACAAAGGACTAAAGCATTTTGTAAGGAAACCTTATTCTTACACAATAAAAAAGGAGATATTGAAGTCCAATGTAAATTACTTGAATCCAATACATCTCAAAACTTGGAGTATCGGGAACTAGCACATACTCTCGAAAAAAGAGCTGTTTATATTAAAGGTAAACTTTTGTCTTGTGAGTTTATTGATATTGTAACTCGTGATGGATGGTCTATTGATGAAGTAGCTTTATTTTTCAAAAAATATTTGTTCATATTGGCGTCGCTTGTCTCAAAAAATAATCCAATTAAGGAAATTGATATTGATACACTTTTGCCTGGAAATAGTATTGATCTGATTCCTCAAAATATCATAATTGATCAAAAGAATATACCTTGTGCAATAGATCACGAGTGGACTTGGAAAAAACCAATACCCGCTGGATTTCTTATATTTCGTAGTTTACTCATGTTGAATAATATGATTTCTTGCTATGGCAAAACAAAGAACTCTCCTAGTACTTTGTTAGAATTATTTTTAGCTGTATATAAAACGTTGGGGTTTGAAATAAATGAGAAAAAGATTCAAGTTTATTATGACTTGGAACTTTCATTCCAAAGTAAGGTTGTTCATGATCATGTTGTAATACCGCATTTAAATTCGCCTCTACGGACTTCTAACTTAAATCATGTAATTGATTATAAGAACCATACTCAGAATTTAGAAAAAGTTCTTATAGATAAAGATAATCATATAAGAAATTTGGAGAATATAGTTGTAGATAAAAGAAGACATATCGAAAATTTAGAGCAAATGTTTGGAGAGAAAGACAACCATATAAAAAATTTAGAGCATACGGTTGAAGATAAAGACAGGCATATTGAGAATCTAGAATATTTGTCTGGAGAGAAAGACAACCATATAAAAAATTTAGAGCATATGGTTAAAGATAAAGAAGAACATATCGAAAATCTAGAACAGATGTTTGA
>NZ_LNYE01000020.1:723446-723572 GCF_001467695.1 Legionella gratiana
CATATGGTTAAAGATAAAGAAGAACATATCGAAAATCTAGAACAGATGTTTGAAGAGAAAGACAACCATATAAAAAATTTAGAGCATATGGTTAAAGATAAAGAAGAACATATCGAAAATCTAGAA
>NZ_LNYE01000021.1 GCF_001467695.1 Legionella gratiana
TTTCTTCCTTCGGTAACATTATTTATGAGGCAACGAATCTAAAAATTCCTATTTTGGGTAACATTTTTTATGAAGCAATGCGTCTTTTGTTGTGAAGTCTTTGGTGATTTTATTTATTAGTACACTCGGTAACTTTGTAAATTTATTTTGCATGAGGCTTCCTATGGCGCTGATAAAATACATGTAGTATTATATTTGATCAT
>NZ_LNYE01000022.1:0-272249 GCF_001467695.1 Legionella gratiana
TCAAACGACTACTGAAGAAGACTGGATGTATGATACACCCAAACTCGATGATGTAGTAACGACGGTATCTGTGAGCCTTGATGGGGAACTTGTGTATTTATGTGTCAAGAAGGATGGCGAGAAGCTATGACTGGAACGATTGCGCTTTACAATAAAGCAGGGGAACGCTTGCATACGATTTATTTGGGTGCTGCACCCGAGTATGGTAAAGCCTCCTTTTTAGAGAGGCTTGAGCGAGAGGTTTATCACATTAATTTGTTGGATTAGCAGAAATCGGCTAAATTTATAAGGGGATAGTACATCAATCGGAGGTCACACCCAGTAATTCAGGCTGTACTTTTAACTCACTAAGTTTCAGCTTATCTATTAATGGTTGTATATTCATTCTTTACTGCCGCGAATTAAATTCAGAATAAAGTTAACCCGATCTTTGATGGGGCCGAATGGGACGTCAACCAGTTGGTATCCCAGTTTGGTATAAATCTGTCTCAAGTCATCTTCAAATAATTGCGCTTCTTCAAAGCTTAGCTTTCGTTCAGCATCATTAACATAGATGTCTTGCCAAGCTGGCAGGAAAAATACTGTAGTGTTGTATTGATAAATCTGACTCGCTTGAAGTTCTGCGCCACTATTCAAACCAAAGTTTTTACTATAAGCAATGATGTCTGGAATACCTCTATCAAAAAATACGATGTCATATTTGGAAGCATTTTCATAATCCATGAGCATACAAGAAAGCATCAGCTCCTTAAATAAAAAAGGATTTCTATCATAAACACCCTCTCCATCAATGAGTCGTTGTTGAGCCAATATCTTCCTGGCAGGTTCTTCTATCACTGAAAAGCCCTTTTTAGATAACGCTGTCAATATAGAAGACTTACCACTACCTGGTGAGCCAGTTAATATATAAAATCGATTCATTAAATGGTTCTCAAAATATTTCGTGGTTAAAAAACATCATCGTAAATCTTTGCGTAAAAAATAAAAAATTGAATTTTTATCAAAGCCTTTTCTTTCAAACTCAACGTAATATCCCAGTTTTTTATAGAAATCGAGTGCTTCCCAGTCAAATGTATTCACTGCTATAAAATTACATTCGCTTTCTTGAGCAAGCATTTCTGCTTTTTGCATCAATTGAGTGCCATAACCCATACCACGTAGGCTTTCTTTTACCCAAAGTTGCCCAACGAAAAGGCCCCCATACATATTATCTCCACCACACCCTCCAATTATAGTTCTATCCTTATCACGGATAAAAAAAGCAAAGAAATCCAGTGCTTTCATTCCCTTTTTTTGTTTGGCTATAGCTGTAATAGCATCGTTTAATAATTGGATATCTTTTGGTTTTGGGTTTGATTCATAGCTTATTTCATAATTCATGTCTATTTCCCTCGTTTGTTGCAGAAATATCAATCTATTTTGTGAAGTTTATATGACCGGGGCTATTTTTTCTTTCTTCAATCAGATTGATATAATTTGTTATCAAATCAGTAACTTCACCAATAGAAAAATTGGGGCAATATCGAGGATACTTTCTATTCAAACCACCTGAGTGCTTTTCTAATAGTTGCAGGTCATATTGGAACATATCCACTATATCAAATTTGTTTTTATCCCATCTATCATCTGGATGAACGCCAATACCACCGTCAAAAAGTAACCCATTTGGTAACCTAATTAATACATGCCAACACTCATCAGAATTTTTTACCATGATAAAGGCAATGTTTACTCTTTCAGTAAACTTTTGATTCCAAATAGTATAAAAAGCATTAGCAAAAGGGCCACATGGACCGGAGTTTATTGCCGGTTCTCCAAAATTTTCACCAGCAATTTTGACAAAGCCGTATAGGTTATTGATTTTTTTTGATAGTTCATTTAACAAAATCAAAGTGTTATGTTCCTTCATATTTAAGCCCTCTTAATCTATGCATGAGACAACAGAGGAAACATCAACTGATTTTCATCAAATAAAGCAGTTTTGCCTGTCTCAACAAAAAGCATTTCATCTTTTTCTTTTTCATCGATAGGAATTATCTCATAGGATGAACAATCCTTAGGGACAAAACCAAGTCGCACAGTATCTATGGTTTCATCGCTTAAAGCATGGATAATATCATCTAAATTTTGCTCTTTTTTGATGCTAAAATCCATAATATTTACTGAAACATTGGCAATGGCATGCTCCCCATCAAACAAGGTATAGGGGATGTATTTATCTCGCCAATAGCTGGATTGGTACCATTCTCCAAACGATAGATCAAAGGTTTTAACTGCAAGGTGATTAAACGCGGCGCGCTTTTGCTCATCTTGTTGATAACCCTTAAAAAAAGTAAGTTCTTTCATTCGCTCACCTTGTAGGCTATTTTGTTTGGATTTATGGATAATTTGATTGTGCTAATTTCCTGTAGCATCCAATCTGCACAAGGTTTTAACGATGCTTTGATATCTTCCCAATATTCATTTTCATCGCCGATGCAGATGGATTTAGCTCTGTACATTACACCTTGGTGAATTTGGGGCAAACGTTCTATTACCCAATCCGCAGCATCTGGTTTGGAGCAAATTGTATTAGTTTCTAAAGTACACCAAATTCGTGCCAGGGTGAGTAGCACATTTCGAGTATCATCCTTGATATCGGCTGCAAGTCTATCGAGATCTTGAAGCATCGCTTTAATAAAATCAGCGTAGGGAACTGGCGCTAAAATTTTTTCTGGCTGCTCCCCAAACAAGGTCTGGCTCTTCAATAAAACCTGAGTGATAATCAAGGCAAGATCAGGCATTTCAAGATTCGGGGGTTCAATCTCGCCCATTTCAAAAGAAGCTCTTAGCCATTCTCCATATTGAAAATCAAAACGAGGGGGATAATGCCAGGGGTTAACTGCTCCTTTTTCAACAACCGTCATTTCTATAGGCCGTTTTGCGCTTTTCATGTAAAGGCCTGATATGTGAAGCAGGTGTTTCGTCAATTCATTCTTTTCACTCAAGGTTGTGGCATGATGGGTTACAACGAATAAGTCAATATCACTGTATTTTTGTAAACCACCCACAAGGGCTGAACCATAGAGATAAACGCCCAAAAGATTGTCACCTAAAACTTTAGTGACTAAATTAATACATTCATTGATTTGTTGCGCATCAGGATTGGGTTCTATTTTTTCTTTAGGATAATTCATGGCAATAATCCAATTAAACGCATAGGTGCCTCGGTTGCTTGTTTGATTTTCAGTGGGAAGGCCATGACAAAACTACCTATAGAGGGTAATTGTTCACTATTTGCAATGTTTTCTATAATGTATCTTCCTGAGCTTAACAAGATGCGATGCACAGGATAACCAACATCTGGCCTGTCAGGTGACAATGTATCTATGCCTAATCCCACAATGCCCCGTGACACCAGCAAGGTGGCTGTTTCTGCCGAGACAGAGGGAAAATTAAGATTGTTACGATATTGAATCGGATTGTTCCAGAAGCGTGACCAGCCTGTTTTGATGATGACAAATGAATCAGGTTGAATAAGGCCATGCTTTTTTTCAAAATCAGCGATATCTTGAGGTGCCACACTGTAAAGATCATGTGCCTTTTGAGATACATCAATCACCACACAAGGAGCGGCTAATTGATCTATAGGAATTTGGTCTATAGATAGTCCATCAGGACAACAATGCGCGGGGGCATCCATATGTGTTCCCATTCCTGCTGGCATGGTGAGATGTTGCACGCGAAATGAGGTTTCGCTAGTACAATCTGCATAATCCAATACTATTGATGATGAAAAACCACAGTTTGCCTCCCAAGAAGGGCTGGTTTCATCTAAAGTATGGGTTAATTCGATGAGCTGATAGGGAAATTTCATTTTATTATTTCACTTTTTTGGTAAACCATAATATCAAATCATCATCCAAAGAAACCATTTTTCCTGGAGCAACTGGCTTATAGTCATAAGTGACTCCTTGCCCATCAGGAATATAGCCGCGTTTGATGTAGAGTCGTTGCGCTTGTCCGTAGCCCCCATCTTGTCCACCATATAAGCCAACGCCAAGACCTACATGAGAGTGTTGACTTGCTGCTTTTTCTTCAGCGACTGTTAGTAAAGTACTTCCTATTCCAAATTTGCGAAAAGAGGGTAATACATTTAAGTCCATAATTTCGGGGATTTGTTTCTGAGCAAAGGGTTCATAGAGTGATGTCCATTTTAGCGTAACATAGCCGGCAATTTGGTCTTGAAAATAAGCCAACCATACGACTCGCTCAGCCAGTTGTTGTTCTTGGTAATACTTTTCAAATAATGATGCAGGTTTTTGCCAATTTGCTTTTTGAAAGGCATCGACCAGAAAGGGGATATCAGATAAAGCCAGTGCTTTGATAGCAATTGGCTGTTGGTTTATTGCTAAAGGTTTAAGCTGTTTCATCATATATGCCATATTCCACTCATATCCGGCGGGTTTTAAATCAAAAAGAGATTTAAAACCAACCGACTGATAGAACCGATACGTTTTAAGATAATTCTCTTCTGATTCAGAAGGGCTTAGAGTTTCAACGGTTATAGTTTTAGCACCTTGCGTTACAGCAAAATGACAAGCTGCATCTATTAATTGCTTCCCAACACCTTGACGGTGAAAATCAGGTCTTACAGCCATCCAATAAATATTGGCATTATTCGGATAAGGAAAATCAATTGAAATGAGAGCAATATGGTTATCATTCCTTTTCGCGGCGAAATTTACACGTTTTGTAACACCTATGGCGTAATGTTCATTTGCTTCGGGTAATCCGAAGTACTCAGGTAACTCCGTAGTAATTGTTTGACACAAGGCTTTAGCTAGCTCACCTGTTATTTTTTCAATTTGAATCATAATATTTCCCTCTGTCGCAGTACTTCGAGCATCTCCTTCATATGATTTGATGGATAGGGTATTGACTTATCTTTCTGGATTTCTTTATAAAATTCATGCATTTTTCCCGCAATAGGAGCATTTATAGATAGTATTTCATTTATTTTATCAGGCAACTTAATTGAAAATTTATTTGTTAAGTAATCACTTAATGTTTTATCCCAATGTTCTTTTCCTGCATAGGCAGTTAGGACACCATGCAGCACATTGACTGAATAACTACATCGATCATAATATTCATGATCTTTTACAAAATTATGTTCGGTTATTGATAAATCAAATTTCTTTGACAATGCCAAACCAAAATCACTGAGGTAAATGTCATCCTCATCAGCTAAAATGTTATGAAAATGAGCATCCATATGAAGAAAACCTTTTTTTTGCATAAATTCTAAAGCCGTTCCAAATGATTTATTCAATTTTTCCAGATGGTTAATTGAATCCAATTCAGCGATACTTGATGACAAAACTTCTTTTAAATGTTGGTGTAAATTTCTCGGAAAATGCTCAAGAAATAATAGCACACTGGTGTTGGCGTTATTCAGACTATGTATACGCTCTTGGATGTTTTAGTTGTTTTCCCAATAATTTAAATATTTTTGTAATTGTTGATTGCTCATACACGCTAATGTGTTAGAGACAATAGTATATTTCTCAATTCGTTTTGATTCAGTATTCATTCTGGTGCATTTCTGGTTTATACCCTTAGAACTAAATCTTCATTAGGTGATTGTAATATAATGCTTTGAATAAATTGTATCATATAGTGCGATTGAAGTAGGTGCTGAATATTTGCAATGGTGTTTTAGTCTGTTTTTTACAACTTATTGGTAGAGGAATTCGAATTTTGTATAGTTCTCCACCATTTACTATCATAAAAGCTTGTCCTTTAGGTAAAGAAATAACATCATCCACTCCAATCATCGGCACAGAAGAAGTTTGAACCCGATCTTCATTAGTCGTATTAAAATAAACACCATCATCCCCATGAGGGCTATCATTGACCATAGAAACTTGCGTATGCCCAACAACGCCAACTTGAGCGTAGCACTTTAACCAGTAAATTGGCTGTTTCTTCATTTTTAACAGGCAGCATAATTAGGGTATTAAAATATCGCGCTAAAGTGGATGAATTATTTTTTAAACACCAAGCTTAACCAAGCAACGGGTCAAAATAAATGGTAAAAATAGTTCGAGTCAAGACTATTTTTTTATTTTTTATTTGTATAAGATAGCTAGGTCTAAATTCTTTTTAATATCCTTTTCTGTGGATATCTATTTTTACCAAATAATTAATGATTAATCAGCAACATATAAGACATCCTTGATGTGTCTGATTTATATCGCTTTTAAATCTCCTCAACTTCATTTAAGTTATTCACATTTTCTGTGGATAAGTCTGTTTATAGGCAGTCAAACATCTTGTGGAATTAGAGATTAATCCGATGATTCATCATTTACCAATGTGTTGTTTATATCAATGTATAAGGAAAATTAAAAGGTACTACACTTAAAAAAACGGTTGAGAACATAATTAACTATCCTTATCTTTTTTCAACCATTGTATCATCAATTTTCTTTTAATCTTCTCAACAAGAAATAGATAACTAATTGCGGCAAAGATTAAAAAAATAAAGAAAGTCATAGGAAGAGGTACAAATCCTAATGAAGCTGCAAGCGGACTAAATGGTAAATATATGCTTATGGCAACTACTGAACATATCGTAAGAGTTAACGGCAGACTAGGTTTACTGCTCAATGGTGAATTAACGGTACGAATAACAAAAATAACCAGTGTTTGTGTTGTTAAAGACTCGATAAACCAACCTGTCTGAAATAACGATTCTGATGCTTTAAAATAGCTTAACATGACCCAAAATGTAATAAAATCAAAAAGAGAGCTAATAGGTCCAATATAAATCATAAAGCGCCGGATAATATCGATATTCCAATGTTTGGGTTTGGTAATAAAACTAGGGTCCACATTATCAGAAGGAATAGTAATTTGTGACATATCATAAAGCAGGTTATTAAGAAGTATTTGAGTAGGTTTCATTGGCAAAAAAGGTAAGAAGGGTATTGCAAATGCCATACTTAGCATGTTACCAAAATTTGAACTGGTTCCCATCATTAAATATTTCATTATGTTTCCAAACGATTTACGTCCTTCTATAATGCCATTTAATAAAACTTTTAAATTATGCTCCAATAAAATAATACTGGCAGTTTCTCGAGCAACATCCACTGCCTCAGAAACAGAAATACCTACATCAGCAATGTGAAGCGATGGTGCATCATTAATGCCATCGCCAATATAACCTACTACGTGATTGTTAGAGCGAAGTGCCCGTATAATTCGTTGTTTTTGCTGGGGAGAAACTCGAGCAAAAATTTCAATTTCTTCGACAACTTTTTCTAGAGTTAAATCTGACATTTGATCTATTTGTTCACCGATTAGAATTTTTTCAGTAAGAAGACCAACTTTATTACCAATATGTTGAGTAACAAGCTCATTATCACCTGTTAATATTTTAACTTTTACCCCAGCATTCTTAAGATCAGAAATCATCTCTTGTGCATCCTCCAAAGGGGGATCTAAAAAAGCTAAAAAACCAACTAAGGCCAAATCGGTTTCATCACTGACCTGATAACTTGCTTTCATTTTTGTTTCATTATATGCAATTGCTAAAACACGATAGCCTTCTTGGCTTAATGAATGAAAAAGATTTAAATATTGTTCTTTGATTTTGTCGTCTATTAATTTATTTTGATCTCCAATTTTATATTTTTTACAAACTGTAAGGATGCTTTCAGGAGCTCCTTTGGTGATTATTAAATTGGTTTTATCTTTTTTAACAACGATACTTGAGCGTCTTCTTTCGAAATCAAAAGGAATCTCATCAATTTTTGTATAACCCTGTTGAATAGGGTGTTCATGATGTAGAATTGCTGCATCAAGTGGATTAATTCCTGATTTATTTAGTAACGCATTATCTAAAGGATTTTTTATATTTGTTGCAAATAAACTGCTAAGATAAGCGAGCAATAAAACATATTCGGATTTTCCTCCCAAAATATCGATGTATTGTTCCAATGTCATTTCGCCTTTAGTTAGGGTTCCTGTTTTATCAGAACATAAAATATCGATACTACCGAAATTTTGTATGGCTGCTAAATTTTTAACAATAACCTTTCGCTTTGCCATATTTAAAGCGCCTACTGCCAGAGTTACTGTTGTAATCATTGGTAAAAATTCTGGAGTCAGACCTACTGCCAACGCAATAGAGAATAATAACGATTCAAGTGCAGGACGCTTAAGGAATATATTGATTAAAAAGACAAAAAGAATGAGAAAAATAACTGTTCTCATAATAAAAAAACTAAAATGTAGAACGCCTTTCTCAAATTCGGTTTGAGGCGCAGTCACCGATAGAGTCTGTGCAATTTCACCAAATAAAGTATGCTTTCCTGTTTTCAAAACTAAGGCAGTTGCATGACCACTCACTATGGAAGAACCAGAGAATACCGCATTTATTGCTTCAGCAGGATTTTTAGGGGCGGTTGAAAGTACAATTGATTCTTTTTCTACAGGTAAAGACTCCCCTGTTAGTGCTGCTTGTTGAGTATGCAAATCTTTAGATTGAAGCAATAAACAATCAGCAGGTACTATATCGCCAGCAGTTAAAAGAATAACATCACCCGGAACTAACTCACTGCAGATTAAATTACATGTTTTACCGTTTCGTAAGACACTGGTTTTTATTGCTACATGTTGTTGTAATTTTTGAGCGGCTACTAACGAGCGATGCGTCTGAAAAAAATCAAGCACAACACTTACACTGATTATTATGAAGATGATAAATGCATTCGTTGATGTACCTGTAAAAAATGAAATTAAAGCAGCAATTATTAATATAATTACTAGTGGATTTATTGAGTGAGAAATTGCTTCTAAAATATGAGAGCGAACTGGCTTGGTTATAAATTTATTAGGTCCGTACAACTTAAAGCGTAGTTTAGCCTCTCTGGTAGTGAGTCCATTTAGTGAGCTTTTTAATTCACTTAAAGCTTGCTGATGCTCTAATGTTAAAAAATTACTCAAACTTTTATCCATTATTTAATCCAACAAAGAGCTGTTTATTCATTGTAGCCATTTTTATATTTTTTTTCTTATAGTTATAGCTAATTTGCTATAGCTATCATGGTACTTATGTCCATCTTGAATTAAAGGATGGCTTTTTACGTGCGAGAACGGTTTCGGTGCTTAATAATGATTGGCTTACAGCAATTTTTTAGCTGTCTCAAAGTCTTTTGCTACTTGTGCCATTCAAATTTGAAGTGAGTTTTGTTTTCATATTTGTTTTCTTTCATCATTTAGTATGGAGGAGATATTGGTTTCTGTGCAAGTTCATCTTTTAATGATATTTTTAATATAGACTTTGCTCCTTAAGATTAAATTATTATAAACAGCCATAGAATAGAAGAGATAAGTCTCTGTGCTAATGGAGAAATCATTGATTGACCAAAAGTATAAAAAGGAACGAGTAACCATAACGAACATTTTTCTAATTTTTTTAAAATTGGGATGCATAAGCTTTGGTGGCCCCATAGCGCATCTTGGTTATTTCCGTGATGAGTTTGTAGGTCGATTAAAATGGCTGAGTGACCATGCCTACGCTGATTTGGTCGCATTATGTCAATTTTTGCCAGGGCCAGCGAGTAGCCAAGTGGGTATTGCACTTGGCCTGTCAAAAGGTGGTGTTCGTGGTGCCATTGCTGCCTGGTTTGGATTTACTCTGCCTTCTGCTTTGCTGATGGTGATATTTGGCCTTGCTCTTATCAAGATGGGTATTCATGATAATCCTCCCTGGATTCATGGCTTGAAAGTAGTTGCTGTGGCGGTTGTTGCTCAAGCACTTTGGGGCATGAGCGTTTCTTTATGTTCTGACAAAACAAGAGCAAGCCTTGCAGTATTGGCTTGCATTGGTTCAAGCATCATTCCTTATGCCAGTGGACAAATAGCGATGATAGTGCTTGGAGGTCTTTTTGGTTTGTTTTTTCTTTCGCCTGAACAATCACTCCCAAGCAGCGAATTGACTGTTAAGCTTAGCAGGCGAACAGGGATTATTGTGTTGCTTACTTTCTTTATATTGCTCACTCTATTACCGCTTTTGTCTTTTTATATCGCAAACTATCCTATGCAATTATTTGAATCCTTTTATCGTGCTGGTTCTTTGGTCTTTGGTGGGGGACATGTGGTTTTACCTCTATTACAAGCCAAGGTTGTTCCGAATGGTTGGGTCGATAATTCTCTTTTTCTTGCGGGATATGGTGCCGCACAAGCATTACCTGGCCCTCTTTTTACGTTTGCAGCGTTCCTTGGAGCAGTATCGACAAGTACCCCAAATGGATGGCTTGGGGCAACTATTGCCTTAGGTGCTATTTTTCTGCCTTCGTTTTTATTGATAATTGGAGCATTACCTTTATGGGAAAACCTGCGTCAACACCCCTCCATGCAAAAAGCCATACTGGGAATTAATCCATCCGTTGTTGGTTTGTTATTAACAGCATTCTATCAACCCGTTTGGACCAGCGCGATTTTCTCGTTAAATGATTATTTGTTAGCAATGACCGCTTTTCTTTTGCTGCAATTTTGGCGTGTTCCAGCATGGATTGTTGTCCTTTTTTGTGCGATATCGGCCGGATTAGGATGGCATTAAACCAGATTAGTCGCTTGGAAATGCCCCAAGTAGGCTGATTTTAACATAAGGCACTATTTATGACTGAAGCAATTAAAATTCCAAATCTAGATGAAATTCGCGAAGCCAGAAAACTTCTTGGTGATAAAATTTTGCTAACTCCTGTTTGGGAATGGAAGGGGCAAGAAAAAGATAATCTTTTTGAAAAGAATACTGAATTATTTCTCAAGCTTGAAACACTTCAATATGGTGGTTGTTTTAAACTTCGTGGCGCCTTATTAAACATGATGGCTCTAAAGGCTAGTGAATTAAAAAAGGGAGTTACTGCTATAAGTGCTGGAAATCATGCAATTGCAGTAGCATATGCTGCAAAACAATTAGGTATTAATGCGAAAGTTGTTATTCCAAAAACAGCTAACAAATTTCGGGTTCAACGTTGTCAATCTTATGGTGCCGAAATAATTTATTGTGACACCATTAATGAAGGCTTTAACATGGTTCAAGAAATTGCAAAGCAGGAGGCTCGAGCCTTTATTCATCCATTTGAAGGTTATCATACTGCATTGGGAACTGCTACATTGGGTTTGGAGTTTGCGGAACAAACTAAAGGATTAGATGCTGTTGTTATAGCTATAGGAGGTGGTGGTTTATGCGCCGGGGTTTCAAATGCATTCAAGCAAGCCCAACTATCTTGCAAAATCTATGGAGTTGAGCCAGAAGGTGCAGATACAATGAATCGAAGTTTCAAAGCGAATCAACCAATGGCTATTAATAAAATTCAAACTATTGCAGACAGCCTTGGTGCACCTAAAGCGGAACCCTATAGCTTCCATTTATGTAAACTGAATGTCGATAAATTAGTAACCGTTAGTGATCAGGAACTGATTACTGCAATGAAATTAATTGCAGAAGAACTTAAAATGATGGTTGAGCCAGCTTGTGCAGCCGGTATTGCCGCATGTCTTGGTCCTTTAAAAAATGAGCTTCATGGAAAAAGGGTAGGGATTATTTTTTGTGGGAGTAATATTGATATCAGTACTTTTTGTAGTCATTGTAATTAGAAGATTACTCTAATTCAAAGTTGATATTTTATTCGAGTACGCCGCAGAGCTTTCCCAAGGTTTAGTTAATTTAAGTCTTCGAAAGGTGGAGTCTCTTTTACGAGTATTATCAATAATTAGGTTTAGCAAGTAAAAATGACTTAGTTAAAAAAATATTCTCAAACGAACAGGCGAACTTAAAGCGACTCGTTATTTTTTAAATCTCAAGGGGTTTCATCAAGTTATATTATGAATCCGTCTTCTGGGGGACACTTTTTAAGGTCTTACTTTCACAGTACAAACCTGGCTTAGTTTGTCCTACCTATTTGACATTAAATTGTTCGATATTTATACTGTCTCAAGTAATTTGCAAGAGAGTTCCATGCTAATAACGATCCATTCCTTTTTCAACGTCCTTTTTAGATTGCTAAAATCTTCTGGTAAACAAGTATTCTTTTTTGGAGTAGCTGCAACGTTAATTTCAAATGCTCTTTTTGCAGATACAAATTATCCGCATGAACGGTTAGAACTTGAGAATTTTTACAAAGCAACTAACGGGTCAAATTGGATTAGACAAGATAATTGGCTTTCTGATTCCATTTCATACTGTGAATGGCATGGGGTACTATGTGATACAAATGGGCATGTAACGGAACTGCAGCTGTATGATAATGGGCTAGAGGGATCGTTGCCAGAGACACTATGTAATTTAACAGAGCTGAAAACACTATACCTGAGCTTTAATCACATAGGAGGGCGTATTCCTGCAACGATAGGTCAATGCAAAAAACTTGAAAATATTTGGCTTAAATCCAATCAGATAGGCGGTGAGATTCCTGACAGTATTGGTGACGTTGAAAATTTGAAATGGCTTGATTTACATGTCAATAAATTATCGGGAGCTATTCCGTCCTCCATCGGGAATTTACACCAACTTGAAATATTACGACTTGATGATAATAAACTGAATGGAATCCTGCCCGATTCTCTTTATATGCTTAAGAATTTGAAAGAACTTTATTTATTTAACAACCATATTTCAGGTTCCATAAGCACTAAAATAGAACAACTAATGCATTTGGAACATATTTATATTGGACACAATCAATTCAGTGGGATTCTGCCGGATACAATCACAAAACTCCACTTTCTGAAAACATTGCGTGTTGAACATAATGCGTTGGAAGGTACACTTCCTGTTGACATTGGCAATATAGCTAACCTGCAAGTATTGCGTCTTGATCATAATCAATTCACAGGCAAGGTCCCGGACAGTTTATTAAATAGAGAGCATGAACTTCAAGTTGTTGATTATTCAAATAATAATTTTGAGTAATTCTTCCAATGTTAGAAAAGCAGCTTAAAGTGCGAACTGTTATGCATAGTTGCTATAATCTTCGATACGCATTGGAAATGAAGTTATTGGTTTTCACTCATATTATTTTTAATAAGACATTTGAAAAACCTAGTTCTTCATGTGCAATTGCTATATTACCTAAGATAGTTTAGGACCTCTTATCATATGATTTTAGTTAAGATAAGCGACTCCTTAGTCCTGTAAAGACGCAGATGGAATTTTGTTGGAGAATAGATGGCTATTTCATGGATTAGAAAATTCATTAAGCTTGAAGCAGTAGATGGCATTCTTTTATTGGCTGTAGCTGCGTTAGGGATATTCTTTGAAAATTCACCGTGGAGGTCTATTTTTGTTTTTGCCTATTCGACTCCCTTATTTGCAGTCGAGAATATTCATTTTCCAAACTCCTTACAAAGTATTATTAATAATGGATTAATGACAATTTTTTTCTTAAGTATTACTCTTGAGATTAAACGTGAGCTATTAAAAGGTGAATTAAGTACCTATAGAAGAGCAATATTGCCTGTTATTGCCGCAATAGGAGGTATGGTAGTTCCAGCATTTATTTATATAGTAATCAATTTTAACAATCCTCAATATTTTCCTGGCTGGGCCATTCCAACTGCAACCGATATAGCATTTTCGTTAGCTGTATTAACACTACTAGGTTCACGTATACCGTCTTCTTTAAAAATTTTTTTATTAGCATTAGCACTCATCGATGACTTGGGTGCCATTATCATCATTGCATTTTTTTATACACATCACTTGAATTTATGGTGGTTATTTTATTCTTTAGGATGTATTGGATTTTTATTTGTACTTAATTATTTTCGTGTTAGTAATTTTTTTCCTTATGCCATTATTGGAATACTTTTGTGGGTTTGTTTTATTTATTCAGGTATCCATGGCACTCTTGCAGGAGTGTTTGTAGGATTTGCTGTTCCCCTAACTTCATCATTTACTCGTTTAGAGGAGCAGTTAGACGATTGGGTTGCTTATGGGGTATTACCATTATTTGTATTCGTAAATGCGGGTTTCCCGTTGTCAATTTTTACGCTTAATAATTTATCTCTTAGCGTTTCCATTGGGGTAATTTTGGGATTATTTATTGGTAAACCAATTGGAATTTTTGTTGCAAGTTGGATAAGCACGAAATTAGGCGTAGCTCATCTACCAAAGCATGTAACCTGGATTCAGATGTTAGGTGTAGCATTTCTTTGTGGTATGGGGTTTACGGTGAGTCTGTTTATTGAAACCTTGGCGTTTCCAGCTCAGCAGCAACAGTTGCATCTCATAATAAACGCTGCAATCGTGTTGGCTTCATTACTTTCTGGACTTAGCGGTTATTTAATTTTAAGGTATTTGACGCCAAAGCATCCTCGATAGATTTAACTAAATAATTTATCTTGGCTTGTTTCTAAAAAAGAGATGAGCTTTTTGAAATCAAAAGTCCTAATCACCTATCAAGCTAAACGTGACTCCCTTAAAAATGATCTTAAGCAGCCAGCGATAGAGCCGGGATGTTCCTGTTGTACAGTACGAGTTTGAGTCATTGTCGCATCATACATTCGCTTATAGCCCAATGCTGCAAAAATCCCAGTTAGTTGCGTGGCAATTTTTAGAGCGTCTAATAAATCGTGTTCTTGATGTAGATCTAACCATGGTGAAATCCATTTTCTTTGTAAGACTTCATAAATTTTGTCGCCTGGTTTTATTCCATGAAAATAAGTTATATTCCATAAGCAGCCGCTTAACGATAAAAACGGATGAGCGATAACGGTTTCTCCCCAGTCAATAATACTGATATTTCCAGTTTTTTGATTGAGCACCATATTATTTTCCTGAAAATCACAATGATTCATTGTTTCAGGAATCTGATATTTGGCTAGGGATTCACAGAGAGTAGTACCAAATTCGTCAGCATTCTCTAGCTCTGTAATTTCTTCCTGGGACAAACCATCACTTAGTAACAGCTCTTCTTGATCTATTAACTCATGATATAACAAAGGGATTTTTCCAATCCGCCAATCAGGAATTTTCAAGCCTATTAATTGGGGTATTTTGTTCTCTACAGTTCGTTGAATTTTTGTGTAATTTAGAACCCCAGTATTAAGTAGGGCAGCATCAACTTTTTCTTTAAACAGTTGTCGTAAGGTCACATCACCACAAGACGTCATCAAAAAACAACATAACTGTTTATTTTCAGCGATTGGTGTTGGAATATGAGAGCAGTCTTGTTCATACAGGTATGTTAATATCTGAGATTCAGTGGATAATTCTAGTGGTGTTTTTTTTAGGTAGAAAGTGTTTTTTGAGGTAGTTATTTTATATACTACGGAATAAGAAGTTTCAGTAATTTTTTGATGACTGATAATGGTACTATCATTGTGAGATACCAAATATTCAAGAGCCCATTTTAAAGCGAGTTCAATTTCTATTTGCTCTTGATTCACTATTTTCTCAAAACAACCTTCACTTAGTTTGACTTTAATATATAAAATCATTCAAGTCCAAAAATTGGAACTATTTATTTTAGTAATGCCAATCGATATTTTCCTATTTCATAAAAACCAAGAGATTTATAAGCGCAAATAGCAGAATTTTCATTGGTGAACAAAATTGCTCTTTTGACTTGTCGGGCGGCAGCTTGTTTTAGGCAAAGATACACAGCAATTCTGGCAAAACCTTTATTTCTTAATGAAGGCGGGGTATAAACGGGGCCGATCTGTACAATATCAGGTAGATTGGCATTAAATCCACATAAGGAAACTGGGGTATTATTTACAAACAAAACCCATCGATTTTGGCTAAGCTGAGTATCTTGAATTTCATCAATAATGGATTGTTCAAGTTTGGGATTATTCACATCGTCGCCAAGCGCTTCTATATGATAAGCGATCAGCCATTTTTTTATGACATCCACTTCACAATCTTGCACTGTTTTAAGTGAGCAGTTATATGAATGAATTGCTTGGGGTACTATCATTTTTTCAAGATTCAGTAAGAATAATTTTTCCTGATAATTAATAGCAAACAGTGATGATTGTAAGCCAAGCCTCTCAATGACAAAGTTGGCTTGAGAGTCTTCACCAAGTATCCCAGCAATTGGTCTTGACCTTTTACGTTTAAATTCATCTATTAATGCTGATAATGCAGCAAAATTTTCAGCTTGCATCATCACATTACCATTCCAATAATGAGCTAAAACACCATTCAGTTGGCTGTGATTGAAAGAGCCGTAATATTCTCCGTGAAATGGTGCATCTTGGTAGGTAATTCCTGAGTGGTATAAATTATTTCTAATGAACATGGTCGTTTCTTGATAATGATTGAGATAGAATGACAATTCATCCATATGCAATTCCTCTAGTTTTTTTATCACAATCATTTTTTTCCTCGGTATGATCAATATTTTTAATACACTTTAAGACCTATGTTAAGATAAACTGAATTTCAAAAAAACCACAAACCAAATAGATGTACCCTGCTTTTTAAAGAGGAGATTCTTAAAAATGTTAAAAAAGGAAATAATTTCTCATTATATGGGCAAAGAACATGTTGTTGTAGTATTGGAAGAGGCTGTGAATTCCTAATAGAAGAGGTAAATCATTATGTTAGCCAAATGTTCTGTTTTTATTGCTACCAGTCTTGATGGTTTTATTGCTAGAGATGATGGGTCTATTGATTGGTTAATAAAAGCAAACACGGTAGTGTCGCCAGGCGAAGATGGTGGCTATAAAGAATTCATATCAACAGTCGATGGACTGGTTATGGGAAGGCATTCATTCGAGAAGGTATTATCGTTTGAACCTTGGCCATACGATGATCTTCCAATCGTAGTCATGAGTAGTCACCTCATAGAAATACCTAACCACTTAAAAAATAAGGTTTCGACATCATCCGAAGCACCCACTGATTTAGTCAGGCGATTAACAAGAGAGGGTTTTAAACATCTTTATATTGATGGCGGTATTACTATCCAAAACTTTATTGCTGATAATCTAATCAATGAATTAACGATAACAATCGTTCCAGTATTGTTGGGCTCTGGTTGTTCGTTATTTGGCCCATTGACCCATGATATAGAGCTTGATCATATTGAAACTAAATGTATTGGCGGTGGTTTTACTCAATTGAAGTACCGTATTCATTCTATTGAAGACACCAGAACTATAAAGCAAAAAAATAAGAGCAACGTCTATCTTGTTTATGATGAAATTATCGATTGGTTTGATAGTCATCGTAATAAAGAACTTGATATGGAAAAATTCTATTTAGAGCTATTACAAAATTATATTTCGTCAGGAGCTGAAATATTAGATGTTGGCTGTGGAACTGGGGAACCAATAGCACAGTTTTTAATTAAAAAAGGTTATAAAGTAACCGGTGTTGATGCCAGTGAAAAAATGATTCATTTATGCAAAAAGCGGTTTCCAAATGGGGAATGGCTGCTTGCTGATATGCGTACTCTAAATTTACAAGGTAAATTTCATGCGATAATTGCCTGGCACAGCCTTTTCCATTTACCTCATGATGATCAACGAATGACATTAAAATCTCTTGCATCTTTAGTGGAACCAAATGGTTTATTAATATTTACATCAGGACCCGAATACGGAGAAGTCTGGGGTGATAACGGAGGACATGATTTATATCATGCTTCTCTTTCTGCCGAAGAATATACTCAAATCCTTCTAGATTGTAATTTTAAAGTACTTATACACAAAGTTAGAGATCCGGAATGTGGGGATGCAACTGTCTGGGTTGCCCAAAAGAACGAATAAAAATAATTTATAAACGGGTCTTTTCAGAAATGAATGATGATGATTTAGTGTTGTGGTTTACGAAATTCCGAGAGCAAACATGGCATCGCGGCGGCTTCATATCTATATCGGAGTGCCACTTGATTTAACAACGATAAACGTAACTAAATAGTTCTAAATAAAAGCAGTTCGATATAAAAAATCACTTTATTTTTTATATCGAACTGACGTTAAATAACTCACCTTATGCAGTAATAGCTTGACTCTATAGCTAATCCTTTGTTTATACAAAAGTTGAAAAGAACTCATTTACCCGTTACCATAATTAATTGTTTGCATACAAATGATTTGAATAAAAATAAAAATGGGGGGTATTTGTAGTATCTGAGTATTCAACCTAGAGAGATCTTCTCAAAAAATATTGGAAGTAGCTTTCAATACATCAATTACTAGCACTCTCTAAAAAATTAACCAGGGGAGGATTATCAAATGGATAATCAAATGAACAATCTCTTAAAATTAACTAAGAATATTTCGCAATTGGCTTGTACGCCTGAGCAGGAGGAAATTTTTTTTAAAAGTAATGGCGTTTTGACATTAGGAGTAGAAATTGAGCTGCAACTCATCGACTCTGAAAACTATAATTTATGCTCAAGAGCTACTGATGTATTGGGTGCTACAGCCCACCTCGAAAAAATTAAGCCAGAATTTTATTTAAGTACCATAGAAGTGAATACGGATAAATGCATTACTACCCAGGAAGTTGAAGAGGATCTCTATAAAACACTTGCTTCCCTACAAGAGGCAACAAAAAATTTAGGAATTTTATTTTCAACAACAGGTTCTCACCCCTTCTCAAGATATGTTGATTGGGTTATTTCGCCGACAGCTCGCTATCAAGATTTAATCGATCGCAATCAATGGCTTACACGTCGTATGAGCGTATATGGTCTTCATGTGCATCTCGGTATGTCCAGTGGTGAAGATTGCATTCGATTTAATAACTTTTTCATGTATTTTTTACCTCATTTATTGGCATTTTCCTCCAGCTCCCCTTTTTGGCAAGGAATTGATACTGGACTTGCTTCATGTCGTCCCACTACTTATGAGGCTCTTCCGACTGCAGGGCAGCCCTATCATGTCCGCACATGGCAAGACTTCGAAAACTTATATAAAACATTAAAGTTATGCGGTTCAATTAAATCGCTTAAAGATTTATGGTGGGATTTAAGACCAAGCCCTGGTTTTGGAACATTGGAAATTCGTGTATGTGATGGCGCTGCAACACTTGCGGAAACATTGGCGTTAGTTGCATTAATTCATACTCTTGCGCACTGGTTCGCTGATAATGGAAGTTGGCTTGAATCAGTAGCTTATCCGCCTTATTGGCTTTCTCGGGAAAATAAATGGAGAGCGATCCGTTATGGTTTGGATGCTGAATTAGTAATGAATACGGAGGGAAAAACCAAGTTAATGCGTGAAGATATCAATGAATGGATTGAAAAATTAAACCCATATATCAAACAGTTAGGCTATCAAAATTATTTTTCTATACTGCAAATGATTCTGGACTTTGGCACAAGTTCCGAACGCCAACGAAAAGTATTTGGCCACTATCGTTGTCTTAAAGAGATAGTCAGGCACAACGTAAACGAGTTTTTATTACAAACTCCTTTATACCCATGTAAATCTGCTCTTACAGAAGCCCAATAAACGAATCATTCTTTAATAAAAATAAAGTCGAGGAAGACATCTATGACACAAGTGACCTATACATCAAAAAAACTAGGTGATGTAATCATTAAAAGTGAATTGAATCAACATACAATTTGCTCAAAAAGATTGGTGGCCAAATCCCTTAACCAAGATGAAGCGCGTTTTCTAGTGGATAAATACATTCATCTTTTAGAAAACCCTGAAAATACACGGTTGTTTGGTGAAGGAGAACCCTGGACACCTACTGCAGTAGAAAAGTTTATCCAAGATGAAATGAACTGCTGGAACTCCGGTAACAAGTTTTCCGTGTTTTCAATTTACCTTTCTGCTACTCAAGAGTTTATTGGGTATCTCCATATAAAACATTCTTTAAAAGATTTCTCGAATGTAGGAATTGGTCATCCTAATGTTGGGGAACTTATTTATATTATTGATCAAGCGTTTTGGGGAAAAGGGTATGGAACAGAAATTGCAATCTTAGGAAAAAAATTTATTAAACACATTATTTCTGAAAGTGCTAATGAAACTTTAGAAAAGAACATTAAAGAAATTGTTGCTACAGCTCATCCATTAAATGAAGGCTCAAAAAAAATTTTACAGAAAACACTAAAAAATCAGGAGCAACACGAGTTTACTAAATTTAATGGTCAGCCACGTCTATTATTTTTTAAGCCCTTAAAAACTAATGTTATTTGGGCAGATGAATCTAACGCTTTAACTGCAAAATTAGACCTATAGACGCTGTGACGATTTCTGGAGCTTGTGTTGTCTAGGAAATCGATTATAACTCATCAAGTCTTAACGATTGTTTGATCATCCAAAAATCCTTCCAAGGATCTTCTTTTAATTGTTTTAATCGTTTGGGAAGGGTTTTTATGGTATAACTATTTTCCTCTTTATTATCACTTAATTCATTCCATGAAAGTGGAGTTGCAATAGGTGCATGAAGTCTTGCTCGAGTAGAATAGGGGCTTATGGCAGTTGCTGTACGTTGATTGCGTAAATAATCCACAAAAATTTTTCCGCCACGTTTTGATTTAGTCATTTTGCTGATGTAGTTTTTAGGATTTAATTTCTCTAAAAACTGGACAAAAATATGGGTAAATTGCTTTACTTCCTCCCATTCGTATTCAGGTAAAATGGGAATGACTACGTGAAGTCCTTTACCTCCAGTACTTTTTACAAACGATTTTAGCTTATATTGGTCTAAATGGTCGCGAATGTCGAATGCAGCCTTAACTACATGAGACCAATGCACATCAGGAGCTGGATCTAAATCAATAATAATGATATCGGGCTGTTCCAGATGCTTAATTGTACTGCCCCAAGGGTGAATTTCTAAAACACCCATTTGGACAAGACTTAATAACCCTTGCCTATCATTTAAATAAATATAGCGTTCATGCTCTTCGTCCGTAGGATCTTCAATGGGATGAAGTGCTTTTTCAGTAGCTTTAGTGTAATGGCGTTGATAAAAACATTCGTTGTAATGCGAAGGACAACGCACTAAGGTTAAGGGTCTTAGAGATAAATAAGGAAGAATATAATCACTTACTGTTTCATAATAGTTCAGCAGATCTTGTTTGCTAATACCATCTTCAGGATAAAGAATTTTATCAGGATGCGTCAGTTTAAATGTAGAATTTTTCTTGATTTTTGGTGTAGCTTTCTCTTTTTTTGTCTTTCCTAAGAGAAGTTCAGATTCACGAACTACTTCGATGGCTTTTTTATCTAATCGCATTCCCTTAAAACTAGGATGGCGCAAAAGACCGTCTTTAGTCCATTGCGTAAATTCTACTTCACAGACCAAAAGAGGTTTTAGCCAATGGGCCTGAGTTGAACCAGGAGGATTGCTGGTAAATGGATTGGTTTTGGCTTTATTTTGCGATAGTAGTTGATTGATTTCATTTAATGATTGGGTATTAAAACCTGTGCCCACATTTCCAGTGTAATCCAATGTACCTTCTTTATTGTATACGCCTAGAAAGAGCGAGCCAAAATGTGCGCGTCCTTCTTTAGGGGAGGTGTAACCTCCAATGACAAACTCTTGTCGTTTAAGGCATTTAATTTTTAACCAATCTTTGCTTCGTTTCGAAAGGTAGGTTCCATCCACACGCTTAGAAATAATTCCTTCTAAGTCATAATTACAAGAATATTCATAAAGCTCTTTCCCTTCTTTAATGATATGATCACTGTAATGAAGATGAGGTATATTAGCAGTTAGAATATTTTTTAAAATTGATTTGCGCTCAATCAAGGGGAGTCCCCGTAAATCATAACCCTCAAAATACAGTACATCAAAAAGAAAATAAATGAAGTGAGCTTGTTCTTTATTTTGAATGGAGTTTTGTAATAATTGAAAATCAGAACGTCCATTAGCATCTAATACGACTACTTCTCCATCAAGAACGATTTGCTCAAAAGGCAGTTGATTTACTGCTTCGGCAATAGGCTGTAATTCATGAGTCCAATCTTTATTATTTCGCGATTTCAAGAGTACTTCAGAACCATTTTTAAAGGCTAAAATACGATAACCATCCAATTTAATTTCATGAGCCCATTGACTTCCTTTTGGTGGTTTGTCGACTAAAGTTGCGAGTTGGGGCGTAATAAACTCAGGAAAGTTAGTTTTGTTTAGTCCTTCAGGTAAGACAATTGTGGGTTTTACTTTAGTTCTTTGTTTCGATTTCTTGGATTTAACTGCTTTGGCTTCGGAGTTTTGCCAGAGATGGGTGTAATGTTCTGCAATTTCCTCTATGGAATAGTCTGATTTAACACTTTTCGTTAAAGTACGCGTGATATCATAGTCTTTTTCTTCTTTAGCGTATTTATCGTCGTATTTAATCAAAAACCAGTGTTTTTCATCTTTAAATCGAATTAAATCCCAACGACCATTTAATTTTTGAGCATGAAGCTTAAAACGCAAATGTCCTTTTTCATAGGCTGCATAAGGATTATCATCCAAAGGTTCCCATGTTCCTTCATCCCAGAGCATCACCGTTCCTCCTCCGTACTGGCCTTTAGGAATAATGCCTTCGAATGAACCATATTCAATAGGATGATCTTCCACGTGTATGGCGAGACGTTTGATTTTGGGATCTAGACTTGGTCCTTTAGGAATTGCCCAGCTTTTTAAGAGACCATGCAATTCAAGACGAAAATCGTAATGAAGATGGCTTGCTGCATGTTTTTGAATCACATAGAGGCGGTGATTCTCTTTGGTGACCTTACCTTTAGGTTCAGAAGTTTTGGTAAAATTTCTTTTTTTATGATATTGACTAAGCTCCATTGCACACTTCCTTATTTTTTAGCACTTTTTTTAGGTGCAGGAGATTTGCCCGATTTTTTCTTTTTCATGCTTTCTTTTAAAAGCGATACAAAATCAACCACAGCATCATGACTTCGAACAGTTTTAGTTACTTTTTTACCTTGTTGTGTTATGCCTTTAATTTGTTCATCAAGCCATTTTTGCATCGTTTCGCGGTATTCATTATGATATTTTTCTGGTTCCCAAGTGGTACTCATATCGTTGATTAAATTTACCGCCATCGTTACTTCTTTGTCTGAAATTTTATAGGTTTTTATATTTTCTTTGGGAACATTGAGCTCTTCTTCAGAGCGCAGTTCATCTTTAAAATGAATAAGATATAAAAGGAGAGCATGGTCATGTGGAAGAATAATACTCAAATATTCTTTGGTATGTAATATGGTTTTAGCGACACCCACTTTATTTGTTTTTTTTAAAGCCTCACGTAAAAGCACATAAGCTTTTTTATTTTTTCCTTCTGGAATTAAGTAATAGGGCTTTGTGTAATAGAGACTGTCAATTTCTTTGCTATCCACAAATTCTTCGATATCAATGGTTTTAAAGAGATCCGGACTTGCTTTTTCAAATGCTTCTTCATTGACGATAATGTAATTGCCTTTATCGTATTCATAACCTTTAACAATGGCATTCCATGGCACTTCTTTTCCTGTTTCTTCGTCTACTCGTTGATAGCGTACACGTGCTTTCGTTTTGGAATTTAATAAATGAAAGTGTATTTCATTGTTTTCTTCTGTGGAGACCAATGAAATTGGAATAGAGACCAATCCAAAAGAAATATCACCTTTCCAAATTGAGCGCGCCATCCTTAGCTCCTAATTTATGGGGTACATGAGCATTATCTTTTAAAAAATAATACAGTGATTGTTTAATTTTAGAACAAAATTGAATTTTATATTGGATAAAATCGTTTTCATCATAAAAAAATGAAGAGTACCAAGGATAAATCCATGCTAACCTCTTAAAGGACCTGAAAATTCCCTAGTATTGGTTGTCTAAAATTATAAGTTTTCACGGATGATAATATTTTGACTTATGGCTTACCTTAGCTTGTATTATGATCGTTATTTATTTTAACTTAGTTTTTAAAGGAGATATCTGCTATGGAGGAGGGGGATGTTTGGGGTATTCATTATAAAAATATCCTAGAAATCCGTTTGGTAGGCAAAACAAATTTTTTGATTGCTTATTAATTCCATAGCTCTTCATGCCATAAACTTTTATTGAAAGAAAGGAGAGTCGGAATGCCATATAAAAAAACCAATGAATTACCTGATAGCGTTAAGGATAACTTGCCTAAACATGCACAAGAAATTTATAAGGAAGCTTATAATAATGCATGGGATCACTATGATGAGCCTGATAAAAGGCAGGGTAATCGTGATAGAGAAGAGACTGCTCATGCAGTTGCCTGGAGCGCAGTAAAAAAAGAATATGAAAAAAACTCTGCAGGAAAGTGGGTAAAAAAATAACTGATTTCAAAGAGATGCTTTGAAAATGAGTAAAGTTTTTTGATTCACATGAAGCCACTTAAATGAGCGGCTTCTTATATTGGATGATGCAGCTCATTGATGTAATGAAGATCAGATTGCTGCAAGCAGCCTAATCAACTTCCTATTTTAGCATTCTAAATAAGAACAGTTCGAGATAAAAAATTACTTTATTTTTGTTGAACTCACGTTAATTAATCATTCTCTTCCGAAATGTATTATGAATTTTATTCTCTTTGACATCACCTGGGCTTAAGTCTTTGTGTGCAAAATATAAGCATATTTAGGTTGGAGAATTGAATATGAATACAGAAAATTTATTACAGACTAATGAAGAAACAAAAATTGACAAAAAAATCCATTTTATATGGGTCGGTCACATCATGCCTCAAAAAAATATCCAGGCTGTATCCGAATGGGCTGAGAAGAACCCAGGATATGAAACGATTATTTGGGTTGATAAAAAAATAGCACCTTCAAAAGAACTTGAGTTTTTTATTGAAGAAATGAAAGCCAAAGGCATCACGGTAAAAGACATTAATGAAGAAGGAGTATGCCGAGACAGCATACGTCATGAACTCGATCAGGAATCACCTAATTATGGAATGGCAAGTGATATGTTACGATTAAATATTCTAACTGCAGAAGGAGGAATTTATTTAGATTCAGATATCTTATGTTCTGCTCCTTTCCCAGATGAAATTCATGCTCCTTTTGGATTTTTATTATCTTCCTGGTCTCAAGGAACAAATAATGCTTTTTGCAATGATATTATTTTATGCAGCAAAGGAAATCAAATAATTCGGCAATTAGCTGATGCAATTGAGCAGTCCTATATTGAAAAGGATTCCTTTGAATTCAATAATGAGTATGCATCAATGAAGGAAACCAAAGGGGAAAAAGTCGCCAAAACATTAGGGGTAACTGGTCCAGGATTTTTGTTTCATCAATTAAAAAAAATGAGAATCTTGAACGAAAAAAGTCAATTAGATGAGGTTCATTGGGAATTACAAGATCAACGTTATTTAATTGATGGGAGTGCAGAGGAACCAAAATATTTTTATGTACCTTATAACAATAAAAATGACGCCAGCTGGATTCCCAGCATTAAAAGACCAGGGATAGAAAACATGAGCTTTCAAAAAAGACTGGAAAATGCAGTTCAACTGATAACTTTTGATATTGAGCATACTGGTATTTTTAATTTGGATCATTATTCGAATGAACTAAAAGAGAAAAAAAACAGCTGGTGTATTGCTGAAGAAATACCTTCAGAATTGCAGTCTGATTCTTATTTGCTAATTAAGCCTAAAAATAAAACTGAAGCATGGGTTCTTTATTATGTTAGTGAAGATAAAAAATTAAATCCGATAACCTTACCAGCTATTAGAGGTGCTATTAAACTTTCCGAGCTCTCGGATCCTCTTAGAAAATTTCATATGACATTGAGTCAAGTTTGTGATCCTGTAAATCCAACAGTTTATGAATTGAAAAAAATTGGAAGAGCTCTGATGGAGCTTCAACCTAATCAAGATCAATATCAATGCAAAAATAGATGGCCTGGTGTTGAAGACATTGCACAGGAACTTTGGCAAAGAATCACTTCAGATAAAAAGTTAAGTGAGAAAATTAAGCAATGTTCCACTCAATTTGAATGGTTAACACCTAAGGTGATTGAGTTAACTTTGGCAAGAGCGCCGGAAATCGAAAAAAAGGTTGAAACGGAGACTGCTTTTAAAAAACAAAAAAGGACCTCACTGAAAATGGCTGAAGAGGATATAACTCAAGAAGAGGATTTGGAACGTGGGCGTGTCAAATTAGCCGCTGAAAATTTATCTGAAGAGAGGAATAAAGCTGCTGATGCCTTAATTCATGATATTATCCAGGGTATTATTAAATTGGATGGAAAATTAGGTCTATTTGGTGGAAACAAACGCCAGTTGGAAGACGGTAAAGTGATTAAAATACCAAATGGTGCTGCTCTTATATTTGATGATTATAAAAAATATAAACGAGAAGAGTTAACAGCTGAAGAAGCGTTGCAATCTATGATAAGAATCGCGAAACTATCTGATAAATTTAATAGCCATACTTTCTTTAATCAAAGACAACCAGAAACAGGTCAACTTTATAAGAGAGTAGCTTCATATTATCCACTAACTCTCATACCTATCTCTTTAAAGTAGTTTAGTACTTCTTGGCTATTCAATTTATCACTCTGATAAGCAGGTCTGATTAAATAAACACGTCCTGCTTTAGCCTTGTAAATTGCTTTAAAATTATTTTCTAAATCGCTTAGTAAAGTCAGACTGGAATTTTCCGATAAAGAAAAGTCAGTGGGTGCAATGAGGTAAGTATTCGCTAAAAATCCCAAAGAACGCCGTAAGTCTTCACTTTCTGCAAGTATAGTGTCTTGCTGAACCATGAGCCTTCTCCTGAATAAATAGTAACAAGTGAAATGGTAACATAAGATTGGAGCTTGGTTGATATTTTTAAATAAAGAACAATTAAAGATCGGCTTTCTTATCCTTCATTACTTTTTAAGTCAAATGGAACGTTGGTTCACCTTCATTTTTGGGGAAATGTTAGTAAGTGGACTAGAATTATCAGTAATCCTACATTATTGGCAGATATGTTATGGAAAACTATTTGATAAAAACCAAACATCTGGGTATACGCTTAATTAGAAAAGATGATGACAAATATTTAAAACTTATAGAAAGAGATCCCGAAGTAAAAGAGTTTTTTCCTGAAGGTCTTTTAAGCGATAAAGAAATAAAGGATGGTATTAATAAATGCTTGGCTATTTATAAGGAAAAGCATTTGCCTTGCCTGATTATTTTTAAGCGATTTACTGACGAATTTGTAGGGGAGTCCTATTTCAATCAATTAGAAACTGGAGAGATAAAAGTAGGGTATCTTTTACATCAAAAATTTTGGAATAAAGGCTATGCCACAGAAATATTAAAGGCACTTCTTAACTGGGCAAAAGAACATATAGATACAGATTATATCATAGCCTATGCTGATAAAAATAATACTGCTTCGTTTCGGGTTATGCAAAAATGTGGAATGAAATATTATAAAAAGGGGCGTTATCGGGATATGGATTGTTACTTTTACCGAATTCGCAACCAATAAATTTAGGATCTGTTTATAGAGCCTAAACTTTGTGGATTAACACAGAAAAAAGTAATCACATTTTTAATTACTTTTGCACCTATATTAAGTTGTTCGATAGCTATAAATTCATTAGGATTATGGGCTTGCTTGATATCACCAGGACCACAAATAACAGTAGGTATATGCGCATTTTGAATGATGCCCGCTTCCGTTCCATAAGAAACTTTTAAGCGTTCTTTTATTCCAGTCACTGCACGAACTATCCTCATAATCGATGAGTTTTCAACGGCATGAAATCCAGGTGCATCAGAAGTTTCATCAAAATAAATCGTTGCTTCAGAATAGGTTTTTCTCATCTCAGGTAAGAGTTCATTATTCATATAATTTTCAATTTGATTGCGAAAATTAACAATAGGAAATTGATTGATATAACGAACCTCAAGAATAAATTCACAAACTTCAGGAATGACATTCGTTGCTATTCCACCACTGATAATATTGGTGGTTATAGTACTGAATGGACAATCAAAATCATAATCAAAGGGTCCATTTTCTTTTACATAATAAGCGATTGAATTGATATAAGAAATTAAACGACTTCCATATTCAATTGCATTACATCCTTCAAAAGCAAGAGAAGAATGAGCTGCTTTTCCCTGTATCTGACAATGATACAGTTTTCTAGCTTTTCCGCCTATTATTGGTCGCATATTAGAAGGTTCACCAACAATACAACCCTCTGGCTGAATACTATTTTTTTTCAAAAAATCAATTAAATACGTCACTCCAACACAACCTATTTCTTCATCACAAGTAAACGCAAAGTGAATCGGTTTCACTAGTTCTAATTTTTTAAATTCAGGCACAAGAGCGAGAATAACTGCAAGAAACCCCTTCATATCACAGGTGCCACGGCCATAAATTTTATTATCTAACTTTGTGGCTACAAAAGGGTCGGTATTCCATATCTGCCCGCTTACAGGGACTACATCAGTATGACCAGAAAGAAGAATACCTCCTTGTGTTTGACCATTACTTGCGGGAATCGTTGCAAATAAATTAACTCTGGATTCTGCTGGTCCAGGTATAATTTGGGACTGAATATCATGTTGTTTAAACCAGGCATCAATTGCATCAATGATTTCTAAATTCGAAGTATTGGAAATAGAATTGAAGCTGATAAGCTGAGTGAGCCATTGTAATATATCCATTGCATCCCTTTATTGAATAATTTATAGTCAATTTGGTCTATAAATCACAGATAGTCAAGGTCATTGGACGCTTATGCAAGGGATGCCCTGATAATAAAGGATTCTTCCCAGTCTGTTTTATCCTATATTCATAGGATACTCACTTTTTCTAAGTTTATATGTATCCCTAATTTAAAAACCTAGTCTATTTTATTTAGATTATAATTAACTCAAGGAGTGCTTAGTTCTCAAGGAGATTTTTATGAGAAGACTGCCATTTAAAAAGTCCTCAGTCCTATCAATTGGTGTTGAATTAGAACTTCAACTTATTGATCCCCACTCCTGTTCACTCACTTCTAAAGCCAAGGAGCTAATCAGAACTATTAAAGCTGGTCCGTATCAAATTAGAATCAAACCTGAGATAACGCAAAGTATGATTGAAATTAATACTTCGATTCATCAATCACCCAAAACCATGTTACAAGAATTATTTGAATTGCAATCCTATTTGTTAACACAGGCTTCTGGTCTTGAGATCGCTATTTGCGGTGGCGGAAGCCATCCTTTTCAAACATGGTCTATGCAAAAAATATTCCCAACATTAAGATATAAAAATATTTTAAGAAAATATCGCTATTTATCCAAAATGGCTACCGAATTTGGTCAGCATATACATATTGGCTGTGGCAGTTCCGATGATGCACTTTATCTTACTCATGCGCTCTCGCGATATGTTCCCCAATTAATTGCAATATCCGCTTCATCCCCTTTTTACCAAGGGGTTAATACCTATTTTTGTTCATCTCGATCGGTATGTTTTAATGCATTTCCCTTAAGTGGGGTTATACCTTATTTAATTAATTGGAATGAGTTCTCGGATTATTTTTATAAAATGCGTAACCTAGATATTATAAACAGCATGAAGGATTTTTATTGGGATATTAGGCCTAAACCCGAGTTTGGTACAGTTGAAATTAGAGTTTTTGATACACCATTGACGATCAAAAAAACGGTTTTAATTACTGCGTATGTGCAAGCACTGGCAATGTATTTATTGGAGGAAAGGCCCATTCAGGTAAACCATGATTTATATTATCTCTACAATTATAACCGATTTGAAGCTTGTCGATATGGTTTTGAAGGTAGTTTTATTAATCCTTATACAATGAAGAGTGATTTAATTATTAACGATATAGCTAATACAGTTGAGACAATCAAAAAATATACAAGTCAATTGGGAAATACTGACTATGTTGACCAATTATTTGATAACGTAATCAATAAGGTGAATGATGCCTTTATATTATTACAAATATTAAAGCAAGTAGGTACTTTGCCAAACGTTGTTGCAGAGCAATGCAAAATATGGTCCGAAGAAATGAACAAATAAAACTCATTTACTGAGGGGATATTGATGGATAATATGATGATGGAATTGAATGAAAAAGAAAATGAGTTAAACCTTACTCAACTTCTAGCAAAAAGTTTGGGTGGTTTTCTGAAGCAGCCTGAGCTGGAGCTTTTAACCAAGCATGCTAAAATTTCTTCATTCGTATCCGGCGAAACTATTTTTCGTCAAGGAAAAAGAACAGGCGGTGTCTATGTTATCCTTGAAGGTACTGTTCTTGTAACAGCGCAAATAATGAACCAAGGGGTGACTAATATGGAAACCCTACAGCCAGGTCATTTTTTAACAGTAACTTGTTTTATTGAGAATGCTCCTTGTCCTACATCGTTTATAGCATCCAGTACGGTTCAATGCTTACTAATACCTCTTAGTTACTTTGAATTGCTTTCTTCTGAATTTCCGGAAACCAGATATAAAATATTACAGGTTATTGCAAAACAGAGTTGTAAACGTTTAAAAACAATACATGACACGATTACTTCATTTATTTCTGATTCTGATATGACGAGTTTGTCATTTTTTGAACGAATTATTTATTCATTAAATCAACCTAAAAAAATTATTTTTAACGAAAGTATTATCGATAAGAGCCAAATAGAAGATCTATTTTTATTTAAATCATTTACTAAAAATGAAATTGAGATTTTGCTGAAACATTTCGTTATCCTGGATGCGCCAAAAAATTGTAAATTGATCAATGCAAGAGATAAAACTGCCTTATGCTATCTGGTTATCTATGGTGCTATTCAATCATGTATCATGAAAGACGATAAACTGGCTAAATTGTCTGTGATTGGTCCTGGAACGTTACTTGCCAGTATTGGTTGTATTGAAAATAAAGAGTTATTTAATTTTACATACATTACCTGCGAACAGACTATTTTATGCAAGTTATCTGAATCAGCTTTACAACTGATTCAAGAAAATCATCCTCAACTTTGGTATAAATTATTTGATTTAATTTTTGGCTCACTGGCAGCACTGAAGAAATCTATTTATAAACTGGATATAAGACTAAATATAGAAAACTACAATAGGTAAAATAATATGTGCAGAATATTGACTTATCTTGGCAAACCGATCGTGGTCGAAGAGTTACTCTATAAGCCAGATAATTCATTTATTAAACAAAGTTATAATCCAAAATACATGTCACATTTACTTAATCTGGCGGGATTTGGGATGGCTGCTTGGGATTATACCTCGCATAATCCCAAATTTCCTTATTTATATAAAACTCCTCAATTGCCTTTTTATGATAGCAATTTACATAATCTTGCTTCTAAAATTACACCCTATTGTTTTTTAGCTCATTTACGTGGAGTTACTTATCATGAATCACAGATTATCTCCACCCAAAATGTGCATCCCTTCATTTTTCCAGGATCAAATGTGGTTCTTGCTCATAATGGGTCGTTAAGCAATTTTGACATGATGCGTTATGATTTACTTGAATACATCGCTCCTGAATATAAAAAATATATTTATGGAACTACGGATAGCGAATGGATTTTTTCTATTTTTTTGTCCCAATTACCAAGTCCTACAGGCGTTTATCAAACTGAAGATATTATTAAAGCGATTCTTGAAACTTTAAAAATACTTCAGCGTGTTCGTCAAAAAAGAAAAATAAAATTCAATTCACCCGTTAATCTCTTTATAACAGATGGAGAGTTCATTGCGTCCACTCGATTTGTTCTGGATTATGGATGGCCTGAGCCAGATGAATTTCCCTCCACCCATTCGGAGTATCATTCTTTGTGGTATACCTATGGTGAGAGTTATGGGGTGTATGATAATGAATACAAAATGAAAAAAGGCATTACAAAAAAAAGCATCATTATTGCTTCTGAACCTTTAACTGAAGATACAACGACCTGGCTTGAGGTCCCCGAATATACCCTTATTGTTGCAAGACAATCTGGAGATGAAATTAATATAACCTCTCAAGATATTAATATATAATTTCTTAATGAGCATTAGAAAAATAAATAATACACTCTATTCTACTCTGGAATATCTTTAGGGTATCGGTTTTCTTTTTTCTTACACGGTTTAAGAAAAAAATTTTCTACTACCTCACTTTGATTAATAAAGCCTTAATAATTGATCGATAAAATATCAATAATTGACCAGAGTGTATTTATTTTATATGACAGTAAGCAAGCGTGAGCCTAAAAAATCCATAACCCACTTTGTTGTATTTGGCGATAGCCTTTCTGACGGTAAAAACATGGGAGAAAAGTTTTCTTTTCTCGGTTCATGGGTAAAAAGCTTATGGCTCAAAGCATTAGGATTAGATAAGTCTCCTCATGAGCGCTTTACTAATGGTTATACGTGGGCAGATTCGCTTAGAGCAACTCTTATTAGCAAGTTTCTTAATGACGACAAAATAAAAAAAGATTCAATACATCGTTTTGGAAAATATAATCTGAATAATGCAGATATCAGCGATGATGTTCTTTCTCAATCACCTTATAAACGAAAAAGATATACTTTGGATGAAGTTAGAGCTGAATCAAACGAAGTGAAACGTAAGAAACGCGTAGAAGATCGAGAAGAAGGGCATCTATTTACGACAAGGCAAGAGGATGCCCCTGAGGACCTGATAAATCCTGGGCATATAGTCGATAATACCGATATCGCTGATGTTGCAATCGCGTACCGGCATAAAACGAAGTCCCAACGTACCGCTCTTCATAAAAAATTGGGACTTTTAAAAGCTCCTGTTCTTCAAGAATCTTCTGATGATGTATCTGATCAGGTCATTACTGATCCTCGTTACAGCAAATACATTCAAGAATATTACTCACTCGATGATGGCCGTACTGCTCAATATAATGGGCAAACGTTCTTCAAAAATTACAGTCAGGGCGGTGCAACATCTTATGATTACAGCTGGAAGGGGCTTTTTCTTTCCTTGCTTTCACCGTTTACTTCGATAAAGCTATTTTTTACCCGCTTAATTGTATCCAACTTATCAAAGCAGGTAGATCAGTTCTTAGCTGATATTGAGAAACAAGAGGATTATGAGGATAAAGAAAAGACACTGATTACTGTATTTTCTGGCGCTAATGATTTAATCACAGTTAACTCCGAACCCACAAAAGAAGCAGCGGATCTTGCAGTACAAAGTAATATCGATAACATTGAGAAATTGATTCAACAAGGTTATAAAAATATTGTTCTTTGTAATTTGCCTGATTTATCATTAACCCCGCGTTTTCAGGGGACATCAAAAGAAGGCCAAGCTCACGAAATAACAGCATATTTTAATACGCAGCTTGAAGAGAAATACAAAGAATTACAAGATAAATACCCTAGCTGTTCCATTGATTTTTTCAATATCAATTCTGTCTTTACTAAGATATATACTGATGTTCGCGATAACCCACAATCAGAATATGCTCAATACTTTGACCGCAAAAAACTAAAAGAAGCTTATAAAGATTCAGCGGACTATACAATGACTCCTGAAAGAACATCTCCAGGTTCTAAACATATGTTTTGGGATGATGTACATCCAACTGCTACGATGCACGCCTTGTTGATGTCTGAATTTTATAAAAGTAAAGAAATTTTAGGTAAATATAAAATTGCAGCGCCATTAGAACAAAGTCCTGAGCAATTATGCAAAAAATTCAGACAAAAATATCATGAAAAATTAAATGATTCTTGGTTTGGATTGTCGCATTCAAATAAAGAACTTTCTATTAATTATAAAGAACCAGCTAAAGCGCTGGAGACTATATTGCGCTTTGCACTTGATAAAAATAACAAAAAAGCAGACTACATACGCAAAGCAATGATTGATCTAGGTTGGTGGGTAAATAATGAGCCAAACATGTGTATCCCTGCTCTGGCCGATGCCATGTGGATTTTAGATCCTAATTTAGCACGGAAGTTAGAGGCAAAATTGGATCCTCATTTGGAACAACCACAATCTAATTCGCCTAGAATGATGATGGGAGCCTTAAAGGGGGAAGTACCTCATCACAAAACAGTTTCTTCAGACCTTGCTTTGCCACCTGAAGTTGAGAAAAAATTAAAAATGATGCAAAAGTCTCCTAATAAAGATAAGGAAGTTACTTTGCCTAAACCAAAAATAAGTTCCACTTTGGAAACACAGGAACATTCAACAAGAGATACTGCTTTGACTTTCATTTAAGCATTCATTTTAGAGCCCGAATTCATAGTTCCTCTTTTTATTGGTTGAAAGGTGAATACAACGGCTCTAATCTCAGAGTAGTTATTACGTTTCTTTACTCGTAATGAAAACCCATTAATACTATAATTCATTAGTATCTGTTGACGATTGGTTCCTATTGCCTACGTGTCGCGCTTTATGCGCAACATTCAGTGTTGCAGAAATCTAAATGTTGGTTCAATAGACTTACACCGTTTGGATCCCGTGTAACGCAGGGACGTAGGGGAGCAGAAACTCTAATCAAATGAGGATAAGTTTTAATGTATCTTGAATCCAATCAAATTGTATTCTCGCCGTCAGATCTGACTCTATTTATGGAGAGCCCTTTTGCTTCATGGATGGAACATCTCGCAATGACTCATCCACACTTAGTACCTACTCCTGACGAATGTGATGAGCTGCTCAGTGTTTTGCATGAGATGGGAAATCAACATGAATCAGAAGTATTCGCTGCATTTGAAGCTAGAGGATTAACGATTGCTAATTTGTATAAGCGGACTGATTCATATCAAGCCACTATGGATGCTATGAAAAATGGGATAGATGTAATTTATCAAGCCCATTTGGAATTGTCTCCATTTAGAGGATATGCTGATTTTTTGATTAAAATCCAAGGGAAAAGTATTTTTGGAGATTATTGCTATGAAATTTGGGATACTAAATTAGCGAAGTCTGTTAAGGTTGATTTTCTGGTGCAATTATGTTGTTATGCTGAAATGCTTGGCGTAATGCAACAAGCAAGAGTAAAGCATATCACCCTTGTTCTGGGTAACAAGGAACAAAAACGATTCCGTCTTAATGAGTATTTTTACTTCTACCAAAATCTTAAACACAAGTTTTTGTCGGTACATCAACACTTCGATCCTGCTAAATATCCCGATCCGGCTTTGTCTAAAAGTTGGGGAAGATGGAGTACACATGCCGAGAGTCTTCTATTAAAAGCAGATCATCTGATTCAGGTTGCTACGATTACCTCAGGACAAATCAAAAAACTGGATCAAGCAGGCATCCATACTATGACTGCTTTAGCAAATTCTGATTATAAAACTGTAAAAGGAATAAAACCTGAACTATTCGAGCGGTTAAAAGCTCAGGCTAAAATTCAAAAAGAGAGTATTGGAAAGGATATTCCAGTTTATCAGTTAATTCATCATGAAAATGGAAAAAAATTGGGATTGGCTCTGCTACCTCCAAATTCAAAAAATGATATCTTTTTTGATATCGAAGGATTTCCTTTAGAAGAAGGAGGCTTGGAATATCTTTGGGGTGTGACTTATTTTGATGATAATCATCAACGTCAATACATGGATTTTTGGGCACATGATCACGATCAGGAAAAAGAAAGTTTTAGATCATTTGTTGAATGGGTCTATAAAAGATGGCAGCAAGATCCTTCCATGCACATATATCATTATGCAAGCTATGAAATAACAGCTTGCCGCAAACTAATGAGTAGATATGGCGTGTGCGAGTATGAAGTGGATCAGTTATTGCGCAATGAAGTATTTGTTGATTTATATAAAATCATAAAGGGTGCGCTATTAATTGGTGAATCGCGTTACTCCATTAAAAATGTGGAACACTTATACCGTGCTAAACGAGATACAGAAGTAGGTTCTGGTAGCGATTCAGTAGTTGTTTACGAGCGGTGGCGAGAAAACCCTGATGGTGATACTTGGCAAACATCAAAAATACTAAACGATATTCGCTCTTACAATATTGATGATTGTAACTCTACTCAGGAGTTGGTTGTCTGGTTAAGAGAAAAACAGGAAGCTTATGGTATTTGTTTTCTTGGCAAAACGGAATTGATCGAACCCGAAATTAAAGAAGAAATCAACGAGCGTATTATACTTCGTGACAGATTGCTTGAACAAGCATTACAAGCACATGTTGAAGGCCAAGAACAGTTATCTAAAATTTATTCTGTTATGGCATGGTCAATTGAATTTCATAGACGTGAATCCAAGCCTGTTTTTTGGCGGCTATTTGATCGATTAGGGTTAAGTGAGGAAGAGTTACTTGAAGATATAGATTGCCTGGCCTATTGTCTACGAACTGAAAAACCAGCCTATAAGCCTACTCCAAAAGCTCGTAATTTAGTTTACGAATATTCGTTTGATCCTGATCAGGAATTTAAAGGTAATGCAAAAGAGTATTACTTGTTAGGCTATGAGGCATCTGATGGTAAAAACTTAAAAGCTACTTACTGTGATGAAGGCAGTGATTTGGATCAGGGGATTATAGCACTTCAAATAAAAAATGAACCTGAAAGCCCTATTACCTTGATTCCAAATGAATATGTTAATCCTGATCCAATACCTCAGGCGATTATAAAACAGGCAGAGAAATTTGCCAAAGGAGCGTTAGCTCAATCTGCTATTGTTGATTTTTTAGGTAAATCTATCCCAAGGATTAAGGGACACACATCGGGTCAAGCAATAGCTTCAAGCCATGATCCCAATCAACGATTGAATGAGATTATTCAAGCAGTTATTAATTTGAATAATAGTTATCTGACTATTCAAGGTCCACCGGGGTCTGGAAAGACCTATACGGGTAAACATTTAATTGCTGAACTGATTAAAAAAGGAAAAAAAGTAGGTATATCTTCCAACAGCCATAAAGCCATAAACAATTTATTGATTAACACCGCCAAGTACTGCCATAAAGAAGGAATTATTGGGCATTTTGCGTGTACACGTAATACGGATTCAGTTATTGATGAATTGCAGATTAGTGTGCTGGAAAATAAATGTATAGCTGGCTTTTTGCAACCAGGATGTGTCGTAGGAACTACGGCTTGGGGTTTTTCCAGAGATGATCTTGAACATGCGTTTGATTATCTTTTTATTGATGAGGCAGGGCAAGTTAGTGTTGCAAACTTGATTGCTATGAGTAGATCAACCTCCAACATCATTTTAATGGGGGATCAGATGCAATTGGGGCAACCTTCTCAAGGCAGCCATCCAGAAGATAGTGGGTTGTCCATTCTCGATTATCTGTTGCATTCGACTCCGACTATTCCTGATTCAATGGGCGTATTTTTGGGGACAACTTATCGTATGCACTCGGCGGTCAATCAATTTATAAGTGAGGCTATATATGAAGGTAAACTTGAAACTGCTTCAGACAATGATGAGCAATTAATATCTATTCCTGTTGGATATCAGGGAGTTTTGAACAAAGAGGCAGGAATTATCACGGTACCCGTTGTGCATGAAGGTAATACTCAAGCCAGTGATGAAGAAGTAGAACAAATAGTTTCTTTAGCCCATGAGTTATTGGGGCGGATTTTTAGCACCAAAAACGGTCAACAAAGAACAATTGATTGGGAAGACATACTTTTTGTTGCTCCATATAATTATCAAGTTAATAAACTAAAAGCAGCCCTTGGAGATAAAGCAAGAGTAGGTAGTGTTGACAAATTCCAAGGACAAGAAGCACCAGTTGTATTTTTAAGTATGTGTGCAAGCAGTGCTCATGAGTCGCCTCGTGGTTTAAATTTTCTTTTTGATAAAAATCGCATTAATGTTGCAGTTTCAAGAGCACAATGTATGGTTGTGATTGTGTATTCTCCAGCATTGTTGGATTCTATACCAAAAAATGTAGAACAAATCAGTATGATGAATATTTTTTGTCAATTAGTAAAATCACCTTATTCAAAATAATTCAACATTTCTATCCTCCTCTTACTGTAACATAAGACGCTATACTCTTAGGGGTACCAAATTCTATTTTATCTCAACTGAAGCATTTTTATTGTCTTTTATGTCGAGCTCACGTTAATGGCACTAAGTGAATCGTTTTTTGACTAAATCCTTCTCATGTCGACTTCCCTCGGGAAGTAGGGCCGGCCTTAACTTAGTGCCATTAGAACTCACGTTAGTCAGGAACAATATGTAATGCGACTCCTGTAAATTCTTTCTTAAAGTTTTCGAAACTGTCATAATATTCTGCAAATGAAGGATACAGTTTCACTGCACCATTCTCAGGATCAATGACTTGAAACTGATCTTGCCATATCCTTGCAAACAAGACATGAAGGCCCTGGTTACTCAACGATCGAGATATAAGAAAGGTAAATCCTCCTTTAAAAAACTCGTTGTTTATCGAATAGGGATCTTCTATTTTTTGTATACTATATTGATTTATTTTATTTTTATTCTGATTAAACAGAGTATATTGATTTATAATATGTTGCGATAATTCAGGACGATTATTTTTAATTCTATTGCTTAGGTCTAATAAATCTTCAGTTTTTTCTACAAAATCTAGGCCGATCATTTTTATTTTATATTGGCTTAGATAGAGAATTACCTTTTCAATATCTGATTGTTTGCCAGGTTCTAACCAAATTTGCTTATAAATTTGCAGTTCTTGAGTCCGCGTGGGTTCATGAATCAGTTTAAGTTCTTTCAAAACCATTAAAATACTACAGGCAAAACATGAATTTGGAAAAGTTTGTGTCAAAGGGATAAACTCGATATCAGAGAGGCTGTATAATGATTTTTCAATGCTATTTAATATTTTCGATAATTCAATATCTTCTAAAGCATAATCAGTCAATTCATTCGATGAGACAATTAATTCTTCCAGACCCGAGATTAAGTGCCTACACAGTGCTTTGTTTTCAACCAAAATATGTTTTTTAATCTCTTGAGCAATATATTTTGTCTTATTAAAGCTTAGGTTGATATCCATTTTTTTTTGTTCTATCTCAAGACATATTTCGTTAAGACAATTTATAATTTCTCGTTGAAGAGAGATAGGAATATCTTTACCAAATGTGATAACAATATTCTGTTCCAAATCATACTTACCTAATGAGTGAGTAGGCTCTCTCATTTTTTTCAGAAAAGACTGCAAAGAAATTAAAATCGCATCACAGTTTGATTTTTTAAGATAAATGTTCATGGCCTTTTCCTATTCAAAATAATAAAAAATACGTTAATTCAACGTTTTTTGGGTTGATTATTATGTGATGTTCATCTTTTTCCACGCTTTGTTAAATTTTTTAGTAACCAATGAAAAAAATCTCGGGCGAGTTGCCTCACCAACGTATTCTTGCTTATTGTTACCAAGAGAGAAGACTCTGATGTCGTTGCTTTCTCACGTGAGGTCTGGGGTGTAGGTGTATCGATTGCTGTGCTTTGTTTTTCTGTAAGTATTTCTGCAGCGGAATGTGGATTTTCCGGACGGGAATAGCGTTGGTACAAATGAGATTTGTTAAGTATTTGTTGTACTTCATTATCAGTTAATACACCCATTCTCGATTCTGGCGGCCTAATCATGCAGTGAATTAACGGAGTTGGTTCTCCTTCAGCGTCAAGAGCACTCAAAAGTGCCTCTCCAATGCTTAAAGCAGTTAGCATTTTTTCTGTATCATAATAGGTTGATGGAGGGAAGTTTTGTGCCACTAATTTCATTGCTTGTCGATCTTTTGCCGTAAATGCACGTAGTGCGTGTTGAATTTTTAATCCCAGTTGTCCTAAAATAGCATCAGGAATATCGTTTGGCGTTTGAGTACAAAATATCAAACCAACCCCTTTGGAGCGAATTAATTTAACGATAGTTTCTAAAGTATTTAATAGGACTTTGCTGGCATTTTTGAAAATTAAATGCGCCTCATCAATAAATAAAACGAGTTTAGGCTTATCAGGATCCCCTAACTCAGGTAGTTGACGATAAATATCAGTAAGTAACTTTAACATAAACGTTGAAAACAACTGAGGCCTATCCTGCATGTCCATTAAACGAACAATAGAGATCATTCCCTGGCCGTTTTCGTTATATTGTAATAAATCATCAATTTTAAAAGCGGGCTCCCCAAAAAAATGCTGGCCGCCTTGAGATTCTAACTCGACAATTTTGCGCATAATAGAACCTATCGAAGCTGTAGCAACACTACCATATTGTGATTCTATTTCTGCATTACCTTTTTTACTTTGTACGTATTGCAATAAGGATTTAAAATCGTGCAGATCAACTAGAGGCATAGAGTGGTCTTTAGCATATTCAAAAATAATAGTGATTACTCCAGCCTGAGTTTCATTAATTCCTAACATCCTTGAAAACAAAAGGGGACCAAAGTCAGAAACAGTTGCACGTAAAGGAACACCAGGAACATCGCTTAGTGTCAGCAGCTCCACTGGGTATCCACGAGGCGTATAGGATACTTGCAGGGATTGGCATCGAGCCTCGATATCAGGCGTATCATTTCCTGGTTTTGCCAAACCGGAAATATCTCCTTTAATATCCATCACCAGACAAGGTACTCCAGCCAAGGACAATTGCTCGGAAAGCACTTGCATGGTTTTTGTTTTTCCACTACCTGTTGCGCCGGCAATTAAACCATGTCGGTTAAATGATTTGAGTACGAGATGAACAGGGGCATTTGTTACTACTTTATCTTCAATAAGAATGCCTCCCAGTTGCAAGGAAGCGATACTTTTGGGTACTTGATAGGGAGTACTTAGATCCTCATACATACAAACATCCTTGTTAGGGTTCATATGAATTAATTATACGCATTAATTTAAATTCTTGCCGTATATAAAAGCATTCCAGCTCCAAATATTCTTGAGAGAAAAATTGTTGAGAATTAAGTGAGAAGTCCAGGCTAGTAGAAAAATTCATCCGAATTGGAATGACTTATTAACTTCTTGTTAATGTTACACAAGTAAACTTTCTATATAACACTATAGAACTCATGGAAATTAAATGAAAATTCATTATATTTTTGATGTTGATGATACCTTTATGGTAAATGTTTCTGGAAATTTGATTTTCAATCAATCTATTATCGATTGGTTAAAAAAGAATGATATAAAATCCATTTCTTTATTAACTAGAATGGATGCCAAAAATTTATCAATTACTAGTCCTATTCGAGTTGAACTCATTAATTATCTGAATCAAAACGGAATTAAGGTAGAGCGTGTATATACTCCTTTAGACTTATTATTCAGATCCATTAACCCTAATTTACCTCTTGGGGGAGCTTATGAGAGTTATATGTTCCCAGTAGAGGTTGCTGTGATGAGCATCAAACAAATTGATGAAAAAATATTCAACTCTTGTGCGATTGCTCATGGAAAATACAATGAAATAGAAGCAATGAAATTTTTATTAACTCAAGGCATTCTAAATCCTAAAGAAAAGTTAATAGAAATTAATGAAGAAAAGAAAAAGAAAATTATGGGTGAAGTGGATAACTATTTTAATGAGCAGTATCAAAATGGTTATAAGCATCAAAATGGTGTTGTTGATTTTGATGTGATTCATGAATTGTTCATTCATTTTAAATTGGCCGCCCAAAAAAATCCGAATATAGAATTTCAAGAATTGTTAAATCAATATGAACAAGATTATCAAGAGAGGCAACAAGCAATACCTCAATTAGAGCCAAAACAACAATCAGCTCTTGATAACTATTTTAATGTCTTAAAGAAATACAGAAATTTAAATTATCATGCGCATTTAATAAAAAATAGAGTGCAAGCTGATGATTGTGAGTTTAGCAAAGGACAAGTTTATGAAACTCTTGTTACGGAGTCAGCGATTGGTTCTCAAGATGTTGTTTTTTTTGTTGATGATTCGAAAAGAGAGCATGCTTCTTTAATTGAAGCCCATAAAAATAATAATTTTAAACATCGACTGCTCTATTCTTTTCCTCCATTATCCATGGAATTTAATCAAGAAACATGTGTATCAATGGATAATTTTGAAAGTATTATTACACTGCAAAAACTTAGAGTCGATCTTGGTACTCATATTAATGGCACAGATCCCCTAAGCGTGAACAAGCTTAAAAGCTGCGTTGCACTATTAAATAACTATGGAATAGAATTGCAAAATAAAGGGCAACATCAGATCGCCGCTAATTATTTTAAAGCTGCTTTTATGTTCAGCCCAGCCACAGATGATTTTGCTTTTATTCGCGAGTCAATAATTAATAATTATCTAATAAACTATGATTATCTTAACAAAAATGCCGTTCCTGATAATGCTGATGAAGATAATCTACTTATTACTTCCATTCTGAGTGATATCAACAATCAACCCAGTTTTGCGACTAAAATAAAAGGCGTCGAATTTGAGTTGGCGTTACATCGCAAACAGCATCCCTTTTTCTATGCAGAATCACAAAGTCGGTTTCAGCTTCGTCAAGTCTTCTTTAATAAGTTCACTTCGGTCCAAGTTGATGAAGCCTTTGAACAAAAAATTATTAACAAACTCAGAATGATTCATGAGGAACATAGTGAAGAGGCACGTATGTTTATTAAAGAATTGGAGAATAAAATCTTGCCTCAAGCCTTTAAAACATCTTTAGAAAGTCTTTTACAAAGAGCGGATGCAAACAATCATCCAATTGACTATACGAGCAGCGGCTGACATTTGTGCCTACTTCAAGCGGGATAACGTGAGTTCGACATAAAAGGCATTTTCTATACCTTTTATGTCGAACTCACGTTATTGAACAACTTTCTGACGATCGTCATCTTATGGTTTTTTGTGTAGGGTGACAAGATTTCTATACTAACCTAATTCGTTAAACTCTAGGGTTATGCAATAGATTTTTTGATAATTTCATATGAATTTCTTAAATTAAAAATATTACTCTATACTATAACATAAGTAAAAAGGAGGTATTAAACATGACATCTGGAAGACCTGGTAGCGAAACAATCGATGATACCATCATCAAAACTCTAAATACCTTATTAGAGCTTGAGATGGCAGGTGTAGTGCGTTATACCCATTACTCATTTATGATCTTTGGTTTTAATCGTATCCCTATCTGTAAATGGATGCGTGATCAAGCTCAAGAATGTTTAAATCATGCTCATTTGATAGGCGAACTAATTACCCATTTTTCCTATCATCCTACGCTTAAAATTGGTAAATTATTAGAAACTCATGAACATAATATTAGCCATATTTTAGAAGAGTCTCTTGAACATGAAAAACAAGGTTTGAATTTATACCATCAATTATTACATCAGGCGGAAAAAAAATCGGTGCTCATTGAAGAGTTCGCAAGAAAAATGATTCAAGAAGAAGAAATGCACCTTGGTGAAATATATAAAATGCTTAACCCTCAAGGAGTTTTCAAAGACTAAGGGAGAGGGTAAATGCCCCCCTTTGAATGTTGAATGGACTACAAAAGGAACTATGCGTTTATCAAAAGGAGAAATCTTAATAGGTCAGTAATAAATGTACGTTTACATGAAATACGTGCATACCTGTTTTTTGCTAGGGACAAGTTCGTTTAGCCACCATAAAAGGCATAGATATGCCTTTTATGTCAAACTCATGTTAATTGTAAGTGTAATTGATTTCGGGTTCAATACTGCTGTTTTCAAGTGTAGGAGGCTTGGATAACAATCCATAATGAAGCATGCTTGATATTGGCCATTGTAACTGTTGTATTTAACGTTCTCATCCTCGATAATTTTATAATTAATACATATGCATCATTTTTTGACCCAATTAAAATTGAAAATATGTATAAGCAGAGCTTCCTAAATATCTATAACTTTCTTCATCCTGTCTGACGCTCATCTTTAAATTTTGCTCAATCAAAAAAATGTTTACGTAGAATGGCTATGCGCACATTTTTTTTCAATCACAAAATATAAATATGAACCCCATCCAGGCGAATAAAATTATAGATATTTCGTGAGCTCTGCTTATCTGGCTGACTGTGAGATGATTAATAATTTACCTTTTGCATTACTTTATATTATAATTGCCAATTTTTTGGAATAAGAGAACTATAATGCCTTCAAATCAATTGTTTTTATTATGCGAACAAATTGAAAAGCAAAATACGGATCATTTCGGTAAATTTTATATGTATGTTGCTTTGTTAAATACAGTAACGGTAAGAAATAAATCTTTTGCTGATAGTTTACCTAAGTATTCAAGGGGATTAGCATTTTGGAGAGATAATCGTTTAAACATTGGAGAAATACCTATTGAGTTTACGAAGCAACTCGATAGGTATGCTCGTGAGTTTATTAATCCACAACCTCATTGGTCGAACACTGTTCATAATCTTGTTCTAGCTTATGTTCGTAAAGGGAAGGTTTCAGATCTCACGTATATTATTGATCAAATGCTCCATCATTTAACAGCGATACAAGGTCACCAAAGTCATAATAATAATATTTACAATCACATTAATTTTGAAGAAAAAAAAGAAGGTTTGATTGCATTTATTCAACAAATTTCAATGCTTAATCAGCAATTACTGTCTGCAGTGGATAGTGGTTGTAATACTGCATTATCTTTATTAGTGATTACTGCAGGAGCAGTATTGGTTTTAGCTTCCGTTTTTTCTCTTATTCCTACAGTTATTGGTTTGGGTCTTGTATTGGGAGGATCATATGCTGCATATCATTTTTTGACTCAAGCACAGGAACAAACGGAGTTGTTGGAAGAACAAATGAAACAAGTAGCACAAAAAATGCAGCAACTACCCAGAGATGAGAGCCTATTTGGTGATGAAAATTACAATGCTTTTTATGCTGCAGTAATTAAACCATTACCTTATGCAGCATTGACAGCAGCCGAGCAATTAATGTTTGATGACTCTCAAAAGGACGAATTAACTGGGCAACGCGAGGCTTTAGATCAGGTGTGTGCCATTTTATCGTATTGATCCATGATGAATTTGGGTTATCTTAACTCTATCATAGAGTTAAGATAACTGAGGTATATGTTGAGACTCTTCTTTTTGAGTATTCGCGATTTTTTTACTTTCGAAAAAAGTATCACGCAAAAAATTGTAGCCCGACTTTGTAATCTTACTTCCTAATAAACTGGCACCTACAGCAGTACCTACGCTAATCGAAGCTTCAATGAGACTCATTGGGGTTGTTAATAAATTAATACCGAGTGTAACTCCTGTAGTTATATGATTCGAGGTTTCTTTACTGAAACCACCATAGGTATTGAGTAGATATCCAGCTATAGGAGTTGCAATTGCTTGAGCAGGGGAGGTACCTATTGCGATAAGCAAAAGCGCTCGAATAGCTTGATTAATCCAATAGATGTAATCAGGGCGATAATGAAGATTCTGCAAATAGTCAGTTACTCCTTCGTTGACTAATGTGATCAATACGGAGAGTAAAAGGCCTTGTTGTGCTGCATCGGTAATTAATTGGATAAGCTCAGGAGAAAATAATTCGGATAGTTTGATGGCGTTCACAACGTCACTGATGGACGTAGTATTATTAAACTCGGTATGATGGAATGTTTGGGGCGGTATTAAACTGGTACTGGAAAATGTTTGAGGACTATTCATGAAACATTGGTCTGGAGTACAGTAGGGTCCAGATGCTCTTGAATTAGTCGAGCTATTGAAAATCCCATAAAACCATCTATCCTCTGATTTTTCCTTTTCTTCTTGTTTTTCAGTATCCATTTATAGCTCCTTAAAAATTGTACCTAATAAATGTACTATAAGCGTAGGTGATGTAAGAGGTTTATTTACTTGATTTTCCAACAACATAGCCGAGTAATGCAGAGATTATTGCAGTAATCACTATTGTGGCCCATTTCCTTTCATCATCAAGACTTTTAACATCAAAAAGTACGGAAACACAATAACCAAAAACACCTAAAATCATAATTAAAACGATAAAGAAAAGCAGGCACTCTTTTATTCGTCTGATTTTGGCATCTTTCGGATGTTCTGAGTTCTTTTTTTGCTCCATGTCCATAGCTAAACCTTATTGGTAAGTCCAAGATAATAATACACCTCTCGAGCATCATAACAAATACCATAAAATATAAAGATGATTTATGTGTCTTCATGTATTTTATTGTTCGAATTAGGTATGATTAGCCCACCAGAAAACCATGAGACAATTATGAAAAAAATAGTTCTTCTTCTTTTTATTGTGTTACTTCCGTTAAATGTTTTTGCTAGTGATGAAGTAAATCCTAATTCTTCTTTCAATAATGATTGTGAAAACTTAAAAGATCCTGACGAAAGAAAAGATTGTTTAAATATTGAAAAAAGAAATGAAGCAGAACAAAATTTTAGAAATTTTGAACAGGATAACCAAACTCCCTATCAACAAGATTTTTGAGAAACGCAAATAATTTATTGCAAATTACGCAATTGAAATTGTTGTTGTCATTTTATTTCAAATCTTGAAAACATAAGGGATTGATTATTGAAAATGAGGGAAATTAACTAAAATTAATCTCATTTTCAAATCCAATATATTTCTCTAAAAAAAAATTTACCGAGAAAATGATCTGTTTTTGAACTATATATACATATAGAGATCATTTTTGAAGTCAAGGAGGAGTATAATGAAAAAGCAGATCGTTACATCTTCAGCTTTATTGATGTCCTTAAGTCTGATAGGTTGTAACACAATGAATGATGTGAGCCAATATAGTAATTCAACTGTAGGCGCCGGTGTAAAATATGGTGCTACGGCTGTGGGTACTGGTGTAGGTTATATAGCGGATACTGGTGCTTTTATAGGCAACGGTGTTGGGAAAGTAGTAGGGACTGGAGTTGGATTTCTATCGGGTCAACCTGCTAATTACCGCAATGTTAGTACCTATCAAAATAATAAAATTATTTATCACAACGGACACCGTTATATGTTGAAAGGTGGTCGTTATGTTCTTGTTCGTTAAACATTCTTTTGGGCTCTTCTCAGAGAAATTCAAGAAGAGCCTTTTCTAGGACTTATACCTCATTCATTTTGAGGTTCTCCACTCAAACGCTTCAAGTCCATCGACTATGTTGTTAGTGGGGGTAAAGACTTCATGAGATTCAATAGGCTTAACAAGATCTTTAGCTACGAGAACAGTGTCAGGTGGCGCATGTTTTTGCATGTGTCCTGCAATGTCAATGACTCTATCGCTAAACTCTTCCAATGGTGTTGATAAATCATAATACACAAAACCAGTATTGATTCCACAACGAACATGAAAATCTTGTTTCATCATTTTAGTTGATTTATTAAAATCAGGCAGACTTGATAAAATGTCTTTCGCAGCATCGAATGCTTGTTCTGTTGTATTAAAACAACTCATGACACCATCAGGTGTCCAGGCGGCTTTAATATAGCCATGTTCCTTAAACTTACATAAAATGAAATCGTGATATTGATTAAAATCATTCTCAACTATCACTGGATCTTCGCCGAGCTTCATGTTAGTAGAATCTACCACGTCGATTGCTAAAAACGAGAGATTTCTTCCTGTCTTTTCGAGTTCTTGCTTCAGTTGGATAAACTCTTTCAATAACGTTTGTCTGTTTTTTTCTTTGAGTTTTCCGGGTTTGGCAATGGTTTCTTCCATCTTTTTCACTAAAGTTTGTTGTTCTTTTGTTATGGCTCGAGTTTTAAATTCTTTTAAATTAAGCCTCATTTTAACTTTTTGTAGAGAGAGAATGTAATTAGAAAGAAAGGATGAAATAATTAATAAGCCCATTATTGGAATCAATCTGGAAAGATCCCAACCCGCTATTTGTGTCGGAATATGGCGTTTTATAGTTGCATTAACTACTTTGTCTGTTTGAAGTATGGGTTTTAAATAAGGATATGAGGATAAGTTACTGATATAAGGGGCAACAATTCCCAAAAATATCGTGAGTATTAAGCACCAAACTAGGAGCCTGAGTCCCCTTAAAATAAAAAGTCCAAAGAGATAAACTGCTTTCATTTTTAAGCCAACTTATCTTTAATTTGATATAATTATAGTTGATTTTTTTCAAAGTATTTTATTTTTTCATTAATTTCTCTTGATGATTGGGATTTAATTGATTCAATATTTTTAAGTATTTATTATAATCTTTATGGAAATAAATAATACAATAGGGTAAAATTTAAATTAGTTTAATTTTTAGAATGCTTAAATAATGCCTAATACAGATACTCGTCGTGTAAGAGAAGATTATTGGTATACTTCCGCCCAAATTATAGATGTTGGCAATGCTTGGCAATTAGGAAGCCCAGAACGGCTTTTTTTATATTCCTCTAGAGAATATCCAGACCGTACTGCTTTTGAAGCCTGCCATGTTCCTCAATGGGATGACTTGCCCAAAAAAATACTTTTGCCTTTAAATCTAGGTGGCAATCATTGGACTGCGATTGCTATTGATGTAAGCCAGGGAGCGAATCATCGAGTAAATGTTACTATTTGGTATACTGATTCATTGAATGCTAATGTGAATTTTGCAAACCATGCTCCTCTAGTTCGACAAGAAATTGCACGAGTCGAAGGTATTTTTCGCCAAAGATATGGGTCAGATCAATTGACGATGAGATCAGCAATTTATCCTTATACCTGGACACAACCAGATGGTTCTTCCTGTGGCCCTTACTCACTTGCTAATGGTGTTCGATGTCTCGATAATCGTAGGCAAGAAGCTAACCCGGGAAGAAAAGCAGTTCGAGAGCAACAACTTGACATGATGACTCAAGGCACAGCAATAAACAGTTGCTCTACATGTAATGCAGTTGATGAGATACTGTTGGATTGGATTATTGATCGTGCTCAAAATGGTGAACCTTTGCAGGTAATAACAGAGGATGACGTCCTTGATATTTGTGCTTATTATGCATATAAACATAATCGAGAACTTAATGAAATAATTCAGATATTTCATAATGAATACTGTTCTGGAACTATAAACCCGTCATTTCGTCCCAATCAAGTAAATGTGCGTGTAAGAGAAATTATTGGTGAACTTGGAATTCAATCCACCCATTATACGGAGGTTCCCACTCAAAAACATCCGATTTATACAGGGTATGAAGACGATTATTCAGAGTTAAGTATTGAAGAGTTGATTGAGATATATCAATTAAATGAACCGGTGCAACAAGTTGCTGCTTTAATTGCTCAAGAAAATGTTTCTCAAAAAATAGATAGTTTACGCAAAATCTTATCTGAAAGCATAGAAGATGAGGTGTATGCATTGGAATTAATGCAACAAATTACACTGCAAATGTATCGAGGCCATCAAGCAGAAGCTGAAAACTTAATGAAGGATGTTTTAGGCAATGAACAACATAGGCACCATCTAGATGCGTGTTTTAGAGTGATTTCTGATGTTATTGGGATGAGGAAATTTTCTCAAGATAATGATGAGAAATTTATATATCTAGCGAGTGCCTATAAATCTTTAGCTGATGCAATGAGCCAGGTTAAAACAGTCGATCTTAAAACACCCAAAAATGTTTTAGATGCTCATGTTTCCTTATTACAAGGAGCAATTGATAGAAATAATGCATCTTTACTAAGACAAGTTTGCTTTGCTATTAAAGATTTTAGTTCAGCATTTCTTGAATTTATCACAGGCGGAATTTGGCAATCTGATATTAAGCGTATCACGGTCATTAGCGAACGCTTGAAAACGAAACAGGGAAATATAAGTATAGAACAACTTCAGCAAGAACGACATGCAATTGAAACAATTTTAAATGCAAAAGCAAGTTTAGAAAGAGAGTTAGGTAATGATCTAACGTTTCAAAATCCGAAGTTAACTGATTAATAGCAGTGAGATGTTCAGGAAGATAAATAGAGTTTATTAACATCAAAATTATTATTAAAAATCAGCTCAATTAGATTAAATTTTTTGAGTTTTAATATTTGCTTAACAATTACTCTTTATAATTAAATTTCGGCCTAAATACAATAATTTATTTGGTGAATATATGTACAATAAAAAAGATGAAACTATTAAAGCTCGAGTAAAACATGCAGTTGATGTTTCTGGAAGCTTTGATAACTGTTTTTTTCATAATTACGCGCTTTATTTATTAACTAACCATCTACCCTTTCCTAAAGATTTATTTAACTTTAAATCAATTTTGGAGCAAGAAAGTAAGGCAGAAAAATTATCTCGTTTTTTTCCTAATCAAAAATCATTGAATCAAATTTCCTTATTAGACACCTCAAAAGATCACTCTTCAAATTATCTTTTTGAAAAAACATTGATTTTGGGCTTTTTATTAAGAGAGTGGTTACCATCTCAACTCATGGAACATCCAGAATTAGGTAATGAAATGTTAAAAGGAGAGCATGGTGTAATAACTGGCTTCCAAAACTATAAAGAATATAGATCATTTATGTCTAAGGAAGATTTACGTACCTCAGAATTTAGTGTTTTATACGAAGCTAACCAAGAATTTTTAGAATATTTTTTTAATCGTTCACAAGGAAAGGTAGATAAAAGCTCACCTTTTGAAGAGTATTTTGCTCACGCATCTTCAGATGCAGAGGCAATTAGAAATTATTGGAATATAGAAGGGTTTGCAATCTATTGTAAATACATGGCTCAACCGCAGGTAAAATTATCTCATATTGAAATTATGGCAATGATGAAGGTTATTAATCAACCATTGACCATTTATGATCGTTCGACTGCTGCAGTTGTGGATGAGTATCGTACCTTAGATGCAAGTTCCCCTAAGTTTGAAGTAGCCCTTCATGCTACAGAAGGTCATTATTTTCTTTTAAAAACCGAAGAGACACAAGAAGATTTAGAAGAATATGAACAAAGCCATCGACAATATAAAGCAGATCGAAGTGAACTTCTTGCTCACTCAGAGAAACCTGTTTCTTCTTTATTAGTTAGAGCTACTTGCCCTAAAGGACATTTGGATGATGAGCCTTTTGATGCATTAGTTGAACGTCTTTCTGAATTAGAAAATCTACGTAAACAAGACGATTTGGAGCAGGTGAGCCAAAAGCCAACCACGGAAAACCATAACGTCGACCGTAACGTAAATCATAACTTCCTTTTAAATTTGGGTGCTTCAATAGTTGGAACAACTGCTACATTAGTTACTCTGATGGGGATAGCAATAGTAACTGGGGAATATGATCCAGGTCCCAGCTTGATGGAAGAGGCAGTAGCGACTACTGTTATTGGAACTGTTGCAGGTTTAGGTTATAGTTTGTATAATTTTTTTACATCAAATACTAAGTCTACTGCTCAGCCAGAACAAGATTACAATTTAACACAAAAGCAAAAGCTGAATTAATTAACATAAGATTTGGACATCCACAGTATTTCCATGCCATGGATGTCCAAATAAAAGCAATTCAATGTATGGATTCAAATGCACCAGGCGTACCGCCTAATCCTGCTTTATCTTTCAGTAAATCTTCTTGCCTACTACATCTTAAGCTTGATTGCCAGTGGCTTACGTATTACTTCGGTTCTTCGAAACAGCTTTGCATTTTCGTATTAAATCAACAATAAGTACTGATCGCTGATGGAGCGTTTGATATAAATAATTTATATGAACTGAATCCATATGATGCATCTTTGATTTTGCAAGTGACATGGTTTACGTAATAACATCGGTTTAGCAACATTAAAAACATCTTCATATTTTTGATGTTGATCTCATGTTACTTATTTTTGGAGGATAAACTATGCCAAAGCTTCATCATAATTTTGAACTCGTAGCCGTAAAAAACAAGTTACCTGAGAAAATAGCTTCTTCTCTATCAAAAGGGATTACTGAAAAAAAAATCTTAGAAGATCAATTTGGTGCTTATTATTTGATTAAAAAACCTGATACCTTGACTGTATACGATGTGTTTAAAGGTTATCTTTCAGATGAGCAACTGGAAAATCCTGATTTTGATCCCAAGAAACATATTTTTTCAATACAGCTTGAAGGTGCTTTCTTGGAGATTGTAATTCCTCGTATGGCAAAAAAAATGTTTGAAGGGATTTTAATTGTTCCTGAAAATTACCTTCATGTAGAAGATAAATCTATTGGGGTCATCTCCAAATTCATCAATAACTTTTCAGAGTTTTTGTCGCAAAAGGATGCAATCAAAATCGAATCTCTATTTGATCGAGAACATTTACCCAAACGTAACGATTTATCTCTTACTCCAGAAGAAGCTATGATCATTGGCCAATTGTATGCAGTGGCTTTGGTTTTTAATTTGTGGGATCTATTGAACTCTAAATTGCTCAATTCAGGTTATTGCCTAAGAGAGGGTATAAAACAAGCAGCAATCGTTGATTTTGGTTGTGGTGCTACTCTTAGTTATAAAGGGAGGCATGCTGATACTCTTGCTATGGATGATCCTAATTTTTTACCCGCTAAAAAAATCGATTATTCATTTTTTGGACAATATTATCGTGATCATTACCGTCATGGTTATGCTTTACCCTTTGATCAATTAGTCGCTCCTCTTTTGCCTCATACAATAATTTCAGATTTATTTAACATGTCAGGAAAGGACCCTATTAGTCAAGCGATGCTCGAAGGCTTTTGTCACGCAATCACTACAGCTGAGAAAAATATGGCTCAAAATCCTTGTTTATTGGAAGAGGGATTAGCAGAATCCTATACCGCAATTACTTTAGACTCCTCCGTACAAGCAGATGAATTACAATCTCATTTAAATACAGAGTTTTATAGCATAAAGCCCAAAAAAGACTCTCACTCGTTAATTCATTTGCTTCAACAGCGTCTTATCAGTGCCAAAATGTTAATTTCCAAATTTCAAGCTGGAATTTCTGCAACTTCGATTCAAGAGGAAATACGAGATTATTATTATCATTCTCAAAAGTTGTGAAAATCTTAAGCGATCTGTGAGACAACGTCTTAATTGAACGTAGTTCGACATAAAAAGCATTTCTATGCCTTTTATGTCGAACTCGCGTTAATTTAATCTTTTGATTTTTTATATGCTTGTTTCTAAAATAGCTAACCTTTTAATTCAAAGGAGTTGAGTAATGAGTTACAAATTTAGTTTTGGATTTGCATTTTTAATCAGTGCGCCATCCCTTTTATTTGCTGATGATACGCTAATTTTTGCTGTTGATATTATTCGTCATGGTGATAGAACACCAATTATTTCTATACCTACTGTTAACTATCAATGGAAAGAAGGACCTGGTCAGTTAACTGCAGAAGGTATGCGACAAGAATATAATATGGGTAAGGAGTTTCGTAAAAGATACATTGAGCAATCACATTTATTGCCAGAATATTATGAATATGGAACGATGTATGTTCGATCAACCGCATATGATCGTACCTTGATGAGTGCAGAGTCATTATTAATGGGCTTATATCCCTTGGGAACAGGACCAAAGGTAGCAGACTCTTCTCCTGCTTTACCACACGGGTTTCAGCCTATTCCTATTTTCAGCGCACCTGCAAAATACGATGATATTATTATTCAGCAGATCAGTTCCGAAGAGCGCTCAAAACTCTTTGAACAATATGTTTATTCAACAAAAGAATGGCAACAAAAAAACAATGAGCTAAAAGATAAATACCCACTTTGGAGTCATCTGACCGGAATCCCAATTGCCAATTTAGCTGAGTTACAATTATTGGGCGATTCCTTATATATTCACCAAATTCATCATGCACCAATGCCTGAAGGGCTAACGGCTAATGATGTTGAAACAATTATCAATGCCAGTAACTGGGCTTTTATGGCACAAGAAAAGCCAAAACAAGTAGCAAATGCTTACAGTACTAAGATCATGACCCATATTGCGCATTATCTTTATAGCGGAAGTCAGAAAAAATCTAAATTAAAATATGTTTTATTATCTGCTCACGATACAACTATTACGAGTGCTTTAAGCTTTATGGGAGCTCCTTTGGAGACAGCACCACCTTATGCTTCAAATCTCAATTTCTCACTCTACGAAAGTGATTCTGCGGGTTACACAGTAAAAGTCACTTATAATGGTAACCCAGTTTCAATTCCTGCTTGTGGCGGATATGTATGTGAGTTACAACAATTTATGGGATTAGTGAATTTTAGTCAAAATAACCCGTAATTGCGCACGTAAAAGATTCGACATAAAAGGCATAAAAAAGCCGTTTATGTCGCTAAACGAACGTTATCCCGTAAAGCTTGCGTGGTTTCCTTTACCAAAAGATAAGATGCTTTAAATTCGATACCGTGATTTTGTGCTCAACAGAAGCTCCTCGCTTTTTCGGGTCCATTGTTTGTAATCAATTATTACCAGCTATAATTCGTGGATTATAGTTATCTGTTAAGTTTTAGGCCTGCTTTCGCGAATATCTGAAACTTCATTAAGAAGTTTATCACCTTCCGTTGCCTTAGATCCAAATAAGTGCTTATAGGCAAAATAGCCTCCCACTCCTATTCCAATTATTGCAGCAGCACCTACGCCTAATGCTTTAATGAAAGTTTCTAATCCAGAATCTCTTCTTTTTGTTAATATCTTTTTATTTTCTTTAAGGTGTTCAAGAAATTCCTGAGGGCTCTTATCTAGCTTTTTAGAGGCCTCTGTTATGACTTGATGTTTTTTTAAAGCATCAACAATTTTGGGTTTATGTGAAAATAATTGGTTAATATTTTCAACATTATGTTTTGAATCATATTGATTTATTAAATTGCAAGCTATCATCTTTTTAGCCCATTTGATATCGTCAGGCAGTGGGGCTGGCGCGTTAAATTGTGTTTTTATTAATTGTCCGTAAACCTCACTTAGAAAATTTTTATCTGTTATCTTATTTATTTCTTTTTTAATCTCTTTTTCTAAATAATTTTTATAGTTACTAGTCGCATCTTCATATCTCTGAGTTTTCTCCTCTTCAAATTTTTTTTCTTCTTTAATTTTTCCTAATAATTTATCTAATTTTAATGCCTCTTCCGTACCAAACCACTCTTCCCACTGGTATTTTGAGGTAAGTTTAGAGTTTAATCCCCAGTGCGGACGTTGACCCGAAGATTGTTGCTTTTGAAGGTGTGCAATAATTTGGGAAACATCGTTTAAATTAAAAAGAGCTTGTACAACATCTTCAGGCAAAGACTTTTTACAAAACATCAGCACTTCTTTTTCGGCTGGTGAAACTAAAACTTCTAAATTCTTATCAAGCTTGTATCTACACATCATTTTCTCTATTAATTAATAAAATTGATTCCCCCAAATTGTTCTTTTATAGATTAATTATAGCCTATATTGATAAGGGTAACGCTTTTAAACTGGTGATGTATTACTCTTCTCGATTTTTCATGGAGTTAGTTGTGGCAGTTATTGAAGTGAGAGGTACTGTGAATTTTCGGTAGAGCATCATAATCAAACTTTCATCAATTAACTTATTGATTTTATGTGGTTAGCTCTTTAGTTCCAAATAGAAACAGTTCGACATAAAAAATTACTTATTTTTTATGTCGAACTCACGTTAACTAAGTTCTCGTCACCCTTCGCGAAAGCGGAGGGTATAGGAGCACAAATCTTGTCTTAAATACACTCTAATGAGATGCTCTTTCGAATGTACTTATAAGTATTTTTCTTTGATATGAGCAAAATAATAATCTGAGTTCAATTCCTCGCCTGTTGCTTGGCGTATCAGCTCTTGATAAGGATATAATCTACCCTTTTGGTGAAGATTTTCTCTTAGCCATCCTAATAAAGGCTTAAATTGGCCTTCCTTTACTTGATCTTTAATGTCAGGAATTGATTTTTTTAATGCGGCAAACAGCTGTGCAGCAATTAAGGCACCAAAGGTATAAGCAGGAAAATAGCCAAAAATTCCTGATGGCCAATGAACGTCTTGCATAACTCCATTTTTATCATCACCTAGAGTTGATAAGCCTAAATATTTTTGCATATAGGAGTTCCATACCGAGGGTAAATCATCAATCGTAATTTCAGCAGCAAATAGTAATTGTTCTATTTCATACCGAAGGATTACATGTAAGGGATAGGTGACCTCATCTGCATCAACACGAATAAAGCCTGGTTGGACTCGTGTATAATGATAAAACACATTGTCTGTGGTTATATTTTGGGCTTCGGGAAAATATTTTTGCACAAGAGGAGTGATAAAATGGATAAATGCTAAACTTCGGCAGATTTGCATTTCAATAAGCAATGATTGACTTTCATGTACCGACATCCCCAAGGAATGACCTACAGGTTGAGTCCTCCATTCGTTTAACAATCCTTGTTCGTATAAAGCATGGCCTGTTTCATGAGTAATTGCCATTAAAGACGATAAAAACTCATGTTGATTATAACGTGTGGTGATGCGTACATCACTTGAAATTCCTCCGCAGAATGGGTGATGACTTATATCTAATCGACCATGATTAAAATCAAAGCCCAAATGAGACATGATTTCCATTCCCAGTTGTTTTTGTTGTTCGATAGGGAAATGGCCTGAAATGGGTTTTAGTTCACGCTGGTTTTGTTTTTCGAGGATCTTTGGAATAAGTGATGGTAATTCTTGTTTTAAAGCGTTAAAAATAGGAGTGATCGTCTTACAATCTAAATCAGGCGAATATTCATCAATTAAAACATCCAAAGATGATTTATGAAATACTTGTGACTTGATATCAGTAATGGTTTTAACCTTTTTAAATAATTTCTCCAAATAAGGTTTAAATGTTTTCCAATCATTTTTTGAGCGTAATTCTCGCCAAGCCTGAGCACAAATTAACGATTCATTAGTATATTCTTCAATTAATTTTGCAGGAATGCAGGTTGATTGCTGATATTTTTTCTCTATCCAATAGAGATTTCTTTGCTGCCAAAGCGATAATTCTTCTAGATCTTTTGCCTGTTTGATTAACTCAGCTACTTTTTTATGGGTTAACCATCCATGTTGAACTGCACTTAAAGTAGCTAAAGCTTCTGCACGTGCTTTTCCGCCACCGGCAGGCATCATCGCTGCTTCATCCCAGGAAACAATAGCTGCTAAATTTTCAAAATCATAATATTTCTTTAAATGGTGTTCTAATTTTTGGTATGCATTCATTAATAACTCTCTCCCTGGATGCTTAAAACACCCAATAATTTTCTCAATTAATGAAACATTAACATGCTAGGCTACTTTGTCGTGTTTCTTCTGTTGGTGCTTCAAACTGTACCACACGTTGATGAAATTTCATCACTGTAGAGCGATGTGCAATACTGATCACTGTTGTTTTAGGTAATTTTTCTTTTAGAAGGCTATAAAGTTGATCTTCACTTTGCTCATCTAATGAAGCAGTAGCTTCGTCTAAAAAGAGCCAATCAGGTTTCTTTAATAGGGCTCTTGCAAAAGAAATTCGTTGTTGTTGACCAAGGGATAGTCTTTTTGACCAAGTATCTTTTTTATCTAATTCTGGAATAAACCGGTCCATATTTCCACCCACTGCAAGTAATGCAGCATTATATTGTTCCTCTGTATAGGTGCTGATTGAATCAGGATAAGCAAGTATGGCTTTTAATGAGTCATGAGGAATTAATGGTCTTTGAGGTAAGAAATACGTTTTCTGTTGTTGGGGAATATTAATTTCTCCTTTGCCATGCCCCCATGTATTACGAATTGCTTTGAAAAAGGTACTTTTACCAAAACCCGAAGGTGCTTTAATCAATGTATTTTCGCCAGGTTTAAACTCTAAATTTAAATCGCGCATCATGTAGCGAGGATTTGCAGTATGTGGATAGGCAATATTTAAATTTTTTATGATTAATGCATTTGATTGAGACTGATGAATACGAATATTTTTTTGGCTTACTTTGCTATTTTCATTATCCAACTCCTCTTCAAGTTCGATAATTCGCTCGATACTCGTTTGATATTTTTTTAGGGAGGTATAGGAGTCAACGAACCAATTTAAAGCCTTGCTGACTTCACCAAAAGCAACTCCAACTTGCATAATTTGGTTAAAGTTGATTAATCCTGTGAAGTAAGCGGGGGCAGTAAAGAAATAAGGTAATATTTCAGCAATATAATTATAACTTGTTTGAAAAGCGGAAACTTTGAGTTTAACCCCGAGCTTTTGAAAAGCATTTTGAGAGATATGATCTAAATCTTTTGCTAATCTTTTTTGATGGTATTTTTCTCCAGCCTCAAGAGCGATATTTTCAGATTCATTATGAACAAATTCCAAATCTTTCCTAAATTTTGCTTCTAAACGCTCTTCTTTTTGGTTCATCATTGTTAATGATTTGCCTAACACATGAGTAATGACGCTATTGATTAATGCAACAAATAAGGAAGTCCATACTAAATATCCGGGGATAATAATCGTAGCGCCAAATACTACTATGGGGAGGGAGCTACCAAGGATCCATAAAGTTCCAATAAAGGCAGCTAAAGTTAATGAAGATCTGAGAAAATCAGTACTTAATGAAAGAGTGCGGTCTACAAAGTTTTCAATGTTATCTTGAATGCGTTGATCGGGATTATCAATATGAGTTGAAATACGTGCTAAATCTAAATAATTTTTTTTCCCAAAGAGGTATTTGTTAATAAACTTTGTGGTTAACCATGACCGCCATTGAATGGACAATGTTTCGGTTAAATAATCCATTAAAGTACCTACAGCAACAATAGCTGCACTGGTTAAAGCGATTATGCCGCTGTAAAAAAGAAATCCAGTAAGTTCTTTTGCGGTAAGTGCTGTCCAAAATCCTAAAAATCCCCAGGGCAGGCAGGCTGCTAACCCAACAAGGGCAAGGATGCACAGTATCATGCCTCCAAGTAAGAGCCAGGCAGTTAATTTTTGATCAGAGTTAATAAAATAATCACTAAATAATTGAAATGCCTTTTTAAGATAAGATGGTTTAGTTGAGTTTTTTTTCATTTGATTGGTCGTATAATGAATTATTTGGGCAAAAGACATCATTTGATTCTCTTACTATCATACTTTTTTGATTTTCGAAAGCAATAAAAAAAACAAAATTTGTTTATTTGCTCTACCAAAATTTGTAAGTTAATTGTAAACTTGCCCCCGAAAAAAACATTTTATTAATAAAATGCTCTTTTTTCATATTTCAATTTTGTTTTATTTGTTAGTTTAACTTTTAAGGAGATTTGTATGCGCGAGCGTATAGAGGTTAATTCAGAAGAGAATTTGGAAAAAAGTACTGAAGAAACTGTAGAACAAAAAGTGGAGCAAAACTCAGAAGAAGTCAAAGAGAATCTTTCTCAAAGCTCAGAATCTACAGAAGAAAAAAACACAACTTCTGAACAAACCGAGCAGCCAAGAACACAAAATGCTCAAGCAAGAAACCTAAATAGCTTTTTTGGCCGTAGAATCTACATGCCTTGCCCAGAAGGTGCACAAGATCACCTCCATTTTATTGGTTTAGATGATGATGGATTAGTTATGGGTATCATACATGGTGATGAGCGTGTTCTGGCAATGCTTGCGCTAAGCTCAATGATGGAAATGTTAGGTGCTGCAAACGAAGATGATAGCGAAAACGAAGAAGAAAAGAGCAGCTCTTTAAGCATGTAATTATGCAGTCCACGGTCTAATACTCAGGCCGTGGAGTTTTTCTCAAGCATATCTATACTAATATCAATACAAAGAGCAAAGGATGCTACTATTGAAAATAATTAAAAGAACTTTTTTTATTTTTCCATTAACTACCTTATTGCTTGTTTGCAAAATAAGTTCGGCTAATGGTTCATCTGAAATTAATACGCCTTATGTAGAAGTCAATAAACTTGCTGAGATTGATAAGATTGGAACAAAAGTTAATCCATCTCAATTGCCAAGTCCATACAATGACTTATTGACTCAACCATTAATGACCAAAGCCATTGAAAAATATTATGGTCGGACGGCAATTGTAAAAACAATTGAGGCCCACTTAGAACAATCGAGTACTATCTATCATCGCTCTATTATCATGTTGGTGGATAAGAATAAGGAACGAAATCAGCCTGAACTGGCACAGACAAAAAAAGAAGTAATTGTTGCTGAATTAGCGTTTATTACGATAAATTTTAATGAACTTCCAAAAACACTTGTGGATGATGTACTCCATACGAACATTCCTTTTGGTAGATTGCTAACCCAGTATGATGTGCAAGTACTGACTCAAGATCGAAATTATTTTAAAGTAAGCTGTAATAGAACTTTAGCAACATTCATTCATTGTCCTCTAAATCAATCTGTTTATGGTAGAACTAATACCATTATTAGAGCCGATAACAAAAAATGGCTCGCACATGTTGTGGAGATTTTGCCCAACCCATCGCAATAGCAATTATCAGTTTACTGGGCTGAGCATTGCAAATTATCAACCCAGTAAATCGAAGCAGAGAGGCGATCTTTTTATCCCCCGCTTGCGCCAAATAGATCACTATCCGTTGTGTTGGATACCACACTCATCAAGCTTGGTTCGGACCAAGTGCTTCCTCCATCGATAGAGGTGTAGCTATAGGGGATAAAACCTCCTGATGCATTCGATCCATGCCCTATTGCAATACATATTTGGCCTATGCTGTAGCAAAATACTGTATTTAATTTATTACTATCTGAATTGCTTGGTCCGTTAAGAAGTATAGGACTCCCCCAAGTGGCGCCACCATTTGTGCTTGTATAAATTAAATTGGCATTCACTCCACTGGAGTAAATCGTAGCTCCAGCAGCCACACATTGTAATCCCTGACTATCGCAGGAAACCCCTTTAATCTCGCTGTTCAAACTATTTAACGGCACATTAGGCAACACCGCACTCTTCCAGGTTATACCTGCATCTGTTGTTTGATAACTTACTGGCACAGCCGCTGGTGAAGAAGCATCTGTTTGAGCATAACCCGCACTTACACATTGTTTACCTGTTGATGAGCAAGCGACACTGAATAATACACCACTCTGGTAGCCTTGGGCGGTTGGTAAGGTTGGGAGTACAGCAGGTAGCCAGGAGTTCCCTCCATTGAGTGAAGTATAGGTAACTGGTGCATCCTCTCCGTTAATAACTGCCCAGCCAGTAGCAATACAGATTAAACCATCTTGAGAACAACTGACGCCCCATAATTGCGTAGAGTTATTGTCTGGTGGAAGCGGTTGATTCGAGGAAAGTGTCCAGGTCACTCCATTGTTAGTGGAAATCATACTTAAGCCGTTTACCACTCCAGGAAACTCTACTAGACCAACTGCTACACATCGACCGGTCGCGGAGCAATTTAAACTATTGATTTCAACTTTTGTATTCCCAACTGGTCCATTAACCGTAATTGGATTTCCCCAAGATCTTCCTCCATTCGTAGAGATATAAAATAATGCTGCACTATCAGTATATCCCCCAGTGACGCAAAGTCTTGAATTACAGGAAACTGCTCCAAGTTTGACACTGGTTGCACCCGTTGGAAAAGTTGGAAGAATAGAGTCACTCCAGGTTAAACCAAGATTATCACTAAAATAGGTTAGAGGGTTTAATATGTTGTTTATGGTGACGCTACCCACCGTGGCAGTATTGTTTATAAGCGTTGAGAAGTATCGCTGGCATGTTACGGGTTCAACTCCATTCAAACAAAGCTCCAATTCAATTGGTCCATTTTTACCTGTAATGACAATTTGTTTTGCCTGCGTGTTACTAACTCGAAACAAACAGCGGTTATTTAAAACCTGATCACAATTTGCCTTAGAAAAATAAGCGTTTCTTGAAATTACTTTCAAACTGGCTTGAGGGTAAAGATGATTGGGCACTACGGTTTTAATTGAAAATACCGAGCCATGTGCATTAATCTTGAAAAAACGACCTGGATTGGCCATATTTTCTTGGCTAAATAAAAACATCAACAAGGCAAAAATGATAAATTTCTTTCTACACATTTGTAATCCTTTTTGTGAAGAGGGTTGTAAATGATGATACCACGGCGTTTTCATGGATAAAAACCCCTCACATTATGATTCCCATAATTCATCAATTAATCAAGCCTGTTTATTTGTTTGTGTATGAATGTTCTTCCCCACGCATACAGAGTTCATAGAGACGCTGAATACTGATTTACAGTCTTGTTTTCTGCCGAATTTAGCATAATGATGTAAATACTTCTGTTGCACTGTTGCTCTTATAACGTAAAATACTCTCGGGATTGGTTACAAACAGGAACTGTTTGTATTTTATTTCTTAATTTTTAAGGAAAAAAAATGAAAGGAAAATCATTTATCGGATTGATGGTTAGTGCACTCTCTTTGACTACAGCAGCTCATGCTGATTTTACTTTTTATTCAAGTACCAATGATTGTAAAAATGTCTCTGGAAATTGGAAGGGAGCAGGAACAGCAACTCATAATAGGTGGATAAAGTGCCATTATGAAGGATCGGGAACAATAAGTGAGTTAGACAGCGCAGGTAATTTTACACTAGAGGTGGAGGCGCGTAAGCTTTCGGGATCGACTTTTTGCCCCTCATATACTAAACATGCATTGACGGGGGTATGTACTAATGGTCAAGTTACCGTAAAGACAGAATATGGTAATTTAACAGGTAATTTTTCAACAAATTCGGGTAGCTCCAACGGTACTCTAACAGTTCTTCCTGGTATTGACGTGGACGTAGAAATTCTATTTCAACGAGTAGCCAAATGATAATGAGACAACTTGGGGAGCAAGGCAGCCCCAGGTTTTTAATGAGTGCTCTCGGAGTATGTCTTTCTTTATTAAGAGTCAGATAAAAAATACTTGTCATTGCGAACAAAGTGAAGCAATCCAGCTCAAGTCTTCAATGCAATACCGATCTAGATTGCTTCACCAAGGCTCTTAACGAACGTCACAATTTGTATAAAAATTGCGAAGTTCGTGCGGTACGTTTTTCAGACCCTGTATATCGGCTCGTAACGACGAAAATACACAGACAATTACTTATGGGTAATTGGAAGATTATGTGAACGCTTACTCTTTTTACATTTAGGCTAATAAAATAACCTCAAATTAACTCTCGTTAATTAAGCGAATTTTTTAAAGCAACAATATGCTGATAAGCCTCGTTGATTCTTTCTTGGCTTATCTCGCCTGAATTGACTTTAGCTTCAATGAGATCGATCACCTGTTTGGGATCTTGTGGTGCTATAGGTAAATTATTACCAAATAGTAACATATCTGCACCGGCATTTATTGCTAATACTAATGCTCGTTCAAGTCCATAATTATCACTAATAGCTTTCATTTGCATATCATCAGTAATAATAACCCCTTTAAAATGAAGTTGCTTGCGTAAAAGATCAGTTAAAATTTTATGAGATAGTGTTGCGGGTATTCCAGAAGGATCCAATTGTCGATTTACAAGATGTGCTGTCATAACAATACCGCAGGAGGTAGATGAACTTAGTAGTTGCTCAAAAGGCTCTAATTCATAGGTTTGCCACGTATCGGTTACATCCACAAATCCCAGGTGTGAATCCTTGGTTGAGCTGCCATGGCCTGGAAAATGTTTATAAGCACATTGGATTTTTTGATTTAAGAAATGTTGCGTATAGATACGGGCATAACGAATGACCTGTTTGGGATCGCTGGAAAAGCTTCTTTCTATTTTGCCAATAATAGGATTGTCTGGATTGACATTTACATCAAGCTCAGGAGCAAAATTTACATTAAACCCCGCTTTTTTTAACGTTTGAGTCATTGATTCCGCAGTAGATTCTGCTTCATTAAGCGATTTTTTTCCTATTTCAGCTGCTGACAAAACGGTAGGAAATCCATACTGTTCTCCTAAGCGATTTACTTTCCCCCCTTCATAATCTACGGAAATAAGTAATGGCAGCTGGGGACGATGATGTTTTAAATTAGCTTGTTGAGTAAAATATTGCAAATTGCTATTCAGTTGATGAACTTGCTCTGGGCTTTCAATATTTTTATCAAAATTATTTGTGTGATAATTATAATCAAATAAAATAACGCCACCAATATTTTCTTCTTCGATAGTTTTTACTATTGGAGATTGATCATTGATTTTTTTTCCTTCAAAACCAATAAGAAGCATTTGGCCAATTTTATCGCGTAAACTCACTTCAGATGTAGTGCTAGCAATACAGCTTACAGAAAAGCATAAAAGCAGCAATAAAGAAATTAAAGAGCTCATTCTTGTCCTTAATATTAACTAAATGGTTTAAATTTTATCACTTATTTTTCGAGTATGATACATGATTATGTAAATAATTGCGCTTTTATCGCATTAATGTACATTTTATCGATAACTTCTATAATTAGGGAGGCAGGTCCAACTGCAGTAGATGATGTTGGTCCAACACATTCTGCATAAAAACGGACGGAACTTTTTGCTGCTAAAAACGGATCTTTAATGACACTATGAAAAGCGCTGATAATTCCTGAAAGTAAATTTCCTATTCCTGCCACTTTCTGTAAAAGCTCAGAGTCAAAATTAAATTGAGCCATTTGTTGCGAATCAACAACGATATGCCTTTTTCCACTAACTACTACAGCCATATTATATTTTTTTGATAATGATTTTGTATTTTCTATAATAATTTTCTCATCGATAAGATGCATGCTATCTTGGATTGCAAGTTCTCCTGTAAGTAAGCTTGCAATTTCATTGGGGTAGCCACGGAGAATGGAAATTTGATGATTTTTAATCATACTAATTGCCGCATCCGTTCTGTATCGGCTTGCACCAGATCCTACAGGATCTAAGATAATGGGCACATCCAGTTGTTTTGCCATCTTGCAGATATGATTACATAGTTTAATAAATGAATTGTCTAATTTTCCTAGATTGATCACTACTGATCCTGAAATTTTCAATAATTCTTCAAGCTCTTGTTCTGCGTTGCACATGATGGGAAACCCACCAATACTGCGTATGCCACTAGCGACATATCCCATAGGGAAATAGTTTGTGATGGTTAATATGAAGGGTTTTTGTTGCCTAATTTTTCTTAACGCTTCATTTACTTCTGGGGTCATAGGAAATCCATTTTTAAATTGTTTTCATTAAAGATACTTCAAATCATATATAAAGAAAGAGTAGAAGGTTATAGAAATGCCTTGCCTTGATAAAGGCAAGGCCGATTTAATAAGTATCAATAGCAACGTAATTGACCCCAAACATTTCGCCAACATCCTGGATGATAAGGAGCTGGTCGTGCATCGGGGCCTGGACTGTTAAGTACACATACTCCATAAGCGTTTCTATGCCAACCGTGTCCACATCCTTGAGCTGCATCTGCAATTGATGTATAGCTTACAGCAAAGAGTAAAGAACCAATAATAATACCCGAACGTAATACTTTTGAAATGCAAGTATTTGTATTCATTACATCCTCCTTGGTTTTGCTTTTTTTTCTCTCAATTTAAGTATAGTAAAAATTAAGTTTAATTTTTTTTATATAGGGATGTCGGTTTATAATCACCTCGATTGACCTAGAAACACATTGTGTTTTTTACGAATTTATTGAGCTCTTCTAACGAAATTTCTTTAAATCATATAGCCTTATTTCTCTCCTTTTCTCTTAAAATTAAGATAAACTTTCTTATCCAAAAACCAATAATAGATTTCTATGACTAATCAAATATGTATGCGGTGTTACGTTTCGGGAAAAGTCCAAGGAGTATGGTATCGAGCATCTGCTCAATCGGAAGCGAGAAAGCTAGGTATTACTGGCTGGGCACGAAATCTTGATGATGGACGTGTGGAAGTTTTCGCTTGTGGTACCGTTAACCAGCTGCAAATATTCTACGAATGGTTAAAAATGGGGCCTCAGCATGCTGTTGTGCAGGAGTGTACTTATGAAGAGCTTATCTGGCAGCAGTATAGTGGTTTTGATACGTTTTAGAGTGCTTTATTTTGTGAAGATCCTCTAAGGGAGTACATTTGCCAGACTTATTAAGACGTCTAACTATATGATTTGATAAAATGTCCTATAGATTTAACGAGCTGAAAAACTTGATCGGGCACAAAGAGTTCTAATTGAGCAAAAACATGGATCATTCCCTTAAATTCTTCTAATTGAACAGCAACACCTAATGCATCTATTTTTTTTGCAAAGGCAATAGCTTCATCAAATAAAGGATCGTATTCAGCTGCAGCAATATAGCATGGTGGTAATAATTCTAAGTGTTTGAAATAAATTGGCGAAGCTTGAATACGATCTCCCCCATTTCGAAAATAATTATCGAAATACCATTTAATTTTTTCTCGAGTCAGTAAAAAACCTTCCCCATTGTGTTGATATGAGTCATAGTTCATTGAAAAATCAACTGATGGGTAGATTAATGCTAATCCTTTAATCTCATTATCGCCGCGCTCTTTCATTTGATGACAAACCGAAAGTGCTAAATTGCCCCCCGCGCTATCACCAACCATAAATACGTGATTTGTATTTACTTGAAAACCTTCTAATAACTGCACTCTTTGTTCAAATACAGCAAGGCAATCGAGAAGTCCTGCTGGGTAAGGGAATTCTGGAGCTAGCCTATATCCCACTGAAACAACAACAGAATTACTAGCCACAGCAATTCGTCGGCAAAGAGCATCATGAGTTTCTATGCTACCTGATAAATGTCCACCACCATGGAAATAAAGGATCAAGGGCAATTTTTTTTGTGGGGCAGGGTGGTAAATTCGGGTTGCTATTTCATGATCAATAAATTTAATTTCTTTATTACTTATTAATGGAACAAATGTTTTGGGTTGCAGCGCAAAGGCTTCAGCTGTTTTTTCTGCAAGCTCACGTACTTCTTCCGGCGTATATACCGGTGATTTTGTATTCACTAAATCTAAAAAATTTTGTAGTGAACGTGGGATATTATTATGCATTTGTGCGGTGTGCTCCAATAATAAAAAATTATCTCCATATATGAAAACACCTCATGTATCATGTAATGGCACTAAGTTAAGCGTTTTTGAGTAAATTCCTCTCATCTCGACATTCCGAGTCTTGTCCACGGGCTCCAGGAATCTCGCGCTAGGATTAGATCTCTGGAGCCAATGGACAAGCCACGGGAAGTAGGACAGGCCTTAACTTGTCATTAATATGTAATACACTTAAGAGGATTTATATTCCTTAGTTTATTTTAGCAGCATTCTTTGCCTTCTTTAGCACTTCTCGTGATTAGCATTACAACAGTAAGTAGCCAAATTGCACTCAAGATAGTAATAAAGCGTACTAAAGGATTGACTTGCAAATAGCCCATTACGATGACACTCAATGTTGCAAAACACATATTAACGAAACTCATCATGGCTGCAGCACTGGCTTTATCTGTAAGGGCATTTGATGCTACTAAAGAACCACCGGAAAATAATAATCCACTGAATAAATATAAGCTAGCTGTGGTCAGGAAAAACCATAATGATGATTGACTTGCAATGGACCACATGATTAATAGATTACCGATTCCAAACGCGACCCCTACAAAACCAATAACAATGACTCGCTGTGCCGATAAACGAGCAAGTAATTGTTTGGTTAATAACCCCCCTAAAAGCATGCCAACAATATTAAGACCATTCCAGTAGCCATACTCAGCAGCTGACAATTTCAATAACTCTTCGGCTATTTGAGGACCTGCTGCTGCAAAACAGTAAGATATTGCAGAACAGCAGCCAACAACTAAAGAAAAAATCACAAGCTGCCCCGATGTAAGTGCCGTGTAATAGTCCCGAATAATGGTTACAACATGAATCGGTTTAGGATGAACAAGTGTTTCACTAAAGATAGAGGTCCCCCAAAGCATGATGATGCCATGTGCAAGTAGAAACCAGAAGCATCCTTGCCAATGAAGGTATTCGGTAATTATTCCTCCAACCATTACAGCAATTCCGATGCCTAGTGCAAAGGATAATACGGTATAAGCCATAGCAGTTTTTCGTTGTGACTCAGGTAGCCATTCATTGATGAGCATGAAAGTACATGCAAGTCCGCTAGCTGAGCCTAGTGCAGTGAGGAGTCGGCCACTTACGAGTATCCAATAATTATTTTGAAAAATAGCGAACAAGCAAATACTAATTCCTACTAAATTAATCATTAGGCCTATGCGTAATGCTTTTAAACGTCCAAATTGATTGGCAAGGGGCGCATACATTAATTGACCAACAACATAGCCAATTAAAAATGCAGAGATTACCCATTCAATAGCACCGGGGCTTAAGTTATATTGAGTTTGAATTTGCGGTAAAGCAGGGGTAATAATTGCAGCGGAGACAGATGCAATAGAAATATAGTTGAGCAGCCAAAATAGATTAAATAAGGATTTTTTTTCTGGCTCAGACATGACTATCCTTAAAATAGCTTTTTAACAGGGGGGGACGAATTATAAAAATTTTCTTTTTTTTGTCAATAATTTTTTTTAAGACGATTGAGCAAATCACTGTTACAAAAATATTCTTTTGATAAATCGCTTCTTTCGTAGTTCTCCAAGCGCAGCGGAACAGGCGAGTTTAACTTTTAAGCATGCGAAAAAACGCACCTTTGGCTTGGAGCAGTTCTTCATAATTTCCTGATTCAATGCAACGCCCTTGTTCAATGACATGGATCATATCAGCATGACGAATGGTGCTTAAACGATGAGCTACTACTATGCGTGTAATAGGGAGGCTATGGAGAAATTGCTGAATTTCATATTGAACTTTGTTATCAAGCGCACTAGTCGCTTCATCCAATAATAAAATACGTGGTTTTGCACTAATGGCACGAGCTAAATTAATGCGTTGCATTTCACCGCCAGAAAGGGTCTGTATGCCATCATTAATTAAAGTATCTATACCCATTGGCAAATCATGAATCACCTCTTCCAGTCCTACTTGCTTTATAATTTCCCAGGCTTCCTCACGAGAAAGATGCGTATTACGTCCAGCGATATTTTCAAAGATAGTGCCGGGAATAATTTTAGTGGACTGCAGTATTACCCCAATATGAGAGCGCAAATAGTTGATGTCGATTTGTTGTAAATCAATACCATTATATTTAATCGATCCGGAGTCAATTGTTTCCAAGTTCAGTAATAAACGCAACAAGGTAGATTTCCCGGCCCCTGATGAACCAACGATTGCTACAAAAGATTGAGGTTCAATGGTTAGATTAAAATCAATAAACAATGGTTTTTCGCTTTGAGGATAACGAAACAGGACCTGATTAAAAACAATATTTCCCTTAAAAATTGAGTCATCACTGGCAGGAATTGACTTTTCCAAAGGCTCATGAAAAATAGGTTGAACTTTATGATAAAGCGGCGCTATTTCGATACATTCAACCAGGGTATTAGCCAATAGAATTAAAGCGGAAAAGAATTGTGTAAAGGCAGCATTAAAAATAATGAATTGTCCAAAGCTGAGTTGAGTGCCTAGCCAAATGACTAAACCGTAGATAGTCAGGGTACTTATTCCCATCCACCCTAAACTGAATACCTGTAAATAATTTTGATATTGAAGCGCATTGCGGTGATGTTTCATTTTTGCACTGAAAAATTGTCCCCACCATTGAAAAGCATGCTGTTCTTCATGATTAACACGAATTTTAGCAATACTATTAATAAAGCTCAACAATGTGCTATTTAAATGAATTTCTTGATTGACGACTTCTCGCTGTTCACGCAAAGTTCGGCGATTTATAAACCAAGTTACAATAATCATCACTAGCAAGAAGGCAATAACTGTTATGCTTAATTGAGTATTAATTGAAAACATGATAATCAGATTCAAAATGGATAATAGTGATGTAACAAAGGCCTGAATCGATCCGGATTGAAGTTGCTCCTGAATTGCATTGAGAACGCTGCAACGAAAATGCAAGTCACCTGCAGAAAATCGACGGAAAAAAGGCAGGGGGAGACGCAGCAGGCGATCCCAAAGTGACACTTGTATGCGGTATTGGGTTTTAATAGTCAGTTGCAAGAATAATATGGTTTGCATCAGTTGAATGATAATAAGCACCATGATTACCAATGACAGTAAAAGGGTTGTCTGTAATAAATAGTTAATATTCGCTTGTGGAATGATGCTGTCGAGCAAATAACCCGTGAAGAGAGGTATCGTTAATAACAAAACACTAATAAACAACTGTAGTACGATGATGTGAGTTATTTCTTTTTTGAAAGGATAAAACAGAAAAGATAATAAATCTTTAATACGTATATTATCTTTTGGCAAGGTTGGACAAAACAGATAAGCTTTTGATGCAATTTCATTCACCATTTTCGAAGTGAGTTTGCGGGGTTTTTCTTCTTCCGGATCAAGCAAAAAATAGCCTAATCTACCCTGATAAAGTAAAGCGCAAGGACGATTGTTATAAAGGGCAATAAAAGGCCCGCAATCATAATTTTGCCAGTTTTTTTTCAGACGAAATTCACGTAAATGCAATTGATTATTATGTGCAATAGTTTTCAGCAAAGAATGCAATTCCAATGGAGTGGCTGGAGCAATGGTCGTGTTTGTTAATTTTAGTCCTGATACTTTTGCGATGATTTGACATAAAGCAAGGCAACGTTTTTCAAAATCAAGTGATTGATGAGCATGAGCATGGTGATTAATAACTTCCTGAAGAATACGTTCACAATCAGGCGGAAGTTGCTCGATATTATTCATATTTTTTCCATCCTGGCTTGTTCATAATAAATCCCCTTAAGTTCCATTAACTCGGTATGCGTTCCTTGTTCAGCGATACATCCATTGTGCAATACCAGAATTTGATCGCAATTTCGTATTGCATGAAGACGATGCGCAATAATGAATAAGGTACAATTCAGGGCAATGAAATTTTGATAAATAATTGATTCAGTATGAAGATCCAGTGCAGCAGTGGCCTCATCCAAAATAAGTAATTGGGGTTTTCGCAGTAAGGCTCTAACAATTTCCAAACGCTGGCATTGACCACCGCTTAAATTACTTCCTCCTTCAGTTATGCTCATCTCCAAACCACCGCGGGACCGGATTTCTTCTTCAAGGTTCACCAGACGTAACAAAGGATAAATTTCTTGATCGGGGATGTGAGGGTTCCAAAAGGTTAAGTTATCGCGCAAGCTGCCTTGAAAGAAAAAAGCATTTTGATCGACATAAGCAATAAATTGGCTCAATGCCTGACGACTTAAATGGGCGAGTGGATAGTTATTAATAAGAATTTGTCCTGTGTTCGCATGAAACAAACCACAAATTAATTGGGCAAGAGTCGATTTACCACTACCACTAGCCCCAACCAATGCAACACGCTGTCCCGCAAATACTGAGAGGGATAATTCATTGATTATTGGAGGATCCAGAGGAGAATAGCTATAGGATAAAGTTTGAATCTGTAAAATCGTATCTGATTTTTTTTGTAAAAAATCGGATTTAAAGGTGTCTTCAACTTCAAAATGAGAATCAATTTTGGTATCCATAACATCATTCAAACGAACCAAATCCCCACGTATTTCATTAATTGTATTAATAAAACCAATTAATTGATTCAATGGACCAAGGGTAAGCCCCGCAAGAGCCTGCAGTGCGATAATTGTTCCAACAGTAATTTGGCCAATCATTGTCAGATAAGCCCCTAAACAGAGAATAATCAGAGTAATGCAAAATCCGATAGATTGTGGAAATAAATTAATCAACATCTTACACCAGGTGATTCGTTGCTCTGATTGCAAAAGACCAGTGTAATGACCTAGCCAGCGATTAAAAAAATGATCTTCTAAAGCGCCTACTCGGATTGTTTCAATAATTTGCAATCCATTCATTTCAATGCCATAGAGTTTGCCTTGCTCCTGAGCAAAGCGTCGGCTTAAATTAATTAGATAGCGTTTGGTGTTAATCAGTATAATGATGTTGGCCACGATCAGTAAAATAACGATAATGCCTATTGGCCAGCTCAGGATTAGAATAATTGTGCTGTAGGCAAGGATTTCGATGCAATGTACCAATGCATCAGGTACGTCTTCTGCAAGTGTTGCCGATACATGTTCATTGACTTGCTGGCGATCGATGATGTCACCCGTTGAACGTTGTTGAAAATAGCGCATGGGGATGTGCAAAAGATGCCATAAAAAAGACATGGTATTGATCATTTCCAATTTAATTTTCAAACGAATTAGCGATTGTCGTTGTAACCAGATTAGTAATATCTCAATGAGTGTGGCTGTGCCAATACCAAGAAAAATGGGTAGAATTAAACTGGTTTGATGATTGGTCAAAAGCTCGTCAATGAAGATTTTGGTGAATAAAGGAATAGCTGCTTTGGGTAAGATTAAAAAGAGAGTGATCAAGCTAATGAATAATAACGCAATTTGATTGTGCCCTACTCGTTGCCAAAGTAAATGAAATGTGCCAGGTTCAGGTTGGCCGCTGCGAATAAATGTTTCTCCGGGCTCAATCTCCAAAACAACCCCGGTATATCCTTCTTCAAATTCGTCCCAGTCAACAATTCTTGAACCTTTCGCTGGATCATTTAGATATACTTTTTGTTGATTATACCCTTCCACAATTAAAAAATGATTGAACTCCCAGAAGACAATAAAAGGCACTTCAACCTGGTTTAATTCGTCGATATCCAAATTATAACCATGAGCGTTCATCCCATAATGCCGAGCTGCTCTAACAATATTGATTGCTGTTGTGCCGTCACGAGACACGCTACAAACGGAACGAATTTCTTCTGATGTAACAAATTTACCATAATAGGCCATGATAATAGCCAGTGCTGTTGAGCCACATTCAGTTGCCTCCATTTGTAAAATGACGGGCGTTTTAGCGCGCCTTTGGCTCATTTTTCGAGGATTCATCTATTTTATCCTGAACAGTTGATTTAAAGGTTAAATGCATCAGAATATTAATTGGTTTTTTGACTTCTACATCAAACAGAGCATCCACCAACGTACCTTGGGTTAAGTGAATTAATGGTCCTTGTGAAGTGGTCCACTGGTAACCAGTGGGTGTTGCAGGATTTTTTAGTAACAGTACTCGGACTGCTAATTGTGGCTCCTCTGGTAAAAGGGCATTGACCATCTGTTGATTTTTTAGCAAGGTGAGCATCATTTGTGGCGTTACGGGTAAGGGTGAGATTGATTCAACTTTTCCCTTTATTGCGCCAAACTCAAATTTATTAATCATTGCTGGTGCGATTTGTGCCTTCATACCAGGTTTGATCAATTTCCCTTTGCTGGCTGGTACGAAAACAAGTGCATATAAATTTTGATCCGTGGGTATGATGCTGATCAAGGGATGCCCTGGTTGAACATAATCCCCTGATTTAACGCGAATTTCCGCAATAATTCCAGAAGTAGGACTTTTAACAAGATTGGTTTGTTGCCAACGTTTTTTTATTAATTGATATTCATGCTCTTCTTTATAAATAATCAGAGCCAGCTCTTTCTGACGTTCTTGCCATTTGTCTTGTAATTCAACAAGATTGCTTTGCATAAGAATCAGATCAGCTTCATGGGAGTTAATTTCTTGCAGCAATCTGTAATATTCAATACGTGTTTCAGTTACATTGGGTAAATCAAGGATTCCTTTTTTCATTGCTTTTTCTTTAAGAATCAATAATACCTCGAGCTGTTTTAATTTTTCCTTTGCTGCTTGCAAACTAGCATTAATTTTAACAATCTGCTCTTCCTGTTTGGCTTTTAAATCTTTTACCACGAAATCAGCGCGTTTAGATAAAACTTGCTGTTCGTGCTTGAGTTTCTTCAGATAATTTTCTTGCAACTGTAATTGTGTGGCCAGATCGCTGTTTATTGTGGCCAAAATGGTGTCTTTGGGAATATGTTGTCCGACACGCACATTAATTTGTTGCACAAAACCAGCATTCTCTGCGGCCTGAACTGTTTCAATGTCACCGCTCAGACTCATTAATACTCCTTTTCCAGAAGTACGGATGAAGAGTTTTCCCCAAATTAGCCAAATTAAACATCCTCCAATTATCAAGATTAATACCAGGAATTTAAGCCAGTTTTTTAAAGTGATTACTTGAAGTGTATCATCCAGTGGCACTGGATTATTAATATGTTCTAACGCTTTTTTACGAAATTTGATCGAACCTTTATTGTTACTCATGGTTTTGCATCTGAAAAAGTTTATCTTGTGTTTTGCGCAAACGCTGAGCCAAAACAGGTAATAATTGCAAGGCAATCTCCGGATAAGCTTGCAATTGTGCTTTGAAATCCCAGGCAGAAATGGCAATTGTACTGGTTGGTTCCAATGCAATGACATTGGCCGAGCGAGGAAGTTCATCAATAATTGCCAGTTCGCCCAGAATTTCTCCCGGTCCTAACTGGGCAATAACAAGTTTTCTGTCATCCCCCAATATGCGGAAAATTTCTACCTTGCCGGAAATCAAAATAAAACATTGATCGCCAATCTGTCCTTCCTTCATTAAATAATCATCTGTCACAAATTGTTTTTCATTACCGAGAGCGGCAATACGCCATAAAATACGTTCATTAAGTTTGAAGAAAATCGAAGATTTTTTTAAAGCATCTATTGCATTCATGATGCATCCTTAGTTTGATTGACGATATTAGAATGCAATTAAAGTATAGGACAGAACAAAAATTTTTGAGGAAATTGAAACGGTAAAATCAACTTAAATCCGTTGCTGGTTTGACAAGCCAGCAACAAAAATTGTAGAATTTATAGACATGAAACCTGGCCGTCAGACGTTACATATAATTTGTCTATCATTAAAGAGGTCTTATTAACACTCCTGCTATTTGCAATGATTGCTCACCGAGCTTTTTTAACTGCTCCAAAATCTGCCAAAGGTTCCTTTACTCTTATATCGGCTTTTTCGGCGGAAGCTATTTGTGCCTTAATGTCAGCAGTTGACGCAGCGTCTCTAGCAGATAACCTTACTGCTCTTTTTGCTTGTAGCATGTCCAAACGGCCCTGACCTTCGACTTTACCTATGGCCCCACCTGCAATATTTTGCAATGATTCCTCAGAAAGAGCCTCCTTTTTCCCTTTCTCTTTGAGCGGATTAAGATGTTTACGTTTCATTTTCGATACCTCACAAATCAAGAGTCCATATATATTATAGACCACGTCAACAATAAATTTCTCAATTACCAATAGCTTCAATGTCTCTGCTTGTCGCAATAATTTTTTTCGATTTTATTCCCGTGGTTTTTTGATGATTTTCTTAAGATTACCTTAATGTTTTTTTTATTAGGTAAAATAGCTGCTCATGCAGTGTTATATAGGGCTAACCTATTCCATAGACGCTTTACGGAATGTTCTAACCACTTCATTGGTTTGATTATCAATGATTTCACCATGTATGTCATAAAAATTTCCATTGACATGGGTTAGCATCCATGTATAAAGCTTCTCCAGATCATTTCCGGTTTGGGTCGCAATTTTTTCTTCTTTACAGTACACATGTGCAGTGAATTGCTCTTTCATTTTAAGAATCCTTGATCCAAACCTTATATTATTAAGTTTAGTTGTTTTTCTTCTATTCACCACGTTTTAAGGGGAGTATTGAACTATAATTTAAATAGAGGGGATGTAGTTTAGGAGATTAAAATGAATACCAATTTTTTAGCTACTGTAATCGGTTGGTATTTTGTGATTATGAGTCTGCTTTTACTTGTAAGACGCGACATTGTAGTAACAGCAATGAAAGAATTGATGGGACAACGAGCTGTAATGTTGGTTGTTGGAATTATCACATTAATTATTGGTCTTTTAATGGTTATAAGCCATAATGTTTGGGTTATGGGATGGCCTGTTATAGTGACTATCATCGCATGGCTGATACTTATTGGTGGCATATTCAGACTCTATTGTCCGGATACCGTTTATAAAATTTGGAATAAAGCTATAGACAAATCGGAGAAATTGAACGTTTGCGCTGTAATCACATTAATTATCGGTCTTTTTTTACTGTATAAAGTTTACTTTGGTTGGTAATATTTTGCCTTAGACGGGGAGATTTGGTTGGATGAAGCAGTTCCTTGAATGTTACAGATAGGTTCGTGTAAAAAATTGTAGTAGTACTTTCATAACCTGAGTCAGTTCCTAGGACCAACCAAATCTCCCCATGATTATTTGTAGTGACTGTATAGTTGGCAATTTTAGCTTGCATTTCTTCATTAGGTGAATAGGGTAAGGTTTTTAGTCTATAGATTGAGTCTTGAGTATCTACTCCAATGGTTCCAATAAGGAGCATATCTTTGCCATCAAGCTCTTGATTTCCTTTATCTAAATCGATTTGATAGTAATTATTGTCTACATAGCGTTGTGGTTCTTTGGAGACAGCTCCAATTTTTACATACACTGAGTCACCAGGAGAGCCACCTACCCCTGAAGATCCTCCTATGGCATTGGACGCAAATTCTAAGGAAAAACTAACATGATAATTTGTATTGGGTTTTAAACCTGTTACCTTTTTATAGGCATACATGAATAAATCATCACTATGATTATTACCCGATATTTTTAATCCATGAAGTTGGGTATTAATTTCATGAGGTAATGTTGCATTGTGCTTAAATTGAAGTTCAAAAAATTGTTCTTGGCCTTTGGGATAATCTGCATAAGAAACTTTAAAATTTTCCGCTTTGGAAAACGTATATTTATAAGTTCTTATATCTGGAGTATTCCAAGCAAATGCTGAAAGAGTATTTACCAGAAAATAAAGGAATAAAGAAGATTTTTTTATCATTTTATCTAACTTCCTGATCAATGAATGAGCATTTTAGAATTAAAATATCCATGGAGCAAGAAAATTCTATCTCGCATTGTACGTTTGAATTGGAAAATAGAGCTGGATCCCGTATAAATGCTGCGCATCCCCGCTTTCGCTGGGGACAAGCTTTACGAGATAACGTTCATTTAGCGACATAAAAAGCATTTCTATATCTTTTATGTCGGATTCATGTAAGCTAATAACGGGGTAGAGTGATCTTCTTGGTAGTATTCATTATAGAAATAGTTTAAATCGTCAAGAAGTTCTTTTAGTGCTTCAACTTGATAATTGTGTGCTTGGGCGTTTTTATCTAATTGACGGTATGTTTCTACAAAATTTTCATACGCACATTCGGTTTCTAAGTTATCTTTATCTTTAACCTTTTGTAGTTCAATAAATATATCGTCAACTTGAGTTTTGATTTGCTCATAATCTTCCTTGTTTCCAGAGGCTTCGGTGTTTATTTCGGATTCATTTCGTGATTGATATAACAAATAAAGAACAAGGAAACCAATTGGAACTAAAGCGAGCAATCCCCAATACTGGGTGTTAGTGGGTTCACAAGGTTGTATTCTACATTCCTGAACAATCTGATTTTCTGAACCCGAGGTAATGGTGAGTGGTTGATAGGGCGTTCGACATACAGGATTTTCGTAAGGTTGGGCTATGAAGCACATGTCATCTGCAGGCAGTTTTTGCTGAGAGGCTTGAAAAAATGAGGGATTTGATTTTGATTGCAAAGGAGATTGAGAATAAGACAGAGAAGGGGATAACCGTTTAATTTCTTGAGGTTTTTTAGGAGGTTCCAAACCTTTGAGTTCATATTGAACTTTGACCCATTGATGCATTGAATTTATCAAGGTGTTTAATTCTTGTGTCTTTCCTGCAATTGTCTCGAAGTTGGTTGTTTTTACCTTTGGTGCATTTAAATGAACAATGACTTGACGGACATGCTCTTTTAGAGCTTGATTGGTTTTGATGAGATCGGTTGTTGTTGATGGGAATTGTGCTAGAGTATCTTGATTGTGAATGAATGTATTTAGTTTCTCTTGTTCAGAAGTTAACAGTTTTTTTAAAAATGATAAGTTTTGTTCGTGCTGAATGGCATTATGGTATGCTTGGGTATTGGCTTGAATGATTTCATCAATATGTACGGAGGAATCGTCAATAAAGAGTTCAATTTGCTCAAGCAACGAAGATAATTGTTCTTTAAATTGATAAACCGTATATACTTCCCCAGCTTGGCCTAACAGATCTATAGTTTGTGAAATAACTTTTTGGAACTGATCAAGTTCATGCAAATCCGATATTGCATTTGCATAATGATCCAAGATTTTATCCTGCATATTAATTAGTTCGAAATTAGGGCAATTTTTAAGTTGTTCGATGGTTAATTTTAATGTTGATATAGGGCTTTCTATAAGGGCGGTAGAAGAGCATTTACCGCATTCTTTCACTGCTTGAGTCGGGTAGGCTTTTAAATCATCGGATTGATCAATGGCAAAAGTATAGGAATGAGGGTTTACTGGATTAATATTAAGTGCGAAATGCAATATTCTATTTCGGTCAGCAGATAACTGTTTGATTGTTTTTGATAATTCGCCAAGGCGATCTCTTAATAGTTGTGACTCGAGCATTTGTGCTAATTGAGGCTGAATCTGGGTTTCAATCGCATTGCGAAAGTTTGCTAAAAATAATCTATCGGAACCAACAAAAGGCGAAATATTTTTTTCTACAGCACGAACATAACGGGTAAGATATTCTAATTGTTCTTTCGTTTGTTTGATGTTGGCGTTTTGACTTATTCCTTTCAAGATATGATTGAGATCCAGTAAGAAAAAATTTACGGGCTGATTGAGATGATTTTGATGTAGCTCTTTATTTCTTAATAATAAGTAATCTCCTGTTTTTTGCATTAAATCGTACAACGCAGGCCATTGCATACGTTGACTGTCAATGGGTTGGACATGGAAATCATCTCTGGTTAAAACATGTCGTGTTTTATAAGCATTGGAATAAAACCAAGAATGTTCATAAACATTTATTAATGCTTGTGAGTCATCGGAAAACCATGAGCTAGGATTGGCTAAATAATCCGTATGAATACCAGAATTAGCACGAGTTTTGAGTATCCATGCTCTCTGATTTAATTCTTCTTCAGTATAACAGGCCTCAGAATGTAGCCAAAAACGAGCTTGGTTGGGGATGGGTTGGTAAGATGCGTGGTATGGATATTTTTCTTTAGTCATTTTTCTCATCCTTGAGAGAGTACAATAAATCCAATTCATTGTATGGTTGATAACTAATTAGAGTATTTTTGAATCAATTAATTTGATAACATTCTTTTTGATTAGATGCAATAGGAAAGAATAGGTTTCATAACTATGGTGCAGTATAGTTTTTTTTGTTAAATTAACGAGAGTTCGACATAAAAAGGCATAAAAATGCCTTTTTATGTCGCTAAACGAACGTTATCCCGTAAAATGCGCCGCATTTATACGGGATCCAGTTCTAAATAAAAGCAGTTCGATATAAAAAATCACTTCATTTTTTATATCGAACTGTCAATTATATTTTTAACTTAGCTGGGTTGTTTATGCCTTCTTTTGATATAGTTTCTGAAATCGATAAAGTTGAATTGCGTCATGCCGTTGATAATGCAGTACGTGAGATGGGTACCCGTTTTGACTTTCGTGGAGTAGAATCAAGCATTGAATTAAATGAGCTTACTGTTACTTTGCGCGCAGAATCAGATTTCCAAGTCAGACAATTAGAAGATTTATTCCGTAATCACTGTAGTAAAAGAAATGTTGATGCCTCTGGTGTTGATATAGAAGATGACCCCGTACACAGTGGAAAGTTTTTTTCTTTAAACATGACTTTTAAACAGGGAATCGATCAACCCACAGCTAAAGAAATTGTGAAATGTATTAAAGAATCCAAGGCCAAAGTTCAAACATCTATCCAAGGTGATAAAGTACGGGTTACAGGGAAAAAACGCGACGATTTACAAGAAACTATCGCTCTTTTGAAAAAATCAAACATCAAATTGCCCCTCCAATATGAAAATTTTCGAGATTGATCTTAGGGCGGGCGTAATAGCTCAGATGGAGGGTGATCTCTTACGGACGGGCTTTCGCTGAGAGACTCTTTACAAGTTACTTTTAATTCACAATCTCATCAATTTTAGCGGAGATTCTTGCTAATAAATAAGGATCATTTTTCGCTAGACTACGGGCTACTTTAAGTTGGGCTACTGCAGCTCTTTTTTGCCCTTCTAGTAGCAAACATTGGGCTTGAGTAAAATAAGCATATCCTTTTTTATGAGTTTGAGCTTGTGCTCGAGCTAACTGGCGACATAGTGGAAGATCTTGTTTGTATTTTCTACTTCCTTTAAGCAAGAGAGCAGTTGCTTTTTCATTTTGGTTCGCAGCCAGTAAGCCGTCAGCATAGGCCATAAGCGCTGCATAATTATCTGGGTAATTTTTTTGTATTTCCTCTAACCGAGAAAGCGCTGATTTATATTGTGTTAAACCTGTTTCAGCTTGTGCCATAGCAATTTGAAAATAGAGATTGTCCTGTTGTTCTAATAATGGAGTCAGAATTGCAGAGGCTTGGGTATATTTGTTTGTGTTAATTAATGCTAGTGCATGCCCATATTGACAGGCATAAGCAGGAGTTCTTTTGGTGCATTGATGTTCGTAATAATCAAGTAAGCGTTTTGGATCACGTATGACCGAGGTACGAATTATTTCTTTGACTAAGGCATAATCATTAGAGTCAGGATACTTCTTGCGCGCAAATGATGCCGTGCGACTGTCGGCTTCAGCGATCCTATCTCCATCCAAAGGGTGAGATCGCAGAATAGCAGGTACATTTGCAGTATAATAATAACGTGAGTTTTCCTGCATTTTTTTAAAAAAAGCAGCCATGCTATGTGGATTATATCCAGCTTTAATCAGCATATCGATGCCAATTCTATCGGCTTCTTTTTCTTTAGATCGGACAAAATTGACGTTATCTTGTGAAAATCCTGATAAGGCCCCCATCATTCCGGCCATTCCTACAGTGGGATTGATTACTCCCAACGCCGCGGAAGCAAGCAGCGTTGCAAGCATAGGAATACGCATTTGTTTTTGATGCTCTATCATGCTGTAGAGATGGTGTAAACGCACATGTGCAATTTCATGGGCCATGACTCCAGCAAGTTCGCTTTCACTGGTAGTGGTTAAAATCAGTTGTGAATTAATACCGATATGCCCACCTGGACCAGCAAAAGCGTTGATTTCATTTGATTTTACGATAAAGAAATCAGGCGGTTTAATATGACCTGCTTGAGCAAGATTTTTCCCAACATGATTAATGTATTGGGATGCTAAAGGATTTCGCTCTACGCTGTCTGATTGATTAATTTGTTGGACGAATTCTTTTTCTAATTGATCTAATTCGTTTGTTGAATAAGGCGATAATCGTTCAGCAGCTAAAGAAGGCTGAGTCAAAATACTGATTAACAAAATCCAGCAGATGTTTTTCTTAATGTTCAATTTAATCATTAGGCTACTCAAAAATTGAATAATTTGTTATCATTCACGCATTGTAACTACTCATCTTCTTTTAGTTAGCTCAGGCCGCTTTCTGAAATGACAAGCTAAGTGCAAGAGCAGTTACTAGCATTTTATAAAGGTACTCAATAATGCACAAAAAGTTTTTGCTCGCAGCACTTGAACAAGCCCGTCTTGGGCAAGGTCATTGCGCCCCTAATCCCTGTGTTGGTGCGGTTGCTGTGCAAAATGGAACTATTATAGCACAAGCATGTCATCGAGGTGCAGGGACTCCGCATGCAGAACAATTATTGTTAACACAAATTCCCCCTAAAACACCAGGGGTTAGCGTGTATATTTCTCTTGAGCCATGCAATCATTGGGGGAGAACGCCTCCTTGTGTGGACGCGATTATTAATCATGGTGTTGAGGAAGTTATTTTTGCATATTTAGATCCTAATCCAATTGTTGCTAAAAATAATTCTTCAGAAAAACTGCGTGCACGAGGAATCAAGGTGACGCATTATCCAGTAGAAGAAATTACTGAATTTTATAAAAGTTATACTTATTGGACTTTAAGGCAAAAACCTAGAGTAACTGTTAAAATAGCGCAAACATTAAATGGTAAAATTGGTCAAGCTGAAGGAGAACGTGTTATTCTATCAAATGCTTTATGTGAGCAATTTACTCATCAAAAGAGAGCTGCTACTGATGTAATTCTTACTACGGCTAGAACAGTACAGTTGGATAATCCTAGAATGAATGTTCGCTTAGGCAATGAAGAACAGAAAAAAACAATTGCAATTATTGACAGACATTTATGTCTTAATCAAGATGTTCAAATTTTTTCAACTACGACTCATTGCCATATTTTTCATTGTAATGAGCAGAAAATTTCTTATCCCAACAGTACTTTTCATTTAATGCCTGAGAAAAATGGGGTTATGGATTTAAATGCTGTAATAAAGCATTTAGGGACGTTGGGATATCATGATGTTTGGGTGGAAGCGGGTGGTGCTCTTTTTAGTGCATTACATCGGGAAGGATTAGTTCATCGAACTTATTTATATATTGTTCCCACTAGTTTGGATCACAGTGCAATTTCAGCGTACCAGCAAAGTGGGGTATTTAGCCGAGCGCATACTGTTTCTTGGCATGCTATGGACGACAACATGATAGCATGTTTGGATTGGCGGGAGGATGAAACAAATGAGGTCGCGTTATGAAGCATTCATTAGTTACAATTGAACACGCAGTGGAAACACTCAAAGCAGGTAAAATGATTATTTTAATGGATGATGAAGATAGAGAAAATGAAGGGGATTTGGTTGTAGCTGCAGAATATGCAACTCCAGAAGTAATTAATTTTATGTCTCGACAAGGTTGTGGTTTGATCTGCTTGTCTATGGCTGAGGAACTCATTGATAAATTACAATTGCCTATGATGGCACAATATAATAAATCGCCTTATGGCACAGCATTTACTGTATCAATTGAGGCAGCAAAAGGCGTATCAACAGGTATTTCAGCTAAAGACAGATCTGAAACAATTAAGGTAGCAATTAATCCTGAAAGTGGTCCAACAGATGTTATTTCTCCAGGACATATTTTTCCTTTGCGGGCCAAGAAAAAAGGAGTATTAGAAAGGCCTGGACAAACAGAAGGTAGCGTTGATTTAGCAAGGTTAGCAGGTTTGACTCCTGCTGCAGTAATTTGTGAAATTATTAATGAAGATGGTACCATGAGCCGGCGTGATGAATTAATTTCATTTTCTAAAAAGCATGATATTCCATTGGTTACCATCAAGGATTTGATTGAATATAGAATTCGTCATGAGGTGTTAGTCAAAGCTGCGGCATCAACACGTATCCCTTTGCAGAATAAAGGTGATTTTGAGATGACTGTATTTGCAAATGAACTGGATCAAGCAGAACATTTTGCGTTAGTTAAACCTCCTTTATTTGTGAATCGAGTTCCTTTGGTGCGAATTCATTCGGAATGTATTACAGGAGATATTTTTGGCTCTTGTAAATGCGATTGTGGTAAACAGCTGGAGCAATCGCTTTCTATGATTGCAGAAGAAGGAGGGATATTAATTTATTTACGCCAGGAAGGCCGAGGAATTGGTTTAGCAAATAAATTAAAAGCGTATGCCTTGCAAGAGCAAGGTTTAGATACAGTTGATGCGAATCACCAATTGGGTCTACCTGTTGACAGTAGAAATTATGCTATTGCTTATCAAGTGCTTAAGTATTTAGGTATTGAAGCAATTCGATTATTAACTAATAATCCATCAAAAATTGCTGCTGTTGACCGTTATGGAATAAAGGTTACTGAGAGAGTGCCTTTAGAGATAGAGCCTACTAAGGAAAGTCACAAATATTTAAAAACTAAAAAAGAGAGAATGGGGCATTTGTTGGCAATAAATTAGCAGGATACAAGGTCAATTATGACAAATTTTATTTTTATTACAGGAGGAGTAGTATCTTCCTTAGGAAAAGGTATTGCAGCTGCGTCACTCGCTGCTGTTCTTGAGGCACGTGGTCTTAAAGTGACCCTAATCAAGCTTGATCCCTATATTAATGTTGATCCAGGAACAATGAGTCCGTTTCAGCATGGTGAAGTTTTTGTGACCCATGACGGCGCAGAAACGGATTTAGACTTAGGGCATTATGAACGTTTTGTGAATACAACCATGACAAAACGTAATAATTTTACTTCAGGAAAGATTTACGAAACGGTTATTAAAAAAGAAAGGCGTGGCGACTATTTAGGTGGAACGGTTCAGGTCATTCCTCATATTACTAATGAAATCAAACGATGCATCAAATTAGGTGCTGATGATTTTGATGTGGCTATGGTAGAAATTGGTGGAACTGTAGGTGATATAGAGTCATTACCCTTTCTTGAGGCTATTCGCCAAATGCGCATTGAATTAGGTTCACAACGGACTTTATTTATACACCTCACATTAGTTCCTTATATTGCTACTTCGGGTGAGACAAAAACAAAACCCACCCAACATTCGGTGAAAGAATTACGTTCCATAGGGATTCAACCCGATATCTTGATTTGTCGATCTGAAAAAATATTGCCTATGGCTGATCGAGCTAAAATTGCCTTATTTACTAACGTTGAGAAAGAAGGGGTTATTCCTCTTGAAGATGCTCCAAGTATTTATCAAATTCCAAGAGTCTTATACGAGCATGGCTTAGATGATATTGTGGTTAAGAAATTGGGACTGGATGTAAAACCAGCTGATTTAAGCGAATGGGATCGTGTTGTGGCAATGCAGGCGATTCAAACTATGACTGTCAAAATTGCGATGGTTGGTAAATACATTGAATTGAACGATGCTTATAAATCAATTAATGAAGCGTTACTTCATGCTGGAATTCATACTCAAACAAAGGTTGATATTGTTTATTTGGATGCGGAGATTATCGAAAAACATGGTGCATCGCTTTTAGAAAGTGTCGATGCCATTCTTGTTCCAGGTGGATTTGGTGAGCGAGGTATCGAAGGAAAAATTAAATCCATCCAATATGCCCGTGAGAACAAGGTTCCATTTTTAGGAATTTGCTTAGGAATGCAAACTGCTGTAATTGAGTTTTCTAGGAATGTTATTGGCTTAAAAGGAGCAAACTCTACTGAATTTAATAAGAATACTCCATATCCGGTGCTTGGGTTAATTAGTGAATGGATGGATGCGGATGGTTCAAAGCAACTTCGTGATGAGCATGTTGATTTAGGTGGAACAATGCGCTTGGGAGCGCAATTATGTCAGTTGGAAGAAGGAACTTTGGCTCGTAAGGTATATGGAAAACCACAAATCATCGAGCGTCATCGACATCGTTATGAAGTCAATAATAAGTATGTTGAAAGTTTAGTGGAACATGGTCTGGTTATCTCTGGTCGATCAGCAGATAACTCTTTAGTTGAAATGGTAGAGTTAGCAGATCATCCCTGGTTTTTGGCATGCCAATTTCATCCTGAATTTACATCAACTCCGAGAGCAAGTCATCCATTGTTTAAACAATTTGTACTTGCTGCTCGAGAGAAACATCAAGGAAAAAATAAAGAATGAAATTATGTGGATTTGAAGTGGGTTTAAGTAGCCCTTTATTTTTAATTGCTGGTCCTTGTGTCATCGAAAGTGAAGGATTAGCGTTAGAAACGGCAGGTTATTTAAAGGAAGTATGTAGTGAATTACAAATTCCTTTTATTTATAAATCCTCATTTGATAAAGCAAATCGTTCTTCTATATCCAGTTATAGAGGTCCTGGTTTTGAAAAAGGATTGTCTATTTTAGAAAAAGTAAAAAAACAAGTTGATGTTCCTGTTTTAACGGATGTTCATGAAGATACACCTTTGTTGGAGGTGTCTAGTGTTGTTGATGTATTACAAACACCAGCTTTTTTATGCAGACAAACTAATTTTATTCAAAAAGTAGCAGCAATGAATAAGCCTGTTAATATCAAAAAAGGTCAGTTTCTTGCTCCTTGGGAAATGAAACATGTGATTGCTAAAGCAAAAGCCACAGGAAATGACCAGATTATGGCGTGTGAGCGTGGAGTGAGTTTTGGTTATAATAATTTGGTTTCAGATATGCGTTCTTTAGCGATAATGCGTGATACTGGGTGTCCTGTTGTTTATGATGCAACGCATTCAGTGCAATTGCCAGGTGGAAATAATGGGGCTTCAGGTGGGCAACGAGAATTTATTCCCATTCTTGCTCGTGCTGCGGTAGCTGCAGGTATTTCAGGCTTGTTTATGGAAACGCATCCTGATCCGGATAAGGCATTAAGTGATGGTCCAAACAGTTGGCCTTTAGCTAAAATGAAACCATTATTAGAGTCATTAAAAGCATTAGATGTTGTTTATAAAAATTATGGTGAAGTTGAACCTTTTGTTTAGAGTTATTTTTTTATTTCTGGATTTTTCTAGGTTTCTACCCGCGAGAAACCTAGGCTGTAGGATAAAGCGCTTTATTATATGAGAAGCTCTAATGTTATAAGAGTAAATGAGCTATAATTTGATTAAGTAATTTTTTTGAGGTTGATTATGTCTAATTCTAAATGGGATGAAATTCATAAAAAGGCACAAGAGGAAAATCTGAAATCAGATGTGGAAAAAGAAGTTGAGAATAAATACGATTCAGAGGATACAGAAGCTGAGAGGCTCTATATTCGTAATACCCAGATAGGTGGCGCTGTAGATACAAAAGAAGAATTAGATGCCCAGAAGCATAATTTAGGCCCTAAAGATACTCCTATAGAAAATGATGAGCCTAATACTCCTAAGCCTTAAAGTGGTTTACTGATCTCGATATTCACTATTTATTACCTTATCTACAAAAGAGCAAATAGGTTTTAGACCTACCACGCTAAATTCGTCCATTGGACTGTGCTTTTGAGAAAATTTCAATATAAGAATCATAAGGTTGATTGCTGATGCTGAGCATGAATTGAAATTTTTATACTAAACTTGATATAAGTGTAACTCTTATATAGAAGACAGTGTTATGGATCCCGAAATTAAAAAAAATTTAATGCGGCTTTATTTACAAACTCTTTATGCTGAAGAGTTTGAAGAGTCCTGGCTTGATGATATGGAACGTTCTGAACTTCTTGATAGAACTATTGAATATATTAATGAGAATTCCTTAAATCTAAACGAGCTCACACCAGGAGACCCAAAATTCAAGATTTTTGTTGTACTGGCGAAACAGGCAGTAGAGTTCAATGATGAAACTCCTCCAGCGATTGTTGTTTATGATGAAGATGCACTGGATGACGAAATTCAGCTGTGGGCATCGCTTCGTAATGCTGATTACATAAGTAGAAAAACTAATCCCCAACCCATCAGCGCTGATGAGGAGCTTAACAAACTAAAAGAGCAGGCATATGAAGTTTTATTAGAGACAACAAAAACTATTTTACCCAATGCAGATATATCGACACCGAAAAAACTCAAAGAAGCCATTGACTGGTTTGAAAAAAAATATAAAGAAGAAAATAGCGAAGAAAAAGCCAAATGTAAGAGTATTCTCTCTCTTCTAAAAAATATCGATAAAATTTCAAAACTTGAAATTATTGATATACCTAATGAACAAGGAGAGCCTGTACAATTTTGCACAATGGCGGAATCTGCTGGTGGCGTTACTGCAAAAATATCTGTTACACCTCGCGAAGTGGTCCTAGAAAAACTTCAAAACATTGTGGCGAAAGGAACAGATCTTAATTTTACTGACTTTCGTCAACATACAAGGGATTACGAATTAAAAACACAAGGGATACTTAAATTACCAAAACATGGTGAAACTATTGAAGTACAACGAGAAGCAATTGCATTAAATATTGCTCGAATTCTTGGTTTTACCACTACCCAGTCGACCATGGTTAACCATAAGGGCAAGGTTGCGCTCTATGTTCCTTTTGATGATATTCAATTAATGAAAGAATTCGCGCAAGGTGAAACACAAAGAATTATAGTGCCTAGTGGAATAACAAAAATTGGAACTATCGGAGATCCTTATTTACATCATTCTACCATTACTCCAGTAGGAAATGGGTTACATTGTGACACGACGCTCCATGATTTTGGCCACAAAGTAGGATTTTCCTTTCTTTGTAATGATACAGATTTTATCGGTGCCTATAATCAAAACAAAGCCATTATTGGAGGTAAAGAACTCTATATATTTGATCAGGTGGTTATGAGTAGCGATAAAATGGATTTTGATACCCGCCTCAGTATGGTTCCTATTGGAGTAAAACGCCATTCTCGCCATAATCAAGGTAGAAATCGAAGTCTTGTCGAAGACTCTTCATTTGATACTAAATTTGATGGGATTGTTCATCTTATAAATAATCAAGAAAGAATCAATGTAATGTTGGATAACATTATTGGCACTCATACTGCGAACCTAGTCTCTACTCAAGAAAAGATTAATCAGCTTGAGCGACTTAAATTAGAGCGGGGATCGTTAAAACGAGAAGAAAATGAACAATTGACCTCCTTAAAAAGTCAGAAAAGTGAATTAATAAAATTAAAAGTAGATGCTGAGACTATCAAGGAAACTATCAATAATCGGTTTGTGACAATGTTTAAAAACTTTCCTATTATTAATGGAAAGCCCATGACTGGTGAGCGATTTATAACCCATCAAAATGAGATAAAACCTGCCTTAGAATTAGAAAAGCTCGCTAATAATCCGGTACTATTTTCTGATGACGGTCGTCCTTATCGAAATCCATGGACCACAAGAAATACAATTCGGATCACCGCTATTGAAGAGCACGGTAATGATATGCATTTAACCTTTAATGAATGTAATCGCAGCCATCTTATTAATATTCTTGAAAGCGCAGGTGTAGAATCTTGTGAATTTAATGGCAATACATTAATTATTTCAAAAGAAGAATTACAAAAAATTAATGAAAACAGTATCTATCCAGAACGCGCACCTTTTAGCATGGATACAGACTATCTTAATATGAACGATATAAAGCGTATGAGTGCGGGCTATTCTGGCAGCAATCTTAAATTTGCTACAAAATTAATTGAGCATTATCAAACTCGAATACAAATGGCGGAAGAAGATCCTTCAAAAAAAGTCGAAGCGATGTACGATACTCTTCATGCCATTAAGGGAAATTCGGGGTTTGAGAAACATCTTCAGCTTAAGCTCCAATTAGATATACAACAAAAGCTACGACCGATAATATTGGATTTAATCACTGAGAAAGAGTTGCAAGAAGGCATGGAAGATAAGCTTGCCAAAGCTTATGAAGCTGCTGTTAAATTGGATAGGGTGAATTATTTCAATCATGTATTAATGCGATTTGTAACAAATCCGGTAAACACCAATCAAAAAGCACTCGATGAATACTTAGAGAGGTGTATACAACATGGAGATTTAGCAACTGATTATAATACCGCTAAAACTGAAAGTAAGGCCATGGGCAAAGAATCAAAGCTAGCATATGAGTTAATACCAACTCGTGTTCATAATTCGATGCAAAAGCTTGGAGTACCAGTGCTCGATCAAGATTGGCAAACAAAGGATCCTTTAAAATCAGAGGAGGAGCAATTAGACAAGGAAAAAGAAAAAATCGTGGATATGAATTTGTCTGAAGAGCAAATAATAGAAAATAATCCATCGCAAATTACTCCACCAGAAATAACTATAAAGTTTAATTAACGTCAGTTCGATATAAAAAATAAATTTATTTTTTATATCGAACTGCTTTTATTTAAACCAGATCGCTTTAGTGACATAAAAAGGCATAGAAATACCTTTTATATCGAACTTACGTTAATTAGCAAGTCTATGTCGGAAAGAATATCGCTTGATGTAGACGCGAAATCCGAGGTATGCTGAAAGGATGTGAACTATTCCATTCTTGACATAAATTGTTTTTTTATGATACATTTTGAACAAATTTTGTGGCTCGGTATTTTATGACAAATGATCAAGCTGTTAAACTTTTGGCACTTAAGGTGCGGTTGGAAAATTTTGTTGAAGACTCAAATGATTTGAATCACGGAGAGGTCTTATCCAGTTTAACCCCATTAAAACTCACAGAATTAAATGAGTTTTGTCAGCAACATCCAACGATTCGCAAAATAATAGCTTTACCTGATTTTGATGCATTTTGGGAAGCGCAACGCGAAGCCATTCGTGTAAAAAATCTTCCACAATTTCGTTTTAAGAAGTCATCCCGATTAAGTGACATGGAGATCACTTTAGGCTATCTCAATTATTACCTATCATTAAGTCCCTCTGAAAAAAAAGAGTATTATTTACAGCGTGCAATAGCGTATCATTCATATCATGCTTTTAAGACTTATGCACATGAATGTTCCATGCAAATGTCTTCTAAAGAAGAAGATGAGGAGGCATTCTTTAATGTGCTTCACATGTTACCTGTTTTTGAAAAAGAGGCTGAGTGGCTTGGCACTCCTGCCTACTTGATTATTGCCAACTTATATTTTAAAGCAGCTCTTTGTTTAATAGAAAAACATAAAGCATTTGAAGCTTCGGCAGCGTTCCAATTTACCATGAAGTATTTATGCCTTGCTTCTCGAGTTGAGTCAGAATCCCAGAATGACATTCATAATGCATATTTTTCCCGAGGATTAGCACAAAGTAATCCATTTAAATTATCTACTATTTATGAAATGCGCCAAGCTTGTATTCAAAAAGCAGGGAAATATTTAGATAAAAACACCCTTGATGTTGCAATGAACTCTGCTAAGTTAACTCTGATAACATTCCCTAGCGTAGAGCAATCGTATCCTAAAAAAATCAATTCAGTCATCCAACAAGCAATTTTAAAGGATTCCCCTGAATTAATTCAACTTGCTTTGTGCTCGGAAGAGGATTCAGAAAGCAAACTATTGAATGACTCGCATCTCCTTTTTGCTGTACGACATGGTAAAATTAACAGTGTCCGTTATTTACTTGCCCAAGGTTTGAATCCTCAAACAATGGATGAAGATAAAAACACCTCTTTGCATATTGCTGCGATAATAAAGAATCACGGCATTTATCGCCTACTGCAAGCTGCTTCTCCAGAGCTTGCAGAAGTAAAAAATGCATTTCAAATGACTCCAATTGATATCCTTAAAGAAACCAAGCAATTATCATTTTTCTCACCCCAAGAACAATTGCAATCAAAATTAGCGTCTGCCATTTTAAATGAGGCAATGGAGGATTTGACTGATTGTTTGCAACTCGGAGCGTCACCTGATGTGATTTTGCCTTCTGGTATTTCTCCACTTGCTCAGATGATGAGCACATTAAATATTAAAGGAATTCAATTATTACAAAACGCAGGTGCTTCTTTGAAGTTGGAAGATGCACAAGGAGAGACGCCTTTTTTTCACCTACTTAAAAAAGAATGTTCTTCTGATGAAAGAAAAAATCGTTATATTTATTTTCGACATTTAATGAATCTTGGTATTAACATTAATCACCAAAATAGTGTGGGGGAAACCTTGCTAATCCAAGCGGTCCGTAGGGAAGATTACCAAAGTGTTTTATTTTTATTAGAGCAACCAGATGTTAATGCAAAGATAACAGATATACATGGCCTAAATGCCATGGATTATGCAAAAAAAGCTTCAGATTCGAAAATTGCGCGATATTTTGATTTGATAGGGCTTAATCAAGACTCACAAGAAGAGCAAGAGCATTTATTATCATCTAAATTGATCAATAGAGAACTGCGCTTTTTTAAAACGACAGGAGCTACTCCTTCTGTTCTAGATTGCGTAGAGAAATCTCCAAGTTTAAGATGATCATGTCTTTTTTGACAGCGGGGACAGAAACAATTATGTAATAGCTCAGGTATCCCATGCTGAATAGAGCACAAGCGGTCAAATTTGAGCTCAGGTTGCGAAAAAATCTCGCAAAAAGTACGCAGTATCGATTAATGCTACTAAGTTAAGGCCCGGGCCTACTTCCACAGGCAAGCAACCAGGGCTATGAATCAGAGAGTAACGATCGGAATTAACCGATATCACACATAGTAGATACTGCATGATAGCCCGCATCAACATGAACTACTTCGCCAGTAATGCCTGAAGCTAAATTAGAACATAGAAATGCGGCTGTGTTACCTACCTCTTCAATAGTTACGTTTCGCTGAAGTGGAGTAATTTGAGCATAAGCACTTTGAATTTTACGAAAGTCTTTAATACCTGCAGCCGCAAGAGTTTTAATCGGTCCTGCTGAGATCGCATTCACCCTTACCCCTTTACGACCAAGACTTGCTGCTAAATAACGTACGGAAGCTTCTAAACTAGCCTTTGCTACTCCCATTACATTGTAATTCGGCACTGCTTTTTCCGCACCATAATAACTGAGTGTTAAAAGAGAACCTTGGGTTTCTTCCATCATAGGTAACGCTGCTTTCGCAAGACCAATAAGGCTATATGCGCTAATATCATGGGCAATTTTAAAGCCTTCTCGTGAGCAAGACTCAACAAAATCGCCACTAATTTGATCTGCTGGAGCATAAGCAACCGAGTGAATGAGAATATCTAACTGATTCCAGTGCTTACGTAAATTGGAGAACAAATCTTCGATTTCTTTATCATGGGCTACATCACAAGGAAAGGTTAGTGTGGAATTGAATTCAGCCGCCATGCTTTCCACACGATCTTGTAAACGCTCATTTTGATAGGTAAATGCTAACTCAGCTCCTTGTTCATGAAATGCTTTGGCAATGCCGTAAGCAATTGAGCGATTACTTGCTAAACCAATAATGAGTGCTTTTTTACCCGCTAAAAATCCCACCATTTTCTCCCATAGTTCTAATTAGTGTGTGATGCTAATAATTCACGCATTTTAGCTTGAATCATTTCTATAGCAATTCTATTTTCTCCGCCACGAGGAACAATGATATCTGCATAGCGGCTTGAAGGCTCAATAAATTGCAAATACATAGGGCGTACAGTTGTTTCATATTGATGTACTACAGATTCAAAGGTTCTATGTCGTTCAACAACATCTCTTTTTAAACGTCGGGTTAAACATACATCTAGAGGAGTAGACATAAAAATTCGAATATCCATTATGTCACGTAACTCCTTATCACTAAAGAGCAAAATTCCTTCAAGAACAATGATGGCGTGTTGACCAACAGTTCTTGTTTCAGGTAAACGAAGATGCTGAGAGTGAGAATAAATAGGAATTTCAACTGCCTTACCTTGTCTTAACTGACGCAAATGTTCGCAAAGCAAAGCATGGTCAAATGAGTCTGGGTGATCGTAGTTTACTTTTTCTCTTTCAGCAAAAGGCAAATGGCCATGATCTTTATAATAAGCATCTTCAGAGATAACTACTACTTGCTCTGAACCTAACTCACTAACAATAGTATTCGCTAAAAGACTTTTACCTGATGCAGAAGGGCCTGAAATCCCAATAATTATTGCTTGTTTGTTCATGATGATATCGCTAGAAATTTCATGCAAATAGTAAAGGTTTTTTAGGTCAAATTCAATCTTTAATTGGGGTTTCCTGCTTCGTAAATTAGCGCTTGTTTAACGACATAAAAAGCATTTCTATACCTTTTATGTCGAACTCACGTTAATTAAAGGCGTGCACTACTTCTGATAAAGGTTGTCCGACTGCTGCAGATGGATATTTTATCAGCAACAATGCAGATAAGGTCGGTGCAATATCTGTTGTGAAAGTCGGTCGAAAAATACGTTGTGGTGTAAAGGATGGATGTGCAAATAATAAAGGCACATAACTATCGTATTGCCAAGGGCTACCATGAGCGACTCGATCTTTATATTTTAAACCATAAGATTGATTGGGTGGTTGAACAATATAAACATCTCCAGATCGATAAGGGTAGTACATTTTGTTTACTTTAGCACTAAGCCAATCTTTTTCGAGATGGGTAATAGGCAGTGCATATGCTTTAAATATGCCAGGTTTTAAAGTTAAGGCTTGAGCTAGAAAATGTTTTACCTCATCCAGCTTAAGTTTTTGTTGTGTCATTATTTTATTGTTGAGATAAATAAAAGGGGGCGTGATAGACATGAGCGCTTGTTCTGGGAGCTTATATTGCTTTTTTAATACACTATGGATGTATTGTTCCATTTCAGGAATGTTAATTGGATTAATTTCTTCAAAATGATGCGCTTTAAGATAGGTTGGTCCGTCGTTTACGCCATGATCGGCGGTCAGTACAATGAGTGTATTATTTAAGCCAACTTGCTTATCAACGACTGCAAAAAGATGTGCTAATGTTTTGTCTAATTCAAGTAAATTATCTTCAGCCTCAAGACTATTAGGGCCAAATTGATGACCAATTGCATCTACTGCGGAAAAACTAATAGCGAGGTAATCGGTCTTATCAGAAGACTTGCCTAATTGTTCTTCGATTAAAAGATGCTCTGCAAAATCAGCAGTTAATTGATCTGCTTTAGGCGTTCTTGATAAGAATTTAAAGTATTCTGGATTTGGGGCTTGAGTTACATGATGTGGAAAAGTTTGTCCAAAAAGCTCATCCTCATGATGAAATCCTGGAGAGTTTGCATTTTGATATTCTGATTTAGGACGACTCAGATTCCAATCAAAATCTTGAGCATGATAGTTTTTATTCCAATTTTTTACCCATTGAGGGTATTGGATGTAGTAATAATCGCTGGTAACAAAACCACCATTAGTTGTATCAAACCAAAATGCTTTACCCGCATGACCAGCTAAGGTAATTGCGGCGCGATCCTTTAAAGAGACTCCAAAGGCACGTCCTTTTTGAGACAATATGATTTCATCACTCAAAGTAGAAGTATATAAATTTTTAGGTGAACGACCTGGTACGGCAATATGGGTGTGGGGAGTGTGGAGGATGTTGGCTTTTAAATCTTCCATACAATAGACCATTTGTTGCGTTTTTCGGTCATACCATTCATTATTGATGACACCATGTAATGCAGGAACACTTCCTGTGGCAACTGTGGCATGGCCAGCACAAGTTGTTGTATTGGCATGTGGGTGATGTGTATTATGATAATCAAGAGCATGGTTTAATAAATAATTAAATCCCTCATTACCAAATTGTTGTTGATGTTGGTAAATTAAATCACCACGTAACTGATCAATGACTAGTTGTATGATCAACTTGGGTTGATTTGTTTGAGCATAAGTTGAAATACAACCTAAAATAAAAAAAATCGCACAGATGTAATTTTGCATAAATAATCCTACAAGGGACAAAAGATTTGAAACGAGTAGATAGGGTAATCAAAAGCGATTAAAAAACAAGACCTCATCAGTTTTTTCTATCTTCTAAGTACGTTGAGTTTCGAATTTTTAGCTATAAATTTATGATGATTACTTATTGATTTTTAAAGATTAAAAATTAAGTAAGCAGTAAAAAGAAAATGCATGACTGTATTGATGAATTGGTTTACACTTCGGTCGTTGGAGTAAATTTTACTAATTCCCGATTCATGGAGTTTAAGGAGAGCAGAAATGGGTTTTCAGTATGTAGCATATAAATCATTGGAAAAATATATTAAGGAAAGTATAGCAACCGAATTAAAACATCATAAGATTTATGAGAAAGATTTAAAAACCGCATTAAGAACTCTTTATAAAACTCATCCGGAAAGAGCCACACAGTGTAAGTATCTTCTTGCTGTCATAGGAGGTCTTAATCGATCAGACATTGAAAATAAAACCTGTATTCTTAATGCAGCTGCATTTTATGTTTGGAATCAAATTGATGAAAGCTATCAAGGTGTTGTCACTCCAGTTTTTCTGCGTCCAACGAATAGTAATTTATTTAATTCATTAACAACATCATTGAGTCTTACCAAAGACAATTTTCCAGATTCAAAAGATTTACAGGACATGTATAATGCACTAAGTCAATTTATGCATGCACATGTATATTTAGATTCTAATCCCAGAAATGGTTATTTAGAAGATCGCCAGCAGATTTTTTCAAAAAAGAGAATTAGAGGATATGAAGTTGAAAAAGTACTCGTTGATTTGCTACAAAAAATCAATGCATTGCAGTTAGAGCAAGTGAAAATCGCTAAAGAGGAGCAGTTAGCTAAAGAACCTGATAAGAAACCAGCAACGCAGACTTTTGGTTTATTTGCAGAGAAGGGCGGCGCAACTAAGATTGATCTCCGCAACGATCCTGAAGAGCAACCAATACAAACATACAGCCGCTAAATAATAGATAGACTTCATACTTAAGACGCCATTACCTGAACGGATACTAGGTATGAATATCCTAAAAATTGGAATTGGTGTTACAGACACTAATTCCAAAAAATTTCATCGTTTTCTCTGGCAAGACTAATTAGAAATTATGTATTTTCTCTATAGGATAGCCAGATGAGGCCCATTCAAGTATTCCTCCATTAACGGAATAAACTTCTTGATATCCTAAGGTTATTAAGGATTGGGCTGCGTATAAAGATCTTACTCCTGCTTTACAATGCAAATAAATGGCTTGATTTTTATTAGGAATTTTAGACTCAATGGAGGAGATAATACTGTCTTTGGGTATATGAATTGCGCCTGGTATATGAAATTCTTCCCATTCATTTAATTCCCGCACATCAATTAAACAAAGATCAGGATAATTTTTCATTTTATTTTTAAGTTCATGCACATTTATTGTTTTAATATTAGGGTTTATCATAACGAATTTCTCTTACCGGTCTTGTTAATGTGGAGTGATGTAATAACCAATAAATCGCTGCTATAAATACACCACCTATTAAGGTTGTAAATGCCCAAGTAGCTGCAGAAACTAGAACAGGTCGTTGTCCTAATTGATTCATATTTCCAGCATCATGTGCTACAGCACCAGCAAAAATTAAATGTAAAATGCCATTAATTAAGGTCATAAGATAAAGAAAAGTTTGTATTTGTGCAGCAAATTGTTGTGCTAGTTCATTAATCATAAACAGAGGTTCCTTTGATTTGTTTGTGAATTTAATTTACATAACTGCAATATATGATAACAGAAAATTAATAAGATCTTTTATTTCTATGTTAACCTCGGTAACATCTTTGAAAAAATAATAAGAGAAAAAGTATGAATGCAGATGAAATTCCTGTTCCTCATTTGACTACTGCACATTCTGGACCTTTGTTTCATGTGGAAAAAATTGTTTTAAATCAAATTGCTGCCATTGAAACTTGGTTTAGGCATCAATGGAAAAAAACTCCTCCGCCATTAACATCTTCTGTTGACTTACGGCATGCTGGTTTTAAAATAGCTCCTGTGGATACCAATTTGTTTCCAGCAGGATTTAATAATTTAAATGTTGAGTTTCTTCCATTATGCATTCAGGCAACACAGTCTGTATTAATCGATTATCTTACTGATTGTACTCGGATTTTATTGATTCCTGAAAGTCACACTCGTAATAAATTTTATTTACAAAGTCTTAATGTATTAAAGACGATTTTTATAAAGGCTGGTTTTATCTTACGTATCGGCAGCCTAGATCCAGAAATAACTGAGCCCAAGGAAGTTGTTCTGGAAAGCGGTGAAACTTTACTGCTTGAACCGATACAACGTCAGGGTGACCGTGTAGGTTTAGCCGATTTTAATCCTTGTTTTATCTTATTAAATAATGACTTATCTCAAGGTGTCCCCGAAATTCTACAAGATATACAGCAAAAAATAAGACCTACAGCACAATTAGGATGGTTTTCAAGATTAAAATCCAATCATTTCAATTTTTATGATGAAGTAGCTAACGAGTTTTCTGAATTGGTCGGTATGGATCCTTGGTTAATCAATCCCTATTTTAGTGCTATAGAAGGTATTGATTTTATGGCACAAGAAGGTATCGATAAATTAGCCATTGAAGTGGATAAAATCTTAACCTTAATGAAAGATAAATATGAGACTTATGGCATCAAAGAGAATCCATTTGTTGTCATTAAGGCTGATAATGGCACTTATGGAATGAGTGTTATGATGGTGCATAATGCAGAAGAAGTTCGCTTACTCAACAGAAAACAACGCACTCGGATGTCGGCAAGTAAAGGAGGGCGTAAAGTAGACAGAGTTATTGTTCAAGAAGGTGTATATACTTTTGAAACTATGCCAAATGGTTCTGTTGCCGAGCCAGTAGTTTATATGATTGGTCAGTTTGTTGTTGGTGGATTTTATAGAGTTCATAAAGAACGTGGTATCGATGAAAATCTGAATGCACCAGGAATGCATTTTGAGCCTTTGGCTTTTGCTCAAGCGTGTAATATGCCTTGTGATGACTTGACTGAAGTGGATTATCCAAATCGTTTTTATGTTTATGGTGTTATCGCTCGTTTAGCAGCTCTTGCTGCAGCAAAGGAAATTGCAGCAATAGGAGGTGAATAATGAAATTAGGGATATTACTCGATCCAATAGAACAATTAAAACCTCATAAAGATACTTCTCTTGCTCTACTCCAAAGAGCGCAAGAGTTAGGATGGTCTTGTGTTGTTTTTACCCAAGAAGATTTATTCTGCAAAGAAGGGCGAGCTTTTGCTCAAGTCTATGAGTTACGTATTGGTGATTTGTACAGTAACGATTGGGCAAAGATGACAAATCTAGGGGAAAAGCCTCTAAGTGCATTTGATATCATTTTGATGCGCAAGGATCCTCCTTTTAATACGGAATATATTTACACTACTTATTTCTTGGAGCTTGCGGCACATGAAGGTGTTTTAGTTGCAAATGATCCACAGGCTTTACGTGATGCCAATGAGAAATTTTTTACTTTGAATTTTCCACAATGTTGTCCTACAACATTTGTTTCTAGAAATATAAAACAATTGAAAGCATTTTGGGAAGAGCATAGACAGGTGATTTTTAAGCCCTTGGAAGGAATGGGAGGAAATTCAGTATTTCATGTCGAAGAACAAGGAAAAAATTTGGCAGTGATTTTAGAGGTCTTAACTAAAAACCAAACACAAACCATCATTGCTCAACGTTATATTCATGAAATAAAGACAACAGGAGATAAACGTATTTTGTTAATTAATGGCCAACCGATTCCTTATGCTTTGGCTCGTATACCTGCTGAAGGAGATTTACGGGGAAATTTGGCCGCAGGAGCTCGAGGAGAAGTGATCCCTATCACAGCTCGAGATAGATGGCTTTGTGAACAAATTGCTCCTACTCTTAAGGCAAAGGGTTTATATTTTGTGGGTATTGATGTGATTGGAGATTATTTAACCGAAATTAACGTTACAAGTCCGACCTGCTTGCGTGAAATAGAAGCCGAAACAGATTTGGATATTGCCGGCGATTTTTTAAGTTGTCTTGAGACAATTTATCGTAGTAGATAAATTTTTAACTTGTGACCAAGATTCGGCTGCTTTTGCAGAGGATAACGATCGCTCAATAATCGTATCCTGAACGCCGACCGATAATCATTGAGTAGTTATTCATCTACATAATCACTCCCAACTTCTGCAGCAGCCTCCTGCTCTTCTTTTTTATTGGCAACATAAGGAGCCCCATAATCCTGTTCAGTGCCAGCAATAAGATGATTTCTATATTGTAAATATGCATCGCGCATAAACGCGTATTTATCTAGGGCTTCATCCATGATGCGATCTGTATCCAATAGTTGGGAGCGCAAATCAATATAACGAAGTGCTAACAAACTGTAGACGACTGCATCATCATTAATATAAACATAAGGGCTGTACAACGCAAATTGGAAAAGCCATCCAGCTCCGTCGCGCAGTGTGCTTGGACCTAAAAAGGGTATAACAAGATAAGGAGAATTTTTATCGCCCCATTTGGCCAATGTAAGACCCAAATCATTTGAATGAGGAGGTAAACCAAAGGTTTTCGCTACATCAAATAAGCCACCTACACCTAAAGAAGAGTTTATGATAAATCGCCACGAGTCTCGAATGGCCCATTTTCCTTGTGCTTGTAAGAGATCATTTCCTACAGTAGGAATAAGATCGAGATTATTGTAAAAATTATTGATGCTTTTACGGACAGGAGCAGGAATTACGGCTCTATATACTTTTGCTGGGGGTTTTAAAAATAAATGGTCAAGTGCGGTATTAAATTTGTATACTTTGCGGTTAAAAGGCTCAAAAGGATCTGCGGGATTAGTTCCTTTACAAACACAACCAGATAAAATTAGACTACTAGTAAAACTGATAACTGAGATGAATCGCATGATTTTTTTTATTATTTATTTTATTAGAGATGTTACACGAGTTTACTGCTCTTGCAAACTATTCAGTTAGCTCAACGTGAATAAGAAAGATGAGCAATCTAGGGCATGATTCTACTCTCGATATATGTTAAAACTTTAATAGAAAAGTTACTGGACCATCATTACATAAATGAACGTGCATGTTGGCGCCAAAACATCCACTTTGTATCTTTGGATAGACTTGCGCGGCGCGAGTAAGTAAATTATCAAATAATTGCTGCCCAAGTTCTGGGGGTGCTGCGTTTGAAAAGCTGGGACGCAAGCCTTTTTGGGTGTCTGCCATTAACGTAAATTGAGGTACTAATAATAAACCGCCATTGACTTCTTTAAGACTTAAATTCATTTTGCCTTGACTGTCCTCAAAAATACGGTAATTAATACACTTATCTAACATTTTATTGATATTCTGTTCTGTATCATTAGGTTCAAAACCACAAAGTATTAGTAATCCTTGATCAATTTTAGCTACAGTTTCATCAGCAATATTTACTTGAGCATGAGATACTCTTTGAATTACAACTAGCATGCATCGAGCCCTTGTTTGGAGATCTCTTTACTTGCATAAATTAAAGCATCAATAATTCCAGATTCTCTATCTGAATGTCCTGCATCACGAACGATCCTTAAATTAGATGCGGGTATCGCTTGATGAAGTTCAAAAGCGCTAGCTAAAGGAGAAATTAAATCAAAGCGTCCATGAACAATGTATGTTGGAATATGTCTTATCTTGTGAACATTAGCCAATACTTGATTTTCTTCAATGAAAAAGTGATTTTTCATATAATGAGACTCTAAGGTTGCAAGAGTTAAAGCAAAATGAGGATCACTAAATTGATCAATAACATATAAATGAGGTTGTAAACTGCTGCACCGAGCTTCCCATAACGCCCAGGATTTCGCCGCGCTCATACGTGCTAATTCGTTTGATCCTTGTAAACAATGGGCATAGTATTGTGGAATTTCATTCAGCATATTATCTGGAACACTACTTGTAAATTCTTGCCAATAATCAGGATAAAATAAATTGGTACCGCGTTTATAAAACCAATCACAATCTTGTTGTCTTCCTAAAAAAATTTGATGCAATTGTAATGCTTTGATTTGTTGCGGGAATTTTTGCGCGTATAGCAATGCAAGTAATGAACCCCAACCTCCACCAGATAATACAAATCCAGACAATCCCAAAAAATCTCTAATGGCATCGATGTCATCAAGTAAGAAATGAGTTGTGTTTTCACGAAGTTCTAAATGTGGTGTAGATCGCCCACATCCACGTTGATCAAAAAGTATGATTCGATAATGCTGAGGATCAAAAAAACGTCTTAGATATCCATCTCCCGAAGAAACGCCTGGACCAGCATGAAGCACCATGACAGGAAGTCCGTTTGGATTTCCTGTTTCTTCAATATAAAGTGTATGCAACTCACTGACTTTTAATTCATGTTGTGCATAAGGTTTTATTGATGGATAGAGCGAATGCATATTAGTCCTTTTGCGAAATTTGTCATATTGCCTTATTTTGCGCTGTGAAGCGCTTGAAAGCAATATAAACCTAAAAAAATCAGTTGACTTTTGTAATAGAGGTCAATTGTTTTTTTAGGTTTAATTTTATAATCCGTCAGCCCATATTAGGATCTTCTTTTTGTTGGATTGATTGCGTTTTTTGAATACATGTTAACACTTTTAGAAACTGTTAGAATGGAGCTAGAGTGCAGGTTGGATGAAAAAGATTATAATTATTATGATACCTTAGTATTTTCTTTTCCTTGCGGGAAAAAGAATCTATTAATAGAATACACCATCGGTTATTTCCTGGAATTAATTATGACTCTTTCTGCAATTCTTAAAGAATTGAATGAGCGACAACGTGAAGCAGTTACTGCTTCACTTGGTAATACATTGGTTCTGGCTGGTGCAGGAAGCGGGAAGACTAAAGTTCTGGTGAGCCGCATTGCTTGGTTGATTGCAGAACAGCACATATCACCCCATGGTATTTTGGCAGTAACGTTTACCAACAAAGCAGCTGGTGAAATGAGGGCGCGGTTAAACAGTATGTTAAATACGCCTATATTGGGGTTGTGGGTAGGAACATTTCATGGGTTATGCCACCGCTTACTTCGTCGTCATTACAAAGAAGCTCATTTACCTGAATTATTTCATATTCTTGATGCAGAAGATCAAGCGCGCATGATTAAACGAGTCATTACTTCTTTAAATCTCGATTCGGAACAATGGCCAGTAAAGCAAGCACAGTCTTTTATTAATGGACAGAAAGATGAAGGGATACGACCACAGCATGTGCATACCTTATCTTATGGACCGGGCAAAACATTACTGACTATTTATAGAGCGTATGAACAAGCGTGTCAGACTGCAGGAGTGATTGACTTTGCGGAATTGTTACTGCGAGCTCATGAGTTATTACGGGATAACCCAGAAATTCTTTATCATTACCGCCAACGGTTTCAAGCAATTTTAGTTGATGAATTTCAGGATACTAATGCGATTCAATATGCATGGATACGTCTTCTTGCTGGCGAACATACCGCTGTTTTGGCCGTAGGTGACGATGATCAATCCATTTATGGTTGGCGTGGCGCTAAGGTTGAGAATATTCAACAATTTACTCAAGATTTTAAAAATACACAGGTTATCCGCTTAGAACAAAATTATCGTTCAACAACAACCATACTTGATGCGGCAAATGCTCTAATTACCAATAATCACTCCCGAATGGGAAAGGATTTATGGACTGATGGAGCAACTGGAGAAAAAATTCTTGTTTATAGTGCGTTTAATGAGCTGGATGAAGCACGTTTCGTCTGTGAACGTATTATGATGGAAATCAATCAAGGTACCAGCACGGATGAAATTGCTGTTTTATATCGGTCAAATGCACAATCTAGAGTTTTAGAAGAGGCGCTTTTACGTGCAAGAATTGCTTATCGTATTTATGGGGGGGTACGCTTCTTTGATCGTGCCGAAGTAAAGGATGCTTTAGCGTATTTACGTTTATTGGTGAATCCTGATGATGATCCCGCTTTTGATCGTGTTGTTAATTTCCCAACTCGCGGTATCGGTGAAAAAACGCTTGATGATTTGCGTTATTATGCAAAATCAGAACAATGTTCTTTATGGCATGCAGCTAAAACTTTATTGAAATCGGGTGAAATGGCACAGCGTGCAGGTTCAGCATTAGCAAGATTTATAGAGTTAATCGAGCAATTGCAACAAAATACAGTAGAAATGGAGCTGGATGAGCAGCTCTCCACAGTGATTTTATTAAGTGGGTTACATGCACATTTCAGTAAAATCAAAGGAGATAAATCAGAGTCTCGGCTCGATAACTTACAAGAATTGATTAATGCCGCGAAACAATTTCGATATGAGCAAGAAGAAGAGGAAGCCATTCCTTTAGTGAATGCATTTTTAGCACATGCTTCTTTAGAAGCAGGAGAAATGCAAGCAGGTGAACATGAGCGTTACGTACATTTGATGACGCTCCATGCTGCTAAGGGTCTTGAATTTCCTGTCGTGTTTTTGGTGGGTATGGAGGAGGGTGTTTTTCCAGGGAAACAATCTTTGGAGGAACCTGGCCGTTTGGAAGAAGAGCGTCGATTATGTTATGTGGGTATGACTCGGGCTATGCGGAAGCTGATTTTATCTTATGCTGAAATAAGACGCCAGTATGGGCGAGAAGAATATCATCGACCCTCACGATTTTTAAGAGAATTACCACAGGAGTTACTCGATGAGATTCGTGTAAAAGCGAGTTTTCAATCGCCCGTTATTTCTCGAAATAAACCTTCATCCGTACCCCAAACATTAGGGTTACCTCTGGGGCAAAACGTGACTCATGCAAAATTTGGCCAAGGAGTGGTGTTAGCAGTTGAGGGCAGTGGCGCACATACGCGCGTTCAGGTGAAATTTAGCGGACATGGTGTAAAATGGCTTGTCTTAGCCTACGCTAATTTGGCTGTTGCAACATAAGTTATCAGCCTGGTTTAATGACTGTACTTAAAATCTAGGTTTTGTCTTTGCCTGAGCTGCAGTAAAATAAGTACAATGACATCCTAACTATTGAATTTTTTTTAAGTGGATGCTAGGGTGCCGTTTGTAAAGGATTTTGGTAATATCCTAGAAAAAGCAGTGGAGTCCTACTGCTTTTTCTAGGATTATGTTAACTATTAAATAAGGGGAACTGCGTGAAATTTAAAAGCTTATTAACAGTAGGAGCACTAACAGTGTCTATGGCATCATCTGCAATAGCAGCAGATACTAATTCTGCGACTCCTATGTCTGATGCACAAAAGAAAGAAATTGAAAAAGTAGTGCATGACTATTTAGTAGCTAATCCAGAAGTACTGTTGGAAGTTTCGCAAGCATTGCAACAGAAGCAACAACAAAACATGCAGCAACAAGCTCAATCTGCAATTAAAGAAAATACCGATCAATTATTCCAAGGTAAAACTACCGTAGTGGGTAATCCTAAAGGTAATGTTACTATAGTAGAATTTTTTGACTATCAATGCATTCATTGCAAAAAAATGTCCCCAGTTATCGACAGTTTGCTTAAGAAAGACAGTGACTTACGCGTTGTTTATAAAGAGTTCCCTATTTTTGGTAAGAGCTCTGAGCTTGCTTCCAGGGCTGCTTTAGCTGCTGGTATGCAGGGTAAATATCAAGCAATGCATAATGCGCTGATTTCTATTGATAAGCGTTTGAATGATCAAATCGTAATGGCAACTGCTAAGTCTTTAGGTTTAGACATGAAGAAGTTAAAAACGGACATGCAAAGCAAAGAAGTCACAGCCGTTTTAGATGCTAACCGTGAATTGGCAGAAAAATTACACTTGATGGGTACTCCAGCATTTATTATTGCTTCAACTCCAAATGGCCAGTTTAAAGCAGGTTCTGAACCTTCATTTATACCTGGTGCTGCGAGCGAGGAATCCTTACAAGAATTAATTAAAAAAGCCGCTGGTAATTCATAAGACCGTTGTATATATTAATGGCACAAAGTTAAGCTTTTTTAAGTAAACTCTTCACATCTCGACGTCCCCGCGCCTTGTCCGCGGGATCCAGAAATCTCGCGCTGGGATTAGATCTCTGGATCTCGTGGGCAAGCCACGGGACGTAGGCACGGACTTAATTGAGTGTTATTTATAGCTGGGTGCAGCGAAGCAGAGCCCGGAAAATTTGTGTTAAAAACCCAGGTTCTGTTTCGCTGCACCTAGGTTATGTTGAGACCTTCATGACAAAACCAACTACATTTCAGGATATTATTCTAACGTTGCAGCAATATTGGGCTGCTCAGGGATGTGTCATTTTACAACCATTTGATATGGAAGTTGGCGCGGGTACTTTTCACCCTGCTACTTTCTTGCGAGCAATAGGCCCTGAACCCTGGTATGCAGCGTATGTTCAACCTTCTCGAAGACCTACAGACGGTCGTTATGGAGATAATCCAAATCGAGTGCAGCATTATTATCAATTTCAAGTGGTACTCAAGCCTTCACCTTTGGATATACAAGATAAGTACTTGGATTCTTTACGTGCTTTAGGAGTAGACCCTTTGGCAGATGATATTCGTTTTGTTGAAGATAACTGGGAATCTCCTACGCTGGGCGCTTGGGGCTTAGGTTGGGAAGTTTGGCAAAATGGTATGGAAGTTTCTCAATTTACTTATTTTCAGCAAGCGGGTGGTCTAGTATGTAAACCCGTAACCGGTGAGTTGACTTATGGGTTAGAACGATTAGCAATGTACCTATTGGGAGTAGATAATTTATTTGACCTCCCCTGGAGTAATACAGCTAACGGAATGATTACTTATGGCAATGTGTTTCATCAGAATGAAGTTGAAATGTCTGCTTATAACTTTGAGCATGCGAATGTAGAAAAGTTATTTAAGCAGTTTGATTATTATGAGAGTGAAGCACAAAAATTAATTTCGTTACAATTGCCTTTGCCCGCCTATGAAATGGTGATTAAAGCATCGCATTCGTTCAATTTACTTGATGCACGCAAAGCAATCTCAGTTACTGAAAGACAGCGTTATATTTTACGAGTAAGGCATTTATCAAGAGCAGTGGCTCAAGCTTATTATCAGGCGCGCGAAGCTTTAGGCTTTCCTATGCTTAATCAAAAGGTGTGTGATGGTCAATGATTTTATTTTTGAATTAGGTTGTGAAGAGTTACCTTCTGGTTCGGTTTGGCCTTTGGCTGATGAATTTGCCAATCAATTATTAGCTGCGTTAGATAAAGCACAATTAGCTTATGGGCAAGTAAAACGTTATGCTACACCGAGGCGTATCGCTGTTATTATTTTAGGGTTACAAGCAGAACAAAAAAGCCAAAGTAATACTCGGCGAGGCCCAGCATTGGCTGCTGCTTATGATAAGGAAGGCAAACCTACGCCAGCATTACATGGTTTTGCAAAATCTTGTGGTGTTGAAGTGGAGCAGTTGACCCGATTAGAAACAGAAAAAGGGGCTTGGATAGTCTATGAGACACAGAGTCAAGGAAATAAAACTAAAGATTTGTTACCCACTCTGATCAGCCAATCTTTAACTGTGCTACCGATTCCAAAGCCTATGCGTTGGGGTTCGGGTGATGATGAATTTGCAAGGCCCGTGCATTGGGTAGTCACTCTTTATGGGGATGAGGTTATAGAGCATACTCTTTTAGGAATTCAAAGTGGTCGCTTCAGTAGGGGACATCGTTTTCACCATCCTCAACAAATTGCTATCCATTCAGCACAAAGTTATGAATCACAAATGAAAGAAGCATTTGTCATTGCTGATTTTGCTACCCGTAGACAAATCATTCAAGAACAAGTAAACCAATTGGCCGCATCTTATCAAGCAACGGCTATTATGCCTGAAAACTTGCTTGATGAAGTGACATCCATTGTAGAATGGCCTCAGGCATTAATGGCTGATTTTGAAAAAGAATTTCTTGAAGTTCCGGCTGAATCATTAATTGCATCAATGCAATTACATCAAAAGTGTTTTGCTTTAAAAGACAAACAAGGAAAATTATTACCTCATTTTATTACTGTTTCTAACATTGTTAGTTCTAATCCTAAACAAGTGATTATGGGGAATGAAAAGGTAATGCGTGCTCGTTTAAGTGATGCAGCATTCTTTTTTAGGCAAGATAAGAAACAACCTTTAAGTCAACGAATTCCAGGAACAGAACATGTTGTTTTTCAAGCAAAATTAGGGAGCTTATTAGAAAAGGCATTGCGAGTTGAAACAATGATGACTTATTTAAGTCCCGCGCTGCATTTAGAAATTCACCAAGCGCAACGTGCTGCACAGTTGAGCAAATGTGATTTGTTAACGGGTATGGTAGGGGAGTTCCCTGAATTACAGGGTTTAATGGGCTATTATTACGCATTAAATGATGGTGAAGATCAAGTTGTTGCACACGCGCTTAATGAACAATACATGCCACGCTTTTCTGCGGATAGTTTACCTGGGTCTGATTTAGGTCTGGCCTTATCTTTAGCAGATAGAATTGATACTTTAGTGGGTATTTTTGCTATTGGCCAAAAGCCCTCTGGAGTAAAAGATCCGTTTAAATTGCGTCGTCATGCTTTGGCTGTGGTTCGATTGCTCATTTCTACACCTGCGCCTCTTAATTTAAGTACTTTGATTGAGCAAGCAATTATTCATTATGGAACAACCATATCTATTGAGCCAAATCTATGTGATGAATTAAAGTTTTTTATCTTAGATCGCCTGCAATCCTATTATCAAGGCCAAGGATTAAGCATCGATTTAGTGCATGCTGTGCGTGCGCGTCAAGATGAATGGCTTTATGATTTGGATAAACGATTAAGTGCGTTACAAGTGTTTGTTACACTTCCTGAGGCTTCATCTCTTTCTGCTGCATGTAAACGAGTAAATAATTTGCTTGCTCAAGCAGAGAACCACGTTTTGCCTCCGATCAAAGAGCAACTTCTTGAAGAAGAAGTTGAAAAGTCTTTACATACACACATAAAACATATTGCTCAAGCAGTGGAACCTTTATATCGCTCTGCTGATTATAGTGCGCTGTTGAAATTACTCGCGAGCTTGAGGGAGCCTGTTGATGCATTTTTTGATAAAGTGATGGTAATGGTTGACGATGAAACAATAAAGTCTAATCGTTTAGCACTTTTAGTGTGCTTGCAGGATTTATTGCAAGGTGTTGCGGATATTTCATTATTGCAAATATGATAGATATTATGGCTGTAGGCTATGAGCTTGATAATTTATATGACAAAGCACAAAATCTTGCGAAACAGCTAAATTTTGTTTTAGACAAGCATGCAAATCCTTGTCTTTTTGTAACTGCAGACAAACTGGCATTGAAAATACCCGGTTTTTCACCTATTTCGGCTGAATTAAGCAGTGCTTTCTGGAGTAAGCGAAAAGCAGAAGGAAAAAAACAAGGTTTAGTTCGTGCTTGTAAACCATGTCCTGGACTTAAAATTATTGATGCAACTGCGGGATGGGGACGAGACGCCGCGGTATTAGGTAGTTTTGGGGCTGAGGTATTGATGATAGAGCGCCATGCCGTCATGGCTTCTTTATTATCGGATGCATTATCGAGGAGAAGTGAGTCTGATCAACAGCAAATACATCTATCTCTTTATTTTGGCGATGCTTATTCTTATTTTAAAGTACTTGAAGAGGAAAATTATCCTGATGTAATTTATATTGATCCTATGCATCCTGAACGTAGTAAATCAGCATTAGTAAAAAAAGAGATGCAGGCACTGCAGCAAATAATCGGACCTGATGATGATGCTCGGGATTTAATTCAGTTGGCAATAGCACGAACGAAACAAAGAGTTGTAGTAAAATGGCCACAAAAAAGTAATCCTTTATTGCCGGTAAATGCACAAGTCTCTGGTAAAACAGTACGATTTGATATTTATTTTTCAAAAAAAACAGGTTGATATCAAAAATCACTTTATTTTTTATATCGAACTGATGTTAACTAGCATTTTATTGGTATAAATTTAGCATAATGTTCTATACTTGAATTATATGCTATATTTATAATCAATATTTATGCCGCCACCAGATACGCAAGAGGAATTCTCTTATACTAACCGAAAAACTTCAGTACGAGAAAAAATTGATACTGATATTGCGAAAAAAATTAAAAAGGCAACAAGGCAATTAAAACAACTATTAAAAGCCACTCGTTCTGAAGACGAGAAGAAAGAGATCCAAGCCCAACTTGATAAAATTAACTCGCTTAAATTGGTGATAATCCCTACGCAAGAAGGTAATAAACGATATTATTCTATTGCTGATACTGCTGGCGGAGTGACGCAAAAAACCTGTTTAATCGATGAAGATACCTTAAAGAACAATTTAGAAAAACTTGCTCAAGCGCAAAATATTGATGATGTAATGCAAAATAAAATTCGAATGAATGCCATTCTTAAGCATCCTAAAGCAACCCTACTTGACAGACTCATGAATACTGGAGAAGGAGATGATACGGAAGTGCAAAGAGAAGCTATCGGCTTAAAGATTGCACGGCTGTTAGGTTTTTCCAATGTTACAGACTGTACTATGGTTTATCATGATACTGGTAATGGACGCCATCCTTGCTTATTTGTGCCATTTGGTGACATGAAATTAATGACTGAATTTATTGAAGATAAACGTAGTATGCATGGCAGACTCAAGAAGAAGTATTTTGATTCGGTGGAAGATTTTGGCCAATACAGTGCTTATTTTATGCTGTCTGGAGATCCTGATTTTATAGGGAAAAAAGGTGGAAATAAAGGTTTAACGGGTACTGATCCCAAAAAAATGTATTTTTTTGATCAAGTATTTATGGCAACCAATAATTTTGGTTTGGATAGAGCATTTAATTTAATTCCTACAAATTTTCTCTCTAATTTACCTAATTTTATTTCTCGTCATTTTATGGGCAGAAATAAGTCCGTAGTCAATGATTCCAGTTTTGAAGAAAAAATCCAAGGTGCTATTGGGATTTTGCAAAAAAAAGAAGACATTAAAAATATGTTTAAAGAGATTGCCAAAGCAAATTCTGAGATGCCTGACGATCCTACGGTAAAAAAACTGCAAAAAGATACCAAAGAATGTCGTAAAAGCTTTAATGATAGAATTCGCAGTATTGAAAAACTTTTTCCACCTATTAAAATCAATGGCTCTTCAAAACAAGTTGGAGATTTAGTAAAAGCTAAGGATGATGACAATCTAAAGTTATTAAAAAAATCAATGCTAGTAACGCAATTAATCAATAAACCCAAGCTGTATGATAAGTCGGGTAAACCTTATAGAGCGCCTTTTTTTACGAATCCATCAACCTATGTGAAGCACGTATCCATTAGCGGCGATCAGGTAACCATTTCATTTGATCGACGATTTGGTTCACCTCTTTCTGAGAGTAAAAAAGCGATTTTACGACAACAAGGTTTTAAGATTTCCCCGGACGGAAAATCAGCAATTACTTCAAAAGAGAACTTATTAAAGCTCAATGAACACAGCTATTTTAAAGAACAAGAAAATGAGATTGATCCAAAACATAACTATATTCAACCTGAAAAAATGAAAGCTCTCGCGAATATCTATAATGAAAGTGATAGGGGAGTACAAATACTAATTTCTTCTCTACGCGATCTTGATAAACCCACCGCACTTAAAAATGTATTAAAAAACTGGGGGCAATTACCTTTTAAAAATAAAGGATTTGCCGCTCATGTGCAACAATGTTTTTTATATGAGGCAATGAAAGTACTACTTAACCAAAATCCCGAAAAAGAGGAAGAACTAAAAAGTGGATTTCAATTGGCTAAGCGAGAGGGAAAACTAGATAGCTATGTACAAGAAAAATTACTATCGATAGTACCATCAAAAAAGAAGGCTTCGGATTTTAGAACGGTGTACAAACAAGATCGTGAACAATCATTATCAAAACCTACAGAAACTAATATTGATAATAAACCACCTCAGGATCTCAACATGTCATTTTAGAATAGAAGTCCATTGTATTATTTAGATTGCTTTCGTATTTTGTATCAGTGTTCAATTTTAGCCGAACTCTGCAAGCTCTTCTCTAAGACGTTTTTCCTCAAATAAATCTTCGATGCGTCTTCTTCGTTCTAATTTAGTTGAGGCAGTCGTTTCGGTGGATAGAGTTGTATCGACATTAAAATCTTCGATTTCCATCTCATTATCGTCAAATTCACGTGGGTCCATAGCCATCTCCTTAGCCTTCAACCGTTAGTAATTGTATAAAATACCAGAATTTGAGCTCAGGAAACAGTGGAATTTTTTGAGCATTTGAGAAAAGATATTTTAATTTTTCCTTGTCCAAGTGTTTTGATCACTGAGACAAGGCATGAACTTTCAGCTAGGGCCCCTTAAGAACCTTATCTACACGTTCTTCTAATTGTTTTTCATCCTTTTCCGCAGCACGTTTTTCTTCCTCACTTTTGCCTTTATATTTCGCATTATGTAAATCGCTCTTCAGTGCATTAGTGATTTCAGGTGGAGATTTTTTTGAGGTAACTAGAGCATCTTTTCTAGAATCAAGTTCTATTTTTCGTTGTTTAGCTTGCTCATGAAGCGCGCTTAGTTTGGGCCCATCATCTTTGAAAAGTTCGTTTATATTTACTTCTCTACCCTTGCTATCTATTAACACAATACGCTGCGGTTTCTTAGGTTTTCCGTCTGGACCATATTCTACAGGAGGGAATCCGGCTTCTAAACATGCTTCATAAGCTTGTTTGAGTCTTAGCTTTTCTGTATAGGGATCGTTTGGAAAATCAACAGTCATTTTAATGCCGTTGAATCCTGCGGCTCTAATCATTTGAGCCATGGCTATCATATCTGCTTTTGGTTTTTCTTGGTTCGCTGGATAGCTTAGATAGTATCCAGGATCAAAAATTCTAGGAGAAAATTCTATAGTCCAAAGACCTGGTTTTTTTTGCTCTATTTTTTTTCCTGTTAAGGTGTATATGAATTGTAAATCCTTAGGATCGATGGCAGAAATGTTCATCCCACTATCACTTATGTTGCCGATAGCGATGTCCTCATCTTCTGGTGTTTTCCCTAGCCTTTTTTGCATTTCCTGTCGGGCTGCCTCTATTTGAGCATACATTTCTTGGCGTTTTCTGGCATCTGATTGTCCCGCAGCATATTTTTCGAGTTGTGCTGCAAGTATAAATAGTTCCATTTGGTTTTTAGATGCATTAGTCAATAAGGATTCGTTTGCCTTTGTTGCTGTATCAAAGGCGTCTAATTGTGTCTTATGAGTGTTTTCAAGGTCTTTGATGAGTTTATCTTTTATTTCCTTTATTTTGTCTTCATCATCAATGTTTGAAACAATTTTCAAATTAGGGGTTTGACTTTCTATCTCTTTTTTAAATCGTTCGAGTTCGATTTTTTGTTGAGCTGCAATGGCGTTTCTTGCATTAGTTTGGATTCTTATTAGTTCATCTGTAATATCTTGTACGGAATAGGGGTCAGGGACTTTCTGCATTATATCTTTGAATGCGAGCATTGATGCATTATAGGATTCTTTAGCTTTGTCGTAAAACTCTTCCTTTTGAAACGCTCTTTTAAACGCCTCTTGGATCTCGATCTTTTCCGGCTCTTTTCCTTGCAGCAGTTTATTAAACGTATTTTCTTTATCTTCACCAATTTGTACTTTAAAACCCGTATAATCACGTACTCTATCATGATCATGATTGTTAAAGGCTGTTGTTTGAAAATCAAATTCAGATAAGCCAATTTTATGGCGAAATTTTTGCAGATGTGCTTTTTCTGCCTCGGGTGTAAGTTCTCTTAGGATTTTTCGTGAATCGAGAAAGTCAAATACGCCTTTTCTGAATGTCATAGAGTCTACCTCAAAAGCTTTTGGGTTAAGTAAAGTATATCATCTTTTCATTAAGATAGAATTAATGATTAGCTTAGGTTGGTATGTGCTCATTATAGTTTAAATTTATCTTTTTTGTATATAATTGAGTTAATTTTAATAGGGAGGTATACGTTTGGGTCTAATTTGACTCAAACGTTTGCTCTCCTGTTTTTTCAGCAAATTCGATTGATATTTTTACTACCAGGCGGGAATAGCTGCATCACCAAATATGTTTTTAGCTTTTTCTTTCACTTCCTCAGAGTTGAATGCTTTAACAAATAACGCTAATTTCGCTTTCTTGGGTGAATCACTACGGATGACAATAACATTAGCATAGGGTGAATCTTTATCTTCACTAAATAAAGAATCTTGAGAAGGGCTTAAGCCCGCAGGAAGCGCAAAAGTTGTATTAATTACAGCGGCGTCTACATCCGGCAGAACTCGTGGTAATTGGGCTGCATCCATTTCTTTAAATTGAAGTTTTTTAGGGTTTGTAGCAATATCTTTTAGACCTGTATCATGAGTATTTTTTAAAGTAATGAGATTTGCTTTTTCCAATAATTGCAAAGCACGCATTTCATTGCTTGGATCATTAGGTAGTGCAATTACCGCTCCTTCAGGTAATTGTGTTAAAGAAGTATATTTTTTGGAGTAAATACCCATAGGATAAACAAAGGTTCTTCCTATGGCTTCAAAGGTGTAACCATGAGCTTTCATTGCGGCATTGAGGTACGGCAAGTGTTGATAAACATTGGCATCCAAGCTCCCGTCTTGTAATGCTTCGTTAGGTAAGTTGTAATCATTAAATGTGACGATTTTTATGTTTAAACGGTATTTGTTTTTGGCTATTTCTTTTGCTGTTTCAACTAATGCTGTTTCGGGTCCGGCAATAGCACCTATCACTAAAGTATTGGGTGGTGAAGGTTTATGACAAGCAACAAGGCCTAATAATAAAACACAATAAGCTAAAATTCGCATTTAAAACTCCAAAGTTGAGATTATATATCACCGTGTAGGATCTGATGGCACTAATTTAAGCCTTAACTTAGATCAATGATGTAAAAAACGCTTTGCCAAATAATCGCCGATCATTTGTGTTAGTTGTACCATTATAATTAAAATAATAACTGTAGATATCATAACTCCAGCATCAAAGCGTTGATATCCATAGTTAATTGCCAAGGTCCCCAAACCACCCGCTCCAACTGTTCCTGCCATGGCTGAATAATTAACCAAAGTAATTGCTGTAACAGTAATGGCATGAATTAAGGCTGGTTTTGCCTCTGGCAATAAAATATGCAAAATGATCTGTCGTGTATTTGCACCCATTGCATGTCCCGTTTCGATAAGTCCTAGAGGTAAGCTGCGATACACATTATCTACCAGTCTCGCGAAAAAGGGGATTGCTCCTATAGTTAGAGGCACAATCGCTGCATTTATTCCTATTGAAGTACCTACTATAAGGCGTGTAAAAGGAATGATTGCTACTAACAAAATAATAAAAGGAATGGAACGCGTCATATTAATTACAGCAGACAATATTTTATTCACACGCGGCATTGGTTTGACCTGACTGGATGAGTAGAGCCATGTCCCTAACGGTAAGCCGAGCATCACCGCAAATAGAGTACTTAAGACTACCATGTACAGTGTTTCGCCTGTCGCAATTAATAAATCATATGCCATCGGGAAGGACATAGCCTAATACCTCCACAGTTAATTTGGCTTGCTCACAGCGTTCAATGAATGCTTCGAGTAAAAATTGATGTGCAGTGAGCTCAACAACTAAAACACCACAAGTTACTGTATCATAACGATCAATGTTTGCGAGTAAGATATTAATATCTAGATTTAACTCACGACTTGTTTGACTAATAAAGGGTACTGTTGCTTCTTCACCCTGAAAAAACAAACGCAGTAAAGGTTTATCAGTGGCATAGTCTGCAAGTCTGTTCGTAAGGCATTCGGGTAATTCAGGGCTTAGCTGAGCATAGAGCATACCGCGAGCTAGACTGTCCTGTTTATTAAATACATTGGCAAGAGAGGTTATTTCCGCTAATTCACCATTAACCATGACTGCTAATCGTTTACAGATGCGTTTCACGACATTCATTTCATGAGTAATGAGTACAATAGTAATGCCATAAAGAGCATTAATTTTTTTTAATAATGCTAAAATGGAATCTGTTGTTTCTGGATCTAATGCGGATGTTGCCTCGTCACAAAGCAAAATTTTAGGCGAGCAACTTAAGGCGCGGGCAATTGCTACTCTTTGTTTTTGCCCTCCACTAAGTTGTGCTGGATAGGCTAATTTCTTCTCAGAGAGTTCAACGATAGGGAGTAACTCTTCAATTTTTCTGCGGATAAACTCCTCATCCAGACCTTGAATACGCATGGGGAGCGCAATATTATCGTATACGTTCTTAGAGTTGAGTAAATTAAAGTGCTGAAAAATCATAGCCATCTTATGACGAGCCAAAGCTAAATCTTTCCGTGAAAGAGTTGTCAAGTATTGATTATCAATGACGACATCACCTTGATCAGGACGTTCCAGTAGATTGATACATCTTAATAAAGTAGATTTTCCTGCACCACTTTTACCAATGATCCCGAAAATTTCACTTTCTTGGATAAATAAATTAATGTCACGCAGGACAGGTTTACCAGAAAAGGATTTGGATAATCCAATTAATTCAATCATTATTATAACCTGAGCTTGTGCGTGCGGACGTAAGTAATAGATCACCCCCCAAACTCGAAACGGCCTTATTTGGCGCAAACATGAGCTTTGGGATCCTGAGCTATTACGGACGGAAGACTAGAGGAATGAAATTATATCCGCTTTAGCCGTATTTTCAAAAAAGAAAATCTTTTTTTGAGCGTCCGCAAGCTGAATTTCAAATCGACGCTAATGCAATATTATACACATATTGTTTATATAAACAAAGTAATCCTTTTAAATTTAGCATAGTTTGTTAGTGCTCCTATACGTATATGAATTAGTGTTGCAATTCCTCACGATCTTTAAAATAATCCAGGGCTTGTGGATTTGCTAAAGATTGCAAGTTATTTACTGGTAAACCATGGACTACTTGTCTGACTGCTACTTCTACAATTTTGCCGCTAATCGTGCGTGGAATATCAGCAACTTGCAGGATTTTTGCAGGCACATGTCTTGGAGAGGCATTCTGACGAATGGTTAAACGTATTTTGTTGCTTATTTCTTCAGTAAGTTTCATGTTATCGCGTAATTTGACAAACAAAATGATACGAACGTCATCTTGCCAATCTTGGCCAATCACAATGCTATCCACTACTTCATCAATTTTTTCTACTTGTCTATAAATTTCAGCAGTACCAATGCGTACTCCTCCTGGATTTAATACAGCATCGGATCGACCATAGATAATCAATCCATGATGTTTTGTGATTTCAGCAAAATCACCATGTGCCCATACTCCGGAAAAACGTTCAAAATAAGCATGTTGATATGCTTTTCTCTCTGGATCATTCCAAAAGCCAACAGGCATGGAAGGGAAGGGGGATGTACACACTAACTCTCCTCGCTCACCTCGAATGGGTTCGCCTTGCTCATCAAAAACATCTACTGCCATACCTAAACCAAAACATTGTAATTCACCTCTGTAGATTGGAAGTATTGGGTTACCTAATGCAAAACACGAAATGATATCAGTACCACCTGATATGGAGCAAAGTTGTATGTCATTTTTGATTTGTTCATAAACGTAATCATAGTTTTTGGGCAATAGTGGGGAACCTGTAGAAAGGATACATCGTAAATGCGTTAAATTATATTCAGTTTTAGGGAGCACTCCTGCTTTTTCAACAGAAGAAATGAATTTTGCACTGGTTCCAAAGACCGTTACTTGCTCTTCTTCAATTAATTTGAATAAACGACCGTTTTCTGGATAAGTAGGGGAGCCCTCATATAAAGTAAGCGTTACTCCTAAAGCCAAAGCAGAAACAGTCCAGTTCCACATCATCCAACCACAAGTAGTATAAAAACATAGGTTATCAGTGGCGTGTAGATCAGTATGTAATCCTAATTCTTTAAGATGCTGGAGTAAGGTACCACCAGCACCATGAACAATACATTTAGGTTTTCCTGTCGTTCCTGATGAAAACATAATATAAACGGGATGTTCAAAAGGTAAGGAAACGAATTCACACTGGGTTGCAGGACTAAGAAAATCATTCCAATACTGTGCTTTGGGCAGTAAAGAAATATCTACGGATTCGTTGATATTTGGACAAACTACAATTTTTATGAGTGAAGAAATAGCATCATTAAGTTGTTTGATTTTTTCTCCGCCACTGTGTTTCTTGCCCTGATATTGATGACCATCACATATGAATAAGACTTTAGGCGCGATTTGCCCTAATCGATCAATCGCAGCTTGGGCACCAAAGTCAGGAGAGCATGAAGACCAGATTGCTCCTAACGAGGTTGTCGCTAGCATTGCAATTATTGTATAAGATGTATTGGGCATCAAAGCGGCTACTCGGTCGCCTACAGTGACTCCAATCGCTTTTAGGCCAGCAGCACATTGGGCAACTTGCCTATACAGTTGCTCATAGCTCATCGTTTGTCGGTGATTATCTTCATCAAGGCTAATTAATGCGAGATGTTGATCTCTACGCGATAAAAGTTTTTCGGCAAAATTAAATTGGGCACCTGTAAACCAACGTGCCTCGATCATCTCTTTATAATAGTTAAGAATTTGGTGGGGTGGTTTATCAAATTTTAAATGAAAAAATTCACAAAGTGTTGACCAAAATGCATCCGGATGTTTGATAGACCAAGTATGCATATCTTGATAATTTTCAAAGATCTGGCAGTGTTTTTGAGCAGCAAACTCCATAAATTGCCACATTCTACTTTTTTGTGGATTTTGAGGTTTCCATACAATGTCACTCATAAATTAGTTCTCTCTGTAATTATTAGGGTCTGTTTACAATTCTACTTTCTTGGTCAAAATGCCTTAATTTTCTGCGCTATGAGGCTCACATACTTTGTGTATGCTGCGCTTCGTTGCTCGAAAATCTAGGCATTTTGACTCAAGCTAGCGAATTGTAAACAGACCCTACTAAATTTCCGTTTGAGGAAATTAGGATCTATTTACAATTCTACTATTTTAGTGTGTGCTAGTGAATTGTAAATGGATTCTAGTTGCAGGGAGTAGGAAGCATTGCATTTGCAACTTTTGATTGATTCTTACGCCCTAAAATCTTACAAATCATGTCACCAGCTGCTACCACTTTAAAAATATCTACGCCTGTTTCTATTCCTAAACCGTGCATTAAGTATAGAACGTCTTCAGTAGCAACATTACCGCTAGCCCCAAGAGCATAAGGACATCCCCCAAGACCGGCTACTGAGCTATCAAAACGATGCACTCCATGTTGTAGCGATGCATAAATATTCGCTATCGCTTGACCATAAGTATCATGAAAATGCATCGCTAATTGATTTAGAGGTAATAGTTTAAGCACTTGATCTAATACTAAACCTGTTTGACGCGGTGTTCCAACACCTATAGTATCGCCTAATGATATTTCATCGATACCTAAATCCAATAGTTTTTGTGTTACAAGAGCTACTTGTTCAGGTGAAATGCTTCCTTGATAAGGACAACCAAGGACACAGGAAACGTAGCCTCGAACCCTAATATTATTTTCTTTCGCGAGGTTAAGGACGGGTTTAAAACGTGCGATACTTTCATCAATAGAACAATTAATATTTCTTTGGTTAAACTGTTCACTCGCAGCTGTAAACACCGCGATTTCCCGAACACCAGCTTCCAAAGCTTTAAGCATACCATGCTCATTAGGAACTAAGGCTGAATAATGTATGGAGGGTATTTTATCTATAGCTCGAAAGACTTCATTATGATCCGCGAGTTGTGGTATTGCTTTTGCAGAAACGAAACTGGTTACTTCAATATAGTGTAAGCCGGATTGACTGAGTAAATTAATTAATTCAATTTTGTGTTTACTTGACACAAAAGAAGTTTCATTTTGCAAGCCATCACGAGGACCTACTTCTATAATAGTTATATGTTGCGGATAGTCCATAATTATCTCTTTCTTATGTCTCAGGTAAAATTTGTGTCGATTAAGATTCAGTTTCACTTAATGTGAGTAATTCTTCTCCTTCATTAACCTGAGCGCCTACAGCATAAAAAACCTCCATCAAAATACCGTCATTAGGAGCATGAATAGTATGCTCCATTTTCATTGCTTCAAGAACAATTAAGCGTTCACCAGCTTTGACTTTTTCTCCAATGTTTTTTAGGATTGCCACAACGGTTGCTGGCATTGGAGCAGTTAGTTGTCCTTTATGAGATGTTGTTTGTGTCCCTAGTGTACTCCAATTAAACCGCTCAATGGTTATTGAACCTTGAGAAGTATATAAGGTCAAGGATTGGTTTTTATTCTCAACTGTAGCTTGATAATTTTGATTTTCTGTTTCAATATGAAGTTGATTGCCTATCAAATTCGCATGAATTAAAGATTCTTTTTGATTAAATCGCACTTTGAAATCATTTTTACTAATCGCCATAATTAATGTTTCAATCGATATATCTTTATCTTGATAACGCCAAATCCAATGACTTGATGCTTGAGATTGCCAAGCAAATGTGTCTGCAAGTAAAGGGTCTTGGATGGAATTAACACGGGTCAAATAATCAAAACTTACGGCCATAAGTAAAGCAGTTTCATAATCTGGGGTTGCTATTTTAATATCTTCTTTACTTAAAAAATCAGTACTTAGCGTTACATTTTTGAAGTTAGGATGTTGGCAAATGGCTTGTAAAAACGGAATATTTGTTTTTACTCCACCTATAAAATAACGTGACAGCGCTTGTTCTATTCTCGATAATGCTTCATCGCGATTGGTACCCCAAGCAATGAGCTTTGCAATCATGGGGTCATAGTACATGGTAATTTGAGATGCAAGCTGTACACCTGTATCAATACGAATGCCGTCACCTGACGGTTCTTGCAAAAAATGGATTTTACCAATCGATGGAATAAAATCTTGATGAGGATCTTCGGCATAAATACGACATTCTATGGCATGACCAGAGGATTGAATTTTATCTTGTGTTAATGGCAAAGGTTCATTAGCTGCAATTTTTAATTGCCATGCCACTAAATCAAGACCGGTAATTTGCTCAGTGACTGGATGCTCGACTTGTAAGCGGGTATTCATTTCCATAAAATAGAATTGTTCTTCCCCATCTACCAAGAATTCAACGGTACCTGCACCTCTGTATTTAATAGAACGAGCTACTTCACAAGCTGCCTCAGCAAGTCTATGTCGTAAAGAGGCAGATAAATTGGGAGCAGGTGCTTCTTCAATAATTTTTTGGTGTCGGCGTTGAATAGAACAATCGCGCTCAAATAAATGAACCACGTTACCATGATTGTCCGCCATTATTTGTAATTCGACATGACGGGGATGCAGTACTAGTTTTTCTATAATCATGGTGTCATCAGCAAAGCTGGCCATTGCTTCACGTTTAGCTCCAGCTAAGGATGCACTGAATTCTGATTCATGATAAACGGTGCGCATCCCTTTACCGCCGCCGCCGTTGGCGGCTTTGATTAAAACAGGGAATCCTATTTTTTGGGCTTGCGTGAGTAATTCTTCTTCTGCTTGCTCGCTACCGTGGTAGCCTGGCGTTAGAGGAACTTTCGTTTTTTCTAACAATTGTTTCGCTAATTGCTTCGACGCCATAGCTTCCATCGCTTCGATTGAAGGACCAATAAAAATAATATTGGCTTCATGACAAGCTCTGGCAAATTCAGGGTTTTCAGAGAGAAAACCATAACCCGGGTGTATGGCTTGCGCACCACAATTTTTTGCAATATGAATAATATTAGCAATGTTTAGATAACTGTCTTTAGCAGGGGCTTCGCCAACATAGTAGGCGCTGTCAGCGCTGCGTACATGTAAACTTTCTTTATCAACCGAGGAATAGATGGCTACTGTATGTATACCCATAGATCGCGCAGTTTTAATAATTCTGCACGCTATTTCACCGCGATTGGCAATAAGAATTTTATTAAACATGAGTGCCTCTTTAATTTTTACTCCAATTAGGTGTTTCTTTTTTTAAAAATGCATTAAGCCCTTGTTGTCCTTCAGCGGATACTCTTTTTTGGGCAATTAAGGAAGCAGTATAATAGACTAATTCTTCATCAATTTTTTTATTTGCTACATCAGTTACCAGCTGTTTTGATAGTCGTACTGCTTCGGGTGCATTGTTACAGATTTGTTGCGCATAATTAAGTGTGAATTCTAATAAATTTTCTTCAGGAACACAGTGTTGTACTAAATTTAACGATAACGCTTTAGTTGCATCAAAAATTTCTGCACTCATGAATAGGGCTTTAGCATTACGTTCACCTATGGCTTGAACAACATAAGGGCTAATCACCGCAGGTATCAAGCCTAATCTTACTTCAGAAAAACAAAATCGTGCCGATTGAGATGCTATAGTAAAATCACAAGCTGCAGCAAGCCCTACTCCTCCACCAAAAGCGGAACCATGTACCATAGCCACAGTAGGTTTGGGGCTTGTATGTAAAGTGTGCATTAGAGTACCGAGTACCATAGCGTCTTTTAAATTTTCTTCTTCACTAAAACGAACCATGTCTTGCATCCAATCCAAATCAGCGCCAGCAGAAAAATGTTTTCCATTGGCTTTAAGCACAATGACACGAACATTAGAATCAGCTATGGCAGAGTTGAGTTTATCGTGTAGTTCGGTTAAAAGATGATTATCAAAAGCATTATGTTTTTTTACTCGATTAAGAGTGAGGATGCATAAGTGCCCTTGAATTTCAGATAATAAGTCGCTCACGTGTACTCCTTCCTTACATGCGAAATACGCCAAAATGTGTTGAATCAATAGGGGTATTTAGTGCTGCTGATAAACCCAAACCTAATATTTTACGTGTATCTTGTGGTGCAATAACACCATCATCCCATAAACGAGCACTGGCATAGAATGGATGTCCTTGAGTTTCATATTGGGCTCGCAATCGAGCTTTAAAATGTTCTTCCTCTACTGCAGGCCATTCAGTTCCTTGCTTTGCGAGTTTATCTCGATTAATTTGAGCTAAAACATTGGCTGCCTGCTCACCTCCCATTACTGAAATTCGAGAGTTTGGCCAAGACCACAGGAACCGTGGGTTATAAGCCCGGCCGCACATTGCATAATTGCCTGCTCCAAAACTGCCGCCTACGATTACAGTAAATTTGGGTACACTGGCATTGGCTACAGCATTTACCATTTTAGCGCCATGCTTGGCAATACCTGAAGCTTCGTATTTTGACCCTACCATAAAACCAGTAATATTTTGTAGGAATATTAATGGAATTTTACGTTGACAACAAAGTTCTATAAAGTGCGTTCCTTTCAAGGCACTGTCACTAAAGAGAATGCCATTATTGGCGATAATGCCAACGGGATAGCCGTATAAATGTGCAAAGCCGCAAACTAAGGTGGTACCAAAGAGTGCTTTAAATTCATCAAATTCTGAACCGTCAACAATCCGTGCAATAATTTCACGTATATCAAAGGGTTTTCTTGGATCTGCAGGTACTATACCGTTAAGTTCCGTGCTGTCATAAAGTGGTTCTATGGTTTCTATTCGTTTTAGTTGTTGTGGTTTTTTGCGGTTTAAATTGCTGATAGCAATTCGTGCCAGATGAAGTGCATGGGCATCATTTTCAGCATAATAATCGGCTACCCCAGAATGTCGGCAATGGATCTCAGCACCACCTAACTCTTCAGCACTAATGATTTCACCTGTTGCTGCTTTAACAAGGGGGGGGCCGCCAAGGAAAATTGTGGCTTGATTTTTCACCATAATCGATTCATCTGCTATAGCTGGAACATAAGCGCCTCCGGCAGTACAAGAACCCATCACAACTGCAATTTGCGGAATATTTTGTGCCGACAATCGAGCTTGATTATAGAAAACGCGACCAAAATCATCATGATCAGGAAATACTTCATCCTGAAGAGGCAAATAAGCTCCTCCTGAGTCGACTAAATAGATGCAGGGTAAATGATTCATCAGCGCAATTTCTTGCGCTCTTAAGTGCTTTTTGACAGTTAAAGGATAGTAGGTGCCTCCTTTTACAGTGGCATCGTTGACAACGATGACACATTCGATGCCACAAACCCAACCAACCCCAGTAATAATTCCCGCAGCAGGAACTACATCGTCATAGACTTGATAAGCTGCAAGCTGAGAGAGTTCAAGAAAAGGACTACCAGGATCTAATAATTGTTGGAGTCGCTCTCTTGGTAATAGTTTGCCATGTTTCAGATGGCGAGTACGTGCTTTTTCATCACCACCTAAGGCAATACGTTGAATTTGGTTTTTTAATTCATCTACTAAGGCGAGCATTGTTGCTTGATTCGCCTTGAATTCCTGGCTCCCGATATTGATTTGACTAGTTAATTGTGCCATGTCTTAATCCTTAGCGAACCAAAATGTCACTTAAAACAATGATTATCCAAATAATCCAGGTGATTGCAATAAAGTGAGGCATATCACCGCCTTTAAAAATTCTATATACAAGAGCGGGAACAGCAGTAATCGCTACTGGTAATAGGACAAGAACAAGTATTTTACGAACCACAAGTCCCCAGCCGGTTTGGCTGAAAATGGGTGTTAATTTTAGATTAACGTAGGTAAAAAACAGATCGATATAAACAATGACTAACTGAGCATATTTTGCGAATATTACCACTAAGATGCTAAGTAATAAGTAGATAAGACTGTGTCGTAGCATGAATGTCCTTTTTATGGATACAGCCTTTCTCCACATGCTATAAGAAGAGTCATTCATCAAAGAACTATCTTATTACGCTTCAGAGAGAGCAACAAAGTTCTAAAATTTTGTTGCTCTCTCTGAGTATGCTTATTAGGGCAGAGATGTTGAGTTAATGACAGCAACCCTAAGCCTCTTCTCAAGAGAAAGGACGTTTATTTTAAATTAATTCAATAGCCATAGCAGTCGCTTCACCACCACCAATACATAACGAAGCAACACCACGTTTTTTTCCTTGATGTTTTAAAGCGTGTATTAAGGTAACTAAAATACGCGCACCTGAAGCACCAATGGGGTGGCCTAATGCGCACGCACCGCCATGAATGTTAACGTGTTCTGGATTTAATTCAAGCTCTTTTATAGCAGCCATAGTAACTACGGCAAATGCTTCATTGATTTCATAAAGATCGACATGGTTTTGTTTCCATGAGGCTTTATTCATAACTTTGCGCATCGCTTCGACTGGAGCCGTGGTAAACCATTCTGGTGCTTGTGAGTGGCTTGCATGAGCAATAATGCGTGCTATAGGTCTAATGCCTCGTTTTTCTGCTTGCCCTGCGCTCATTAGGATCACACTTGCTGCACCATCAGAGATAGAGCTTGAATTAGCAGCGGTAACTGTTCCGTCAGCTTTAAAAGCGGGTTTTAACTGAGGAATTTTAGCAAGTTTTGCTGCATCAGGGCCTTCATCAATACTTACAGTAATATCTCCTTTGCGTGTATTTATTGTTATTGGAGCAATCTCATCTTTGAATGCTCCATTTTCTATAGCTTTTAGCGCTCGGTTCATAGAATGAGTAGCGAACTCATCCTGTTGTGCTCTACTAAAATGAAAATGGCTGGCTGTAGCTTCTGCAAAAACACCCATTAATTTTCCTCTATCGTAGGCATCTTCTAAGCCATCAAGGAACATATGATCTTTTAATTCACCATGTCCAAGACGGTATCCAGAACGTGCCTTACTCAATAGATAAGGCGCATTACTCATGCTTTCCATACCGCTGGCAAGAATAATATTTGCCGTACCTGCGCGAATTAAATCATGGGCTAACATAATTGCTTTCATTCCGGAACCACACATTTTATTTACTGTAGTGGCTCCTGCGGCATTGGGTATTCCTGCTTTAATTGCTGCTTGCCGAGCTGGAGCTTGACCAATTCCGGCTTGTAACACACAACCACTAATTACTTCATCTATTTCTGTAGGATTAATCCCTGCTTGAGATAGTGCAGCCTGATGCGCGATTGCGCCTAGTTCTGGAGCTGAAAGTGTTGATAGGTTCCCTAGCATTGCTCCCATAGGAGTCCTTTTTGCTGCAACGATTACAATGTCATTCTGTTCCATTTTTACCCTTCCTTATGCTGTTTCTCTAAAAAGTTCTCGTCCAATAAGCATTCTTCTGATTTCGGAGGTACCAGCCCCTATTTCGTATAATTTTGCATCACGTAGTAAACGACCTGTTGGATATTCATTAATGTATCCATTTCCACCAAGAATTTGAATTGCTTGTAATGCCATTTGTGTTGCTCTTTCAGCTGTATATAAAATTACACTTGCGGCATCTTTGCGACTAACCCTACCTTGATCACACGCTTTAGCAATAGCATATAAGTACGCTCTTGATGCACTTAAATCAGTATACATATCGGCCAATTTACCTTGGATGAATTGAAACTCGCCTATAGGGTGTTCAAACTGTTTTCGCTCATGAACATAGGGTAAAACAACATCCATACACGCTTGCATTATGCCTACTGGTCCTGCTGCAAGAATGGTACGTTCATAATCAAGACCGCTCATTAATACTTTAACGCCTTGATTGACTTCACCTAAAATCTGTTCTTCTGATACTTCACATTGTTCAAAAACAAGCTCACAAGTATTCGAACCTCGCATTCCCAGTTTGTCTAATTTTTGGGCTGTTTTAAAACCAGGCATTCCTTTTTCGATGAGAAAAGCGGTGATTCCTTTACTTGCAGCTTGTTTGTCTGTCTTGGCATAAACTACTAAGACATCCGCATCAGGTCCATTAGTTATCCACATTTTTGTGCCGTTGAGAATATATTTGCTACCTGCTGGACGAGCATGTAATTGCATACTGACTACGTCTGATCCTGAATTGGATTCACTCATAGCCAAAGCACCAATGTATTCCCCACTTATAAGTTTAGACAAATATTTTTGTTTTTGAGAATGATTTCCATTTAAATAAATTTGATTGACACATAAATTCGAATGAGCACCATAACTTAAGCCTACAGAAGCAGATGCACGGGAAATTTCCTCCATAGCAATAACATGGGCGAGATACCCCATATTGGCACCGCCATATTCTTCGCTAACCGTAATTCCTAACAAACCCATTTCACCCAATTTTCGCCATAAGTGATGAGGAAAGGTATTTGTTTCGTCAATTTGAGCAGCAAGTGGTGCAATTTCAGCACGGGCAAATTGATAGACGCTATCGCGTAACATATCGTAAGTGTCACCGAGTTGATAGTTCGGTCCTGTATACATGATAGATGGCTTCCTGTTGTTTTTAACAAATTTGTTAGACTATACCCAATCGAATTGAAGTTGCAAATAAAATTTCAATATCAAGAAGAAAGATTTGAGAATCTCCTTTACCTGATTTAAAAAATCGCCTAATCTTAAGCCGAAAGTGACAGCGTGTTCCTTTCAATGTAGGCTGCGTAGAAGCAATTAGAGTTAATTTTGTAAGAGTTCAGGTTTATCTATTTAGGAGAGTCGTTCATGCGCAAGTTAGTACTCTGGGGGCATAATGTTGATGAGTATCGCGAGATGTTTGATTTGTCTCAAGAGGACATGAATTCCCGGATTTTAGAATATGGATGTGGCCCAAGTGCCGTAAACGCACAGCAATTTCAGGAATCGCATCAAGCAGTTAGTTGTGATCCTTTATTTGTGTTAGATAAAGATACTTTATCTTCTAAAGCAATAATGATTTTTGCCCAAATGGCTGATGAAGTGCGTAAAGAACAAGAGCGATTTGATTTTAGCCGTAATGGTAGTTTAGAGCAATTGCTTGAATATCGACAAGCAGGAATGAAAACATTCTTTGCAGATTATGAAAAAGGTAAGGTAGACGGGCGTTATTTTGGAGCAGCCGATTATCATTTGCCCTATTCTGATTTTTCTTTTGACTTTGCTTTAAGCGCACATTATTTATTTGCAGATTTAGAGGATCAAACGGTTGATTTTCATTTAAATGTAATTCGTGAATTAGCAAGAGTCGCTAAAGAAGTCCGAATTTTTCCTTTAAATGATATGGAAGGAAAGACTTCTGAATTTTTAGGTCCTGTGCTATTGCAACTGCAAAAACAGGGGTATGGCGTGGAAATTAGGGAAGTGGATTACCATTTACACAAATCAGAAAATGCGATGCTTCGAGTTTGGGCCCAGAAATGTGATATTTAATTAACGTGAGTTCGATACAAAAGGCATGGAAATATCCTTTGATATCGCTAAACGAACATAATCCAGTTTAATAAAATCAGTTCGACCTAAAAAATAAATGTTTATTTTTATGTCGAACCCCCCAGGCTACAGGATTTTCTATGTATTCAATTTTACGTCCTTTACTTTTTAGTATGGATGCAGAAAAAGTTCATGCTTTGAGTTTGTCCGCTTTACACTACCTACCTAAATTTTGTTTTAAGCAAGCAGGGCATCATCCTGTACGGGCTTTAGGGCTTCAGTTTCCTAATATTGTCGGTTTAGCTGCAGGACTGGATAAGAATGGCGAGCATTTAGATGCATTAGCTAAGCTTGGTTTTGCCTTTATTGAACTAGGAACCGTAACACCAAAACCACAAGTAGGTAATCCTAAACCACGTCTATTTCGTTTACCAGAAGCTCAAGCAATTATTAATCGTATGGGCTTTAACAATCAAGGAGTTGATGCTTTAGTTGCTCATGTAAAAAAAGCACGTTATAAAGGAATCTTAGGTATTAATATTGGCAAGAATAAAGATACATCATTGGACTGTGCTGCGGATGATTACATTTATTGTTTTAATAAAGTTTATGAACATGCTTCCTATGTAACTATTAACATTTCCTCCCCGAATACCCCAGATTTACGCCAATTGCAGCAAAAGGAATATTTTGCTCATTTATTGTCAAAAATTCGAACTGAACAAATTAAGTTAGCTGATCAATTTCAACGCCATGTTCCTCTTGTTGTTAAAATATCACCAGACGAAAATGCAGAAACGCTAAAACAAATGACTGAAGTGATTTTGAATTTTGGTATAGAAGGGATTATTGCGACAAATACAACATGTTCGCGTAAGGGTGTTGAGCATTTGCTTTTAGCAAAGGAGTCAGGAGGGCTAAGCGGCAAACCTCTTTGGAATTTATCAACTCAGTGTCTGCAGTTGCTGAAACAATATGTAGGTGATGATGTGACTTTGATTGGAGTAGGGGGCATCGATAGTTGTGCTAGCGCTCGATCAAAATTGAATGCAGGGGCTTCATTAATACAAGTATATAGCGGTCTGATTTATAAAGGACCAAGGTTAGTCCATGAGTTAGCAAACGGATTATCTACAAAGGATGAACTGTAAAGCATGACAGAATCCGAATTTATTTTGAATTTCAAGTTCCTATGTTTACTCAGGTCACAGGGGCGCGGCTAATGAAATGTATTACTAAAAATCTGGCGGCACAAATGGAGTCTTGTATCAAGCAAACTCACATTGAGGTTACTAAGCAGTATCCACAAGGAAAAATATTGGAAATTAACGGAGGTGCTGCTTGTTTTTCTGGCTTTGATTCTTATTTATCACAAGTAGTTGGATGGGGCTTTAATACTTCATTAAAACAATTTAAAACTGAAATTGAATGCATTGAGCATTTTTATAGAAACCTAAATCATTCACGGGTAGATATTGAGTTATGCCCTTTTGTAGGAAATGAACTTGCTGTTTTTTTAAGTCAACGTGGTTATTGTATTAGTGAATTAAATAATGTGTCTGCCTTGGATTTAAAAACATATCAACCTGCCGATTTTGATAAAAACGCATTGATGATCAAGGAGATAGAATCGGATGAAATCAGTGAATGGGCTGCTCAAGTAGCATTAGGTTTTGGTGCTCCTGAAGCTCAAGATCAATTTATTCATTATGCTCAATCTACAGGAGTCAGCGTTTTTGCGGCTTATGATAATGAAGTAATTGTAGCCGGAGCTACAATTGCTATACATGGTGATTTTTGTGATTTAGGAGTTACAAGTACTTTACCTGGATATCGGGGTAAAGGACTACAAAAAAAATTATTGCTGGCGCGTTTAAATTTTGCGAAACAACATCATTTAGCTTGGGCCACAGTAACTACTGAGCCAGGAAGTATTTCTGATGAGAATGTGCAAAAAATAGGTTTTCATTGTGCTTACACACGAATTAAGATGACTTTAGAATAGGCTTCGTTCCAAACTCTACTGCAGTGGAGAATCGCTTTGTCGATACGGTGCTCGAATCTTGTACTGGCTTGTGTACACTCCGGTTCTGTGCTCTGTTTCTCCTCGTACTTGCCTCACTACAGCGAGTTTGAAAAGAAGTCTAATGAACCAAGCATTAGCACTTCGAAGTAATAACAGTTACAATAGTTCCATTTTTCGGTTGAACTATAATTCATGAAAAAGAAACCCACTGTTAAAACCAGTATTTTATACAAACGTCTACTCACTTATGTAAAACCGTTTTGGCCAATACTGGCATTAGGTGTTTTCGCCAATATGTTGTACTCCCTGATTGATGCTGGGTTTACTTACATGATGCGTCCCTTTTTTGACAAGAGTTTTATTAATGTCGATATGGATTTCATTAAGAAAATCCCTTATATCGTATTGATAGGGATTACTTTGAGAGGTCTAGTTAGCTCTTTAGGTAGTTATTGTATGACCTGGGTTGCTCGATCAGTGGTTAAGGTATTAAGAGAAAAAGTATTTAATCATATTCTTCGTTTACCTGCTGATTTTTATGACCAAGCGACTTCAGGGCAAATGCTTTCCAAAATCCTTTATGATGTGGAACAAGTTGCTCAAGTGAGTGCAGATGCTTTAACCGATATTGTCCAAAATATCTGTTTAATTGTTGGTTTTCTTACCGTAATGTTTGTTATTTGCTGGCAATTATCACTCATGTTTCTCTTAACCATTCCTTTTGTGGGCTTCATTGTTAATTTCACGAATAAACGAGTAAGACGAATTAGTCATAAAGTACAAAAAACAATGGGTGAAGTTACTGAGATTGCTAGTGAAGCTATTGAAGGATATAAAGTGGTGCGAATTTTTGGTGGTATTGCTTATGAATCAGAAAAATTTAGTAGAGCTATAGAACACTCGCGCCAAAATGATATGAAGGTGGCAGCAAGCAAGGCACTTAATGTTTCGGGGGTACAAATTGTCATTGCTATTGGTATTGCTGCAATCATTGCAGCGGCAATTCAATTATCTACGGTAGTTGTTGTTTCCGCAGGTTCTTTTTTAGCAATTATTGCTGCGATGATACAATTGATAAAACCTATGAAAACATTAACAACGCTCAATGCGGTGATCCAAAAAGGTTTGGCAGGCGCCGAAAGTGTTTTCAATATGCTCGATGTATCAATCGAGCAGGAACAAGGCATTATTTTGCCACAACGAGTGCGTGGTGAGTTGGCGTTTCAGCAAGTATCTTATGCATACAGACAAGGTGAGAATGTATTGCACGATGTGAGCTTTAGCGTTGAAGCAGGAAAAACTGTTGCTTTAGTAGGTCATTCTGGAAGTGGTAAGACCACTATAGCCAGTTTAATCCCTCGTTTTTATGAAGTAACCGAAGGTCTAATTACTTTAGATAACATCCCCATCAATCAAATCAGTTTGTCGAGTTTGCGAGAGCAAATGGCCTTGGTGAGTCAAAATGTGACTCTTTTTAATGATACTTTAGCTAATAATATCGCTTATGGTCGTTCAGATATAAGCCGTCAACAAATTATGCATGCTGCTAAGCTCGCTTTTGCCGATGAGTTCATTAACCGATTGCCTGAAGGTTATGATACTCGTGTGGGTGAAAATGGTGTGTTGCTTTCTGGGGGGCAGCGACAAAGAATTGCGATTGCGCGTGCTATTTTGAAGAATGCACCCATTTTAATTCTTGATGAAGCAACATCAGCTTTGGACAGTGAGTCAGAACGATACATACAAATTGCTTTAGAAGAGGTCATGAAAAACCGAACTACTCTCGTTATTGCTCACCGTTTATCGACAATAAAACATGCAGATAAAATCATCGTGATGCAACATGGATGTATTGTAGAGCAAGGAACTCATCAAGAATTGCTTGATAAGCAAGGGCATTACGCTCAGCTTCAGGGAATGCAACATACGAGTCTTGTTCAAGAGGAAGTTATAGCTTGATGCGTTCATTTTTAGATAAGTTATGGTATGGAGAACATCCCTTACGATGGTTATTACGCCCATTGGCTTGGGGGTATCAAGTTGCAGTTTCAGTCAGACGTTATTTTTTGCAGCGTTTTTTTCAAATCAATTATCCCGTTCCTCTTATTATTGTGGGGAATATTACCGTTGGTGGGGTAGGTAAAACTCCTTTAGTGATTGAATTGGCTAAGAGAATACAACAGAAAGGATTAAGGGTTGGTATTGTGAGTCGTGGGTATGGTGCGGCAGTAAAGCAATTTCCTTATGAAGTCCAACTTAATGACTCTCCTTTCAAAGTTGGTGATGAGCCCTTATTATTGGCACAAAAAGCTAAGTGTCCTGTAGTGATTGCGCCAAAACGAACGCAAGCAGTACGTTATCTCTTGAAAAAGTATCAGAGTGACATCATTATTAGTGATGATGGATTACAGCATTATCATATGGGGAGATCTATTGAAATTGCTGTGATTGATGGTACACGCGGCTTGGGAAACGGGCTTTGTTTGCCAGCCGGACCGTTAAGAGAAACAGCCTCCCGTTTAAAGCAAGTTGATTTTATTGTGGTGAATGAAGGTACTTGGGAAAACGCGTATTCTATGACCCTAAAACCTGGGAAAATTAAAAATTTAAATACTGAAGAAGAGATTATCCCCGATACTGTAAATGGAACTTGGGCGGCAGTTGCTGGAATTGGTAATCCGCAACGTTTTTATTCCACTTTGCGGCAATTGGGGATAAAATTCAATACCTGTTCTTATCCTGATCATTATCAGTTTAAGCCAGAAGATTTGGATTATGTAGAATCACTTATTATTATGACGGAAAAAGATGCAGTAAAATGTCGATTATTTAGTTCAGACAGAATGCATTATTTACCGGTAGATGCTGTATTGGATGATGCATTTTGGGACGCATTGTGGTTACATCAACAGTTAAAAGGTTATTGCTGATTATGTTTGCTTGGATTCGCTGTTTTCTATTTTTAATCATATTCCACACTAGTACTGGATTGTTTGCGACTGAAACCGAAAAAACGTTGCAACCACAACAACAATCTATTGATCCCATGATAGGCAGTTGGACTTTTTCCGGAATGGTAAAAAATGAAAGCGGGGATAAATACGGTTATTTTTTTGAAATGCAGCGTCAAGGTATCGATTTTTATGCTAAAGCTGCTTTGATTGATGGACAAACAAATGAGCTTGTATTTTTTTATGAAAGAAAAGAAAAAATAGAGCAACCAACATCTTTGGATTGGCATGTAGGCGATTCGTTTATGCGTTACAATCCTATTAATGACAGTTGGATTTTTGGAGTTATGGAAACAGACAAGAAAGGCTTTAATTTTAAAGTGGATATGTTGAAGCAAGCAAACCATAATGAAACTTTAGCTTTGCGTCCTGGAATTCAATTACAAGCAGTGCAAACGAGTCAACTCAATGGACATTTACGTATCGATGATAAAGAGCAATTTGTTACAGGGAATAAGACTTGGTTTGGCAAATTAATATTAAGCAATGATCAAAAAGACTCACATAAAATAAACACTACATTTTGTCATTTAAATGATGATAATGGTTTTTATTCAGCAAATCTCAAAGAAAAAGATGCAACAAGTGCTGCTGTTGCTGGATGGCTTGATCCTTTGGGTAATAAAGTAAAAATGTCGCAATTTATTTCAATAAAATCATTAGATCATGATCAGTGCATGCTTAGAGTTAATTATCCTAAGTTAAATTTAAAATTAACAAACACCTTGAAAGATAAGAATCAATTAAATTCTATTGCAGGTTTTTCTAAAGAAAGTAAAGGTGCCTTTTGTGTTGTTATGCAACAATCATTCAGTCAAAATAAAAGGGTAGCGCAGAATATTTTAGAGGTTAAGCTCAATGCGTAGTCATTAAGTCACTAATATAAGCACCACCCACTAAGTTTTATACTGCGTTGCAAACTCACTCGGCTTCAGTCATTTATTTTATGTAAACTCCTCCACCTCGTTCATTTGCGCCTTATCTAGAACCTAGTGGGTGGTGCTATGGCTGCTTATCTGGAAGAAATTGTGACAATACGCTCGCCAAAATTAATGCTGCGGGAATAATTAAAAGAGTAAGTTGATAATCATTTAGAGTATGAAGATGGGTGTTTTTCTTGAACTGATCCAACAAATAACCGACCAATGGTTGTAACAAAGGAGCGCTCAACATTGCTAGAGTATTGGTAAAGCCTGTGCATGCTGAGAGTGATTCCGGGGGGGCTAATTCATTTGCAATCGTAAACGCAAGCATATAAGCGCCACAGCAAAGCCCAATAAGAAAGAGTAAGATACCCATTATGACTGCATTGTGTATGGGCAAATACAGCATAAGAAGAAATAAAATAGCGGTTGATAAACATGAAATATGGATTAATGGCTTGCGCTTAGGTAAATACATAGAGAGCCAACCATAAATCGGGCAACTTAAGCCCGCACCAAACAAAACTATAGAAGTCAGAATACTTGCTGTTTCTAGAGTACATTCTAATTTCAATTGCAGAAAAGGAACAGCCCACATCGCAGCAAAAACAGTAATAACCGAAAACTCTAAACCAACGAATAATCCATTCATCCAGACGAGTTTATTTTTTAGCATCAATAAAAGATGTACTTTGTATTGAGCATGATTATTGATAATGGGTTTATTACTAGGAATATAATTCCAGCATAGGGCTGAGATCAACAGTCCTATAACTCCTGCACCAGCAATAAAGTTTTGCCAGCTAATGTGGTTAATGAGGGATCCCATTCCAATCATACCGAATACAGTAACGGTAAAACCTAAAGTTTCAGACAATCCAATCATAAAAGCGTATTGTCTTAATGGATAATGTTGTCGTAAAACGCGGGTTACGCCAACAAATGCAAATGCAGAACCTCCACCAATGATTAAGCGGCCTAAAAATAATGTAATTAAGCTATGCCCTGTAGAGAATAGAAAACATCCTACAGCACAGAGTAGAGCATTTAGTGATAATAGAATACGCGTATTATAACGGTCAAAAAGAAGACCAACAGGGATTTGCATGGTAGTGTATACATAATAAAAAGCACTGCTCAAAAGACCGGCAGTCAATGCTGTGAGTTTTTGCTCATGCATTATTGCGCCAATAACGATTCCTGAAGATAATTGCAAAAAGAATTGGAATAATAAAAAAAATACACCGATCAACCAAATAATGGTTCTGGAGGTACTCGAAGTGGGTGTTGTTAAAGGCAATGAATTCATTGATTTTATTTTATCAGAAATGATGGAAAATATACAGTAAGAAGAGAAAAAGTTAAATGAGTGGCATGGATCTTTGATGCAGCGCAAATCAACAAATCGCTAAATCTCGTGATCATTTCTCCGGAGCATAAAACCATAACTTAATGAGATCCAATGGAAATGAATGATACACGCACCAACGCTGGATGATGCTTTGATCCAGATCTTTGGGTATTTCATGTACGCCATTGACCAGTTTCTCATGAAGCAACATTAATGACGCCAGGTTATGGATATAAAATTCGGGATCTATATATTTCATCGGAGTGGGATCTTCGAGAACAAAATTCACTGGCATTTTATGATTTAATACTTCATCCTCACTAAAATGAGGACCAAATTCGTCATAGACTCCTAAATTGGCTAGGATTTTGCCGCTAAACCACGAATGAGGATAATCATTCAAAATCGCTTTTTTACCTGTTGCAGTAATCACAATATTGGCGTCAATTAATGCACGTTCAAGCTCGTTACCATTTTTAGGGTTGATGGCTTTTATACCCAGATTTTGGGCTAAAACTCTTTGTTTTTCACATACATCTACAACAACAACTGGAATTTTATTTTGGCTGCAAAAATAAGCTACTCCGCGACCAATTTTACCAAAACCAAAAATAATCCATGAGGTTTCACTAGGGATAATTCCTGTCAGTTTCATGAGTGCCATATGACTACTTTCAGCACAACCGAAAACGGTTTCCAGTTGTTTTGTTAAAGTACGATCAATGCTAATAACGGGAAAATCAAGATTTTGGTTTCGGTAGAAGTGATCCCCTGAGCCTGTTAATTCAATCGCCCCTATCTTTGGAGATCCTAAAAACTGATAGAGTTGGGCACCGCAATCGAAATACAGATCAAATTTCTCGCCAATGAGCGAGAGAGGTCTTTCAACATAAGAAATATTGGCTTCTTTTAAAGAAGAGACCGCTTTTGGGTGAGCTTGGCAGAAATCACTGGGATTTGTAACTAGGATATCAGCTCCTGCTTCAAGCAAACAAGCAATTTTTAACAAAGTATTGGGTACGACAGGGACATGATGAAGTATTCGTAATCCTAATAGAGGACGTGTGGCACGCCAGTCGGCAAGTTGCTGATGCATAAAAGGAGCTTCATTTTTGGAATAAGTTTGAAAGAATTTTATTAGGGCATTTTGCATCGTATTCATTAGGAAATGAAAAATTTAATTTTAGCATAACTTACTCATATAAGACTTGGATGATTAATGCTAAAATAAAAAAATTATGTATATTGTGACTTGTTTGAAATTGATCATACTTTTGAAACTAATATTATGAATACTAATGAATTAAAATCATTTTTAATGGTTTATGAATACCGCTCTTACTCTCTGGCAGCAAAACGTTTGTATGTTACTCAATCTGCTATAAGCAAGCGCATTAATAATTTGGAGAATGAATTTAAAACCAAATTATTTGAAATGAGAGGGAACATGATTTTCCCTACTATGGAGGGGCAGCTACTTATTCCATATGCTCGATTACTTTTACATACACTAAGTGATGCTGCTGCTAATTTAAAAAATCCTGAACTTACAGAAATACCCATTATTCTAGGGACATCAACTCTTCCATGTTTTCAGTTTTTACCCTTATTCATCGATTATTTAAATGAAAATTACGGCAGTTTGCCTAATTTTCAGATTAAACAGATGACGAAAAAAGACCTTGTTCCTGCATTACAAAATGGATTGATTGATCTGGCATTAACAACTAAAGATCTAGTGAGTAATAATTCAATTACATGTAATCAACTTTATGAAGAAGAGCTTTACATTGTTGTATCGCCCAAACATGAATTAGCAAATGAAAAAGATATTGATTTAAATAAGCTTGCGCAGTATACCTGTATTTTAACCGAACCAGGCTTTTCTATTCGAGATAATTTAGATCAACTTTTTTCCAAAAAACGGTTACCACTTTTGGTGAAGCATGAGCTGTTTTCTTTGCTTGCAATAAAAAAATTAGTGAAGAGAGGATTAGGCTGGAGTGCATTGCCTAAACAATATTATGATCAGGAACTAATAAAGTTAGAAGTAAACGATTTTTCTGAAAAAATAGTCTTATGTTGGTACTGTCATCAGAATCGTACTGATTCAAGAATATTGCAGTATATAGGACAATTACTGAAAGAGGCGCAGCCTTATATTAATCAGCACGTGGATAATGATCAGTAACAGATGCTTCCAATTCGAGTAGTTAAATGTCCTCATGAAATCTATTAAAGGCGTTTCATGATAACGTAGTGTTTTAATCGACTGAAAATCTGAGATCATCCTCTTTGTTCTCTTCTTTATTATCGGCTTTAATGTTTTTTAATTTCTCTTTACATTGCTCGCATTTATCAATAGCAGTGTGATGTACAGGTTTAAAGAATCCACTTCTAACAAATAGATTATTATGTACTTTTATCTCGATTTTTTTTGTGTCACTATTTAGCTCTTCGATTCTATCTGTATTCAACTGTATTTCTTTTTGTCTTAATTCCACACCTTCCTTTTTATGGTTTATGATGATATCAAGGGTATCGACTTTATACTGCAAGGCATTTTCTGTGCTTTTATATCCCTTTGCTCCTTTCTTTTCTAAGAGGAGAGAGGCTAATGGATTTTGATCTTCTAGAGATTGAAGTCTTCGTTCAATTTTACCATCTAATAGGGCTCTCTCTAGGAGTTTATTATTTACTACACTCTCAATAACGGCTGTTAAATTATTTATACCCATACCGAGAATAGAATTATTTTCCTCAGAGTCAGCGCACTCCTTCAAGAGTTTTAATAGATTTTCATTGAGGTCTTTATTTTTCGTTAACTCATTTATTGAGTTGATTTGACGAACACATTCCTGGGCAAGCAAAATTGCTTTATCGTAGAGATCTTTTGCTTGTGAGTAATTTGCAAGAGCCTGAGCATCAAGATTCTTAACTTCATTCAATTTCTTATTGAAATACTCATAAAGAGTGAATGTTATAATTGCAAGTACAAGCCACTTAGCTAAATTTAGGACGGATTTTGCTTTTTCATCAGGTATTCCATCTTTATCAGCAAATGCGCAATAAAAACCTTCAAATAAATGGGATGAGGATTTTTTCAAAGTCCCTTCAAATACGTTGAATAGAAACAATAATGGCCGATGGTTCTGGATTTGTTCTTTGGATTTCTTGAATACTTCATCTTGCAGCCCCTTTGCTGAAGTAAATCTTCTAGCAGGAGCCTGATCAGTTTTTTGGTTTGTATCACTTACAGGATCTACTTTCACTTCATGGGTTTTCTGATCTAGGCTAAGTGGGGCTGAGTTATTAGCGCTGTACTGCTTCCCCTCTGTTAGCATATCTTCTTTAAATTTCTCAAAATCTCTTTGAAAAGTTCTTTTGCTTTCCTCTCTTTCAATTTCTTTTCTTATATTTGACAATGGAGCTATATCGGATATATCTACAGGTATAAAATTTGGATTCATTTTATCTTGATTTGGTATAAGAATTGGATTCACTGGAGGTATAGACTGCTGTGTCGAATTCTTTATAGGAGCTTCTCTAATCACTTGTGTTTCAGCAATTTGTCCAGCAAGCCGTATAGCAATCTGTAGTATTTTACTTCTCATGGTAACACCTTATGTAATATGTTAACTAATTGTTCGTATTGTTTATTTAAACACATGAAAATTAAAGCCAGGTTATATAAGAATGAGGGTTAAGAATGCCGAATTCCAAAAAGGAAGATTCATGAGCTCAATTGATTAGGATGTGTTTCTTATGAGAAAGATAAAATTTTTCTTTATTCAGAGGAATTTATTGACTAAACCCTCTGAATGTTTTGGCTCTTATTGAGGTCCTTTTGATTTATCAGAGAATGGTAACTGTTCTGTATATTTTTCTAGTTCATTTATATTGGTATCATTTGGATTTTTTAGTGCTTTATCTAAGAGTTGGTTAAAAAAGGTGAGGTTGTTTTCGAGGAATTTCATCTTTTGAATACAGTCATGATAGCGATCTTCTTCCTTTTTATTTTCATCTTGAGTAGAATAAACTTCAGTAGTTTTTTTCATAATTCCTCCAATAGGTTCTACTATTAAACTTATTAAGTTTACCAGTTAATTGGCGAAATAAATTTACATAATAAAAAATTAACATTAAAAAGAGTTAAATGCTCATGAAATAATGGAATGCTTCTTGATTATAATTCATGACGAAAATAAAGATTTTTGTTGTATTCGGAATGGAAATAAGCGGGAGAATGTCATCATGAAAAATAGCTTTTGCAATGATGGAGTTTTTTCATGATGACTTGGTTATTTTTCATCGATTTAAACCTTAAGAGAGTTATTAGGTTTTTCTTCCTGATCAGTTTTGTTTGCTTTTAGCATCTCTTTTATTTCGTTACATTGGGCTAGTATTTTTGGATCCAGGGATTTGGCTTCTTTAAATCCACATTGGATTAATAAGTTCTTCTTCATTTTTTCTTGCTCCTTTTCGGTCTCCGCTATTTTATTGGCTATTCTTGCAAGTTTATTATTAAATTGTTCCTCCAGTCCTTGTGCAATTTTTTCACTTTCTTTTATTTTTTGATCCATTTTTTCGATCTTATTTTCTAATTTAGTTTTTGTATTTTTAAATCCTCTTATTTCTACTATTTCTAATAACTTGGAGGCTAAAGGATTTCCCTGTTTTTCTAGATGTTGAAGTGTTTGTTGAATCTTATTATCCTGTCTAACTCGTTCTAAAGGTTTATTATTCAAAAAGCTTTGCGCCATATTTCTAAGCTCAGACCAAATAACATCGTTGTTCTCATCTTTAGCGCATTTATTTAATAAGGTTAATAATTGTTGACTGAACTCTTTATTTTTTTTAAATTCATTTTGCAATTCAAGTTGTCTAAAAATATCCTTGAGGAGTGGAAGAGCTTCATTATAAATAAATTGAGTTTCTAAAAAATTATTGTAAGCTATATTATCAGAGTCATTAATTTCTTTGGTTATGCTTTTGTAAGTTTCATAAAGAGTGAGTAATATCAATGCAGCGAACATCAAGCCGCAATTTCTTATAATGGGTGCCACTGCTGTTTCAGGAACCCCTTGAGGGCCGGCGCGTAAACTAAATGAGGTTTCAAACACAGACATTGAGCTCTTTCTTATAAAGGGCTCAGCTAAGAGAAAAGGTCTTAATAATTCCCTGGGTAATGTTTTTTTTATCTCTTCGAATACTTTATCCTGTAATGACTTTGGTGTGGCATACATTTTAGTATCGCCATTAAGAAGGTCTGGATACAGCGCCTTATACCTCTCTTCATATTCATTAGCATCTTCATTAGCATCTTTATTAGCATCGCTATTCTCTATAGAAAAATACATGGGGTTCTCTGTTTTTGCGATATCTATTGCCATTCCATTAAGAATATTATTTTTATATTTTTCTGCTATTTCTAAACCTTTATATTCTTTTATATTTTCTTGGTCTGCTTTCCAATTAAATGAAGAAGGAGTGGTTGTAACTTTTGAAGAATTTAAAGTGTCTCCCTGATCGATTAACTTTATATTAGTCTCTTTTAGAATCGCTCCTCTAATATAATTTACTGTAGCGCGCATTAGTTTGGCTCTCATGATAGTCTCCCATGAAGTGTGAAAATTATTGTCTATATGTTTATTAAACCACACGGTACTTAATGGTCAGTTATGTTGGAATGAATTTTAGGAAAGCTGAGTATCACTAGGAGTTATAAGTTCGATTGGTAAATTTGAACTTCTTATGCAATATAAAGATAAATAATTTGTTTGAATGCATCGTAGCGACATAAATGGCACAGAAATGCCTTTTATGTCGAACTCACATTAATTAGACTTTGGTGATTTGCAGAGTGGCAGATGTTCTACATAATTTTGCAGTTCTTTTAAATTTTCATCATTAGGATTTTTAATATTTTTTTCGATAAGGCTACTAAAAAATGTAAGGTTGTTTTTGAGGAGTTTCATATTCGTAATATAGTCTTCATAACGACCTTTTTCCTTTTTGTTTTCAGTATCTTGAGTACCATCAATTTCAGTCGTAATTTCAGTACTTTTAGGAGCAACAACTTTAGTTGGTTTGTTCATATTTTCCTCCATTATTAGAATGACTATTAAATTATGGTAAAAAATTAATATTAAGAAACTATTAAATCACCATGAAGTAATGGAATACCTTCGATTATAATTCAATTCATAGGATTTATAAATGTGGCAAAGTGATTAAAATTTTGTTTTCATACCCATATCTTCTTCCCTATTTTTCTCAGAAAAACTCGTATAACCAAACCAGCTCGCAATCCATTGCCAAAATCCAATGTGCTCTTGTTTTTTAGGTTGGAAAAAAGAGTGCTTTCCAGAAATTTGTTTAAGGGTATTTAATTTTTTTAAATAGGCTAATTCATCATGAAATAAGGTAATGGTAGCTGTTTGATCATTTGCATTAATTTTTTGATTCATGGATTCAATCACTTTATCCAATTGTTTTAATTCATACTTTGAATAAGACTTACGAATGGTGGCTTTGAGTGAAGCTTTTGCGGTGTGTTGATCTTCATAATTTAGCTTTGCAAGTAGGTCTTTTTTTAATTGTGTTCCATTATTATTGACGAAAATGGCGTATTCGATAAGCTGTAATTCTCGTTCGCTTTGCGCTGATTTAATTAAATTTTTGTAATGTTGTGCACGAGTTTTCCCACGATAATAATCAAAAAAGTAAGAAAAGTAACTTAACGTTTGATCACGATGTTTTAGATAATGATTTAAGGATTTAATGCATCTTGCTTTTTGAGTTTTTAAATAAGATGTTGTTGTAGTTTCTTGAGGTGCTGCAAGCCTCTCTTTTTCTTGGACTGGTTTTAGTGGTGTAATTTTGCTTTGATAAATTTTTAAATGTGCTTGGATTTCGGGAATTACAAAACTAATGGGCAATTTTTTCTGCATTAAACATTCATGAAGCGACTTAATTGCTGTATTGAATTCTTCCTGATATGTTTGACTTTGTTCTGAAAAAGATTTTTGAACGTTTTTGAGTACGAAGTAGAGTTTTAATTCTAATTGGCAAACCTCTTTAAATCTAGAATTTCCAATTAATTTCTCTAAGAGATCGGTATGTTCGTCACTCAAGTAGTCAGGTGTTATATCATGGCCTGCCATCATTGTCTTAAGGTGTACTAAAGCATTGACTATGTCTGGATTTTCAATGGGTTGTTCCAGATCGATCTGTTTCTCAATGAGGATTTTTTGGCATTCTTCAAAGACTATAGCTATTTGTTCCAGCGCCATTTTAAAGGGTAAATGGCTAAAAGTATAACGATAGATTTGATTGTTTAAATCAAGTTGATGATGGAGCATATTTAGTTCAATTCGTTCCAAAGTTTTTTGGATGATTTCCTGATAAGGAATTGCCAATCGCGCCAGAGCGTTAGTATTGCTGAAGAGTTTAAACAGTTGGGGGCGTACATCCATTTTATCATAATGAGCTTCGAGATTGTCCAGATAAGCATTTACAATTTCTTTTCCATGTTCTTGAATAAGTTGTTGTAGGCGGATATCCAAATCATCTAATTTTTGCTTTTCAATGAGATGAGCTACTACTGCCCATTCTTTGTGTTTTAATGCCTCGGCTACTAATTTTTCTAAGCCGTATTTTTTTGCAAATAGGGATAAGACACGTGGAAAAAGAAGAGGATCCCTCAAAAATATTAATACCCCATGATCGGGATCAGCAGGTAGTTCACTTTGGGTAAATAAGCTATTAAAAATGGGTTCATTTTTTTCTTTAATCGCACGTTTTAAAGGATTTAAATACAGTTCTGTTTGCTGAAATGCGGGATCTTGTTCTGGATTTTTAATGGAACTTAGCAATGAAGCTCTTGGATGTTGAATATTTGTTTTTAATAATAATTGATATAGTCTGCCATAGCCGTGGGCATAGACTCTTTCAAACAATTCAGAAGCAGGTTGTTCTCCAAATAATTGCTGAACTGCACGTTGTCGTTCAGGCTCAGTCAAGATCAGTTCTCGAGCAAGTAATTGGTTTGCTGTTTTTTCCTTTTTTTGAGTACAACTAAAAAGAAATAATTCTTTATAATCAAGTTCAAAATCAGACTTAGAGTGGATAAAAGGCTCTATAGCGTCGCTGTCTTTTTCTATAGCTTCTTGGAATAGTTTTGTTAGGGGTTGCTTTAGTTTTGTTGTTGGAGTTATCAGTCCTTTGGTCAAAAATTGGGTAACTAGATTTTTATGATTTTGCATTAAAGCAGCTGTGAAAATTTGTTCCATTAATTCAGGATCAATAATGTGGTCATGGGCGAGTAAAAAGGTCAAAGGGTTTAATAAATTATTTCGTACGAGTAAAATCGTAAGTTCTGGGGTTTCTTTTAACTGAGGGTAAATTTCTAGGAGTAAGATAATTCCATTTTCATTTTTATTATGAATGAGCTCATTCATGAATTCATCCAGTTCCTCTTTTTTCCATGCTATTTTTGTACCTAATTTTTTAGCTAAGTGAAATAGCTTTTTTTTGCACCATTCTTTGATTTGATTTTTTTGTGTTTGTTCGTCAAATTTTAATGAAAGTGTGTCAGGTGGAAGCCGGTCAATTGTTCGATTCAGCTTTGCGAGTTTTGCTGGGGTTTGTATTGATTCATTGAGGTACTCATTAAAAAGTTGTGGTTCTTTTTGTATGCATATATTGATAACTGGGGTAATGTGCCACATTAAACTGTATTCTAAAATGAGTTTTCTAATCTTAGGACTTGTTTGTTCAAAACAACGCTCAATAATTGAATAATCGTCATAATCATAGCAAAGCATCAATAAAGCACGAATATCCTGAGTCATACGTAAGACATTGAAATTTAATTGAGTGAGCGTGGATAAAATGGTTAAATTATCTTCTTCTAGCCCTTTTCGATAAAGAAATTCTAAAGTATCCATATCAAGTTGGGTGTTAAGCTTTTCTTGGAGAAATAAGCACATTTCTTGGTTGTCATTTAAAATGGCACTAGTTAATGCACTTTTTATTAGTTCTACTGGAATATCATTACGCCAAGCCTGTTTTATATGCTCGTTTTTACGCAGAAAAATTAGTGCATTAAGCAATGAAGCTGAGCCTAGTGGTGTTCTTAGATCTATTAAAGAGTATTCATGTTTGTCGATTTGCTTCCAAATTTCAGAGTGGTTTGTTTGCTTTGCCCATGCTCGTGCATAAGTCTCAAAAATAGATTTATCTTTGCGTTGCATGCATAAGAAGAGCAAATCGGGCTCTTTGGTATTGACCATAAAACCCATATCAAGAAGTTTTGATAAGGTTGTTGCATCAATCTCTTCAATAACCTTCTTGTTAAAAATAGAAGGAAATGATTTAGGATCAATCTGCGTATTTATTAATTGTGTGAATAATAAATTTAAAACATGATGTTGATTCGCAATAGCTGCATGTTGAATTTGCTTGATGATTTGCTCGGGAGAAAGTTTGTTTAAAAACAAATGAATTATTTTAGAATCTGCTTCTTGATGAATAAATGTTAAAAGCTGCAGATGATTGTAATTGGTTTGATATTCTCGATTTTGGGGTAGATTGAATGGGTCAATAAGTTTCAATAAATTGCTGTAGTTTGCTTTCTTTTTCATTAAAGTCAATAGTGGCTCACTAAGCTGTTTTTGTACTTCATCTTTTAGTTCATTCTGTTCTTCAAGGCTGGTATAGGTCTTGAGATAGTGATGAATTAGTTTTTCTGTTTCTTTGTGCGTTCCTGTAAGAAGAGTAGCGTTGATACCTCGTAGCACAGCATTTTTGATACCGGCAGATTTAGGTCGTTGCAGTAAGAGATCATTAAATTCTGGGCGAAGGTATTCTTTGGCCAACGAATCTAACTCGATTTTGTTTTCTTTAAATAAATAATTTAAAGTATTAATATCCCCAGCTAGGGTAGCAAATGCACTAGAATTGGTATTGATTTGATGAGCAAAGGCGATTTGATGAAGTTCATCATGGGTAGGATAAAATTCCTGAGCTTCATTGGGATGAGCAAATGCACGAATTGCTAAACCGAAAGCATGCTCTGTATATTCAAAACACTCCTTAATCTCTTTAATTAATTCATCGATTGAATCAAATTCTTTTATTTTTTTACTGTAATTGGGATCATAAACGGCATATTTTCCATTTTGGAAGGTTAACGCGATGGCATGATTTTTACTGGCAATAAAATAAGAGCGATTAGTACGACTGATTTTTTTTAATAGTTCTTTCCAGCATGATTCATCAGTAGTTAATCCTAAGTTAAATTCATTACTCAGTGGTTTATTGCGAACATCTAAGATTTTTTCGAGATCACCTTGCTGGACTTCATACCCGCAATATTCAGATGGACGAAATGCTTTTTCTATTTGAATAAGGAAATTGTCAAGAGCATGATTACTACCTAAACGATAATTGCTAGGCAGAGTAGCTAATTGGTCGAGTAAAGAGAAAAATTGCGTGGTTTTATGTTCTAAGGCATATTTAATATATAACGCAGCAAGTCCTGCACAAATCCCTTTGGGGTTCAGTTCAAAATCGATATTTGATTTTTGCTTGAGGCACAAATTTACCGCATTAATGATTTTGCTTTGGCTCGACATGATTTATTTCTATAGAGTGCAAATAATTGCGATTATAAATTCATTTTAATTTATTTCAATTCACTATGTTTTTTATTTGATCTAATGATAAACAATAATGCACGATCAATGTTGATTTACTATACAAGAGGTCATTAAATTATGCTTGCAATTTTATTGTCTCTCCAATAGTCTGTACTGGAAAATAATTATCACAAGGAATTGGTATGGCACGAGATAAAATAAATGTAGATGATGTAGGCAAGACAGTGACCTTAGCTGCTTTAATGAATACGGTTCTTGCTCCTCTTTATTGGGCTGATGCAAAAATAGGGTTATCTGCTGCATTGGTTGCTACGGGTGCTTTTTTATATGGTGCACATGAAATCGGTAAAAAAAGAAGACCTACTGCCAATGGAATAAATAGCTTGAATACTTTTTTTGGTAGTGCCACAGGCGATAAAAGTACAGAAGTTCAAAATGCTGCAGCAAATATTGCTGTTGGAGGAAAAGTTATATTTGATGAACTCTTTCCGCAAGGTCCTAGTAATCGCAGATAACTTAGTATTATCAAGACAAAAAAACGAATAATCATACTTGAAAGAAACAACCCTAGCTCTTGGGCTGGCGTAATTTATACTAACTACATAAATTTTAAATAATTTTTATGAGGGTCCAATACTGGAATGTCATCATGAAATCTAGAAAATCTTCCATGATGACATAGGTAAATTTTGTCAGCTTAAAGTCTGGGGGTTGTCGTCATGGTTTTCTTGTTTTTCTAATTCTTCACTACATTCTAAACATTGATCCTTCCCTAACTGAAATTGAGTTTTATAGAGTCCAAATTTAACTAATGGATTGCTCATTATTTTCGCATCACTTTTTTCTGTCTCTGATATGATTGCTTCAATTTGATCCTTATTGATACCTCATATAGACTTTATTAATATCTATTGATTTTTAATGCGATTTAGTATTTATTAATAGCCATTTATCAAAGGAATTGGTATGCCTCAAGATCAAATAAATCCTGAAAAAGTAGTGAAAACTGGTGCATTAATCAGTTTTGGAAATTTATTTATGTCGCCTTTTTATTCCAGATTAGGTCCATTCGCGTCACTGACTCTAACAGCTGCAGCATTATTTGGATTGCACGAAATAGGACGGCGCCAGCAATCAGGTAATGGTTTTTGGGGGTTCTTTTCCAAAAAACCTGATGCCAATATTTCAGATATGAATACTTCAATGCAACGTATTGTGGAAGGAGGGGCGACTGTGTTTGATCAAGTTTTTCCTCCTGGTAAACGATAAGTATCTTAGATCTTCCGCTCGCGGAAGACGGCGAGGAACTTTAGGATAATTTATGAATTTTAACCAACATACCGATTTGTGCATTGTCCAAATAATAAATCACATCCCCTTTTAAGCGTTGTTTTTGTGACACTGTGAATGATTCTTGCGGATTACTTGGAGGGGATACTTGGAGTTCTGCATCAAAAGAATAATAGTTACTTTGTCTTATATCTAGAGTTCCTTGCATTTGCCAACCATTATGCTCCACCAAGGGTAAGGTAACTTTGCTTTGATTATTTGCCGGTTGTCTCCATGAATAATGCCCGAGTACTTGATAATGGCCCTTGCGAGTTAATAGGTAATATTCATCGCGCAAACTCGAATAAGAGGCGGGTAACAAATGATACGGTTTCCCGGATTTTTCGGTATCTGGGCGTAACGATATTGAGTTTGAACTTGGTGGGAGGAGAGGAGCATCTATAGTTAGCCCACTGATTTGATTGGGATGTGTAAAAACAATTAAATCAATTTGATATGGAGGTTTAGCTAAAGCCGAACACGAATAGAGGATGCTTAAAATTATTATTATTAATCGTTCCATGGTTTATTTTATTTTTATATTGTTATGATCCCAGTTACTTCACTTAGACTCAATTTACGCTCCTATTATACCTTTGAAAGGATCTCACTCAACAACAATTTTAGGGAATTTATCGGCGTAATTAATTGGTTTTTTCGCTAATTCAACAGCACTTCTCATTGCGGTTTTTAAGAATGCATTCGTTAACTCATTTGGATCGTGAGTTGCAGTAGGGCATCCTTCATCGCAGTGTCTTCTGATACGTATGTCTAAAGGAAGTTGACCCAATAAGAGAGAATGATAGTTGGCACAAAGAGACTCTGCGCCACCTGTACCAAAAATTGCTTCCTGATGTCCGCATTGGCTGCAAATATGTGTTGACATATTTTCTACGATACCTAATACATTAATTCCTGTTTTGGAAAACATACTTATTGCTTTTTGCGCGTCTAGTGTTGCTACATTTTGTGGCGTAGTGACTACAATGGCTGTGGTTAGAGGAATTTTTTGTACCAACGTGAGTTGAATATCACCAGTTCCAGGTGGCAAATCAATGAATAAATAATCTAAATCATCCCAAAGCGTACTATCCAACATTTGGATAAGCGATTTAGCAAGCATAGGACCACGCCAAATTAATGCTTGATCATTATTCATTAAATAACCGATAGACATCGTTTGTATTCCATGAGCTATTACAGGAAGATAATGATCCTCTTTGACTTGTACGGGCTCTGTCTTACCAAGCATTAATGGCATACTTGGACCATAGATATCAGCATCTAAAATTCCAACTCGAGCTCCAAGACGAGCTAATGCAGTTGCAAGATTGACAGTTACCGTAGACTTTCCTACTCCTCCTTTTCCTGAGGCGATTGCAATCGTATTTTTCACCCCACGTAAGCTTTTGCCAATTAGTTGTGTTCTATGTGCTTTGATTCGGTGATCGATATGAACCTCAACCTGATGGCTTGGGAATTCTGCTTGTAGTGCTGCAAGCAATAAGGGTTTGTATTGCTTTTCCAACAAGCTAGAGGGAAAACCAGCAGTAAGATTCAGAAGTAATTGATTTTGAAGTGGTTCAATGCTGCACTGTAAATTCATGTCCTTACCTGTAAGGCCAAGAAATGGGTCTTTTAAGGTATTCATTAAGTGAATTACAGTATTTTCAGTGGTCATGGATCAGTCTCAGCGTTATTAAGTTAAGGGGCGCAGGGCTAAGGTTACAAAAGTGTAATAATAACGTAGGGAGGTATTATTGCATAGGATTAGATTTTACCTTTAACAAACATTTTTGCTGCGATGCAACCGCATTCTTTTAGATTTAAGGCATTTCATCATAAATGGGGTTATAGCGCCAATTCACCCAATGATTGCTTGCAAGATAATAAATACCGCAATAGATAGGAAGATGAGCGCGGTTCGATAAATAAAAGCCGTATTCATTGACTTGCTGTTGGTGTTTGAATAAGGAGCATTCATCTTCTTTCCCTGTTTTAAAATCGATGATCCAACATTTGTCTTGATCTTCGAAAGTGCGATCAATAATACGAGTAATAGCTCTGTTTTGTTGTTCTATTAGCAATTCGTATTCATTTCGCTCTTGATGATGTTTGGCAATAATCCATGAGCCCGTTGGATCTTGAAAGAGCTTGGTAATCTGTTCTTGTATTGTTTGTAATGCATCGTGTTGCATTTTTTCATCAAAGCCTAATTTCCTCAATTCATAATGAGGTAGACTCCAGGGAATTTCAGCGGTTGTTTTTGGATGATTATCACAGATCCAGTGTAATAACTGATGAGTGACTATACCGATTAACCGAGGAATACTGGTTGATAAAGAGGATGTTGATGTATTGGCATTAAAGAGGATATCGGATTTTTTAATTTGATAATAATTGAGTGGCAAACGTAGAAGTTTGGGTAACGATGGTTTTTCTTCTTCAGTGAAGTATGATGTTTCATCTTCAACAAATTCTTGCTGTTTGAGAAGACTACGGAATGAACTTTTAGACGATTTTTCAGAGCAATCCATTAAATATAAGCGAGATTTTGCTCGGGTTACCGCTACATATAATAATCGCTGTGCTTCATAACGACTTTTTACTTCATCTAAATGAGTGAGATAATCATATAAAGCACAATGTTCTTGGTGTGCTGCATGGATCGGGGACATCAATAATAAATTGCCTTGGTTTTGTGTGGGTAAATTAAGCCAGCGTAACATCGGTTTATCTTCATGGTTAGCTTGTGTTCCAAGACCAGGTAACAAAACGGTATCAAACTCCAAGCCTTTAGATTTATGGATCGTCATCACATGTAAACGTGAGGAGTTTGTTTGCTGTGAATAGAGTTTATTGAGTTCTACAAGAAACTCGTTCATATCGGGTAAACGGCCATCTTGTTCGTAACGATCGAGCAAGTTCCAGAATTGTTCGAGATCGTTGAGTTGGTTTTCATTCAAGAGGCTATCTATGTGTAATTTTTTTAAGGTATGAATTATCCATGAGGAAAGTTGGGTTGCATATCTTTGGGTTAGAGCTTGGTGCATCACATGAATCAAAAAACCAGCTCGAATGTTTCCTTCCTCACTGATACCTTGAACTTTATTAAGATTTAATAAAGCAAAATAAATCGACTTTTTTGTATTAAAGCGTGCTATGGCATGAACATCCGATAAAGATAAGCCACAATAAGGGCTACGGAGGACTGCAAGCCATGAAAGGCGGTTGGCTGGGGCTAATAAAGCTTGGGTTAATGACCAAACATCACGCAAATGGCTTAGATTGCTCAGCAACGTGATATCAGTACCTTGATAGGGAATTTGATGTTGGCGCAACAAGCGAATAATTGCACTCAATTGTGTTCTTGAGCGAACCAGAATGGCAAGGCTGTGATTAGGGTAGGTTTGCAATTCATGTTGAATGAATTGAATAAGCTTTTGTGCTTCTTGCTCACGATTTTTAAATTTCATAGCATAAATAGCGCTATTTTCTTTATCCTTACTGACATTGACGCTGGGATGAAATGGAACTGATCCGGATTCTATATCAATTTGTTTCGGGAATATGTAATTAAATTGTTTATTGACCCAATCGACAATAGTGGGTGTGGATCGAAAATTACAACTTAATTCGAGCGGGTGAAGTTTGACTGAGCCTATGCCTTGTTCTTTAGCTCGAAAAAATAACCCTACTTCTGCTTGTCTAAAGCGATAAATAGATTGCATGGGATCACCAACAATAAAAAGAGTTTTGCCATCACCTTCCTGCCAGCCCTGTACTAATTTAGTTAACAATTCAAATTGAGTAATGGAGGTATCTTGAAATTCATCGACTAAAATGTGATGAAGTGCATTATCCAAATACAAGGCTAAATCAGTAGGATGATCTGCATCACCTAATGCCGCTAAAGCATGCTGGGATATAGTGGTAAAATCAACCTCATTCTTTTCACTAAATAATACGTGCAAATGACCTACAAGAAGGGGAAGTAATAGAAATAAAGATTGTAACACTTCCCATTGTTCAAGATCGTATTGGGGATTGGGTAAATTACTTACTTGGATTAATGCTTCGAGAAAGTCCGGGTATTCATTGAGTTCACTGAGTAACTCTTTGCTTGCATTTTTGAGTTTTTTGTATTCATCCGGTGAGCAAGAGCTACTCAGTAGACCCACATGATGATCGAAACTTTTGCGAAAATGTGCATCATTTGTAAGAAGCAATTTACTTAAGGCTGTTGCCATCTCTTGATTTGTTTGTTCAAAATCATGCCAGTCTCTAAGTAGATAACGAGGAGAATTGGGATTATTTTCTATGACTGCTAATTGACGAGCCTGTTGCGTTAATTCGCTCGCTACATGTTGAGGTAGACTTTTTTTGAAACGATTTAATTCATGTTGTTCTATAATCCGCAGTGCATGCTCGAAAGTTGTTTTTTCCTGGGCACGTGCTTGAAATAGAGGTATCAGCCATTGATCCCTTTGAGATAATAGTTCACGAAACAACTCAAGTAATCGATCTTGGCGATTATCAACATGCAACAGTAGCGTTTTTATTGCTTTTTGGTATTGCGGTGTTGCTAGTGCATACTGGATACAACGTCGACCGGCATTTAAATAATGGCTGCTCGCTTTATCAGTAATTTGCGCGTAGGCAATCTGCTTTTCTAATAAAGGAATTGCCTGATTAATACTCTGACATAAAGAATCAATGGTAATCACGCGTAATCGATTGGGTTGCTGTAATAAGTTCCATTGATAATTGGTATCACGATGAAGTGCCTTGTGAGCGAAGTCAAGCGTCATTTGCTGATGTAAGCTGTTGGCTGTTTGCTGAGTTGCTGCCTGTTGTAGTGCGAATAGAATACGCGCTCTCATTTCACTCGCGGCTTTGCGAGTAAAGGTTAATGCGATAATTTGTTCGGGAGCTTTTACAGTGCTTAATAGCCGTAAATAGCGTTGAGTAAGTATTTCAGTTTTTCCCGATCCTGCTGGTGCTTGAACGATAAAGGATAAAGAGGGATCGGTGGCTTGGTTTCGTTGAGCACTATCGACTAACATAGCATTTCCCAAAAATGTAGTTTGAGAAGTAGCGAGCGAACCCAGTATCTACATTAAGATCTGGGTTCCGCTCGTGTTCCTTATTCTAAAACAAGTTCCTGTGCGGGAGGGCGTAAGTTGTAATGTGAGCTCATGCAACGTCCATAGGCTCCGGTATTGGCAATTAATAATACATCACCTTCTTCTGTAACGGGTAATAAACGGTCATAACCTAGGGTATCGCCTGATTCACAGATAGGTCCTACAATATGAGAAAATCCAGCTTTTTCTTCATATAATCGACTTAAGTTCACTATTTCATGATAAGCACCATATAAAGAAGGTCGGATTAAAGAATTCATTCCTGTTTCGATACCAATAAATTTAACTTTGCCTTTTTCTTTACACTGCGTGACCTTAGCTAAAATGACGCCGCTTTCTGCAACAAAAAAACGACCGGGTTCAAGCCAGATTTTAATTTGCGGATAACGTGATTTTACGGCCATTAATAAGGCATCTAAATTGTCAAAGTCTAAAGGTTGTTGTCCAGGTTTTTCTACTACACCTAAACCGCCTCCTAAGTTGATGGATTTTACTTGTGGAAATTGCTCGGTTAGGGATGCAAGCATTGATGCAGTTTGTTGCCAGAGTTCTGGAGTGAGAATGCCGCTACCCGAATGTGCATGTAAACCAACTACTTGAATATTATGTTTTTGGGTCAATGCTACAACTTGCTCGATGTCATTTTGTGTGATACCAAATTTTGATTCATTTCCACCCGTTGAGACATGTTTATGATGGCCTGCTCCGGTACCGGGATCAATACGGATAATGACTTCTCGATTTTTAAATAATTCAGGCCAATGTTCCAGAGGGTATAAACTATCTATAGTAATGTAACAACCTATATTCAATGCATATTCATACTCTGTTTTCGGAGCAAAATTAGGTGTAAATAAAATACGTTTTTTATCTATATTGGGGAATAGTTCTAATACTCTATCTAATTCTTGAATCGAAACGCATTCAAAGCCCATTCCTTCCTTTTCCATAGTTTTTAAAATAGCTGGATGGGGATTCGCTTTAATGGCGTAAAACAATGCGTCAATCGATTTTAAGGCCAATAGCTGTTTCGCTTTAGCAGCTTGAGTTGGGTTATGATAGACATAACAAGGCGAATTTGAGGTGGCAACGGTGAGTAAACGATCACGCTCCTTTTCCCACCAGGGGATATTTCGAGCAGTAGGTTTACCAAATTCTTCATGCCAACTTTTGGAGTAATAGAAAATTTGTGGATTATTTTCTATAAGTAAATGATGTAATTTTTGACATAACTGATTCGCTTGAGATTCGTCAACAACAAACGTTAAGTTTAAGTCATTCGATGCAAGCGACATCAAATAAACTTGTTTTGCTTCAAAAACTTCTAAAGCTGGGCCGAGTTGAGGTAATACTGTTCTAATATGATGACCAACAAGGCTTACTGCACTGCATGGCTCAATGAGTTTTGCACGTCCAAACTGATTTAACTCTGCTAATAACGCATTAATAGCGGGGCGATCATGTATCTTACTGTTAATATCCAAGGATAATGTGACGTTAAATTCAGAAGATGAAAGTAGATCTACTGAGAAGCCATGATGTTTAAAAGCCGTAAATACATCCGATAAAAATCCAACTTGTTGCCACATGTGTAACGTGTCTATAGAAATCAATAAGATACTGTTTTTAATCTGGATAGATTTGATCAAGGGGGCGGTTTCATCAATATCTTTAGTGATGAGTGTTCCAGAGTGCCCTGGCAATTGTGTAAATTTTACTGACATCGGAATATTAGCGCGGCGAACAGGGGGAATGCAATTGGGGTGTAGTACTTTAGCTCCCATCGTAGCAATTTCTTGTGCCTCATCATAATTTAATTTTTTTAATAACCGTGCTTGGGGCAGTTGATGAGGATTGGCAGTATAAATTCCAGGAACATCAGTCCATATTTCACAAGACGCTGCTTGCAATTTAGCAGCGATTAATGCTGCTGAAGTATCAGAGCCTCCTCGCCCTAATAATACAGTTTCTCCTTGAGGATTTGCAGCAAAAAAGCCCTGAGTGATAATTGCTTGAGCACCACTGGAGATAAAGGCTTCTACCAGTTTCGAATCATATTCGCTTTCGCAACGTGCAGCCAGGTAATTTGCAGTGTCCCCATCAGGAAATGGCGTACTGGTTAAGAGCTCGCGTGCATCATACCATTGGCAACGAATTCCTTGTTTTTCTAAAAATGCATGTCCAAGACGAGTCATCATAAGTTCACCCATGCTTAAAATTTGTGCGTGGGTTTTGGCAGGAGCTTGTTTCAATAAGGCGATGCCGGTAAGCCATTGTTCCAGTTGATATAGGTCTTGAGTGATTAATTCAGAATCGACTTCCAGCTGCGAGGCAAGATCAAGATGCCCTTTACGAATGTCGGTTAAAATGCTTTGATGTTCATTGATTAATGCAGCATCAATCGCTTTTTCAAGTTTATTTGAAATTTGTGTTAATGCAGAGCATACAATAACGGGTTGTGCTCCAGAGCTCAGATGTTTTTGAGTGATTGACGCAATATTATTCCAAGTGTTGCGAGTTGAAACACTTGTTCCTCCAAATTTAGTTACTATTTGTCGCATCGTATTTTCCGCACAAAATTAATACACATTAGCATGGACATAAGTATCACACAAGTAGTACACACTATAATTTGGATACTCTAGGTAACTTAATTCACTAACAATCCATTGTGAGCTTAATTAATTCATTCTGAGCCAATATTGGTTTCCTATTGAATATAATAAGAAAAAAGTATTTTTAATGGTATGAAAACAGGGTACACTCGATTTCCAGCGGACTTAATTTATTCAATTTTGAGGCATGATATTTAAGGAGTTAAGGAGTGAAGAATATGCATAAACCTTTCAGGACACTAGTTAGTTCGGCTGTGATTAGTGTTCTAGCTACCAGTGCGGCGCATGCAGCTGGATTTTCGTTGTATGGAGAAAGTGCCGGGTATACTACTGGTAACTATGCAGCTGGTTCTGCAGCAGAAGCAGCAGACGCATCAACAGGGTGGTATAACCCTGCAGGTTTAGCATTACTTCGCGAACAACAAGTAGTTTTTGGTGGTGTAGGCATATTTCCAACTTTGCAACTTGATGGTACAAGTACGTTTACTACTGCTACTGGCTTACCCGCACCTTTTCCACCTGCCATTGAATATGTACAAGATTTTGAAGGAGTGAATGGCAGTTATAATGCTTTTGTTCCTTCATTTCACTATGCTCTTCCTTTAGGCGAGCGTACTACTTTTGGCTTTAGTGTTACCGCTCCATTTGGTTTAGCAACTGATTGGTCACCTTATTCTCCTGTTCGTTATTCGGCCACTTATACTGAAGTCTTAACGAGTAATTTCTCACCTGAGTTAGGTACCCGACTCACAGAGCATTTTGCCCTTGGTGCAGGCCTTGACATACAATGGTCGCGCGTTAAATTCAATCAAATGGTTGGTGCACCGACTTTTTTTGTGGCACTCGATGAAAATCCTTATACCGTTGATTCTTTAAGTTATAACAAAGGCTCCTCTTGGGGTGTTGGCTTCCATGTTGGTGTCATGGGGATATTTAATGACAACCATACACGGATCGGTATTAATTATCAATCCAGAGTAAGACATGTTTTCTACGGACATAGCCGTTTATCGGGAATATTAGCTAATGATGATTTCTCCTTAGCTCAGCCTGTGTTACCTTCTTCTACCTCGCGTCAAAATGATGATTTATTCAGTGATCCTCAAGAATTTCCAGATGTACTTACTATAAGTGGTTATCAAGATATCAATGAGCGATTGGCTTTATTAGGATCGGTTGTCTATACTGGCTGGCACGTTTTTAACCTAATTCAATTGAATAATGTAGCTGCTCCGAATATTGGAGGAGCTATTCCTCATTTTCCGGACACCCTTCCTTTTGAAGTGAGCCAAGCAAATGTGAATATTGCCGTTCCACAAAACTTTCATGATGCATGGCGCGTAGCAATTGGTGCAAATTATCATATTAACCCAAAGCTGATGTTGCGTGTTGGTGGTGGGTATGACCAAACTCCTACAAACAATACAGATAGAAACATCCGGTTACCTGACGTGGATCGTTGGGCTATTGCTGTAGGTGCTCGTTATCAATGGCGACCCGATATTGGTGTTGATATCGGATATACTCATTTATTTGCAGGCAGTAACCCAAGCATTGATTCAACGCAAGTGTTGTCACCCACTTCTACGTATAATGTAAATGCTCAGGGGGGTAGCTTTAGTGCAGATCTAGTAGGCGCTCAATTAACATGGATTATTGATAAAGCTCCTGCAGCACCAACAAAATAAACTATCTTAATGAAATTTTAAGTAATAAAAAGCCACTTATCGTGGCTTTTTATTATGCAAGTGTCAAGATATATGCACCAACTATCTTTTTTCGATTGTTGCTTCACCAGGACCATTGATAGTAAAGATATAATTATAATCCTTTTGTTTATCTATAGTGATTGTTCCGGAGTTAAGATCTAAGGTCACATCAGCTATATCTATGGGATTGGGAGTATTAGTAGCCATTTTAATGGATGCGGAACATTTTCCATTAGTGGTATGTCCGTAACAGGCCAATTTTACAAGATTCCAGAAAACTTTTTTTGTAGTGTTCGCCGGTGTTGGATATAGAGAAGGGGCGCCTGCTATATAAGCGTTTGATTCTTCAGAAGTGTTATTATGAGTTATTAAATGTTCGGGAGCGGCAAAAGTGGTTGCAGCACTTAGACTGAAAAGGGCTGCTGAAAAACTTTTAAAAATTAAATTCATTATATCTTTTTCTCCATTAAATAATTGGTCGAAAGCTATCAACACCCTAAAAATCAATAACTTTTAACCGGTTTGTCTTCCTACATTGTTGTCTAAAAAAGGCAGTTATATCTACTTACGAGGCGTATTGAATTTCAAACAGCCATTTTTATTGTGATTTAACTGCATTCCTAGGGTAGGGTGCTCCATGAGTATATCGTAAAATAATTTAGTGTCTATCTATAGAGCCCTTATTGAGTAACTGTGCTATGTCTTTGGCAAAATAAGAAATAATAAAATCTGCTCCAGCACGTTTTATAGCAATCAGACTTTCCACCATTGCTTGTTCTTCATTGATGAGTTTGTTTTGAGCTGCAATTTTAATCATCGAGTATTCACCACTTACTTGATAAGCGCATAAGGGTACTTCTGGGAAGTTCTGCTTCATTTTAGCGATGATATCCAGATAAAAACCAGCAGGTTTAACCATAATCATATCTGCTCCCTCATCAAGATCTAAAGCGGTTTCTCTAATGGCCTCAGTACTATTAGCAGGATCCATTTGATATGCTTTACGATCGCCAAATTGTGGTGCTCCTTGAGCAGCTTCTCTAAAAGGTCCATAAAAACATGAGCAATATTTAGCGCTATAACTTAAAATGGGAATTTGTTGATATCCTTGAGCATCTAGTGCTTGACGAATTGCTTGGACCATTCCATCAGTCATTCCGCTTGGCGCTACCCAATCTGCTCCAGCTTTGACATGACTTATAGCTTGTTTTGCTAGAAAATCTAAGGTCTTATCCGTATCAATACACTCTCCATTAAGAACCCCACAGTGGCCATGATCGGTATACTCACAAAAGCAGAGGTCGGTAATAATTAATAGGTCTTTATTAACAGTACGAATTTTTCTTATCGCTTGTTGAATAATTCCTTCATCATTAAAAGATTCACTGCCAAAAGCATCTTTGCGTTTGGGAATACCAAACAGTAATACGGCAGGAATGCCTAATTTGCTAATTGTTTCAATTTCATGTGGAATGCAATTGAGGCTTAATTGAAATTGGCCAGGCATAGCACTAATTGCTTGAGGTTCACTAAGTTTCTCACTGATGAATAAAGGAGCAATAAATTGTTGGGTATGTAATCGTGTTTCTTTGATCAAAGCACGAGACATGGGGCTACTTCTTAAGCGAGTTAATCTCAGTGGTATAGTGTAATCGGTCATGAAAATGAATTCTCCTGATTTATTTTGTTTAAGAAGGACGCTTTTTTTTCTTAGTACTATTTCCTTTCCTGGATGTATATAAAACGTCAATGGCACTACTGGTATCACTGTTACTTATTTGGATACTAAAAAATTTGTTAAGCAGGTATCTAAGTGTCAATATATTTGTATCTGTTTGCGAAAGACCAATATTATAACTTAAATACAGCCGTTTCGAGAGAGACTTTCCTACCATAAACGAAGTACTGTCGCTTGCAGTATTGTTTAATTGATTATAATTTGTATTCGTTTGCACATTAAAATCAATGCCCGCACTCTCTTTTAGTTGTTCCAAAAGTCGGAAGCTGTTTGTAGTACCACTTAGGCTCATTGAAGTTATCGCTGTTAAAAGTAATTGCGCCCCAGCTTTGTTGGCTTGATTCGCTGGGCGGCCAAGAATAAGCATAGACAGAATATCCGCTTGTGAAAGAACAGCAGGCTCAGAGAATAATTGAATTTTGGGCTGGGTTAGGCGCCCAGTTACTTCTACACCTAGAGTCATTGTTTCACCATAATTGATATTTTGCAGATTGGTGCTATTAAAATCTAAAAGTTGGCTTGAACTGGAAAAAGTGGTGGGTGTTCTGTTGATTTTTTTTGCAGCTCGTACATTAATTCCTGGGTTATTGATGAGGCCACCGGTAAAAATTAATTGTCCTTGTTTTATTGCTAACTCTTGACCGTACGCTTTATACGTACCGTCTCTAATCGACAATTCACCATATGCATTAATTGATCCCTCCTGTAGTTGTTTTGTATGGAGTGTTCCATCTAAAAAGCCTTTTAATCCTTTAGCATTGACGGCAACTTCTTTACCCATTTCAATAGCAATGTCCATACTACTCAGAAAAGTCATAGGAGGAGTAGAGTTTTCTTTGCGTTTATAAACTACATCTTCGGGTAATGAAATACTGTTGTGAAAAGTTCGAGGTTTAATTTCAGCATAAGGGACAAAAACAGTACCAGAAAGTGCACGTATAGTAGGGGTTAGATGAAGATTAAGTTTTGGGGAAATATGGATTTGATACTCACTGGTATTGATGAATGGAAAATCATTACCCTCGAGGGTGAGGTCTCCTGTAAATTGACGGCTTAGTGTTCCTTTTCCTGAAAGTGATAGATGATGGCCGGCAGAGATAACTGAACCGCTGGCTTCCCAAAATTTATCTTTACCAAGAACATTAAGTTCTAAGGTATCCAAATTGATTCCGAGCTCAGGTAAAGAAAAACTGGCTTTGCTGAGTATTAATTGGCTTTCGATTTTCCTTTTCTTCACCGTACCGGTCATGTTTAATGAGATAGTCAATTGTCCTTTGAGTGTCTTTAGTTCCGGACTTATGGTGTGTAAGAAGTCTAATGAGTTTATATTTAATGATAATTTGCTATTTATAAGTTGGTTATCGGAAAAGCCGCTATTAAGAGCAAATTTAGGTAATTGAAAATGCATGTTTAAATTTTTATGTTCATCAACAACTAAAATACCTGAACCTTCAAGTTTTTCAGGAGCAAGTGTTACTTTTACTGTTCCTCCTTTAAAATGCAGTATAGGAATAGTATTATCAGGTTCATGATAAAAACCAGGACCTATGGTGAGGAATAAATTTCCTTTATTCTTCGCTTTAATTTCCCCTTTAGCTGATAAGTTAGTATATAAAAGAGTATCTTGGGTAGATGAAGACTGAGGTTGCGTTAGATTAGCATCAAAAGTCCATAGCCAGGGCATGGTTCCGCTAATTTTGGCGTCCATAGTCCAATGATTTTTCAACGCAGTTGTGACTTTAGTATTCAAATTGATTTGTAAGTTAGGTAAGATACCTGTCGCGATTACGGTTCCTTTTTTGCTTTCTATTATTTTATCTGCTGCATTCTTCCATTTTAGATCATGCCATTGAGCGGTCAGTCGTTGATTTTCTCGCAAAGAATGAGGATGCCATTGCACATTTAATTGTTTTATTTTTACTTTAAGCGACTTATTTTGATATTCGAGCGTTCCTATCGTAAAATTATTGATGAGGCTGCCTTCAATATGTTGGATTTTGAGTGTGCCTGGAACGTAAAATCGACATAATTCAATCACACAGAGTAAACCTGGTGTAGTAGCAAATAAAAAAACAACAATTAAACCCAGTATGATGAGTAGTGAAAGAGTAAAATTAACTGTTTTTACGAGTACTCGGATCATAAATCGGGTCCCATACTAATTACTAATCGAGGGCTGTTACTATCACGTTGCCATCGATTATTAATCGCTTGCGCTAATCCCACTTTAATTGGACCTATGGGAGAAACCCACATTAAACCACCACCTGCATCATAATAACTTTTCATTGGATTCGGATTATAAATGGCACCAGCATCATAAAATGCAACAAGATACCAATTTTTTATGGTTTCCTTTTGAACTTCAAAACCTGCGTAGCTAATTATTCTACTTGGTCCTATTGAGTTAAAGCTAAATGCCTTTAAATTATCTGTTCCTCCTAAAAGTAATGCAAGTGATAAGGGTTGTTGCTCGATATTATTGATTGCAATAAATCCTTGAAGGGCATGTCCATAAAGTCGTAAACGCAAAGGTTCTATTCTTATTGCTGCTTTTGCATCCAATGAGGTTTGTGCGTAATTAATTGTTGATAAAGCAATTTGATTCGCAGCAAGGCCATTAATGGTGAGGTTATAACCTGTAGGTGAAAAGAGTAAGTCTTTTGTTTTGCTAAAAGAGAACGTTGCTTTAGGATAAAGTAGAAATTGCTTTGTATCGTGTTGTAATGCGTAATGAAATCCTTCGTATAGGGTGTTGAGCGATAAAGTACGTTGATAATTTTTTACATGATGTTGTTGAGCAAGCGATACAAGAAATGAGTTACTATAACCCGCACTGTAGTTTAAATTAGAAAAGTTACCTGTAAGTGTGTATTGATCAGTTACGGGATTTTGGCCAGGAATAACATATTGAGCCTGCAATGCATTTTGTACAAAAGATCCTTGTGCCAACAGATTAAATTTATGTCCTTGACGGTTCACTGGAACTACATGTAAAGCAGCTCGACCACGTACACCCGTATCAGTTCCATAACCTGCACCTAAGGTATAAGAATATTTAGATACTGGCTCAGTATGGATCTGAATAGGCACTGTTGAATCTTCTGAAATCTGCGGTTTTACAAGTACAGAGCTAAAATAGCCGCTATTGGATAATTCATTATTTAATTGAAGTATTTTGTCAGCTGAATAAACCTGGCCAGGATGAAAAGGTACAAAGCGATGTAATAATTTAGGGTGGATATAGGTGGGATCAAATTGAACTTGTCCAAAGTAATAAAGCTGGCCTGTATCAAGAATAAGAGTAATTTCTGCTGTGTAATTTTCTTCATCAATTAAAATTTCATTTTTCTGAAAACGAGCATGTAAGTAACCTTGATTTTCTGCTGTATCGATGAGCTTTAATTTAGTTTGTTCATATTGCTCCGTGAAAAGCGGAGTACCTTGCATTAAGGGAACTTTTTTTATGACTTCGCGCAGAGCAGGATTTTGTGTTCCTTCACCAATTAGTTCGATCCGAATCTTTGAAATTATGATTTGTGGACCAGGATGGATGATAATAATCAAGTTTTGCATTGTTGGTCTTTGGATAACAACGTCCGCTTTAAAATAACCAAAAGGTTGAATCGCTTGTAGAACTTGCTCTCGTAAATCATCTAAGCTGAATTGAGCAAGGGGCTTTAATTTCTGTAATTCATGCAAACGTTTTTCAACATTAGCCTCTACTTTTCCAGAAACTCCATGAAGCGTCATCAATATTGGAACACTATTATCTTTAGCAAAAAGTGCAAAACAAATCATGAGGAGTATCAGATAGATGAGTTTTTTCACGATAGTTTAGGTACCTGCTTACAAAAAAGGTCTCTTATCTGCATCAGACAAGCTTAAGAATATACAGCTATATATCAATTGTTTCCATGTTTTTAAATCGATAAATTAAATCAAGTGCTTCTCGAGCGGTCAGTCGATCCGGATCAAGCTTTGCGAGTTCTTGTAAAATAGGTGAGCGTGGATGCACTTGAGCTTTGGATTGTGCTTGAGTATTAGGGAGAGCAGTTTGCATATTCTTTAGGTGTGCATGAGCAATTTTTAAAACTTCAGCGGGTATGCCTGCAAGCTCTGCTACCTCTAAGCCATAACTTCGATTTGCATAACCCGATTCAACACGATATAAAAAAACAATACGTCCAGTATCTAATGATGCTTGTAAGTGGACATTACGGATGCAAGGCCACTGTTGTGGAAGATTGGTTAACTCAAAGTAATGGGTAGAGAATAAAGTATATGCTTTAATGGTTGTTGCAAGATAAGTACAGCTGGCATAGGCTAGAGCCATACCATCATAAGTACTAGTACCCCGGCCAATTTCATCAATTAACACTAAGCTTTCATGTGTAGCTTGTCTCAAAATTTGTGCTGTTTCTGTCATTTCCACCATAAAAGTAGAGCGCCCTGATGCTAAATCGTCACTTGCACCTATACGCGTAAAAATTCTGTCTATTGGGCCTAAAGTTGCAGATGCAGCGGGTACGAAACTACCTATATGTGCTAAAAGAACAATTAGGGCAGTTTGACGCATATAAGTTGATTTACCACCCATATTAGGGCCTGTAATCAGTAAAATGTTTTGTGATGGATCCAGATGTAAGTCATTAGCAATAAAACGCTCTTGCAATAAATGTTCGATCACAGGATGGCGGGCTGCTTTAATAGAAATTTGTGATTCAGAGACCAGTTTTGGGCAAGACCAATTGAGGCTTTGTGCTCGTTCAGCAAGCGTTGTTAATACATCCAGTTGAGCCAACGTTTTTGCTAATTGACTTAACTCATTGATATTTTTTTGAATTTCGATGAGTAAATGTTCATAAAGCCATTTTTCGCGTGCCAAAGCTTTGACTTGTGCTGATAATACTTTCTCTTCGAATTGTTTCAATTCTGGAGTAATATAACGCTCCACATTTTTTAACGTTTGTTTTCTATGGTAATGGGAGGGTACTTTTTCAGATTGAGCTTTAGACAATTCAATGTAATAACCCTGGACATTATTAAAACCAAATTTCAGGGTGGACAAGCCAGTATGTTGTTTTTCCTGTTGTTCTAAATGAATTAATTTTTCATTAGCACGCGTACTCAGCATTTTTAATTCATCAAGTTCTTCATCAAAACCAGGGGCGATTACCCCACCATCACGAATGAGCATGGGTGGATTTTCAACGATGGCTGATGTGAGTAATTCGTGCAACTCTGGTAATGGTTTTAAATATTTTTTTAAGAGTACTGTAAGTGTGCTCTGATTGTTAGCAAGCGTAGCACCGAGCTCGGGAAGCAAAGCTAAAGTATGATTTAAGACTAATAAATCACGAGGACGTGCTGATTTTAAAGCGATACGGGAGACAATTCGTTCTACATCACAAATTTGCTTGAGTAAATGATGGAGCGTAGTGGCTTGTTGTAACTGAATCATTTCTTCAATAGCCTGTTGGCGTTCTTGGATAAGATGATGTTGTTTTAGTGGCCTCCCTAGCCAGCGTTTTAGTAAACGACTACCCATGCAGGAGGCCGTTTTATCTAAGATAGAAATTAAACTGTTTTCTTGAGTACCGCTGATATTTTCAAATAATTCTAAATGCTTTTGTGTTGCGGCATCGAGTTGTAAATAATCATGGGTATTTTCAAGAGTGATCGTTGTTAAATGAGGTAAGGCTTGTTTTTGTGTGGTGTGCAAATAAGACAATAAGGATCCAGCTGCTACTAAAGCGGTAGGGTAATCGCGTTCGCCAAAAGCAGAGAGATCATTTACTGAAAATTGCTCGCACAAAAGTTTTTTGGCTCTATCAAAATGAAACTCCCACCCAGGCCTTAATTTAACTGGAAAATTAGAACAATATTCTTCTAATGCAGAACCTTCTTGTAAAAGCAATTCTGCAGGTTGTAGCCTGGTGAGCTCTGCACTAAGCTGATTATTTTGAGAAAGTTCTAATAAATGAAAACGACCGCTACTTAGGTCTACCCAAGCTAAGCCAATTTTTTGCTTTTGTTGGTGAACTGCTAATAGGATGTTATCTTTCTTCGCATCTAAAAGGGCTTCATCAATGACTGTTCCAGGAGTAATAATACGAGTAACTTGTCGCTCAACAGGTCCTTTACTTGTTGCAGGATCACCTATTTGTTCGCAAATAGCTACTGATTCACCTTTTTTTATAAGTCTGGCTAAATAATTTTCCACAGCATGATAAGGAACACCAGCCATAGGAATAGGTTTATCTGCAGATTGACCACGATGAGTCAAAGTAAGATCTAATAATTGGGAAGCACGTTTCGCATCATCAAAAAAGAGTTCGTAAAAATCCCCCATACGATAAAGTAAAAGCATATCGGGATATTCTGATTTGATGCGTAAATACTGCTGCATCATGGGAGTATGAGGAGTTGTCATAAAACGTTTTGCTTGAATTAAATTTCGATGATTTTAACAAAATCAGGTGAGATAGAGTAGGGTGTTTTATAGTGTAGAAATGATTTACATCTACAACATAGAAAAGGAGCGGAAATATGATATTCTTAGTCGGTTAAAACGATGAGTGGGATAATGAAGCGGTTAAAAGAGAGTTTATCTATTATTTATCAATATTTATCAAAGCAGACGGAAGATGCCAGTCATCAGATTACATTATTTGGCATTGTGATGATGATCAACTATCCGTTATTTGGTGTTTTTTGGAAGTTTGAACGTTTTCAACTGAGCGAAGAGTTTTGCTTGCGTCTTATTGCTACTTTTCTTTGTGCTTGTTTGGCTTTAAATCGATTTTGGCCTCATTCATTATTGAAGTGGCTACCTCTTTTTTGGTATCTCGTTTTATTATTTTGTTTGCCTTATTTCTTTTGCTATTTAACGCTAATCAATCATTGTTCCACGTTGTGGTTAATGAATTGTGTTTCTGCTATTTTTTTTCTTTTATTAGTTACTAGTGCCTTAGGATCTCTTATCCTTATTTTTGGAGGATGTGGGCTTGCATTTTTTTCTTATTTTATATCCCATCGGGTGATGGAATATATACCAGGTACTATTTCATTATTTAGTTTATCGATGACTTGCATTGCTGCAGTTGTTATTGGTGTTTTGTTTGCGCGGGATAGAGAAATTATTATTGCTGGCCGTCTTTCGGGGATGCGTATGTTGGCGAGTAGTATTGCGCATGATCTGCGTACACCATTAGCTAGTATTTATTTGCAAGCTGAATTACAGGCAATTATTTTGAATAAAATTAAAAATTCAGAGATAAGAAATGATTTACAAGAAAGTTTAAATAAGATTACTCGAGGAATAGAAACAAGTAATCGTATTATTAGTATGCAGTTAAGTAATATACGCCATAATAAGTTCAATACAAGTAATTTCAGTATTTATCCAATACATAACTTAATTGAAAGGGCTGTCGATGATTATCCATTAAAAGAAACTCAAAAGTCGCTTATCCATGTTAGTTATGAGAACAATTTTCCCATTTGGTTAGAAGAGTTAGCATTTAAGAATCTCCTATGGAATTTATTAAAAAATAGTCTTGAATACATTGAAGAAACAGGCAAAGGAATTATTTCTATTTGGTTAGAAATTGGTGCAGGAAAAGATAATTTCAATTACCTTCACGTTAAGGATACAGCTCGGGGCATATACTCTAAAAATTTCGAAAAAATATTTGAGCGTTTTTATTCCGAACGCCAAAATGGCACAGGTTTAGGATTGGCCTATTGCAAGTTGCTGATGCAAGAAGCCGGTGGTGATATTTTTTGTAAGGGAAAACTAAACGAATTTGCCCATTTCACTGTAAAATTTCCTAAAATTGATTAGGGTCAGTTGACAATTCTACTATTCTGGCAGTCTAGCGAATTGTCAACTGACCCTAACTTAAATTGCTTCTAACGGAGCTAAAGCGAACATATAATTGGATAAATTATTCCACATCTGTTGTTGGTGTTTGTAGATGAAGTCAAATGATTTGATTATTTTATTGGGTGTTTTTTCCCAAATAGGTAGAATTAAACTAAGCGTTGAGTCAAAGTGCGTTACATGAGTGTGGACTCTAAAAAAAGTTTTTGCATGCTGACTTAACTGAATGGAGTCAGCCATGTTCACCAAATAAGGATAGTCTAAATTATCAAGACGTTCGTAGGCGGCAAAAGCAGAAATCCTTTCGTCTTCTTCATGTGCAGATAGCCATTGTAAATGGGATTTATTAAAATTTTTCGCGAAAGGTAAGTAGTGAGTTTCATTAACTATCTCATCATGAATATCCACACCACATTCCTTAGCAAAACGTTCATAAAGCATCTCATGTGAAAAACAATTCCCCATTCCTAATTCTTCATGAAGATTTTCTAGAATGATTTTTTTAGTGAGTTCGTTGTTAGAAAAATTAGCAATATACCAAAGAAAATTAATAAAGTGTCCTCTTAAATGATAAAAAACAGACGCAAAAATTTTCTTTTGCTCTTTGTCCCATGTGCACGTTTCTTGGGGATTAAATAAAGGAATAGAAGCAATAGATTGTCGATACTCCAAATCTACTTGATGAAGAAAATGATACAGGGATTCGGGTACATCAGCAATTATATGATTTGACATAATTTTATTTTTTGTTAGTGATTGCGTTATGAGTAGTTAGAATGAGGGAATCATACCGTATGTGCAATACTTACGCAATTAGTTGAGTGCCTTAAAATTTCCAAAAGTTAAAAAAAATAAGCCTGGATTCAATAACATAATCTAGGCTATTATCAATTAATTAACGTTAATTATAATACATGCAAAGGATATGCCATGTTAACTCCCAGGGATATTAAAACCGTTGATGCAGCAAAACAAATAGTTAAGGAGCGCAATCTTTCTCATGTCAAAGTAGGCTTATTTGACATGGATGGAGTGATGCTCGGCAAGTATATGAGTAGAAATAAATTCTTTTCTGCGCTTGATAATGGTTTTTCTTTTTGTAATGTAATTTTAGGTTGGGATTCCAAAAATAAACTTTATGATAATGGAACTTATACAGGTTGGCATACAGGTTATCCGGATACTTTAGTACGTATCTTGCCAGAAACTTGCCGGGATCTTGTTTTTGAGGAGAATCAACTTTTATTCATGGCTGAATTTTCTGGGGATGCAGAGGCCATATGTCCGCGAGCTTTGCTTCGACGCGTGCTTCAGAAGGCTGATGCTATGGGGTTCGAAGCGTATGCAGCATTAGAATATGAATTTTTTATGTTCGATGAAACGCCAGAGAGTATCCGTGCTAAAGGTTTTCGTGATTTAAAACCTATGACTCCTGATTTTTTTGGGTATTCCATGATTCGTAACACCGTTTATGCCGATTTATATCACCAAATTCTTGAGATGGGTGAGGTTATGGATTTCCCTATTGAAAGTCTCCATGCAGAATCAGGCCCTGGAGTAATAGAGGCGGCTATTGCTGTAGATAAGATTGATGTAGCTGGAGATAAGGCTGCATTGTTTAAAACTTTTATGAAAGTTTTGGCACAGCGTAACCATAAAATGGCAACTTTTATGGCTAAGTGGTCTCCTAATTATCCTGGACAGAGTGGGCACATACATCTTTCTTTGCGACATAAAGAAGGGGGAAATGCTTTTTATGATTCTTCGATGCAATATAATATGAGCAAACTTCAACGACATTTTATTGCAGGACAGCAAATGCTGATGCCTGAGTTACTAGCAATGGTTGCTCCTACAGTAAACAGTTTTACCCGACTTATTCCTGGATTTTGGGCTCCAACCAATGCTACTTGGGGCATAGAAAATAGAACTACAGCACTGCGCGTTATCCCAGGAAATGATAAATCGCAGCGCATCGAGTATCGTTTAGGTTCAGCAGACTCAAATCCTTATTTGGCTTTGGCGGCAGCCTTAGGTTCGGGCTTGTATGGTATGGAACAAGAGTTAGAACTTCATTCAGAAATTAAAGGCAATTCTTACGTACAAAGTCACCAAGAAGAACTTACTTTACCACGAACACTTGGGGAAGCTTCTACCCGTCTTAAAGGATCAAAAGTCGCCCGTTCATTATTTGGTGATCCCTTTGTGGATCATTTTACTGCTACTCGAGAATGGGAAGAGCGGGAATTTTGTCGCCATATTACTGACTGGGAATTAGATCGCTATTTTGAAATTATTTAACGTGAGTTTGATATAAAGTATTTTTTTATATCAAACTCACATTATTTAAAGGATCGATCATGATGGATACATTGAAAACCTTTTCTCCCGTGGATAATTCTCTTTATGTAGAACGTACTTTTGCAAGCGACAATGAGATTCAATATGTTCTTGATAAGGCGTTAACTATAAAAAAATGGTGGGCAGCCACAACCGTTGCTGAACGTGAAAAGTATTGTAATGCTGCGGTTGATTTCTTAGTTGCAAATAAAAAAGAGATTGCTAAAGAAATTTGTTGGCAAATGGGTAGACCAATCCGCTATGCCGAAGGAGAGATTAATGGTTTAGAGGAGCGAGCCCGCTATATGATTACAGCGGCAAATACTGCACTTGCTCCAATTAAATTACCTGAAAAGTCAGGATTTATTCGTTATATTAAACGCGAACCACTGGGAATTTCCTTGGTCATTGCGCCTTGGAACTATCCTTACCTTACTGCGGTGAATGCAATTATCCCAGCTCTCATGGCGGGCAATGTAGTATTACTCAAACATTCTGCGCAAACACCACTAGTAGCTGAACGATTTGCTCACGCTTTTGAAGCATCAGGTCTTCCTGAGGGGGTTTTTCAATATATACATGTGACACACTCAGATACTGAAAAAATAATACGCAATCCAATTATAGATCACGTTGCTTTCACAGGTTCTGTTGCCGGGGGTGAGATGGTAGAGCGTGTAACGGCTGGACGCTTTATTCAAGTAGGTCTGGAACTGGGAGGAAAAGATCCTGCCTATGTGCGCTTTGATGCAGATATTGATAATGCCGTAGAGGTACTTATGGATGGAGCATTTTTTAATTCTGGCCAATCATGCTGTGGTATTGAGCGTATTTATGTCCATAAAGATGTTTATCACCATTTTGTCAATAAAGCCGTAGTGCTTGTTAACCGATATAAGCTTGGACGCCCGGATGATCCGGAAACAACCCTAGGACCACTCGTTCGTCCCTCTGCTGCTGAGTTTGTTCGCACACAAATTCAAGAGGCACTTGCACAAGGTGCTGTAGCACATATTGACAGTCGAAATTTTGCGATGGATAAACCGGGATCTGCTTATATGGCTCCTCAAATCTTAACTGAAGTAAACCATAAAATGCGTGTCATGACCGAAGAGACATTTGGACCCGTTGTTGGAATTATGTCTGTTGATAGTGATGAGGAAGCTATAGCATTAATGAATGATAGTATTTATGGATTAACAGCGACAGTGTGTACCAAAGATATTGATCAGGGGATTGCTCTTGGTGAACAACTGCATACAGGAACTTTTTTTATAAATCGTTGTGATTATTTGGATCCTGCTTTGGCCTGGACTGGAGTCAAGAATTCTGGGCGTGGATGTACATTATCTTCAATTGGATATGATTTACTTACCAGGCCCAAATCATTCCATATAAAGGCAATTGCTTAGAAAGGAATCAAAAAATGAGTTTATCATTGACTGCTAATTGGAATTATCCTACTTTAATACGTGTAGGGAAAGGACGTATACGCGAGCTTTCTGAGGCTTGTTATTCATTAGGTATTCAATCTCCTCTGTTAGTCACAGATAGTCATCTTGCTCAACTATCAATGGTTAAATCAGCATTAGCGCATTGCAGTGATGCTGGTTTGCAGGTTTCTTTATTTTCAGACGTAAAAGCGAACCCTACAGGTGACAATGTCATGACCGGTGTTTCAGTTTATATGAAAGGACAACATGATGGAGTGATCGCTTTGGGGGGCGGATCTGCTTTAGATACCGGTAAAGCTATTGCCTTGATGGTAGGGCAAAATCGCCCTTTATGGGATTTTGAAGATATAGGGGATAATTGGAAACAAGTAAACAGTGGCAGAGTGGCACCTATTATCGCAGTGCCGAGTACCGCAGGAACAGGATCAGAAGTGGGACGTGCTTCTGTGATTGTTGATACTCAGCAACAACGAAAAAAGATTATTTTTCATCCTAAGATGTTGCCTAGTATAGTAATTATTGATCCTGAACTTACAATGACGCTACCTCCAAATATTACTGCAGCGACAGGTATGGACGCATTATCACATTGTTTGGAAGCTTATTCTGCCCCCACTTATCATCCAATGGCGGAAGGAATAGCACTTGAAGGTATACGGCTAATAAAGGAGCATTTACCGCGAGTGATCAAAGAGGGTAACGATGTAAATTCGAGGACACATATGCTTGTTGCTTCTTTGATGGGAGCGACAGCTTTTCAACGTGGGTTAGGAGCAATGCATGCACTTGCTCATCCTTTAGGTGCAATTTACGATGCACATCATGGCCGGTTAAATGCTATTTTGATGCCTTATGTATTGCGAGCTAATCGCTCCTTAATTGAACAAAAAATTAATCGCTTGGCTACATATTTACATCTGGACAATGGGTTTAATGGATTTATCGATTGGGTGATGCAATTACGTAGAGAGCTGGGTATTGAACATTGCTTAGCTGATATTGGAATTGATTCACAACAGGTAACACGTATTGCAGCACTGGCAATAGAAGATCCTTCAGCCCAAAGCAACCCTATTACTTTTAGTGAGACGCAATATAGAAATATTCTTATGGCAGCAATACATGGGGATGAGTGTTATTTGGAGGGCATAGCTGCTGGATTGGCAGTAACCCCTTAAGTTGTTGCTAAAAATCTTGGGGAAAAGTCAGAATGAATATTGGTATACTAGAATGTGATCAGGTAGATACAGACTTGATTGCGGCGCATGGCACTTATTCCGAAATGTATAAGAAACTGCTGCATCAAGCTGCTCCTAATTTGAACTTTACAGTTTATGATGTCCGCAATGACGCGCTTCCGATAAGCATGGATGCAGCCGATGCCTACCTCATTACTGGGAGTCGCCATGGTGTCAATGATAATTTATCCTGGATTCATTCACTTGAAGAGTTTATTCGTTGTCTTCATGCTGCAAGAAAAAAAGTAATAGGAATTTGTTTTGGTCATCAACTTATTGCTAAAGCATTAGGGGGGAAAGTCGTAAAATCGACTAAAGGTTGGGGAATAGGAATGTCAATCAATAAAATAACCCAACATAAGCCTTGGATGTTTCCCCCTTTAGAAGAGTTTAATCTAATCATGAGTCATCAGGATCAGGTTATCGAGATTCCTTCAGAGGCTGAGGTATTGGCTACTAGTGAATTTTGTCCCTTTTATATGCTGCAAATTGGGGATAATTTTTTTACAGTACAAGGTCACCCTGAATTTAGTAAAATTTATTTTCAATCATTAATCGAGGCCCGAAAACAAAAATTTGATCAAAAATTATATGAGCAAGGGTTAAAGTCGCTCCAATTAAGGTGTGATGATGGTGTATTTGCTAGGTGGGTTGTTAATTTTTTGATCGAAAAACCCAAGGAAGACTCATAGTTTTTTACTATTTTTTTTTGAAATATCAATAGGTCATGGTTGAATTTAAATTTATTTGCTAAAATCAAAAGGGATTTAAAAAAAATATTAAACTTATAGGGAGAATGATATGAACCGTTTAGCTTTAATTGCTGCAACAGGTTTTTTAGCATTAGCATTAACTGCATGTGGTGGGCAAGATAAGCAGCCAACAGCAGGAGCGGACAATGCTACTACAACTACAACACCACCACCAGCACAAAATCAACCAGCTGGTAATACTCAAAATCAATAAAGTCTTTAACCTGGGTGAAGGCTTTAAGCCATAACCCAGGATTATTTTAGATATTTATGAGCTCTTTTGATAAATTAATCGAAGAAATTGCTTCTGTTTTAAAAAAAAATAATTGGCAATTAGTTACGGCAGAATCATGTACTGGCGGACTTATTGCGAGTTATCTCACTGAAATTTCTGGAAGCTCAGTTTGGTTTGAGCGAGGATTTGTCACGTACAGTAATTTAGCTAAAGAGGAACAGCTGTCCGTTCCCTCAGGATTGATTGAAAAATATGGTGCAGTAAGCGAACCTGTTGCTCAAGCTATGGCAGTTGGTGCGCTACGGCATAGTGCGGGGCAAGTTGCTGTGTCGGTTACAGGTATAGCTGGTCCTGATGGTGGCAGTATTGAGAAACCTGTAGGAACAGTATGTTTTGGTTGGGTGGCTGAGGATATGTTGCCTAAGACTTTAAAAAAGCATTATCCAGGTAACAGACAAGAAATACGTTTAGCTGCATGCCAAGAAGCGTTACTAGGTATTCTTTCCTATCTAAAAAATTAATGTTCCTGAATTTTTAGGAAAAAATGGGTATTTGGAGTTTCAAAAGAACCCATGATGCATTTTTTTGACTAAGAAAAACCTTTACTAACTTCATGAATCAATTTGCTGCTTATACCTATCTGTGTGATAATTTTAATCTTGCGTAACTACCTGGATAAGATGATGGAAGAAAACAAACAAAAAGCATTATCAGCTGCCCTTTCGCAAATTGAGCGTCAATTTGGTAAGGGATCAGTGATGCGTATGGGTGATAGCACTGTAGCTCGAGATATAGAAGCGATCTCAACAGGTTCATTAGGATTGGATATTGCATTAGGAATTGGTGGCTTACCTAAAGGACGTATTGTTGAAATTTATGGTCCTGAATCTTCGGGTAAAACTACTTTAACCTTACAGGTTATTGCTGAGTGTCAAAAACTTGGTGGTACTGCTGCATTTATTGACGCAGAGCATGCATTAGATCCAAGCTACGCTCAAAAACTAGGTGTTAATGTTGATGAATTGTTGGTTTCGCAACCTGATACAGGAGAGCAAGCCCTGGAAATTACTGATATGTTGGTACGTTCCGGAGCTGTAGATGTGATTATTGTTGACTCTGTTGCTGCATTAACGCCAAAAGCAGAAATTGAAGGGGAAATGGGTGACTCACATGTTGGTTTACAAGCGCGATTAATGTCGCAAGCATTACGTAAATTAACTGCTAATATTAAACGCTCCAATACTTTGGTGATTTTTATTAATCAGATTCGTATGAAAATTGGTGTTATGTTTGGCAGCCCTGAAACAACGACTGGCGGTAATGCGTTGAAGTTCTATGCTTCTGTTCGTTTGGATATACGACGTATTGGTTCAATAAAGAAAGGCGAAGAGATTTTAGGAAGTGAAACACGAGTTAAAGTAGTTAAGAATAAAGTAGCTCCACCTTTTAAAGTGACCGAATTTGATATTTTATATAATGAAGGTATTTCTCGTGAGAGTGAAATTATCAATCTGGCTGTGCAACTCAATCTTATTGAAAAATCAGGTGCTTGGTACAGTTATAAAGGCGAGAAAATTGGCCAAGGTAAAGAAAATGTGCGTTTGTATTTGAAGGATAATCCTCAAATTGCAGCAACGCTTGAGCAGCAAATTCGTACCGAGCTCTTAGAGAAGAAGCTGCCTATGCTTGCAGCCACTGAGGACGAATTTGAGACTATTGATGACTGAAGCATTTGATAGTGCTGTGCGCTTGTTATCCAGGCGCGAACACAGTGCGTTAGAGCTTTATGATAAATTAAAACAGAAAGGATATAGCTCAATAGAAGCTCAAGAAGCTTTGGATGCATGTCAACGTATGGATTTGCAAAGTGACTGTCGTTTTGTAGAAGTGTACAGTCACTTACGCATTCGTCAGGGTTATGGCCCTTTAAAAATAAGTCAAGAGCTAAGTACTAAAGGAATTGATAAGGAATTAATTCATCAGCTCTTACAGCAGGAACAAGAGAATTGGTTTCAACATGCTTTAAATGTTTGGCGGAAAAAAAGTAAAGGACAACTTAATTTGACTTTTGATGAGCTGCAAAAACAGCAGCGTTTTTTGCTTTATCGTGGATTTAGTATGGATATTATTGCTCAGATAAAAAAAGAATTAAAAGGTTCGTCTCTTCCCCAAGCTGGAGAAGAATCATAGTCTGGATACGGCAGGTTCAGCACCTTTAGCTTGCTCGTTAAGGACGCAACTGCTTTTTCTAGGTTGAAGATTAAAATTAACTTAAATTGGTATTGGTTCGCAAATGAAAAGTTCTGAAATTAGACAAGCATTTTTTGATTATTTCACAAAACAGGGGCATCAATTAGTGGAGTCCAGCTCTTTGATTCCAGCTAATGATCCTACTTTATTATTCACCAATGCAGGTATGGTGCAATTTAAAGATGTATTTTTAGGAGTTGAAACACGATCTTATCAACGTGCAGTTACAGCACAGCGATGTGTTCGTGCTGGCGGCAAACACAATGATTTAGAAAATGTAGGATACACCGCAAGACATCATACTTTTTTTGAGATGTTGGGTAATTTTAGTTTTGGCGATTATTTCAAACGAGAGGCAATAAAGTTTGCTTGGGAGTTTCTAACGCAAGTGATGCATTTGCCTGAGGAACGTCTATGGGTTACGGTTTATAAAGAAGATCAGGAAGCAGAGGACATTTGGTTAAAAGAAATGAAGGTTTCTGCAGCACGTTTTTCGCGATGCGGTGAAAAAGATAATTTTTGGTCTATGGGTGACACAGGCCCCTGTGGACCATGCACTGAAATTTTTTATGATCATGGGGCTGAAGTTCCTGGAGGGCCTCCGGGAAGTCCTGATGAGGATGGAGATCGCTATATCGAGATTTGGAATTTAGTATTTATGCAATTTAATCGAGATAAAGAAGGTCATTTACATCCTTTGCCTAAGCCTTCTGTGGATACCGGTATGGGACTTGAGCGCCTTGCTGCAGTCGTTCAAGGGGTCCATAGCAACTATGAAATTGATACATTTCAATACTTGATTCAATCTATTGCAACGCTTGGAACTATTACTGATTTAAATCACACTTCTTTAAAAGTAATTGCAGATCATATTCGTTCGAGCGCTTTTTTAATTGCTGACGGAGTACTTCCAGGGAATGAAGGTCGGGGTTACGTATTAAGGAGGATTATTAGACGGGCAATAAGGCATGGTAATAAGTTAGGACTGCCAACTCCATTTTTTTCACAGTTAGTAGGGTCTTTAATTACCGTTATGGGGGATGCTTACCCTGAATTGATTCAATCCAAAACCCACATAGAAAGAATTCTTAATCAAGAAGAAAATCAATTTGCTCGTACCTTAGAGCAAGGCCTCCGTTTATTGCAAGAACAAATGCATTCTCTAGGTGGCCATGAAATATCAGGAGAAATCGCATTTAAATTATACGACACCTATGGCTTTCCTATTGATTTAACCGCTGATATTGCTCGAGAGCAAGGTTTATATGTAGATATGAATGGCTTTAATCAATTAATGCAACAGCAAAGAGAACAATCTCAGGCAGCCAGCCAATTTACTGTAGATTATAGTACCAACACTCAATTAGATTACCAATCTGATTTTCATGGTTATGAAAAGAAAGAGGTCGAGGCAAAAATTATTGCATTGCTTCAAGATGGAAATGAAGTTCAAGTGTTGGATCAAGGAATGAAAGGATCGGTGGTGCTTGATCATACTCCTTTTTATGCGGAAAGTGGCGGTCAGGTTGGCGATAAGGGAATGCTGACAAGCACCGATTTTCGATTTCGAGTCGATGACACACAAAAAAAAGGTCAAGCAATAGTGCATTACGGAGAAATGTTGGATGGTACGGCTACTTTGAATCAATTTGTTCATGCACAAATAGATAATGAGCGGCGTGAAGCGATTCGATTAAATCATACAGCAACCCATTTATTACATGCTGCTTTAAAAATGGTAGTAGGTTCGCAAGTCCAGCAAAAAGGTTCTTTGGTTGATGCAGAGCGGGCGCGTTTTGATTTTTCTCATTTTGAGCCATTGACTGCTGAACAAATTCAGGTAATTGAATGCTTAGTTAATGAGCAAATTCGAGCAAACAATCAGGTAGTAACTCGAATTATGGATATTGAATCTGCTAAAAAAAGCGGGGCGGTTGCTCTTTTTGGGGAAAAGTATGCTGATGAAGTACGTGTATTAACTATGGGGGAGTTCTCTAAAGAACTTTGTGGAGGAACTCATGCTCGACGAACGGGTGATATAGGGTTATTTAAAATTACTGCTGAATACGGAATCGCCAGTGGTGTAAGGCGCATCGAGATGATAACAGGTCGTTATGCTTTAGCTTGGGTTAATGAGCAGCAAGCTCTGTTAAATGAATTAGCTTCTTTGTTAAAAACGACAATGAATAATTTATCCGATAAAGTAGGACAGCTTATTGCTGAAAATAAAAGCTTGGAGAAAGAAATTACCAAGTTACAAAGTGAAAAAGTGCAAAAATCGGGCGCCGATCTGGCAAATGAAGTAGAGAAAATTAATGGAGTCAGCTTACTTATCAAGCAATTAGATGATGCAGATAATCAAACCATGCGAACTACTTTAGATCAACTGAAGTCGAGACTTGAGTCTGCTGTAATTGTTTTATTTACTCTGGGGCAAAATAAAATGAATGTGATTGCAGGAGTAAGTAAAAATATCTTAGGTAAAGTACCTACTGCTGCTGCTTTGGTCAAGCATCTGTGTGGTAAAGGTGGAGGACGTGATGATATGGCTCAAGGCGGAGGAGAAATTCCAGCTGATTTAGAGAGCAGACTCAAGGAAATTAGAGAAATGGTATCTCGCTCCTAAGGTGTACTGGCATTGTTGACTTAAGGGTTTTGTCATTTTCGCACTAATGTGCCAAATGTCGCCTTTCGGTATATGATGCATGAATGCTTACCCTCAAAAAATAGGTCCTCGCTTTCGCGAGGACGACAACAAGTTCCTTAAGTCAATGGAAAGAAGATACGGAGATATTATGAGGTTTTTACAGGAGTTTAAAGAATTTGCTATTAAAGGGAATGTTATTGACTTGGCAGTTGCGGTAGTTATTGGTGGTGCCTTCGGTAAAATAACCAGCGCTTTAGTTAGCGGCATTATTATGCCGATTATTGGCTTATTATTAGGTGGAATTAATATTACTAATAAAGCGTTTACTGTGGGTGATGCAGTAGTTAAGTGGGGGGAGTTTCTGCAAACAGTTATCGATTTTACGATTATTTCCTTTTCAATTTTTATAGTGATAAAGGTTTTTTCATTTTTGAAAAAGAAAGAAGAAAAGAAGGAAAAACCTTTATCAAGAGAAGAAATTTTATTAGCTGAAATTCGTGATTTATTGAAAGACAAAACGGACATGAAAAAACAGTAAATAGGGTGCCTAGATGAGCAGCAGCTTCAAATAAATGGCGAAAACGGATAAACAAATTTGGGACAATGCTGCTTTTGATCTTCTTTGTGCCTAAAATCAGAAAATTTATCTTTTTTATCTTCAAATCATTCACCACTACACATTAAGGAAGGTTTGGATTTATGCGATTAGTGTAATTTTCATCCAAAAATGATTCTTTAAGATGATCTTTAAATGTTTGGCTTGCGAACTTTTCTTTTCCATCTTGCACTAGTTCCTTTATCTCTTCAGAGGTTGAGTTCATCAATTTTTCAGAGCGTGTTTTATTAAAAAAGAACCAGTTCCCAGTAAGTGCAAAATTTACTGTATTCGTCAACAAAAATAATCCAGTAACATGTAAAATAAAATTAGTAATTACTTTCATTGCTTTTAAACTAAGATTTCTATTAATACTCAAGGCATTATCAACAAATGTTTGATCTGCTAAACTAATTTCCTGCAACAGCTTTTCTTGATCTTGTTGGGTAGGTGTTTTGTTTAATAAATAAGCGTAACTACTCTTAAATATCTCTGCTTTATACTCTAAAGCCTCTTTCTTTATGCATTCAGATTTACAACTAGGATGATCCTTAGGGCTTTTTGGAATACGCTTTGTGGTGGCAATAAGATACTGGATCACGTCTTCAGTTTTATTGACAATTTGAGTAAATTTTTTACCAGAATCATTATTTTCTAAAATCAAGTTAATAAACTTTTTTTTCCATTCATGTTCAAGTTGTGTGTTACCTACTGCCGCAATTGCACTAAGTTGTTCAAAATTGAGGTTATCTGGAAACTCTTCTTTTTTAGTTTCTGAAGACTCGTTTATTGTTTGATATGCTTCTTTCGCCTTTTCTTCAATCATCCTCCTATAAAATGGTTCTTTAACAATAATCGAGCAATTATCAGCACCAAAGATTTTTTGCCTGAATTCTTCAGGTGTAAAACAAACGTTATACCTTTCATAGAGTTTTTGTGCATCTTTATAAGTTCGGTCATGATCAAAATCTTTGGCGTAGCCCATTTCATGTAATTCCCAGCGAGTTAGATTGCCTGCAATACTATAATGAACCGAATCGCCATGATCTTGATGTGGCATTAACAATACTTTTGTTTTAGTTTCCTTTGGAAATTTTGCTACCATCTGGGAAAAAAATTGATTGTGTAAAATATCATTTTCCATATTATGAGTGGCTAAAAGAGTAGTAGCTGATCTAATATTTTTGCACTTAGTTAAATCATGATACTTAGAGTAAAGCGAACGGAAACTTTTTTCTTGCGCTTGGCCAGGGACAGGTTGATTCGGAAGAATATCTATGGGAATGTTTAAGTCATTAACTTTTTGTGCCACGGCCAAAGCAGTTACTCCACCTCTACTAAATCCTGTTAATCCAATAGCAGTGGCTGTAATTTTTTTACAATCTTTAGGTTCAATCCTACAAATGCCATCTCCGAAAGTGGTACGTAGTTCCTCTAAGTCTAAAATTTGGTCTTTATCAAATGAGTTTCTTATTCTGGATGCAACATTTTCTATTTCGGGAAAAATAACCCCATTACCTATTTCTTTATGATAACAGCCTCGAAAGTAAACCCGGATTACCTCATCTTTCTTAAGGCCCATAGCAATTTCCATATTTTCAGCATTTTGCGTTCCATCTAATCCAGTACCATCAAAATAGAATAATACTTTTTTCGATTCTATAGTATCTTTCGACATTGCTTCCACCTTCTACAACAATACTTCGTATTTTTATATATTTAACCATCTAGATTTAAATTAATACAATCGAATGTATTTATATATAATATAAGGATTGCAAATAACTTATAAATTTCAATAAGTTAATTAGATTAATGTAATGAAATAAAGTTCAAAATTAATCTTTTTAGCCAATGCAAATCACCTCTTTAAAACGAGAGCCGAACTTGATGCACCAAGTTCTTGCTGTTTTATGGCTTACCGCAATACCACGATAAAGTAAACGCTCTTTTTATATCACGATAACTGTCATTAAAACGGCGATAGCTCCATACGACAAAGCTAATTATTTTTAGGAAATCGATATCTTTTTAACTTTTGGGTCCAAATGGATCGATAAAATATTGTTTTTTAGTCTATGGTACAAAGTCCGAACAGTGGATAAAAAACAACTGAATTTAGATGAAGAGTTAGTTACTTTAAGGGATCAATATAAAAAAACACTCCCAGAAAGACCTCGATAGTATGTTGGCTACTGAAGAGATAAAGTTTTATCAATTAAATGAACATCGGTTGACGGACTCAATAATTGCAAAATGTACCCATGCAACGATTTGTTCCTTAGCTAATACTAGAAACAAGCATGTGCTATAGAGCACTCAGTCCCAACACCTCATCATACTGAAACGTGACGAAGAGGTTGTTATCGAATAAGGTTCGTAGGATTTAGATATGAAGCAAGTTAGCAGCATTTAAGTAACTTATTTTCATTTTATCTTCATCATCCAATTGCACAGAATCGAGCCATTGGCTTGCTTTTAAGTTATCTTCGTAAGGGTAGTCAACAGAGAACATGATTCTATCTGTGCTAACTGTGGAAATTGCATGCATCAAGGACGGAGTATCAAAGAAACCACTTGTTGTTAGGAATATATTAGTATTTAAATACTCTGTAATTGTTTTCTTACATTCTAATTTTTCACGCCAACCTTCTTCTTTTAACCGATGATCAAGTCGCCAAGCCCAAAATGCAAGCATTTCCCCCATGTGTCCAATGATAATTTTAAGGTTTGGATACCTATCAAAAAGTCCTGATAGCATTAAGCGCAAAACATGTTCGGCTGTTTCAATATGAAATCCCCATGTTGAGCCATGTAATGCTTGATAGGGTGAATAGGTAGCTACTCTTCCTTCAGGAATGCCTCTGGGATGTATATAAACCGGGATGTTATTGTCATGAATGTATCCCCAAAATTCATCATAAGCCTTGTCATCCAGATATTTTGCAGGTGTATAGTTACTGCTATCATATCCATTAATTAGGCAGCCAACGATTTCTTGAGCACCTTGAATGCGTTCAAGCTCATTGATGGCAAGTTCTGGGGCATAAGTGGGGACGCAGGCAAAGGCACGAAATCGACTTGGGGATCGAGTAACACAGTCTATTAAGTAGTCATTCCACTTTTGGGCGCACGATTCTAATTGCGATGCCAGCGCTAATGATTGCAATCCTGGAGTCGTTACAGAGAGTACTGATAAGTCAATCCCCGCTTCATCCATACTCTCAACTCGTAGCTTATGTATCTCTTTTAAAGCAGCTAAATTTTGACTAAACTCGGGATGGCTTTTGTGTTCCAGAATTAAGTCTTGACCAGGAACAACAATCGCTTCTTCTAAAGCAATCCTTTTCATTTTCAACCCGTTTTATTCATTAATATAGATAAGTCTAGTATATTATTTATGGAATAAAGAATATTTGTTCCATGACTAGCCAAATTTATAAATCAAATGGTGTAAAAGGATTTTATCCTTTAATTGGCTTATCTGTTTTTGGAATGTTTGCTCGTGGTATGGCAATTAACCATGGTAAAAAATATATGATTCATTAATGAATAATGATAAATGTGAAACAAGTAATAAATTGTAGTTTTCAAAAAAATAATTTTTTGCGACATTTATCTTTGGGATCTAGAATTATCCAAATACCTTATAGTTTCAGGGATGAGATTATGTGCTTTTCAGCTTCTGCTAGCTTTACTGCCGCTGGTGTTCTTTCTGCTGTTGGCATTTGTTCCTTATTAAAAGCACGCACCTATCCTTTATATCTGTTTGCTGTAACTCCTTTATTTTTTGCATTACAGCAGGCTTTAGAAGGTATTGTTTGGATTACTTTAATGCAAGGTGATTCTATTAGTCTTTTAAACAAAATAGGGGTTTATGGGTTTCTATTTTTCGCAGGTGTTTTTTGGCCAATTTGGTTATCAGGTTGTTTGTATCTTTTAGAAGATGATAAAAAACGTAAAAAATTACTCTTTATTGTTTTTATCATTGGTATTATTGCAGCAAGTAAAATTTTATTTCGATTAGTTGCTCATGAACATACGGCAGTGATTAGCGAACATCATATTAATTATCCTATGTTTGCATTAACTTATGAGATTACTTCCATTAAACGTGTTTTATATTCCTATACTCTTGATTTAATTTTAACGATGGCATACCTCATAGCAGTAATCGTTCCATTTTTTATTTCCAGTATTAGGGGGATGTGGATTATTGGTGCGGTAACGGCAATAGGTTTTATTGTCGCAGCAGTCTTTTATTCCTTAGCCTTCGGATCAGTTTGGTGTTTTTTTGGTGCCTTAGCAACAATTGCAATTTATTATGTAGTAGTGAACTATAATAATACGCATTTAAAGGGGTGATTTTAATATCATCATAGATCTCATATGAATCCAGGCTGGGCGAATCAATGACTGTTCTTTTTAAGAATAAGGCTTTCCTAGCTTAGTTTAAAAACGCTGAACTGTTCCTTCTGTAGTATGTGTTTGTACTTGTTCTTGTTCGCTATTTTTTTCCTTAATAAAATTAAGCCGTTGTTTTAAATCACCTGTCGGATTGGCCTTCTTACTTATTGTGAGATTATCTATTTCAGTAACTAACTCAGCAGAATCCTTAAAGCCACCGTTATCAATTTTCTTAACAATCTTATCAACATCCGATACATGGTGCCTATTCCAATGACCAGTAAAAAATCGTTTTATTGCACCCCACAAGTTATCTCCTCCTTTAGTATAGAACTGGATCCCGTATAAATGCCACGTATCCTACTTCGCTCATGATATAGGGGGAGTGAGAGCCACTATTATCACAAATAGCTAAGTTTTGCATGAAACGAAAAAAGCATTGATTAATCCCCTAAGTGTCTGTAAATAGGCTATAATTTGATCCAGGAAAGGACATTAACAGGGATTATTATGACTACTGGATTATTAAATTTAATCGCCGTGATTGTTGTTTTTGGGGTGGTTTTATGGCTAATAGATACATTTATTCCTATGCCACCATCCATTAAAAGTCTGTTAAATGTATTAGTGCTGATTATTTTAGTTATTTATATTTTACAGTTTTTTGGTTTGATTAAAACAATATTACCTATGATTAAAATTTTAAAATAAATGCACTAACTTTATCTTTTATAGGACAGCTGCAAGTTTTGGTTATTCTGTATTTAGGTGTTTCAGTGCAATTTAAAAATACATTCATATGTTGCCCATTTTTTTATAAAGAAAAAAGGGTAGGCGAGTAATGATTGCCATAATTGCTCGCCAGAAGAAAGGATAATAGATCATTCTTTTGTTTTTACTTAGGGCCTTTAGGCAGGTTTTTGCACAAGAATAGGGCGGTGCAGCATAAAAAACTCCAGGTACACCATAGGTTTGTTTTGTATCAATAAAGCCCAGTCGAGCTATAGTGATGTGCTGATTATTAGGCGCAGCCTGTTGTAAACCCTGTAGGTAAATTTCAATGCTTGCTTTACTCGCCCCATACAGACTGTTTTTGGCACGTCCACGACATGCGGCAACAGAGCTTAAAAACAATAAATGATATTCTTTTTGTGGGCGCTTGAAGTAAGAGTGGATAAGCAAGGTAGTGGTTAAAATGTTTGTTTTTATAAGTTGAGTAATTGTTTCTGCATTCAAATGCAAGTTATCGGTGCAATCACTGTGCGCCATAAACACATCGAGCTCACGCTCTTCATTTTGCAGAACTGTAAGTAATTTATCAACTTGCTGCGCTAGATCTACAAGGATTACATCACAGCGTACTTGATATCGCAGTCTGATATCATTCGCAATAATATTGAGCTGATTGATCTGACGTCCAACGAGTAATAATTGATGCCCAGATTGAGCTGCAATATGGGCAAATTTTTCCGCAATAATAGAGGATGCACCTACAACAAGCCATGTTCGTTGTCTCATTTTATTATCCCTAATCGTGTTGCGAGATCAGAATGCATAGTACATGCATGATGTTTTAGTGTTTCTGAAAACTGTTTATGGTTTTCATACATTTTTTTATATTGCGCTTCATTTAAAAGTAAATCTTTAGCTAAATAAATGCGACCATTTAGTTCTGTGATTAGTTGATTCATTATGGAAATGGTCTGTTTTGCGGCGGAATTATGAATAAAATCTACTGCTAGAGTAAAACCTGGTTTACAAAAAGACAGCAAACCTTCTCCAGATCGATTAAAAAATTTCAGTACTGCAAGCGTGGGTGTCGCATTGTAAGTTCGCATTATTTGAATGAAACGCTCTAAGATTGTTGTTACATTCTCTGTGTCAAAAACCGCTTGAAATTGAATTAATCCTTTAGGGCCATACAGCCTATTCCAGTGCTTTATCTTATCAAGTGGATTATTAAATTGTTCGAGTGTGAGTTTTTCCTCTTCTTTTTTACTCTTAAAAAAATATCGATTAAATAATTTCATGTTCCAAGACCTAATCAAAGAAAAAGGAATTTTAGGTACAGTATAAGGTTTATGTTCTTTAATATTAAAAGACTCACAGTGATTCGCTATAGACAGGATGGCGTGTGGCATGGGGTTTAATAAATCAAGCCAAGCGACTTGATAATCATAATGAATTCCATCACTTAACATAAATTCAGTAAGTGCTCTTAGTGATTGAAATTGCATGTGTTTTGCAGCAATAAACCGGGAGGCTTTTTTAAGACGGAGAGTAGCACGAGTAATAATACCAGTAAGTCCTAAGCCCGCGATTGTAGCGTGAAATAAATCGCTATTTTCGTTGCGGTTGCAGTGAATTTTATTATTAGCAATTAATAAATCAAAACTAATAAGATGATGTCCAAAACTACCTGCTTTATGATTGTTTTTTCCATGAACATCATGAGCGATCCCTCCTGCAACAGTAGCATGTACTGTGCCAGGGAGAACTGGAGGAATGAAATCGGGATGCAATAAAAATAAGTCTTTAAGTGGTACTCCACCTTGGCAGATAACAATCCCAGTTTGAGAATCAAAGTCAATAAAATGATTCAATCGTTCACTGTCGATAATATAACCATTAGTATTAAAGCAACTGTCGTTATAGCTTAATCCTGAACCACGCACGAGTAGTTTTTGTTGCGGATTATGAGCGATATAATCCGCAAGCTGTTCTTCATTATCAGGTCGTAAGCAAAAAGATGGGCTTTTTCCACGGCTGAAATTAGAAAGAATTTGTTTTTTGCTATACATTTCTAATGTCCGCAAATTAATCGGGATATTTAAGACTATAATTCATTTAGAAAACCATTGAAAAGAGAATTATCATGAAAACTCTAATTGTCTTTTTAAGCTTCATTTTTTCGTGTTCTGTTTTTGCAGCAATTATTCCTCAAGATAGTTTGGGTGCGCAAAAATACGATAGATCTCAGTGTCTTAATAATACGACTCAAGATTGTATTAACTCCCAATGCTTGACGTCCGAGCAAATGGATTGCCAGGATAATTGCCGAAACATGGCACAAGCAAAATGTCAGCAAGAAATTAATGAGTAAATTTTTTGACTATGTTTTCTCAGGATTTTAACAATCCACATAGTCGAAATTTTGACAAGGTTTGCGTCAAAATCCAAGACATTTTATTTTTATAATGAGCTATCTCGAATCGTTTTAACTTGATGAATGACTTAAAGAATGGGCAGTATTTCGTGAAAGCTGCTGATTGTTATTCATCAGACTAGAGTTGGAACAGTTATTGCAGGATATACGTCAAAGTAGTGAATTTGTGCAGAAATAGTGTATGAAAAAAGTACGATGATGTACTAGGAGAGAATATCATGTCTAAAGAGAAGCAAAACATCAGTGATGAAGCTTCTGACCTGAGAAATTTATCACATTCAAAACCTATTCAAGTCATAGCAGTTTCTGCCGGTAAAGGAGGAGTGGGCAAGAGCAATGTTGCTGTTAATCTAGCAGTCGGGTTAGCTCAACTTAATAAGAACGTAATGTTGCTTGATGCTGACCTAGGGTTAGCAAATATTGATATCATGCTGGGACTGCATGTTAAATACAATTTATCACATGTGATTCGAGGAATTTGTCATTTAAGTGATGTTATCTTACCTGGACCTTATGGTCTTAGTGTTATTCCTGCAGCTTCGGGCACGGAGTTTATGACTCAACTTTCTCCCCCAGAGTTAGCAGGGCTTATTGATGCATTTAATGAACTGACTGATGACTTAGATTATATGATTATTGATACGGCAGCTGGAATTTCTGATACTGTATTAAGCTTTATTCGTTCTTCACAAGAATTAATTGTAATTGTTTGTGATGAACCTACCTCTTTAACCGATGCATATGCTTTAATTAAAGTAATGAATAAACGTTATGAATGGACTCGATTTCATATTTTGGCTAATATGGTGAGCAATGAGAAAGAAGGACGAGATTTATTTAATAAACTATTTAAAGTTTCTGAGCAATTTCTGGAGGTTCAGCTAGACTATTTAGGGGGGGTTCCATTCGATGTACATATACATAAAGCGATAAAAATACAAAAACCTGTGTTAATTGCTTATCCTGAATCTGCTTCTGCATTAGCACTAAAACGGTTGGCAGAAGAGATATCTGAATGGTCACCTAGTTCTTTATTAGGTGGTAATACCAGCTTCTTTTTAGAGCGTTTGATAACAGGTGAATTTTAAGGAGATTATTGTGGATGCTTTGGCTGCTTATAGCAAAGTCAACCAGCAAATCCAAGAAACGCTGGTAAAAAATCATGCTTTGTTGGTTAAACGCATAGCTCACCACTTATTGGGACGCTTACCTCAAGGGATACAACTCGATGATTTAATCCAAGCTGGAATGCTTGGCTTGTTGGAGGCGGCGAGACATTACGATTCGTCAAAGGGTGCTTCATTTGAAACTTATGCAGGAATTCGTATAAGAGGCTACATACTTGACGAGGTACGACGTAATGATTGGGTCCCCCGTTCAGTACATCGAAATGCGCGACTGATTTCTGAAGCCGTTAAATATGTGGAGCATCGATTAGGAAGAGAGGCTAAGGATTCAGAGATTGCTGCGGAACTTGGTGTGTCACTGGAAGAATATCATGAAATGCTGCAAGATTCCGTCAGCAGCCATTTATATGGTTTTGAAGATTTAGGGGTTACTGATGACGCACTACAAATAGATGAGGAATGTGCCTCTACTGAACCTCATGTCAATGTATTTCGTAATGACTTATTGAAACGTTTATCCGAAGTTATTCGTGGATTACCTCATAAAGAAAAAATGGTTTTGTCATTATATTATGAGCAGGATTTAAATTTAAAAGAAATTGGAGAGGTTATAGGAGTGAGTGAATCTCGTGTTTCACAAATTCTTAGCCAGGCAACACATCGTATAAAATCACGCTTACCGGAATAAATGAAGGAAATTAGACTTAATACTAACTATCTATCAAATTTTTATTCCTAGTTTTAATTAAATTTCATGCAAATAGATTTTTAAGCTCCCCTCAAATATTGGATTTAATTTTTTTCAACAAGTATATATAATTAGCACTTGGTAAATAGTTTTAAATTGAAACTTAGTTTATGGTGATGTTTATGCCTAAAAGTTATAAAAAAATACACGATCAAATAGCAAAACGATATCAGCTCAATTACTTGAAAGATCCTACCTCCAATGCTTTGGCTGAAGATATTAACGATCTTACGCTTGATGATATTATTTGTTTATTAGAAGAGATCAGAGATACTCCAGAGCTAATCAAATTATCTATTTCCTTATCGAGAAGAAGTGATTTATTTGATAAGTTGATCCTTATGAAAGGAGCTGTACCCCATGAATGGGTTTTAAGATTGCATACATATAATATGGTGGCTCAATGTGAGGAACCTGGTTATGTAATCAGTAACTTGAATCGAAAAATAAGAGATGATGAGAATCACATTCATGAACATAGTTGGCAACTTGCTTCTCGATTTTTGATGGGCGGTTTTAGGAATCATCAGTATGCAAAAACTGAAGATGGTCCTTTATTTAATCGCTTTAATTTAGTTCCTACCAGTAAAGATGGCGTATCGGGGGAGAAATCTTCTAGAAAGGCAGTATTTGAAGGCAAAACAGGTATCAAAGAAATCAGCGATGAATTATATCAGCAAGGTGATTTAGTACATTATCCAATAGAAATTCCCCATAAAGTCGATACTAATCTTGCTTCTTATGTAGGAATGACGATAACGTTAGCACATACCTCGGAACGTCACCATGAAAATTCTATCTTCTATGAGCAAACACAAGACATGGAAGCCAATTATGAAAATAATGAGCTGGCTGTTGAAGCTCAAAAATATACAGAAGAAGAGCATCTTGATGCGATAAATACAGCGATCACTACCCTAAAGCTTTTGAAATTATGTGATCAATTAGCGGAAGCAGGCTTTGAACGTTTTGATCGACATGTTGATCCAATTACAAAACAGTTTTCTCCAAATAATGTTCTTGAAACAGAATTATTACCAACAATTGCTATGTTGATATTACAAGAAAATGATACGTTTGTAGAATACCCAATGACAGCGGAATTATGCGGGAAATCTCAAAGTGAAATTCAAAATTTGATGACAAAGCATGCGAAGAGGAGTGAGGCATTAAAAAAGCTTATTAATAATGCAATTACAGAGATGCATGAATCATCTTTGCTGCAACTTATCAAAGTATCTCAGCATAATCTAATTGAAAATTTATATACAGATTCTCCTAAAACTTTAGCTGAGGATGCGCTGAACGTACTAGAAAGAAGAAAAAAAGAGGTGCCGAAACATGTAATTAGTAGGACTCTGGGATTTTTTTCTCCTGTACAAACGAACATAGGGACTGAAGAGACAGAACTCAAGGGGCAATTTATGAAAAAGGGAACAGAAATTAATTCTGTGAGTTTGGTTTTGAATTAAGTTTCACTCTAGAAGAAATAACGCCGCTGTTTTTTTACTTATTTTCACGGTAAAATCTGCGGTTTATCTTTGGCTATGCTCATGTAAAATCGTAGATTGTATGCCATGAAGCGGATCTAAGAAATTTGTGTTTTTTAAATCTAAATTCAGTTTTATTGCATCAACTACATTATGAGGCATTAACCTAATCACTATTTTTTAAGAGACATTATATGTTAGAAGTGAATCAAATTAGCCTTAATCTAGTGGATCTAGATAAGCGAGTATCAGCACTTAGGGGGTATCTTTGACTTTGATGCGAAACGTGAGCGTTTGGAAGAAGTTGTTCGTGAATTAGAGTCATCTACGATTTGGGATAATCCTGATGTGGCCCAAGCATTGGGCCGTGAGCAAACTCAGCTTGAGGCTCTTGTTTCTACTCTAACTCAATTAGGTCAATCCATTACTGATTTGAATGAATTATTTGAAATGGCTCGTGAAGAAAATGATGAGCAAGCAATCAATGAAATTAATGAAGAATTACAGACCATAGAAAAAAAAGTAGCTGATTTAGAGTTTCGGCGTATGTTTTCAGGGAAAATGGATGATTCCAATGCCTATTTGGACATACAATCCGGATCTGGTGGTACTGAAGCGCAGGATTGGGCTGAGATGTTATTACGCATGTATTTGCGCTGGGGTGAGCAACATGGATTTACAACGGAACTTATTGAATGTTCGCCTGGAGATGTTGCCGGTATTAAAAGCGCTACTGTTTATTTTCAAGGTGAGTATGCTTTTGGGTGGTTGCGTACTGAGACAGGAGTGCATCGCTTAGTACGAAAGTCACCTTTCGATTCAGGAAACAGGCGCCATACCTCTTTTGCTGCGGTTTTTGTCTCACCTGAAATAGATGATGATATTGATATAGAAATTAACCCAGCTGATTTACGCATTGATACATACCGAGCTTCTGGAGCGGGTGGCCAGCATGTAAACCGAACTGATTCTGCGGTACGAATAACGCATGCACCAAGCGGTATTGTGGTACAATGTCAGACTGATCGAAGTCAACATCGCAATAAAGATCAGGCTATGAAGCAATTGCGTGCTAAGTTGTATGAATTGGAAATGCAAAAGAAAAATGCAGAGCAGCAAGCATTAGAAGCCAGTAAATCTGATATAGGTTGGGGATCCCAGATTCGTTCTTATGTTTTGGATCAATCTCGTATTAAAGATCTACGTACTGGTGTTGAAACAAGTAATACCCAAGCTGTTTTGGATGGTGCATTAGATCAATTTATTGAAGCCAGTTTAAAGGCAGGAGTAGGGCAGCATGACTGAAGAACAAGTAGAACATTTAGATGAAAGTGAAGTTTACCATATTCGTAAACAAAAATTAGCAGAACTAAGAGCCCAAGGTTTTAATTTTCCAAACCAATTTCGCCGTGAACATTTAGCTCAGGAACTCATAAAAGAGTATGACTCATTAGATAAAGAAACATTAGCACAGAAACATATCAAAGTATCTGTAGCAGGTCGAATCGTTTTAAGACGGATTATGGGTAAGGCGAGCTTTTTTCATATTCAAGATTTTTCTGGACGCATACAAGTATATATTCGAGCTAATGATCTTCCAGAACAGTATGAACAGTTTAAACATTGGGATTTGGGGGATATCGTTGGTGTTGGTGGAGAATTATTTAAAACAAATACAGGTGAGCTTACAGTAAATGCAGAGAGTATTGAATTATTAACCAAATCATTGCGGCCTTTACCGGACAAATTTCATGGCTTGGCCGATCAAGAAATGAGATATCGCAAACGTTATGTGGATTTAATTGCTAATGATGAAAGTCGCGTCACTTTCTTAATAAGATCGCGATTAATTCAAGCGCTTAGACAATTTATGGATAAGAATTATTTCTTGGAAGTTGAAACTCCAATGATGCATCCTATTCCTGGTGGTGCCTTGGCGCGTCCCTTTGTGACCCATCATCATACCTTGGATATGACCATGTATTTACGTATTGCACCTGAGCTTTATTTAAAGCGTCTCGTTGTGGGTGGTTTTGAGCGTGTTTACGAAATAAATCGTAATTTCCGTAATGAAGGCATTTCAACTCGTCATAATCCTGAGTTTACCATGGTTGAGTTTTATCAAGCTTATGCAGACTATAAGGATTTGATGAATTTTACTGAGGAAATGATACGTTATCTTTGTAATACAGTATTAGAAAGACGTCAGGTAGAATATCAAGGTCAAATTCTTGATTTTGATAAGCCATTTGCACGAATGACCGTGAAAGAGGCAATTTTACATTATCATCCTGAAATCAATGTGAAGCAGTTAGAAAGTGTAGTTTCCTGTCGCACTTTATTGGAAGAAAAAAAGCTACCCTATAAGGAAACTGACGGTATAGGAAAATTGCAAATTATCTTATTTGAAGAAACCGTTGAGCACCAACTGTTTCAGCCTACGTTTATCACAGGTTATCCTACAGAAATATCACCATTAGCACGCCGCAGTGATCAGGATCCGGAGTTGACCGATCGTTTCGAATTTTTTATTGCCGGGCGTGAAATTGCCAATGGTTTTTCTGAGTTAAATGATGCAGAGGATCAAGCAGAACGTTTTCGTAAACAAGTTGCAGAAAAAGATGCAGGGGATATGGAAGCGATGCATTTTGATAGTGATTATATCGAAGCTTTGGAATATGGATTGCCTCCTACTGCAGGGGAAGGGATAGGTATTGATCGATTAGTGATGTTATTTACTAATTCACAGTCAATCCGCGACGTTATTCTGTTCCCTCATTTGCGACAATAACTCACATTAAGTGAATAAGACATCATCCCGAACAAAGCGAGGGATCTCCCTGATGTGGCATTGTGCTAAACCAAGGAGATCCCTTGCTTTGTTCGGGATGACGGTTTTGCGGACATACTTATTCTAAATTTAAAAAAAGGACTAATAATAAAAATATCAGGAGGATCTGGTTGTGACTTACTTCCAAAAAGTAATTGCATACATTCGAGAAACACAGGAAATGGCTTTATTTGCCACTATGGCAGATGCAAGATTATCAGCAGCGTTTCGCACATCACCGTTGTTTTATATCATGTTGCCTTTTATAGGCTTTTTATTAACTCTGAATGCCATGGCCAATGGATATCAACTTGCAAGAGCCAATAATAGGAATTTTGATCGGTGGTTCTTTTTTATTACTTCTATGACTTGCGCTACTTTAGCGAGCATCTCGCTTTATGGGGCAGCATTATCTGAAATTCTAAGTTTTACCTTTGCTGCAGGCCCCTGGTTCTTTTTTAGCAGTTTAATTGTTGGTTTAGCCAGTCAGTTAGTGATGTTTGGATTAAATTTACATAGAGTTTCTGAGTCACCTAAAGGAAGCATCCAACAGGCACATTATATTCAAGCTACTTTTAATAATGCATTTGTTCTGAGTTTATTAACGACAGTTTTAGGAGCAGTTATTTTTGTGATGCTTTTCCCTGCTGTTGCTCCTGCAGCTGGTTCTGCTTTTGCAATAACAGCAGTAGTTCTGACCGCTTTGGATATCTTATGGCAAGTGATGCCTCAAAATCAAAAACAAAAAGTGAAAGAATGGTTTAATATAAATAAGCCGGATTTGGAGCAAGATGCAACGGCGAGTCAAAAGCAGCATGAGAAGTATGCAAACATCATCAATGATGAAAAAGAACCTCAACATCATCGACTATTTACGCGCTGTGATTACAGTGCAGTGATTAGAACGATGAAGGTCGATGAAGCAAAAAATTATTTGTCAACGCTCATTCAGTATAAATTAAATACATTTGGAAGACATATCAGTTTACACGATGAAAAAACGAAGGATAAGGTTTTCCTTTTAAACCAATTATTAAATGTTATAGAAGGTTCTGTTGAAATTTCTAGAAAAGATATTATGGCAATGTATCCTTTAGCTTTTCAAAGTTTCTGGGCTGAAAAAGGGGAAGTAGAACAATTATTTGATGCAGTAATTATGTTGCAGAATAAGTGTCGAACTGAAGAAATTAGAACGTTGCGTGCTGTAATTTCTTGTTAGCAGTGATGATATATCAATGAATAGGATAAAATTCACTCAAACGTTTATTTAACGTGAGTTCGATATAAAAATAAAGATATCGAACTGAGTTTATTTAGAACTCATGTTATTTAATCTATATTATTAGTTAAAAATTTTTTTATAATTTTATCCAGAGAGTGAAGATGTCTTTTAAATACCGTGCAATTACAGCAAATTGTGGCAATGATGCAATTGGGTCCGTAGCCAGTCAACAAATTACTGATTTACTTATAAAGGATGAAGCTGATTTTTTTATCGTTAATTGTCAGGAAACTGATTTTAATAAAACCAAAGAGCAATTAGAAAGTCGAACTCCCAAGGGGTATACAATAGAATGCTTGTCTCAAATGGCGACTCATACTAAATTTGGAACGCAATTCCATCATAACACGGGAATTACCTCATTTATTATTTACAAAAAGGATCTGATAATTAGTTCGATTCATGTTGTTGAGGCACGACGTGAAGAGAGTCGATTAAAAGGTGGCTCTGGATACAATAAAGGCGGTTTAGTGACCGATTTTACCATCACCGGATCTGATGGTAAAGGTATTAAGATACAAACAGTTAGTGGCCATTTGGATGCAAGTAAAAAGATAAAACGTAATCAAGATTGGCATACTCTTTATAAGGCAACCTTAAAAAACGTAAAAACATGGGATGATCTTGTTGATGCTTGTCCTCATTTATTGCTTTCTGGCTATGATGCAAATACTAGAAATCAACTTGATGATGAGGATAACGAGAAGAACATGTGGGATAGTCCTGATGATTATCCAGAAATACAGGCACTTTATCATGCTTCGCTTGGAGGAGTCCATTATAGTAGGCAGTATACCTACAATCATGTGTTTGAACCTCATGATGTGAGGGACCCTAATCGACTTGGTTATGCAGCACGGGGAATGTTGGACTTTGTTGGGGTTTCTGATGGTCGTATCGGTCAGAAAGAAGTCATCACGAATCAGCAAGTTATTCAAATCCAACCTGAGAATGGTACAAGGCGAGATCACAGTGTGATTGTTAGTCCCATCCAAGATTACACACTACTTTCTCCTTTTGAACGCGTTAAAAATCAAGTTGCCGCTCGATTACAAGGCGTGGCGCCTCAATTGGCTTGTGACATTCGTGCATTTAAAGAAAATGAGAAAGAAAAATTAGTAGAAATCTATAAGGATTACTTAAATCCCGATGGATTATTAGATAAAGCGATTGCTTTACATACAAGAAAATTGGAAAGTTTTAATCGCCTCAATGGCCTACTGATAAATAGCTCCATTCAACAAGAGATTGCCGATGTTCTATTTGGCGAATGGTTTACAGGAAATGCAAAAAAAGACAGGCAGCAACAAGAATTAATGCGCGCATTTCTGGATTCCTTGAGTTCTTGTGCACATGAATCAGGGATGGGCGTTCGTCTGAGTTTATATAAACAATTGAAAAGTAAGATTACTAAAAATGAACCAATAAATGCTGTAGATGAGTTTAAAAATTTGGCAGTTAATCATTATATCAAACTATATAATTCATTTGCCGAAGCTTTAGAAAAAGAAAACAAGAACGATTTTATGCTTGACTTGAAGGAAAGAGGTGCAAACATTTTAAAACAACTTGATATGATTGCACATCATAAAGATCTTAATGCATTGAAAAAATTAGATCCCAATAAACTCGATATGCTCACTCATATTGTTGAGCGATGTGGCGATGCTTATGAGAAGTTAGAGAGAGGTGAGAAAACAGAACCGGTTACAGAGGAGTTAACTCAATTGTCTCATGAGGCTAGAGGAAGCAGCTCTATCCTTTGGCAAGCTTTAGGGGATTCTTTAGATTTATTTGTGCGTCTGATTTCATTTATTTCTCGTTTATTATCCAATGGAGAAACTTCCGCTAGTGCTGAAAATACCAGTTTAGAAATTGTTCAGGATAAAAGACTGTCTGATTCTATACTAGACTATAAAACCGCTTTAAAAGCGATGACTCCTCAAGATGAGGATGGAGAGCAAAACGAAAATGAAATGGATTTAAGATAGATAAAGCATCCTTGCTTTATAACTTCTTTTAGATGTGGTTGCCCTAAGTTTTATTAATGTTTTGGCAGTGCTACAAATAAGGAGCCTGCGTGATTTAGCTCATTTGCCTCTATACCAGCTTGGTCACCTTCTCCCTTATAAACGTCCACATGTGCCCCCATAATGGCGCCGCCTGCGTCTTGAGCCACACACCATGAAGTAGCTTTTTGACAGTTATAGATAAAATTCATTCCAATAGGAATGACCTTGTGATCTGTTGCGCAAGAAGCGTGTGGTGTTAGAGAAATATTTTCTGAGCCGTAAGGTCCACCAGCTTCTTTAGCAAAAAATACAAAGCTTTGATCGCGATTTCGTAAGTCGGTAGCTCTATTGCGGTTAAGAGGGTTATCTAGATATTTGCGGATTAGCTTTTCTGATGCAGCACTTTGCTTAATTTTTTTAGATACATTACAGCGCAACTTTGCTTCATCATGACATTTAGGATCTTTAGCACAACGTTCTATTGTATCAAGATTGCCCCCGCAGGTTGGATCTTGGGCGCATTGGACTATACGGCCAAGCATGGTGCGTGGTCTACCGTTGGCGCCATCGTAATTGAGACGAAATAATTGACCATCAAGAATTAATGAACCAGATCCTTGAAGCATTAAAAAAGATGGGTCATTGGGATCTTTAACATAGCCAATTACATATTGTGGATTTAAAGCTCCATGATCAATTTCTTCTCGGTCTGGCACTACAGAGTATGTGCCATCGGCATTTTTCAGACAAAATCCACGTACCATTTTGGTAAGTGGGTCAACGCCGCAAAGAGGCGCTTTTAAATTAAATTTTTTGCATTCCAAAGCGACATTTACAACGCCTGGATTACTATAGATAGGATGTACAAATGCTCCACCACGTTTGGTACGGGCTTCAATAGCGGTTGGGGCGTAATAGGCCGTAAATTGAAATTCACCTTTTTTAAATCCTGCATGATTTTCTGGCCAGCCATCGCTTTTATACCAGTCAAATTCCGTTTTGATGTTCGATAAAAATTTTTGAAAATTGCCATCAGCAGCTTTTGCAAGCATGAGCATTTTTTTGTTAGTATCAAGACACCATTCTCGGCGCTTGAATTTATGTCCAGCAATGGTCACTGTCTGAAATCCACCATAGTTTTTATTGCAGTTTTCGATCTGATTATTTAATGCTTTAATCACTTCATCCATATTGCCCACGGGGTTATTTGACGGCAATTCTGATGCGGAAATTTTATGAAATTTAAAGCGCAATACACCAGGCTCTTTGGCGGCCATTTTCTGTCTGGTGGTAAAGTCTGCGAACCTTCTAATATCTAAACAGCGCTGGATTGGATCAGCAGGCAGGGCTGCTTGAGCAATGATGCTAAAAGTCATGAGTGCCATTATTAAAGCTGATTGAAACATGGGTATCCTTTACTATGAAAGATTCGGAAAAAAAGTAATTCTTAGAGCTTACAGGAGATGCGACTGAGACTCAAATCTGATTTTTAATGTTCTGTATTAGTTGAACTTGAGATACACATAGTACGAATTCATATAACAAAGGCTATACTTGTTTACAGAATTGTAAAATTAATATCAAAGATTATGAGAAAATTTCATTTAGTAGAAGACAAATCGCCAACTCATGCTAATTTAACTCGTTTCTTAAAAGCCGATGGATGGAAGCCGAGTAAATTTTCAGCACTAGCTTCAGTGAATGAAGAATGGCTCCAGTTTTCACCGCTGATTAGTGAAACCTTAGAATATAAACATCTGTTGGCGGCATTTCTTCAAGCAAATAATCTCGAATATTTGATGCCGGAGACCTTTTTTATCGATGATCAGATTTGGCCTGTAGTATTGGCAAATGTTGGCAACTCACCGTTTGCTAATACTCCTTGGATATTAAAACCATCTATGTTGAATAATGGACAACATATTCATATATTTCATGATTTAAATGACATTGAGGCGCATTTTCTTTCTCCTCAGCGCATGGGTGGGCCTCAAGTTTTGCAACGTTATATTGTTAAGCCGCAACTAATCCAGGGACCCATATCGGGCCATAAATTTTCTATTCGAGAATTGTTGGTGATCTCCACACACTTTGGCTCAGCACTTTTTCCTAGTGGCTATTTGAATATTGCCTTAAAACCTTATCAAGAAGATAATTTCAACCAACTGGAGGCTCATCTCACTAATGAACATCTTAGTGATGAACGATTGAATGTAGTTCAACGCTTAAGTGATGAGATGGCAATTTTTCAACCTTATAAAAATAAGATTATTTCTATCTGCCAACTTGTAGTAAAAACATTGAAAAAACAATTTGCTACTATTTGGCAAGATAATCAACCTCGAATTGCTTGTTTTGGGTTTGATTTTATGGTTGAAGCGAAAGATAATAAGCTTTGGTTATTGGAAGTAAATCATGGGCCTTGTTTTCCTATTGATGAGTCACATCCTTTATTTAATGTTTTGTATCGTCCTTTTTGGGAGCAATTAATCAAACGATTTATTGATAGGGAACCATCAACTTTTATTGCTTTGGATTAGGGCTAAATTTCATGTAATAGCTTCCTATAATTTAAAAGTTACGCATTGTATCTAACAAGCTTGTGTGCGATTTATTTTATTAGTCCTAAAGAGATAACTTCAGATAAATCATTACATTACGAACGTCTTATTTGCTGCTGTTTGTTAGCTGTTCTGTATTCTTAAATTTTTTACCACTTAATTGCAATACGTTTTTATATTTAATACTATCGGACCTCAAAATGAATTTAAGGACATATCACATGAAGCTTACTGAATCTCAAAAATTAACCTTAATAAATCTAAACCAAGAATTTAAAAGCATCATTAAAGATCAGCAGCAAGATACTAGCAGTTTTGATAATCATGTGGATTGCTTAAAAAAGCTTGAGAAGCTTACAGCTCGCTGGATGAGTTTCATGTCTCCCTACATTTCTTGGCAACTGAATCAAGGAGAAAAACTATTAGATGCTAAATGGAATATATTTAAGCAACTAAAGATAAAAAGTAATTTAGTAAAATACAAAAAATTAATCGAGGAAGTTAATTCTATATTTTTTGATGAAGATTTAAAACAGCTAATAAAATTAGCATTTGAAGGAAAACCAGTCACAGGAATCAATGTAAATATAAACGATAAGGAAAAGTCAAGAAGTAGTTATAGAGGGACATTTTTTGAACAACATCATTTAGTAACCTATCGAATTAAATTTTTGGATGGTACAGAGCTGAGCTGGCATTCGTTAGAAGATGAAAAAGAAATGCAAAAAGCGAGGCAAATTTTTGAGAAAAAGGTTCCTCAATCTAAAAAAGAGATTACCAATGAATTAACCACTATGGTGATAAAAGAAGAGGAGGCTAAGAAGACTTCAATGGACGAAGAAAATTCTGTATTAAATACAGATAATTCTTATAGCGGCTGCGTATTTATGTAAATAAAATAGAAATTTTTAATGAAATTTCCTACATTTAGAGGGGAGGGGCAAACAAATGTTACCCCTCTATAAGCTTTAAAACCTATGATTTCTTATAAAAGTTTCAAACTGGTCTTGTCCAGAAAGAAAAGTATTTTCTGCGCTCACCAAATCACTTCGGGACATATTATGACCTCCACCAAAAAAGCCATTTTGGGCATACACTTTGTGACCGGTTCTAATACCTCTTTTCTTTTCATCTTGTTTTACTCCTTCGTGCAATGATGCTCGATGAGCAATGACACCATCACCATAAGAACGATTGGATTTTTTAGCTACATACATATGATTTTTGTATTCATCAGGAATAGCATTATAAGCTTTAGCAACATTGACTTCCCAACCAGCTGGCTTCATTAAGCTCCAGGATGCAGATTCGCAAGATGTCGCTAAAACTTCACCAAAAATATTATCTACTTCAGGTGCAACAACACCTGCAGCTGCTTTCGATATCGAAGCAAAAGAACGATCATTCCACAAATAAACGGGCTTACCAATATTATGAAAATGACTGGCAACCATTGTTGCAACACCACCACCAAGTGATAAACCATCTACTGTAATTTTCTTGGAATCAACGCCGCTGTCTAACAAACGCTGTACTTGCGCAATGCCATCAGTCACTAAATCTTGAAAAGTTGTAGGTGTTTTTTTACTGTTGCCAACACCACGATAGTTAAACCCAATGACTGTTACATTTAATTTATTTGCATCATATGCATAATCACGCAATACATTCTGATATAACATCCCATTTCCATTAAATTTAATAATAAAATGTTGGTTTTTAAGAGGCTTATTGGACTCTGCTGTTGGCTTTAATTCAATCGTATCTAAAACAGCATGATCATGTGTACCCACATAACCACCTTCAATAATAAGATTATTTACATGAGCAAATTGATTCAATGTTATTTCACTTATATTTTTAGGTTCAAGCCATTGGGAAGGTAACACTAATTTTCCAATACTCTCACTAGATGAAATAGAACTAAAATTTAAAAATGAAAAAAATGATTCTTCACTATTATAAGGATTTGGTGCTTCATATCTAAACATATTTATCTTCCTATTTATTATCTTAGAAAAAGGCGTACTGACTGGCAGGATAAGAGAGAAAGGTGGTAAGTTGAGCTTTACACTCAACTTTTACCGAATTACATCCCAGAATAATTGGGTCCGCCTCCGCCTTCAGGTGCTTGCCAAACTATATTTTGTCGAGGATCTTTAATATCGCAGGTTTTACAGTGAATGCAGTTTTGTGCATTAATTTGTAATCTGGGGCCCTTTTCTTCTTCAATTAGTTCATATACTGCTGCTGGGCAGTATCGACATTCTGGAGAAGCATATTTATTTAAATTAATATCAATTGCTAATTGTGGCTTTTTTAATACAAGATGGCAGGGTTGATTTTCCTCATGATAGGTATTGGCTAAGAACACGGAAGAAAGTTTATCAAAGGTAATAATGCCATCCGGTTTAGGATAGTCTATTTTTTTTGCTTTATTTGCTGGAATTAAAGTTTTGTTATCAGCATGATTAGTGAGTGTCCAAGGAGAACGTCCACGGGTAATGTAAGTTTCAAAAGCAGCATTGATTAAGCCTGGAAACAGGCCATATTTAAATCCTGGTCTTATGTTACGTACCGCATACAGTTCTTTTTCTAACCAGGAACTTTTGACTTTGTCAGTATAATTAGTGAGTTCAATTTGGGTAGTATTTTCTTGCTGTAACGCCTCAAAACAGGCTTCTGCCGCGAGCATTCCTGACTGCATGGCAGTGTGTATTCCTTTAATCTTGGGAACATTAAGAAAACCTGCTGCATCACCAATTAATGCGCCACCCGGAAAAGTCAGCTTTGGTAAAGACTGCCATCCACCTTCATTAAGTGCACGAGCCCCATAGCTGATGCGCTCACCACCGGTGAGTATAGGTTTGATTAATGGGTGTGTTTTGAAACGTTGGAATTCTGCAAAAGGATTTAACCAAGGATTTTTATAATCAAGACCCACTACAAAACCAAGAGCAACATGTTGATTTGATAAATGATAGACAAAGGAACCACCATAAGTCGCATGATCCATTGGCCAGCCTACAGTATGAATGACTTGTCCCAGTTTATGTTGTTCTGCTGTGACCTGCCATATTTCCTTAATACCTAAACCATAAGTTTGTGGATTCGCTTTATCTCGTAAATGATAACGCGACATTAACTTTTGACTGATCTGTCCACGGCAACCTTCAGCTAATAAAGTCTGTTTGGCAAGTAAATGCATTCCAGGTTGATAATTAGGGGTTTTTTCTTTATTTTTATCGAGACCAACACAACCTGTTACCACTCCAATTACTTGATTTTGATCATTATAAAGTGCTTTTACTGCAGAAAAACCGGGATAAATCTCACAACCTAGAGCTTCAGCTTGTTCTGCAAGAAACATACAAAGCTCGCCTAAACTAATAATGTAATTTCCCTCATTATGCATAGGCTTAGGTGTAGGCAGCTTATAGGCGTGTTTTTGAGTTAGAAAATAAAAAAAATCTTCTTTTACTGGTGTATTCAAAGGAGCTTCTTGCCAAGTGTTAGGAAGAAGTTCTTTAAGGCTTCTCGGCTCTAGGACTGCTCCAGAAAGAATATGTGCTCCAACTTGAGCTCCTTTTTCTAAAATACAAACAGAGACTTCTTTTTGTGCGGCTAAAGCTAGTTGTTTGAGTTTAATCGCGGCAGATAACCCCGCCGGACCTGCGCCTACGATGATTACATCAAATTCCATGGTTTCGTATTCCACGCACGCTCCTAACTGTGATTAAAAAAGATAAAATAATCGCTTTTCTGCGCTTTAAGATCAAGATTAATATTTAATAAATTAATGGAAAGTAACACTTCCGAAAATTTAACTATGGTAGAATATATTTAATTTTTACAACATTAAGGTTAGCAATACCCTTCATTTATCTTAATAAGGAAATAACATGCCGGAAATTGTTACTAAACATCCAGAGATAGTTTTTAAAATGCTTAAAGAGGCTAATGTTAAGTGTGGTACTGGTGAAAACCAAACCATCCTCAAGGCATGTCCCTCGGATAAATTCTGTTCATTACCCACTGGAGAACTATGCATTTACGGCATTAAAGATGTTTCTCAAATGACACAAATAAATGTTTTTGAGTTGTTTCGGGGGGCAAATACGCTTATACCCTTAATGGGCTTGTTTATTATGATATTTGTGTTAGGGATATTAACTGGAATAAAAATTAGCAAAAAATAAATGACAGGTATAATAAGTTACCTAAAAACTCAATAAGAATAAGTCTTGCTCTATTATGTTTACTGTTTATTTTTATGCGCAAAATAAGCTAAACTTTTTGGTAGGGTGTGCGAAAGGAGTTTGTCAATGAAAATAATACTGGGCTGTTTGTTTCTTAGTTTATCAATGATGACTTATGCAAATGATAATCCAACTCTTGCAAATGATAATCCAACTCTAGATGTTAATGTCAGTAGTCCAAGTTTCGAAGTTACTTTACCTGCAAATCCAACTACCGGATTTAAATGGTCCATCATTCATTTTGATAAGAAGTTATTAACTCTAAGTAATAGTTTTTACGAGCGACCAAAAACTAATCTCATGGGTGCCGGGGGACAAATGCATTTTATTTTTACCTTGCAAAAAGGAAAAAATTATCCTGCAAATACTAATATCCTATTGAAATACGAACGTTCTTGGGAGCCCTCAAGTGCAACGATAAAAAATATTAAAGTGAATTTTGTAAAAACTGCTGGATCCGGTTCTAAATAAAAACGCTCGATATATATCGAACTGACGTAAAATAGTATTTGAGATAGAGAAGCATGGTAGTGTGCGTATTTTCGAAGCGATTTTCGTTCAAAATACGGCAAATATTTACCTTTCCTTGGTAGAAAGTGACCTATTGCATTAGGCTTTTAGAAACTTAAACGGTAAATATCGAGGCTCCCAAAACATGCTAACCACTAATTTTTCTAAGTCAGCATCTTTATTTTTCTGGGCATAACCTGAGTCAATAGCACAACGCGCTACCGCTATGGCTATTTCTTTAGCAACTGTTTGAGCATCGTCCAAAGAAGGAAGTAAAGGAAGATAACTTTCTCTTTTGCTGGGTGCAAATTCACAAAGAGCATGTGCAGCAGCTATAATCATATCTTTTGTGAGTCGAGAGGCATTGACAGCAAGTACTCCAAGACCTATTCCTGGGAATACTAAGGCATTGTTACATTGTGCAATTTGTACCATACGATTATGGAATTCCACAGGAGGAAAAGCAGTACCTGTTGCAATCAATGCTTTTCCTTGACTCCAAGTTAATATATCTGCTGGTTTTGCCTCACATCGTTCGTCTGGATTAGAGAGCGGGAAAATGATAGGGCGCTCACAATGAGTGGACATTGTTTCGATAATGTCTTGTGAAAAAGCTCCTGGCTGAGCAGAACAACCAATAAGGATCGTTGGCTTAACATGCCTTACTGTATCGGTAAGTGAAGGATGATGTTTTTCGTTAATTGCCCATTGTGCGATTTCTTTAGGATCACGACTATACGGCTTTTGAGCTTCAGTAAGATCGGGGTCTGTATTGAGTAATAAACCTTGCCTGTCAATTAACCAAAACCGCTGATAGGCTTCTTCTGGGCTAATCCCTTCACGTACCATTGCATCAACAATTTGATCGCTAATTCCGGTACCAGCAGATCCTGCACCAAAAACAACAATACGTTGTTCCTGTAATTTTGAATTTGTTACATCGCAAGCAGCTAATAAGGCAGCTAAGGTTACGGCACCCGTACCTTGAATGTCATCATTAAAGGTACATAATTGATCTTGAAATTTTTCTAAGATCCGACGTGCATTACCTCGCCCAAAATCTTCCCAGTGTAAAAAGGCGTTGGGAAATTGCTTATGAATTTCATGAACGAACGCAGAAATAAAATCATCGTATGCTGCTGGATTGATGCGTGGATGACGACAACCTAAGTACATTGGATCATTTAATAAATCTTGATTGTTTGTGCCTACATCAAGAAATATAGGTAAGGTCCGCGTTGGTTCAATGCCACCGCATAAACAATAGACCATTAACTTAGCAACGGGAATATCCATACCACCAATTCCCTGATCACCAATTCCTAGGACACCTTCGCCATCAGTCACAACGATCACATCGATTTCAGGATTAGAACGGTTTTTTAATATTTCATCAATTTGATTTTTATCTGAATGAGAAATGTATAAGCCTCGAGGTTGTCTGTATTCAAGACTAAAGCGTTTTACTGCAGTTCCTACGATAGGGGTATAAATTGTAGGTAACATTTCACCTAAGTGTTTGATAATTAATTTATAAAAAAGAATCTGATTTTTATCGTGTAAGTTATTCAGATAAATATTTTGTTGCAATCGTGTCGTATAACTTGAATATTGTAGGTATGCACGTTTCACTTGCTCATCTAGGGTTTCAACGCGATGAGGGAGTTTGCCGAGTAGGCCGAATTCTTTTCTTTCTTCATTAGTGAATGCGGTGCCTTTATTCAGTTGAGGTGTCGTTAAAAGAGGTTTACCACAAATGGAAGTTTCAAGATATTGTTCACCAGTTTCTGGATCACGTTGCAATTTAAAATCAAGCATGGTTTTCTCATACAGATGGCATTAGCGTTTGTCTAATGATAATATTGGTGTTTTGTAGTTTACAATAGGTTGAGTATGAATAAATGTTTGTTGGCACTATTAATGACTTTGGAATTGGTCTCTTGCTCAGCAAAAAACGAATATTATTACCAAACGCATCCTGATGAATTACAACAAGCTCTGAAAGCCTGTCCAGAGAGACAACCGCAAGGATTAACTTGTGAACAAATGGAAACTCTTGCTAATCGTATGAATGAGCTTGCCTATCAATTACAGATGAGTCCCCAAGGTTTTGGCCAAAAAATTATAGCGTTACAAGAGGCTATTGCTAAAGAACAAAGCCAGTTAAAAACGGAACGTAATAATGAACGTTTAGAAGCAAGTTTAATGAAAAAGAAACAAGATTTGGCTGATCACTTGGCAGTGGTTAGATGGTTTGAATCCCCCAAGAGTTAAATCATGAGAGTATTAATCAGTAATGATGATGGAGTTTTTGCCCCTGGGATTAATATCTTAGCGAGAGAACTTTCAACCTTTGTCGAAATTGAAGTGGTTGCCCCAGATAGAAACAGAAGTGGTGCAAGTAACTCTTTAACACTGTCTCAACCCATCAAGGCTAAAAAATTGGAAAATGGATACTATAGCGTCGAAGGTACTCCAACTGATTGTGTGCATTTAGCGGTAACAGGATTTTTAAATTCTGAATTTGATATGGTGGTCTCTGGAATTAATGAAGGTGGGAATTTAGGCGATGATATCCTTTATTCAGGGACAGTAGCAGCTGCAGTGGAAGGTCGTTATTTAGGTTTGCCCGCACTTGCGATTTCAATGGTTGGCAATAATATTCAACATTATGAAACAGCAGCAATTATTGCCAAACAATTAGTGATGCAACTAAGCATACACCGATTACCTTCACAAACTATTTTAAATGTTAACATTCCTAATCTGCCTTTAGATAAAATAAAAGGACTGCAAGTGACGCGATTAGGAACACGACATGGTGCTGAGCCTGTTGTCAAAGATACTGATCCTAGAGGTCGACCTATTTACTGGATTGGATTGCCAGGAGCAGAGGCTGATGCAGGGCCTGGAACTGATTTTTATGCAATTAATGAAGGGTATGTTTCTGTCACTCCTCTTCATTTAGACATGACTAATTATAAAATGTTTGATCAGTTAGCCCAGTGGCTTAATGGTATCCATGTTTAAGAAAATTGAGGTAATCAATGATAGGTTCATTTTTCAAAAGATTTTTATGCCCTTTTCTCTCACTGATTTTAGTGGGTTGCGGAAAGAATTGGGCGCCAGTGAGTGAATTACACTGGTCTTCTCAAAAAGTACATATAGTGAAACGTGGGGAGACCCTTTATTCAATCGCTTTTCGTTATGATACTAATTATAAGACTTTGGCACGTTTAAATCATATTAATCCGCCTTATTATTTAAGAGTAGGGCAAGTCATAAATTTAAGAAATATTCCGCGTAATAGGCAAGTTTCACGCAATCTCAGAACATACAAACCTTATTATGCTCCCCCTAGACCAAGACCAATCGTTATCCATTCACCTGTGAATCGATATGCTCGTTCTGCTTCAGGTTGGTTATGGCCAGTAAGCGGGCGTGTAGTTACTACATTTATTCCTGATCAAGGCAAAAAGGGTATAAATATTGCATGTAAAAAAGGTGAAAAAGTACTTGCGGCAGCAAATGGTGTTGTAGCTTATGCTGGAAGTGGTTTAGCAGGTTATGGTAATTTAATTATTATTAAACATAATTATGGTTATTTAACTGCTTATGGCCATAATGCACGAGTTATGGTTTCTGAGGGACAGTATGTGAAGGCGGGTCAGATTATTGCAGAAGCAGGTATTATTGACCATAAATATATAGGTCTTCATTTTGAAATTAGAAAGTCGGGTGTTCCTGTCAATCCATTGAATTATCTACAAAAAGGTTGATAGACTACTTATAGTTAGAGCAGCAATACTTTTGTTATGAAGTATAATGTAGTTAACTTGAGTTATATAAATTAATATTTTATATCGACTGTTTTTATATTGAACCCAAAACAAGCAGTTTTGAAATAGGGCTAATACCATAGGTGAAAACAATGCGCGAAGACGATGAGCCAATTAAAGAGCCGGAACCTAAAGATGAAGATTGGTCTGAGCCAGACGATGAATCACTTCTGATTGAAGAAGATCTTGATTCGTTAGTTGAGAAATCTGAAGATGATGATTTTGAACTTCCTGATTTTTCTGATGATGCTGCTTTTCCATCATTTCGAGGTAAAAATGCACTTAAAATGATGGATGCAACGCAATTGTACTTAAGTGAAATTGGATTTTCACCTTTGCTTAGTGCTGAAGAAGAGGTGCATTATGCAACACTTGCTTTAAAAGGAGATGTTGCTGCTCGCAAAAAGATGATTGAGTCTAATTTGCGCTTGGTGGTTAAAATTTCACGACGTTACCTGAATCGAGGATTGCCTCTACTTGATTTAATTGAAGAGGGGAATTTGGGATTAATGAAATCAGTAGAAAAATTCGATCCTAAGCGAGGATTCCGATTTTCTACATATGCAACTTGGTGGATTCGGCAAACGATCGAGCGAGCTATAATGAACCAAACACGAACAATTCGTTTGCCGATTCATGTGGTTAAAGAACTGAATGTATATCTAAGAGCTGCAAGACAGCTGACACAAAAGCTTGATCATGAACCTTCACCTGAAGAAATTGCTGAAATGGTTGATAAGCCTTTGGAAGATGTGCAAAAACTTTTAGGATTGAATGACAAAGTAACCTCTGTTGATACACCTATAGGATTTGATGAAAATAAATCATTACTTGATACTATTCCTGATGAAAATAGTGTTAATCCTGCCGAGTTATTGACTAATGAAAACTTACGTTTACATATAGAATCTTTATTAGACAAGCTCACTGAAAATCAGCAGCAAGTTATTGCAAGAAGATTTGGCTTGAGAGGCTTTGAAAAAGCAACTTTAGAAGATGTAGGTAAGGAAATTGATTTGACACGTGAGCGGGTTCGTCAAATTCAAGTTGAAGCATTAAAAACATTGAGAAGTCTGTTGGAAAAAATGGGCCTAACACAAGAAGATCTGTTTTAGTTCTGTCTCAAATAATTTTAGAAAGTTGTTGGCCTGGGTGAGCATTATTGTTCACTCTGGCTGCTTTTTATTTATCTTAAAAACACAGTTGAAAAGGAGTTGCTGTAATGCAAAAAATCACTTTGTCTGCTTTAGCGTTATTTTCATCAGTAATTTATGCGGAACAATTAACAACATTTGCTGATATAGCTGATGCCGTTTCTCAAGGGAAAAAAATTACTTTAGTCATGAATCTTCAGGAATGTATTTCACCAAAAATGCCTTCGAATTCAATAATAGGGTCTGTGAGGCCCAATGCATTTTTAGTGATTAATAACAGCCGGATTACTGCTTCGGACAGACATTTTACGCTGGATAATCCTACTGCAATGGGGAATCCTACGTTTGAATATATTAAATATAATATTAATTCAGATGGAAGTGTCTCCATAAAGAATACAGTAATGAATGCTACCAATTACCAACAAATAGCAAGCTATCAAGTAGATTGTGAATTAAACAAAGGATTTAAAGCATTTGACTGAGGTATTAGTATACCTCTTGGATGGATAGCACAAACGGTCAAATTTGAGCTTAGGGTGAGGGAACATGGCCGTTTTCCTGGATGGGATGATCGGTTTGTCTTGTAGCCGTTCAAGTAATGGTGTCCCATAGGAACGGCTACATTCAATTCCTTAGTCAATACTAAATGCTGGTTTAAGTCCTTGCCAGCAAGTCGCATAATTTTTCTGTCTTTCAGGAATACGCATTGCTTGTTCCGTGACTTGCCATACATCTCTTGTTTCAAACATAAAGGCTAATGTATTTAGATAAGATTCAGGTTTTAGTGTTTGTGCTACGGCTTTCTCATAGCTTGTTTGATCGGGCCCATGAGGCGTCATACAATTATGAATGCTTACGCCACCTGGTGAAAAGCCTTCTTTTTTGGCATCATATTCACCATATACAAGACCCATTAATTCATTCATGTAGTTACGGTGATAATAAGGAGGTCTGAACGTATGCTCGGCGACCATCCATCGGGGAGGAAAAATCACAAAATCCAAATTGGCTACACCAGGGGTGTCACTTTCTGAAGATAATACTGTAAAAATACTAGGATCAGGATGATCAAAGCTTACTGTATTAATTGTATTAAACAAGCTTAAATCATAACAGTACGGGGCATAATTACCATGCCAAGCAACTACATTAAGTGGAGAGTGATTACATTTTGTCGTCCATAACTTATTTTGATATTTGCAAATTAGGGTAGTGTCAGTTTGATTTTGTTCAAATGCGGCTACAGGATATTGAAAATGTCTTGGATTAGCTAATCCATTGGCACCAATGATTCCGAGTTGGGGTAATGTTAATGGACTACCGCTATTCTCACAAAGATAACCTCTTGCTTCCGAGCTAATGAGTTCCATTTTGAATGTAACACCACGAGGAATTACAGCGATCATTCCTGGACATATGTTTAATTTACCAAATTCAGTGTGTAGATTCACTTCCCCCATATAAGGAACAAAGAGCATTTCTCCATCATTATTAGCAAAGTATTTATCATGCATCGAGTGAGAGCATTGATAGAGATACGCATTGACTAGAGGGGTTCCTGCTAGATGGAATAGACCATCAACAAAGTCAAAATTTTCTTCTTTGAATAAATTAAGTGGTGACCAGCGCAATGGATTAGGGGATTGCTCTGCATGATAAGGTTTAAAGAGCTCTAATTCATAAGCATGATACGTTCCTCGTACCACAGACGGCAATATACGGTAAAGCCAACTGCGTAAATTACTATGTCTTGGACGAGTAAAAGCTGTGCCGCTTAACTGCTCTGCATAAAGACCTAAATTACAGTGTTGAGGTGAGTTTTGACTATTAGGTAAGGCACCTGGAACTGCTTCAGTTTGATGATAATTACCAAATCCTTGCAAATACACTGTTTCTCTCCTTTAGAGTTGGCTTATTGATAGTCTTGGGATGATGATAGAGTAGTTACTTAGGAACGTTTTCCAAAGTAACGATTTTCATCTTTTAGACCGCAATTACTTAAAAACTTAATAACTGGTGGCTACTATAGTCTAAAAATGCTCAAAATGTCGAGATCAAATAGCTTCGGTTATTCTTTATTAACAAAAGAATATGTATAATCCTAGAAAAAGTAGTGGGGTCCTACTATGCGTTACCCAACTGCCTTTTCTAGGATAATTGATGCAAGTTGAAATCAGGTTTTGAGGTACTATTATGGCTGGTCATAGTAAATGGGCGAATATTAAATTCCGAAAAGGGGTGCAAGATGCTAAACGAGGAAAAATATTCACTAAATTAATTCGAGAGATTACCGTTGCGGCTCGTCTTAGTGGGGGAGATGAATCATCAAATCCAAGATTAAGAGATGCTGTAAAAAAAGCACTTAGTGCGAATATGAAGCGCGACACCATTGATAATGCGATTAAACGGGGTGTTGGGGGGCTTGATGGTGAGGCAATGGTTGTTATGCGTTATGAGGGCTATGGTCCCGGTGGAGTTGCTGTTCTTGTAGATTGCTTGTCTGATAATAAAAATAGAACTGTATCTGAGGTACGTCATGCATTCACAAAGAATGGGGGTAACTTGGGTACCGATGGTTCAGTGTCCTATCTTTTTACGAATCAAGGCGAAATTCTTATGGAACCTGGCCAATCTGAAGAACGAGTGATGGAAGTCGCAATTGACGCTGGAGCAAATGATGTTTCTGTTGAAGAAGGGCAGATTGAGGTGATTGTACCTGTAGAAGCGTATCATAGTGTATTAAATGCTTTAACAGATGCAGGATTGAAGATTGAACAATCTCATTTAACCATGCGTGCTCAAACTTTAGTACTTATTGATGATGAATCAGCACAAAGTTTGCTGAAATTAATCGATATGCTCGAGGATTTAGATGATGTACAGGAAGTATACAGCAATGCTGAATTTTCAGAAAAAATATTAGAATCAATGAATTAATGACTATTATTTTAGGGATAGATCCTGGTTCAAGGATTACGGGTTATGGTCTAATAAAAGAAGCAGATCGTAAAATTGAATACATTGATAGTGGGTGTATACGCACTACGCCAGATAGTGAGTTGAGTCAAAAATTGTTGCAAATTTATGATGGAATTTGCCAATTAATGGATCATTATTCGCCTACAGAAGTGGCTATCGAACAAGTATTCATGCATGAAAATCCCAATTCTGCTTTAAAATTGGGACATGCACGAGGTGTTGCTATGGTAGCAGCAGCTTCACATCGTGTTAAAGTCAGTGAGTATTCGGCACGGGAAATCAAACAGACTGTAGTGGGTTATGGTGCGGCTGAAAAAATTCAAGTAAGTCATATGGTGGTGAGTTTGCTTGCTTTAAATAAGGCTCCTCAAAAGGATGCTGCAGATGCCTTAGCCATAGCAATCTGTCATAGTCATATGCGCTATCATTTATCAACTGTGATCGGTAGACGAGGATTAAGGAGAAGGAAAAGATGATTGGTTGGTTGGATGGGCATATTGTTGATAAACATCAGCCAGGAAAGTTAGTGCTCAATGTCCATGGAGTTGGATATGATGTGGAAACCTCATTAAATACCTTTTTTAAATTAGATGCCATCAATAGTTCAGTGGGTTTACATATACATACTATTGTTCGAGAAGATGCGTTACTTTTATATGGTTTTTTAGATCGCCAAGAACGAGAATTATTTAGGGCTTTAATTAAAGTAAACGGAGTAGGTCCAAAACTAGCTATGTCCGTTCTTTCGAGTATTACTCCCAATGAGTTTATTCAATGCATTCAACAGGAAAATGCTGATTTTTTGATGAAATTACCAGGCATAGGTAAGAAAACAGCTGAACGATTGGTAGTAGAAATGCGTGATAGCTTGAAACAATTTTCTGTGTCTGTTTCTGACTCTGTAAAATCTAATCCTATGATGAGTGGTCAGGATGAGGCAGTGAGTGCTTTAGAAGCATTGGGATATAAGCCTCAAGAAGCGTTAAAAGCAGTTAATAAGGTAAATGATGGTTTGAAAAGTTGCGAGCAGTTAATTCGAGAAGCGTTGCAAGTGTTAGCTCGAGGATGAGCCTATTTTTGAGAATAAATTTTGGAATTTTGCATCCCTGCTCGGATTGATTCAATCCATTACGGCCGTTAAAAAAGATGAGCGAACTCAGTACACTTTAAAAAATCTGGCATGGGTTATTTTTTTCTACTTCTTGATCTATAGTCTTATCCTTATTTCTTATTTCATTGATTTGTTGTTTCATATTTTTCATAGTTTCTTTAAGTTCTACTTTATCTTCCATATTTTTACCAGTTTTAAGAAAAAAGCGTTTTTCCTGAGATTGGTTTAAATAAGACTCTATAAATGCTTTTCTTTCTGGGTCTGCCATAAGCGATTGATTTTTTATTATTTGCTGATGATACTTATCTAAAAGGGCGCAATAGGCGAATTGATCCTTTGGACGAACAGGGGAAGCCATACTCATGCGGTATTCTAAAGATTTTAACGCCTCAGAATAAGACAAAATAGGAATACCTTGCTTCTTTACAGAAGTAACTAACTGCAGCCCAAAATCTTGAGCGTCTGCTAATTGGACAGTAATATCAGGCCATTTTTTCTCTTTGTGCTCAAGTTTATAATCGCACACGCCCCCTAAACCTTTTTTAGATGGATCTTTCGTGATTTTAAAAGGGAATTCCGAGATATTTTTTAAAGCTTCCATTATTTGATGTGCTTTTAAAGGATTTGAGACGAGAATATCAATATCTCCTGGATTTTCAAATCCATGTGTTGAATATTCAACTCCATGTAAGAGTAATCCCATACTGCCTTGAACGATGGGTTTGATTTGATTGCTTTTATTTGTTTGATCCCACTTTTGGAAACATTGCGTCAAATTTCTCGCTACACAACAGAGGTGATCAGTAGAATAATTAATAGGTTCTGAATTTGATTTAGAATTCATCATTAACTCTTACAATTAATTTATATATTATTTAATCATAAAGATTAATATTAGTACAATTGATTGTGTTTATATGTTATATCAATGAATTGAATATTGAACTGATAAAAGCAGTTGATCTCTATTACGAAAATCAACTGCTTTTTTAGGATTGCCGTTATCATTGAACGAGAGAATAGACTAAAGGAGGGGCGGGGAAAGGAGAAAGGCTTCGTTAATGCATTTAATCCCGGAATAAAAAGATTTGTACCCACGATAGGTTAGAGATGATGCCCATGTAAGTAGATCCTTCGCGCAAAAAACACACTCAGGATGACCTACCTAGTACTCTTTCAAAGGAAAAAAGATCGCTTACCATTGAATTGTTCAAATCTGGGTACAATGAAACTTTCTAGGAAGTTACCAATGATTTATTATTGCTCTACAAGGAAGGCGTATCTACTTAAAACCATTTCTTCTTTTTAAAGTATCTAAAGGGTACCCATGCAGAAAAAAACATCATAATAAGTGCAATAGGATAACCTATATACCAACGTAACTCCGGCATATGTTCAAAATTCATGCCATATATACTTGCAATTAACGTTGGTGGTAAAAAGACAACAGCAGCCATAGAGAAAATTTTAATGATATTATTTTGTTCTATGTTGATCATACCTAGAGTTGCATCAAGTAAGAAATTAAATTTGGTAGATAGGAAACTTGCATAATCATTGATGGCATTGATATCTTTATTAATTATTATTAAAGACGACCGCATGTCTTTGGATATTTCAGGACCATGAGTTTGTTCTAGGAACGAGATTAATCGAATCAATGACACTAAGCTTTCTCCTGCTTTAGTTCCTAGATCACCATTTGCCCCTATATTTTGTAATATCTGTTTATAATCAGTTTCGTTTATTGTTGGGTTGCTTGCTTTTGAGTGAAAAATTAGTTGTGAAATTTCATCAAATTTATGGCTTATTTTTTCTAAAATATCAGCAAGCCTTTCTGTTGCTGTATCTAATAATTCAATGAGCATCGATGTTGCATTGAATACCTTTGTTTTCGATCGTAATAATTTTGAACTAAACAAATCAAACGTATAAAGTTTAGTATAACGTACAGTAATTAATTGTTTCTTAGTAAGAATGAACGTGACTACATCAGTTTTTACTTCAGGTAAATCTGACATAGCAACCATGGTTGCTGTCATAAAGAGAACATTATTTTCAATATACAGACGGCTGGAAGGTTCAATTTCTTCCATTTCCTTTTTAGTAGGAATTTCAAGTTGCAATTGTTCCTCGACAATTGTTTCTTCTTTTTTTGTTGGACATATCAAATCTATCCATAACGCATTATCAAGTAGGTGATTATTAGCTTCTTTAAGTTCTTCAGACTGTATGCCTGATTGTGTTTGAAAATAAATAACCACCATGTTTTCTTATCCTTATGAGTTCAAGTAAATACTGATATTAGCTTACCTTATTTTTTAGATCATTAAATCTTATCATTAGAGCCTACGCAAAGAAAAATTGATCTAAATTTGGGTTTGCCTGAAGAGTGAATAATCGCCAGGCATTTTATATTGAAAACTCATTTGAAAAGAGCATATTGGGAGTGACTTAGAAAGTAGCTATCAGGATAATAGGCAAATAATACAGAGCCGTTTTTAATGGTATTGATGATGAATTTTGCTAGGCTTGCAGCGATTGCAGGACAGCCCCATGAACAGCCAGCACGGCCTGTTTCTTTGATAAATGAAGGTTCCACATACCATGCTCCATGTACCACAACTCGTCGAGTGTGCGCGTTAGAGTTTAAGTCTTTCTCTAAGCCTTCGAGGTTTAAAGAATAACCTTTATGTCCTATATAAGTATCTTCAGTAATATAGGTTCCAAGGCTGGATTCTTTGCTCAACATCTCGTTAGAAAACTTATATGGGATAGGACCTCTGCCTGAATTTTTACCATGTGCAACATAGGTTTTAAGTACTAAAGTATACTTTTTCATATCAAAAATCCACATGCGACGTCGATTAGATGGAACAGAAAAGTCGATAATTGTAAGAATTGGATTTTTGACTTTTCCTTGAACAAAAGCTTTTTTATAGGCTCTTAAAGCAAGTTTAATTACCTCTTTATTTAACTTTGGAGCTGAGTGGCTTAGTTTTTGTAATATGACTTGCTCAATGGGAGGATTTATCTTTTGTTCTATGTTAGTGTTTGGAGCTGGATAATGATGTGTTATTACTAGGGATAATAAAAAAGCAATTGGTTTAATCATTGTGCCTCACATATTTTGGGGATTAAAAATAGAACCTATACTGCATTGAGAGTCATTTCATCATGAGTTTTGGCGCGTCAATCACCATTGATGCTTTCTTGCTAACCCCATGAATTAACTGATTTTTTACCGAAACTAAAAAATCGAATTTCTTCCTGACATAGCCTATATATGGCTAAGATTATTCGTAAAGGTCTTAATTTAATCGAAACTTCAAGGTTAAATTATAACCATAAAGATTTAAATTAATCCAATTTGTTGTTTTTATATATCATATAAGAGAGATAAATATGTTATTAGTAACAGTTAATTAACGCTCCTAAGAGAAGGATGTATAAATGAATAACCACGCTAATTAACTATTTTCCTGTGTGGGTAAAAAGAATCTTACAATGAGTCCGGTACCTTCTTTAGGGGTATCTAAAAGTAATCTACCGCCGTGCAATTCAGCTATCTGTTGGACTATTGCCAAACCAAGGCCGCTCCCTGGGCTTTTATTTCCCAAAACGCGAAAAAAACGCTCAAAAACACGAGATTGCAATTCAGCTGGAATCCCTGGGCCATTATCGCTTACTTCGAGCATGACTTCGTTTTGAAGCTTTGAGAGACGGACTAAAATCCGTCCGTGTTCATTGCAGTAACGAATGGAGTTATCTACAAGATTACGAATCAATATTCCTAATGCTGTTGAATTTCCATAAACAATTAGATTTTCAGTATTGCTTTCAAATTCTAGATCAATTTGTTTTTCTACTGCTGCTGGTGCAAGCATAGCAAGTATTTCCCGAGTTAATCTGCTTAAATTAACCTCATCTTTTTCATCCATGTGTGTTGCTTCAGGAACAAGTCGACTCATGGTAAGGAGCTGTTGTACTATATGAGTACTACGATTGACACTAGCGATAAGTTTTTGCAATGCTTGATTCTTTTCTTCTATATCATTGGAATGTAAAGCAACCTGTGCTTGTGTTTTAAGTGCGGCAAGAGGAGTGCGTAATTCATGTGCTGCATCAGCAGCAAAACGCTTTTCTCGTTCAAATCCTTCTTTAAGTCTAAAAAACAATTTATTCAACTCATCGATTACAGGTTTAATTTCTTCAGGAATCTCATGCAGATCAACTGGTTCAAGATGAGTAGGTGCACGGTTTGCTACTTCTTCTGCTACCTTATCAAGACTGTCCAAACCTCGACCAATAATAATCCAAATCAATAAACCAGATAATGGAAAAGTCAAAAGCATAATATAAAGATCGTCTTGTGCAATCCTGTGTCCTAGTTCATTACGTGTATCATAACGTTCTGCCAACACAGTACGTATGCCTGCTTTATCATTATAAGTAGTAAATACACGCCAATCTTGATTGGATATTTTTTTATCACTAAATCCATCGATTTCCGAAGCTAACGGTATTTTAGGTGCTGTAGACGAGTGCAATAATAATTTCCCACCATTAGTCCAAACTTGAAAATTAAATTTGTCGAGATAATTTTCTGGAGGTTCATCATTTAAAAATCGCTTTTTATAGAAGGTATCAATTTTTTGTGGAATTGTTTCAAGTGCATCTTGAATTTTGACAAGAGGACGTTGATGGAGATCATCACCTAGTAGAGCTTGGTAAGATAATGCAGAAATGGCCATCAAAGTATCTAAATGGTCCTGGATGTCCTTTTGATCAAGATAATAGTTTCCTATAGCAGTTAAGGTAGTCGTTATCGTAATCGCCAATAAAAGATTTATAAGAAGAAACTTACGTATAGAAGATTTCACGATACAATAATACCATCATTTTTTTCTGCCATATATCCAACACCTCTTATTGTTCGAATAAAATTGGCATTAAGTTTTTTACGTAAATTATGAATATGAACTTCTAATGCATTACTGTCCACATCTTCTTCCCAACCGTAAATACTTTGCATCAGTTGTTCGCGAGATAGAACTTGACCACTGTTTTCTAGAAGTTTTTGTAATAGGGCGAATTCCCTGCGTGGGACATTAACTAATACATCATCAACAAACACAGAGTGAGCGGCTGGATCTAGAGTAATATTTCGATATTGTAAGACTGCGTCAGCACGACCTTGTGAGCGCCTCACCAAAGCTCTAATTCTCGCGCTCAGTTCATTTAAGTCAAAAGGCTTCACTAGATAGTCGTCAGCTCCACTGTCTAAGCCTTTGACACGATCCTCTACAGACTCTCTGGCTGTTAAAATAATAACAGGAGTAGGATTTCCATCATTACGAATACTTTGTAGTAAAGCAAGACCAGATAGTTTGGGTAATCCTAAATCAAGGATAATGAGCTCGAATGATTCAGATTTTAAAGCTGCTCGAGCGGCTTCACCGTCTTTAAGCCAATCAACAATATAACCAAACTGAGTTAACCCAGTTTTTACAGCGTCGCCAAGTAATTCATCATCTTCAACTAGCAATAGTCTCATTCTTGCTCCTACTGTTTTTCAAGTTCAGTGCCATCCATGTGCTTTGTTAGATAAAAAGCTTGAATTAATACAAAAAGTAGAGTTAAGCCGACTCCACCAAATAATTTAAAGTTAACCCATGCATCAGTATTAAAATTATACGCTACATAAATATTGACGGCCCCCATCATGAGAAAAAATAATGCCCAAGCTGTATTTAATCTTAGCCATATTTTTTTAGGCAATGTGACGTTAGTGTCCATCATTTTTTGAATTAAAGGCTTACTACCCACATAGCCTGAACCAAAAAAGACTAATGCAGAGAGCCAATAAATACCGGTTGGCTTCAATTTAATGAACCATGGATTATGGAAAAAGAGGGTTGCTCCTCCCAGGATCATAATTATAGCGAGACTGACTAAATGCATTTTTTCGTAATGTTGAAATTTTAATCTATAAAAAGCGACCTGACTTAAAGAAGCGATCATAGCAACAGCTGTAGCGGTATAGATGCCAAAAAATTTGTATACGATAAAAAATAAAACTATAGGAAAAAAATCAAATAGTAATTTCATATTGTCTTTATATAAAAAAGTAAGTTACTTTGAGTATAACACAAGTTTTGGTGCTCTCCTTCACGCTTATCTATCAGAAATAAAAAATAATAATTATTATTCATCAAAGTTTAGAGTAAATACACTCGAACTTCTTTTATTGATACTCATTACTAAAGATAAACTCAGATTTTATTAAGTCAAGCTCCGAAGTTTCAAGTTCACTCCTAAATTGGCAGATATGAATGACTTTTCTTAGATCACCATTTTAGTGTCTCATAGGCTACCATACAAATCTTAAGCAGCTATTAAGAAAGGAAGCACAGCAATTAATAACTTTGTACTGGCATGTATGGTTTTTTGATGAAAGCAGCACTAAAAAACTTAATTCCTATCACTCAGCGTGAAGAAGGCTGTATCTACTATGATTTACATTAAGAAAACGAAAACTCACAATGTTTTTTCTTTACGAAAATTGGAAAAGCGAACTTGTAACGTAAGGCTTTCATCAAGAATCAAGCATATCTTGAACGGATAACTAAGGCACATAGTCAGGGAGAGGAATTGTTAACACGCCTTAACCAACAAATATTTTTTGCCCAAAATATAAGGGAGTATTTCTTTTAAGTTCGGGGTTTAGAGCAAGGATACGTTCAATTATAGTTTGATGCTTTTGTGCTATGCTACTGAGGCTATCGCCTTTTTTGACAACATAATAGATCGGTTGGTTTACTTTTTTCAAAATAACGAGCTGTTGCCCTTTATGTAAAGGTTGATTGTTTGTTATTTTATTCCATGCTTGTATCTCTTCAGCACGAACTCCATAGGTTCTAACTAATTTATCATAGGTATCATTCTCCTGTACAATATGAATGATGCGGTGATTTCTTGATACAGTCATTTGATGTGTTAATGGAGTAGTTGCGAGAAGGGGCTCTTTTTTAACAACAACAGGGGTATTTTTAGTACTTGGAATTAAGATAGATTGATTGGGTTTTAGATGATTAGTGGTGAGTTGGTTTAATTGTTTGATGAAGTTTACAGTAGTGTGATACTTCACTGCAATATTATCCAAGTTATCTCCTGGTTTGACTTGGTACATTTCCCAACTGACTCGTTTGTGTTCGGGGAGGTTGGCGAGATTGAAATAAAATTGCTGCACTTTTTCAGTGGGAATGAGTAATTTAAATGGCTCGTTGGGAGCAGTAGTCCAGCGATTAAATCCAGGATTTAGCTTAATTAACTCCTTATAGCTAATGCCTGCCATTTTTGCAGCATGATTTAAATCAATAGGACTCCCTATATTTACCTCTTCGAAATAAGGAAGGTATGCGATTTCTGGTAATACTAACTTATATCGGCTAGGATTGTTGATGATTTCCGCTAATGCAAGCAAGCGCGGAACGTAAATTTGAGTTTCTCGAGGAACAGATAACTCCCAAAAACTTACAGTGCGCCCCGAGTGTGGTATTGCTTTTATGGCGCGATCTATTGTTCCTGCTCCCGCATCATAGGATGCTATTGCCAATATCCAATCGCCACTAAAGAAGTTATTGAGATAAAGCAGGTAATTAAGCGCTGCATCAGTGGATGATCGGATACTTCGTCTCGCGTCAAACCACCAATCTTGTGTTAGTCCTAAATCTTTGCCGGTAAGGGGCATTAATTGCCATAAACCTGCTGCACCAGCTACAGAATATGCAAAGGGATCATAAGCGCTTTCGATCATCGGCAAGAGGGCTAATTCACCAGGCAGCTTTTTTTTCTTGATTTCGCTAATAATATGATAAATGTATGGTTCTGACTGACGACACACTTTGTGAAGAAAACCTGGATGAGCAATAAACCATTGGATTTGATCTTGTACTTCAACTCGAGAAGTTTCATGATTTAAAGTAAATTCGTATCGTAATACTTCCCATACATTGGGTACTGCGTTCGCTATTGAACCACAAGTAATATCCCAAAAAAGGAGTGCATAAAAGAACAAAACTTTTGTTATGAAAAAGTTAAATTTCAATAGAATTTACCTATGAATACAATTGCTCATCAGTGTACTAAAATTTACTTTGGGATTAAACCGGATTGTATCCATTTAACTCATAAGGGATTAAATTAATCCTTTATGATCTAGTTCGTTTAACGACATAAAGGGCATAGAAATGCCTTTATGTCGAACTCACGTTACTTAAATGAATTTTTTTCTTCGCGTAACACTCTGAATATTTCTAATGAATTTAGCGATTTTGCCCCATGTTTTAATGCATACTGTTGTACCTCTGGTTTGTCAGTGCGTAAAAAAGGGTTAGTTGATTTTTCTAGTTCTAAAGTAGATGGGAGCGTGCAGGATTGATCGTGTATGTTGTGCAAATATTTTTGTATGGACAAGTTGTTAGGCTCTACAGTCTGTGCAAAGCGCAAATTTTGTTGTGTATATTCATGAGCACAGAATACTTTTGTGGTTGTTGGTAATGCTTTAAAAAGAAGTAACGATTGATGTAATTGCTCTAATGTCCCGTCAAATACTCGTCCGCAGCCTGCTGAGAAAAGTGTGTCTCCACAAAACAACCATTCGTGCTGAGATTCATAATAGCTAATATGAGTGGATGTATGGCCTGGATTAAATAATATATTAAAAATACAGTGTCCTACTTGGATGGTTTGATGTTCTTGTACAGGATTTGTTATATAGGGAATTCGTGGATCATTAGGGCCATAAACTGTGCAAGAAGGGGAGGTTTTAGTGAGTTCGTCTACACCCCCAATATGATCGTGATGGTGGTGAGTTAATAAAATAGTACGTAGTTTGAGATGATTTGAGTGGGCAAATTGTAATACGGGTTCTGCATCACCTGGGTCAACACAATCAAAGACTCCTGTTTTTTCATCAATAATTGCCCAAATATAGTTATCAAAAAAAGCAGGAATAGGAAAAATTTTCATCAGTTGGCCTCAATAATAGAGAAAGAGCTCTCCGGATTAAAATGATTTTTAAGGGTAGTTAATACAGACTTCATTTCTTCGGCTAACGTAAATGGGGGATTAATAATCCATAAACCACAACCATACATACCTTCAGTAGGAGCCGAGGTTAAGTTAAATTCAATATGCAAAGTATTTTTTATATTGATATCTTTCATACCTCTGTTGAGTTTATCAGTTAATTTTTTAGTAACGAGAGGATACCAAAGACAATAAACACCTGTAGAAAAACGAGAGTAGGCTTGTTTCATGGCAATAGGAATTTCTTTATATTCTTCTTTTATTTCAAAAGAAGGATCAATAAAAATTAATCCTCGTTTTTCTGGTGGCGGAAGCAAGGCTTTCAGTGCAGCTATTCCATCATTTTTACTGAAATGTACTTTTTTATTAAAATGAGGTAATTGAGTAAGTTCTTCAAACTCTCTTGGATGTAACTCACAAAAATACATTCTGTCTTGCATGCGTAGCATATTGATGGCTAAGTAGGGGGAGCCTGGATAATATCTTAATGTATTTGTAGGATTAAGTTGGTTAACAATATTGAGGTAATCTTGGAAAAGAGAGTTTAGAGAATCTTTATTAGACCAAAGTAGTTGAATTCCTTGTTGGTATTCTTTTGTTTTTTCAGCTTGTTTGTTTTTTAAGTCATACAAACCTTTGCCAGAGTGGGTCTCAAGATAAAATAATGGCTTATCTTTTAGAGTTAAATAACACAGAAGTCGCGTTAAGGCTAAGTGTTTGATGACATCAGCAAAATTTCCAGCATGATATCCGTGTTGATAACTGAGCATAGAGTTCCTAAAACATTTTTTATAATTGTCTACTATACTCTTTTTAAGAGAGTATAAAAGGGGAAAGTTATGGAACTTCACGAAGATTATGATGACCAATCATTCTCTGATTATAACTACGATGATGATGTTGAATCCATGAATCATCGAAAGAATGTTAGACGTATGCTCGAGGATAAACTGGAACGCAAACGTTTAAGAGAAGAGTTTAAGGATGATTTCGATGAGTTAAGCGGTGATTTCGATTGGGATGTTTTAGATAAATAATTCTTTATGACTACTGATGATCCATGCTGCGTATTTAGTAGTGAAATAGCCTGAAATCGGTTCTTTTACTCATGTACGTGGTTCAACGCTTGGGTAGCAGATTTTAATGTATTTTCAAGTAAGGTTACTATGGTCATTGGCCCAACGCCGCCTGGAACAGGTGTTATCCAAGCAACTTTATTTACTGCATTTGTAAAATCAACATCTCCTCTAATACGGCCATCCGCTAATCGATGTATCCCAACATCGATGACTATTTGATCCTTACTAAGCCACTCTGAATCGATAACATCCATTTTTCCTGTTGCCACAATAACTAAATCAGCAATACGTACCAGTTTTTCGAGTTGTTGTGTAAATTTGTGTGCAATTGTTACTGTGGCGCCTGCTAAGAGTAATTCCAAGCTCATGGGGCGACCGACTATGTTGGATGCACCAATAACAAGAGCATGTTTTCTTTTCACGTCAAGTTGGTAGTGCTTTAACAAATTCATAATGCCAAATGGGGTGCATGGACGTAATAAAGGGTTACGTTGTGCAAGTCGACCTAAATTATAGGGATGAAAACCATCAACATCTTTTTCTGGTTTGATGCGTTCGATTATAGCACTCTCATTAATGTGGGCGGGCAAAGGTAACTGTATGAGAATACCATCAATTTGATCAGAACTATTTAATTGATCAATCAGATTGATTAATGCATTTTGTGTTGTTTCTTCAGGTAAATCATAAGAATGGGAAGTAATACCTACTTCAGCACAAGCTTTTCGCTTATTGGCTACATAAACTGTTGAAGCAGGATCATTTCCAATGAGGATAACAGCAAGACCTGGTGCGCGATGACCTTGTTCTATGTGATCTTGCACTTGCTTTTTTAATTCATTTCGATGTAGAGAAGCGACAACTTTTCCATCAATTAAAGATGCTGACATAATTACCTATGAGAAAAGTAAGGCGGTTATTATGAATTAGAGGTTTGTATAATGCAATAGTGCTTTAGAGGAGTAGAGGAAATAAATAATTAATAATCTATATCATATGAGCTAATTACTTGAATCAATTAATAAATAATGTTAATTTTTTCAATATATAAGTCCCGAGCTAGTTCAACTCCAAAGGACGCGGAGCTCCTGATTGAAAAAAAATGTTTTGTTTTCAACTTTATTTGCATTCACTTTCCCGGTCTATGTTTATGCATTTGGTTTAGGGGAAATGAGCGTGAAGTCTGCCCTAGGGCAACCTTTTGCTGCAGAAGTTAAGTTAATTGATGTGCATGAGATTTCTTTATCAAACGTTAGAGCTGGCCTAGCTGATCCGCAAAGTTATCAAAGCCTTGGCATAGAATGGCCTGAAACAGCAAATTCACTTTTTCTTGAAATTAAAAAAAATAAACAGGGCAAATATAGTGTAGTTATTTACTCGACAGAGCAAATAACGGAACCTTATATGCAGCTTATTATTGATTTAACATGGTCCAAAGGACAAATCTATAAAGTTTATACAGTATTATTAGATCCTCCAGGTTATAAACTAGCGAGTACAACTGCTCAAAGTGGCCTGACCTATCAGCGGCAATTCTCTAATTATCACCAAAAGACAGTTGTTTCTACTAAGGTAAGTCACAACACAAAGAAAGGAGTTTATGGTCCTACAATTGCCAATGAAAATATATGGCAAATCGCACAAAGGTATAAAACTTCTGATGCAATTTTACCGCAAATCGTTCTAGCAATTGTTGGCGCAAATCCTGATGCATTTACTCAGGGCAATTTAAACGGATTAAAGGTTGGAGTTCGTTTGAAAATTCCATCTGCTCCAGGATTTGTTGAAGTTCCTGCTGATTTAGCGACGGTTGAAGTGATGGCTCATGATAAAGCATGGAATGAAAAAACATCGATTAATCATGTATTATCACCACCTTACATGATAGGGCAAACACCCAGTATAAGTCCTCCTATTGAGTATTCGCAGATTCCACCAGTACCAAAATTTTCAGGTTCAACACTTCCTGTAATGAATCAAACTCAATCTGAGACCACTTCAGTCAACTTATTATCATCAATAGAGAGTCAAAAACAAATCAGCCCTGAACAACGCAGAACTCTTAATGCAGAAATATCTATTACCGCTGCTGCTGTAGACTCTTTGCGAGAATCTAATGCTTTATTAACAGAACAATTAAGTTTATTACAAGCACAAAACAAAAAATTACAAAAGCAGTTGGATGAGCGAGATAAGCAAATTCAAATATTGATGAGAGAGCGGATAGCTATTGCGGGACAGACAAGCTCCAGTTCTCTTGGTACTTTCTCTAATGCTGGGTTTTTAATTAGTTTATTGCTTATTGCAGGTTCAGGAGGTATTACCTATTATTATTTTAAACGTAGGGATCAGAGAAAAAGTAATCTATCTAAAGTAACTAATCCCGTAGAATCCGCCCCAGCGTCTACTCCCGCGCCAGTGCCTACTCCTACTCCGATTGAATCCTTTATTCACTCTAAAGAACAGCCAGTTGCACAACAAGAGATAAGTGAGCTGAGATCAGAGCCCAAGTTGAAACCAGATCTAGAATTAATTCCTAAACCTCAAGTTGCGGAGCAATTAGTTTTACCATCAGCAGAAGTCGAAAATTTAAAGACTGTTGCTAATGCTCAAGACAATGTTTCTACATCGACTGAACCTCGATCCCAATCTCAGCCTAAACCAGAAGATAATGAAAGGCTATTAGAGTTCTCATCAGATGTAGTTGAGGATAAATTAATAAAACCGAGCCATGAAAATCAAAACTTATCTAGTGAGGAGTTACCTGAAGAAAATCTATTAGAATTTGAATCAGGCTTGCATCATACAATTGCAAAAGAGTCTATTCAAGAGGCAAATTATCCTAAGGAAATAGCTAGCGAGGATAAGGGATTAGAGTTTACTTTTACTCCCTCTGACTCAGAGAAAACCACCCCAGAGAAAACTACTAAGAACGATATTGATCTTTCTAACTTAAAGAATGAAAAGGCATTAGATACTCTTTTAGCTCTTGCTAAAACATACATAGGAATGGAAGATATAGAATCCGCTTTAAATTCATTAGATGAAGTACTGCAACACGGTAGTAAGGTGCAAAAGGAAGAAGCAAAACGCCTACTCGCTGAGATAAAAGGGCAGTCTTGATTTATAAATATTTTCTATTCGGTATCAAGGTTTGTTTGGTTCTACTATTAGAATGCGCTCCATTTTAATGAGTAATTGATTAATCAGGGCACCGTCAGGAGAATTTTGTTTCACTAAATCAAGAGGAGTCTGAGAATTGCTATCGCAGTACTCAAACAAGCAAAAGAGAATGCAATACGTAGTGCAATCTTAATAGATGACTTAAAGATCAGGCTGGATTATTTTGGAACAAAATTAAAAGATGATTACGAGAAACTTAACCAAATAGTGAATGAAAACGCTTCTAGGTGTGAGCCGTTAATGCAGGACATCAGCGCTGTTAAAATTGGTGAGAAAAGTGCTATACCCCTATCAATGCTTCAAGAAGCGAGGCAGGAAGTAATACGGGATGCAAGATTAGTTGTTGATGATTTGAGACGCAATTTAGTTGAATTTAATACAAAATTAGAACGCGTTAAAAGTCAACTTCCAAATCGTGTCGAGGAGTATCAAAAATTAAAAAATGATTTAATTGGCTTAAAAGTTGGAAACAACGATAAAGAAATGGATAAGTTCCTAGTTGAGTGCGATAAAGCAATCATGCAGACCAGAAATTTAGATGAGCGGTTGGGAAAAATAACGGAGCAAATTCAAAAGATGCAAAGAGTCATACAGGGTTTAAAATCCCGGGAAAATGAAGCAGTTAAAACACTTATCAAGGATTTTGATGCTAGAAACAAATGGTACACTATAGGGATGGGTAAGAAAGCACGTAAAATTGAGGCAGCTCTTGCGAATGTACCTATAGAAGAAAGAGCTAAATTGCTAAGCTCGAATGATCAGACAGTAACCGATGTACTCGACGCTATTGCATGGAAGAGGAAATCTATTTTTAGTAGTGCTAAAAACAAGAAGGAAAAATTGAAATAAAGAATTCAGCCGATGCATTTAAAGATTTTAAAGAAAAGTTTAACGATGCGATAGCAAAGAGAGCTGATGTTAAACTTGAGACTACGGCACCCAAAAGGTACTCCTAATACGCGAGGACTTATAGTTTCGCTATTCTACAAAACATCTTGTCAAAAAAGATAAGTCATACTGACTAAAATCTCATTGGAGTGATAAGAGCCTGGATTTAATGATTGGTTAGACCATGTTTCCACTCCATTACCTGAAGAATATGGACCTAAATCCTGATAAATATAACCTACGGAAAGAATGAACTGCGGTAAAAAATGTACATCAACACCAGCACCTATATTGTAGGCAAATTCACTGGTATTGGCGTTTCTGAATCCTGGGTTAATTCGTGGTGTAACGTTTGTTAAGGCTGTTTCATGATAATTAGAGACCTTATTAAAAGAGCTTCCTATTCCTCCATTGATATAAGGTGAAAAGATCCCATGCTTGCATAGATTCATTTTTCCAGAGATTAATAGAAGGTTTGAAGTAAAATCTAACTTATAATCGTAATTAGTAAATTGAGGTAAGGAGTATTGCGTAATTTGCCCCTCAAGCTGAGTTTTGAAAAAATACTGCCAAAAGATACTTAATGAGTAGGAAGGAAACCAAACGTTGTCATTTTGCCATCGTCGTCCTGCGGATGCTGCGATAACAGCCCCGTTGTTCTTGCTGATTGAGTATTGATCATAATTGTAAGGTGTCGAAAACTCGGAACCATTATTTACTTGCATAGGAGTTTGCAAATCAGGAAATTGTGCTCCTGCTCCAAGCGAAATAAACCAGTTTTTTGGCGCATTGAAGACTGATTGCATGGATGAGTTTTGCACGTGTCCTGCATTCTTAGCGAATGAAGTGTGAGGACATACAAGGAGTAGGGCGGTAATACTTGGATAAAATAAATTCCGTTTCATAAATTAAATCTCAATTTTTAACACTGGTTTAGCAAGTCCCTTAATTGCAAACCGAGAAGCTACCATAAATGAATTCAAGAAATCAACCATAGATGCAGTAAGGGAACAGCAGTTATCGAGTAAAAAGCGAGGATATTAGTAATATCAAACTCTTAAGCTAAAATTCTAGCTCTGAGTTTTCAATGAAAAATGACTATAATATTTTAATAAACTTAAAATCAATTCTAGTAAAGTATAGACAAAACAAATGCTGTATTATAAATTGACCCTTTTATCAGGAATAATCAATGCGAATCGCTTTAGTGCTTGAGTATGATGGTAGTAGGTATCATGGCTGGCAAGCACAAACAGGATTGCATACCGTACAACAGGCCGTTGAAAATGCCTTATCTAAAGTAGCAGATTTGCCTATATCTGTGGTTTGTGCAGGAAGAACGGATACCGGTGTGCATGCAACAAATCAAGTCATTCATTTTGACAGTGAAAAGCAGCGCAGTATTCGTGCATGGATCCATGGGGTAAATTCATTTTTACCTAAAGATATATGCGTTAAATGGGGAAAAGAACTCTCCGAAGAGTTTCATGCGAGATATTCCGCAACTGCAAGACGGTATCGTTACGTGATTTATAATAGTGCTATAAGACCAGCATTGCTGCGCAGCAATGTAACATGGCAATATAGACAATTGGATCATCGTCTTATGCATCAAGCAGCTCAAACATTATTGGGTGAAAATGATTTTACTTCATTTCGCTCCGTTGAATGTCAGTCGAATACGCCGATGCGGAATGTGCATAAACTCCAAGTGAACCGAATGGGGGATTTGATAATAATTGATATAACTGCTAATGCTTTTTTACATCATATGGTACGGAATATTGCGGGTGTGCTTATTGCAGTAGGCTCAGGAAAACAACCTGTTTCTTGGGTAGACGAGGTGCTTAAAGCAAAAGACAGAAGATTAGGGGCTGAAACAGCTCCTGCTTATGGATTGTATTTGGTGCAAGTTAATTACCCGCAAGAGTTTTCTATATTACAGAATTGTCCAGGACCTATGTTTCTTTTGGAGAAATAAGTGAATTCATCACGTATACGAGTCAAGATGTGTGGTATGACGCGTAGCGAAGACATTGCGTGTGCTGTAAATTTAGGTGTAGATGCTGTTGGGTTCATTTTTTATAATAAAAGTGCACGTTTTGTTTCTATTGATCAGGCAACGGTCTTACTCAAAGATCTTCCGGCATTTGTAGACTCCGTGGCTGTTTTGGTGAATCCTGAGCGAGATTTGGTGCAAAAAATCATCGAAGAACTACCCATTCAGCTATTGCAATTTCATGGTGATGAATCAGCGGAATTTTGCCAACAATTTAAAAAACCTTTCATTAAAGCGATACATCCTTATTCGGCAGAAGATATTCATCAAGCAACACGAGAATTTGCGATGGCTCATGCCTTATTGTTAGATACCCCCTCTGCTGTGGCAAAAGGTGGAACTGGACTTGTTTTTGATTGGAAGATTATCCCGCAAGAGGTAGCCAAGCCTTATATATTGGCTGGTGGCATCGATGAATTTAATGTGCTTCAAGCAATTGAATTATGTCATCCTTATGCTGTAGATCTTTGCAGTGGGATTGAAGTATCGCCTGGAATTAAAGATCATGGCAAAATGGGTCGGTTTATGCAGAAATTAGTGAATAGATAGTAGCCTGTCCTCAGGTTGCATTTTTAAGGTAGATCAATGAACAAAAAAGAACTTCCCGATGAACATGGGCATTTTGGCCCCTATGGCGGTATTTTCGTAGCAGATACGTTAATGCATGCGTTACAACAATTGAAAGAAGCATATGCAAAATACCGACACGATCCTAATTTTCTTGCTGAGTTACATGCTGAATTAAAGGATTATGTAGGACGGCCTAATCCATTATATCATGCTCAACGTTTAAGTCGGGAACTTGGTGGCGCACAAATCTATTTAAAGCGAGAAGATTTGAATCATACAGGCGCACACAAAATTAATAACACTGTTGGCCAAGCGCTACTTGCTAAGCGGATGGGAAAAACTCGAGTTATTGCAGAAACCGGAGCAGGGCAACATGGCGTAGCTTCAGCCACCGTAGCAGCTAAATTAGGCTTAGAATGTGTGGTTTATATGGGTGCTGAAGATATAAAACGTCAAGCATCTAATGTATATCGCATGAAATTGTTGGGTGCAGAGGTTGTGCCAGTGACAGCGGGATCGCGTACGCTGAAAGATGCTTTGAATGAGGCCATGCGTGATTGGGTGAGCCATATTGATAATACATTTTATATCATTGGAACGGTTGCAGGGCCGCATCCTTATCCTCAAATGGTTCGAGATTTTCAATCGGTGATTGGTGTTGAAGCGAGAGCCCAGTTTCTAGAAAAAACGGGGCATTTGCCAGATGCTTTAGTTGCCTGTGTCGGTGGTGGTTCTAATGCAATCGGCTTATTTTATCCTTTTCTAAAGGATGCGACAGTAGTGCTCTATGGTGTTGAAGCAGGAGGAAAAGGCTTAGAAAGTGGTGAGCATTCTGCCTCACTTATCGCGGGGAAACCGGGTGTTTTACACGGCAATCGAACTTATTTACTTTGTGATGAACACGGCCAAATTAAGGATACTCATTCGATTTCAGCGGGTCTCGATTATCCTGGCGTAGGCCCGGAACATGCTTATTTGAAGGATTCTGGACGAGTAATTTATGAGGCAATTAATGATGATGAAGCATTGCATGCGTTTCGGACTTTAACGCGTGTTGAAGGCATTATTCCAGCACTTGAATCCAGTCATGCTGTTGCTTATGCAATGAAACTCGCAAAGACAATGTCAACAAATCAAAATATTATCGTGAATTTATCAGGTCGTGGTGATAAAGACATGCATACTGTGGCACAAATTGATGGGATTAGCGTATGAATCGAATTGATAAAACCTTAATGCGCCTAAAGAAAAACGGCAAAAAAATGCTCAGTCCTTACATTACAGCTGGAGATCCATCTCCGGACATTACCGTGAAATTAATGCATGAATTAGTCAGAGCAGGTGCAGATATTTTAGAATTAGGTATCCCCTTTTCGGATCCTATGGCTGAGGGACCTGTTATTCAACGTGCTATGGAACGCGCTCTTGCTCAGAACGTACACTGCCAAACTGTATTGAATATGGTCAAAGAATTCCGTGTACAAGATCAAGAAACCCCCGTGATTATTATGGGCTATTTAAATCCTATAGAGCGTTTTGGCTATGAGCTTTTTGCACAAAAGGCTGTAGAAGCGGGTATTGATGGAACTATTATAGTCGATTTACCTCCAGAAGAAAGCGAAGAACTTGCCGAAATCTGGCAAAAATATGATTTATACAGTATCTTTCTTTGTTCGCCTACCACTTCAGATGAGCGTATGGCATTAATTAGCAAGTTTGCAAAAGGCTATTTATACTATGTGTCTTTGAAAGGTGTTACTGGGTCTGATGCACTTGATATGGCATCTTTGAAAACGCAATATCAACACCGAAAAGCACAAAGCACACTTCCTTTAATGGTTGGTTTTGGTATAAAAACGGCAGAAATGGCAGCAGAAATTGCTCGTTTTGCAGACGGTATTATTGTAGGGGCTGCCTTAATTACGCATATCTTGGATGCTTATAATACGAATAATGATATATTGCACGCCGGAGCAGATTTAATTTATTCCATGCGACATGCCATGGATAATAATGGAAAAAACGATGACTGAAATAACTGAAAAGCGAGCTCATTTTATAAGACAACTGATTACGGATGAATTAGCGAGTGGTAAGCATAAATCTGTAGTTACCCGTTTTCCCCCCGAACCTAATGGTTATCTACATGTTGGACATGCTAAAGCGATTTGTGTCAATTTTGGTTTGGCACAAGAGTTTGGTGGGATTTGCTATTTACGTTTTGATGATACAAATCCCATTAAAGAAGAAGAAGAATATGTCAATGCCATTATTGAAGATGTTCGTTGGTTAGGTTTTGACTGGTATGCGATGACTCACTCTTCTGACTACTACCATGAACTTTATGATTTTGCTGTATTTTTAATTAAAAAAGATAGGGCTTATGTTGATAGTCTTAGTATGGATGAAATTCGTGCTTATCGCGGTACTTTACAGGAGCCTGGTCGCGAAAGTCCTTACAGGAATAGATCTAGCGAAGAAAGTTTAGATTTATTTGCCCGTATGAAGGCAGGTGAATTTCCCGATGGGACACATGTGTTGCGCGCAAAAATTGACATGCAATCCGGTAATGTGAATATGCGCGATCCCGTCATTTATCGCATTCGCCATGCGCATCATCAACGTACTGGTGATGAGTGGTGTATTTATCCTATGTATGATTATGCACATCCTATTTCTGATGCCTTAGAAAAAATCACTCATTCTTTATGTACCTTAGAGTTTCAAGATCACCGACCTCTTTATGATTGGTTTGTTGACCATTTACCTTTACCAGCAAAACCCATACAAACAGAGTTTGCCCGTTTAAATTTATCACATACAGTCACTTCAAAGCGTAAATTGCGTGCGCTGGTTGAAAAAAAAGCAGTATCTGGGTGGGACGATCCTCGAATGCCTACTTTGCGGGCAATGCGTAAACGTGGCTATCCTCCTGCAGCAATTCGTCAATTTTGTGAGTCAATTGGTGTATCACGCAGTGATTCAGTAATTGATATGTCAGTACTCGAAGAATGTGTCCGTGCTGAACTAAATCGAACAGCAAAGCGTGCTTTATGTGTGATGGATCCCCTAAAAATAGTCCTTGAAAATTATCCAGAGGACAAAACTGAATTTTTAAAACCTGCATATAATTCACAAGATCCAAATTCAAGTACGCGGGATTTGCCGTTTACGCGAGAACTTTTTATCGAGCGTTCGGATTTTATGGAAGATCCACCCAAAAAGTATCATCGCCTATCACCTGGTGCTGAAGTACGTTTACGTCATTCTTACGTGATTAAATGTCATGATGTAGTTTATGATGAACAAGGAACTATTATTGAATTACGCTGTACCTATGATGAAAATACTTTAGGAAAAAATCCCGAAGACAGGAAAGTTAAGGGAGTGATCCATTGGGTATCTTGCAAACATGCTTATCCGGTGACTGTGTTGGAATATGATCGTTTATTTAATGATCCGAATCCAGGTAGGGAAGAGGATTTCTTCCAGTTCTTAAATCATAATTCATTACAAATAAAACAAGGTTATTGTGAACCAGCTCTCGCTAATCAGCCATTAGGTGAAGTGTTCCAGTTTGAACGCTTGGGGTATTATTGTGTTAATGAATTAAAAGATGGATGTGTTCGTGCTTTTCATCGTGTGGTAGATCTGAAGGATACTTGGGGAAAAGTGAGTTAAGAGGGACAAATATGTTGCATTTATATAATTCTTTAACCAGAACAAAAGAACCGTTTGTTTCCATTTCACCTGGAAAAATTGGTATCTATGTTTGCGGTATTACTGTATATGACCGTTGTCATATAGGCCATGCTCGCTCTATGGTAGCTTTTGATGTCATTGTTCGCTATCTGCGTTCTCAGGGTTATGACGTAAAATACATACGTAATATTACGGACATTGATGATAAAATTATTGCTCGTGCTCATGAACGAGCGATACCTATAGATGAATTAACTGATCAATATATTGCAGCAATGAATGAAGATACGCAGGCGTTAAATATTTTACCGCCGGATGTAGAACCACGTGCTACAGAACATATTCATAGCATTATCCATTTAATTGAGCGGTTGCTTGCTAAAGGAAATGCCTATCTTAGTGACAATGGGGATGTGTGTTATCAAGTCAATTCATTTACCGATTATGGTAAATTATCACACAAGGATCTAGAGGGATTAGTAGCTGGAGCACGAGTAGAAATTGTTAAAGAAAAACGTTCACCATTGGATTTTGTTTTATGGAAAAAGGCAAAACCAGGCGAGCCTAGCTGGCCTTCACCCTGGGGAGAAGGACGTCCAGGCTGGCATATTGAGTGTTCAGCAATGGCAATGAGTGAGTTAGGTGAGCAGTTTGATATTCATGGAGGAGGATTGGATTTGCAATTTCCTCATCATGAGAATGAAATCGCTCAGAGTGAGGCTGCTACTGAAAAACCTTTTGCCAATTATTGGCTGCATGTAGGAATGCTGCAGGTTAATAATGAAAAAATGTCTAAATCATTAGGCAATTTTTTTACTATTGCAGATGTTTTAGCAAAACATCATTCAGAGGTGGTGCGTTATTTTCTTTTAAGCAGTCATTATCGTAGTTCATTAAATTATTCTGAAGAAAATTTGACTAATGCCAAAAAGGCATTAACTCGTTTATATCAAACTATCAAGGACAGTCAACACCTTGTCGAGGCTGAATTAGATAATCATTGGGTTAATGAATTTAATCAAGCAATGAATGACGATTTTAATACGCCAGTTGCATTATCTGTTTTATTTCAACTCAGCCATGAGATCAATAAAAGTAACTCTCCCATTTTAGCGACTACATTGAAACATTTAGCGGGCATCATGGGGTTATTGCAAGAAGATCCTTTATCCTTTTTACAATCGGGACTAAGTGAAATGGACAAAGCGTCAATAGAGCAATTAATTACCGAGCGACTCCAAGCACGTACCGAGCGGAATTGGGCGCGCGCGGATCAAATAAGAGCAGATTTGTTAAGTCAGGGCATTGAGTTAGAAGATGGTGTCAATGGAACTACTTGGCGGGTTCTGTCAGTGCGTTAATAGACAAGGAAAAAATCTAATTTTATTAGAGTATGATTTTAGATTTAAATTACTAGTTCTAGAATAAAAAGCATAATATGATAAATGCAACAGCTTGATTATCGGATTGAGTAAATTATGAATACTAATGAATTAAAATCATTTTTAATGGTTTATGAATATCGCTCTTATTCACTTGCAGCAAGGCATTTGTATGTTACTCAATCTGCTGTAAGCAAGCGCATTAATAATTTGGAAAATGAATTTAAAACCAAATTATTTGAAATAAGAAATAGTATGATTTTTCCTACTATGGAAGGGATGTTACTTATTCCATATGCGCGTTTACTTTTACACACTTTATGTGATGCTGCTACTAATTTAAAAAGTCCGGAACTTTCAGAAATACCTTTTGTGCTTGGAACAGGGCCTCTTCCATGCTTTCAATTTTTGCCGTTGTTTATCGATTATTTAAATGAAAATCAAATTAACCATCCTCAATTTTCTATTAAACAGATGCATAAAAAAGATTTGATTCCTGCCTTACAATCTGGAGTGATTGATTTGGCATTAACAATTAAAGATCTTGAGATCAATAGTTCTATTATATGCACTCAACTTTATGAGGAAGATGTTTATATTGTGGTCTCCCCAAAGCATGAATTAGCCAATGAAAAAAATATAAATTTACAAACACTTTCCCGCTACCCTGCACTTTTAACTGAGTCAGGATTTTCTTTGCGAGATAATTTAGACAAAGCTTTTTTGTGCAAAAAATTACCTCTTCTGGTGAAACATGAGCTGTTTTCTCCACTCGCGATAAAAAAATTAGTGAAAAGGAGATTGGGGTGGGGTGTATTGCCTAAGCAATATTATGATGATGACTTAGTAAAGTTGGAATTAGAGGATTACTCAGACAAGGTAGCTTTATCATGGTATGCTCATGCGAATCGTGCTCCCTCTAGATTAATTCAGTATATAGGACAATTAATGAAAGAATCGATTCCTTATGTAGTTCAGCACGTAGATAATGATCAGTAACTTTCCAATATCTTTTCTACTGTAAAAAACCGCAAATATTACGATTCCTCTAGGATTAATAACGGGTTTTCATCCTTTTTTACTGGTTCTTTAGTTCTTTTTAAACGAAATAAAAAAGCGATGATTAGAAAAAGCATCAAAATGAGTGCCATCCAACCCATGAGGTAAAAGCAGTCATCCAATGCTAGGGCAGTAGCTTGTCGTGTCAAATAGTAATTTAATTGAGCGGAGGCATGTTTTCCTTGAATATGTACTAGTTTTGCTCGTGCAAAAAATAACTGTGTTTCCTGGGAAAATGCGGTTAAACTGCTTCCTAAGCGAAGGTGAAAAAATACTTCTCGTCTATGCCATAAAATGGGAAATAGTGCTACTCCCAATCCACTTCCAATTAAGCGAGATACATGAAAAAAGCAAATACACTCAGCCAGTTTGTTTTCAGGAAAAGTATGTATTGATAATTGGAAGAGGGGAGATAAAAATAATGCAAGTCCAATACCCGCTAAACCGCGAGAAAATGCAACTCGATTGAAATTAATATCTACATTAAAATAGCTGGTATAAAAACAAGAAATGGCAAAAAAAAGTAGGGCAATTATTAATGGAGGAAATGGTTTATATTGTTTCTTATTAAGAACTACTGGGATCCATCCACAAAATGCCATTGTTCCTATAATTAGGGCAATCCAATCTGGAGTGTAATTAACATAAAGTTTCAGCCACAAAGATAACAAAATTACCATACCGAAATAGATTGCAAAAAGGAATGCGATGTAGATCATTGCCAGTGCAAAATAAAAATTTTTCAGTAGCTGCAAATCGACAATAGGATTTTGTGCAGACCAACTGCGTAAAATAAAAAAAATAAAACTGATTATGCCCGCGATCAGTAAAAAAGTAATCAAAGAAGAACGAAACCAATCTAATTCTTGGCCAGTTGTTAATGCAGTTCCGATAAAAATCATACTTATACAAAAATAAAAATATCCAAGTTTATCAAAAACAGCTTTTTTTACAGGTTCATGGTATTTTCTATAACCATAACCAACATACAAAATTAAAAAAACACATAAAGGCACATTAGAATAAAATAGAAACCGCCAATGGTAGTCGTAAGCAATCCATGCTCCGTATGAAGCACCAATGACGGGAATTATTGAAAGACAAATTAAGACCAAGGAAAGAATATAGACTTTATCTTTATTAGAAGATAATAAAGGAATAAGTGTACACGTAATAAGAAGAAACATTGGTCCTGAAGCGAATCCTTCTAAAAACCTAAATAAGATAAAACTAAAAAAATCAGTGGCAGTAGCACATCCCCAAGAAAATAAGGCAGTCAAACTAAGACAGACTACAAATAGCTGGATGGGACTTAATCGTGTTGCAGCAGGTTTTCCTAAAGGCACTCCTAAAAGATTACCAATACAAAAAAAACTGACTGTATACGAGGTCATATAGGGACTGCCACCTAGATCGCTTACAATATAAAGACCAGCCATTATGGGTAAAGTAAGATTAAAAATTACTGCCGCAAGCGATAAGAGCAAAATATAGAGGATCATCGTTTTCTTATCTCATTTGAAGCAAGTTTATTTAAAATAAGTGGATTATTAGCATATTTCTGAAGATTTGGATCTAAATTGCTTTTAATAATATCTGCGATCAGTTTTTCATCACCAGCTTCTTCTTTTTTAAAAATATCAGTCACATAATGAGGTGAGCCAGAGGTAGATGTGGGCACTAAAAGGCCATCCTGATCAGAAAGATCAGTTGTGACTTCTAAAGAGAGACCAATTCGGAGAGGATGTTTTCTTAATTCATCTTGCACTAAATCAACTCGAACAGGTAGCCTTTGGACAATTTTAATCCAATTCCCAGAGAGATTTTCAGGAGGGAGCAATGAAAAAGCATTCCCTGCACCTCCAGGTAAACCAACAATTCTACCGTGAAATACAACACTAGAACCGTAAAGATCCGAAGTAAATTTAACTTTTTGGCCAATACGCATTTTTTTTAGTTGTGTTTCCTTATAGTTGGCGTTAACCCATATTTGATCCAGTGGAATAATGGACATCAGCGGTTCTTTAGGGGAGATCCACATACCTACCTGAATGGTTCTTTGTGCTACAAGACCATCTACAGGAGCATAAATATTACATCGATATAATTGGACCCACGCATCACGTACTTCTTGTGCTGCTGCTTGAACCCAGGGATGTTCAGTAATCGAAGTACCTTGTACAAATGCGAGCATTTTTTGATAATTATTCTTGGTGCTTTTTAGTGAAGCAATTGACGCTTTGAGATCGTCTTGTGCATTTTGGTAATCTTCTAAAGAAACTCCTTTAGCAGCAATTACGTCATAGCGGTGCTTAAGGTTTTGTTGTGCTTTTAATAGTTCTGCTTTTTTCACGTCAATGTCTGCGGCCAGTATAAATACATCGTGAAACGCCTGACATACATCACGTACTGTTTGAGCAAGTTTCTTTTTCGCTTTTTCGAGAGCAATCAGCGAGTCAGTTTCATTTAAAGAAACGATTAGTTGTCCTTTTTTTACTAGAAAACTATCATCAGTGTAAATACCCGTAACAAATCCAGGACGTAAAGCTTTGATATAAACTTGGTTCCCTTGGACATAAGCATCATTGGTGTAAACCTCGTTTCTCCAAACAAAAAGCCAATACAAAAAAAGGAAAACAAAAAGAACAAGAAGAATGATTGCAAAATAAAAAGAAGGCGATTTTTTTTTCATGAGTTATTCACCAAAGGTATTCTATTTTGACAATAACCGCCTCCTAATGCTTTGGTCAGTTTTATTGAGGCTAAGTATTGGTTATACAGTAGAGTAACATCTACAATCTTTTTTTGAATGACTTCTTCTTGTAAAAAATAAAGATCAAATAAACTGTCTAATCCTTTTTGTTGACGTAAATAGCTGAGCTCATATCGTTGTTTTGCAAGCTCAACTACGTGTTCTTGTTCTACTTTTTGTTGATAAATATCCTCAGCAAATGCTAAGACATCAAGAACTTCTTGGGTACTATAGAGGAGCAAGCTGTTATACGCATCAATTGCTGCGTCAAATTGGGCTTTAGTAGCTTTGATATTTGCCCGTATTGCTCCCGCGGTGAAAATAGGTAAACTCAATGCAGGTCTAAATGCTGCTGTACCACTTGATATATCGAAGAGCTTTTTCCAACCTGTGCTTTCCAGACCAAGAAGGCCAACAAGATTTATATTGGGATAATATTCAGCCATCGCTGCTCCCGTCTTATAGGCTAAAGCTTTTGCTCGCCAAATTTGCGCCATTAGGTCAGGTCTACGGGCTAAGAAATCTAACGGTAGTATTGGAGGAATATTCAGCGATTTAGGCAATTTCGGAAGAGAAGAGTTAATCAATAGTGGATTATCCGGCCCACGCCCTGCTAAAGTATTAACCAAGTGTTTGTTTGCAGTAAGTTCATCAGTAATACTTGAGAGTAATTTTTGTGCTTCAAGCAATTTTTCTGAAGTTTCCAATGCAGGTAATTTTGAAGAAAGTCCTTTTTGTACTAATAAGTGTTGTAATTTTGCAATTTTTTGTCGTACATTGATTAATTGTACGTATAGTTTTTTCCTTATAAGATTTGTTTTATAAGCAAAATATGCTTGTGCAGTTGCGGTGCTTGTAATCAGTTCTACTTCAGCCGCTTCTGCTTCTTGTGCTTTTGCTTCCCCTAGAGCAGCACGGAAGAGATTACGGTTTTGCCCCCAGAAATCCACTTCATAACTAAATGAAAGAGACAGGTCTAATAGGTCAGCATTTAAAGGGAATGAATGATTGAGCGCGCGATACAAACCGTTTTGACTTATATATTGTCTGTTCTCCTTTGCGTTAAAGAAAACTAACGGGAATAGTATTGAACGTGTAACGATCGCTTGCTGTTTCGCAACTTCAATGCGCTTTTTGACTTCTTGAATTGAAGGGTTATTAGCTAACGCTTGAGTGACTAAAAGATTAAGTTCAGGTGAGTTATAAGACAGCCACCATTGTTTCTTTGGCCATTGGCCTTTAGAAAAAGTATTCTTTTTTTGCAAGCTTTTTTTAATGGAATGTTCCATACTTGGAACAGCCTTTATATTTTTAACTTGGCTTTGTTGAGGTAGAGAGATAGTGCAGGATGCTAATAGATATAAACTCAAATAAGCAAATCCTCTAATTAAAAGCCGCATAATAGATCCTTTAGCAATAACCTGTAACAGGGCCCCATCCCCCGTGTCCTCTTACATTTCCATCTTATCATCATAAAATACTTTTTTATGATAGCGCAGCTATCGTATATAGTAACTATTAGCATTTGATTTTCATAGGAGTTTTTTTGCTCGTTTAGAGAGGCAACGTCCCTGATGTTTTTTACATACTACTCAAAGTCCTAGTGCAGGAGAGGGGCGGATCGAAGTCGACTCAAAAATCAGTGAGATTTAAGATGCGGCAATGTATAAAAAAGACTTCAGGGATGTTACCTAATAATTTATGCAAAAATGTGAGAATTTGATTGGAGCTTATTTCTGGCGGAGAGACAGGGATTCGAACCCTGGGAAGGTTTCCCTTCAACGGTTTTCAAGACCGCCGCAATCGACCACTCTGCCATCTCTCCACGGGCAATACTATCTCAACCCTTATAGTTTTGCAAACACTTTTTTTATATTCTTATTGAATAAGGCCGTATATTTTTAATAGTATAAAATTTCTATTTATTTCATTATCTAAAAACATAAGAATGTTCGCAAATTCAATAGTCCTAGGTATAATCCCCTAGAAAAAGCAGTTGAGTTCTGCTGCGCAAGTTAACGGTATTGAACCTGCTGGATTTTCTAGGATAATGTTTTCAGTTTTTACAGCTCTTGCAGCTTGTAGTGATTGCGGTGAATATATTTTAAATAGGTGTAGTTTATGAAAAGAATTCAAGTGTTGTTCTTGTTTGCTCTTATTGTGTCTTTAAGTGCTTGTAAGTCATGGTGGCATAAAGATGAAGAAGATAATAATCCTTATAAAGGAATGACTGCAGAACAACTTTATACTGCATCTCAGAAAGATTTGCACAAAAAAGAATATGCAACTGCAATAAAACATCTTGAAGCAATAGAAACAATGTATCCTTTTAGTGATTATACCGAAAAATCACAAATGGATTTAATTTATGCTTATTATGAGAATGAAGATTATCCTGCAGCTGCGGCCACAGCAGAACGATTTATTCACCTTTATCCACGGGCGAAAAATGTAGATTATGCTTATTACATGAAAGGTATGGCAAATTTTCAACAAACCCGCGGTGTTTTCGCAAAATTCTTACCTTTGGATGAATCATGGAGAGATCCTGGGACGCAAACCCAAGCTTATTCAGATTTCGGTATCTTGATTCAAAAATTCCCTGATAGTAAATATAAAGCAAATGCGTTACAACGAATGATTTATTTGCGCAATATGTTTGCACAACATGAGTTGAATGCGTCAACATTTTATTTTAAGCGTAAAATGTATGTTGCTGCTATTGAAAGAGCAGCTTATGTGGTTAAAAACTACCCACAGTCTCCTGGAGTCAAACAGGCTTTAGTGATTATGTATAAAGCAAATAGGGCTTTAGGGTTCAATAAAGCAGCTGAAGAGGCACTATCTATATATACAGCAACGTATCACACCACCAAAATGGAACGAATAGTGTAATGTTTAGCGACATAAAAGGTATTTTTTGTGCCTTTTGTGTCGAACTCACGTTATTAACGTACCAATAATAACTCCTTGTTTTCTGGATTTGCATGAACATTGCTCGAGTTACAAATGTACCTGTTTTTCTGTTTTAAAATAATCCTTAGCTTAAAAACAATCAAATGAGTGCTTCATATGACAAAATTGATGCATGGTCTAAATTAAGCAGAAAAAAGAAAAATAGTTGAAGTCAAGACTGTTTTTTTAATTTTGGTTTGTTTAAAATAGATAGGTATTATTTCTGCGCTCCACATTCTTCTCCTGTGGATAATTAAATCACCAAATATGCTAACTTCAAGCACCACTTACTTAGCGACCTTGCCCTATATGGGTTTTTCAGTTAGTCAATAAAATACATTACCATTAGTTATGCACATTTTCTGTGGATAAGTCTGTTTATATTCTGTCAAATCCCATGTAAAAATAGAGGTTATTTGAATGCTAAATTATTATCCAATATGTTCTTGGAAATAGGCTACACTGCGCGATAGCGCACCCTAGATAACATTCTCAATCCCATTGAATGATACTGACAAAAACTGTCATGAGTTTGTTTTATATTCTCCGATGAATTAAAGAAATAAATACAGGAGAAATCATGACATTCGACCCCAACTTAGTTCTATTTTATGTGAGCAATATAGAGAACAGTACTCATTTTTACTCAGAACTACTAAATGTCCAACCTATCCATACTGAGCCTGATTATGCCATGTTTCTATTAAAACCTGGTTTACGATTGGGTTTATGGTCTCAAAATTCTGTAAAACCAGCTCCTACTATATTTGGTGGTGGCAGCGAGTTCGCCATTCAGGTAGTTGATGAGCAAACTATTGATGAACTTTTTGAGAATTATCAAAATAAGAACTTTAGGATGATACAAGAACCAACTAACATGGATTTTGGTTATACCTTTGTCACCTGCGATCCAGATGATCATCGAATTCGCTTTTTTTCGAAGAAATAGCCATGAGCCAAAACTGGCTAGCTGTCGCTTGTGTATCCCACGTGCGAATTGATGTAGAAGGAGGATTTATGTAAGTTTGTCATAGTAACTTGCACCTCTATTTCACCCAAATCAATAATCATGATGTTTTTGATGCATTATGAGTGTGTTATGGTCATTAAAATCAGCCTGAATGATGGTTTGTTGGATAGGTTAGTCAGATAATTTTTTACACAAAATAAGAACCTTTGGAAGTAGGGCTTCCTATTTATTAATTTCTATGTAAATGAATAGACTATAATATACTTATTTTCAGAATCAAAATATTCGCTTTATTTGAGGCAATGAAAATATAAATCGTGGAGGGAATGTGGCTATTACCGCAATGGAAAAGACAGTGAGAAGAGTATTTGATGAAATGTGGAATCAACAAAAGGTTGCACTAGCAGAGGAGCTCTTTTCACCAAAGACTTCAATTCATTTTAGCTATGACCAAGTAGCAAATTTACAGGATTTTAAAGATGCGTTACTGCAATGGTATCGAGCTTTTCCGGATTTGCAGCATCATATCGATGATCTTATATTGAGTGGGGATAAAGTAGTGACGCGTTGGCATGGCCGAGGAACCCATTGTAATGAATTTTCGGGAATTCCCGCAACAGGTATTTCTGTATTTTATAGTGGCATTACGATTTTTCGCTTGGATCATAATCAGCAAATTACCGAAGCTTGGGTATACAGTGATTTAAATGACATGATTAACAAAATGCAACAAAGTCAAAAATAATAGGCATGATTATGGAAAAAGAAAGCGAAAAGCGTTATGAGAAGGCAAAAAAATTTCTTCCGCAAAATGTTGTTGGTTTGCTGAAAAACGTTCAACCTTCAATTGCGTGGTCACCCGATGAAAAACATATTTGCTATCGACATGACACAATTCAAGGCTATGAATATCTTATTTTTAATTTACAAAACAAGAAGAAAGAACCTGCTTTTGACCACTCCTTGCTGGCCTGCAAAGTTGCAGAGAAATTAAATCGGGAAGTCACCGCTTTTGCCTTACCAATCAATAAAATTGATTTTGTTGACGAACACATTTTGCACTTATTTGTTGAGCCATTTATTTTTCAATATGATCGGACAACTCAGGTGCTCTTGCTTGTTCCGGAGATAAAAAAACCTATCGCAATGTACCGATGTCCTTCTATTATGGAGCTTTGGGGGCTTTTACCTACTCCAATTGCTCCAAGAATTCGCTCACTGGATCAGTGTTGGGATATATACATCAAGGAATATAACTTATTTCTTTTTTCATTTGCCGAAAATAAAGAGTATCAACTTACTACAGATGGCACCAAAACGAATGCATATGCTGTTTCTCCTGATACTAATTTAATCTCATTAACGCTACATCGAATGCAGACAGTATTACCCCCTATGGCTATTTGGTCTCCTGATTCACAAAAAATTGTTACGTTTCAATGTAATCAACAGCATGTGAAAAAATTATCACTGCTACAACATGCTCCGGAGGATGGTTCATTTCGTCCGCAAGTTTATGATACCCATATTCCTTTTTTAGGTGATGACGCAATCCCAGAACTCAAATTATGTTTGATTGACATCGCAGAAAAGAAACTGAGTAAAATCGATATGCCCCCTTTGCTACCAGCATTAGTCGGATCACCAATTGAAGCTGGCTATGTTTGGTGGAGTAAAGACAGTAAAAAAATCTTTTTTTTAAAAGAAGAGCGAGGTAATCATCAACTCTCTTTATGTGAGTTGGATAGTGTGACAAAACAGCATCGAATCATTCTAACTGAAAAGTCTCTGGGATATGTTGAGCCCAGTCAATTAATTTTGTGGCAAAATTACACGCAAGTAATTGAAGAGACAAATGAGTTTATTTGGTTATCGGATCATAACGGTTGGGCTCATCTTTATTTATATGATTTGCACACTGGACAAGTGAAAAATCCCATCACCCAAGGAGACTGGATGGTCCGCAAAGTATTTCATGTTGATACTAAAAATCGCTGGGTATATTTTTTAGGGAATGGCAAAGAACCAGATGTTGATCCCTATTTTCGTTATTTATATCGTGCACGCTTGGATGGTAAAGAAACGCAATTGTTGACCCCGGAAACCGCAGATCACTCCATTGTTTTCTCTCCCTCTAGGGATTATTTTATTGATTATTGTTCTTCTATGGACTTTATTCCGGTTACAAAATTATATGATAAAAATGGGAACGAAATTAATCTATTGGAAAAAGCAGATTTCTCTCTGCTCTATGCTTTGGGATATAAACAACCGAAACCTTTTTGTCAAAAAGGTGCGGATGGAGAAACAGACATTTATGGTGTTATGTATTTTCCTACCGATTTTGATCCAAAGAAAAAATATCCAATAATTGATGATATTTATCCTGGTCCACAATTGACGCGTGTGCCTAAAACCTATTGTTATGATCCTCCTGAATATTTTTATGGTTGTTGGTGGCCGCAAAGTTTGGCTGAATTAGGTTTCATCGTCATTAACATGGACGGGCGTGGCACTCCTTTACGATCTAAAGAATTTCATGAATATTCCTACCGTCATTTAGAAACCGCTGGTGGATTAGAAGATCATGTTGCAGTGATTAAAAGTCTGGTAGCACAGTATTCCTATATGGATATAAAGCGAGTCGGTATTATCGGACAGTCGGCTGGAGGGTATGCTGCAACTCGCGCTTTATTGGATTATTCTGAGTTCTATCAAGTAGGGGTCTGTGTTTCCGGGTTACAAGATCTGCGAAGCTACTTAGCATTTTGGGGCGAACGGTATCATGGTTTACCAAATGATGTAGATTATACTTTGCAATCGAATTATCCCTTGGCTGCTCAACTTAAAGGGAAATTATTTCTGATTCATGGTGATTTAGATGATAATGTCCATCCAGCTAATATGTTGCAATTGGTTGATGCACTGATTAAAGCAGATAAAAATTTTGATATGTTATTAGTTCCAAATGCGAACCATTCCCTTTATTTTATGAATACTTATGTTTGGCGTAGAATTTGGGACTATTTCGTTGAGCACCTAAAAAAGTAATTATGCACTCAGTGGTAGAGTAAATTTCCACTTCAATTTATTATCGAGTTTAGAGCTCTGAAGCTAGGCATGAGTATGTTAAATTTCACGATTAATTTTCATAAACCAAAAATATTATCATCAACAATTAATTATGCCTATCTATTAGAGTTACACACTATTATTTAATGGTATTGGATTTCACTGAGGAAGCTATGAAAAAATTGGATACCTATCAGAGTCTTTGTACTGAAGTGTATGATTTAAGTAAACCGAATGCGCCACAAGATGCATACTCATTCTACCAAAGCTATGCTGCAGAGGCTAAAGGCTCGATTTTAGAACCTATGTGTGGTACAGGTCGATTTTTATTGCCGCTGGCTGAAGAAGGATTTCATGTTCACGGTTTTGATGCAAGTCAGCCAATGCTAGAACGACTGCATGCAAAAGCCCATAGCAAAAATCTTAATCCCAAAGTCTGGCATGGTTTTATTGAAGATTTAAATCAATCCGATAAATATTCTTTAATTTTTATACCTAGTGGTTCATTTTGTCTTATCACGGAAAAGGCTGATATCCAAAAAGCCTTAAAAACCATTTATGAACACTTGGAAGATAAAGGACTTTTTGTATTTGAAGTAGAAACACTTCATGCGGTTCCTAAAGAATTAGGTATATGGAGAGGCACAAGATGGCTAAGAGAAGATGGAGCACTCATAGTACTCAGTCAATTAGCCATGCTCGATGAAGAGGTTTGTTACTCTATCGGTAAATACGAACTGATTGATAACAACCGTATCATTCAAACAGAGATTGAGGAATACACAATTCGCATTTATCAAGACCTTTCTTTATTGCTCAATTTGCTTACTGAGGTTGGTTTTAGCAATGTACGAATGGTTAAAGCTTTTGATCGACACGCATCGCCTAATGAAACAGATGAAAGCATTGTTTTTGAATGCAGAAAATAATTCTATGTCCAAAACCCATCCTCCACCCAGTAGGCACTGAAGTTCGATTGCTACGGATACATTACTCCAATACCGTTGCGGGTAATATGATGGATTGACTTAAAGTTGCGATACGAAAACCGAATGCTACAAGAACAGCACCCATGGCTTTTACACTATAAAATTGAATACGGTTTAAGTTTGTTTTAACCGCGTGATGCGTCATCATCATGCTTAAATTGGAAAACCAAATTATGTGAATTACTGAGATTTCAAAACCATAAGCCATTTCAATCCATAAGTAACTTAGTGGATCAATTATTGTAGCCTCAAGCACTTTAGAATGCCAACGGATGACAAACAGGCTTCATTTTATTATTTTCAATTTATTCTATACTGAAATGGAATTAGTTATTAAAATTTCAATAAAAATTAAAGTAAAAATGAGAATCTACCCTAAAAATCAAGGATGATTTTTATGAGAATGTCAGTGTCACTAAGAGCTACTTGTTTCATTTTGATCCTAGTTAATACTTTGGTGATTTCTTGTAGCCAAAATCAAAAAAATACTTCTTCTTTTCAAATAAGGCCAGTTAAAGCAATTCAAATTGGTAATACTAGTGCATTTAACGGCCGTGCTTTTCCAGGTCGGGCAAGTGCTGTTCAGCAAGTAAATTTATCATTTAACGTGAGTGGTTCTTTAATAGAATTGCCAGTAAAAGTTGGCGATAACGTAAAAAAAGGCTCGTTGATTGCAAAACTTGATCCGCGAGAATTTGAAGCAAAATTGCAAGCAGCCCAAGCTGAGTATAATCGTGACCAACAAAATTTCCTTAGAGCCAAGGCATTAGTAGGGAAAGGGCATATCTCAAAGTCTGATTATGATCTGTTACAGGCAAAACTTGGAGTGGCCCAAGCAAATAAGGTTTTAGCGGAAAAATCACTTAAAGACAGCGTGTTGAAAGCACCGTTTGACGGAAAAATTTCAAATTTATATGTTGAAAATTATCAGACCATTACTAATCAGCAAAACATAGCCAGGCTCTTGGATGCTTCCCAGATTGAAATGATTGTGCAGATTCCTGAGGTGGCAATTAGTTATATTTATGATGTAAAAGACATTATCGTGCGCTTTGATTCATTTCCTGATCATGTGATGCCTGCAAAAATAAAAGAAGTCAGCAATGAAGCCTCTCCTGAAACGCGAACTTATCCAGTCACTTTAATTATGCAACAACCAAAAGATATTGAAATCTTGCCAGGTATGGCTGGAAAAGCGACAGGACATATTGATCACGGTAAAAAACACAAAATAAATTTACAATTCCTGCATCTGCGGTGCTGACGAGTGATGCGGAAAAAAAGACTTATGTATGGATAATCAATCCCAAAACACACAAAGTGAAACGCCGTGAAATCCAAATTGGAGAACTCATGCCCACAGGTATTTCAGTAGTGAAAGGGCTGCATGAAGGCGAATGGGTAGTGACTGCAGGCATCCATAGTTTGAATGAGGACGAGAAAGTTAGTCTTTTAAATGAGCAGGATGAGTGACTATGACCTTATCAGACTATGCACTAAAAAACAAAACAGTAACATCGTTTATTCTATTATTATTCTTCATTGCGGGCTCTGTATGTTTCTTCCAATTGGGAAGGTTGGAAGATCCTGAATTTACAGTAAAAGCCGCGACGATTACCACTCATTATCCAGGGGCTAGTGCAGAACAAGTGGAATTGGAAGTCACCGATCGTATCGAGAAAAAAATTCAAGAAATGTCTGAGGTAAAAGATATTTCTTCCATTTCAAGAGCTGGGCTTTCCATTATTAAAGTGAACATCAAAAACGAATATTGGTCCGATCGCTTACCACAAGTTTGGGACAATCTACGCAAAAAAGTACAGGATATTGAGAGCAGTTTACCTCCAGGAGCCGACAAACCGGTAGTAGGGGATGATTTCGGTTATGTGTTTGGTTTTCTCCTGGCTGTGACTTCGGATGGATTCAATTATGCTGAACTTGAAAACTATACAAAAGAAATTCAGAAGGAGCTCAGTATTGTTCCAGGGGTTGCTCGTGTAGATCTATGGGGTGTGCAGCAAAAAAGAATTTACCTGAATATATCAAATACTCAGCTTTCTCAATTAGAGGTGACTCTAGACGATTTAGAACGCACATTAAAATTACAAAATCAAGTTATTGATGCTGGGCATGTAAATTATCAATTACAACGGATGCGTATCGCGCCCACAGGTGAGTTCAACACGGCAGATGCCATAGGCGATTTAGCAATTATCCCGCAATTTAAAGTAAATAATAAACCCCAAAAGAACGGGGAAATCATCAGGATTCGGGATTTTGCCGAGGTTAAAGAGGGATATGCTGACCCTCCAGCGCAATTAATGCGCTATTCTGGACTTCCTGCAATTGGAATCGCTCTAGCGCCATTAGCTGGTGTGAATGCAGTTAAAGTAGGGCAAGATGTGGATAACCGGCTCAATGAAATTCAGGAAAAACTGCCACGAGGCATCGAGATTCATAAAATTTCATGGCAGTCTGATATTGTTGCTGAGTCCATTAATGCATTCCTCATCAATTTAGTCGAAGCAGTAGTTATTGTTCTATTGGTATTAGCATTCACCATGGGATTAAGGGCCGGCATGATTATTGGGGTGTCTGGACTAATTTTGGCGATTTTGGGTACATTTATCGTCATGAAAGTATTGCATATTGATCTTCAACGGGTTTCCTTAGGTGCATTAATTATTGCTATGGGGATGATGGTCGATAATGCGATTGTGGTAGTTGATGGATTTATTATTCGTTTGCAACAGGGTATGGCACGTGAAGAAGCAGCTATAGAAGCAGCAAAAATTTCCGCTTGGCCATTACTGGGAGCAACCGTTGTTGCATCCATGGCTTTTTTTCCCATTTTTGCATCAACCTATGATACTGGGGAATACGCAGGAAGTTTGTTTACAGTCATTGCAGTTTCGCTCATTTTAAGTTGGTTATTTTCCCAAACAGCCACACCACTTTTGTGTGCTTTATTTATGCCTAATCCTAAAAAAGTGGAAGGTGAAGGGAACGCATACACAAGTCAGTTTTATAAAGGATATAAGTTTATATTGGAAGCTGCGGTACGTTATCGCATCTTTTTTTCTTTAGTTATGTGTGGACTGCTGGTGCTTTCTATTATTGGCTTTCGCTACGTCCCTATTATGTATTTTCCTGACTCGTCACGATTACAAGTAATGATCGACTATTGGGCACCCGAAGGAACTCGTATCGAGGTTGTATCTGAAGATCTCGAAAAAATTGAGAAAAAGCTGCTTCAGGATCCTGGAGTCGTAAGTGTGAGCACCTTTATTGGTCAAGGTCCGCCTCGTTTTTACTTGCCTGTGGAATCAGAATTCCCTTATTCCTCGTATGCTCAGTTGATTGTAAATACGAAGAGCTCACAGGATGTCGATCGTTTGGTGGCTACATTACCTGTATGGAATAGTAAAAATTACCCACAATCTATGGTGCGTGTTCGTAAGTATGCGGTAGGTGCATTTAATAACTGGAAAATCGCTGCTCGCTTTAGTGGACCCGCGAATGCAAACCCTGTTGTTCTACGCGCTCTTGCAGAGAAGGCAGTAAAGATACTACGGAATAACCCTCACACAATTGATGTACGCACTGATTGGCGAGAACCTGTGTTGCAAATTGTTCCTGAGTATCAACAGGAGCGTGCACGGTGGGCGAATGTTTCACGGCTTGATTTAGCACAAACTTTGCAAAGAGCCAGTGATGGCGTTACCGTGGGACTTTATCGTGAACAAGATAATTTGATTCCAATTATTCTGCGTCAGCCTCTAAATGAGCGAGATACCGCAGCAGTGGATTTGCCTTTGTTGCAAGTGAACTCGAAATGGAGTACTAAAACAATTCCTGTCTCTCAAGTAGTTAATGACGTGAAGCTGAACTGGACCGACCCTATTATATGGCGTTGGGATCGTAAAAGAGCAATCACAGTGCAATGTTCGCCCTATGAAGTTACAGCAAATACGTTACGTGAAAGCATCTTGCCGCAGTTCGAAAAAATTAAATTACCTCCTGGATATACGCTGACCTGGGATGGAGAATACAAAAGCAGTAGAGAATCTGCAGATGCCCTAAAGCCGGGTCTTTTTCCTGCAGTGGTAATTATGGTGTTGATTATTGTGATGCTTTTTAATGCATATAGACCTCCACTCATTATTATTGCGGTAATACCTTTTGCAATGATTGGGATTACCTTCGGTTTACTGCTCACTGGAGTACCTTTTGGTTTTATTGCATTGTTGGGAGCAATGAGTTTATCCGGGATGATGATTAAAAACTCAGTGGTATTATTAGATCAAGTGAATATAAATCTTGCCAGTGGCATGAAGCCCTATGAAGCAGTCATTTCAGCTGGGATAAGTCGGTTATCGCCCGTAGTGAACGCTGCTGTGACCACTATATTAGGCGTTATTCCTTTATTACAAGATATTTTTTGGGTTTCTCTCGCTGTAACAATTATGTTTGGATTAACGGTAGGGACAATACTCACTATGTTTTTAGTTCCGGCCTTCTATTGCATTTTGTATCGGATTAATCCAGGATAGACCTGAGATATCTTCCATTATCATTTAGAATTTTTCTATGTACCGTGCTTTATTCGCGGTACATAGGGGTTTTCTAATCAAAAAAAGGATGACTCTCAAGTCAACAAAGCTAACCAGTTATATGGTAACCGCTATCAATATAAATGACATCGCCAGTAATGTTTTTAGCATATTGGCTGGCAAGAAAAACCACCATTGCACCTACATCATTGATATCAACCAAAGATCGTAAGGGAGACTTTTCTTTTGCAAGCTGGAGTAAATCATCAAACTTCCCCAAACCTGAGGCAGCACGTGTTTTTAGAGGACCGGGAGAAAGTGCGATAACACGAATTTGTTGTGGACCCAATTCTACTGCCATATAACGCACCGAAGCCTCTAATGCGGCCTTCACTGGTCCCATAAGGTTATAATTTTCGACAACTTTTTCTGCTCCGTAGAAGGACATAGCAAACATTGAACCACCATTTTTCATGAGTGGTTTGGCCAGCTTCGCCATACGGATAAATGAATGGCAAGAAATATCCATCGCCAGGAGGAAACCTTCTTTAGAGCATTTATGAACAGGATTTTGTAAATCATCTTTGGGTGCAAAAGCAATTGAATGAATCACAATGTCAATTTGCTTCCATTTTTTTTCAATTTCTAAAAATAAATTATCTAAATCATGCTCTTGAGTCACATCACACTGACGATAAATGGAGGGATTCAAAGTGTTTGTAACTTTATCTACAAATGATTTAGTTTTTTTATTTAAATAAGTGACAGCCAGATCAGCGCCAGCTCTTTTCAACGCATGGGCACAACCATAGGCAATGGAACTTTCGTTGGCAATTCCCACTACCAACGCTTTTTTTCCTGAAAGTAAGGTATTATCCATGTCCTAATTCCTTGTTCTTGATAAGAGGGTAACAATGATTGGCAATAATCCATTCCTCATCGGTAGGAATTGCATAAATCGTGACAGGGCTTTTGGGAACGCTAATCATCAATTAATGATGTCCATAATATCTTATTATCTAGTGAGCGATTCCCTTATCCTGGTCTTAGTATAGGGCATTATTCGGATTATTACATAACTACCAGATGAATCCATTACCTAAATTGGATTGAAGTTAAAGTCCCGTCACCTTTCATTATCCAGTTTTCTAATTCGGTTATTGAGATTGATTAATTTTTTTCCTTTGTGAGTTTAAAATTTCAAAAATATTCTATACTCAATAATAAATTCAATATCAATGCCTAGACTAAAGGGACGTTTCTATGTTGCATAATCCAATTGAGAGTCGTTCACTATATAATTGGTATGATTTGACAATGCGGGCGCTTCAACCTTATTCAGATTATTGCTTTACGCTTTCCAAACGTTTTAAATGCATCGCCGACACGATGAATTTACCCGTTAACCTTCCATTTTTGTTCGATATGCAAAAAGAGTTGAGTGAATATAATGAGCAATATTCACTATAAAAAGGTTTATGAGATTACTGGGGATATACTAAAAATTATTGTCCCCTCTGTTCATGAAACAGGCGCAATTTCGATCCCCAAACTCGATGATTTAGCTTTAATTCATACCCCAAAGGGAGTGTTGCTTTCCCAAATTACTCATTTAGAGGATGAAATCGTAACTCTGCAAGTGTATGGGAGCACTAAAGGTTTATCTACTGATGCTTCAGTCACTTTTCTTGGTGAGCCTATGAAGGTGAGTTACTCCCCAAATATTCTTGGGCGAGTATTTAATGGAGTTGGCCAACCCATTGATAATGGGCCTAGATTAGAGCAAGACGATAAAACGTACATCCGCACGCCAACAGTAAATCCTACTCGACGAACACTGGCTTCCAAGATGATCCGCACGAATATTCCTATGATTGATATTTTTAATTGTCTTGTTGAAAGTCAAAAAATTCCTATATTTTCAATCGCGGGTGAACCGTACAATGAATTATTGGCAAAAATTGCAATCCAAGCAGAGGCGGACATTATTGTGTTTGGTGGCATGGGGTTGTTGTTTGATGATTATTACTCTTTTCGTAAAACCTTTGAAGATCATGGTTCAATCGCGCGTACAATTATGTTTGTGAATCAAGCTTCCGATTCTATTTTAGAACGATTGCTGATTCCTGATATGGCATTAGCAGTCGCTGAAAAAATGGCAATTGAAGAAGGAAAACGCGTTTTGGTGTTATTAACCGATATGACCGCTTTTGCTGATGCATTAAAAGAAGTGGGCATTGCGATGGAGCGCGTGCCGTCTAATCGCGGTTATATGGGCGATCTGTATTCTCAGTTAGCACGACGTTATGAAAAGGCGTGTGATTTTCAAGGAGCAGGATCCGTTACGATTCTTACTGTAACTACAATGCCAGGCAATGATGTCACTCATCCTGTTCCTGATAATACTGGATACATCACCGAGGGACAGCTCTATCTGCATTCAGGTTCCATTGATCCATTTGGCTCATTATCTCGACTCAAGCAACATGTAATTGGCAAACAAACCCGCGATGACCATAGCCAAATTATGAATACGATGATTCGCTTTTTTTCAGCTGCTTGTGAAGCAGAACAAAAACAAGCAATGGCTTTTGAAATTTCTGAATTTGATGAGCGATTACTTAAATTTGGTCGTTTATTTCGCGACCGATTTATGGATATTAACGTTTCTATTTCTTTAGAAGATGCATTGGATTTGTGTTGGCAAACACTTGCAGAGTGTTTTCATGAAAATGAATTACTGATGAAGCAAGAATTGGTTGCAAAATATTTTAAGGGTAACGCCCAAATCCGAATGGATAATAATCATGGCAACACAAATCAAACTCAATAAGGCATCGCTCAGTTTAGAACAAAGAAATCTGAAAAATTATCGGAGGTTTTTGCCTTCCTTAGAGTTGAAAAGAAAAAAACTCTTGTCAGAACGAAGTCGAGTTGATTCTCAAATTAATGAATTAAAACAAAAGGAAAAAGATTTAGAAAACAGTATTCAAAATGATTTACTCATGGTTTTAGGGGCTATGAGTAGTATAAGTAAGCTCATTGAGATTAAAGAAATTTCCATTACTGAGGAAAATATTGTTGGCGTCAAGCTGCCTGTATTGCAAGCCATTTCTTTCCATACCTTAGATTATGTGTACTTCAATACACCACAATGGTTTGAGAAATTAATCGATGCAGTTCACGAAAAAATCGAATTGCAGCTAGGTTTGCAAATTGCACTCAAGCGACAACAATTATTGGCAAAATCCATTCAAACGGTGACGCAACGGAAAAATCTTTTTGAAAAAGTATTAATTCCTAAGGCATTAAATAACATTCGGGTTATCCAGATTTTTTTAGCCGATAATGAGCGAGCGGCGGTAGTGCGCTCAAAAATCGCGAAAAAGAAAAGGATAAAGTTATGAGTATCGCAACCTTCGAAAAAGTGAGTATTCTTGGACCAAGTCGATGCAAAGTAGATATTTTAACTGCTTTGCAAGAATTAGGTTGTATGCATTTAATTGCAATGAATCAACCCAGTAAATCAACGTTAACTACTACGTCAACAACATTGCTGGATCAAATAAAAGCAGCATTACTCTATCTTAAAAATTCACCAGAACACGGAAACCCTCGCCTTATTCGGAAAGATTTTAACCCTGATCTTGTGGTGAAAAAAATCTTAGCAAATCAACATGATTTAAGAGTTGCTATTGATCGACGTGATTTTTTGGCAATCCGTATTCGCGAAGTATCTGAATGGGGTGATTTTACTTTGCCTGCTGAGGGGGATATAGGCGGAGTCAAATTATGGTTTTATAAAATTAATCTGAAAGAAATTACCCAGATTCCCGAAGATTTTCCCTTGCATGAAGTATATCGTAATAATCGTTATGCGTTTATTATTTTGCTCTCTGAACGAGAACCGCGGGAAGATCAATTTGCTTTTCAGCGTATTCATACCGGTTCCATTGCTTTAAAAGAATTGCGTGCTGAATTAGATGAATTGAATGAAAAAATCGATGATCTCATGGATGAGCGACGTAATTTAACGCGTTATCGCTACTTGCTAGCTCGTGAGGTAGCTCAATTTTCGGATAGGACTGAATTGCAAAAAGCTTCGGGACAGACCCAAGAGCATGATGCATTTTTTCTGTTGCAAGCGTGGATACCGCATGCTGAATTATCCCGACTTACTCAATTTTGCCAAGATAATCAATTGAGTTTGGTGATTGAACAGCCGTTACCTGAAGAATTACCTCCGACCCTTATGGAATCACATCCCTGGTTGCAAGGGGGATCAGAGCTTGTTAATTTTTATCAAACACCAGGTTATCATGCACTCGATCCCTCCATTATGGTCTTTTTTTCATTTTCAATTTTTTTTGCGATGATTCTTGCGGATGCAGGTTATGGAATCATTTTGGCTTTATTCACTGCATGTTGGTGGAAAAAATTGGGACAATATAATGCAGCCCAATGGTTAAAACCTTTATTAGTCGTCATTTGTGCTTTTTCTATTCTGTATGGTGTCATGTTGGGAAGTTATTGGGGCTTTGCACCTAAAGCGGGAACATGGTTAGCGAAATTAAAAATAATTGATATCAATAATTTCAAATTGATGATGATTGTAGTTCTTTTCATCGGGTGTTTGCATATTTGTATTGCCAGCGGTATGCGTGCGTGGTTTGCCCAACATCGCAATGAACGAATTCATGCTTTAGGATTTATTTTCTTAATCATTGGAGCAGTAATCTACTCCATCGGTTTAACGAAGCATGATCGTATGATAACCCACTCTGCAATGATCGTCTTTATCCTAAGTTTGCTTTTAATCATGATCTTTGCCTCAAACGAGCCAATCATTAGCGTTAAAAGTTTCTTAAAAAGAGTTTTTCACGGTGTAAGTGCATTAGCTGAATTGCCTACTTTGTTTGGAGACATTCTCAGTTATCTGCGCTTATTTGCATTAGGATTAGCTGGAGCTTCGTTAGCGGTCACCTTTAATACTATGGCGCATCATATTGCTCAGCCTGGTAAACCTGGTAGCTGGCTCTTAGCGATTCTTATTTTACTCATTGGGCAAACGATGAATTTAGCTTTATGTCTTATGAGTGCCGTAGTCCATGGACTTCGTCTTAATTATATTGAATTTTTAAAATGGAGTATCAAGGAGGATGGATATTCTTATCAGCCATTTAAGAAACAGGAGATTTCCCATGAATGAGTTAATGGTTCTATTTGGATGGGTAGGTATATTTGCTCCAATGGCATTGGCAACAGCGGGAAGTATCTGTGGTTGCGCTATTGCAGGGCAAGCCGCAGTTGGTGTGATGTTAGACACTGACAGCGGATATGGTAAATACATTGGTGTCTCGGTGCTTCCTTCTACCCAGGCCATTATGGGCATCGTCATTATGTTTACCCTAAATCGAACGGTTACGCCACAAATTGCTGGAGGACTCTTTGGCATTGGGTTACTGGCAGGAATCGCTTTAATGATCTGTGCGATTCAACAAGGATATTGTTGTGCCAGTGCTATCAATGCAACAAAAAATAAACCTGAAATATTCGGCTTATCAATTGCTCCAGCAGCGATTGTAGAAGGATTTGCTGTATTTATATTTGTATTTGCTCTGGTATTAAGCAATGGCATATAGGAGTTTTTTATGGAACCAAAGCAGGATAAAGCTGCAAACATAATTTCCCAAGGTGTTGAAACATTAATCGAACGATTAAAACATGATGGAGTGAACGCGGGAAAAGAAGAAGCTGCACGATTAATTCGTGAAGCACAAGAGAAAGTCAACGCGATGCTCAATAATGCTCAAACTAAATCAAAGGCAATGGTGGATGAAGCGCATCAATTGATTCAGCAAGAAAAGAAAGCGGCAGAGGATGCACTACAGCTTGCAGCACGAAATATGCGACTTGAGCTGAGACAAAATCTAATTGATCGGTTCACTCAAGAAGTGAAACGTCTTGTACATAAGGAATTAGATGATGAGGATATGTTGCGACAACTCATTTTTTTAGTTGCAACGGATACTGTGGAACAGCTCCATGCATTTAAAGCGAAAAATATAGAAATTGAATTACCTCAAAAAGTATTGGATTTCGAGGAAATTAGAAAAAATCCCGAACTATTAAAACAAGATCCTTTAAAAACACTGGTACAAAGTTTAACGCGACAAATGCTCCGCGATGGTTTGGATGTTCGTGTCAATCAACAAGCAAGTCATGGCACAGGGATTAAAGTGCACCTTGTAAATGAAGAAATTGTCTTGGATTTAACTGAAGATGCAGTCAGCAATTTACTCATTAAGCACATGCAGCCTCGATTTCGAGCACTTTTGGAAGGATTATTGCAATGACTGATCAATATTATACTGTAGTATGTAGCTTGCCGCGGATGAAGGCACAATTCCAAATTGAGGAAACTCCTATTTCACGATTGCAATTGGAAAAGCGATTGAAACTGCTGCCAGTAGATAAATATACGCTGGCTTTTACTGTGGAATCATTGGCTTGGACAAGCTGGTTTATGCCGCAGCAATCCGTAGCTGATCTGCGCAATGTATTTCAACGCGTGATTGACAGCGAATCTGTTTTTTTGCGTGATATTCTTATCTGGTTTTTTGATTTGCGTAGCATTTTAGCGGCAGTGCGCATGAGAAATGATAAAAAAGAACCGCCCGAAAACCCCAAAGAATGTTGGATTACACGATGGAATTATAAATTGCTGAGGAACTGGAATGAGCTGGATTTCGGATTAAAATCCATTTATCCGTGGTTGCCCAAAGTTGCTGTAGATATTGCTAAAAAAGATACGGTTGCTGTTGAAAAGTTTTTATTATCCTACATTTGGAAGTATTTATCGATGTGTGAAAGAGGACATTACTTTGACTTTGAAGCAATCATTATTTACTTACTCCGCTGGAATATCATTCAGTATTGGTCGCAATTTAATAAAGTCAATGCATTAAATCAATTGAATGAATTGTCCAATTTATTATTAAATGAAGTTATCTTGAACGACAAAGGGAGCGTGTCATGAAAGATAAACAAGCACGAAAACCTGTCCATGATGCTGTGGTGATTGCAATTCAGGAGGGAATTGTGCGTATTCAACAAAAAAGTTCTAATCCTCTCATTAAGAATGAAATTATCTATATTTGTCCTGATCAAGGTTCTACCAATGAACGCATTATGGCTGAAATACTTCATGTAAAGGGCGACACTGCGATTGCACAAGTATTCGAAGAAACCAGCGGTATTGCAATAGGAGATCGGGTTGAGCAATCTGGAGAACAACTCTCGGTAACTTTAGGTCCAGGCTTATTAGGAATGATTTATGATGGTCTGCAAAATCCATTAATTAATTTTGCCCACAAATATGGATTTTTCTTACCACGCGGTGTACGTGAAGAGTCTATTAACTCAGAAAGGAAATGGGTATTTTCAGCGAGGGTGCATGCAGGCGATACAGTGAATGCAGGAGATGTATTGGGGGTAGTGCAAGAAGGACGATTTACTCATAAGATCATGGTCCCTTTTGATATGGCACAACACATCAAGGTCGAATGGGTACAACAAGGTGCTTTTACTGCTGATACACCTATAGCAAAACTTGTTGACTCTGAAAACAATACGCGTGAAGTCAGCATGCTGCAGAAGTGGCCCGTACGCTTTTCGATTGCGCAAACCTTGATGAAAAATAATCTCGTGGAACGTCTCTATCCTAATGAACCCATGATAACTACTCTGCGATTAATTGATACTTTTTTTCCGATCGCTCGTGGTGGAACTGCATGTATTCCGGGGCCATTTGGTGCAGGTAAAACGGTGTTACAGAACTTAATTGCACGTTATTCAGATGTGGATATCGTTATCATTGTGGCATGTGGTGAACGTGCCGGTGAAGTTGTAGAAACTATCACCGAATTTCCAAAACTCGTTGACCCCAAAATGGGGGGGACGCTTATGGATAGAACGATTATTATATGCAATACCTCTTCTATGCCCGTCGCGGCACGAGAGGCATCCATTTATACAGGAATTACTCTTGGGGAATATTATCGGCAAATGGGTTTTAATGTGTTACTGATTGCAGACTCGACCTCTCGATGGGCACAAGCGATGCGAGAAACTTCGGGGCGAATGGAGGAAATTCCTGGAGAAGAAGGATTCCCAGCCTATTTGGATAGCAGTATAAGGGGATTGTATGAACGGGCAGGTATTATACAATGCCCTGACCAATCAAAGGGAAGTCTTACTATAGTTGGAACAGTTTCTCCTGCAGGTGGAAATTTTGAGGAGCCTGTCACTCAATCTACCTTAAGCTCTGTCAAAACGTTTCTTGGGTTAAGTTATGATCGTGCTTATAAGCGTTTTTATCCCGCCGTAGATCCATTAATTTCTTGGTCACGTTATTTCGAACAACTCAAACCATGGTTTGAAAACAATCTTGAACCAAGTTGGATTACCAAAGTAACTGAAGTGACAAAGCTGCTTCATCAAGGGCAAGAGATCTTTAATATGATGCAAGTGACAGGTGAAGAAGGAATTACGATGAGAGATTACATTCTCTATCAAAAATCACTTATGTTTGATATGACTTACTTGCAGCAAGATGCTTATGATCCCATCGATGTCTCCGTACCAATTAATCGTCAAAAAGAATTTTTTAATCTTTTGTTTGATATCATTATGAAAGAATATGAATTTAACGAGAAAGAAGAAGCACGTAACTTCTTTGTGAAGCTGACCGGTTTATTAAAGAATTTAAATTACTCTACCCTTAATTCGGATAACTATACGAAATTTTATTCTAATATTATTCAATTGATAAAATAATAATTACTCTTATTTTCAAATGCACGCATACTACTGAAATAGGTTGGATGTTACCCAACATTGCTCCTTTGCAAAATAAGTAAGGCGATTGCAGCTGATAAAAGTATATAAAATATAGGGGCTATTGAGAGTTTGAATAAGTTTTGTAAATAAACTGCAACCAATGGAGCTGTTCCGCCAAAAATAGCCGTACTAACTCCCCAGGCAATAGAAACACCACTATACCTTATATGAGTTGGAAAAAAATCATTCAATAACTTAAATATAGGTACGCCGACCAGGGCATTGCATAAAGCATAGGGAATTTGTGCTAACAGAATCAAGATAAATGAATTGGTTTGAGGAACTAAATAAGCCAGAGGAGCAGCTATAAAATATCCAATTAAACCCATTGCAATAAAACGTTGCTCATTAACTTGGTCTGCAAGAATACCTATTGAAAAGATAAATAGAGCTACAAATCCTTGTGCTAAGGTTACAATGAGTTTTGTTTCTGCGGCCTGCAATGTCGTGTATTTTGCTAAATGTGTAGCGTAAAAAACATTCATAATGTAGATATAAATACTTAAAGAAGCTACTAATAATGCGGCTTTGAGCAATTCATTTTTGTAATTGTTAAATAAAATTTTTAGAGGGTTTGTTGTTTCTTCCTTTGTTATTGCCAAGAAGGCAGGAGACTCGCTTAAGTTTCTTCGAAAATACAGAGCACAAAAGCAGGATAAAGTTCCTAATAGGAAAGGAACACGCCAGGCCCAGACAGGCATCTGATGAAAAGAAATTAAAGTAGACATCAATCCGCCAAACATCATCCCTAATGCCGAAGCAAATCCGGTCCAGCTGCCAGCCCGACAAGGTTTTTCTAAATCATGTTCGATTAAATAGATGGCACTGCCATTAAATTCACCTGATACGGCAAAACCTTGGATACAACGTAATAGGACTAATAAAATGGGTGCTAAGATTCCAATGCTATTATAGGTAGGAAGGCTACCAATTAATAGTGAAGAAATACCCATGAGCAAGATCGATGCTTGCAATGCAATGCGTCGGCCCAGTTTATCCCCTAGATACCCAAAATAAAGAGAGCCTAAGGGTCGGAAAAAATAACCAACTGCAAAAACAGAAAATGTTGCAATTAATCCCAGACGACTACCTAATTCGGGGAAAAACAATGCAGCAATAATATTCGCGATATAAGCGAAATAAGTAAATTCAGCCCATTCTAGGAATGTTCCTATTGCTGCAACAATGACTCGTTTCTGTTTATTTTCCATAGGATAACTCATGAGATAATTTGATATTGTAGTGCGATTGCTTCTTGAACACCGCAAGAAGTTCATTTTGGTTATAGAGATTGTATTCATGAAGCTGGCTTGTCAAACTTGAATTTAAAAATAAAATTATACGATGTAAGAAATATGAGTCACCGTTAAATTACATTCTCCAGCACTAATCCGCAAGGTTCTACTCTCTCCAACTCTAGCTTTCAATAATGTTTTTGCCAAGGGTGAAACCCAGCTTATTTTTCCTGCATTAATATCTGCTTCATCCAGACCTACAATTTTGACAGAATGGGATTCGCCATTTTCATCGATGTATTGGACAGTGGCGCCAAAAAATACTTGGGTAAGACCTACTTGAAGTTTAGGATCGACTATTTGAGCGCTTTCTAATCGTTTTCTCAAATAGCGAATGCGTCTATCAATTTCACGTAAACGCTTTTTTCCATAAATGTAATCCCCATTTTCTGAACGATCTCCATTACTCGCTGCCCAACTTACTACGTTCACAATTTCTGGTCTTTCATTACTTATTAAATTACGTAATTCAGTTTGCAGCATTGCAAAACCATTAGGGGTCATATAATTTTTGATACTTGCTAATTTTACGTCTGGACGCTCATTCTCTTTTTTAGTAAAAGCCTTACTCACCCCAAACTCCTATTATCCTGAGGATCTATTATTTTAATTATACCACGCCTCATACTATTGCTACTTTGCTTGAAAAACAAATGATTCTTCACTAAAGATTCATCAAAAATATCTATTTTAAAGTAACTTCGGCTTTTTCAGCCTCATCGACTGAGTTTTCAAGAAGATGTTCTGCAGAGGTTTTCATTCCGAGTGCCTCTTTAATTGTTTTCACCATTTTAGCAAGAAAGGTAAAAAACCATTTATCATTGAAAGAGTGAATCATCAATGCACTTCGTTTTCCTGAATCAGTCATATATTCAGCATGGTCCTTTATATCCGCAGAATTGCCTTTGGCACTCAATATAGGCTTTATTTTTTGAAGTAAGTTATATAATATTTGCCCGCATTCCTTTTCTGATAACCAATCAATATGTTTTTCGATATATTGAATTTTTTGTTTCGCATCAAAAGAAACAGGAAAAAATTTTTCCCCAGTCTCTTTTGAAGCTTTAAAAACTTCATTGGAAACTAACATAATCAAGTCATCTATAACTGATTTTTTTGCTCGTACATTAGAAACATCTGCATTACTTAGGAAAAATGAACCAGAAAAATTTCTATTGGTTACTATAAATTCTTCTTGTCCCAACTTGTCTTGCAAAATCAAAAAATTTTTAATTACCTCTCTCAGGCAGGATTTTTTCGGGCTCATTAAATTATAACAAATGTTCAATACATGAAATGCCTGATTCTCTTTTTTATCTGAAAAACTTAAAGTGCGAATAAAACCATCCAGTTTTTTTGCAATGTCAGGACTTATTTTTATTCCCTGTACAGCTGGTTTTATCATTTTGAACATATGGTTGATGTATTTATCTGGCTCTAAACCGCAATGAGTCACCGCATCTTCATAAATTGCAAAGGCATAACTCATAAAGTTCTCTTTGCTTTTAGCGCTATGAGGATTTTTTAAATAGCTTATAAATGATTCTCTAAATTTTTGACTTAAATTGGACATGGATGATCCCAATAAATTCTTTTACAACTATTATCGATCATATTGATTAACGATTTATTAAGTGCATTCTGGGGCAAGGCCGCGTGCCACGGCCTATGTACTTCAATTTTTGACCAAGCTGAGCAAATGTTCTAAAAAAGAATTATCCCATCCTTGTCTTCTATGGACTTGATCCATTTCTTACAGTGACATGATCTTTTTCTTACATCTTTTTAAAAATCAGGTGCGTTAGCCCTGAGCCACGTGCAGCGTGTCCGCAGGGATTAGCTTTGGTACAGATGCTGAGTTCCAGCTTTGGACAATGGGTGGTTGGAGCTAATCTCCCAAGTTATGATGGGTTTGTGAACACCCAATATTGATGTTCAAAAATTTAAAAATCACCTCGAAAACCAGTTCGAAAACTCTATATTAATCAAAGTTCATTTTAATCTATTCTTTTAGCCATTCTGACCCATGTAATTGAAAAACATTCTTGGCTATATCTAGGCCTAATAAGCTAATATTCATTATGAATCTCCCATCCAGTTTCAAAATCGTCAATTTGAATACTAAGCCGGTTACGATATGTTGCCAACTTAGTGGGTGGGATGGTTCATAACATTAGAACGAATGCTCTTGGCATGATGCTAAGTTTAAGCTAGTATTTTGGATCCTGTTGTCACTATAAATAGACATTCTTTTATCTGTAGTTGATTTTATTTAACGTTTCTTTAATATGGATGTTTTATGAACAAACGGTTTTATGTAGGACTTAGTGCGCTAGCTTTTTCAAGTACAGTATTTTCTGGCAGCATGGGATCTATATCCTCTTTAAAAGATAAAGGTTTTTTTGTAGGTATAGGTGGGAGTTACAGCTCAGTCAATCTTGAAAAACAAACGCTTTGGGGTAAAGGCGTTAATAGTGCTTATTTGGGCCCGATTTTAACAAGCACTGGCTCTGCCTCCGGATATTCTGATCCTTTTTATCAGAACGAAAATCTATTTTCTCCTCAGGGGCAGGTAGGCTATTTCCAACACTTTACTGCTAGTCCTAATTTTTGGGGTATTAAATTTATTTATGATTATTTAAATGCTCATTTCTCTGACAATAATATGACCATTGCACAGGCAGGGTCAAACTATAATGTTATTACTGGGGTGACCACTGATTTCACTGGAAATTATCTTGTAGACTCGGTACAAACTAGTGTTAATCATGAGCTTCTCCTCTTAGCATTTATAGGACATTCATTCCAAAACATAAATATTTATCTGGGTGGTGGACCGGTAGTATTTGGAATGCAATCGAACATTTATAATTTAGTTGGTTATGCAGATTATAAGGGTAATCCTGGAACAGATATCAGTGGGGCGCCTGTTAATCTATCCCAATCTATGTGGGAATGGGGTGGGGCCGCTCAATTAGGCTTAACCTATTTTCTTAATCCTTCTTGGTTCTTGGATTTTAATTACACATATGCTAGGACAGGTAGAAATACGATTAAATATGTAAGTCCATTTACCAATCAGATAGGACCGGATCATCTTGTTGGAACATCCTATATTAATCCTTCTCAACAGGTAGCTGCACAATCTTTTAGTATCACTATGAATAAACTTTTTTAAATAGTAACAGCTTGCTGACGAGGTTGGCATAAAAGCCAACCTCTGATTTCCAACTAGGCCCTACATTAAGACCTCTGCGCTGAGTAAAATAGTAATCTAATTGAAAGCTTCGTCATCCATCGACCATTCACTAAGGATAATAACTCCAATACCAGGGTCTACTCGTCGCTTCACTCCTGCGTTCCACTTGGCATTGCCTATTCATTTTATTAATACAAGTAAATTAACTTCAAAATAAATAAAAAATAGCGCGAAAAACGTAAAAATTTGTACGTTTAAATCCTAGAACTTTAGAAGTCTCAGTTGTTGAACAATATCCGCTTTTGCGCATTTTGCTAATAATGGGGTAGTAGTAAAATTTTTTAATGTTTGGGTTTAATTCTTAGCTAAATGTTGATTAAATAAATGCAAAGGTTGTAATGATTCAAGAAGAGAGAGGTCCCGCATCCAATAGGCTGAATAGTCATGGGTTGATTAGTCATGGGTTGATTAGTCATGTTACAAGAATAGTCGGGATCCCAATGTCACTGGTTATCCAATAACAAATGCTAATCACTTTGCTGATCTGGATTTGGAAAATGGAAACTTGAAGAATACGTTTGCTAAACCCAGTCTTCATTTGCAGTAAAGGCGATGGTTAGCCAACGATGTGGTGTGTCTTCACCAATAGCCAACGCAATTTCATTACGAATTTCATCCAAGGTTTCAATGTTTGAAATTGGAAAATTCATGGGTACTACTATATGTATTTCAATAAATTGTGCACGCCCTATTTTTGCAACGTAGCTTGTATAGGTTTGGAAATTACGCAATTTTATAAGCTCATCTAAAAACTCTCTTATTTTTTCATCAAGATCCAAGGGCGCCATGCGAAATATGTCTCGCATGGCATCACGTACTGCGGCCATAGGCACAAAAATCAAGCAAGTAGTAAGAGTCGCTAAAATAAGGGGATCAATGTAAGGAGTAAAATATGCGTAGGCCCCACCCTGTAACAAAGCAGCGATGCCAAATGCTAATAAGAGAGATGATGAAATCAAAGCAGATATTAACCAACTTTGAATGTCTAATCGTAAGAATTCAGATTTAATTTTGCGGTTTTTTTTAATTAAATAAAAATACATACCTGTTGATAAAAAAAATACCAAAAGTGCGAACACGAATGCCCAATCAAAATTTAGCTCATGCCCACCGGACATTAAACTACCTATTGCATTTATCATCGCATAAGTACAAAGAAGTATTAGAATACTACCATTCAAAACAAGTACCATAGGTTCAATATGCCAGTAACCATATTGAAACCTTCGATTGCCTTTACTGGTTAGAAGACGGGCAACAAAAAAGGCCAGGATTGACATAACGGTATCAACCATATTAAACATACCGTCAAAGACGATAGCCAATGAACCTGACAATAGCCCAAATAAAATACCTACCACAGCTACGAGAAAGGTAACAGCTATTGATATTTTAAGAGCTCGTCGTTCATGAAGACCCTCTTGTATTTTCATTTGAGTAGTATCCTGATGTAAAATAATGCTTTATCGCTGCATATTATTGTTTCAACAGCTCCTATAAATCCATAGGTTTTGTATTATTAAGCCTTATAAATAATAACTGCTTCTTTTTTCCAATTTTTGCGGTAAATTTTTCGTAGGGTTTAGAAAATCAATTTATTTTACGCACATTAACTTTGCGTCCTTTTAATTACGTCGCAAGAAGCAATGTTATCTCAAGGTTTTATTCATAATATGAATAAGCAAAAAACCAATTCAGCACGTAATGAAATAGCCCCCATCATCCCCTAATCGATTCTATGAACCATGATGGGTGTATCTAATCTTGAACAATCCGGTTCTTTTTGACTTTGCAGGACAAAAGCTTACCTGGAGAAATTCAGCAGATATTTGTCCATCCAAGAATATTAGTCAAGAATGGATTTTTACGGTTTTTTACCCTTCAAATCGCTTGATTCCTTCCATAAGGCCTGAATGGAGTTTTTGCTCTAAACCTGGTGCCAATTGATTAACTTTTCTTTATTTCTTGGCTCGACAATTCCTTGATCAAATATAAAAATTCATGGTTACCTGCAAGCGCGACCTTGATAAGAAATTATTTATCAAGGAGAGCGATACATTATTTCATACTGCTGACAAATTCCTTCAAGTCGCTAGGAATTGCATTTTCTTTTTGATAATCAATATTATTGTTTTTTACAAACATAGTGCCTTGGACAAGCAATGAAGGTACACTTGTTTTTCCACCTAAGGATCTGACTAGGTTCATTAGAGGCAAAGAATTATTTAATTCCATTACTTTTCCTGATGGATCTACTAGATTGATGGTTTCAATTTGTGGAGAAACCATTTTTAGTGCTTGTCGTTGTTCTGTTGTCATACTTAAAGCTTCGGTATAGCTAACATATAATGTTTTTACATGAGCAAGAGAATTCTTTAATTTAAGTAAATCATCCGGAGAGAAATTATTAAGAAAATTATCCTCCAATCCTAAATCGGTAATATGAGCAGGAATTGCTGCAAATGCTTTAGCTAATTCCGCAGCATTTTTGTTACCTAAGAAATTACTGCCTAAATGGAGAAATGTTGCACTAGAAGGGATCGCTGCAAAAATTTTTGCTAAGTCTGCTCCCGATTTTGTAACGAGAAAATTATCTGCTAAATATAGCTCTTTGATTTTAGGGGCAATAGAGGTTAAACCTTGTACGAATTCGTCCGTTAGTCTGGTATCAAGACCATTTTTGCTTAGATCAAGAGCAGTAATTTTTGTTGAAAGAGTTGTAAACTCATTAATGAACTCGTTACTTGCTTTGTTTGTTAAGTCTTTTAGTTGGTATAACATGATTGAAATTCCTAGTATTTAATAAAAACCGATATTATTGATTAATATATCGACACACTGATTATTTTATGTTTGTTTTATTGGTGCGTAAAATATCTTGTTTATATGGGCCTATACAAATTATTTATCCAGGAAAAAGCAGTTGAGTCCGCAACGATTAAGCTAAGAGTGTTTTTGAATTGATTATTATACGTACACTCACTTTCGATAGAGCGAGGAGTGAGTGCTGTAACTGACAAAGTTTTTATTAATCAACCTGCTCTGAGCTCTTCATTTAAGGAGTAATGAGGATTTTTACTTAAGGAGCGATTAATTTTTCAATATTTTCAGCAATTAATGCTGATAACCATTGAATTCCTTCATCTAATTGATCTTTGATATGAGTTATTAAATAAATTGGAATAGGTTCTAAATCAAAGGGTAAGGGTTGTTGAGCCAAACCGAACTTCTTTGCAAAAATATTAATTAAAATTTTGGGAGCTATAGAAATTATTGACTCATTATCAGCTATTGCAAAAATTGCAGGAAGAATATTATTGACATACATGACGTCATGACGAGCTAATTTCTTTTTTCTCAAAATCTCAGCTGAGTTACTGTATTGTTTTTCATTAAAGCTGAATGCAAGGTGCCTACTATTTAAGTACTGATTTAAAGACAATGGATTTTTAATCAAGGGGTTTTTGTTGCTGGCAAAGCAAATAAGTTCTTCTTCAAATAGTTTTCTCACTTTTAATTGGGAGAGTGCTGTATTTTCATCAATAGCACCAATCACAATATCCATATGTTTCTCGATGAATAATGCAGGCTTATCAGCCATCGCATTAATCGTTGTATCTATCACAATATTAGGAAATTTTTCTAATGATCTAAGTAAAGATGGAAGAAGGAGTAGTTCTATATAGTCAGGTAAAGCAATTTTAAATATGCGGTTTGATTTTTTAGGATCAAATTTATCTTTAGGGGTTAAAATATTTTGGATTTGGAGCATAAATAGCTCTAGCTGTGGCCTAAGTTTCTTGGCTTCAGGCGAAAGAAAATATTCACCTTCATCAAAAATTAATAATGGATCTTTAAATATTTCTCGAAGGTGCTTAAGTGAAGTACTCATGGCAGGTTGACTAATAAAAACTTTGTCAGCAGCAGCACTCACTCCTCGCTCTGTCAAAAGAGCATGCAAGTGTAATAATAAATTCAGATTTATTTTTTTAAAGTTTGCCATTTAATTAAGAACAAGCCCTTTTATGTTCATATTAGTATAAATAATTTGTGTATGCCCAAATCCCAGTGGTTTTACGAGGGAACGTCTTCAAAGTAAAAATGCATAGGATAATCTGTCTGCTGGGCAAAACTTTAATATATTAAAAACGAGTATAAATTATCGATGACGTCCGCGTGAGGTATATTTCTCTTGGGCCATAGTTACTTTTAATGGACGTCCTTCCAGCATTTTCCCATTCATCTTTAAAGAGGATTGAGCTTCTTGCTGTGAGCTAAAGGTTATAAAACCAAAACCTTTGATGTGACCAGTAAAGCGATCTTTAATTAAAAGAAGTTCGTCTATCTTACCATATTTAGAAAATTCTGCTTGTAATGTCTCTTCAGTAACTCCAAAGGGTAAGTTGCCTACATAAATTTTATTTTGCTTCATTGTCGTTTTCTCCAAGTAACCACTACAACCTCAGAAGATATAGTGGTTTAATAATAGTAACTCCTTAGATTAAAGAGCTATTATATTTTGTGCTTGAAGACCTTTTGCTCCTTGCGTCACAATGAATTGTACTCGCTGACCTTCTGTGAGGGTTTTGAAGCCAGAACTTAAAATTTCTTTAAAGTGAGCAAATACATCCGGCCCGGAATCTTGCTCGATAAATCCAAACCCTTTTGATTCGTTAAACCATTTAACGACTCCGTTTACTGTTTTAGACATAAGTAATCCTTATATTTATTATAATGCCTGGATAGGGGAATTTAGCCGGAAACCGATCAAGAATAAAAAAACTACAGAACGAGGAATTAAATGAATAAAACGACGATTTGGAGAGTATAAAATAGACATTTTCTAGCTGAAACTAGGTTACTGGTTAAAAGTCAATTTTATTTGTAGCATGCCATTGCTTAAACCTCTCAACCACCCTATTTATGCTATAATAGAAGAAAGGATTGTATAAACATTTTATTTTCTTTTTTTCTTCGGTTAATCATATTATACCTTTCTTCGCTCGTACTTATCGTGCGCCTATACACTTTCATATCGAGAAAAAAATGTTTACCTATACCGCAAAAATATATTTTGATGACATCGAAATTAAACAATCCTCTGGGAATAATTTAGACTCTCTTTTTATTTGGATGCTAACCCAGCAAGATGGAGAATTTGGTAATTACAATGGTCAAATTACTAATAACAAAACGCATCTGATTGAAAAGGAATTTCGAACCAATTCCTATTAATGTGCTCTTAAATTACCTTAATCTTAAGGACTTATTCATCAACATATATGGGAAATTTTTGAGCGTTTTCTTTTACTGCGTTTATAAAAAATTGACGGCTTTCTTTATCAGAGAAACTATTAATGCTAATTAATTTTTGAGTGCATGATGGACAGAGTTGATAGCAAAGGAATTTTCCATTTTTAGCTCGAGATTTACCTCTTAATGAAAAATCATTTTTAATTTCTAAACAATAATGGCACGTTTGGTAGCTCATAGATATCCTATAGAAATAGCTAATTGCTCCTAATGACTATGAGGTAATAAAAAGAAATTTCAGGATAAAAATGAATTTCCCAAGATAGGCAATAAGAAGAAAAAAGATTGAATAATTAAATTTACCAATTCAGATTGTAACATTTAATTGACTAATAATATATATCATGAATTTCAATAGGGACTAATTCAACTAATCAGGTTTCGTCACCGCAACTTGTATGAGACGGTAAATTTTGAGTTAAGCTTTGATTTAAATGGGCTCTCGGGGAGTCTCTCTACTTTTCCCACATCATGGTTCGAAATAATGTATATTAAGCACTTCTAATCTTTTAATACTTTTAGTTACTTCTGATTGGCTGATATAAAGCTTTTGAGCTATGCATTTAAAATCAATTTTTTTTGCCTACATTTTTTTGGGCAACTATTAGGGATTTTGAGTTTTATTATACTTAATCAAAGTCACGTTGTTATTCTTCTATAGATGTTACCTATAACCCCTACTAAGTTAGAAAAACTGGTCTATCCTAATCAAGAATCAAATAAGTTTTATATCGACTTTATTTGGGTCAGTCCAAATATCATTTAATCCCCTATAACATTCTTTACTTGGGTGTAGTTGTCCTCGATTTCTTCCAAAATCAGAAAAAATGTTTTGCTCCACTAATTTCACTCTAGCGTCCTCTTCAGTATTAGCCCAAGTATCCTGGCCATTTTCAAGAAGGTTTTCGTAACCACCGATATCTTTAATTATTTTTATTGTTTCCTTATCCATTACTCGTAATCTATAATGATTCATTTTTAACTCCCTAAGGTTAATTTACTCCTCTTTTATTCTATATTAGTTCATTTTTAGATGGGCTAGCGATTGATGAGCACTAGAGTTGGATAGAGAATTGGCCGAGTTACTCATATGAAAATCTGCACAATAACATTCCACAGAATGTTTCCGACTTAGGAGATCGGAAAAATCTATTTCACATGCTCATTCATTAAAGTATCCTGAGTTTTCGGCAAACGAGCGTGACTAAAGACAGAGTTGTTGTTTAGCCTATAGCCTCAATGATTTTAGGAGGCGACTTAATGATAAATGGCACCAATAAACTAGAAACCGTCAAACAAGCCTTTAGACACTGGCGAGCCACAAGAACAAAGCGCAGTATACTGAAAATCAATGCAGTACCGATGAGTAGAGTATCACCTAATGCAGGCATTTATCTAACTTAGAACAACCTAACTTATGGCCCAAGCGGTTATTAAAATGTTTACTAGACTTAGAATCCATTTAATTTAACGTATTCTCCTGCTTGATTTGATGATCATCTGATGTGGTGCTCTCAGTTTTTGTTTGTTGCAGTGCAGATTTTATATCGTTAATTTTGCCAATTATTTTTTTATTATCAATAGTAAAAGGTTTTTCTCGACCTAAAACTTCAAATATTTTATTTATAAATCCAAAAAATCCACTTGTTCTTGGTATTTTTTTTGATTCATCTAATGTTTGATCCAGGCAAGTCTGTATGTTCTTTTCGATATTATCAACCAAATGTTTATTTTTTAAACCATTATCAATAACTTTCTTTAATTCAGTATAAAATTTATTTATAAAATCTTTTTCTAAATCAGAAAGACTTGGATCATTATTAATCCTTTCCCAGATCTTATTTATTTTAGATAACTTTGAATTAAATATAGAGGATGTGTTTTCATTTTCAGGGATTATTTGAGTCTGAATTTGGGGTAATTGTTCTTCTGCATTAAGGTTTATTTTTGGCTGAGGCTGGACTTGAAACAATAATTCTCTCATCTTATTAAGATATTGAGATACTTCATCATCAAGTTCATCTCCAAACTCAATTTCAACGTTTTTATATATGGTTTCAATCGTGTCTTTTATTTTATTAATACTCTCTTCTCTCTCATTATCATCCTGTATGAGCTCACTTATTTTATTTTTAAAAAGAATTATAACTGGTTCAAATTCAGAAATATCATCAATATGAATATACGAATAGTTGTTAAGAGTAAATATTTTGGAGCAAAATTCCTTATAAATATTTAAAAGATCGTCCTTATTCTCTATTAAAGTTAAATAATCCTTTAAACATTCTAAATTCTTGGCTCTACTAGATTCAAGGATTAAATCCTGTGAATATTTCTTTATTTCATCCACTCCTACCATCTTTTTGATTAATTCATAAACTTCATTCCAGTTTTTAATTGGTTTGTTTATCAATGATTTTAATGCCCATTCTAAGTCGCTTTTTAAACTCTCTATAAACTCGTTCTCTCTACCATGTTTTTTATAATTATTATATAAATTCAGAAACATTCTAAAATTAAATCGTTCATCTCGATGTATTTCATGAATTTTATTCTTTAATTCACCTTCCGGAAAAATCAAATGCTTCGTTTTTTTATCATAATTTTCTTTGTTTTCTTGGACTAAATTTAAGCCTTTTGCACGTTTAGTTAAGTTGCTAACATTAAAAGTAAAACTTGCCTCACCATTATTATTACTATAATAATATCTATGCATTACCTTATTAATTTCTAAGTAAAGCTCTTCTTTGTTAACTGCTTTATGATAACCATCATTAGGATCAAAAACTTGGTATTTCTCACCCTCATCCGTATTAATTTTTCTTAACGATACAATATGAAGACAATTTTTTGTAGGTACATTAAATCTAAGTCCTATGATGTTGCCATTTTCACAATTATTTGACATTAAATTAGCTAAACTTTTAAATACTTCAATTGCTTCTGGAGCAGTATTAAGAGCTTCTTTATTTGACACATATAATTCTTTTGTAGCAATGTTTTCTTTATTTTTACCAAGATTATAATCATCTGAATATAATTGATAGAGAGACAAACGTTGGCCTATGTTGCTGGGTGGAAGTATCTTTTGTTCATGCAGATAATTCATAACTATTTTTTTAAATTCATCAATATTATCTTTATTAATATTCTTATGTATAAAAGAACCCTCTATTTTCGTCTCCTTTTTATTAAGCAACTGATAGAAAATAGTATTACCTTCTGTGTAGATTAAAATTTCTCCTTTTTTGGGACTTCCATTGTATTTATCAGATAAAGTAATTTTATATTCTCCCTTTATTGAAGCCAGGAGCAATTTTTTAATATAATTTTCTTTGTTATTTTTTTCATTATGCACAGCATGTGCTAAACATAATGCGTTACATGCAAACTCCGAATCCATTGATTTATCTTTAAATTTATTGATTAAATCCCCTTGCTTAAAAAAGAATTCTTCATCTTCTTTCCATGGAAGATCATTTAGCAAATAATTTAACACAATCACATTGCCATTTTCATGTGCATAATAATAAGCAGGAGTCCCATCTTTAGCTTTTTCTTTAGGATTCGCGTTATTTTTAATTAAATTAGATACAATATCGAGAGAAGACCAAGCACATGCATAATGAATAGGTTTGAAACCGGCATTATTTATTTTATTAATTAGTTTATCTTTTACTTCTTCTGATGAAAACTCTAATAAACTATTTACTATTATTTTGTTATCTAAAGAACAAGCCTCATGAAGAAGATTATTTCCATTCCCATGGGTGTAATTAACCCAAGGATGATTACTGTTGTTCAATATTTCCTTTAATTCATTAATTTCGGAATCTGATTTATTTTCTTTTGACAATATTAGTCTAAATTCCTCTAAGCTATTTAGTGGCATATAGTGGCCTGGTTATCAATAATATCCTACATCTTTATTATAGCTTATCAATCGAGCAATTCGTCTTCATATTGTGATGACGCATTGCCTCGGGGTAAAAATCTCCTACAAAAAGCAATATAACGGGCAGCGTTGCAAAAAACATTACACGTAATGTTGATTGACGCTTTTTTGATATTTTGGGAGAAGAAAAATATTTGTAAATTAAGAATGCAATAATGCCAACCAAACCACATAAAATACTTGCCAGAAGTATACCAAACGTGCTGCGATAATAATATTTTGATTAAAAGATAAATTCGCAATAAAAATTGCCATTGTAAATCCAAGAAAACAATGGTATTCCCGCATTCGCTAAAGCAAATAAAGGAAGGATTAAATAACCTATCCAAGGATGTAAAAGAATTTCCAAACACTCAACTGAAGAAATTGCTTCGCGCGCAGCTATTTCACCCATGGGGGGGGTGACCTCAGATTAATGTAAGCAAACAATGACACTTCACCCAATAGTCATTTTGCTTATCATCCAAAGTATTTTTATTTTGTCTTCAATAAAGACCAATTTTATGAATGATCAAGTGATTTAAATGAACAGATTTACAATTAAGATGCGCTGAAGTAACTCATCAATGGTGTTTACAAAAACAACATGACTAAATATAATGCAAAACTTAATTATCTACAGGAAAAGTCATGCAGGATAAATTTGAACATTTTAATCAGCTGCCCAATGTTATAAAAGGTGAAATCATTAAGTTTTTACCCACTAAAGAGTTTCTAGCCCTTTCTATGACCTCAACAAGTAATCATAATTTGTTCCGAACAAATCAACACTT